>NZ_JACHCN010000013.1 GCF_014205795.1 Rhodanobacter sp. MP7CTX1
CCTCACGATACGGTGCTGATCGTGCTCAGCAATGGCGTGGTCAAATTCCAGGGGCACTACATGAAGGTCTCCAAAGCCTTGCGCGGATTACCTGTCGCCGCGCGCCCTCGCGAGACCGAAGATGGCGTCTACGAGCTGTACTTCAGCCACCACCGACTCGCCACCATTGACATGCGTGAAGCCGATTAGACTTGTTACCCATGTCCCGGCACGTCTGTTACCCATGTCTCCGGTCTATACACCACGCAAGAGAAAAGTGACTCGCCCTCCGTAGGAGGACGAAACGCTCTTGACCTCTAAAGCAAGCAAGCCAAACCGCCAAGCCAGAGCATCGCGACTGAAGTCGCTCCCACAAGAGCAGAAACATGTCACGCGTACGAAAGCACTGGGCCCCTGCCTTCGCAGGGGTGACGAGGAGTTGGCATTCCCGCGAGCACCGGCCCCTCATCCCAGCCTTCCCCCGAAGGGAGGAAGGGGTCGTTACGGCGTCGAACCGTAGCCGCCGACCACGCCCTTGCTTGCATACGCGACAGCGTCGTGCGGGTGCAGGCTTTCCTGGTGCTCGACGCGGATGTGGAAGTCATTGAGGCGATCGTCGGCGTCGAGCGTCTTCTGGATGCGTCGCGCAGCGTCTTCACAGAACATCAGGTTGCTGCCGTTGGCCAGCGCGAATGCCTGTTCGTCTTCGCGCTTCACTGCGGTCTGCACCGGCGTGCCGAGTGCGTGTTCGACGCGATCGATCAAGCCGATCAGATCGAAACCCGCGCCCTGAGCCGGACGTACACGCAGGCACGCCACGCTGCGTTGCGCGTGCGGTGTGGCGATGATGCCCTGCTCGCTACCGAGCCAGGCCAGCACAGCGGCATGATCGAGTGACTTGCCGACATCGAAATCCTTGGCGAACTGATCCTGGATCAGCTGACGCGACAGCGCCGCGGATGCCGGACAGGTTGAGGAATAAACCACTTCAGTGCCGAGTTCGAGCAGGAAGGCATCGCCCGTCAGGCTCGCCTGAATGGTGACCGGATACGCACGCCAGCCGCTGTTCTCGCTGCGCAAGGCCGGGCGACGCACCAGGTGTTCGAATCGGATGCTGAGGCAGGCACGGTCGGCCAGATCCTTGTGCGAATCGAGGAAGCCGCGCAGCAGCGCATGCAGCGACTCGGAGGTCAGCGTTTGCGTGCTCAGCGCCTGTTCGACCTGCAGGTACAGCCGCGACATGTGGATACCGCGCTTGTCCGGCCGCTTCAGGTTGACGAAGGCACCGACCTTGGCACTCGACCGCTGCACCTCGCCATCACCGGCGTCGAAATGTACGGGTACCTGGATGTCGGCCATGCCGACCCAGTCCAGCGCCCCGGCAAGATGCGGCTGCGCGTGTACGGCAACGTCGGGCAGCAGACGGACGGTATTTTCCTGGTTCGGCATGGGTAGGTCCTGACATCGACGAATGACTCGCCGAGAAGAACATCAATCTTGGGGCAAATGAGCCGGCGCACAATAGTGCTGTGGCGGAAACACTGCGTCTCAGGTCGTTCTGGCCAGCTGCCGGCGCCATGCACGGGCTCCTTGCCACGCTTGCAGCGTGGTGGCGAATCCGCTGCGTGGCTGGCCTGCCTGCAGCGTGGCCAGTGCGTCGCCTGCGCGCGCGGCGCGCCGCGCCAGATGGCTGCCATGCCCCGATTCCAGTGCCCGAAACACGCTGAGCGGGCCGGTCAGGGTGGCCGAATCACGCCAACTGACCAGGAGATCGTCCAGTTGGGCCTTGACCGCCTGTTGTCGGGCGGCGCCAGGCTCACGCAATTGCGTCCGACTCAGGCCATGCCGGGCCAGCCGCGCCATTGGCAGCGGCAGGCGGTCACGTTCGGCGTCCTGCTCCAGGCGCAGCAGCGCGTACAGCAGGTGGTTGAGGGTAGCGACTCGCGTGGCGCGCTCGATCGATGCCTCCACGCCGTACCACCACGTGGTTTCCAGTGCCGCCAGTGCGCCATGCAGCTGGGTAGCAGCGGCCAGCTGTGCAGAAAAATCTGCTGCCGTGCCCTCTTCCAGCTGCGCCATCGCAGCCAGTACCGGCGCCAGCCAGAGTTCGCTGGCGATGGCATGGGCACGTTCGTCATCGAACAGCACCTGGGTCAGCGGATGGCGGCCACCACTGGCCGCCGCGCCCGCGAGCTCTTCGGCCCACCAGTTGAGCTTGGCCACGGCCACCTGCGGCTCGCGGATGCCATAGGCCGCACCGAGCAGCTCCTGCTCCAGCGCCGCCAGCGCGATGTGGCCCGGATAGCGCTGCCCATCCACGAAGACCAGGGCGATGCGCTGTTGCGGCTGCACCGCCAGCCACTTGTCGATGAAGCTCTGCAGTACCGCGTTTTGTTCGACCCGCTCGCTCATGCCGTGACCGGTTGCAGTCGCAGCAAGGCAGCCAGCTGGGCCGGCGTGTCCAGCACCGCATCGGCGCCCCACTCGTGCGGATCGCCGCCGTCGAGATAGCCCCAGCTCACCGCCACCGTATAGAGACCGGCAGCGGCACCGGCCTGGATATCGCGACGATCGTCGCCGACAAACAGACTGTGCGCAGGATCTAGTCTTGCGAGTTCGCAGGCCAGCAGCACGGGCGCGGGATCAGGCTTTTTCACCGGCAAGGTATCGCCAGACACCACCGCGCTGGCACGGGCGGCCCAGCCGATGCGGCTGACCAGATCATCAGTGAGAAAGGCGGCCTTGTTGGTCACGATGCCCCAACGCCACCCTTGCGCCTCAATGCGCTCAAGCAGGTCGTCGATACCATCGAACGGATGCGTCTGCTGTCCCATCACGCGCTGGTACAACTCCAGGTAGCGCGGCACCAGTCCCTCAAGCGCCGACTCCCCGCGCTCGGCAAACGCGCAGCGCAAAACGGCTCGCGCACCGCGTGAAACGACTTCACGCACGGGCGCATAGGGTGGCGGTGACACGCCCTCTTCGGCGCATTGCTCGACCAGCGCGGCGTAGAGATCTGGCGCGCTGTCGAGCAAGGTTCCATCCAGATCGAACAACACGCCCTGGATATTTTCCGGCACTGGCTTCATGGCAGCGCGCGTCATACCGGCATACGACCGCTGAGCACGTAGTTGACGGCGGTAAAACGGCTGAGCCAGGCCTTGCGCTGGAGCGGGTTGTAACCTAGCCCCGAAACGTCCTCCAGCTCCAGTCCGGCATGCCGCAGCAGACGGCCCAGTTCAGACGGCTTCAGAAATTGTGCGTAATGATGGGTGCCGCGCGGCAACATGCGCATCAGATATTCGGCACCCAGGATCGCCGCGCCGAACGCGGCCGGCGTGCGGTTCAGCGTAGACATGAATAGCCATCCGCCCGGTTTCAGCATCGCCACCAGGTCATTCACCAGCGCGGCCGGGTTGGGCACATGCTCGATCAGCTCCATGCAACACACGGCATCGAAACTTGCCGGCTCGGTGGCGGCCAGATCCGCCGAGGACTGCACCCGGTAATCGATGGCGAGGTCGGACTCGTGCAGATGCAATCGGGCGACTTCAATGACCTTCTGCCCCAGATCGATGCCGGTGACCCGCGCGCCGGCCCGTGCCAGCGTCTCGCTCAACAGGCCACCACCGCAACCGACATCGGCGACGCGAGCGTCGCGCAAGTCCATGCGTGCGGCGACATAGGCGGCGCGCACCGGATTGAGATCGTGCAGCGGGCGCGACTCGCCATCCGGATCCCACCAGCGCGCTGCGAGCTCGCCGAAGCGGGCGATCTCATCGGGGCTTACGTTGGGTGCAGTCTGCATCGTCGATTCCTCAAAAGCAGTGCCGGAGTTTAGTGCGTCTGCCATTCGCGCAGCGTGAGACGCATGAGAGCTCCAGCGTTTTCAACAGGCTCAATGTGCGGCGATGCGTTCGCGCCAGGCGTGGGTCCTGGCGAGCACGGCGTCGGTGTCGATGTCGAGCAGCACACGATCGGCCAGCTTGCGTCGGCCGGCAATCCACACATCGCTGACCTGATGGCGGCTGGCGGCATAGACCAGTTGCGAGATGACGTGGAACAGCGGCTGGGTTTCCAGATCGCTCAGGCGTACGGCAGCGAGATCGGCCTGCTTGCCAACTTCGAGCGAGCCGATCTTTGCATCCAGCCCAATCGCCTTCGCGCCATTCAGCGTGGCCGTGCGCAGCGCGTACGCGGCATCGAACGCGGCGGCGTCACCCGCGACCGCTTTCGCCAGCAACGCGGCGGTACGCATCTCGCCGAACATGTCCAGATCGTTGTTCGATGCGCAACCATCGGTGCCGAGCGCCACATTGACGCCGGCCTGACGCAGCTTTTCCGCCGGGCAGAAACCCGAGGCCAGCTTGAGGTTGGACTCCGGGCAATGCACCACCGATACGCCAGCCTCGGCACAGGCTGCTATCTCGCCGTCGGTGAGCTGGGTCATATGCACCGCGATCAGCCGATCATTGATCAGGCCGAGTTTCTGCAGGCGCTGGAACGGACGCAACCCGCTCTTGTTCTTTTCTTCGGTGACCTCGTGCGCGGTCTCGTGCATGTGCAGATGCACCGGAATATCAAGCTGATCGGACAGCACGCGAATGCGTTCGAAGCTCTCGTCCGAAACGGTATAGGGCGCGTGCGGCGCGAATGCAGTGCTGACCAGCGGATCGCCACGGAAGCTGTCGTGCACCTCGCATGCGCGCTCGAAATAATCGTCCTGGGTCGTTGCCCACGCGGTCGGGAATTCGATCACCGGCAGCCCGACCACGGCGCGGAAACCCATGCGCCGGTAGGTCGCTCCGATCACGTCGGGAAAGAAATAATTTTCGTTGGCACACGTTGTGCCGCCGCGCAGCATCTCGGCCACCGCCAGCTCCACGCCGTCGCGCACGAACTCCGGCCCGATCACCTTCGCCTCGGCCGGCCAGATGTGCTGCTGCAGCCAGACCATCAACGGCAGGTCGTCAGCCAAGCCGCGCAGCAGCGTCATCGGGTTGTGCGTATGCGAGTTGATCAGGCCGGGAATCAGCACGTGTTCGCGCAGCTCGACACGCTCAAGCGGAGCATACGCAGCGCGTGCCTCGGCGATCGGCAGCAGTGCCACGATGACGCTGTCCTGTACCACGACGGCGTGATCCTCCAGAACGACGGCATGCGGCTCGACTGGGACCACCCAGCGCGCTTCGATCATCAGGTCGACTAGCTGTGGTGTCGTCGGGCTCATCGTCAACTCGCTTTATGTCAGTTTTGGATACGACAAGGGGCGGTACCTTACGGTGGCCGCCCCTTGCCTTTGATCGTCATTCCGGCGAAGGCCGGAACCTGGTGTGCTGAACTGTGCAAAGCACGCAAAATCGATTTTGTGCGCTGCGCGCCAGTAGCTCACTGGGTCCCAGCTTTCGCTGGGATGACGAGCTGGCAGAGGCGCGAACTTGGGTTCGCGCGCCAGCTCGTCACTTCACGCGGCTGAAGTATTCGCCGGAGCGGGTGTCGACCTTGATGATCTCGTCCTGGTTCACGAACAGCGGCACGCGCACCACCGCACCGGTCTCCAGCTTGGCCGGCTTGCCGCCACCGCCCGAAGTGTCGCCGCGCACGCCCGGATCGGTTTCGACGATCTTCAACTCGACGAAATTCGGCGGCTGTACCGCGATCGGCCGACCGTTCCACAACGTCACCACGCACTCTTCCTCGCCCTTCAGCCATTTGGCGGCGTCGCCAGCAGCGGCCTTGTCGGCCTGGTGCTGCTCGAAGGTTTCCTGCTGCATGAAGTGCCAGAACTCGCCATCGCTGTAGAGATACTGCATATCCGAATCGACCACGTCGGCGCCCTCGAACGACTCGCTCGCCTTGAGGGTCTTTTCCACGGTGCGGCCGTTGAGCAGGTTGCGGATGCGGATGCGGGTGAACGCCTGGCCTTTGCCCGGCTTGATGAACTCCGCCTCGACGATCGTGCAAGGGTCGCCATCGACAATGATTTTCACACCGTTCTTGACGTCGTTGAGACCGTAGGTGGCCATGCAGTGAACTCCAGATTTAATTGAGGATCTTGGTGGGGATGATCTGTTGGAGAGATCTGATTAGAGTGATCGGATAGCGATGTTCTGATGGGCAAAGGGTCCGAACAAACCCTGTGCGTCATAAACAGCGGCTAAAATGTGAGGATTGACGGGCAAATGCCCGATACCTAGGCCGCACATGATAACCGCAAGCCCCGGCGCCCGCCTAACGCGGCCCGAAACCAGCACCGCGTCCGACTGGCGGCAACTGTGGCGGGACGCCGTCACCGACGCTGGCGAATTGCTCGCCTTGCTCGGGCTGGAATCGCTCGCCGAACGCCTGCCGCCCGCTGACGCCGGCTTTGCGTTGCGCGTGCCGCGCGGCTTCGTCGCCCGCATGCGTCCTGGCGACTCGCGCGACCCGCTGCTGCTGCAGGTATTACCTCAGCTGGCCGAACTGGATGACATACCCGGCTTCGTCACCGACGCCGTCGGCGACATGGCGTCGCGCGCCGCCCAGGGCGTGTTGCACAAATACCATGGCCGCGCCTTGCTGATCGCCAGCGGCAGCTGCGCGATCAATTGCCGCTACTGCTTCCGCCGGCATTTTCCCTACGGCGAGGAAATGGCCGCCGCCGGCCAGTGGCGGCAGGCGCTGGAGCATCTGCGGCAGGACTCCTCGATTAGCGAACTGATCCTCTCCGGCGGCGACCCGTTGTCGCTGGCCACGAGCAAGCTGGAGGAACTGAGCCGCGGCCTGGCCGAACTCCCGCATGTCACCCGCCTGCGCATCCATACCCGCCTGCCGGTGGTGCTGCCGGAGCGGATCGACGCCGCGTTCCTCAGCTGGCTCGATGCACTGCCGCTGCAGAAGGTGGTGGTGCTGCACGCCAACCATGCCAACGAAATCGACGCCAGCGTCGTGGCCGCCTGCTCCCGCCTGCGCGACGCCGGGGCCACCGTGCTCAACCAGTCGGTGCTGCTGCGCGGCATCAACGACGATGCGGGCACGCTGGCCGAGCTGTCCGAACGGCTGTTCACGGCCGGCGTGTTGCCCTACTACCTGCACCAGCTCGACCGGGTACAGGGCACCGCACATTTCGAGGTTGAGGACGCCCGCGCACAGGCCCTGATGGATACGCTGCGTACGCGGTTGCCGGGTTATCTGGTGCCCAGACTGGTCCGCGAAGTCGGCGGCGACCTGTCCAAGCGCCCGCTGTAAACCGGACAAGGGTCACCTCCGTACCGTTTTCCGCTGGCGGCCATTCGCGGAATCCGTTACAAACATCAGTTATAGACGATCCTGAACATGGATCCGCGTAGCCAGCGGTGATCAACGGACAGCTCGACGCCCCATGAAAAAAGACTACGTCATCAAGATCCTCTTCATCGAAAACTCGCTTGAAGAGGCGGAACAGATCATCAGCCTGCTACGCAATACCGGCATTGCCGTTCGCCCTGCGCGCGCCACCAATGTCGAGCAGTTGCAGGCGGCGGTAAGCGAACTGGAACCGGACATCATCATGTTCGATCCCGCCGTCGCCAACCTGGAATTGCGCGAAGTCGTGCAAGTACTGGACGCGTATGGTCGCGACTATTCGCTGGTAGGCCTGGTCAGCACCATGGACAACCAGCTCGTTGCGGACCTGTTCGTGGGCGGCGCCCGCGGCGTCACCGCGCGCAGCCAGCCGAAGCAGCTGATTGCTGTGCTTCGCCGCGAATTCGACGCGCTGCAGACCCGTCGCCAGGTGCGCCGACTGGAGACCTCGTTGCGCGAATCGGAGCGTCGCTGTGATGCGCTGCTCGATTCGTCCACCGACGCGATTGCCTATGTCCATGAAGGCATGCATGTACGCGCCAATCAGGCCTATCTGAACACCTTTGGCTACGACAGTTTCGACGACCTGCTCGGACTGCCAGTGTTGGACATGATCGATCCGGCGAACACGGACGAATTCAAGTCCTTGTTGAAGAGCCACGCGCGCCAGGAGAAGTTGCCGTCCCAGCTCGCCTTGCGCGCACGTCGCGCCGACGGCAACCACCTCGACGCCACAGTGGAATTTGCGCCGGCTACGTTCGAGGGCGAGCCTTGCCTGCAGATTGTTTTCCGGCGGCAGCTGGTCGATCCAGCGGTGCTGGAGCAGCTGCAGCGGGACTCGGTCACCGGCCTGTTCAACCGCGCACGCACGCTGGAATGCGTCGACGACGTCGTCGCCGCCGCCGCGAACGGCAAGAAAGGTCAGTCCTTGCTACTGGTCGAACCGGACAATTGGGCCTCGATCGTGGCCGGCATCGGTCTTGGCAAGGCAGATGAGCTGCTGGCCGGCTTTGCCGGCCGGATCCGCATGCTGCTGGGCACCGACGACGTTGCCGGCATGCTCGCCGAGCACACCCTGGGCGTCGTGCTGGATTCGCGCTCGGACGAAGCGATCAGGGAATGGATCGCCAAACTCCAGCACAGCATCAGCAACGAGATTTTCGATGTCGGCACGCGTTCGATCAGCGTCACGGTCAGCATCGGCGGCAGCATGCTGGGCGAGAAGAACGCGAACGCCGAACTGCTGCTCAACCAGGCCAGCCAGGCCTTGCGCACCGCGCAAAGCCTGGGCGGCAGCAAGGTCGAATTGCATGATCCGGCGGCCCGTGAAAAGGCCGATGACGAGCGGGATCGCTACTGGCTTGAACTGCTGCAGCAGGCGCTGGCGCAGAACGGGCTGGTGCTCTACCACCAGCAGACAGTCAGCCTGCAGGATGCCGAGGGCGACTACTCGGAGATCCTGCTGCGCATGAACGGCCCACAAGGCGAGGTACTGCCCGGCTTCTTCATGCCGATCGCCGAAAAGCACAACCTCAACAGCGCGATCGATCGCTGGGTGCTCGACCAGGCGATCAGTGCGTTGCAGGCACGTGAAGGTCAGGGCTTGCAGACGACGTTCTTCATCAAGCTCACCGCCGCGTCGCTGCAGGATGATTCACTGCTGCCGTGGCTGGCGGAACGACTCGGCAAGGCCGCACTGAAGAATGGCCGCGTCGTGCTGGAAATGACCGAAAGCAAGGTGATGACCCTGCTGCGCCCGGCACAGGAATTCGTGAAGGAGTGGAAGAAGCTTGGCGGCCACTTCGCGCTGGAGCAGTTCGGCTCCGGCCTGAACTCGTTCCAGCTGCTCAATCACATCGATGCGGATTATCTGAAGATCGACCGCAGCTACATGGCCGAACTGCCGCGACACCCGGAAAACCAGAAGAAGGTCGCCGAGATCTGCCAGCAGGCACGCGAGCTGAAACGCCAGACCATTGCCGAATGGGTGGAAGACGCCACGAGCACGTCGCTGCTGTTCGCCTGCGGCGTGGACTTTGTGCAGGGCAACTTCCTGCAGGAGCCGCAGCGACTGGCGTAAGAGAGTCTCGAGCAGCCTCTCCTTGCTCGTCATTCCTGCGAAGGCAGGAGGCGCTGTTCAACAGCGAAGCTGGTCACCCTGTGCTCTGGTCTTCACGAACTTGAAGTGGCCGGATCAAATCGAAGTCACTGGGTCCCTGCCTTCGCAGGGATGACGAGCTGGTTGGTCGAAGTGTCCAGTGCCACCATGAGATCAACAGCGACCCGGTCGCCCGCTTAGCTTCCGACACCACAGCAAAAAACCCGCGGATCGCTCCGCGGGTTTTTTATTGGCGCAGTAGCGCCGGCCGGATTATTCGGCGGCGGAAGCGGCGGCAGCAGCAGCGGCAGCCTTGCCGGCGGCCTTGGCAGCGGCAGCAGCGGCCACGTCTTCCTTGATGCGGGCAGCCTTGCCTTCCAGACCACGCAGGTAATACAGCTTGGCGCCGCGCACTTTACCCTTGCGCTTGACGGTCACCGAGTCGATCGCCGCGCTGTGCGACTGGAACACGCGCTCCACGCCGGTGCCGTGCGAGATTTTGCGCACGGTGAAGGCCGAATGCAGGCCACGGCTGCGGCGGGCAATGACGATACCCTCGAACGCCTGTACGCGCTCGCGGTTGCCTTCCTTCACCTTGACGTTGACGATCACGGTGTCGCCAGGGCCGAATTCCGGCAGCTGGCGGGTGATCTGCTCGGCTTCGAACTGTTCAATGATCTTGTTCATGGCGCACCTGTCGGTTCACTTTAGCTATGTCAATCAATGCTGCGGTCGTCATTCGACCGCACCGTCTTGCCGCGCTTGCTCTTGTCGAGCATGTTCGCGGCGGAATTCATCCAGCAATGCCCGGGATTCAGCATCCAGCGCACGCTGTGACAACAGATCCGGGCGGCGCAACCAGGTTCGTCCCAGCGATTGTTTCAGGCGCCAACGCGCAATCGCCGCGTGGTCACCGGACAACAAAACCTCCGGCACGGTACCCAGCGCATCACGCACCGGTTTCGTGTAGTGCGGACAATCCAGCAGGCCATCCGAAAATGAATCCTGCTCGGCCGACAGCGCATCGTTCAATGCACCATCCTGCAAGCGCCCCACCACGTCGATGATCACCGCCGCAGCAAGCTCGCCGCCTGACAGCACATAGTCGCCGATGGAAAGCTCCTCGTCGACCTCGTGCGCCAGCACGCGCTCGTCCACACCTTCATAACGTCCACAGAGCAAGGCGATGCGCGGCAGTTTCGCCAGCGCGGCCACCCTATTCTGCGTCAGCCGCGCTCCCTGCGGACTGAGATAAATCACATGTACCGGTTCGGGTACGGCGTCGCGCATGGCCGCAAGGGTCGCGCGCAACGGTTCGATCAACATCACCATTCCGGGACCGCCGCCATACGAGCTGCTGTCCACGGTACGGTGCCGGTCCGTGGTGTAGTCGCGCGGATTCCAGGTTTCCACCTGCAGCAACTCGCGTTGCTGAGCGCGTCCCACGACACCGACGGCAGCACACTGACGCACGAAGTCGGGAAACAAGGTAACGACGTCGATGCGCATGATCCCTGACCTCTGTCCCGCGGACTTTATCTCACCATCCGGCGACGTCAGAATTCAGGATCCCAGTCCACCACCATGCGCCCTGCGGACAAGTCCACCGAACGCACATACGAACCCTGGACGAAAGGAATCAGCCGCTCGCGCTCGCCATCCCTAACCACCACGACGTCGTTGGCACCGGTCGCGAACAGATGGCTGACCCGTCCCAGCTTCACATCTTCCGTGGTGACGACCTCCATTCCTTCGAGATCGACCCAGTAATACTCATCTTTTGCGGGAGCTGGCAGCTGGTCACGGGTGACATAAATGTCGTTGCCGATCAGCGCCGCCGCCTGTTCCCGGTCATCCACGCCAGGCAGCTGGGCCACCATGCCCTTGCCTTGCGAACGACCTTTCACTCCCGAGATCTCCGTCTCCACGCCCGGCGCTGCAGTGAGCAGCCAAGGTTGGTAATCGAAGATCCGCATGCGAGGTTCAGCCCAGGATTCGATCTTGAGCCAGCCTTGCACGCCGTACAGCCCGACGATGCGCCCGATCAGGACGCGCCGACCAGCTGCACTCATATTCAGGCAGCCTGCTGCTTGCCGGCTTCCTTGACCAACGCGGCGACCTTGTCGGTCAGCTGGGCGCCCTTGCTTACCCATTCCTTGACGCGCTCGACGTTCAGCTCAAGGCGCTTGTCCTTGCCCGACGCAACCGGGTTGTAGTAGCCGATGTTCTCGATGTTGCGGCCGTCGCGCTTGCTGCGCTGATCGGTCACGACAACGTGGTAGAACGGACGGCCCTTGGCGCCACCGCGCGAAAGACGAATCTTGACCATAACTAAAACTCCAGAGTTGCCGAACTACGGCAGCCGCACGAGAACCGTGCGCGGTAAACGGGGCATTTTAACGGATTTTGAGGAAAAGGGAAGAGCTAGAGCCCAGGGACGAGAGGCGAGTAGCGAGGGCGCGAAGATCGGACACGAACACAACCAAGCCAGCCTGCAGCTTCATGCAGAGCGCCCTCGCTACTCGTCCCTCGCCCCTGCAATTGCCTCAGCGCGGCGGCGGCAGACCGCCCATGCCGCCCATCCCGCCCATGCCTTTCATGGCGCCGCGCATCTGTCGCATGAGGCCCTTGGTACCGCCCTTGGACAATTTGGACATCATCTTTTCCATCTGCATGTACTGCTTGAGCAGACGGTTGACGTCGGCAGGCTGAGTGCCTGAGCCGCGGGCCACGCGGGCGCGGCGCGAGCCATTCAGCAAATCGGGATGGCGACGTTCCTTCTTGGTCATCGAGCTGATGATCGCCACCATCCGCTTCATTTCGCCGTCATTGACCTTGGACTTGACGCTGTCCGGAAGACCGGCCACACCCGGCAGCTTGTCCATCAGACCGGCCAGACCGCCCATGCTGTTCATCTGTTCCAGCTGATCCTTCATGTCGTTCAGGTCGAAGCGCTTGCCCTTCATCACTTTCTGGGCAAGCTTCTGCGCCTTTTCCTGGTCGACCTTGCGCTCGACTTCCTCGACCAGCGACAAAACGTCGCCCATGCCGAGGATGCGTTGCGCCAGACGATCCGGATGGAACGGTTCCAGCGCGTCGGTCTTCTCGCCGGCACCGAGGAACTTGATCGGTCGGCCAGTGACATAACGCACCGACAAGGCGGCACCGCCGCGGGCGTCACCATCGGTCTTGGTGAGGATCACGCCGGTCAGCGGCAGGGCGTCGCTGAATGCCTTGGCAGTGGTGGCTGCATCCTGGCCGGTCATCGAGTCGACCACGAACAGCGTTTCGATCGGCGTGATCGCGGCGTGCAATGCCTTGATCTCGGCCATCATCGCCTGGTCCACATGCAGGCGGCCGGCAGTATCGACGATCAGCACATCGACCACTTCGCGGCGCGCGGCCTGCACCGCGGCCTTCGCGATGTCGACCGGATCCTGGCCGGCTTCGGACGGGAAGAATTTCACCCCGACCTGTTCGGCCAAGGTGCGCAACTGTTCGATCGCCGCGGGACGATAGACGTCGCAGCTGACCACCATCACTTTTTTCTTCTTGCGCTCGGTCAACAGGCGCGCGAGCTTGGCGACCGTGGTGGTCTTGCCGGCGCCTTGAAGGCCCGCCATCAGCACCACGGCCGGCGGCTGCTGTGCAAGGTTCAGCTCTGTGTTGGCGGTGCCCATCACCGTGGTCAGCTCGTCGCTGACCACCTTGACCAAGGCCTGCCCAGGGCTGAGGCTCTTCATCACATCCTGGCCGACCGCACGCACCTTGATCCGCTGGATCAGCGCCTGCACCACCGGCAGCGCCACATCGGCTTCCAGTAGCGCGATACGCACCTCGCGAAGCGACTCGCGGATGTTTTCCTCGGTCAGCCGGCCGCGGCCGCGCAGGCGATTGACGGTGGTGGAAAGACGTTGGCTGAGTGACTCGAACATGACGGGACCGGCGTACAGGAAAGTGCTCGATTATAGCGGACGGATCCATGACGAACGATCGTCGCACCCCGCATGCACGCCCGGCGGACCCTGTGCGACACTCTCCCGCTATGGCCATTCACGTCTTTGCCCTGTTCGCGATCGTGCTTTACCTCGCCGCCGCAGGGGGGCTGGCGCGACCCATGTTGAGTGGTGGCCGGCCAATGAATTGGCTGGCGCTGAGCCTTGCCGGCAGCGCGGTGCTGATCCACGCCGGCATCCTGCTGGGCATGCATCGCGGCGCTCTGGACCTGCACTTTTTCGCCGCACTGTCGCTGGTTGCGTTCGTGGTGTCGTCGCTGACCTTGCTGGTGAATCTCTCGCGTCCGGTCGCTGCGCTCGGCGTGATCGTGTTTCCGCTGACCGCGTTGCTGATCGCGGTGGACAGCTTCGTGGCTCCGCCAACCCTGCCGCTGGCGATGGGCTGGCAGATCAAGCTGCATGTGACGGTAGCGCTGATCGCGTTCAGCGTGCTGTCGATGGCTGCCGCATTGGCGATTCTACTGGCGGTGCAGGATCGCGCATTGCGGCATCGCCAATTCAGTCCCTGGATGCGCGCCCTGCCGCCGCTGACGCTGACCGAAGCGCTGCTGTTCCGATTGATCGCCGCGGGCTTTCTGTTGCTGACCCTGACCCTGCTCACTGGGGCACTTTTTGTCGATAACCTGTTCGGCCAGCATCTCGCGCACAAGACGATCCTGTCGATCGTGGCGTGGCTGGTTTTCGGCACCCTGCTCTACGGCCGCTGGCAGCATGGCTGGCGCGGTCAACAGGCGGTGAAGCTGACCTTGGTCGGCATGGCCGTACTGCTACTCGCCTTCTTCGGCACCAAGGCGGTGCTGGAACTGATCCTGCATCGCACCGTCTGACATGGCCGCGCAATTCGTACTGACGCTGTCATGCCTGGATCGGCCCGGCATTGTCGCTGCGGTATCCGGCCATTTCGCCACGCGAGGCGACAACATCCTGGAAGCCCAACAGTTCGGCGATACCGAAACGGGGCGGTTCTTCATGCGCCTCGTTTTCCAGCCGCTGCTGGCCGACGTGACACTGGCCAGTCTGCAGGCGGGTTTTGAAGAGATCGCCAGCCGGCTTGAGCTGCAGTGGCAAATACGTGACCGCAACGAACGACGCCGGGTGATGCTGCTGGTGTCGAAATTCGACCACTGCCTGGCCGACGTGCTCTATCGCTGGCGCATCGGCGAGCTGGCGATGAAGATTTCCGGCATCGTCGCCAATCATCCTCGCGAAACGTATCAGCACCTCGATTTCGACGACATCCCGTTCCACTACCTGCCGGCCAATGCAGCCGACAAGGATGCGCAGCTGTGGGCGCTGATCGAGCAGAGCCGCACCGACCTGGTCGTGCTGGCGCGCTACATGCAGATACTGTCCGGCGAATTGACAACGAAGCTGGCCGGGCGCTGCATCAATATCCACCACTCCTTCCTGCCCGGCTTCAAGGGTGCGCTTCCCTACCATCAGGCGCACCGACGCGGGGTCAAGCTGATCGGCGCGACGACCCACTATGTCACCGCCGAGCTGGATGAAGGACCGATCATCGAGCAGGACATCGAACGCGTCAGTCACCACGACACGCCCGATGACATGATCCGCATCGGCCGCGACATCGAGCGTCGCGTGCTCGCGCGCACTCTGCGACTTTATCTGGACGATCGCATTCTGCTCAACGGCAACAAAACCGTGGTGTTCAGCTCGTAAGTTGGTAAGCGTGGTTTGCGCCTGGATTTGCGTGCTCCGCATGCTCGTGTGGGAGCGACTTCAGTCGCGATGCTGTGGCTTTGCTGTTTGGCCTGCTTCAGAGCATCGCGACTGAAGTCGCTCCCACAAGAGCCATCGCGCACGGGGTGCGCTCCTACATCTCAAGAACAGGCATCTCAACGACAGGTGTCAATTCAGCGGCAGGCGTCGATCGCCTCCGCCAACCGTTCCACGCCAATCACCTCCATCTCGCCGACCCGCCCCTTCTTCGGCGCATTCGCCTTCGGCACGATCGCGCGTCGGAAACCGTGCGTGGCGGCCTCCTTCAACCGTTCTTCGCCGTTCGGCACAGGGCGGATCTCGCCGGACAAACCGACCTCGCCGAACGTGATGGTCTGCTCCGGTAGCGGTCGGTCGCGCAACGACGAAAGCACCGCCAGCAGCACGGGCAAATCCGCCGCAGTTTCCTGCACGCGGATACCGCCGACCACGTTGACGAATACGTCCTGGTCGTAAGCTGCCACGCCACCATGCCGGTGCAGCACGGCAAGCAGCATGGCCAGACGGTTCTGCTCCAGCCCCAGCGCGACGCGGCGTGGATTGCCCAGTGACGACTGATCGACCAGCGCCTGCACTTCGACCAACAATGGCCGTGTGCCCTCGCGGGTGACCATCACCGCACTGCCCGACGTCGGCCCGCTGTGCGCCGACAGGAAGATCGCCGATGGATTGGGCACTTCGCGAAGGCCCTTGTCGGACATCGCAAACACGCCCAGTTCGTTTACCGCTCCAAAGCGGTTCTTGAATGCCCGCAGGATGCGGAAGCGACTGCCCGATTCGCCCTCGAAATACAGCACCGCGTCGACCATGTGCTCGAGTACGCGCGGGCCGGCAATGCCGCCGTCCTTGGTGACGTGGCCGACCAGAAAGACCGACGTGCCGGTCTCCTTGGCAAATCGCGTGAGCTTGGCTGCGGATTCGCGTACCTGGCTGACTGAGCCCGGCGCCGCCGGCAGTGACTCGGTCCAGATTGTCTGGATCGAATCGATCACCAGTACCCGCGGACGAGTTTCCATGGCCTGCTCGAGAACGCGCTCGATGCACGTTTCGGCCAACGCCTGCAACGGCTCCAACGGCAGACCCAGGCGCTGCGCGCGCGAGGCCACTTGCGACAACGATTCCTCACCGGTGACATACACACTGGGCAGATGCGCACCCAGGGTACCCAGCATCTGCAGCAGCAAGGTCGATTTGCCGATACCCGGATCGCCGCCGATCAGCACCACTGAACCCTGCACCAGCCCGCCACCAAGTACCCGATCCAGCTCGCCGATGCCGGTCAGCGTGCGCGCCTCAGTCGTCAGTGCCACTGCGACGAGTGGAGTAATGCGCGCCGCGCCGGCGGCATTGCCGGCGTAGTTGGAGCGCTGCGCACCCATCGATGCATTCGCAGCCGACGCCGGCGTCAGCACGATCGAACTGAGCGTGTTCCACACCCCGCATTCGACGCACTGACCCTGCCACTTGTTGTGCTCGGCGCCGCACTCGGTGCAGACATACGCGGTCTTGGCTTTGGCCATGGAGGATTCCGACTGGGAGGCTGTGATGACGGAGAGCTTAGCCTGCCGGCATCGCAAACCGCGAGACGCATCGGCGCATGATGCGGTTAGCGAACGGTATCGCGAATGCCCTTCGACTTCGCTGCGCTCGGGGCGAACGGCTCAACTGAATCGCTTCCATGAATGTTGGGCATCGCTGCGCTCACCCCAACCTACCCGCAACAATCAGCAGCCCCGTAGGTTGGGGTGAGCGCAGCGATGCCCAACATCCCCACCACGCCCGGCACCCCCGTAAGTTGAGGCGATCAAAGCGACTTACTGTTCGTCTTCGACGAACAGCACGCGGCGGGTCATACCGCAGGTGAGGTCGTAGGAGATCGTGCCGGACTGCGCGGCGATCAGCTCCACTGGCAGCTGCGGCCCCCACAGAGTCACTCGATCACCGACCTTTGCGTGTGGCGCTTCGCGCAGGTCGAGCGTGATCAGATCCATCGAGACGCGGCCGATCAGCGGCACGCGCTGGTCGCCGACCAGCACCGGCGTGCCGGCTGCGGCGCTGCGTGGATAGCCGTCGCCGTAGCCCACCGCCGCCACGCCTACCGGCATGTCTTCGGGACAGGTCCAGGTACCGTTGTAGCCGATGCGCTCGCCGCGCTTGATCGGGTTGATCGCGATCAGGCAGGTGCTCAGCGTCATCGCTGGACGAAAACCGAAATCCGCGCCGGTCTTGCCATCCACCACCGACAATCCATACAGCAAACCCCCGGTGCGTACCCAGTCGGCGCGCGCATCGGGCCAGCCCAACACGGCGGCGGAATTGGACAGCGAGCGCGGCCCGCGCAGGTCACGTGTGGCTTCGGCGAAGCGAGCGATCTGCAGCGGCGTCTGCGTGCCATCGAATATTTCGGAATCGGAAAAATGCGTGAGCAGTCCGATCTCCGGATCGATGCCGGGCATCGCCGCGAGTTGTGCATGCACTCCGGCCACTTGTTCGGGCGCGAAGCCGAGTCGATGCATGCCGCTGTCGACCTTCAGCCACACGCGCAAACGACCGCGGGTCGATGGGGTCTGTGCCAGCCATTGCAGTTGCGTTTCGTGATGGATCGCCGCATCCAGCTGCAGCCGCTGCATCTCGGAAATATCGCGGGCACTATCGGGGCCCGACAGCACCACGATGCGCTGCTGGTGTCCTGCCGCGCGCAGGCGCAGGCCATCACCGAGCGCCGCCACCGCAAACGCATCGGCCTCGCGATCCAGCGCGCGCGCGACCCGTTCCAACCCGTGCCCGTAGGCGTCGGCCTTGACCACGGCCATCACCTTTGCGGGCGCGGCAAGCGCCTTGATGCGCGCCAGGTTGTGACGCAGCGCGCCCAGATGGACGGTGGCGACGGTGGTACGACTCATCGTGAACGGGGCATCGGCAGAGTGGCTTCCTGACGCTCGCCGGGCATCAATCGAACGACCCGGAGAACGAGTCCGGGGCGTAGTTCTCGAACTTCGTGTAGTGGCCCAGGAAGGTCAGCTTGCACGTGTCGGTGGGACCGTTACGCTGCTTGCCGATGATGATCTCGGCAATGCCCTTGTCCGGCGATTCCTTGTTGTAGTACTCGTCGCGGTAGATGAACATGATGACGTCGGCGTCTTGCTCGATCGCGCCGGATTCGCGCAGATCGGACATCATCGGGCGCTTGTCGGCGCGCTGCTCGAGCGAGCGGTTCAACTGTGACAGGGCGATCACGGGCACGTTCAACTCCTTGGCGAGGCCCTTGAGTGAACGCGAAATTTCTGAAATTTCGGTGGCGCGATTCTCTTTGTTTCCGGGCACCTGCATCAACTGCAGATAGTCGATCACGATCAGGCCCAGCCCGCCGTGTTCGCGATGCAATCGTCGCGAGCGCGAACGCAGCTCCACCGGCGACAGGCTGGGCGTGTCGTCGATGAAGATCTTTGCATCCGACAGGATCGAGATTGCATTGGAGACGCGCGGCCAGTCTTCTTCCTGCAGGTCGCCGTTACGCAGGTGCTGCTGGTGGATACGTCCGACCGAGGAGATCAGGCGGAACGCCAGCTGCGAGGCGGACATTTCCATCGAGAACACCACCACCGCCTTCTTGCTGCGCAGCGCAGCGGTCTCGGCAATGTTCAGCGCAAACGCGGTCTTGCCCATCGACGGGCGTGCCGCCACGATGATCAGGTCCGACGGCTGCAGGCCGGAAGTAAGGTTGTCCAGATCGGTGAAGCCGGTGGTGATGCCGGTAAGCTGGCCGCGATTTTCATAGCGCTCGCTGAGCAGACGGAAAGCATCCTTCACCGCCTCGCGCATGGAGACGGAATCCTTCTTGCCGCGCGTACCGGATTCGGCGATGTGGAACACGCGCTGCTCGGCGCTTTCCAGCACCTCCTGCACGCTCTTGCCTTCCGGGCGATAGCCGTCCTCGGTGATCGAGGTACCCGCGTCGATGAGCTGACGCAGCACCGACTTCTCGCGCACGATGTCGGCATAGGCGACGATATTCGCGGCGCTCGGCGTGCTGTTGGCCAGCTCGATGAGATAACCGGCACCGCCGACCATCTCGGCCAGGCCATTGCTCTCGAACCAGTCGCCCAGGGTCACCGCATCGCACGGCATGCCCTTGTTCGCCAGTTCGTTGATCGCGCGCCAGATCAGTCGGTGATCCTTGCGGTAGAAGTCCAGCTCGGCCAGCTTGTCGGCGACCTTGTCCAGCGCGTCCGGTGCCAGCATCAGACCGCCAAGCACCGCCTGTTCACCGTCGATGGAGTGCGGCGGCACCCGCAGCGCCTCGATGGCGGAAGATGACGATTTGCGCTCAGGCACGAAGGACATTGACTTACCTCACGGAGGATTACCTCACGGAAAAACGGGCACCCGCCGACATATCTCGAATGGGAGCACTGACGATCATCATACGCGGCAGCGTCTCAGCCGCCGAGACAATAACTCTGTGGATAACCTGTGCGTTGCTGTGGATAGAACGCGGGTTGTCGGCACGCTGGCGACTTTGTCGATGGCGCGGCTGTCGGTAGGCCGAGCGCCAAAACAGACGGGCGCCCGAAGGCGCCCGTCCATGACCAGCATCTTGCGTGTAGCTTACTTGTCGCTCTTGTCGCCGACCACGATCACCTTGACGGTGGTGTGCACGTCGGCGTGCAGGTGGATTGCCACGTCGAACTCGCCGGTGTGGCGAAGCGGGCCTTCGCCCAGAATCACTTCACCCTTGTTGACGGTGTGACCAACCGCGGCCAGGGCCTCGGCGATGTCGCGCGGGCCAACCGAACCGAACAGCTTGCCTTCAGCACTGGCATGCGCGGCGATTGTCACCGACGCATCGGCCAGCTTGGCCTTGCGCTCTTCGGCGTCGGCCAGCTGGGTGTTGGCCTTGGCTTCGTATTCGGCGCGACGCTGTTCGAACGCAGCCAGATTGGCGGCATTGACGCGTACGGCCTTGCCCTGCGGCAAGAGGAAATTACGACCATAACCGGGCTTCACGACGACCTTGTCGCCGAGCGTGCCGAGGTTGCGGACTTTCTGCAGAAGAATGAGTTCCATGATGCTTCCTTTTCGTTAGCGCCGGTGTGGCCCGACGCAGCCAGAGGACGGTTGTCCGAAGGATGTCTGAAGTCAGACCCGACCGAGGTCGGGCGCAACAGCTGACCGCAACACAAGGTTGCGGTCAGTCACGATCAGACGTCGTGGTTATCGGTGTACGGCAGCAACGACAGGAAGCGTGCGCGCTTGATCGCGGTGGCCAGCTGACGCTGATAGCGCGCCTTGGTGCCCGTGATGCGGCTCGGCACGATCTTGCCGTTCTCGGTGACGTACTGACGCAGCGTGTTGAGATCCTTGTAGTCGATCTCTTTGACGTCTTCGGCAGTGAAGCGGCAGAACTTGCGGCGGCGGAAAAACTTGGACATGGTCTGGATTCCTATCAGTCGTCGCTGTCGCGATCATTGTCGCGGTCATCGCGGTCACGGCCGCGGCCTTCGCCTTCACCATCGTCATCACGGCGACGGGTGGACTTGGCGTCATCCTTTTCCTTGCTCTTCAGGATGAAGGACGGCTCGATATCGGCTTCGTCACGACGCACAACCAGGTGACGCAGCACGGCATCGTTGAAGCGGAAACCCGACTCCAGCTCGTTCAGCGCGTTCTGGCTCACTTCGATGTTGAGCAGCACGTAATGTGCCTTGGCCAGATTGACGATCGGATAGGCCAGCTGACGACGGCCCCAGTCTTCCAGACGATGGATCTTGCCGCCGTCGGTCTCGATCAGCGCTTTGTAGCGCTCGATCATCGCCGGGACCTGTTCACTCTGGTCAGGGTGGACCAGAAACACAACTTCGTAATGACGCAGGGTCATCTTGGGGTTAGCTCCTTGTGGATGCGGCCTTGCGGCCTCGCAGCCTCCCGCTGGTGCGGTGAGGCAAGTACCTACCCACGCCTATGCGGCGCAGACAGAAGCGGAATAGTACGTTACTTG
Source organism: Rhodanobacter sp. MP7CTX1 (assembly GCF_014205795.1). Taxonomy (GTDB): domain Bacteria; phylum Pseudomonadota; class Gammaproteobacteria; order Xanthomonadales; family Rhodanobacteraceae; genus Rhodanobacter. The sequence goes on from NZ_JACHCN010000013.1 coordinate 21,155, forward strand.
CGGATCGTCGCGCAAGTCGTTGATGGATAAAGGGGCGAGGGACGAGTAGCGAGGGCGCCAAAACCGAGCGACTTTGCCTGGCCGGGGGTCAAAGCTCGTCGTGAGGCATGACTCGTCGCCCTCGCTACTCGCCCCTAACCCGTGCCCCTACATCAGCTGACAGTAAAGCTCTCGCCGCAGCCGCATTCGCCGGTGGCGTTCGGGTTGTGAAACACGAAGCTGGCGTTGAGGCCCTGCCGCTGAAAATCGATCACGGTGCCCTGCACCAGCGCCAGGCTCTTGTCATTGACGATCAAAGGCAGACCGTCCACCTGCACCAGCTGGTCGCCATCCTCCATCGCCTCGGCCAGATCCACCACGTAGGCGAAACCCGAACAACCGGTGCGCTTGACGCCAAACCGCACGCCAGCGGCCGCCGGCGTGCTGGCCAGGAAATGGCGCATGCGTTCGCTGGCAGCGGGAGTGATGGTGATGTTCATGCGGGCGTAGCCAACCTTAGACGGTGATGCGGAATGCAATGCTCCGGAAACGCGCAGCCCGGGCAGCAGCTACATTATCATGGCGGTTTGTTCGTGCGTGCCAAGAGCGGCGCGCCACTTCATCGAGCTTCATATTCATCAACGACAACTAGCGCCGATATGTGGCGCTTTGGCAGGAGTTTCAATTCATGGCAGTGGTCAGCCCGGCGGTATGCAGTGTGAAGCAGGCTTTATCCGGCGCGATCGAGGCCGGCAGCGCAGTGACGGTGCGCGGCTGGGTCCGCACCCGACGCGACTCCAAAGCCGGCCTGTCGTTCGTCAACGTGACTGACGGCTCCTGCTTCGACCCGATCCAGGCGGTGGTACCGGCTACGCTCAGCAACTATGAGAACGAGGTGAAACACCTCACCGCCGGCGCCGGCGTGATTATCAGCGGTACCCTGGTGCCGTCGCAGGGCAAGGGCCAGAGTTTCGAGCTGCAGGCCGCCGAGGTGATCGTCACGGGCCTGATCGACGACCCGGAAACCTACCCGATCCAGCCAAAGCAGCACTCCATGGAATTCCTGCGCGAGGTCGCCCATTTGCGCCCGCGCACCAACCTGTTCGGCGCAGTAACCCGCGTGCGCCACACCATGATGATGGCGATCCATCGCCATCTCACCGAACAGGGCTTTTTCTGGATCAATACGCCGATCATCACCACCTCGGACGCGGAAGGCGCCGGCGACATGTTTCGCCTGTCCACGCTGGATCTGGCGAACCTGCCGCGCGACGACAAAGGCAAGATCGACTTCCGCAAAGACTTCTTCGGCCGCGAGGCGTTCCTCACTGTATCCGGCCAGCTCAATCTCGAGGCGTACTGCCTGGCCATGAGCAAGGTCTACACCTTCGGGCCCACGTTCCGCGCCGAAAACTCCAATACGCCACGTCATCTGGCCGAGTTCTGGATGATCGAACCGGAAATCGCGTTCGCCGATCTGGCCGCCGACGCCGATTGCGCGGAGGCGTTCCTCAAGGCGATCTTCAAGGCCGTGCTGGACGAGCGCGCAGACGACATGGCGTTCTTCGCCGAACGCGTGCAAGCGGATGCCATCAGCCGTCTGGAAGCATTCATCAGGGAGCCGTTCGAGCGCATCGACTACACGGATGCGATCACGATCTTGCAGAAGTCCGGCCAGAAGTTCGAATTCCCGGTGGCGTGGGGCGTCGATCTGCAGACTGAACACGAGCGTTACCTCGCTGAGAAACATATCGGCCGTCCCGTGGTCGTAATGAACTACCCGGAGCAGATCAAGGCGTTCTACATGCGTTTGAACGATGACGAGAAGACCGTCGCCGCGATGGACGTGCTGGCGCCTGGCATCGGGGAGATCATCGGTGGCGCGCAACGCGAGGAGCGACTGGACTACCTCGATCGCCGCATGGCCAAGTTCGGCCTCGATACCGCGACCTATGGCTGGTACCGCGACCTGCGCCGTTATGGCACGGTGCCGCATGCCGGTTTCGGCCTCGGCTTCGAGCGCCTGCTGGTCTACGTCTGCGGGTTGTCCAACATCCGCGACGCCATCCCCTACCCGCGTGCGGCCGGTACGGCCGAATTCTGAGCACTTTGCCCGCAATGACGTATCGACTTCCTGTCTTCGCCGCCGTGCTGGCCTGCACTGTTTTGCTGGGTGGCTGCCACAGCGTGAAAGCGCTGATTCCGCCGACTCTGCTGCCACCAGCGGAAGACACTGCTGCCGCTCTGAAACTGGCCAAGCAGCAGCTGCAACAGGCTTCGCCCTGCTGCAGCAGCTTTGCGGATTTCTCTTACCAGAACATGCTTCCATGGCAGCCGCAGAAGTTCACGCTGGGCAGCGGCAGCATGGTCGCCAACCTCAACAACGCGCACAGCTACTTCCTCGCGTTCCGCCTGCCGGACAACGCAAAACTGCCTTACCGGATCGCGTTGAAATCGGAATTGAATGGTCGCTGGCTACACTCCAGTTACCTGTTCGCGCCGACCATTGTGCTGCTCGATGCCGGCTTCCAGCCGATCGGTACCAACGACATCAACCTGTGCGAACACATGGGCTGGGGCAATGAAACCACCGGCGCGTTCGGCAGCGTCGAGGTCAGCAATGACAAGGCGCATTACGTGCTGGTCTACAGCTCGGCGGCGCAACAGTCGGGAAAGACTTATTGGGAACAATCGCCCACCGCGTTTTCCACCACCGCATCTACTCCGACAACAGTCCAGTTGGACAACACCGCCAGCTTCAGCGTGCCGCACGGACCGGACGGTACGATCTGGGTCGGCATGATGAACAAGACCTACGCCAAAGCCGTGGACAACGCGATCTGCAAAAAGCCCGCGCCAGGCGATGGTGTACTCAATACTCTGCGCGCCACGCTGCCCACCCCCTGGAGCAGCACCAGCAGCAGCGGTGGCAGCGGCAGCGGCAACAACAGCAACAACAGCAACAACACAGACACCGATACCAGCAACAAGACCGGCAGCAACAATATCCAATGATCATCCTGTATCTCGCGTTGCTGGTCGCCGGCGGCAGCCTGTTTGTGCTGTCTTACGTGGCGCAATTTCGCATCGCTGCGTTGATGCGCAGTCGCTATCCGCAGCACTGGAAGGTCGTTGCCGAACCGGAACACGGCAAGGCAAGCGCATTCCGCACCTGGGTTCGCATGCAGCATGTGTTGCGCTCACCTGCGCTACCAGCGCTGGAGGATGCGACCATCGACGGCTGGCAACGCATCTGGCGCTACAGCCCCTGGCTGGGCTGGGTATGCTGGCTGGCGGCACTCGCGATGCGCTTGCTGCTGCACTGACCACGAAGGAGTTTCTGCATGCAACTGAATCTGAGCGGGCGTCATGCCCTGGTGTGCGGCGCATCCCAAGGCATCGGTCGTGCCAGCGCAATCGAGCTGGCCGAACTGGGCGCCAATGTCACGCTGCTGGCGCGCTCCGGCGACGCGCTGCGGGCAGTCGCCGAGACTCTGCCGCGACCCTACGCCGGTCAGCGGCACGACTGGCGCAGCGTCGACATGCTGGATACGGCGGGCCTGCATGCGGCAGCCACCGATATCGCCGCCACCCAGTCAGTGCACATCCTCATCAACAACACCGGCGGCCCGCCCGGCGGCCCCGCGCATACGGCCACGCCGGACGCTTTCGAAACGGCGTTCCGTCAGCATCTGCTGGGCAACCAGACACTGCTGCAGGCGTTGTTGCCAGGCATGCGTGCCAGTGGTTACGGGCGCATCGTCAACGTGATCTCCACGTCGGTGAAAGAGCCGATCGTCGGGCTTGGTGTCTCCAATACCGTACGCGCCGCGGTCGCCGGCTGGGCCAAGACCCTGGCCGGCGAACTGGCTGCGGACGGCATCACCGTCAACAACGTGCTGCCCGGCTACACCCGCACCAACCGCCTTGATGGGTTGCTGGCCACACAGTCCAAGGCCAGCGGCCGCAGCGAGGATGAAGTCGCGCAGGGCCTGATGGCCACGATTCCGGCACACCGTTTCGGTGAGGCCAGCGAAATCGCGGCAGTGATCGCGTTTCTGTGTACGCCTGCTGCGGCTTACGTCAACGGCGTCAGCATTGCGGTGGATGGCGGTCGCACCCGTGCGCTGAGCTGATGTAGAGCGAGGGACGAGAGGCGAGTCGCGAGGGCGCCAAAACCGATCTGTGCGTGAAAACGATGTTGCGCCCTCGCTACTCGCCTCTCGTCCCTCGCTCTTCGTCCCTCGCCTTTGTGACACGCTGGTTTTAAGCTTGCCCTGATGCCTACCCTACGCTTAGCCAATCTGATTGACGGTCGCCTGCAGCCACCACTCCACGATGCATGGCTTGATGTGCATGAACCCGCCACCGGCGCGGTGTTTGCGCATTGTCCGGATTCCAGTGCGGCTGATGTTGACGCGGCGGTCGCTGCCGCCAGTCGCGCCGCGGCCGATTGGGCGAACACACCCATCGAAGAACGCGCACACCTATTGCATCGGCTTGCCGATCTGATCGAGGCGCGGCTGGAAGAATTCGCCGCACTGGAATCGCGCGATAGCGGCAAGCCGGTGAGCCTCGCACGCAAACTCGATATCCCCCGCGCGGTCAGCAATCTGCGCTACTTCGCTGCGGCGATCATGGGCTGGAGCAGCGAATCGCACGCGATGGAACCGGGCACGCTGGGTGCAAGCGCAATCAACTACACCTTGCGTCAGCCGCTCGGCGTGGTCGGCTGTATCAGCCCATGGAATCTGCCGCTGTATCTGTTCACGTGGAAGATCGCACCGGCACTGGCCGCTGGCAACACGGTCGTGGCCAAGCCCTCCGAGGTGACGCCCTGCACGGCTGCGCTGCTGGGCGAATTGTCGATTGCCGCAGGCTTCCCGCCCGGTGTGCTGAACATCGTGCAAGGTCGCGGGCCGACGGTCGGCCAGGCGATCGTGGAGCACCCTGCGGTACAGGCGATCTCCTTCACGGGAAGCACGATCACCGGTGCACAGATCGCCAGCGCTGCCGCGCCGCAATTCAAGAAAGTATCGCTGGAGATGGGTGGCAAGAATCCGGCTATCGTGTTCGCCGATGCGAATCTGGATGACGCGAACCTGGACACCATCGTGCGCTCGGGCTTCGCCAACCAGGGCGAAATCTGCCTGTGTGGCTCGCGCCTGCTGGTGCAGAAATCCATCTACGAAACGTTTCGCGAACGCTATATCGAGCGCGTGCAGGCACTGCGCGTCGGCGATCCGAACGATTCAGAAAGCAACCTCGGCGCACTGGTGTCCAGGGCACATTTCGACAAGGTGTCAGCCTGCATCGAACAGGCTCGTGTCGAAGGTGGCCATGTGCTGTGCGGCGGCCACGCGATCACCCTGCCCGGCCGCTGCGCGGACGGCTGGTTCATGGCGCCCACCGTCATTGAAGGACTGCCGTCGTCGGCGCAAACCAACCAACAGGAAATTTTCGGGCCGGTGGTCAGCCTGATTCCGTTCGAGGACGAGGCCGAAGCGCTCGCAATCGCCAACGACAGCCGCTACGGCCTGGCTGCATCGTTGTGGACACAGGATCTTTCCCGCGCCCATCGACTCGCCGGCCAGCTAGACTTCGGCATTGTCTGGATCAATTGCTGGCTGTTGCGCGATCTGCGCACACCATTTGGCGGAGCCAAGCAATCCGGAGTCGGCCGTGAGGGTGGCAGTGAAGCGCTGCACTTCTTCACCGAACCGAAAAATATCTGCATTCGTTACTGACGGAGATCGATCCATGCAAGCCACGCCGATGGAATGCCTACCGTGACCAACCCACTGCAAGAACTACTCGACGGCAACCGTCGATGGTCAGCCGCCATGAACGCGGCGGATCCAACATTCTTCGAACAGCTGGCCAAGCAGCAATCGCCGAAATACCTGTGGATCGGCTGTTCCGATTCACGTGTGCCGGCGACCCAGATCGTCGACCTGCCACCCGGTGAAATTTTCGTCCAGCGCAACGTGGCCAACGTGGTCGCGCACAGCGACCTCAACTGCCTCAGCACGATCCAGTTTGCGGTCGATGTTCTCAAGGTCGAGCACATCATCATCGTCGGCCACTACGGCTGCGGCGGTGTTCAGGCGGTGCTGGACGAGCGTCGGCTTGGGCTGGTGGACAACTGGTTGCGGCACGTCGGCGATGTGGCGGAAAAGCACTCCTCAATGCTCACCGCACTGGATCTGATGTCGGTTCGCAATGCACGTCTGTGTGAGCTCAATGCGATCGAACAGGTGACGAACACCTGCCGCACCACGATGGTGATGGATGCCTGGGAGCGCGGCCAGAGCCTCTCGGTGCATGCGTGGTGCTACAGCCTCGAGAACGGCCACATGAATGATCTTGGCATGCACGTCGATTCGCGCGCATCGCTACAGCCAGCCTATGAAGCGGCTTTGCAGCGATTGGTGCGGCCTGCGGTCGTGCGCCCGTGAACCAGGTCATCCGCACCGATGCCGCGCCGGCACCCGTAGGGGCCTATCCGCACGCACGCAAGGTAGGTGACCTGCTGTTCCTGTCTGGTGTCGGGCCGCGCCTGCCTGGCAGCAACGGGATTCCCGGCAACGTGCACGATGCCGATGGCCGGCTGATCAGTTACGACATCGAAGCACAATGCCGGCAGGTCTTCGCCAATGTGCGTGCCGTGCTGGAAGCCAGCGGCGCCGCGTGGACCGACCTGGTGGATGTCACCGTTTTTCTGACCGACATGCAGCGCGATTTTGCTGTCTACAACCGGCTGTACGCAGAGCATTTCGTCGGCGTCGATGCCTGCCGCACCACCCTGGGCATCACCGCGCTACCCACGCCGATCGCGATCGAGTTGAAGTGCATTGCGGCGCTGCCGCACGCTGAAACGCCTGCAAGATAGACGCACGTCGCACCGTGCCCATGAAAAAACCCCGCCGGTTGCACCAGCGGGGTTTCGATTCACAGCAATCCGAGCAAACTACTGCCCTGCCGTGCCAGCAGCTGCCGGAGCAGGCGGGGTGGCGGGCTGTTTCTTGGGGTACTTGCTCTTGTTCCTGGTGGTCTTGGTCTTGGTCGCCTTGGGGGCAGCAGCCGTACCGGCGGCAGCGGGTGCCGCCGCAGGAGCCATCTGCGCAGTCGCCGCCGGCGCGGCCTGCGGAGCAGCAGGCTGGGCCAGCACCGAACCGGTAAGAGCTACGCCCGCCACAAGCAATGAAGCGATTACAAGTTTACGCATCATGATGTTGAGCCTCGACGATTAGGTATCGCGGACCCGGCCGGAACCCGGCATCTCGGGTGGCGCGACGAGCAAACAATAGCAGCACTAAGGGAATATGACGCCTGAACACAACACGTAACTCCACCCCGAATCTGCAGGCGGGCATTTGACTTTCTTTTGCTCCAGATTGACACGTAACAACCTGTAATCGTTGCAAGCAGGTTGCCGCAGAGGATTGAACAATTCCTGCACGGCCAGTGCGATCCCACAACGAAAAACCCCGTCGGTTTACACCGACGGGGTTTTGATTCACCACAGATCAGCTGACTATCAGCCAGCGGTGCTGGAAGCAGCAGGAGCCGTCTTGGCAGGAGCCTTCTTGGTGTGCTTGGTCTTGTGCTTGGTGGTCGTCGCTGCCTTCGGAGCAGCAGCGGTACCGGCAGCAGCCGGGGCGGCGGCGGGAGCGGCCTGCGGGGTTGCCATCGCTGCCTGCGGGGCAGCAGCCTGAGCCAGCACAGAACCGGAAAGAGCCACGCCCGCCACGAGCAGGGAAGCGATCGCAAGTTTACGCATCATAGTGTTGAGCCTCGGACGATTAGGTATCGCGATCCCGGCCGGAACCCGGCAACTCGGGTGGCGCGACAACTCCACAATAACAGCACGAAGGGGGTACGCCACCTGAACGAAACACGGGATTTTCACCTCGCGTCTATACCCGGGCATTGACTTGCTTTTGCGCTAAATCCACCCGCAATAGCTTGCGATTATTGCAGGCTGATCTGCAACAGTTGACTGATCAAGTCCTGCACAGCGCGCGCTTTTACCTCGTCGAATTCGAAGGTCTCTTCGTCCATGTAATTGAGCTGCGAAAGTTCCAGTTGCACCGCCTGCACAGCCGCCTCGGGATTCCCGTATTGCCGGGTGATGTAACCGCCCTTGAAGCGCCCGTTGACCGCAAAACTGAAGCGCGACTGCGACTCCAGACACGCCTGCAATGTGGCTTGCAGAGTTGCACCGCAACTTGTTCCCGATGCTGTGCCAAGATTGAAATCCGGCAGTTGGCCTTCGAACAGCATCGGCACCCGGCTGCGGATGGTATGGCCTTCCCACAGCACTGCCCGGCCGTGCTCAGTGCACAGATCAGCAAGTTCTTTCGATATCGCCTGGTGATACGGCTGCCAGAAATCGTTTATCCGCTGTTGAACTTCGACGCTATCCGGCGTGTCGCCGTCCAGATAGAGCGGCTCGCCGTCAAAACCGATCGTCGACACCAGGCCTGTCTCGCGCTGGCCTGGATAGAGGGCGTGACCATCGGCGGGCCGGTTGAGGTCGATCACGTAACGCGACGCCATTGGCTTCAACAAGCTGGCGCCAAGCGCGTGCGCCAACGGCTCATACAGGCGCCCCACATGCCAGTCGGTATCCGGCGAACGCCGCGCCGCCGGGTGCATGCGCGCGGCAATCGCGTCGGGGATGAAGCTGCCGTCGTGCGGCAGGCTGATCAAGAGCGGCACGCGACCGCGCTGCAAGGTGTAGTTGGCCATACGCCACATTGTAGTGGCGATGGATGATGGCCACAGCCTGGGCTTAGCCCATCAGCACCAGTTCTTCTGCCGAGCTGGGGTGGATCGCCACGGTGGCATCCAGATCGCGCTTGTGCAGACCCAGTTTCAACGCCACGGCGAAGCCCTGCAGCATTTCCTCGACACCTGGACCCAGCGCATGGATGCCAACTACACGCTCGTCAGCACCCACGCAGACCAGCTTCATCAAGGTCTGATCGTGCCTGCCGGCCAGCTTCCATTGCATCGGGGTGAACCGGCTGCGATAAACGGTGACCTGATCACCGTGTTCGGCGCGCGCCTGCGCCTCGGTCAGCCCGACGATGCCGAGTGGTGGCTCGGCAAAGAGCACGCTGGGAATATTCCGGTAATCCATTTGCGCATCCGGCTGCCCCCCAAACAGCCGATCCGCCAGCAAGCGGCCGGCGGCAACGGCGACCGGCGTCAATGCCTTGTGCTCAGTGACATCGCCAACCGCAAGAATCCCCGTGATGTTCGTGTTCTGCCGGGCGTCCACCAGCACGTGTCCGCGCTTGTCGGTCTCCACACCGACCGTCTCCAGGCCCAAAGCCTCCGTATTCGGCACCCGCCCGACCGCCCACAGCAGCGCATCGTAAGGCCCGCGCAAACCCGTCTGGGAGTCGTCCAGCATGATGCCGTCGGCGTTACGATGCGCTGCCCGGACCACACTCTGCAGACTGATACGAATGCCTTGCACCTCCATCTGTTGCTGTAAGGCCTGCACCAGTTCGGCATCGAAATCCTGCAGCCACGACCCATGCGCCAGCATGTCCACTTCGGCGCCGAGTGCCCGCAGCAACCCGGCGAATTCCACCGCCACATAACCGCCGCCAACAATCGCGACGCGACGGGGCAGCGCACGTAGCGCAAAGATGTCGTCGGAGACCATGCCCAACTCGAAGCCGGGCAGCTCAAGCCGGCGCGGCCTGGCGCCGGTGGAAATCACGATCTGCGCAGCCTGCAACCGATCGCCATCCGACAATTCGATCGTATCGGCCGCGACAAAGCGTCCCGACTGACGCAGCAGCTGCACACCGGCTTCCTGCAAGCGCGCGGCATAGCGTTGCTCGATCACGTCGATGTAGCCCTGTCGCACCCCTCGAAAACGCTCCCAGTCGAGCGGCCCCGGCTGCGAGGCAAAGCCGAACTCGAGCGCAAGTTGCTGTGCCTGCGCCAATTGCGCGGCAAACCACAACGCCTTCTTCGGCACGCAGCCGCGGTGCACGCAGGTGCCACCCAGGCCAGCGGGATCGAGCAAGGCCACGCGGACGCCGTGCTGTGCGGCGCGGATGGCTGTGGCCAGGCCGCCTGAGCCGGCGCCCAACACGATCAGGTCATGGCTTGCGGTCATTGCTGCATCCTCGATGATTCATTGCGAAGCTAGCAGCAACGCGCCTACCTTGCCTCAAACTCACAAGCGCCTGCGCAACGCGCTCTACAAGCCAAAGCGTGCTGGCGCAAACGGTGTCGCATCGACTGGCGATGCCGGGCCGCCAAGCATCGACGCGATCAATTCGCCGGTAGCCGTCGACATGCTGACGCCGAGCATGCCGTGCGCCGTCGCGAGCAGCAGGTTCGACCAGCGTGTGCTCGGCCCGATGATCGGCACCTCATCCACGCTCATCGGCCGCCAGCCCCACCACTCTTCCAGCAACTGGGGACCTTCCGGCTCGTGCAGGCCGTTGGCCGCACCGCGCCGCAACGCATCGATCCGGGTGCGATTGAGGCCCTCGGCATAACCGGAAAATTCCATCGTGCTGCCCAGTCGGTAGCCGCTGTCCCAGGTCGTCACGCAGACGGCTGCCTCGCGCAGCACCAGCGCATGCTTCGGCGCCCGTGCGGGGCGGCTGTAGGTCAGCGAATAACCCTTGCCTGGCTGCATCGGCAGGCGCAAGCCCAGCGTTTTTCCCAGCAACGGCGACCATGCGCCGAGCGCCAGCACCACGCGATCCGCCAGGAACGCGCCACGACTGCTGTGCACCTGGCTGATGCGGCCATTGTCCGTAGTGAAGTTTTCAATCCGCGCGCCGGTCTCGATCACGCCGCCCAGCTCGCGCACGCGTCGCGCCAGTTCGGCCACGTAACGATCCGGACGTAACCGGGCATCGCCGGGATGAAACAGGCCGCCGACCACGCCAGGCTTCAGGGCGGGCTCCATCGCTTCGACGTCGTCGCCATGCAGCCTTTGCACCTCGATGCCAAGGCGATCCAGCATCGCGGCATGATGGTGTTCGTCGGCCGCGCGCTTTTTCGAGCTGCGATAGACGTACAGCACGCCTTCTTCGGTGAATTCGCAATCCAGTTTATCGTCGCGTACCAGCTCGCCCAGCAGCAGGCGTGAGCGCGACAGGATCGCCGAACGCGCCATCGTGGCGCGTTGGAAATCACCCCAGTTGCAGTGCCGTGCAAAGCCAAGCAGCCAGCGCAGGCGTGGCCCGTCAAACCGGGGATTGAGATACAGCGGAGCTTCCGCCGTGAGCATCGAACGCAGCGCCACACCGATCATTCCAGGCATCGCCAGCGGCGGTGCATGGCTGGGAGTGATCGTGCCGCAGTTCCCGTGCGAGCTGCCACAGCCGGGGGTGCCCTGCTCCAGCACGCGCACGCTGGCACCGGCCTTGAGCAAATAGAGCGCGCAGCTGAGGCCGACCACGCCGCCGCCAAGAATCAAGATATCGCTGTTTGTGGCATCCATCGGCCCATTCTAACGGTGCCGAAACACAGATCGCCTCGACGCCGGCGCAATCCGATCGAGCGCAACGCCCCGCAACCAGCTCCAGGAAGCTTGCCGCCCGATGGTTCGTCCAAATTCTGAGAACTTCCTTCCAAGTGATTGATTTGATAACCTCGGCGCCACTAACGCTGAGGTTGTTCCATGGGCTTGGATCCGGTTGCCAGCTTCGCGTCAACGTCATCGCCATGGCGCACGACGCGTCAGTTGCTGTTGGCGACCACCCTGCTATTGCTGGCCGCCTGCGCCAGCAGCCCGCATCGGCGCGAGGCGACCTTCAAGGATTCGCATTCCGCATTGGCCGATGAGCCGGCGCGGGCGCCTTCCGACGCGAGCGCGGGCACCGCGAACGATGTGTTGTTCCGTGCCATGGCACTGGTTGGCACGCCCTACCATTGGGGCGGCAACACGCCAGAAGGCGGCTTTGATTGCAGCGGTCTGGTCGGTTACGTCTATCGCCATGCTGCGTACATGCAGCTGCCGCACAGTTCACGCGAGATGGCCGCGATGAGCGGCCTGAAGGTTTCGAGGATGACCGACCTGGTCAGTGGTGACCTGGTGTTCTTCGGCAGCAGCGGCGGTATCAGCCATGTCGGCGTGTATGTCGGCAAGGGTCGCTTCGTGCATGCACCGAACAGCGGCGGTACGGTGCGGCTGGATGATATCGACGGGCCGTACTGGCGTGACCATTTTGAATATGGGAAGCGGTTGCTGGATTGAGCGACGGCTTCGTTTTCGTTGCATCGGATCCGATTGGATTTGAGGCGACGTGAACCCTCACCCCAACCCTCTCCCGATGGGAGAGGGTGCAAACGAAGAACGGCGCCCTCGGGCGCCGTTCGCTTTTACACAATAAGAGCGGGCACTCTACTCAGTGCGCGTCGGCGCCCGGCGCATGCGCGTGGCCGTGCTGGATTTCTTCTTCGGTGGCATCGCGCACTTCGCCGATACTCACATCGAAATGCAGGTCCTTGCCGGCCATCGGATGATTCAGGTCCACGTCGATCGTGCTCATGCCGACCTTGTGCACGGTTACTGCACGCTGACCGCCTTCCTTCAGCTGCAGTGCGGTCGCCATACCCGGCTTGAGGCGATTTGCCTGCGGGAAATACTTCTTCGACACGCGCTGGATCTGACCTTCCTGGCGTTCGCCGTAGCCTTCGGCTGCCGGCACATCCACTTGCAACGTATCGCCGGCCTCGTGGCCCTCGATCGCCTTTTCCAGGCCCGGAATCAGCTGGCCGTGGCCAAGCAGGATCCACAACTGTTCGTTGCGATCATGCGAACTCTCAACCTTTTCACCATCCACTGTCAGCGTGTAGTGGATCGCGATGACCTTGTCTTTGCCAGCCTTCATTGCCTGTCTCGTCGATGGGATCAAACCGGGGATTCTAGCAGCACCCCGGTCGGCAGCCCGGCATTGGCAGCCCGTGGTCAGGATGACCGCTTTACATCGCCGAAACCAACCCCGCGCGCTTCCGGACCCAACCAGGTGAGCAGCGCCAGCAACACGGCAACCGCGCCGATCCACAGCGACATCGACCACGCGAAATCGCCGCCATGCCGCTGCGCGATCCAGGTCTGCGCCGTGGCCGTGATCGCCGCCAGCAGATTGCCCATCTGGTAAGCAAAACCCGGCAGCGTGCCGCGCAGGTGATCGGGCGACAGCTCGTTGAGATGGGTCGGCACCACGCCCCAGGCGCCCTGCACCATCACCTGGATCAGGAACGCGCCCAACCCCAACAACAGCAGCGAGCCGCCGTACATCCACAACGGGATCACCGGTATCGCCAGCAGCGCGGCGATGATGATCGCCTTGCGCCGGCCAATGCGTTCGGAAAGTGAACCGAAGTACAGGCCACCAGCCAGCGCGCCAAGATTGAGCAGCGCGGCCAGCATGAAGGCGGTGGCCGAGCCGGCCGGGATGTGCAGATTCACCTGCAGGAAGGTCGGGTACATGTCCTGCGAGCCATGGCTGAACATGTTGAACGCAGCCATCAGGATCATCAGATAAAAGGCCAGCTTCCACTGCCCGCGCATCGACTCCAGCAGACTGCGCCGCGGCTGCGCGTTCTGCTGCTGCCACACCGTCGATTCGGGCACTTTGCGCCGGATATACAGCACCAGCAGCGCGGGCACGGCACCGACCACAAACAATCCGCGCCAGCCGATGTGGTCGACCAGAAGCCAGTTCGCCAACGCCGCGAGGAAAAAGCCGCAGGGGTAGCCGCTCTGCAACAGCCCGGAAATGATCCCGCGTGCCTTGGGTGGAATCGATTCCATTGCCAGTGACGCACCGATACCCCACTCGCCGCCCATCGCTATGCCGAACAGGAATCGCATTACCAGCAAGATCGTCAGCGACGGTGCAACGGCGGTGGCCAGCTCAAACACCGAAAACAGGATCACGTCGAGCATCAGGATCGGGCGCCGCCCAAAGCGATCGGCGAGCCTGCCAAACAACAGGGCCCCTAGCGGCCGTGCGGCGAGGGTCAGGAACAATGCATAAGTGACTTCGGCCTTGCCCACCCCAAACTCTTTGGCGACTGCAACAATCACGAACGTCAGCAGAAAGTAATCGAAGGCGTCCAGCGTCCAGCCGAGAAAACTTGCCAGAACCGTATGTCGCTGGGTGACGTTGAGTTCCCGCAGGGGTGCAAACAGCGACATCGGGCTTTCCTTGGATCGGATCGGCAGGTTGCCGCTATCGTATGCATGACAGAGGCAAAACGCGCAACGTCGGCGGCGCGCCAGCCACTGGACAAGTTGCAGACACCGGATCAGAGCCGGAGGCAGCACATCATCGGTACCCGATTGTTGCGAGATGGCGCCATTCGGCGCCCCGCCGGCGATCACGGCGCATCCATTCAGGTTGGCTATGGCAAAAACCAGACGCGACAGCCATTGACCGGCTATACTTGCCGGCGCAGTCGCTCTGACTGCTGCGACAACCGTCGCCCCTTCCCCCAGTTTGCAACACGGTATGAACACTCCGGGTTGCTCAGGAGTGTTACATGTCTTTCGATTCGCTGGGCCTTGCGCCCGCGTTGTTGCGTGCGCTTGCCGATTACGGCTACACCCAGGCCACCCCGATCCAGGCCGCCGCGATTCCACCGGCGCTGGAAGGTCACGACCTGCTCGCTGCCGCCCAGACCGGCACCGGCAAAACGGCTGCGTTCGCGCTGCCGCTGTTGCAGAAGCTGTCAACCAGCGGCCAGACCATGACGCGTCGCCCGCGCGCGCTGGTGCTTACCCCAACCCGCGAGCTCGCTGCCCAGGTGCATGAGAATCTGCGCGACTACGGCAAGCATATGCAGGTCAGCGCCACCACCATCTTCGGCGGCGTCAGCATGGGCCCGCAGATCAACGCGCTGCGTCGCGGCGTTGATGTCGTCATCGCCACGCCTGGCCGCCTGATGGATCACATGCAGCAGCGCACGCTGGATCTGTCCGGCGTCGAAACGCTGATCCTCGACGAAGCCGACCGCATGCTCGACATGGGCTTCCTGCCGGCGCTGAAGCGCATTCTTGCCGCGTTGCCGAAGAAGCGGCAGACGCTGCTGTTCTCGGCCACCTTCGCACCGGCGATCAAGACGCTGGCGATGGAGTTCATGCACAACCCGCGCGAGATCTCGGTGAGCTCGCCGAACACCGTGGCGACCCTGGTCAGCCATCAGGTGCATCCGGTCGATGCGTCGCGCAAGCGCGATCTGCTGCTGCATCTGCTGTCGGCCGATAGCCGCCGCCAGACGCTGGTGTTCAGCCGCACCAAGCATGGTGCCGACAAGCTTGTGACCTTCCTGAACGCGTCTGGCCTACGCACCGCGGCGATCCACGGCAACAAGAGCCAGAACGCCCGCACCCGCGCACTGAGCGATTTCAAGAGTGGCCGCGTCACCGTGCTGGTCGCCACCGACATCGCTGCCCGTGGCATCGATATCGAGCAGCTGCCGATCGTGATCAACTTCGATCTGCCGATGGTTGCTGAAGACTACGTGCACCGCATCGGCCGCACCGGCCGTGCCGGCTCCGAAGGTCTGGCCGTGTCGCTGGTCAGCCATGACGAATCCGGTCTGCTGCGCGACATCCGCAAGCTGCTCAGCCAGGATATCGCCCTCAACAACGTTGCAGGCTACGAGCCGTCGGCACCGCTGCGACTGGATGCCGGCGCACCGCGTCCGGTGCAGCGCCCGCAGCAGCGTGCACCGCAGCGCCAGCCGCGTCAGGGCAAGACCTCGACGTCGGCACGGCCGAATGGTTTTGCGCCGGCTGGCCGCGGCGATCACGCCGCCGGCAATCACAAGCGTCGCTCGAACCAGCGTCCGGCCGCCAAGGCTTGAAGCTACACGTAAGATGAGTTGGTGATACTCGAAAATGGCGGCCAGTGGCCGCCATTTTCGTTTGTGGCAACCGGATTTCTGCCGCGGCTTTGCGTTTATTGATCCGGCCCACAAGTGTTGCGTAAGAACCGTTCGCCCTGAGCGTGGCGCAGCAAAGTCGAAGGGCATCTGTGCACAACATCTTGAAGACGAAATCCATAGCGATGCCTATAGATCCGGCCCGTAAATAGTTTCCCGCGTGCCCTTCGACTTCGCTGCGCTACGCTCAGGGCGAACGGGATGGGCGAGGCAAACGGGGCAAACGTAGCAATTGCGGCCGAATCGATAAACATTCGCGGGATTCACAGCAAGCCCAAGGCCCGTGCGTGATGGCGCAGATGGTCGTCGATGAAGCTGGCGATGAAGTAATAGCTGTGGTCGTACCCGGGGTGCCTGCGCAACAGCAGCGCCTGTCCGGCCTCAGCGCAGGCCTGATCGAACAGCTCGGGTTTCAACTGGGTCTGCAGAAACTGATCGGCGTCGCCCTGGTCGATCAGGATGGTGCCGGGAAACGTCTGTCGCCGCACCAGTTCGCAGGCATCGTAGTCGGCCCACGCCCGGCGGTCGGGGCCGAGATAGCGTGACAACGCCTTGTCACCCCAAGGCACCTGACCAGGCGCCACGATGGGCGCGAACGCGGACACCGACCGGTAGCGCTGTGGATGTTTTAACGCGATGGTGAGTGCGCCGTGGCCACCCATCGAGTGCCCTAAGATCCCACTGCGCGCTACATCCACCGGAAAGTGCGCGGCGATCAATGCCGGCAACTCACTCACCACGTAGCTATGCATGCGAAACCGCGACGACCACGGCGCCTCGGTGGCATCGACATAGAACCCGGCGCCTTCACCGAACTCCCAATCACCGGTGGCACCGTCGATGCCGGTGCCACGAGGGCTGGTATCGGGCATCACCAGGACCAGGCCGTACTTTGCGGCCAGCCGCTGCGCACCGGCCTTGATCGTGGCGGTTTCCTCGCTGCAGGTCAGCCCAGCCAGGAAATACAGCACCGGGCACGGCTGCGCCGCTGCTTGCGGCGGTTGATAGACCGCCAGCCGCATCGGCCCGGCGCAGACGTCCGAGTGGTGCCGGTAAAAGCCCTGCACACCACCATGGCAGCGCTGTTCGGAGAGCGTTTCGAGCATGCCTTGGTCATCCTTATCTGGCTAATACCATCAACCCGAAGCATAACCGCGCGCCGCCGCTGCACCGCGTTCAGCTAGCGCGGCGACGCGCAAGCGTTGAGACTGGTAGAATGCACGGCTTGCGCCCCGCATTTCCGGTGCCGCTCCCTGTTTCGAGGTCCCCCCATGTCATCCCCCGTTTCCGACAACGCCCCGGTTCCGTCCGGCTTTGGCGCACTCGCTCTGCACCCCGACGTATTGCGCGTGCTGGCCGACGTCGGCTATGAATCGCCCTCGCCGATTCAGGCCGCGACCATTCCACCGCTGCTGGAAGGGCGCGACGTGCTCGGCCAGGCGCAGACCGGCACCGGCAAGACCGCCGCGTTCGCGCTCCCGATCCTGTCGCGTCTAAGCCCGCGCGCCGGCAAGCCGCAGGCACTGGTGCTGGCGCCGACGCGCGAATTGGCCATCCAGGTGGCTGAAGCTTTTCAGAAATACGCCACGCACATTCCCGGTTTCCAGGTGCTGCCGATCTACGGCGGCCAGAGCTACGGCCCCCAGCTGCACTCGCTCAAGCGCGGCGTGCATGTCGTGGTCGGCACGCCCGGTCGCGTGATCGATCATCTGGACAAGGGCACGCTGGATCTGTCCGAGCTTAAATATCTGGTGCTCGACGAAGCCGACGAGATGCTGCGCATGGGCTTCATCGACGATGTCGAGAAAGTGCTGCTGGCCACACCGCCGCAGCGCCAGGTCGCGCTGTTTTCCGCGACCATGCCGAGCGTCATCCGCAAGATCGCGCAGAAGCACCTGAAGGACCCGGTTGAGGTCACCATCAAGTCCTCCACCAGCACGGCGCCGAATATCCGCCAGCGCTACTGGTTCGTCAGCGGCATGCACAAGCTCGATGCGATGACTCGTATCCTCGAGGCCGAACCGTTCGACGCGATGATCATCTTCGCGCGCACCAAGCAGGCCACCGACGAGCTGGCCGGCAAGCTGCAGGCGCGCGGCTTGGCAGCTGCAGCGATCAACGGCGACATCGCGCAACCGCAACGCGAGCGGGTGATCCAGCAGCTAAAGGACGGCAAGCTGGACATCCTGGTTGCCACTGACGTGGCCGCGCGCGGCCTCGACGTGGATCGCATCAGCCACGTGATGAATTACGACATTCCGTACGACACCGAGAGCTACGTGCACCGCATCGGCCGCACTGGCCGTGCCGGGCGCAGTGGTGAGGCGATCCTGTTCGTCAGCCCGCGCGAAAAAGGCATGTTGCATGCGATCGAGCGTGCGACCCGCCAGCCGATCGAACAGATGCAGCTGCCCTCGGTCGACGTTGTCAACGACGTGCGCATCGGCAAGTTCAAGCAGCGCATCAGCGACATGCTGGCGGTCGGCGAACTGGGCCAGTTCCAGCAGCTGATTGAGCAGTACGAGCGGGAGCACAACGTACCGGCGATCGAGATCGCCGCCGCGCTGGCGCGCATCGCGCAGGGCGACCAGCCGTTGCTGCTGCCGCCGCAGCCGAAGCGCGAAAAATACGAACCGGCCACGCGCGAAAATACGTCGCGGGATCGCCCCTCACGTGAGCGGTCTTCAGCCGAGCGGGCACCACGCACGAGTAGCGCCCACGAACGCCGCCCCTCCGCCGAGCACGACAGCGCCGCCAGTCGTCCGCCGCGCGAGCACAAGCCGCGCGAGCATGCGGCGCGTGACGTCGCGCCAGCGCGTGACTTCGGCCAGCGGCCGGCGCGCGCGCATGCCACCGAGGAAGGCAAGCGCACCTACCGCATCGAGGTTGGCCACGAACATGGTGTGAAGCCCGGCAACATCGTGGGCGCGATCGCCAACGAGGCCGGCCTGGAAAGCCAGTTCATCGGACGCCTCAGCATCCGCGACCATTACAGCCTGATCGACCTGCCCGATGGCATGCCCGCCGAAGTCTTCGAGCATCTGAAAAAAGTCTGGGTCGTGCAACAGCAGTTGCGCATCCACGAGTGGGACGGCACCGACAACGATGCCGCCAGCGCCACGCCGCCACGAAAACCCGGCGGCTTCAAGAAGCCTGGCAGCTTCAAGCCAGGTGGCTTCAAGCCCGGCGATGGCAAACCACGGCACGCTGGTGGCGGCAAGCCGCCGCATCGCAAGTGATCCGCAGGCACCACGGATCGCCGTCGCCCGATCGTTTCGATCGGGCGACGCAACGTTTTCGTATGGCATTCGCCAGCAATGCTGGAAATAGCCGAAACGCCCATATGTCATGGCGATCCTCTTGAGATGATCCTGCCATGACCGCCCTGCCCAGCCTGTACATCTCCCACGGTTCGCCGATGACTGCCCTGCAACCCGGCCTGACCGGTGCGAGGCTGGCCGAACTGGCGGCAGCATTGCCGCATCCCAAGGCGATCGTGATCGCCAGTGCGCACTGGTTGGCGCGTCAGCCGCAAGTCGGTGGAGCGGTGCGGCCGGAAACGATTCACGACTTCTACGGCTTTCCGCAGGCATTGTTCGACATCCAGTACCCAGCACCGGGAGCGCCGGCGTTGGCGGCGAAGGTGGTGACCCTCCTGGACGCAGCCGGACTGGCGCCGACGCTCGATCCCGATCATGGCATCGACCACGGCGTGTGGGTGCCGCTGCATTTGCTCTATCCCGATGCCGATATCCCGCTGGTACCGCTGTCGATCCAGCCCGAGCTGGGGCCGGCACACCAGTACGCGCTCGGCCGTGCGCTGGCATCGTTGCGCGAGGAGGGCGTGCTGCTGATCGGCTCGGGCAGCATCACCCACAACCTGCGCGACCTGCGTGTCGGTTACAGCGATGAACGGCAGGCACCGTACGTGAAGCCGTTCATCGACTGGATCGAGCAGCGACTGGGCGCCGGCGACATTGATGCCCTGCTTGACTACCGTCATCAGGCCCCGTTTGCCGAACGCGCACATCCCACCGACGAGCACCTGTTGCCGTTGTTCTTCGCTCTCGGTGCGGCGGGAGCGAATGCGCATGCACAGCGCATCGACGCGGGCATCGACATGGGTCTGCTGGCAATGGACATCTACCGCTTCGATTGAGCCGGCTTCGATTGAGCCGTTGCGCATGGCGCAGCTGCCCGCGTAGGTTGGGGTGAGCGCAGCGATGCCCAACGCGATGCCCCGCGAGGTTCATGTTGGGCATCGCTGCGCTCACCCCAACCTACGTACGGCTCTTGTGGGAGCGACTTCAGTCGCGATGGCGCTTGTAGAGCTATCGCGACTGAAGTCGCTCCCACAGGTTCTTCTCGACGTGTTTCGCGCAGACTCGATCCTGGAGTGCGTTCAAACAAATCAACGAACGACTACGCGCCGGCATCCGACCGCTCAATCCAGTCATGCGGCGTGAGCACCGGCAATCCGTACTTGAGACGCGCCCGGTCGCATTGCGGATTGATCGTGCCGAACTCCCATGATGGGATTACCTCGCGGCACACCGATGGTCGCTGCATGTAGATGCTGCAATGTGTGGCTTCACCGACCGTGCCTCGCAATGCGACGCAGTGCGGCTGCGCGACGTTGGTGCCGCGCATCGCGAGCCGGTGTGGATCCAGCTTTTCGGTGAACTCTGGCGGCACGCTGCCGCCCAGCGAGGCTTCCGCCTCCGACCAGTGAAACGCCACACGAAAAGCGGCGCAACAGGCGCCGCAACGCAAACAGGGATGTTCCATCAAATTGACCAACGCGCACCCGCGGCGCGCAACGCGCGAAATTAAAACGTTGAAGATCTGTCAGCTTTGCCTATGGCTCGCCGGCAAACGTATTGCACTGACCCATGTCACCACTGTTGAAGCCGGCCTTGAACCATTTTACCCGTTGCGCCGAAGTGCCGTGGGTGAACGAGTCCGGCACGACGCGTCCCTGCGCTTGCTGCTGCAATGTATCGTCGCCGATCTGGCTGGCGGCATTGAGGGCGGATTCAACATCACCCGGCTGCAGCCATTGCAGGCGTTGCTGGGTGCGATTGGCCCAGACGCCGGCAAAACAGTCGGCCTGTAGCTCCTGTCGAACGGACAAGCCATCAGCACCATCCATCGGCGCACCCTGGCGGCGCGCCGCATCCACCTGGTCGAACACGCCGATCAGTTTCTGCACGTGATGACCGACCTCGTGCGCAATCACATAGGCGCGGGCGAAATCGCCGGAGGCGTGAAAGCGATCCTGCAGCTCCTGGAAGAACGCCAGGTCCAGATACACCTTCTGATCGCCCGGGCAATAGAACGGCCCTACCGCCGTCGATGCGGCGCCGCAAGCGGTACTCACGCCGCCGCTGAACAGCTCGAGCTTGGGATCGACGTAGGTTTTGCCGTTGGCGGCGAAGATGTCGCCCCAGGTCTTCTCGGTCGAGCCGAGAATCTTGCTGACGAACTCCTTCTGTTGCGGATCGACCTGCGCCGGCACCGCAGTCTGGGTCGATGCGTCGGATTGGGTGCCACCCTGGTCCAGCAGCGCCAGCGGATTCTTGAAAAAAATCCAGCCAAGGATCGCCATGATCAGGATGCCGCCCAGGCTCATGCCCCGACCGCCTCCAAAACGCGGACCGCCGCCGCCGCTGTCGACTTCGACGTTGTTGCTGCTTTCGCCTTTCTGCCAGTCCATACGTCCCCCGCTGAGAGGTGCACAACGTCCCATAACGTCACTCGACGATAACCCGTTCGCCGGGATCACGCCAAGCACTCGCTGCAGCTACAGTAGGCCCTCTTTCACGAGGACCCACCATGACCTATCTGCCCGCCCTGGTTACCCTGCTCACCATGTTCTTGTTGGCCGGCACCATGTACGCGGTCAGTCGCGCCCGTGGCCGCCATGGCATCAAGGCGCCCGCGGTCACGGGCCACCCGGCATTCGAGCGCGCTTACCGCGTGCAGATGAACACGCTGGAAGGCACCGTCATGTTTTTGCCGACGCTATGGCTGGCGGCAAACTATGGTTTCAGCGGGTGGGCGGGCATCGCCGGACTGGTCTGGCTGGTTGGCCGGGTGTGGTACGCGCTGGCCTATCTGAAGGACGAGACTAAGCGCGGCCCGGGTTTCACGGTGAGCGCGATCGCCTGGGTGGCCTTGCTGGTGATGGCGTGCATTGCGGTGTGCCGCCTCATGCTGCTCGGCTGAAGTTCGGGCATCGCGCCGGCCATCAACACGCCCTTGCAATCTTCATTGTGGTGAAGGGTGCCGGGATCACGCCGTGCATCAAGACACCTCGGACAAGAGTGCAAGTCGCTCATGCGGTCACTTCATCAGCCTCGATCTCACCGCAACCGTGCCAGATGGCAGGATTGCCCGCGCTGCCAGCATGCCGGTAGCGTGCAATCCATGAACACCACGCGCGCAGTCCGTCCCGACGACACGCGTGTCCTGCAATAACCGCGGCCCTGCTGGATGTCATGTACGCCGAAACTTCTCCCATGCCGCCGTTGATGCCTCCCGCGCGGAACGAGGGGCATGCCGATGCGCGGCCTCCGAATCTGTGGGGGGCGTTGGGACTGATCTTGCTGTATTTCGTATTGCAGGCCGTGAGTAGCACGCTGGTTGTGCTGGCCATCGAAGTTGCAGAAGGTTTCAATCTACACGGCGGCGCGGCACATCTCGGTGCCACAGCTCAAGCCCTGCTGGCGCAACCGGACGTCCAGGCAGTGACGGCCATGCTCACACTGAGTGTGAGTGCATCACTGACCTTGCTGGTGGCACACCAGAAATGGCCCCGGCTGTGGTCGCTGGCATGGCCGCCGGGTTTCGGTTTCACGCTGCCGGCACGCCCGCAGTTCTTTGTGCTGGCGGTTGTCGTGGGCCTGGCTGCTCCGATGCTGGGGGGACTACTGACCCACCTGCTTGCGCACGACCACGACGTCAGCCAGAACATCCAGCAACTCGGCCGAGCTGCGCCTCCAGGGCTGCGCATCCTGCTGGTACTTATCGTGACAAGCCTGGGGCCGCTGGTGGAAGAGCTGCTATTCCGCGGCGTGCTGCTGTCGGCACTGATCCAACTGGCGTGGATACGGCGATGGCGTGTCGGTTGGGCGGTAGTGCTCAGCTCGCTGGCATTCGCGCTGGTCCATCTGCCGGGCCTGCATTGGCAGTGGTACGCGCTGCCCCAGTTGATGCTGCTGGCGCTGGCACTGGCGTGGTTGCGGCTGCGCTCCGGCTCGATCTGGCCTGGGGTGCTGGCGCATGGTGCCTACAATCTGCTGGCGGTGGCCGCATGGTTTGCAGCGACCCACCTACCGGCTTGATCTCTACGAAGAGGCCGCATTGAAACCGCGCAACAAACGCGCGGTTTCAAATACCGGCAAACCCATCACGCCGGAGTAGCTGCCTTCCAGGTGTTCGATGAGCAGGGCACCTCGACCCTGGATCGCATAGGCGCCCGCCTTTCCGAATGGTTCGCCGGTGGCAACATAGGCTTCGATGGTCGACTCGTCCAGCGTGGTGAAACGCACGCGTGAGATGCATGTTTCGGATCGCTCTTGCGCTGCACTGACCACCCACACCGCGGAAATTACCGCATGCGTTCGGCCCGACAATCGGCGCAACATGGCGGCGGCATCGTCCGCATCCCGCGGCTTGCCGAATACTTCGTCGTCGAGCACTACTTCGGTATCCGCACCCAGCACCACGGCATCCTGCGCATTCACCAGGCTGGCCAATCCGGCACGCGCCTTGTCGCGTGCGACACGACTGACATAGTCCTGTGGCGACTCCCCCAGAGCACGCTGCTCGGGCACATCGACATGGAGAGCGGTGAAATCGATGCCGAGCTGCTCTAGCAACTGGCGACGGCGCGGCGACTGCGAGGCGAGGTGGAGCATGGAGATTCCGGATCAGCGGCAGGACGCAAGCATAGCTGCGCTCAGAGCGCCAGGCCGTACTCGCAGAACTCTCGGTCACGCTGCCAGCCCAATGATTCGTACAACGCCTGCGCCGCCGCGTTGTCCAGCGCGGTGGACAACGACAGGCTTGCCGCACCGAGCGACCGAGCCTCCTCTGCGGCCGCGTTGAGCAACGCCGCCGCCACACCCTGGCGACGCGCATTCGGAGATACGAAAAGGTCGTTGAGCAGGTACGTGCGCACCGTGCGCACTGAAGAGAACAATGGATACAGCTGGGTGAAACCGATCCCTTCACCCTGCCCATTACGTGCAAGCAGAATCAGCGATTCACGCTGCCGCGAACGCTCCTCAAGAAAGCTGCGCGCGCGCGCGAGATCCGCCGGCTGACCGTAGAACTGACGATAGCCATCGAACAGCACCGCCAAGGCTTCGAGGTCGTGGATCGTGCCTTGTTGAATCTGAAAGGACATGCGGCTGGACGGCTTGGTAGGTTGGGTTGAGCGTAAGCGAAACCCAATATCAACGCATCCTCAGTGTGTTTCGCTGACGCTCAACCCAACCTACGCACAGGTCAAGCCCTGTGATAGGGATGACCTGTTGCGATGGTGGTGGCGCGATAGAGCTGCTCGGCCAGCACCAGTCGCACCAGCATGTGTGGTAGGGTCAGCGGCCCCAGTGACCAGCTTTGTTCGGCGCGCGCCAGCACTTCGGGTGCGTGGCCGTCCGGCCCCCCGATCAGGAACGCAAGATCGCGCCCTGCCATGCGCCACTTCGACAGCTGTTCGGCCAGCTCCTCGCTGGACCACGTTTTGCCACGGCCATCGAGCGCGACGACATGCGTATCGCGCGGCAAGGCGGCGAGGATCGCCGTGCCTTCCTCGTGAATCGCGCGGGTGTCATCGCGGCCTTTGCCACGCAGGCCAGGTTTCAGTTCAACCAGTTCGAGTGGCAGCTCATGCGAGAGCCGCTTGCGGTATTCGGCAAAGCCTTCCGCCACCCAGCCGGGCATGCGTTCGCCAACAGCGATCAGGCGTGCGCGCATGCCACGCTCTTATCAAACAAAACGCGCGAAGCGCCGCGTTTGCCTCCTCTCCCCAGCCGGGAGAGAATTGAAGTGGCCCCATCTTGCGGCTCACCCCACACGAAGTCAGCCAGCTTGCGCGGTATCGGCGTCGTGCCCGTGGTCGCCCACCGTCCACAGGCGCTCGAGGCCGTAGAACTCGCGGATGCGCGGCAACATCACATGGACGATCACGTCGCCCAGATCCACCAGCACCCATTCACCCTCGACCTCGCCTTCCACGCCCAGCGGCATCACGCCCGCCTTCTTGGCAAACTTGGCGACTTCGTCGGCAATCGATTTCACATGGCGCGCCGAGGTGCCGGAGGCAATCACCAGCAGGTCAGCGATGGAGGTCTTGCCGCGAACGTCGATCTCGCGAACGTCCTTGGCTTTCAGTTCTTCCAGCGCGTCGATGACCGACTTGCGCAGGGTGGCCGTGGTAACGGACTTGTTCGTACGGGCAGTACTCAAGAGGGAGAGCCTCAATGCGTGATCGCAGCGCGAAATGGCGCGGGCGCAGTATAACCGCCCTGCCGTCAAGGGGTATTTTGGAGCCTTATCAGGGCTCCAGCGTCCGCTTGGCCAGCCGGTACTCGTACATCAGGCGGGCTACCAGTTCGGCAGCCGGTTGCGGACGGACCAGACTGGCCGCCTGCCCGCACCATTCGGACAGCAGATCACCGCGTCCGGCCGCGGCGGCGGCCCGGCGCAATGGGGCCGTGAGCGCGTTCAGTATCGGATACGGCAGACCCTG
This sequence comes from Rhodanobacter sp. MP7CTX1, assembly GCF_014205795.1. Taxonomy (GTDB): domain Bacteria; phylum Pseudomonadota; class Gammaproteobacteria; order Xanthomonadales; family Rhodanobacteraceae; genus Rhodanobacter. Next base: position 46,836 of record NZ_JACHCN010000013.1, read on the forward strand.
CGCGGCCGAAGGCATCGCCTCGACGAAGCGGTTGCGCAAGCCGCGCGCCGCCCGGCCTGAGAAGCCGCGGATGGTCGTGACCTGGTAATCCTCGACACGCGGCAGATCCTGCTTCCAGGCCTCGGCCGCCGAACATTCCGGGCAGGTGAGGAAGGCGGTACCCAGTTGACTCGCCGCCGCGCCCAGAATTTCAGCCGCCAGCACGCCGCGGCCATCCATGATGCCGCCGGCAGCAATCAGCGGAACATCCCTTGAATAGGCTGCCATCGCGCGCACCGCCAGCGGCAGCAGCGCAAACAGGCCGATCATGCCGTCCTCGGCATCGTGCAGGAAGGTGCTGCGGTGGCCGCCGGCTTCAGCTCCCTGCAAGGACACGGCATCGGCGCCGCCGTCGGCCCAGGCACGCGCCTCGTCTACCGTGGTCGCGGTGCCGATAACGTAGATGTCGCGCTGCTTAAGTTCGCGCAACTGCGCCGGAGTGATCACGCCAAACGCAAACATCGCCACCGCCGGTCGCGCCTCGCACAGGGCGGCGAACTGGTCGGAATAGCGCGGCGCCCATTGCGCCGGCATGCTGGTGCGCACGCCAAGGCCCTCGCGTGCCATCAACGCATCAAGCTGTTCGCGCGCTTTCGCCACCGCCTCCAGATCGGCTTCGAACGCGTCCGGCAATATGAACAGGCCGATCGCATACGGACGATCGCTGAGCGCACGGATCTGTGCCGCCTGATCGAGGATCGCCTGTGGTTCCAGATAGCCCGCGCCGAGCGACCCGAGGCCACCTGCGTTGGACACAGCCGCCACCAGGGACGGTGGCGTAGAGCCGGACATCGGCGCCTGAATCAACGGATGTTCGATATCGAGACGGCGGGTGAATGGTGAGCTCATGCTTCACGTCCTGCGGCTGATTGACGGCCAAGTATCCGCCGCTCCCGGGCGCGGAGGAAGTGAAGCCGGGTCGCTTGGACCTACCCCAGCCCGGCCACGATGTTCACCGTGATCGCGATGATGAACACGTTGAAAAAGAACGAGATCACGCTGTGCAGCAACGCCACGCGACGCAAGTATCGACTGGTGATCTGCACATCGGAAACCTGGAACGTCATGCCGATAACGATCGCGAAATAGGCGAAATCCCAGTAATCCGGCGTCTTCGTATCGGGAAACTCGAGCCCTGAATGTTTATCGCCCTGATCGCCATAAAAACCGTGCGCATAGTGGATCGCAAACATGGTGTTGAGAAACATCCAGCACAGCACCACGCTGACCGCACCGACCACCACGGTCATTGCGCCACCCGTCTTGGCCGCATGCAGCTCGTTGCTCAGTGCCACCATCACCACCGTCGACAGCACCACGCCACTCCACAGGACTCCCCAACGCCCGGAATCCTGCTCCTTCGCCTGGGTGCGCATGGCCGTCGGTGTGGCCCGGTTGAACATCCGCGCCAGGATGGACAGAAACACCACGGCGCCGAGGTCGAATCCCAGCAACACGGCAATCGTCGGCTTCAATCCGGCAACCACCAGCAAGACACTGACGACAATGAAAATCGACAGTGAAATGAGCATCCGCGGCCTGACTTTCAGAAAGTGAAATGGCTGCCAGCGGCGTTTGTTCGGTGGCGGCGTCAAGCTCGCCTTGTCTGCACCGCTCATGCGTGACACCACAACGGCGCGGTCATCGGCAGCATCACGACGACTATCGACAGATCGGCACGATTGGACAAGAAAACCTCCCGCATACCCGGCGCAATGCCCGGTCAAGCGGCCATGATAATGGGACTCACACGCACAAATCCTGATATTCCGGATGCCGTTTTATCCACGCCGATGCGTACGAACAGGCCGGCACCACCTTCCAGTGTTCTGCCCGCGCCGCCTCCATGGCCGTCTGTACCAGCGCCGACGCGATGCCGCGACTACCCACCTCAGCCGGCACCCCGGTGTGGGTGATCGTCATCACGCCAGCGGCGAGGGTGTAATCAAGCTCGCAATCCGCACCATCCACCTGCGTTTCAAATCGATGCGCGACACGATCGTGGCTAATGGTAAACGGCATACGCATCCCAACCCGGGCGAGGAAAACGCCGAGCATACGGCTTGATGGCGATAACTGCAGGTGAAACCGGAGCGCCGATTCCTTCGCGCGGTCTGCATGAACCGGCCGACACACTGACTGCTTGCCCAGCACACCCCACAGGAGAACCCTATGAAGAAATCCGCATCCGCCCACTGGTCCGGCGGCCTCATGGACGGCCAAGGCAGCATCACGACGGAAACTCCCGCGCTGCGCGAGGCGCCGTACGGTTTCAAATCCCGTTTTGAAAGTGGCCCAGGCACCAACCCGGAAGAGTTGATCGCGGCAGCCCATGCCGCATGCTTTTCGATGTCGCTTTCGCTCGGGCTGGGCAATGCCGGGCTCACGGCGGACAGCATCGATACCAAGGCCGTGGTGACGCTGGACAAGGATGGCGACGGCTTTTCGATCACCACGTCGCACCTCACCTGCAAAGCCAAGGTGCCCGGTACCGACGCGGCCACGTTCGCCAAGATCGCCCAGGCAAGCAAGGAAGGTTGTCCGGTATCGAAGGTGCTCAAGGCGACCATCACGCTGGATGCCGTGCTGGACAGTTGAACGCCAGCCAGCGCGCCCGACGGGCGTGTGTAGATTGGCGGTGAGCGTATGCGAACCCCAACTGGGCAGGCCTCGATGTCGGGTTTCGCTGGCGCTCAACCCAACCTACAAAGCGACTCCGCTGGACTTAGGCTGGCAACGCAAGGTCGTCATCTTCGAACGCTGCGGTCGCCATCACCCGATTGCGACCCGCACGTTTGGCGGCGTACAGCGCCTTGTCGGCGCGTTTCAACACCGCCGACCCATCACTCTCGGCCGGCGCGGCCACGGCTACCCCGACCGACACGGTAAGTTGCAGCACATGGTCATCGATCAGCATCGGGGTGCTCTCGACCATCAGCCGGATGCGCTCGCCGAGCAGTAATGCAGCGGGCAGATCGATCCCCGGCGACAGCACCACGAACTCCTCACCGCCGACGCGGCCGATCACGTCGCTCTCGCGCAAGGTGGCTCGAATGCGCGATACCAGCGCGCGCAGCACCTTGTCGCCGCTGCTGTGACCGAAACGGTCGTTGACACTCTTGAAATGGTCGGCATCAAGCATCAACACGCCTAGCGATTGTCGCTGCCTGATGGCCCGATCCAGCAGTTGCGCGGTTGATTCGTCGATCGCCAGCCGGTTGTTCACCCCGGTCAGCGGATCGATCCGCGCCAGCGTATGCAACTCCTGCTGCAGGATCTCGTTGTAGAGCAGCAGAAACCCGATGCTGGCAAACAGGGGTTGTTGTCCGGAGAACAGGATGTAAATGAAATTGGTGGCGGACGGCGCGCTGATCTGATCGGGCGGATTGACGCCCAGCCAGAGCTCGCCGTTGCGCCACACCACGAGCACGAACGCCAGCACGCTGATCAGTAGCAGCAGATTGCGTGCCCGCGAGCCCCGTGGCTGCAAGCGGCTGCGCAGTGCCTCGATGTTCAGCAGGATATAGAGCGCGACGGCGAAGGAACCCCACAATACCCGGTGGCGATAGTCCACTTCGATCAGACCGAACCATGCGACGCCCAGCCAGCCGACGACGCCAATCGCCAGTACCAGGCGCCACCGCAACGGTTCGCCAAGCAACATCCGCAGCGCGACGACGCAGATGCCCTGCGAGATCAGGCTGAGCCCATTGCCGCCCAACAGCAGCAGTAGGGGCGAAACATAGGCACGCAACACCAGGATGCCCCAGCCCGCCGCTTCCAGCCCCAGGGCAAGAGCGCGGATGCGCAAGCTGGTACGTGCGCGACCCACATCACCGTGGATACCGACCCATAGCATCAACGCCAACACCGCAGCCTGCACGGCGGTGATCAGCGACAGCGTGTCGATATGAAGAGGCAGCATGCGCGCTCGGGTCAGATGGGACGGGTTGATCCTTTGTTGCCTGTTGTACCACCCCTTCGGTCGGCCACGCTTGCGCGGCTATCACGGTAGCGATGGTCATGTTATCGGCCGATTCCGAGAAACTTGAGCGTTGACAGGCCGCCGCGTTTCGCTACTTTCAGTGGCTGGAATCTCTCTGGAAGCAGGATGGCCACGCTCATTCCGACCCGAAACGGCTGTCTACCCCGCATGACCGGAGGCGAGAAGCGCTTTTCCGAACGATTGGAGACCAAGCTCGAAGACGACTATCTGCTCTGGTACGACGTGCCGGTGGGGCTGAAACAGCGCCGTCCTGATTTCGTCGTCTTCCATCCGCGTCGCGGCATGCTGGTGCTGGAAGTGAAGGACTGGAAGCCGGACACCATCCGCCACGCCGACAGTACCCAGTTCACCCTGATCACCGATCGCGGGCTGGTGAAGGAGGCCAATCCGCTGCTGCAGGCACGTGCTTACGCGCTGGAAATCGGCGTTGTCCTGGAACGCGACCCCGCACTGCGCCACCCTCCCTCCAGCCATTACGCCGGCAAGCTGGTGATGCCATGGGCATACGGCGTGGTGCTGGCCAACATCAGTCGCCAGCAGTTCGTCGACGGCGAACTTGACGCGGTGATCCCGGGGCACCTGGCGATCTGCCGAGACGAGATTTACGACGGCGTCGAGCCCGAAGCGTTCCAGGAGCGGCTATGGGCGATGTTCCCCCAGGTATTTCCCACGGCGTTGACCCTGCCGCAAATCGACCGCGTACGCTGGCATCTGTTTCCGGAAATTCGCGTTTCGCCCGGCGAAGGCCAGTTCGGCCTGTTCGACAACATCGCGACCGGCACCACCAAGTCATTGGAAATCCCCGACCTGATCAAGGTGATGGACGCACAACAGGAACAGCTCGCCCGCTCGCTTGGCGACGAGCATCGGGTCATCCACGGCGTCGCCGGCTCCGGCAAGACCATGATCCTGGGCTTTCGCGCAATGCAACTGGCGTGCGAACTTGCCAAACCGGTACTGGTGCTTTGCTACAACAAGACGCTGGCCGCGCGCCTCGGCCAGCTGATGGGTGAGCGCGGCCTGGCCGACAAGGTCGACGTGCGCAACTTCCATTCGTGGTGCTACCAGATGCTCCAGGCCTACCACGTGCCGCTACCGGAGAAAGACGAGAACTATTTTCCGGCGATGGTCGCGAAGGTCATGGAAGGGGTCGAACGCGGTCAGATTCCGCGCTTCCAGTATGGCGCCGTGCTGATTGACGAAGGTCACGACTTCGAGCCGGACTGGTACAAGCTGATCGTGCAGATGATCGACCCCAACACCAACTCGCTATTGGTGCTGTATGACGATGCGCAAAACATCAATGGCAGTGCCAGTCGACGCAAGTTCACCTGGAAGAGTCTCGGCGTGCAGGCGCAGGGACGCACGACCATCCTCAAGCTCAACTACCGCAACACGCTGGAAATCCTTGCCGTCGCGCGCAGCTTCGCGAACGAACTGCTCGATGCACAGGCCGGCCAAGACGATGGCGTCCCGCTGATCGCGCCGGAAAGCGCAGGCCGCAGGGGCGCGTTGCCGGAGCTGATCCGGGTCGAACACGCCCGCGACGAACTGCCCTGCCTGGTGCAGCGCATCCGCGATGAGCAGGCCCGTGGTCGCCGCCTCGACGACATCGCGGTGCTTTATCGCTATGGCTGGCAAGGCGACAAGCTGCGCGAAGCATTGACCCGCGCCGACATTCCCTGCCGCCTCGCCGAGGGCAAGGACAAGAGCTCGCTGTTCTTGGTCAAGGATTGCGTGAAGCTGATCACCATGCACTCCAGCAAGGGCCTGGAGTTTCCGCTGGTGATCATCCCCTACCTCGGCCAACTGCCGAAACCCGGCGAAGACGAATCGCATGAGGCCCGTCTGCTCTACGTTGCCATGACCCGCGCCACCGAACGCCTGCTGCTGATCCATCACGAAGATTCGGTATTCAGCAAGCGCATCCGCGATTCGATCAACGAAGTGCAGGGGCAGCTGGAGCTTAGTGCGTGAAATCGCGACCACCGCCGCTGTCGCGCATCATCGCGATTTGGGCCACGTTAACGGCGTGTGCCGTCATCGGCTTCGTTATTTATTCACACGGCCGAGCGCCTGACGAACTGGTCATGGCGAACACATGGGGCTTCCAGATCGTCGTGGCACTGCTGTTCGTCGGTGTTCCAGCGGTAATGTTGTTAATCGCGTGCTTACTTGTCGGCTCATTGATCTGGTGTCGCCGACCAACGGAATCCCTGCTTACCGTCAATCCTGACGAAAGTGGAAATGGCTATACAAGCCAGGAGCCTACTGATGAACAACACCCACTCTGACACCACTGAGTGATTGATCGCCAGAGCCCTCCACGGAAAAATGCTCAGCGGCGATACGGCGCCAGCAAACGGGGGTCCTCAAACAGACCCCCAGGCAGCAGATAGCGCGGATCGCGTCCGGCGGCGAGCAGCTCGCGGATGCGGGTGGCGGAGATTTCCAGCGGAGTGACCGCCAGCTCGATCAACTTGCCGGCGGACGTCTGTCTCAACGCGGCCGCATCATCGACACGGCGGTCGGCAATCATGTGCTGCAGTTCATCGGGGAGCTTGGCCTCCATGCCGGGCCGTCTCAACACACCGATGTGCGCCACATCGAACAACTCGCGCCAGCGATGCCAGCTCGGCAAGCCGGCGAACGCATCCGCACCGAGCAGCAGCACCAGCGGACGCTCGCCCTGCTCTCTACGCAATTCAGCAAGCGTATCGATCGTGTAGGACGGGCCGCCTCGTTGCAGTTCGCGAGTATCCAGCGTCAAGCGCGACTGGCCCTGCAAGGCGGCGCTCAGGATCGCCACACGCTGCTCCGCCGATGCGATCGGTGCGGCCCGGTGCGGCGGCACGCTGGCCGGCAGCAGCCGCACTTCGGCATCGAGCAGTTCCGAAGCTTCCCAGGCCACGCTCAGATGCCCCAGGTGCACCGGGTCGAACGTGCCACCGAAAATGGCGAGGGGGGACACCTTTTCTTTTTTTCGCTGGTTCACGCCAACGCCTGCGCCGCCCGCGGCTCGGCGATGGCTGCGATCAGGCGCTCCGCTTCCTGCCAGGCATCACCGGCTTCACGGCCCTTTGCCATGCGGTCGATGCGCGAGGCGCGGGCAAGGCATTGCAGCCAGTGTTCTCGTGGCGCACGGCGCAGCGCCTTGCGGAACAGTTGTTCGCGCGCGGGCCACAGGTGCTCAATGCGTACCTGTGCGGCGAGATCGTTCGCATTGGCCAGGCGCAGCGCCAATTGCAGCTGATTGACCAGCCAGCCCATCAGCGCAATCAATTCGTCACCTTCGGCGCGCAGGCCGGCGAGCACACGCAACGCACGCGCGCCGTCGCCAGCAAACGCGGCGTCGGTGAGCTTGAAGGCGTCGTAGCGAGCGCTATCGGCAACCAGGGTTTCCATCTCGACGGCATCGATGCGACCGTGCCCGTGCAGCACGGCGAGCTTGTCGATTTCCTGCGCGGCGGCGAGCAAATTACCCTCCACGCGCTGTGCCAGCAGTGCCGCAGCATCGGGTGTGGCGGTCAGCCCGCGGGTCGCGAGTCGCGCGCCGATCCACGCGGCCCATTCGTTCGGTCGCGGTGCGTTGAACACCACCATCGTGCCGCTGGCGTCGAGCTTTTTGCTCCACGCGCCGTCGTGCTTGTTGCTCCACTCCATCGCGGTGACCAGCAAAGTGACATCCGGCGGTGGATCGGCGCAAAACGCGTTGATGGCCTTGGCGCCCTCGATGCCGGGACGGCCACTGGGCAGGCGCAGATCGATCAATCGACGGGTGGCAAACAACGACATGCTAGCGCCGGCCCGTGCCAGATCGTTCCAGTCGAAATGCTGACCGACGTCGAGCACCTCACGTTCGCTGTAACCGAGCTTTTTCGCCTGCGCGCGCAACGCGTCGGCCGCCTCCAGCACCAGCAGCTCCTCGCCGGCAAGCAAATACACCGGCGCCAGGTGGTCAGCCGTCAACGCCTTCTGCCACTGGCCGTGACTGAGCGGCATCAGCGCGCGCTGGAGGTGGTCGCCGGGGCGGCTACAGGCGTGATGGGCGCCGGCGTAGCCGTGGTTGAGCCAGCGGCCGGCGGCGCGGCCACTTCACGTTTGTTGACCGCCTGCAAGCGGAACATGATCGCCTGCACCATATCGCTGATCAGGCTGCCCTGGATCTCCTGCACTTCCGAAGCGTTACCGATGGTCTGGGTGGCGTCGTAGCTGTATTCACGCGACATGCTGATGGTCTGCATGGGCATCAGCGTGTTCCCCTTGGGGTCGACCAGGTCGAATCGCACCTGATAACGAACGGCGTATTCGGTAATCAGCGAGTAGCCACCAAGCGTCAGTGTTTCGGTGCCGAACGCCGCGGTCGGCACGTTCAACTCGGCGATACCGGCACCGCCGTTGTCCTCGATGGTGGCACCTGAAACCTGCAGGGCGCGAGACAGCGCGCGCTGCAGATCGCTACCCACACCGCCGCTGACGGTAAGGTGCACCCGCTTCATCGCTGGCGGCAAGGCCGCGCTCTGACGCAGATGAAAGCCGCAGGCAGCCAGCGCAAGCGCGGACACCAGCAGCAACGAGGCTTGGAACAGGCGACCGGCTTTCATGAAACTCATGGATTTCATCCTGCGACGATGTTGACGATCTTGCCGGGTACCACGATGACCTTACGTACGCTCAGGCCTTCCAGGAAGTGCACCACTTGCGGTTGCGCACGAGCCAGTGCCTCGGCCTCTTCTTTCGAGGCGTTGGTGGCCAGCTCGATGGTAGCGCGCAATTTGCCGTTGATCTGCACCGCCAGCGTAACCGTGTCACGTACCAGTGCAGCGGGATCGGCCTGCGGCCACGGCTGATCTTCCAGCACAGCCTGGGGATGGCCGAGGACTTGCCACAGAGCGTGGCTGATGTGCGGCACCACCGGGTTGAGCAGCAGCACCATCACTTCCAGCGCCTCGTGGCGCACCGCGCGCCCCTGATCGCTCTGGTCGTTGAACTTGTTCAACGCGTTCAGCAGTTCCATCAAGGCAGCGATGGCTGTGTTGAACGCGTGGCGACGGCCGAGATCGTCGCCGACTTTCTGGATCGTCTCGTGCACCTGGCGGCGCAGCGCCTTCTGGCTCGCATCCAGCGCACCCGGATCCACGACAGGATGATCCGGATTCGCGGCATGCGTCGTGACTTCGCGCCAGAAGCGCTTGAGGAAACGCGACATACCCTCGACGCCAGCCTCGCTCCACTCCAGCGATTGCTCCGGTGGCGCGGCGAACATCGAAAACAGGCGCACGGTGTCGGCGCCGTACTTGTCCACCATTGTCTGTGGATCGATGCCGTTGTTCTTCGACTTGGACATCTTCTCGGTGCCGCCGATCTGCACCGGCTGCCCGTCTTCTCGCAGCACCGCACCGGTAACTCGGCCGCGCTCGTCGCGCTGCACGTCCACCGCGGCCGGATTGATCCAGTCCTTCGAGCCGTCGCTGTGATCGCGATAGAACGTCTCGGCAATCACCATGCCCTGACACAGCAGGTTGCGCGCTGGCTCATCGCTACCCACCATGCCCGCGTCGCGCAACAGCTTGTGATAGAAGCGGAAATACAGCAGGTGCATGATCGCGTGCTCGATACCACCGATGTACTGGTCGACCGGCAGCCAGTAGTTCGCGCGCTCGTCGATCTGCGCGTCTGCACCGGGGCTGGTGTAACGCGCGTAGTACCAGCTCGACTCCATGAAGGTGTCGAACGTATCGGTCTCGCGTTCGGCCGGACCACCGCACTGCGGACAAGTGGTTTTGCGCCACTCGGGATCGGCCTTGATCGGCGATTGCACGCCGGAGAACGCCACGTCTTCGGGCAACACCACCGGCAGCTGGTCTTCCGGTACGGGCACCGCCTCGCACTTCGGACAATAGATCACTGGAATTGGGCAACCCCAGTAACGCTGGCGGCTGACGCCCCAGTCGCGCAGGCGCCAGTTGACCCGGCGCGAACCGCTGCCGTCGTGCTCGAAACGCTTGGCCAGCGCGCTCAGTGCCTGGCTGAAATCCATGCCGTCGTATTCGCCGGAGTTCACCAGCAGGCCGCGCGGCGTCCAGGCGGCATCCTGCTGGATGCGTCGTTCAAATTCCTCGACCACGCGAACCGGTGCGGAAATGTCCTGCGCATTGATGTCCCTTGCGCCCAACGCCGCCTGCATGACATCGCTGTCGACGCCTTGTGACAGGTCGTGGTCAATCTGGTTCAACGCATCGATCACCGACTGATCGACGATCACCATCTTGATCGGCAGGCTGTATTTCTGCGCAAACTCCCAGTCCCGCTGATCATGGGCCGGCACCGCCATCACCGCGCCGGTGCCGTAGCCCATCAGCACGAAGTTCGCGATCCACACCGGGATCGGTTCGCCGCTGACCGGATGGATCGCGCGCAGGCCGGTGTCCATGCCGCGCTTTTCCTGGGTCTCCAGCTCGGCTTCGGAAACGCCGCCGTGCTTCAGGTCAGTGATGAATTCAGCGAGCTTTTCGTTATCTTGCGCAGCCTTCAGCGCCAAGGGATGCTCGGCGGCGATCGACAGGAAGGTCACGCCCAGCAGCGTGTCCGGGCGCGTGGTGAACACACTGAGCGGTTCGGGGCTGCCCTCCACGGCAAAGTGGATTTCCAGCCCTTCGCTGCGCCCGAGCCAGTTGCGCTGCATGGTCTTGACCGCATCGGGCCAGCCCGGCAGCGTGTCCAGGCCATCCAGCAGTTCTTGCGCGTAGTCGGTGATCTTCAGGAACCACTGCGGAATCTCGCGCTTTTCCACCAGCGCACCGGAGCGCCAGCCACGACCATCGACCACCTGCTCGTTGGCCAGCACGGTGTGATCGACCGGATCCCAGTTCACCACCGCGTTCTTGCGGTAAGCCATGCCCTTTTTCAGCAGCCGGGTGAACATCAGCTGTTCCCAGCGGTAATAGTCCGGTCGGCAGGTGGCGAACTCGCGGGTCCAGTCGATCGCGTAGCCCAGCGACTTGAGCTGGCTGCGCATGTGGTCGATGTTCGCGTAGGTCCACTTGGCCGGCGCGGTCTTGTTTTTGATCGCAGCGTTTTCGGCAGGCAGGCCAAACGCATCCCAGCCCATCGGCTGCAACACATTCTTGCCGTTCATCCGCTGGTAGCGGCTGATCACGTCGCCGATGGTGTAGTTGCGCACATGGCCCATGTGCAGAGCGCCGGAAGGATACGGCAGCATCGACAGGCAGTAGAACTTGGGCCTGGAGGAGTCTTCCTTTACCTCATAGGCATGCTGCGCATTCCAGTACTGCTGCGCCGCCGCTTCCAGCGCCTGTGGCCTATAACCGCCCTGCTCTGCGGCGTTGCCCTGTTCTGGGGAGTTCGGGTCTTGAGTGTCCTGCATGATTCCGGCGCCGTGGTGCGTTATCGCAAGCCGGCGACAGCCGGCTGCGGTGAACTGATCAGACTAGCCCAGCACGGGCCGGGCGCCAAGCCTGCAACCCTCAGGGAGCCGGGCAGGCCGCCGCCTGACCGCTTTCCAGCGAGTAACCCGCTGCGGCGATCTGCCCCGCCAGCTGCTCGATCGCCCGTTGGTGGCCCTGTACCAGCGCGTCGAAACCGGGCCCGACCGTCTCGCTGATGCTGCTGCTGCAGGCCAGTGCGCCAGCGTGCCCGCCATGCAACAAGCGCACGCTCCAGGTTCCTTCGATCAGCGCGTAGCCACCGGGCTGAGAGTCGAAGCGGCGCAGATCCAGCTTGATCCGCAGCAGCGGCTTGTCGTTGGCGGGCAGCCCGCTGACGTCCTGGCTGTGCAGAGCGCGCGCCAGATCGGCCGACAGCGCGCCGCGTACCTCGTCGGCGAGAGGCGCAATCCAGCGTTCGCCGTCGAGCAACGCCACGCCTTGGCCGCCCTCACGTACCACCAACTGTGGCTGGTCAACCTGGGCCGGCACGCTGACCGGCAGCAGCTCGAACGGCAATGGTGGCCGGTTCGAGCCTGATGCACCGGCTGACTCGCCCGACGCTGCCATCGATCCAGCCTGCGCGATCAGCGTGTAGTAATGCAGCGGCGCCGAGGCACATGCCGTCAGGGCCAACATGGCGCCCACGCCAAACAAGCGCTTTCCTGTGCGTATCAGGCCGGTGCGTATCATGGCTTGCTCCCTGTCTGCGGTTCGACGGCTGGCGGCGGAGTGGTGCCGGGTGTTGGCGCGGCATCCGGGCGACGGCCACGGATCAAGGCTTCCGGATGACCACTCAGATAATCGGTAAGTACGCGCAGCGAACGCGCCGCACGCTGCAGCTCCTGCAGCGTACTGCCCAGGTTCTGCTGCAAGGGTGAATCCCCGGACAGCGCATCGTTGGCCGTACCCATGGTCTTCTGCACGCCCTTCATGGTGTTCTTCAACTCCGGCAAGGTCTTGCCATTGACCTGCTGGATCGTGGCGTTGAGCCCGGCCAGGGTCTGATCCAGGTTCTTGCCGATGCTCTCGAACGGGATCTTGTCGAGCTTGTCGACAATCTCGGCCAGTTGTTCCTGCAACTTGTCGAAGCTGCCAGGCACCGTGGGGATCATCAGCGGCTTTGCGTTGGGATCGAATACCACCTTCGGCGACTTCGGCAGGAAGTCCAGCGCGACATACAGCTGGCCGGTAAGCAGGTTGCCGCTGCGCGCCTGCGCACGCAGGCCGTGATCGATCAGGCGTCCCATCATCTGGCTCAGGTCGGGATTTTCGCCGCGCGACTTCGCCAGCGCCTCCAGCTTGTCATAGGCATTGCCCAGCCGCTGCGGATAGACCACCGCCCCGACGACCACCGGGAAGCGCTGCGTCTGTGCGTCGTAATCGAGGTTGACCGACACCACCTTGCCGATGTTGATGCCCAGGAACTCCACCGGCGCATCCACCGTCAATCCACGTACCGATTGATCGAAGCGCATGCGGAAGTAATGCGGTTCGCCATCGGGCGGCGCCATTGCCGTGGCCTGATCGGCAAACAGCCGATACTCGGTCAGCTCATGTGCCGGCGTGCTGTCGTGAGGTCCACGCGGGTCCAGAAAGGCAATGCCACCGGCCAGCACCGAAGCCAGCGACTGGGTGTTGACCTTGAGCCCATCGGCGCCAAGCGAAAGGTCGATACCGCTGGCGTTCCAGAAGCGCGTGGATACGGTGACGAACTTGTCGTTGGGGCCATCCACGAAGATGCCCAGCGAGATGCCCTTGCCGTCCGGGTCCAACTGATAGGACACCACATGGCCCACCTGGATGCGCCGGTAATAGATCGGCGATCCGATATCCAGCGAGCCGAGGTCGTCGGTATGCAGCACGAAGCTGCGGCCCGGCGCACCGTGATTTACCGATGGCGGTATCTCCAGTCCCTTGAAATCAGTCTGTGGTGCCGAAGAATCGCCCGCATCAGCGCCGATGAAGGAACCCGACAGCAGCGTGTCGATGCCGGAGACACCACCCAGGCCGATACGCGGACGCACCACCCAATAGCGCGTCCCTTCGGTGGCAAAACTCTCGGCACTCTTCTCCAGCGCCACGCCGACCAGCACACTTTTGTGATCGCTGCTGAGTCGGATCTTGTGGACCCGCCCGATCACCACATTCTTGTATTTCACCGGCGTCTTGCCGGCATCCAGGCCTTCGGCACTCTGGAAGTTGATGGTGATCTCCGGGCCAGCCTGCAGCCAGTAATTGACCACCAGCGAAAGACCCACCAGCGCAGCCAGCACCGGCACCAGCCAGATCAGCGATGCATTGATACGGGGACGCCTGACCACCGGCTGTGGCAACTCGTCGCCATCCAGCGGGCCCTGTCCAGTGCGGTTGTCGTCAGTCATTGGTATCCCTGCCATCCCAGATCAATCGTGGGTCGAAACTCATCGAGGCCAGCATGGTCAATACCACGGTCAGGCCGAAGAAAATCACACCGGGCAACGGTTCAACCAGGCTCAGCAAGTTGAAACGCACCAGTGCCGTCAACAAAGCCACTACAAACACATCCAGCATCGACCAGTAGCCGATCAACTCGACCAACCGAAAAAGTTTTGCCCGCTGCGGCAGCGCCCAGTTGCTGCGAAAACGGCTGCTGATCAGCAGCACAGCCATCACCAGGAATTTCAGCATGGGCACCACAATGCTGGCGGTGAACACGATCACCGCCAGATCCGGCGAACCCTTGACCCACAGCTCGACGACGCCGCTGAGGATGGTGTTGTCGTCGATGTCATTCAAGCTGGCGGTGCGCATGATCGGCAACACGTTTGCCGGTATGTACATGAGAAACGCGGCAATCAGCAGAGCCCACGTACGCGCATAACTGGCCGGTTTGCGCCGATGCAACACACTGCCGCAGCGCGGACAGGCAACCTCGCCGTCGCGGCCAGCATCGTCGGCGGCAGCACGGCACACCAGTCCGCAGACATGGCAGCTGATCAGACCGAGGTCGGCGGCGCGCGGCAGTGCACTCATATAGCCGTCTCGGGCGTCGTGACGTCCCACAGCAGGCGCAGGTCGACACTGGCGAAAATGGTGATCAGCAGGGTCAGCACCGCATAGGCGTAGATGCCCGGATCCGCCACCACGTCGAAATAGATGCGCGCCTTGACGATCGCCACCAGCGCGCCGAGCACGAAGACCTCGCTCATCGTCCACGGCCCGATGTAATGCAGCGTCACCATGATCCGCACGAAGCCCGGAGCGCGCCGGCCCTGGCGGGCAAACCACAGCAGCCAGCCGAGCGACATCATCTTGAACAGCGGAAAAAAGAACAGCGTGGCGGCGGCCAGCACCGAGACGACCTGCGCCTGTTGCTGCCACATCTGGATGATCGTGCCCCACAGCGTGGCACTGCTGTACTGACCGTTCAGACCCAGCGTGACGATCGGCCACACGTTCGCCTGCACAAATACCACCATCGCCGTCATCACCAGCGCCAGCATGGCATTCACGCTCAAACCGTGATGGCGCTCCAGCACGGCCTGGCAGCATAGACAATGGGCTACTTCACCACGGGTCAGCGTGCGACGGCGGTAGACCGTGTCGCAGTATTCGCAGATAAGCAGTGCTTCTGGTGACGTCTTGCCCATGCACTCGATGCCTTGCCCGGAGGGGGCGATCTGCGGATTCTCGCAAATCTGCCGTGAAGGCGCTGAACCACGGGAATCCCCTGCCTTGTTCAGCGCCGGCGCCATGATGTCTCAAAAGACCGCAAGGTATGGTGTACCTCCGCGACAGCGCAGCCCGGATCTGGGGACAGGCAGCGTCGATGACAACCGTGTTGAACAGACAAGAGCAGCTCGATGCGACTGCGTACGGGCTTGATATGCTGGCCAATGCCCTGATCTGAACCGGCATCTGCCGAGCTGGAGTTACCCGTGACTGATGCCACCGCCACCGCCCATGTCTTCGACGTGGATCAGCAACGTTTCGAAACTGACGTGTTGCAGGCCTCTCTGACCACACCCGTGCTAGTCGATTTCTGGGCGACCTGGTGCGAGCCCTGCAAGACGCTGGGGCCGATGTTGGAAAAGCTGGCCGCCGAATACAACGGCGCGTTCCGGCTCGGCAAGGTCGACGTCGACAAACAACAGGAACTGGCCGGCATGTTCGGCATCCGCAGCATCCCGACTGTGATGCTGGTGAAAGATGGCCAGGTACTCGATGGTTTCTCCGGTGCGCTACCGGAAGGCCAGCTGCGCGAATTCCTGTCGCGCCATGTGCAACCGCTGGAAGCGCTGCCCGAAGATGAAGCCGTCGACGAAGCCCCGCTGGAAACGCCCGAAGAGGCGGTCAACCGGCTGCAACAGGCGATCGCCGCCGAGCCGGCCAAGACCGAGCTGAAACTCGAACTGGCGCTGGCGTTGATGCGCGCTGGTCAGACCAGCGCCGCCGAAGCGGAGTTGACAACCCTTCCGGCCAACCTCGCTACCGATGCGCGCGCATTGCGTCTGCGCAGCGAACTGGATCTGGCACATGCGCTGAAAGACGCACCCACGCTGGCTGTGTTGCAGCAAAAGGTGCAGGCCGACGGCAACGACTGGGCAGCCCGCGATCAGCTTGGCGTTCGGCTGCTGCTGGAAAGCGACCCGGCCGCGGGACTCGAACAGTTCCTGGCAATCCTGCAAAACGCCCGCGACTGGAATGACGGTCAGGCCAAGAAGCGCCTGCTCGCCGCGTTCGCCACCATCGACGATGCCGAGCTGGTCGGTCGTTACCGCCGCAGGATGGCCTCGCTGCTGTTCTGAACCCCACCGCGCCACACCCTGTGGGAGCGACTTCAGTCGCGATGCTTTTCTGCCCGCTCAAGAGCATCGCGACTGAAGTCGCTCCCACAAGAAACGGATTCCGAACCTCATGCGCGCCTCTACCTTTCGCCGTCTGCTGAACCTGTGGCCGCCGTTCCTGTGCAACAGCATTCGCGTGCAATCGCTCAGTGCCGACTGGAGCGAGGCACACGTGGTACTGCGACTGCGTCCATGGAACCGCAACTATGTACGCAGCCAGTTCGGCGGCAACCTGTTCGCGATGACCGACCCGTTCTGGATGTTGCTGGTGATGCACCAGCTGGGCAACGATTACTTTGTATGGGACAAGGCCGGCGCGATCGATTTCGTCGCACCGGGCCGCGAGGACGTCTACGCCCACTTCAAGCTCGAAGACAGTGTCGTCGACGAACTACGTGCGGCGGCCGCCGGCGGTGAGAAGGTGCTGCGCTGGTTCGAGACGGAAGTGAAAACTGGATCCGGTGAAGTGATCGCCCGCGTGCGCAAACAGATCTACGTGCGGTTGAAGCCGAAGGCGCGTTGATCGGTCCGGCAACGTCGCGCAGGCTTCGCATGCTCACTCTTTCGTAAAGCGGGTGATTTCATCGAGATGAGTTTGTGCGCGTCGAATGCTGAAGCCGGCGAAGCTGTCTTCGAGATACTTCGCAAGCCTGCTGCGACGCGGATGCCTCGACCAGCGAATCAACCCGAAAGCCAGCCCCAGGCAAGCGAAGCCGCTGGCGATCAGCGTATAGACGACCAGTGGCGCCGCTGCCCATACATCTGCTCCGAGCCAGTAGAAGAACAGCAACAACAGCGGCACCCAGAACAAGCACCAGACCACGCCAAACCACAGACTGCAGCGAATGCACCATGTGCGCAGTTCGCCCAGCTGCTGCTGGATGATCAGCACGGGCGCGGCGTAGTCGACACGGTTGATCAGAGTCAGCGTGCGCGCGGCAAACAGGATCGACATCAAGCCGTACCCATGCACCAACAGGCCATAAATCAGCAGGTGCACGGTATCCCGGTGCTGGACCCAGAACGGCACGGCCAACAGCATCAGCATCGCGCCCACAAGTAACTGCACGCCCTGCCCGAGTTTCAGCGGACGCAGTCCACGACGCGTCTTGTCCAGCTTGCCGTCCTTGAACAGTTGCAGGTTCAGCACCTGCTGCTGTTCCAACCGGCGATCGAGTGATTGCCAGGCCTGCTTGAAGTCATCCAGTTCCATGGTCATGCCCTCACGATGGTGGTCGCGCCGGTCATCTGCCCGCGCAGCTTCTGCTTGATGCGATTGATCTTGGTCGCCACGTTGGTTTCGCTGATGCCGAGCACCTCGGCGATCTCGCCGTAGCTGCGGTCTTCCAGGTACAACAGGATCAACGCGCGGTTGAGCGAGTCGAGCTGGCCGATGAATGCGTACAGCGCCTGCAACCGTTCGTCTTGTTCCCGGATGGGTTCACCGCCGCCGACCGTTTCCAGATGATGCAGCTCCAGCGGTTCGAACCGGCCGGCTTCGGACCAGCGTTCACGCCGCGCCTGCGAGATCGCCACGTTCAGTGCGATGCGATACATCCAGGTGGAGAACTTCGCCCGCGCTTCGTCATAGCCGGCAAACGAGCGCCACAGCTGTGTGCTGATTTCCTGCATCAGGTCGTCGCGATCGGCGGTACTGCGGCTGTACAGCGCAGCCACCTTGAAGACGATCCTGCGATGTTCATGCAGGAGGGACTCGAAGCGTTGCTGAAGTTGTCGGGCTGTCATGGCCGTCTGCGTTCTCCGCCCTGTACCTGATGATTCGCATCACCGCGAAAAAAATCACAGTGGCCTACGGTGAATCGCAACACCCGACCATCGGTAGCTGCAGGATCCGAGCGACGGGTCGCCGTCGTCCTCTAGAATGACTGACTCCCACCCCCGACTGAACTCCAGCCATGCCACCGCTGCGCCTCAAACGCTACCTCCTCACCGGACTGCTCACCTTCATTCCGCTGTGGGTGACCTGGACCGTGTTCAAGCTCGTGCTGGGCATGCTGGCCGGCATCGGAGCCCCACTGGTCAACGCGCTGCTTGGGGCGCTGGCACTGGTGGCACCGCGTGCGGCAGCCACGCTCAACACTGAGTGGCTGACCTTCATCATCGCCTTGTTGATCACACTTGGGGCGCTGTATCTGCTTGGCTGGGTAGCCAACCGGGTGATCGGCCAGCGCTTCATCAATGGTTTTGACGCGTTGCTGGCGCGCATCCCGGTGGTGCAGACGATCTACGGCGGCACCAAGAAGTTGATGGCCGTGCTGCAGAACAAGCCGTCCGGCGTGCAGCGGGTGGTGCTGGTGGAGTTTCCCCGTCGCGGCATGCGCGTGGTCGGTTTCGTTACGCGGGTGATGCTTGAGGAAGGCACCGGCCGCGAGATGGCCGCGGTCTTTATTCCCACCACGCCCAATCCCACCGGCGGCTATCTGGAAGTCGTACCTCTGGACGAACTCACGCCGACCGACTGGACGATGGACCAGGCGATGGCGTTCATTATCTCCGGCGGCGCGGTGGCACCCGACGTGCTGCCCGCCTCGCCCTCGCCACGCCTGCCCACCGACAACCCGTAGGAGCGCACCCTGTGCGCGAAAGCTCTGCCGAGATGCCGGCAAGAGCCATCGCGCACAGGGTGCGCTCCTACCTTTAATCAAGGCTTGCCATGATCAGATTGCTGCTTACCGCCCTGCTGGGTGTCGCCACGATGAGCGCGCACGCAACCACGTCAAGCGCTACCGACTGGGTCACTCCGGCCGAATCCACGCAGTTCCGCACCACGCCCAGCTACGCCGATACGCTGGCCTATCTTGAGCGTCTGCAGCAGGCGGCACCGGATGTCATTCACCTGGCAACCTTTGGCACCACGCCCGAGGGGCGACCGATGACCGTGGTGATCGCCAGTGGCGATGGCACGTTCGACCCCGCCGCCGCGCGAGCTGCCGGCAAACCGGTGGTGCTGGTGCAGGCCGGCATCCATCCCGGTGAGATCGAGGGCAAGGACGCCGGACTGATGTTGTTGCGCGATATCGCCATCACCCAAAAATATCCGCACGTGCTCGATCATCTGGTGCTGGTCTACATCCCGGTCTACAGCGTGGACGGCCACGAGAACTCGTCGCCCTACCATCGCATCAACCAGAACGGCCCTGAGAGCATGGGCTTTCGCGGCCAGTCGCAGTACCTCAATCTCAACCGCGACTACGTCAAGGCCGATGCGCCGGAGACGCTCGCCTGGTTGAAGTTGTGGCAGCGCTGGCAGCCGGATTTCCTGATCGACGTGCACACCACCGACGGCGCCGACTACCAGTACGACCTGACCTGGTACACCGAGGACCCGCACAAGCTCGACCCCGCCGTCAGCGCGTGGCAGCACGATGCGATCGTCAACCATGCGATGCCCGCGTATGAAAAGCGTGGGCACCTGGGTTCGATCTATCTGGAGTTCAAGGACGGTCGCGATCCGCGCCAGGGCATCGAGAACTTCGGCTCCGGTCAGCGTTTTTCTACTGGCTACGCGGCACTGCAGAACCGCCCCGCGCTGTTGATCGAAACGCATATGCTGAAGTCGTACGCGAATCGCGTGCATGCGGTGTACGACCTGGTCGAGCTGATGCTGCAGCAGATCAACCAGCACCCGGCTGCGTTGCTCGCCGCCGACGCAAAGGCTGACGCCGACACCATCGCACGCGCCCATGATGCACACGCGCTGGTGCCACTGACCTTCAAACCGGATCCGCAATCGACAAAGTTCGAGCTGAAGGGCTACACGTTCACGCTTACCCACAGCGACATTTCCAACAGCAACTGGATCCAGTACGACCCGCGCCAGCCAAAGACTTACACCATCGACAACTGGAATGGGCTGCTGCCGGATCTGTCGATCAGCCCGCCGGCAGCCTACGCGGTGCCCGCGCAGTGGACGGCGATCATCGACAAGCTCGACGCGCACGGCATTCACTACCAGCGTCTCGAGCATCCCTTGAAGATCCAGGCCGAGGGCTACCAGCTTGATCATCCGCAGTGGGGCAGCCAGCCGTTCGAACGTCATCTGATGCTGCGCACGTTCACCCTGAAAGATGTGCCGTCGCATAAGGTGGAACTACCGGTCGGCTCGGTGATCGTGCCGCTCGATCAGCCTGCCGCCAATGTGGCGATCAACCTGCTCGAGCCACAGGCGCCCGACTCGTTGCTGCGCTGGGGCTTTCTCAATGCGATGTTCGAGACCAAGGAATACGCCGAGCCGCGGGTACTGGAAAAGCTGGCGCGCGACATGCTGGCTCGGGATCCCGCACTCAAGACCGAGTTTGAGCAAAAGCTTCACGACGACCCGACCTTCGCCGCCGATCCCGGCGCACGTCTGGAGTTCTTCTTCGAGCGTTCGCCCTGGCATACCGCGCAGAAGATCGGCGCTTACCCTGTCCTGCGGCTGGACGCCGTGCAGCTGCAGAACTTTTCCACGAATCCGGGGCGGCCGGCGAAACCGTGAACCCCTGACCTTTGACACTGTCTGACCCGTGACGTTTGACCTAGCGTGAAAAGGCATGGCCGCGTTTTGGGGGGTGTCTGACAACCCGCGGCCTGGTGAAAAACAACCACTGCATCGCCCAAAGGGCGAAACCACTTACAGAGGGATATCCATGACCAAGCAGTATCTGAAGCCCCTGGCACTGGCGGTAAGCCTGGCCCTGTCGCTGACCGCCTGCGGCAAGAGCGAGCAAGCCGCTGCTCCAGCCCCCGCTCCGGCAACCACTGCGCCGGCGCCGAGCGCGAGCACCGCCCCAGCCGCAGCCAGCACGACCGCCGCTGCAGACAGCACGGGCAAGAGCGTGTTCGACATCAGCGAACTCGGTGCGAGCACCCAGGCCTGCCAGGACTTCAACGGCTTCGTCAACGCCAAGTGGGTCGCTGCCAACCCGATTCCCGCTGACCAGAGCAGCTGGGGTGCGTTCAACATCCTCAATGAAAGCAGCCTGAAAACCCAGCACGACATCGTCGAGGCTGCCAGCAAGAACGCCGACGGCGCCAAGGCCGGCTCGATCGATCAGAAGATCGGCTGGCTGTACCGCTCAGGCATGGACGAAGCCACCATCGAGAAGAACGGGTTTGAGCCACTGAAGCCCCAGCTCGATGCCATTGCCGGCTTGAAGACCGGCGCCGACATCGCCGATTTCATCACCAAGCGTTTTGCCGAAGGCAACCCGCAGGTGTTCAATTTCGGCTCTGGCGCCGACTTCCAGCACGCCGATATGCAGATCGCCTTCGCCAACGAGGGTGGTTTGGGCCTGCCGACCAAGGACTACTACACCAAGCCGGACTACAAGAAGATTCGCGACGCCTATGTCGCCTACATCGCCAAGGCACTTGAGCTGACCGGTGTCGCCGACGCCGACGCCAAAAAGCAGGCCGATGATGTTCTGAAGTTCGAGACCCAGCTCGCCGCCGCGTCGCTGACGCCAGTCGAGGAACGCGATACGAAGAATGAGTACCACTTCGTCAGCGTCAAGGACGCCGACAAGGTCACCCCGCATTTCAACTGGGAAAAATTCTTCGACGCCCAGGGCGTGAAAATCGACAAGGGCTTCTCGCTGTCGCAGCCGAAGTTCTTCGCCCAGTTCGACAAGATGCTGACCAGCACGCCGGCCAGCCAATGGCAGGCGTATCTGCGCTTCCACGCGATCGACGACGCCTCGCCGTACCTGAGCAATAATTTCCAGGACAATAAATTCGCGTTCTACGGCACCACCCTGGCCGGTCAGCCGCAACAGCGTCCACGCTGGAAGCGTGTGCTGAGTAGCGTCAACGGCGGCATGGGCGAAGCGCTGGGCCAGCTGTACGTCGCCAAGGTATTCACGCCCGAAGCGAAGCAGCGCGCCGAGGAACTGGTCACCAACGTGCGCGATGCACTGAAGGCACGCATCGAGAACCTCGACTGGATGAGCGCCGACACCAAGGCCAAGGCCATCGACAAGTGGAACAAGTTCCTGCCGAAGATCGGTTATCCCGATAAGTGGCGTGACTGGTCCGGCCTCGACATCAAGCCGGACAACTACTACGCGAACATCGAGGCGGCTGACAAATTCAACTACCAGTACGACATCGCCAAGATTGGCAAGCCCACCGATCGCAAGGAATGGGGTATGACCCCGCAGACGGTCAACGCCTATTACGATCCGACCACCAACACGATCAACTTCCCGGCAGCGATCCTGCAGCCGCCGTTCTTCGATGCCAAGGCTGACGACGCGATCAACTACGGCGGCATCGGCGCGGTGATTGGTCACGAGTCGAGCCACGGCTTCGACGACCAGGGCAGCCAGTTTGACGGCGAAGGCAATCAGAAAAACTGGTGGACCAAAGACGACAAGGCCCAATTCGATGCCCGTACCGACAAGCTCGTACAGCAGTTCAATGCTTACGCGCCGCTCCAGGACAAGCCGGACCTGCACGTCAACGGCAAGCTGACCCTGGGCGAGAACATCGCCGACCTGGGCGGCCTGAATGTTGCCTATGACGCGCTGCAAGCCACGCTGAAGCAGCATCCGGAAGAGGCCACCAAGCAAATCGACGGCTACACGCCGGACCAGCGCTTCTTCCTGAACTGGGCAAGGGTGTGGCGCGGCAGCATGCGCGAACAGCGTGAGGAGGTCTTGATCAACTCCAATGAGCACGCTCCGGAATCCATCCGCGCGTTCGCAGCGCCATCCAACATGCCTGCCTTCGCGACGGCGTTCCAGTGCAAGCCGACCGACCCGATGGTGCGTTCCGCCGACAAGCAGGTGAAGATCTGGTAAGTCGCTTCCGCTGACAGTCGCGCCAAGAGCGCGGCACAGAAGCCAGAGCCCCGCATGCAAATGCGGGGCTTTTTGTTTCTCCCCTAGACAAGCCATGTCGGCGTTCACGCGGGGACAGTGGCGGAGCACGCATCGGTTTGGAGGCACCGTGGGCAGCGGATGCCTCACGCAAAAATTGCGGTCGGCCAGTCCATCAAATGCGGCCAATCCAGCGGGTCAATCCTGGGGCAACGCAAGGGCCAGTTGGCGCCTAAGCAACTTCACAGATTCCTAACTACGTGTGATAATAGTAACGATTCGCATTTGCAATGAATGCCAGCAGCGGCCAGCGGCATTGCGACGAAGTGCGCCAACCCACTGTTTCCAAAAAAAATTCATACAAGGCCGCCCCTTTCATGCCCCGCTATTTTCGCGCCAATCCGCTGCATGCTGCCCTGATGGTTGCCTTTGCGATTCCATTGACCGCGCTGGCCCAGACCACCCCCTCCTCCGCCGACGCCGCGTCGACCGTCGACACCACCGCCTCATCGACAACGACTCCGTCCCCAAAGACGAAGACACTGGACACGGTCAAGGTCACCGGCAGCGTGATCGGCAATCACTACGATGTCGACAGCTCCAGCATTGGCGCCAAGGTGCCGGCGGCGCTGCGCGACATTCCGCAATCGGTGGTCGTGGTGAACCGTGACCTGCTGGATGCCCAAGGCGCGACGTCCTTCCAGGATGCGCTGCGCAACGTACCGGGTATCACCATCGGCGGTGCCGAAGGTGGCCAGATCGGCAATAACATCAACCTGCGCGGGTTCACTGCACGTACCGACATCTATATGGATGGCTTTCGCGACCCGGGCCAGTACTACCGCGACATATTCGACCTGTCGGCGATCGAAGTGCTCAAGGGACCGTCGTCGATGATGTTTGGCCGCGGCTCCACCGGCGGCGTGATCAACCAGGTCAGCAAGGTGCCCGAGCTCAAGGCGTTTGGCACCGTCTCCGCCACCGTCGGGACCGATGATCGCTACCGCACCACCGCCGACGTCAACCAGCCGCTGTCGGATACCGCCGCGATGCGTGTGAATGTATTCGGGCAGGACCTGCATTCCACCCGCGACGTGGCGTCGAACCAGGACTACGGCATCGCCCCGTCACTGCGGCTGGGCATCGGTACACCGACGCAGATCACGCTGTCGGCCTTGCTGCAACGCAATGACGACAAGCCCGACTACGGCCTGCCGCCGATCAACGGCCGGCCGGCGGACGTGAGCCACAGCAACTGGTACGGGCTCACCGATGACCACACCGACCAGACCGTCAACAGCTTCAACGCGCGCCTGGAACACACCTTCAACCCCGACGTCACCTTGCGCACCCAGCTGCAATACAGCCAGTACACAACCAATGCGCGCGAGACGGCAGCGAACAGCGTGGTGACGGCGGCTGGCGTAACGTTGAACAAGACAGCCGGCAACCCCACCAACTTGCCGCTGCAGGATCTGTATGTGCAGCTCGCCAGCCATGATCGCCTGATCCACGACGATATCCTGGACAGCCAGACCGACCTGGTCACGAAGTTCGATACCGGCAGTTTCCAGCACACCCTGATCACCGGCATTGAACTGGCTCACGAGACCTATAACAACCAGGGCTATACCCGCAACGGATTGCCGCTGCTGTCCCTGCTCGACCCGGTCGAAGAGGCGACGCCCGCCAACGTGACCACGACTGTCGGCAACCATGCACAGTCCAGCGCCGACACGGCATCCATCTATGCCAATGACACGATGCGGATCAACGATCAGTGGATTGCCGTGGGCGGCCTGCGGCGGGATCGTTTCAGCGCGGATATCACCAACACCGTATCCCTGCCCGGCTATGCGGCACAGACGGTGTATTTCACCAGCGTGCGCGGCGGCCTGATCTACCAGCCGAGTGAGGCGCAGTCCTATTACGTGTCCTACGGCACCTCGTTCGATCCTTCGCTGGAAGCGCTGACGCTGACCAGCGGCACCCAGAATCTGGCGCCGGAAAAGAACTACTCCTACGAAATCGGCGGCAAATGGAATCTGCTCGACGATACACTGCAGATCACCTCGGCCCTGTTCAACCTGGAACAGACCAACGCACGTACCCAGACCTCCAGTGGCGAGTATGTGCTGGACGGCAACATCCGCGTTCGCGGCGCGGAGTTGGGCGTCGGTGGGCATATCACCGAGCACTGGCAGGTGTTCTCCGGCTATACCTTCATGAATGCCAGGATCGTCAAAGCGCTGGATGGCACGCAGGGCAACGTGCCGGCGAACACGCCGCGCAACACCGCCACCGTCTGGAGTACGTACACCTTTGCCGGTCATTGGGAAGCAGGTGGCGGTGCCAGCTACATGTCGCAGCGCTACGCCGCGAATACCGATGTGGTCAGCGTCGGCGGCTACACCCGCTGGGATGCCACGCTGGCTTACCATCAGCCTCTTTACGATGTGCGCCTGAACGTGATCAACCTCACCAACAAGCAGTACTTCGACGCGCTGATCCCGTCGGATGGCGGCCGCTCGGTCCCCGCGATCGGCCGTACGGCGATGGTGACCTACACTTACAAGTTCTGACGGAGAACGCCGATCATGCTGGTGCACGTGCCCGCCCTGCTGAGCGGCGAACAACTGAAGTTTTTCCGTGCCAGGCTTGATGCCGATGACGCGCCCTGGACGGACGGGCGCGTCACCGCCGGACACCAGGGCATGCATGTGAAGCAGAACCAGCAGATCGCCGAAGGTTCGGCGCTGGCGCTCGAACTGGGCGACCGTGTGCTCGCCGCACTTGAGCGGCACCCGCTGTTCATCAGCGCGACGTTGCCGAACCGGGTGTACCCGCCGATGTTCAACCGCTATCAGGGCGGCATGCATTTCGGCAGCCATGTCGACGGTTCGGTGCGACTGGTGCCGGGCAGCGGCGCGAAGTTCCGCACCGATGTCTCCGCCACCCTGTTCCTCGCGCCGCCAGAAAGCTACGACGGCGGCGAGCTGCTGATCGAGGACACCTACGGCGCGCAATCGGTAAAGCTGGCCGCAGGCGACATGGTGGTCTATCCGGCCAGCAGCCTGCATCGCGTGACGCCGGTTACCCGCGGCGCCCGCCTGGCCTGTTTCTTCTGGGTGCAAAGCATGGTACGCGACGATGCTCGGCGCGCACTGCTGTTCGACCTGGACAATGCCATCCAGCGGCTCACCGCCACCAGTGCCGACGAGTCGGCGCGTGTCCATCTCACCGGCTGTTATCACAATCTGCTGCGGATGTGGGCCGAGACCTGAGCCACCTGTCTGCGTCCCCGGACAAATACGGCGAATGCGACGCGCATGACGAACTCCGCGTCAACCGGCACAACCGTCAGTTCAGGTGCATGCGATGATTGGCGAGCTGCCGACGACAGTCAGCATGTCGATCACGAAATGTCGATCACGCAGTCGGCCTTGGCAATTGCAGGAGTACCACAAAATGGTCGTCATGTGGTCCAGCCTGTACTTTCGCCAGCGGCCCATACCAGAAGGCCACGCGTTGTCGCACGCTGTCCAGCCCATGGCCGTTACCGGCCTCGGACAATGTGGCTGGCAACGGATTGATGATCTCGACACGCACTCCCTTGCCATCGCGCTGTCCGCGCAAGATTATCTCACCGCCTTCGCGCAATGGCTGGATGCCATGGCGCACCGCGTTTTCCACTAGCGGCTGCAGCAACAGTCGCGGCAGCGGAAAGTCGGCAGGAAGATCATGCAATTCGCGTCGCACGTGCAGGCGCGCGCCCAGGCGCAGCTGCTCGATCGCGAGATAGCGCTCGATCAGTGCCAGCTCTTCGCCGAGCGTGCCATCACCGGTATCGTGGTGCCCCAGTGCAGCGCGAAAAAGTTCGGACAGGTCCTCCACTGTACGCTCGGCAGCGGCTGGGTCGACCCGGATCAGCGCGGCCACCGTGTTCATGCTGTTGAACAGGAAATGCGGTCGGATGCGCGCCTGCAATGCCTCGACCTGCGCCCGCGTGACGGCCGCCAGCCGCAGCTGCCATTGGGCCAGTACGTAGAAGTAACGCAGCATCGCAGCGCCAAGTAGGCCCGCGATCGCCACGTTGTCGCGGACGAAGGTACCGAGGTCAGTGTGGACTAACTGTAGTTGCAGTGCGTCGTCAAATTCATGTGCCACCATGCTGGCACCGGCAACAATCGGCATGATCACCAGCCACGCTGCTACATAAGGCATTTGTCTGGGCAATCGCTGCAGCAGCGAACGCGACATGCATAGCGCCAGCCCGATCACCAGGGCCAGCCATGTCACGAACAGGATGCTGATGCTGTAGCTGCTCCAATCTCGTCGGTTATCCGATGCCAACCACACCGTAGTCGCGGTAAGCGTTGCAATCACGAGCAGCGCGAACATCATGGGAAAACTGCAGAAATACGGCAAAGGACCGTGTTCGGAAGGACGGCGCGGGCCGCTGACAGGGCGAGAGTCTTGCATGCGCGCAAGTATGCCGTATTTGCAGGCATGGCCCGGAGCAAGCCGCCACGACAGTGCATTCAGTATGCTCGCTTCCTCGTCAACGACGGAGGTCACGTTATATGTTGTATGTGTTTTGAATCAAAAATGCTCTGGAAAAATGCCTGCGCATATCTCCCCTCACGGCTATCGCAAGAACGTGCGACATTTTGTTGACCTGCATTGCGCTTTTGCGACGAGCGGCTATTTTCTCCCGACAAGCGGTAGTTCAAATCGGATTGCCTGCATGTGAGAATGAATCAGCGACCCAGCATGCGTGCGGGTTGAAGGGGCAGTAGGGGTTCATCGGAAAGCATCCGATGAAAAATCACTGAAGTATCGACGCCATACGGGGCAATCCATGAACACGATGCATATGCATCGCAAACCGGTCGGCGGCTTTACGCTGATCGAATTGATGATCGTGGTCGCGATCGTCGCGATCCTCCTCGCCATTGCCGTCCCCAGTTACTTGGACTACATCACTCGCGGCAAGCTCACCGAGGCACAAAACAACCTCGCGGCCTATCGGGTGAGCATGGAGCAGTACTATCAGGACAACCGCAATTACGGCGGTGCTGCATGCGGTGCGCCGGTACCAGCGGGCAGCACCCTCCAATATTTCACGATTACATGTGCACCTGCTGGTGGCGGTTCGACAGC
Source organism: Rhodanobacter sp. MP7CTX1 (assembly GCF_014205795.1). Classification (GTDB taxonomy): domain Bacteria; phylum Pseudomonadota; class Gammaproteobacteria; order Xanthomonadales; family Rhodanobacteraceae; genus Rhodanobacter. The sequence continues at coordinate 75,139 of NZ_JACHCN010000013.1, forward strand.
CCAGGCGTATCTGGCAACGGCTACCGGAGATGCCGGCACGTCCGTGTCAGGTTTCACGTTCACTGTCGACAACAACAATATCCAGAAGACCACGACTGAGCCGGCAGGCTGGGGTACCGGCACGATCAATTGCTGGGTGATGCGCAAGGGCGGAAGCTGCCAATGAGGCCGGTGCCACCACGCGGCTTCAGCCTGATAGAGCTGATGACGACCCTTACGGTGCTCGCGATCCTGATCCTGATCGGCATTCCCTCCTATGAGCAGTGGATGCTGAATACACGTATCCGCACCGCCACGGAATCCATCCAGAACGGTCTGCGGCTGGCGCGTAGCGAAGCGTCGCAGCGGGCGACCTTTGTCAGGTTTCAATCGACCTCGGCTACCGATGCCACTTGGACGGTCTGCCAGCTCCCGGCCACGGCGGCCAGTGCGGCCGCGGTTACCAGTTGCACCGGCCAGACAACGATCCAGCAGGTACTCGCTGATAATACGAATGGCGTACAGATAGGCGCCACAACGGTCGTAGCTGATATCGCCGCCGGCACTGGCATTTATGGCACTCCCATTACTGGCGGCGTGCCGGCCGGCATTACCTACACCGCGCTGGGTCGCCCTTCCGATTACGGCAACACTTCCATTGTCCGTATCGATATAAGCGCGGCGCAAGCGGGCAGTCGGCGCCTGGTCACCACGATTTCGGCCGGCGGCATGGTGAACATGTGCGACCCGGCCATTCCCTTCAACGCCACCAGCAGTACGCAGGGGTGCCCGTGAAAGCCGCGCGCATTGTCAAGCTTGGCCACGCTCCACAACAACTGTATTTCCAACAGGGCTTCATCTTGCTGGATGCACTGATCGCCGTGGTGATCTTCTCGATCGGCATCCTTGGTCTGGTGGCCCTGCAAAGCTCGGCAATCAAACTCGCCGGCGATGCGAAATACCGCACCGATGCGGCCATGCTGGCGGATCAGGTCATCGCCGAGATGTGGGCAAACAATGCCGTCAGCCGAGCCGCTTTTGTCACCCAATATTCCGGTGGCACTGGCACGAATGGCGCGGCCTATACAACTTGGGCCAATACCGTCGACTGCACGTCCAAAACCGCTGCCACAGGATGCCTTCCTGGAGTAACAGCCAACCCTCCCGTCATCACGGTAACTCCCATCGCCAGCGATACCAACGATTCGCTGGTTAAGGTCACCGTCAAATGGCAGGCCCCGAACGATACCGGTCCCCACAGCTATGTCTCCATTACACAAATCGGTATCTGAGCCCCTTCGCGATCGCCGACGCGGTGCCGCTGCCCGCAGCTCGCGCTGCGCGCTTCCAGCAGGCAGCGGAGGATTCTCGCTGATCGAGCTGATGGTGGGCATTCTGGTCAGCCTCATCGGCACGCTGGCCATCATGTCGGCTTTCTCGGTATACGAGGGCAAGAAGCGCACCACGACCAGCGGCGACGATGCGCAGCAGAACGGCAGTTACGCGCTGTATGAGCTGGAACGCCAGGTCCGTTCCGCCGGCTCGAGCATTGCGCAAGGCAAGAGTTACAGCGTCTGGGGCTGTCCGATCACGGCGCTCAAGGCTGCCGCCATGCCTGCGCCGTTCAACAACGCGGCCCTCGGCCTGCCAGCCATCACGCCGACCGTGCCGGTACTGATTGCCGCGGGCGGCGCCAGCCCGGACGTAATCAGCGTGATCGGTGGCAATTCTTCGCAACAGGTGTTCAAGATCGGCGTGACCTCGGCCACCGCTGGGAACCCGGTGGTGGTGGGCAACTCGTTCGGCATTCTGCCGAACGATTATCTGCTGGGCACTCTTGCCAACGGTACCTGCCAGCTCGGCCTGGCCACCGCGGTGAACACGGCGAGCAACAGCATCACCGTGGCAGCACCCACCCCCAGGGTCCCCGGCCTGGTCAACTCGGTCAACCTGTTCGATCTGGGTCCCGGGCCTGTGTTCACCCTGTTCGGCGTTGATTCAACCAGCAATTCGCTGGTGTCGTTCGATCAATTGCAGCGGACCGCCAACGGCGCCGCAGGCACCCTGCCGATCGCCGATGGCGTCGTACAGATGAAAGCCTTGTATGGCATCCACGATGGCACTGGACCTGCCGGTGAATCCGTCTACGCGATCGACAAGTGGGTGCAACCGGTGGGTGCCACCTGGGGCATCGGCGCACTCACGGCGAGCACTGTCACGGCAGCTGCGGCAGCGACCCAAATCGTCGCCATTCGCGTGGCTGTCGTGGCGCAAAGCCGCTTGCCGGAACGCACAAGTGACTACTTAGGGGGGAATACGACGCTGACCCTGTTTCCCGATCTCCCGGCAGCAGAGCAGTACAGCGTCGCCACGCAAACGCAATACCGCTACAAGGTCTACGACACCACCATTCCGATTCGCAACTCGATGATCGTCCAATATTACTGAGCAACCGACATGAGCATGAAAAGCCTGGGCATCGGAAATCGGGGCAATCTGCGCCGCCAGAAGGGCATGGTGTCGGTCCTGATCGCGATCATCGTGCTGGTAGTGTCGTTGCTGGCCGCGGTGGCATTGATGCGCTCCGTGGATACCAGCAACACAATCGCCGGCAGCCTGTCCTTCCGACAGGGCGTCGTGCAGGAGGCCGAGCGCGCCTACAGTGCCGCCAAGGACAGCGCCACCCTGTACCCCGAGCCATCCAGCGACGGCAATCAGCCCACCCTCGGCTACTACGCTACACCGCAGGCGGCAACTGTCCGCCCCGACAAGGACATACCCGACATCCTTGTCAATGCGACATGCCCGTCAACTGCCGTCGTTTGCCTGCCGGGATTGAACACCAACAATACAGTGCTCTATGTAGTCGAGCGACTCTGCCCGGCAATCGGTCCTGCCAATCCCGGCACCTGCGTCGTGCCAGGCGCATCGATCCAGGGCGGCTCCGTTTCCAACCAGACCAAGGACAATGGCCCGCCCTTTTCATCGGGCGCCTATGCGGCGTTCCGATTGAGCGTAAAGGTGATAGGTCCGAGGGGAGCCATCGGGTACGTGCAGACCGTCATGCGCTGAAGACCGCCGCAACCAGAAGCGCACAGGAACACTCGCCGGCACACGACATATTCGCGCTCACGGCTCAGGGGTAATTCATGCAACCGAACCAACGATCTCCTTTCAACCGCTGGCATGAACCGGGTGTTCATGCCACCAGTTTCATCACTCGCAAGTCGGAAACGGCCATGTCCAAGTCATCTCGTTCACTCCGCTCCACGAGTCTCGGTTGCATGCTGCTGACCTGCATGTTGACCTTGATGGGTGGCGGTAACGCAAAGGCGCAGACGGTATTGTCGGATAACCCGTTGTACAGCGCCTCAAACGTGCCGGCGAACCTGATGCTGTCGCTGTCGGTGGAATTTCCCACAGGTGTCGTTGCCGCCTATTCGGGAGCCACATGGGCTACGGGGACTTATTTGGGTTATTTCGACAACGCCAAATGCTACACCTACGACAACACCAATAATTACTTCTACCCCGTCAAGGTGGCCTCTGACTGCACCGGGTACTGGAGTGGCAATATGCTCAATTGGGCGAGCATGACGGCGCTCGACGAATTTCGGCAAGCACTCACCGGCGGCTATCGCGTTACCGATACAACGTCCTTGACTGTACTGGAGCGCGCACGCCAAGTCACACCTTCAACCAACCCGAATTACACCTTCCCGGTTAAAGCGATTTCCACCACCAGCACAATCAGTAAGCTGGTTGGAGAAGCCCCTTTCAGCACAGCAAGCAACCTGTACATACAGTCTCACACTGGTGGTACCGGCGGAAACGAGATCACGAACGGCACGGATAATGGTATTTTCATTGAGGTTGCTGACAATTCCACCTTTATCAACAGCGGCACCAACCATGACAAGAAGTATTATGTACGCGTCAAAGTCTGCTTAGCCGGCCTGCTCGAGAGCAATTGCAATTCAGCGCACAATGCCACCGACTATCCAGGTGCTGGCCAATATGCCAAACCCGAAGGGCTGATCCAGCAAAATTACACCAAAATCCGCGTCGGCGCTGCCGCCTATGCGTTCGCAAATGGAAGCAGCCAGCCAAATGGCGCCGTGCGCGCGCTGTTGCGCGATAACGGCCCGACGACATACAACGGCTACGGCACTCGCACAACCAATCCGTACACCGAATGGGACCCAACCACCGGCATCTTCATTGCAAATCCGGATCCGGCCACCGATACCACCGGCACCGCACCCGGCGGCGGTAACGCGACCCAGAGCGGTGCCATCAACTATTTGAATCAGTTCGGCTATGCCAATGGTTACGAAATCTACGACAATGTCGCCGATCTTTACTGGGCAACGCTTGCTTATTTCATGAAGGTCCCTGTCGCCGCGAGCTACACCAGCGGCCTGACATCCAGCAACAGCCTCGACACCAATTTTCCAGTCCTTACTGGCACCAATCTCAATGATCCGATCAGTTATTCCTGCCAGTCCAACGCGATTGTCATGATCGGCGATGCGCATACCAATTACGACACAGCAGTACCTGGCGGCACCGTCGTCACAACTGGCAGTCAAGCTGGCTTGCCCCAAATCCCTGCAAACGGGACGGTTCCTGCGGTTAATGCAGCCACGTACACGACGACGTTGGGAAATTACCCCCTGATCGAGGGCACTACGCCGGCTACGGAAAGCATGGCCACATATGCGGGAGCAGCCGGCTCTGCTCTGGGCAATAAAGCTTGGTCAGGGGGAACTAGCGCAACCTACTACATTGCCGGTCTAGCCTACTATGCGCATACCAACGATATCCGCAACGACGTTGCCCTGACTCCAACGCAGGGCAAGCAAACCGTCACCACCTACGCGGTCGATGTACTGGAACCCACTACGTATGACGGCGACGCAGCCGACGCCTTTTTTGGCGCCGGTGCCGTCAGCAACGGCACTACAAATCAGTCAAAGATGGGTCCCGATATCTATTGGCTGGCGGCCAAATATGGCGGCTTCAACGATGTCAACAATAATGGGACTCCCGCCAGCGAGCTGACCTGGCATACCAACTCAAGCACCGGAACCGGTCTGATACCAGACAACTATTTCCCCGGCAACCAGCCAAACCTGATCCAGTCCGGACTGAAGCAGATCTTCAACAACGTGGCCTCGACCGCCTCGCAAAACGCGTCGGCACCGAGTGTGTCGCCGACCCGTGCACTCAGCAACGTCACCGCCAATGCCGCCCCCTACTATTCACCGGTCGCCGGTTTTCCGATCTATACCACTTCGTACGCGCCAGTCACCTGGACGGGCGATGTGGAAGGCTATGTGGGGGCGGATACTGCGGGTGCCGCTGTCACGCCCGTCACTGGCAGCACTCCGTGGCATGCGCAGTTCCAGCTGGATAACCTGACCCAGTACGTGTCCGGAGTAAACGTGGGCTGGAATACTGTCGGTCGCCGCATCATCACCTGGGATGGTTCGAAAGGCGTGCCGTTCCGTTACGGCAATCTGTCCGCCGCCGAAGTGACTGCGATGAACAGCGTGACTACCGGTGGTGGCGCCGGGGCGAGCCTGGTCAGCTATCTGCGGGGCGACAAGAGCAACGAAGGGAGCGTTTACCGCACGCGCACCCATATCCTTGGCGATATCGTGAATTCCACGCCGGTACTGGTACAGGGCGCCACTTCACCGTCGTACACCGAAACCGCGAATCCCGGATATTCCCTTTTCTCCACGACGACTGTGGCGAACCGCCAGCCAGTGGTCTATGTGGGCGCGAATGACGGCATGCTGCATGCGTTTGAGGCCGACTTCCAGACGGCCCCTCCCGTCTCAGGTGGCGGCAGCGAACTGTTTGCCTATGTGCCGAGCCTGCTCTTCAACGGCCCCACAAATACGCCCCTGGTGAACGGTCTACCCGCGCTGGCCAACCTCAATGGCGTTTCCACGAACAACTACGCACACCACTTCTACGTGGACCGCACGCCACAGGTTTCCGATGTCGACTTCACCTATACCAGCAATGGCACGGTGACACCCACGACCACAGCCGGCACGTCCAGCTGGCACACGATGCTGGTGGGTGGACTCGGCAAGGGCGGCATGGGCATCTACGCACTTGATGTCACCAAGGTTCCGGCCGCAGTCGATACCACCACCAACAGCACGACCGTTGAGACATCGCAAGCCGCGAATGTGAAGTGGGAGTACACCGATTCCGACATGGGTTACAGCTATGGCGCCCCACTGATCGTGAAGACCCGCAAGTACGGCTGGGTCGTTGTGATGACCTCCGGCTACGACAATACCGGCAGCGGCCAGGACGGCCATGGGGTGCTGTATGTCCTGAGCATCCAGACCGGTGCGCTCCTGCAGAAGATCGACACGGGAGTAGGCACCACGGCAAGTCCCGCCGGCCTCACCCAGGCCACTGCCTATACACAGAACGTTGCCGACGGCACTATCGATCAGGTCTATGCTGGTGACCTGCTGGGCAACGTATGGCGTTTCGACCTGTCCGAAGGCGCCGTGAATGCCACTGGCAACCCAACGGGTCCCTATCCGACACCGACACTGCTGGCCACGCTTACCGATTCGTCGGGCAAGGTCCAACCCATAACTACCGCGCCACGTGTGGAGGAAAGTGTCGACTCCACCGGTCTGGGCACGCTGCGCTGGGTCTTCGTAGGCACGGGCCAGTTCCTCGATATCAGTGACCTGACCACCACGCAGCAGCAGACCATGTATGCCTTGCGCGATGGCACTGGCGCAGTGCCATCGACTACCGGACTGCCGCTGAAGCGGAGCACGTTGACAGCCAATACCAACTTGCTGACTGGCCTGAATCTGAGCGATTCGTCCACCGGCTGGTACTACGACCTGACGGGGACGGCTGGAACCAACGGTGGCACCGAACGAATCGTGATCAACCCCGACGCTGCAGCAGGTGTCTCCCTCATCGCATGGACAACATTGACGCCATCTAGCGATCCGTGTTCGCTCCTGGGCAACGTCTATGCCACCAACTTCAGTGGCCAGTCACAGCTCCTGAATGGTTCGAATACCGTGATGACCTCCATTACTACCACTTCGGCAACAACCGGAATCCAGATCGTTCAGTTGCCTAACGGCGTCTATGCCCTGCTGTATGGCCAGACCGGCGGCGCGCCCCAGACGGCAACCATCCAACAGCCTGGTGGTGGCAACGCGCTACAGCGTACAAACTGGCGCGAGATACTCAACTGAGTTTTCCGTGTCCCATTAACTGGCTGCCCGGGCGAGCGCATCGCCCGGGCAGCATCGGTAAGCTGGATAGCATTTTCCCTAGGCAGCAACAGCCACTCGGCGGATAATCGACGGCCCTCGACGCTACACGGCTGTGCAATGTTCGTACCTGGTCAACGCTGGATCTCCTCTGCTGAACCCGAGCTCGGTCTCGGCACGGTGCTACGCGTCGAAGGACGTGGTGTGCAGGTGCTGTTCGCCAAGGCCGGGGTGCTGCGGCCTTACGCGGTGGATTCGGCGCCGCTGCTGCGCGCCGAGTTTCGCGCCGGCCAGCGGGTCGCCGGCAAGGGCATCGCGTTCCTCGTCGAGCGGGTCGAGATACGCAATGAACTGCTGATCTATCGCGGTGAAGGCCGTGAACTGGAAGAAGGTCAGCTCGACGACGAACAGAGCGTGAGCCAGGCCGACGATCGTCTGATTGGCGGGCGCACCGACCCCGTCGCACAATTCGAGTTGCGGCTGGAAGGCCTTACGCGCCGCGCCGAAGCACGCCGCTCTCCGGTATGGGGACTCGGTGCGGCACGCATCGGCCTGGTGCCGCATCAGTTGCGCGTCGCCGGCATCGCCGCCGCGCGTCGACCGCCACGCGTGCTGCTGGCTGATGAAGTGGGCCTGGGCAAGACCATCGAAGCGGGCATGATCATCGCCCGCCAGCTCGCCACAGGCCGCGCCTCGCGCGTGCTGGTGCTGCTGCCGGACACCCTGGTCTATCAGTGGTTTGTCGAACTGCTGCGCCGTTTCAATCTCAGCTTTGCGATCTATGACGAGGAGCGCTGCGAGGCGCTGCAACCGTCCGCTGAAGATGAGGATGCAGGCAATGTCAGCAACCCGTTCGAGGACGAGCAACTGGTGATCGCCGATTTCAGCTTTCTCGAAAACTCGCCGAAATACGCCGCGCAATTGCTCGCTGCGCCGTGGGATCTGCTGGTGGTCGACGAGGCGCACCATCTGGCGTGGTCGCCGGAAACGGCCAGTCCCCGCTACACCATGGTGGAGCAACTGGCAGCCTCGACCCCCGGCGTGATCCTGCTTACGGCTACGCCGGAGCAGCTTGGTCGCAGCGGTCACTTCGCCCGCCTGCGTCTGCTCGACCCGCAGCGCTACAGCGATCTGGACGGCTATCTGGCGGAAGCCGATACCTTTCAGGAACTATCGAAAATCGCCGACCGGCTGCTCGACGGCGAAGCGCTGAATGATGCGCAGCGCCACATGCTGGCTGAAGCGTTTCAGGGCGACGAAACGCTCACCGCACAACTGGCGGAATCGACGAACGCGGTCAACGCGCGCGAACTGCTCGCCGCACTGATCGATCGCCACGGTACCGGCCGCGCCATGTTCCGCAATCGTCGCGCCGGTATCGGCGGGTTTCCCAAACGCTTGCCGCAATGGCATGTCCTCGCTGCCGAATCACTCGCAGAGAGCACCCGCCAATCGTTGCTGGCCGAATTCCACGCCGATATCCAGCAACCGCCGGCCCTGATCGAGGTCGACTACAGCAGCGATCCGCGCATCGACACCCTGATCACCCTGCTCGAACAGCACCCACAGGATAAATTCCTGTTGATCTGCCGCAGCCAGGCCAAGGTACTCGCGTTGGAGGAAGCGCTGCGCACGAAGAGCGGTGTTGGCGTGGCGCGTTTCCATGAAGGCCTTGGCATCGTGCAGCGCGATCGCAATGCGGCGTACTTCGCCCAGCCCGATGGCGCACGATTGTTGCTGTGCTCGGAGATCGGCTCGGAGGGACGCAACTTCCAATTTGCCCATCGGCTGATCCTGTGGGATCTGCCGCTCGATCCGGACCTGCTCGAACAGCGTATCGGTCGATTGGATCGCATCGGCCAGAAGCACGACATCAGCATTCATATCCTCGTCGTCGCCGACAGCGCGCAACATGTGCTGGCACGCTGGTACGACGAAGGCGTCGATGCGTTCCGTGTGAGCCCGGCCGACGGCCGGGAGCTGCTGCGCCGCTATGGCGAGCCGCTGGCCCGACTCGCCGACGAGCATGCCCGCGGCGACGACAATCGCGACCAGGAGCTGGACGCGCTACTCACCGATACCCGCGCCAGCCACCAGGAGATGGCGGAGCTCATTCGCGGTGGTCGCGATCATCTACTGGAGTTGGCTGCCAGCCGTGACTTGCACGCCGATGAGCTGCAGCAGGCGTTTGCCCGCGAGGATCACGACCCGGGTCGTGACGCGTTTACCCAGCGCCTGCTGGAGGCGTTCGGCATCCATGCCGAAGAGCTTGGCGGCCAGGTGCTGCTGCTCGATCCGCAATACCTGGCCACCGATGCCTTGCCGGGCTTCGCCGAAGGCCCGCAATCGGTGACGTTTGCCCGCGCCGTGGCGCTGGCGCGCGAAGAGTTGCCGCTGCTGCGACTTGATCATCCGCTGGTCGCCGGCGCGGTGGATCTGGCCTTGTCGGGCGAACAGGGCAACGCCGCGTTCATGGTCGAAGACGAACTGCCGGTGCGCACTGCGCTGCTGCAGGCGGTCTATGTGCTCGAATGCGTGGCCGATCGCCGGCTGGATGCCGAGCGCTTCCTGCCAGCGCTGCCGATTGTCGTCACCATCGATACCAAACTGACCGAACGCGTTGACTTCCGACCGAGCGACGGATCGCTGCGCCGTGCTGCCAGCCGTACCATCGAAGTAGCGCGCTATCGCAAATTTCTCGGCAAGCTGGTGCCACCCATGCTGGAGCGCGCGGAAACGCTCGCCGAGGCGCGTGGACAAGCAACCATCAACGATGCACTGGCCCTGGCCACCAGCACGCTGGACGGCGAACTGTCCCGCCTGCTGGCGTTGCGCGCGGTGAATCCGTCGATCAGCGAGGCGGAAATCGCCGCCATCGTCAGCGAACGAACCGAACTGCTGGCCGCACTGCCGCAATCACGCCTGAGACTGGACGCGGTGCGCTTCGTGGTCAGCCCGGATTTCCTCGTGCTGCGCTGAGACTGGCCTGCGCTGAGACTGGCACAGTCTGGCCGGGTCAACCGGCCAGTGAGCACTTCAGCGCGACCGCGGCGCCGGCTTACCGCAGCAGCAGCCGCTTCGGTTTGAGCGGCAGGTGTCCACGCCAGTATTCGATCAGCACATAGCCGCCGAGCATGCCGCCAAGGTGGGCGAAATGCGCAACGCCGGCCTGGGTGCCGGTCACGCCCAATCCCAGTTCCACCACGGCGTAGCCGGTCACGAACAGCCACGCCGGCATCGGCACCGGCAGAAAGATCAGCATGACTTTCTCATGCGGGTACAGCATGCCGAACGCGAGCAGCAGGCCGAAGATGGCACCCGAAGCGCCCAGCGTGGGATAGAAGCCGTGGGTGAACCACTGCACCACAATCAGCTGCGATATCGCCGCTACGATCGCACATACAAAGTAATAGATGGCGAAATTGCGCGCGCCAAACGTGCGTTCGATGGTTCCGCCGAACATGTACAGCGCGATCATGTTGAACAGAATGTGGGTGAACCCACCATGCATGAACGCATACGTGATCACCTGCCACGGCCGGAACCCGATCGACACCAGCCCCTCGCTGGCCTGGAGCACCTGGTCAGGCCCCCACGGCCATAGTGCGAAGTATTGCAACAGGGTATCGCCCACCACCTGTTGCAGCAGAAACACGACCACATTGGCGATCAGCAGATTGCGCGTGACTGGCGGCAAATCAAAAGGCATCAGGCTAGTTCCAAAAGACAGGCGGCAAGCGTAGCGACTGTGATGTGCGGATGCCATCGGGGCGAGCTGCGACACGATGACCGGGGCTGCCGGGGGTTAAATGCATGTGCTGACATTCGGGATGACGAATCGCTCCGCCATCGCTGGAGTTGTCGGCGACCGGGACGAGCCATGCAAGCCCCACGAAAAAGCCGCCTCGCGGCGGCTTTCAGCGGCAACGGAACCGGCGACAACCAGCTCAACCGTTGTGCGTCACCATCGCCAATTCCATTGCCGGACGCTTGGCCCCGGCGAAGTGCTTCGCCCAGTAGGCATCGTCCAGGCTGGAAATCTGCACGGTCTGACCGCTGGCCGGCGAATGAATGAAATTGCCATTGGAGATATAGATGCCGACGTGCGAAATGCCGCCCTTGCCGCGGGTATGGAAGAACACCAGGTCACCCGGCTTCATGTCTGCCCGATTGACCTTGAGACCGGACAGGAACTGTGAAGCGGAGTTGGTCGGCAACTGCATGCCGATCGCATGGGCGAACACGTAACGAACGAAACCGCTGCAATCGAAGCCGGTCGCCGGATCGTGGCCACCACGCACATAGCGGATGTCGCGCAGGCCCATCGCCATCGCGATCAACGCCTTGCGCACGTCGGTCATCCTTCCGGACACCGATGTGTTCGTGCCGGTCTGCTCGGAGGACGGGGTCGCCGCGACATGGTCTGCCGCGCCGCTCGCTGCCAAACCACCGAAATAGGTGGGTTCGCTGGACTGCACCAGCACCTGTGCCGGGTTGAACACCGGCGCATGGCCCAGCCATGCGGGACTGCCTGCGACGACCGAAGAATCGTCCGCCGTAAAGGATTTGGCCTGAAGCAGGCTCGATACCGTCAGCTCGGGCTTCGGCTCGACGGCCGCTACGGCAGTCGCGGTGCTGAGGTCTTCGTCATCATCGATGCTGGATGGTGCAGGTGCAGAGTGCTGCGACTTGTGGGTCGTTGCTGCCAGCTTGCCGTTGCCATGTGCCGGTTTGCCATGGGCGACTTTGCCGTGGGACTGCTTCTGCGCCACATGCTTAGCTTGAGGCGTCTTGCTGTGGGGCTGGGTGGTGTCGGCCTGCACGGGTGCAACTACGAGCAAGGCAGCAGCAAGCACAGTGAGGGCGGTCAATCGCTTGATTGGCATGCGGGAGAAATCCCCTAGGGAACACAGGATTAGCCGCCTACAAAGCTGACGACGTGACTATGGTGTGAAGTTAACAAGAAGGCGCCCCCGGTATGTTCGATTGCGGTTAACTAAACTCGATCGTTGCATAAACCCGTATTCTGCCTGTCACACAACATAACTAATTAATTTAAATACATAAAATAACCATGCCTAGGCAGCGAACAGGCATTTCAGTCCCGATTTTGTGACACAGATCAAGTTATCAGGCAGCCTGATAGGGGCGCAGACCGAAGATTGCCGTACCGATGCGTATCTCGGTGGCACCCTCGGCAATGGCCAGCGGGAAGTCCCCGCTCATGCCCATCGAAAGTCGCGGCAGATCATGACCTTGGGCCCCCACTCGGTCACGGAGCTCGCGCAAGAGGCGGAAACACCCGCGCACCTCGGTGGCCTCGGTGGTTTGGGTCGCCAACGTCATCAGGCCGCGCACGCGCAGAGTGTCGTAGCCACGCAGGGTGTCGAGGAACGCTGGCAGCTGCTCGGGCGGCAGACCGTATTTGCTCGGTTCGTGCGAGGTTTTGACCTGCACCAGCACGTCGATCGCACGCCCCTCGGCCTGCAGTCGGCGATGTAGCGCCTCGGCCAGTTCCGACCGATCCAGCGATTGCACCTCGCTGGCCAGCCGGGCCACCTCCCTGACCTTATTGGTCTGCAGGTGGCCGATCATCACCCAATCGATGCCGCAGTCCGCCAGCTTCGCGGACTTGTCACGGATTTCCTGCACCTTGTTTTCGCCGAAGCGATGCTGACCCAGGGCCACCGCGGCCCGGATCAGCGACGGGCCGAACGTCTTGCTGACCGGCAGGATATTCACCGAGGCCGGATCGCGCCCGGCGGCGTGGCAGGCCGCATCGACGCGTTCGCGGATCTGCGACCAGTTGGCGGCCAGGCTGGCGGTATCAGCGTTCATGCGCCGAAGCCCGGACTCAGGTCTTGCTTCCCTGCTGATGGTGTTGCGCCACCACCTCGGCGACCACCATGGTGACCTTCTTGCCGGTGGGGATGTGCAGGAATTCATTCGGACCGTGTGCGTTGGAATGCGGACCCAGCACGCCGGTGATGAGGAATTGTGCCTTCGGAAACTTCTCGCCCAGCATGCCCATGAATGGGATGCTGCCGCCTTCGCCCATGTAAGTGGGCGGCGCGCCAAAGTAATGCTGCGAGGCATCGGCAACCGCCTGCTCCAGCCAGGGCGACAGCTGCGGCGCGTTCCAGCCGCTGCCATCCTTTTCCAGCGCAAACGTGACCTTGGCGCCGTACGGCGGATCCTTTTCCAGCAGCTGCTTGAGAAACTCACCGGCTTTCGCGCCATTCAGCGTGGGCGGCACGCGCAGACTGAGCTTCACCGACGTCAGTGGTCGCAAGACGTTGCCAGCACTATCCAGCGGCGGCATGCCACCGATGCCGGTCACGGCCAGCTGCGGCCGCCAGGTTCGGTTGAGCACGAGTTCGGCCAGATCGTGGGTGACCGGCTGCATGCCCTCGACCCAGGGAAACTTGTCATAAATATCGGCTCCCAGAACTTCAGCGGAAAGCTTGGCCTGGGCGACCCGCTGCGACGGAATCTCCACGTACAGTTCCTTCGGCTTGATCTGGCCGGTGGCCGGATCCTCCAGCCGCGTCAGCAGTTCACGCAGGATGCGGAAGCTCGACGGCACCACGCCGGAGGCATCTCCCGAATGCACGCCCTCTTCCAGCACCTGCACGGTGAGGTTGCCGCCGGTCATGCCACGCAACGACGTGGTCAACCACAGCTGGTCGTAGTTGCCGCAACCGGAGTCCAGACATACCACCAGCGATGGACTGCCGATGCGCGCGGCCAGATGATCGACGTAGTACGGCAGGTCGTAGCTGCCCGATTCCTCACAGGCCTCGATCATCACCACGCAACGCGCGTGCGGCACACCTTGTTCATGCAGCGCCAGCAGAGCGGCGAGCGAGCCGAAGATCGCATAGCCATCGTCTGCACCGCCGCGGCCATACAGCCTGTCGCCCTTGATCACCGGCGTCCACGGACCGAGCCCTTCGGCCCATCCGGTCATTTCCGGCTGCTTGTCCAGATGGCCGTACAACATCACGGTGTCGTCGCCTTCACCGGGCACCTCGATATAGATCAGCGGCGTGCGCCCTTCCAGTCGCACCACTTCGAGGGTTGCGCCTGGCAGCTGGCTCAGCTTGGATCGCGCCCAACTTTCCATCAGCTTCACCGCCGCATCCATGTAGCCATGTTCGACCCACTTGGCGTCGAACATCGGCGACTTGTTGGGGATGCGGATGTATTCGACCAGCTGCGGCACGATTTCGTCGTCCCACAGACCGCTGACAAAGTGGGAAAGGCGGGCAGTATCCATGGTCAAACTCCGGCAGCCGGTCAAATTCACATTGTAGCAGCGCCGTTCGACCCTGCCGCAGGCGCCCACACCCGCTCGGGCTGCACCCACGGCTGCCCGCGCACATGCCGCACGCCAGCATTGCGGCCACCCCTACTGCGCCGCTTGCCGCCGCTCGACGATAGTGAGTTCGCGGCACCGGGGCTGCCGCCATCACCACTCAAGGAAGAAGGCCATGTTCAAGAAACTTGCCGTAATTGCGTTTGCACTCACTCTCGCGCTGCCTGGATGGTTGTTGGCGGCCACGCCGGTCAACATCAACACGGCCGATGCCGCCACGCTGGCCAAATCGCTGGACGGCATCGGTAACTCCAAGGCACAGGCCATCGTGGCCTGGCGCGATGCCCACGGACCCTTCAAGAGCGTCGACGATCTGAGTCAGGTCAAGGGTTTCGGCCCGAAGACGCTTGAACGCAATCGTGCGGCCATCCTGCTGACTGGCGGACCCGCCGATCCCGCTGCAAAGGCGGACAGCAAGCCAGCCCAGAGCAAGCCCGTTAGTCAAAAGAGCAGCCAAAAAAAGTCGGTGGCCAAGACTCCAGCTGCCACTGAAGAGTAATGAACAGGAAAAGTAGTCAACGGGCTGCCTGCCCGGCGAGAACTTGCACTGACTAAAGCGGACGGCGTGACCCTGGTAGGTCGCGCCGCTTGCGGTACACTCGCGCGCCCAACCTGCCATCCGCAGATCGCCATGATTCTTCCGCGCTATCACGTCGCCGATTCCTCCATCCGGGGCGCTGGTCAGGGGCTGTTTCTCGACGAAACCGTCACTGCCGGGCGCGTGATCACGGCACCGGACGGCATCGACAGCACCTTTCGGCATGCCGAAATCGCCGCCTCACCGGAGCTCAGCGCACAGTTCCATGCCAGCGCGCGCTGGTTCGAGGATTACTACACGCTGTCGCCCGACTGGCCGGACGAGTGCTACATCAACCACAGCTTCACGCCGAACGGGCTATGGCATCTTGGCTTCGTGTTTGCACTGGCCGAACTCCCCGCCGGCACCGAAATCACGGTCGACTACCGGCACCTGCTGCCACCCGGCCAAGCCGAGGATTTTGTCGATTCGGTCACAGGTGAGACAATAAGGGGCTTATCCTGGTCCGAGAGTCTTGCCAGCAGCACTCATGCGCTGGCCCGACTGCTGGATGCCACCCACAGCTGATTGCGATGTTTGATATTCCTATCCTTGAAACGGCGCGACTGCGCCTGACGGCGCTGACAGAACGGCACTTCAACGACTACGCCGCGATGCTGGCCGACCCGGACAGCACGCGCTGGATCGGCGATGGCGAGCCGCTGGACCGCACCAATGCCTGGCGCTCGCTGGCGATGTTGCTGGGGCATTGGCAGCTGCGCGGCTGTGGCATGTGGGCGCTGGAGCTGAAATCCACCGGCGAATTCATAGGCCGTGCCGGCCTGATGTACCCCGACGGCTGGCCGGATCTGGAACTGGGCTGGATGCTCAAGCCGGAACATCGTCATCACGGCTACGCTACCGAGGCCGGTAACGCTGTGCTGGACTTCGCCTGGAATCATCTTCAGGCGCCGCGCGTGATCAGCCTCGTGCGTGTCGGTAACGAAGCCTCCGATCGGGTGGCCGAACGCCTGGGTGGGGAACATATCGAGGATATGGATTTCTACGGCAGTCACAGCCACGTGTTTGCGTACTACCCGCCGCATCGTGAGCGTCGCCAGGCCCGGGCCTGAACCCACAAGCCAAAGACCGGGCGGCGGCACACGCGCCCTGAGCGCATTCCTCGTGGGCGCCTGCGCCACCATGCATCCAGCAGCGTTCAGGAAGCAACCCGATAAACTGCGCAACTTACGCCGTCCACCGGAATCCATCATGCGCATCCTGCTTGCCGAAGATGACCTGTCCATCGCCGAAGGCATCTGTGCGTCGCTGCGGCAAGGTGGTCATGCGGTGGATCATGTCGCTGCCGGCAATCTGGCCGACGGGGCGCTGCGCGATCACGACTATGACTTGCTGGTGCTGGATCTCGGCCTGCCCGCTCTCGATGGCAGTGAAGTGTTGCAGCGCCTGCGCAGCCGCGGCGCCGGCCTGCCGGTGCTGGTAGTGACCGCGCGAGACGGTTTGCCCGAGCGCATTCGCGTGCTCGACCTGGGCGCCGACGACTATCTGGTCAAGCCCTTCGCACTGTCCGAGTTCGAGGCACGCGTACGTGCGCTGCTGCGGCGCGCAAGCAGCCGTGGCGTACCGGAATTGCAGCTGGGTCGATTGCGGCTGGACCTGCCCGGACACCGCGCCTGGATCGACGACACCCCGCTGGAGCTGACCGCACGCGAGTTTGGCCTGCTGGAGGCACTCGCCCTGCGCGCTGACCGCGTCACCAGCCGTGCGCAGCTGATCGAGGCGCTGTGCGACTGGGACCAGGAGTTGACTGACAACGGACTGGACATCGCCATCCACCGCTTGCGTCGAAAACTGCACGGTAGCGGTACGGGCGTGCGCACGATCCGCGGTCTTGGCTACCTGCTCGAGGAAGCCAGCGAATCCGTGGACGATCCGGCATGAACCACGCACACGCTCGTCATCTGCGCCCCAGCCTGCGGCGCCGGCTGCTGATTTTCCTGCTGATTCCGATGGCTGCGCTGCTGCTGCTGGATGCGCTGCTGACCTACGGCGTCGCCTTGGCCTATGCCAATCGAGTGCACGACCGCGACCTCAGCGACGATGCGCTGACGCTGGCGAAAATGCTGGGTAACGACCAGCTCGGCAGCGAACTGACGCCGCAGGCGCGCTTCCTGCTCGAATACGATCCGGATGGCCGCAGTTATTTCAGCGTGAGCAGCGCCAAGCATGGCCTGCTGGCCGGCAATGGCCGGCTGCAGCAACTGGCGCAGACGATTGCACCCAATGGTCCCCCCACGCTGTATGACTCCCGACTGGATCAACACGAACTGCGCGCGGCAACGGTTCACACCATGGCCAGCCGCGACCCTAGCGATACCTTGACCATTACCGTCGCCGAAACCCTGCGCGACCGCCATCTGCAGGCGCGGGAAATCCTGCTGCTGGCGAGCCTGATGCAGACACTTTTGCTGGTCAGCGTGCTGTCGCTAGTGTGGTTCGGCGTCAACCATGGCCTGCGCGTGCTCGATCCGCTGACCGCCCGGCTGGCTGCCAGATCGCACGAATTGACGCCGATAGGGGGCGCCGACGTGCCGCAGGAAATCCTGCCGCTGACCCGCACCATCGACGCATTGTTCGCTCGCCTGCGCAGCATGCTGGCGTTGCATGACCGATTCATCGCCGATGCTGCGCACCAGCTGCGTACCCCGCTGGCGGGACTGAGCCTGCATGTCGACCGCGCGTTGTCCGACCAACGGCCAGAAACGGTGGCCGATGCGCTCTCCCATATCCAACGCCTGACCCGCCGTGCGGCACGCACCTCATCGCAACTGCTGGCGCTGACCCGCGCGCAGGCGGCGCCGGTTGACGCCCTGGATCGCAGCCTGCTCAACCTGAGCCGACTGATTCCCGACGCGGTGTCGCTGCGTGTGCACGAGGCGCTCGGCGCCGGCGTGGATCTGGGCTATCAGGGGCCTAAGCAACCGCTATGCATCGTTGGCGATGCTTCCTGTGTGCAGGACATGCTCGACAACCTGATCGACAACAGTTTGCGCTACGCCGGTCGCGGCAGCACCGTTACCGTCAACTTGCATGCGCAAGCCGACGGTGGTGCCAGCCTTATCGTCGAAGACAACGGCCCCGGCGTACCGCCCGAATTGTTGCCGCGCCTGAGCGAGCGCTTTTTTCGCGCCCCCAACAGCGGCGAGGAAGGCAGCGGACTGGGGCTGGCGATCGTGCAGCGGATTGCCGAGCGGCATCACGCCGAAGTGATCTACCAACTTGGCGAAGAGCACGGTCTGTGCGTCGAGGTGCGCTTCCCGCCTGCGACGCACGCAGCATGACACCCATAACCACCCTGTTTGCTCCGCGCCGGCGTGTACGCTTGTTCAGTTCAGCTATTGTGCGTGCGCACTTCGCCTCCAACCTAGTTATGGATCAAGTCGCCTCAACGACCAACAACAACCGCCACAGGTACCGACTGGGCGCACCTGCGTCAGAACTTCGTCATGGAAAAATGCAGACCGTGCCAACCGACATCCTGACCAGGGCGATCCCCGGCAATCTGCTACGTGGCTGCCTGATCGGCGCACTGATCTGCGGGATGGCCGGCTGCGCCGCGCCGCTGCCCAAGCTGGCAGCGCCGCTGCCTGCACAATGGCAGCATGCCGTGGCCTCGGATCCGGCCAGGGCGACCGACCTGCATGGCTGGTGGCATGCGTTCGGCGACCCCGAACTCGACGCGCTGGTCGATCGTGCATTGGCCAACAATCTCGATGTGGCCCAGGCCATCGAGCGGTTGCGCGCGACGCGTGCGCTGCACGATCGTGCCTCAGCACGCTACCTGCCCTCGCTGGTAGCGCGCACCGATGACGTGATCGACCCGGACGCCAGCGCCTCGTACGAGGTCATCGGCTTCGATGCAAGTTGGGAATTCGGATTTTTTGGTCGCGCCGAAGGCACTCGACGCGCGTCGCAGGGCGCGCTGGATGGCAGCGTTGCCGATCTGCAATCAGCACGAGTGTCGTTGGTCGCCGAAGTGGTGCGCGAATGGATCGAGCTGCGTACAGCACAACAACAGGAACTTCTGCTGTCGCAGATCAGCGATACCCGCCTGCGTCAGTGGCAATTGCTGCAGACGCGTCAGCGTCTGCAGCTGGTGGCGCCCAGCGCGGTGGATCAGGCACAGGCGCTCGTTGCACAGTCCGATGCCGCATTGACCGTGCCCCGGCAGGCGGTCAACGCCAGCGCGCAACGCCTGGCCGTACTGCTCGGTCAGAACCATCCCGATCCGACATGGCTGCAGCCCGGCACACAACCCGAACTGGGTGCCTGGCAACTGGACAGTACCCCGGCCGACCTGTTGCGGACGCGTCCGGAGATTGCGCGCGCCGAGGCTGATGTACTGCAAGCCGCTGGCGAGCTGGCGCTGACCCACGCCGACATGTTTCCCAGCATCGGCCTGGGCGGCTCGATCGACTGGGCTACTGATATCAACAACAACCACAAGCGCGTAACCACCCCCAATGCCATCGATTCATTGGGACCTGTACTGAATATTCCACTGTTCGACTGGGGCATTCGGATCGCAGCCACACACGCCAAGGGATACGAGCTGCAGGCCAGCGTGCTGGCTTACCGGCAAGCCGTACTGCAAGGCGCGGCCGAGGTGGAAACCGCGCTGGGCAGCCTCCAGCAACAACAGCAACGCGAACTGCACAGCACGCTCGCCTGGCAGGCTCTGCAACATAGCGACCTGGCAGTGCAAACCCGGGTCGGACTGCAACTAGGCAGCCCGCTCGAGCTTGCCGAGAGTAAGGTTGCCGTCGATCAGGCAGCCATCGAACTGGCTGATGCTCGCGCCGGACACAGTCTGGCCTACGTGGCCCTGTTCAAGGCCCTCGGTGGCGCGCCGTTGCCGTCGGCATCCAACGAGTCAAAGGTGGCGCCGGAATTGTCATCGACACCGCCGTCTGCAGGGTCCGCAACCTCCAGCGCGAACGGCGAGGCCAATCGCTGATGGTGGCACTCGCGCGCAAGACACTGATCTACGAATGGCGACGTTTTCTGCCGGCCATGCTGGCAGTGGGTTTCGCTGGCCTGCTGCAGCTGCTGCAGCTAGCTCTGGTGCTGGGCATCTTCGGCAGCACCAGCCTGTACATCACCGGTTCGTCGGCCGACGTGTGGGTGGGCTATCCCGGCACCCAGAGCGTGGGCTCGGGACGAACGATCGATGCTGACGTGGAATCGCGTGTGCTGATGGATCCGGCCGTGCTGCGCGTCGAGCCCTATATCTGGGTCGACGGTGACTGGCGCGGGCCGGCCGAGACCGGCGGGGTCTCGGTGTTTGTGTCCGGTATCGACCCCAGCCCCGATGCCCTGATGTTTTCCAAGGCATTGCCGCCATCCTTGCGCGCACGGCTGGCGGAACCGGATGCAGTCGTTGTCGACCGTTCCGTGCTGAATCAGCTGGGCGTCGACATCGGCCAGACGGCCACCATCAATGGCCACCAGGTGAGAGTGGTGGGGATCAGCAGTGGCCTGCGTGCACTGGGCGGGGTCAACGTACTCTGCTCGCTGGACACGGCGCGGGAGCTGGACGAGGATCCAGCGGACATTGGTCCGACCTACCTGGTGGCCAAGCTGCGCGACCCGCGCCAGGCCAATGCGGTGGCTGCGCGCCTGCGCGGCGACACGGCATTTGGCCCTTACACGACCTGGAGCGCCAAGGATTTCGCACGCCGCTCGGTGCTCTACTGGCTGTTCGATACCGGCGCGGGCGCCGGTGTACTGTTCCTGGCTGGGATCGTGTTCCTGGTGGGCGCCGTGATCACCAGCCAGACCCTGATCGCCGCCGTGAACGGCTCGGTGCGCGAGTACGCGACGCTCAATGCGCTTGGCGTCGGCGTGGCAGCGTTGCGCCGGGTCGTACTGGAACAGGCGTTCTGGGTCGGTGCGCTGGGCCTGCTCGGCGCCGGACTGCTCGGTATCGTGCTGATGCTGCTGGCACGCAGCCAGGATGTGCCGGTGGTGCTGACTCTGCCGGCGGTATTGGTCTGCATCGTCCTGGTCATGGGCCTGGCCGCGGTTTCCGGGCTGGCCGCCATGCGCAGCCTGCATCGCGCCGACCCCGCCACGTTGTTGAGGTAGTCGCGATGCAAACTGCCACTGCCGCCGAACCCTTGCGCACACCTGCCTTGCTGGCCGAAAACATCAGCAAGGCGTTTGTCTCCGGCCAACAGCGCACGCAGGTGCTGGACGGTCTCTCGTTGAGTCTCGATGCCGGCGAACTGACCCTGATCTCCGGCCCTTCCGGCTGCGGCAAAAGCACGCTGCTGGCCATCCTGAGCGGCCTGCAAAAGGTCGACAGCGGCCGCGTGCATGCCCTCGGCAGCGAGTTGGGCCAACTTGATATGCGTGCGCTGGAACGTTTCCGCCTGCAACACACCGGCTTTGTCTTCCAGGGCTTCAATCTGTTCCCCGCACTGAGCGCGTTCGAGCAGGTTGAGTTGCCGTTGAATCACATGGGGCTGTCGCGCAACGAAGCGCGTGCGCGCGCGCAAAGCTCCCTGGAGGAAGTCGGTCTGGCCCATCGCATGCGACTGCGACCATCGGAGTTGTCCGGCGGCGAAAAGCAGCGCGTAGCAATTGCCCGTGCGCTCGCGAAGAAGCCGGAGCTGCTGTTTGCCGATGAACCGACCAGCGCGCTTGACGCGGCCAATGGCCAGATGATCATCGACATCCTGCACCGTATCGCCCGCACGCACGGCACCACGGTACTGTGCGTCAGCCACGATCCTCGTCTGGTCGTGCATGCCGACCGCGTGCTGGCGATGGAAGACGGGCGCATTCTCAGCGACTGGCGCACGCATGCGCCGGTCATCGACAGCAAGGAACTTCCTTTGTGAGTCCGTCCTTCGTGAATCCGTCTATCCGTCAGTCCGTCAGGCGACCGCCCATCTTGAAGCCGTCTGCACCCCATTCGCAGCGTCGCTCGCGGGCCGCGATGTTTGACCGCCTCGCATGTCTCACGGTCTCGCTGCTGTGGTTGTTGACCGCCTGCTCAAAGTCCACCGATACGCCGACCAGTGGCCCAGCGAAACCTGTCGCCACCTATGCCGCAGTGGCGCGCGGCAAGATCGACATAGAAGGTGGTCTGCTGACGCTTTCAATGCCGCGTGAAGGCACCATCGCAAGGGTCGCCGTGCATGAAGGCGATCGCGTCAAACAGGGGCAGCTGCTGGCCGCGCTGGACACCGAGCCGGCCACGCTGGCCGTGGACGGCGCGCAAGCGCAACTGGAACAGGCACAGGCGCAGCTGAAACTGCTCGACATCCAGCAGCCTGTGGCAAAACAGCGTGCGCAGCGGTTGACAGCAGCCGTGGCCGCCGGTGCCGGCGACGGTCAGAGCGCCGACGACGCACGCGAAGCCTCGGCCCAACTCGAAGCGGGACGTGTGGCGGCTGATGCAGCCGTACGCATGGCCAGCCAGAAACTGGCCGAAGCACGCTACGAGTTGAAACAGCGCAATCTACTCGCGCCCTTCGATGCCGACGTGGTGCAGGTATCGGCCCAGCCCGGCGCCAGCGTTTCGCCCTCCTCCGGCCCGTTGTTCACCTTGCTGCCGGAGAAACCGCGGATCGTGCGCGCCGAGCTCAATGAGAGTTTTGTCGGAGTGATCCAGCCTGGCATGCATGCCGACGTGGTCGCCGACAGTGGCCCCGGTGCAGTGCAGTGGAGTGCGCACGTGCTGCGCATTGGCCAGGTATATGGCCCGGCCACGCTGGAGAACGACCCGCAGATACGCGCGAACGCGCGTACGGTGGAGTGCGTGCTGGCCTTCGACCAGCCGCAGGACCTGCGCATCGGACAGCGCGTGATTGTTCGCTTCGGCACCCCCAAAGCGCCCGCCGCCGTGACCCCGAAAGACTGAGGAAACCGCGATCTGCGACCCTGTAAGGCATCAAGGACCGCTGTGGGTTGCATGACACGCGGCCCGCTTTCTACAGGGTAATTGCGTGATCCAGCAGACTGAATTTTTCTTCGAGGGTGGCCGCAGCGGTGTGCTGCTGATCCACGGCCTCACCGGCACGCCGACGGAAATGCGGCTGCTCGGCAAGGGGCTGAACCGCGCCGGCTTCACCGTGCACGGCATGCAGCTGGCCGGCCACTGCGGCAACGTCGAGGATCTGCTCGCTACGAGCTGGCAGGACTGGTACGCCAGCGTCGAAAATGCCGCGGACGACTTGCTCGGCAAGGTCGATCATCTATTCGTCGGTGGCTTGTCGATGGGCGCACTGCTGGCACTGAAACTGGCCGCGGATCGGCCGGATCAGATCGCCGGTGTTGGCGTGTATGGCGCCACGTTCCGCTATGACGGCTGGAGCATTCCGTGGGCCGCGCGCCTGTCGTTCCTGCTGCCATGGTTCAAGAAACTCGGCATCGGCCGCAACCGCAGCTTCATGGAACAACCGCCTTACGGCATTCGCGATGAGCGACTTCGCGCGCAGGTCAGCTCGGCGATGCTCGGCGGTGACAGCGCCGCCGCCGGTCTGCCCGGCAACCCCTGGTATTCGCTGGCCGAGATGTATGGCCTGGCCGCCGAAGTTCGCAGCCAACTATCGCAGGTGACGGCACCGTGCCTGGTCGCGCACGCGAGCGAAGACGATGTCGCAAGCCTGAAGAATGCCGAGCTGGTGATGCGCGAAGTCAGCGCGCCAGCCGAGCTGCTTTTGCTCAAAGACAGCTACCACATGATCACTATCGACAAGGAACGCCGTACGCTGATCGAGCGGTCGGCCGCGTTCTTCGACAGCATTGCGGCCGCCGACACCATGCAGCGCGTCGCCGCCTGATGACACCGGCAACGGGTTCCATCTCGACCCTGGTCGCCGGCCTGTGGCTGTTCAACATAGTGCTCGACACCGGTGGCCAGCTCGCCTTCAAGGCAGCTGCCGGCGATGAAGAAGCCGGCGACGGCCTGGCGCGCTGGAAGCACATGGCCTCGCGTCCATGGCTGTGGCTTGGCATCAGCTGCTATGTCATCGAATTCCTGGTGTGGATCGCGTTTCTGTCGCTGATCCCGCTATCCGAAGGCGTGCTGCTGGGCTCGATCAATATCGTCGCCATCATGGTCGCCGGCCGTTTCCTGTTTGGCGAAAAACTGACCCGGCTACGGGTCGCCGGCATCCTGCTGGTGACGCTCGGCGTGGTGATCGTGGGAGTCGGCGGATGAAACGCTTCTATCTGATCGGCTTCCTGCTGCTGATGACGTTCGACACGCTGGCGCAGATCAGCTTCAAGTACGCCGGCACACATGCGTTGCCGGTCGCGGCAAGTCTTGCATGGGTGCTGCGCGTGTTCGGTCAGCCCTGGATTTACGGTGCCGTGGTGGGTTACGTCGGGGCATTCTTTACCTGGATGAGCCTGCTCAAGCACGCACCCATCGGCCCCGCTTTCGCCGCTTCGCATCTGGAAGTGGTGTCGGTAATGCTGTTGTCGGTGTGGCTGTTCAACGAGCATCTGAACCTGGCCCGCGTGCTGGGCGCGATCGCGATCATCGCAGGCATCATCTGCCTGGGCCTGGCTGAAAGCCGCGAGCACCCGGCCGAAGTCGAACCCGAGCCGGCGCAAGCCTGAGCCATCACGGTACGCTGCGCGCATGCTTCCACGTCGCCACCAGGAACTGCCACCAACCGCTGGCCTGCCGTTACGGCTGAGTGATCTGCGTCCCGGCCCGGCGACGCTGGCTGCTGACATCGCGGCGCAGCTGGGCGTGTCAACATTGCAACTGGAATGCTCAGGCACCGCCTGTCTGCTGATCACGCTGACCGCACTGCGCACCTTGCAGCCGCAGCGCCGTCGCGTCGTAGTGCCTGCCTACACTTGCCCCTTGGTTGCGATCGCGGTGCAGCAGGCCGGGCTGGAGCTGCAACTATGCGATCTGCGTGCAGGCCACTATGACTTGGATCCGGCTGCACTACGCGCAGCCTGCGACGAACGTACGCTGGCAATCATTCCCACTCATCTCGCCGGTCGCGTCGCCGACGTTACCGACGCCTTGGCGGTTGCAAACAACGTCGGCGCCTATGTGGTGGAAGACGCCGCACAGGCTCTTGGTGCACGTTGTGATGGCGTCAGTGTCGGCTTGCTCGGCGACATCGGTTTTTTCAGCCTGGCAGCGGGCAAGGGGCTGTCGATCTATGAAGGCGGTCTGCTGCTCGCGCGTGACCCTTCGCTGCGCGAACTGCTCGCACAGACCGCTGCGCGCATCATGCCGACGAGTGCATGGATGGAGTGCCGCCGCAGCATGGAGTTGATTGGATACGCCGCACTGTATCGACCCGGCGGGTTGCGGCTGGCTTATGGCAACCCCTTGCGCAATGCACTGCGCCACGGCGACCCGGTCGCCGCCGTCGGTGATGATTTCCCTTTGACGATCCCACTGCATCGGGTCGGTCGCTGGCGACAAAGTGTCGGCGCGCACGCGGCAGCGCGCCTGCCGGAGTTTCTCGATCAGCTGTCAGCGCAAGCGCAGCGTCGATTGCCGCGACTGCGTGCGATCGATGGCATCAAGGTGCTCGATGATTCGCCAGGCGCACAGGGCACCTGGCCCTTCCTGCTGCTGCTGTTGCCCAACCAGCAACGCCGCGATGCCGCGCTCGAACAGCTGTGGCAATCGGGCATGGGAGTCAGTCGCCTGTTCATCGACGCCCTGCCCGACTACGCCTATCTCGGCGAGATCGTGCCCGCGCAGGATGTGCCGAACGCGCGTGATTTTGCCGCGCGCAGCATGACCATCAGCAACAGCCCGTGGCTGGATGACGAGGACTTCGAGACGATCTGCCGCACGCTGGAAGCCGTGCTGGCCTGAGCGCGTGGCTTTCCTGTGGGAGCGACTTCAGTCGCGATGGTACGAGAAGCCCTGGTAGTGCAATCGCGACTGAAGTCGCTCCCACAAGAGCATCGCGCACAGGGTGCGCTCCTACACCAGTGCGGAGTCAACCGGATTTCGTCGCAATCGCCTCCAGCAATTGCAGGTTCAGCGCATGCTGCTGCGCCTGCCAGCCGGCCAGTTGTGCCGAATCAATCTCGGGCTGCTCATCCATCGCGGACAGCCGGCGTTTCCACCAGCTTTGATAGCGGTACTGCGATACCTCACCATTGATATCGCTACCGACCAGCCCGTTGCGCAGACTGCCGATCAACGCCAATGCATGCCCGGTCAGCAGACGTCCCTGATCCCAGTTGGTATGTGCCACCTCGGGCGAGAACGCATCCTTGTCAATCGACAGGTAGCTCGGCGCGGTCTGCGTACGTTGCGATTCAACAAACGCGTCCACCAACGCCTCAGGCGTGTCAAAGCCACGAAATGCGCGCGCCAGGCCGAGATGATTCGCCCAGCCGGTGTCCACGCCCATCGACCAGTAGGTCAGCTTTTTGCGCAGCAGCGGGGTCAGGTAGTTTTCCCAGGCATGACCTGCGCCGATGTCGGCCGAAGTGATGCCGAGCACATGCACCTGACTGACCATCGGCAGCATCGCCACACGGCGCACCCATGAACCGCAATGCACACCAAACGGGAAGCGCATGTTGTCCGGGTGATTGTCCAGCACCACCACCTGGAACGGTGTGCGCGGTCGCAGGCGTGCGATCAGCGGCCAGCTCAGATGATGGAAATCGCCGCTGCCCATGAACACCGTGCCGTACTGCGCGGGCAGCAGCTCATCCAGCATCGTGCTGAAACGCCGCATCGTCGCCAGCGAACACCCGAAGCGGATGGATTCCTGCCAATGCTCCAACGGCAATACCAACCGATCAGGCAGCGGTCCGACCGAACGGTCGATGTCGAGCACGACCGGTCGGTTCGCAAGGTCATTCATCGGGTGCTCTCCGCCACGGCTTCACCTGCTTCACGATTTATGACCTGCACTGTCTTCCAGCTGCGTTGCCTGCCAGCTGCGGTCGCTTTCGAAATGACCGCCGAGGCGGCGCAACAGCGCGCGCAGCAGCGGGTTGCGTGCATATACCGCATGGCGGGTGAACGTCATGCGTGCGCCGAGGAAGGATTTCACTTCGGGATCCGTCCAGCCAGCCACGTAATGGGTCAGCGCCCGCTGCCGCGCGTAATCCAGGTTGTGCATCCAGCTGACGAAATAAAGGTTGTGCTCGCGTGCCTGCGGGTAGGCGAAGCCGACGTATTTGTCGATCAGCTTGCCGCCATGTTCGTAGCAGAGATTCCAGCCGATCATCTGCCCTGCGTGACGATAGACGAATACCACGCCGCCGCTGTCGGCATCCTGCAACAAGGCGCGGAAAAACGCCGCACTCAGCTGATCGAAGTGGACTTCACTTTGCGCATACACGTTGTCGAACAACGCCTGAAACTGCGCCAGTGTGGCCGCGTCGTTGAAGCGCGCTTCGCCCGTGCGCACCGCTTCGATCTCCAGATCGGCGCGCGAGCGCAGCTTGCGCCGGATATTCTTCCGTCGCCCGGACGACAGCCTTCCCAGATACTCATCGTCTGACCCGAAATCAATCGGCAGCCACGCCAGCGCCTGTCCTTCCAGCAGCACATAGCCCTGCGCTTCGCAGGCATCGGCGAACGCGCGCGCATAAGTGTTTTCGGCGTCACTGAGCAACGGCGAATCCTGCGCGATGTCCTTGACGATCAGCAACTTGCATTCCCGCCCATAGGCGGCCTTCAGCCCTTGTGCCAGCTCAACGGGTGACACCGCGCGCGGCAAGGGCGCATATTCGGACACGGTTGTACCGGCGAAGCGCGTACGCCATTGCAACAGACGCCCCCACCAGCGGTACAGCGGAAACCGGGTGATCCGTCGCCGCAGCGTATCATCCGCCGTGGTCAGCAGATTGAACGGCGCCAGAAAGCAGGGCATGCCCTGCGGTGACTCGTCCACCGCGAATCCCAGCGGTGGATGAGCCGTGAAGGCCTCGAGCAGGGCATCCGGTTCCAATTGGGCAATGAAAGACATGGGTAAGCAAGTTCGCCTAGACTGATTCATACGTAACATTGTCGCGCGCAGCCAGGAACCGACCCGTCATGACCGATACGACCCAGCAACAAGTCTTCGACATCATCGCCAAGCAGGCCAAGCTCGACGTGGCCACGATCAAGCCGGAGTCCACGTTGAAGGACCTCGGTATCGAATCGCTGGAAGCGATCGAAGTGATCTTCGACATTGAGGAACACTTCAACATTACCTTCCCTGACCAGCAAGGTGCCAATTTCGACACCGACACGACGCAGAGCCTGGTCGATGCGGTGCAGAAAGCGCTGGACGAAAAAGCTGCTGCAGGCGAAGGATCGAAGTAATGCCTACGGTTCCACAGATGCGCCGGGTCGTGATCACCGGCATGGGCGCGATCAGCCCGCTTGGCGTTGGCGCCGAGGCGCTGTGGCAAGGGTTGCGCGAAGGTCGCAGCGCAATCGGTCCATTGCGCCATCCCGATGCCCACCGCCTGCGCGTGAAAGTTGCCGCCCAGGTGCCGGACAGTTTCGATCCGGCCGCAAATATCGAAGAACGCACCCTGATCATGCTCGATCGCACCTCCGAATTCGCGCTGCATGCGGCACGTGAGGCGATCACGCAATCCGGGCTGGACTTCAGCCAGAACGAACTCGGCGTGCGCACGGCGGTGGTGGTCGGCACCGGCGTCGGTGGCGAACATACCCAGGATGAACAGAGCAAGCGGCTGTACGGGGAGAATTCCCCGCGCGCGCACCCGCTGACCATCGTGCGGGTGATGACTAACGCGTCGGCCAGCCAGATCAGCATTGCCTATGGCCTGCGTGGACCGACCTTTGCGGTCGCCAGCGCCTGCGCCTCGGCAAACCACGCCATCATCCAGGCAGCGCAGCTGATCCGCTACGGCATGGCGGATGTCGCCGTTACCGGCGGCACCGAAGCCTGTCTGACCTATGGCGCCTTGCGCGCGTGGGAAGCCATGCGTGTACTGGCTGACGATACCTGTCGCCCGTTCAGCATCAACCGTCGCGGTCTGGTACTCGGCGAAGGTGCCGGCATCTTCGTGCTGGAACTGCTGGAACATGCGCAGGCGCGCGGCGCCGTAATCCTGGCCGAAGTGGCCGGCGTCGGCATGACCGCGGACGCCACCGACATCGTGATGCCCAACGCGACCGGTGCGGCTGCCGCGATGAGTCAGGCGATGGCCGATGCTGGCCTGTCGCCGGAGGACGTCGACTACATCAATGCCCACGGCACTGGTACGCAGGCCAACGATTCGACCGAGACCCGGGCGATCCGCCTCGCGTTCGGGACACACGCCGATCGCCTCGCCGTGTCGTCGACCAAGTCGATGCACGGTCATGCGCTGGGCGCTTCCGGCGCGCTGGAACTGGTCGCCGTGGTCGGCGCGCTGCGTGACAGTGCGGTGCCACCCACCGCGAATCTGGACGAGGTAGACCCGGCTTGCGATCTGGATTACGTGCCGAATGTCGGCCGGGATATGCCGGTGCGTGCGGCGCTGAGCAACTCGTTCGCGTTCGGTGGACTCAACGCGGTACTCGCTCTCAAACGCGCGCCCTGAATCTCGCTCCGAACGGGGCCGCTCCAACCACACGCGCTCCAAATAGAAGAACCCGGCGGTAAACCGCCGGGTTCCTTTTGCGCATGGCCGACGCGCGGCCGACATTACGCCTTCTTGGCTTTGGTCAGCAACTGATCAAGCAGCGAAATCGCAAGGTCGATTTCCTCATGGGTGATGTCCAGTGACGGCGCGAACGTGATCACGTTCTTGTACCAGCCGCCCACGTCCAGCACGAGGCCGATCTTCTTGCCGTTGTGCTCGAGGTCGCCGGCCAGGCCGATGTCGACCATCTTGTCGAGCAGCGCCTTGTTCGGCGTGAAGCCGTCCTCGGTGCAGATCTCGGCGCGCAGCGCCAGACCCAGCCCGTCGACGTCGCCGATTTCCTTGTGGCGCTTCTGCAGATCGCGCAGACCTTCGAGGAAATGCGCACCCTTCTTCGGCACCGTGGTCTCGTAGTCCAGCTCGTAACCCATCTTGATCACTTCCAGACCCAGCGCGGTGCCGAGCGGGTTGGAGTTGAACGTGGAATGGGTCGAGCCCGGCGGGAACACGGTCGGGTTGATCAGCTCTTCGCGCGCCCACAGACCGGACAGCGGATTCAGGCCATTGGTCAGCGCCTTGCCGAACACCAGCACGTCCGGCGTCACGCCAAAATGCTCGATCGACCACAGCTTGCCGGTGCGCCAGAAGCCCATCTGGATTTCATCGACCACCATCAGGATGCCGTACTTGTCGAGCACCTTCTTCAGGTCCTTGAAGAAGTTCATCGGCGGAATCACGTAGCCGCCGGTGCCCTGGATCGGCTCGACGTAGAACGCAGCGTATTCAGCCTGCTGCACTTTCGGATCCCACACACCGTTGTATTCGGTCTCGAACAGACGCTCGAACTGGCGCACGCAGGCGTCGGAATATTCTTCCGGCGTCATGCCCTTCGGGCGACGGAACGGATACGGGAACGGGATGAACATCGCGCGCTCGCCGAAGTGGCCGAAGCGACGACGGTAGCGATAGCTCGAGGTGATCGCCGAGGCGCCCAGGGTACGGCCGTGGTAGCCACCCTCAAACGCGAACATCAGGCTCTTGCCGTTGCTGGCATTGCGCACGATCTTCAGCGAATCCTCGATCGCCTGCGCACCGCCCACGTTGAAATGCACGCGGCCGTCCAGACCGAATTTCTTCTTCGCATCCTGCGCCACCGTCTTGGCCAGCTCGATGCGGGTCTGGTGCAGGTACTGGCTGGCCACCTGCGGCAGCCGGTCGATCTGCTCTTTCAGCACATTGTTGAGGCGCTGGTTGCCGTAGCCGAAATTGACCGCCGAGTACCACATCTGCAGGTCGAGGAACGGCACGCCGGCCGTGTCGAACATGTAGCTGCCTTGACCGTGGCGGAAGATCTTCGGTGGATCCACGTAATGCACGGTGTCGCCGAACGAGCTGTACTTCGCCTCGTCGGCAAGCAGCTGCGCGTCGTCGATGAAGCCGGGCGCGTTCTTGTCGATTTTCATGGGGAATGATCCGGAGTGATTCAGGAGTATTTGTTCAATGCAGGACGATCATGCCGGCTGGATGCAGCCGGCACGATCAAATACAGACTCATCAAACCAGCGCAGGCACCGCCGCGTGGTGATGATGGTGGGCATGGCTGGCGAGACTACCGTCGAGCAGCATCGGCAGGAACTCGAGCGCATCCTCGAAGCCGGTGATCGGCACATAGTCGATGCCGGCAGCGCGGCAATGTTCGATCAGGCGATGCTTGGCGAACACGAAATCGACGCGATCGGCGGCACAGAAATCCGACGCGCCATCGCCGATCAGCAAGGTCTTGGCGCCGGTCTGGCTGGCCTGTGCCACGCAGGCACACTTGCAGGTACCGCTGCGGCAACCGTCAGCCTGGAACGGCGAGGTCAACTGCCACTGCTTCGGCGGCTCGGCGGGTGCAAGATGGTTCGCAGCCAACGGCAAGTCGTCCAGGCCATAGCGGCCGAGAATTTTGTGGATCGCATAGTCGAGCCCGTCGCTGACCACGCGAATCGGCACGTTCAGTTCACGCGCCTTCGCCACGAAGCCCGGAAACGCATGATCGATCCACAACCCGGCCAGATGGGTGTCGAGCTCAGCACGGGTCATCTGCAGCAGGCCGACCTGCCCGGTCATGCATTCGCGCGAACCAATGCGGCCGGCGCGCCAATCCTGCTCCAGCACTTCCCAGCCGGAGCGGCCAAAACGGTCGAGCAGGGAGTCGATAACGTCTTCGACGGAAATCGTGCCGTCAAAATCACAAAGGATGGTCCAGCCAGATACAGACATCGGAATCACTCTTGTAACGATGCCTTACAGGGTAGGAAAACTGCCTTTCGGCGCCCTTTCCCTTTTCCTAACGCAGGCTGAGCGAAAAGCTGCAATATCGCGCCAAAGCTAGCTCCAGAGCCAACGGGGTGAGACAGCAACCGGTTGGCAGAGTTCCCTGCAGGACAACAAGCTCAACGATCGTCCCGTGTCCAGATCACCCCATCTTCCTCGCGCACCGGAAAGCTCGCGATCGGCTCATAGGCCGGCGGACGAGTCACGGCCCCGTCACGCAGGTCGAAGCGTGCACCATGCCTCGGGCATTCCACTTCAAAGCCATGCACATCGCCGCCGGCCAGCTCACCACCGTCATGCGTGCACACGTCCTCGATCGCATACAGCGCGCCGTCGATGTTGTACACCGCGATCGAGGTGTCGCCGTCCCAAACCACCCTGAATTCGCCCGGCAGCAATTCGCTGCGCGTGCCGACTTTCACCCAGCCGTTCATGTCGGCTGCCCGGGGATCATGAGCCGGCTCCCAGATCCTTGATCAGCACTTCGAAGCGCAAATCATCACGGCGGGGAATGCCGAAGCGCTCGTCGCCATACGGAAATGGCTGATACTCGCCGCTGCGCCGATACCCGCGGCGCTCGTACCAGGCGATCAGCTCGGAGCGCTGCTCGATCACTGTCATGCGCATCGCACGGCAATGCCACTGTTCGCGTGCAAGTCGTTCCGCCTCGGCCAACACCGCCTTGCCGAGGCCACCGCCCTGTTGATCGGGGTCCACGGCAAACATGCCGAAATAACCGGACTCGCCTTGCTGCTCCACGTGGGCGCTGGCGATCAACTGCCCGTCCCTTTCGGCAAGCAGCACGCAGCTGCCGGGGCGGTCCACCAATTCGCCGACGGCCGGCTCGTCAGTGCGACGGCCGTCCAGCAACTCCGATTCGGTCGTCCAGCCACGCCGGCCCGAATCACCGCGATAGGCCGACTCGACCAGGGCCACGATGGCGGGAACGTCAGCGGTCCCGGCCGCACGAAAAATGAGAGAGAGAGGCTTATTCATCTGCCGATGATAATGCCCGTGCAGCTTGCTCACCACGACCTTCAGCAGATATACGGCCGCCGCACGACCGTGACCTTCGACACTGTTTGCCACATGACTTCCTGCCTACGGTTCAGGATCGTCATGCCCGGCATCGGGTCATCCGGCTCACCAACGCGCACCGAGGGGAAATCCATGAAGCACCGCATCGTGAAACCGCTGGCCTTTGCCGTCGGTCTCGCCCTGTTCACCAACGCAATCGCCGCGCCCTCCGCCGTTTTCGACGTGAAGGAGCTCGATGGCAAGATCAACGCGTGCACCGACTTCAACGGCTTCGTCAATGCGCAATGGGTGGCCAAGAACCCGATTCCCGCCGATCGCACGCGCTGGGGTTCGTTCGATGCGTTGCGCGAAGCGAGCCTGAACGTACAGCACAAGATCGTCGACGATGCCGCCAGCAACGCCGCCAAGGCAGCCCCTGGTTCGATCGAGCAGAAGATCGGCTATCTGTATGCCTCCGGCATGGACGAGGCCGCCGTCAATCGCGCCGGCTTCGATCCGATCAAGCCGAAATTGGCACACATCGATGGTTTGAAGAGCAGCGCCGACGTCGTCAGCTACGTTCGTGACAGCTACGCGCAGGGAGAACCGGTGCTGTTCCGTTTCTCCGGCAACGCCGACTTCAAAGACTCCAACCAGGAGATCGCCTACGCCAACCAGGGCGGCCTCGGCCTGCCGACTGCCGACTACTACAGCAAGCCGGATTACGAGAAAATCCGCGCTGCCTACGTGGCGCATATCGCCAAGCTGCTCCAGCTCACCGGGGTCAGCGCTGCCGATGCACAACAACAGGCCACCGCGGTGTTGGCGTTCGAGACCCGTCTGGCGGCCGCCTCGCTGGTGCCGGTGGAAATGCGCAAGCCGGAGAATCGCTACCACTTTGTGAGCATTGCGGACGCCGACAAGGTGACGCCGAGCTTCGAGTGGGCGGCGTTCTTCAAGGCTCAGGGAGCCGACGTGAAAGATGGCTTCTCGCTGTCACAGCCGAAGTTCTTCGCCGAGGTTCAGAAGATGCTCGGCGACGTGCCGGTCGCGCAATGGCAGGCGTATTTCCGCTATCACGCGATCGCCAATGCGGCACCCTACCTGTCCGCGCCATTCCAGCAGGAGGACTTCGCGTTCGAGGAGCAAACCCTCAACGGCCAGAAGGAAATGGAACCGCGCTGGAAGCGTGTACTGAGCACCACCAACGACGGCATGGGCATGGCGCTGGGCCAGTTGTACGTGGCCCACAATTTTTCGCCGGCCTCCAAGGAGCGTGCCCAGGAACTGGTCAACAACCTGCGTGCGGCCTACAAGACGCGCATCGAGAACCTGCCCTGGATGAGCGATGCGACCAAGCAGAAGGCGCTCGAGAAATGGGCCACCTTCGTACCGAAGATCGGTTACCCGGACAAGTGGCGCGAGTGGTCGGGCCTCACGCTGACCCCGGACAACTACTACGCGAACGTGCAGGCTGCGGACAAGTTCAACTACGACTATCACATCGGCAAGATCGGCAAGCCGGTCGACCGCACCGAGTGGGGCATGACTCCGCAGACGGTGAACGCCTATTACAACGCACAACAGAACGAGATCGTGTTTCCCGCCGCGATTCTGCAGCCGCCGTTCTTCGATGCGAAGGCCGATGACGGAATCAACTACGGTGGTATCGGCGCGGTGATCGGACACGAGATGGGCCATGGCTATGACGACCAGGGCAGCAAGTTCGACGCCCAGGGCAACAACATCAACTGGTGGACCGACGCTGACCGCCAGGCGTTCGAGGCGCGTACCGCCAAGCTCGCCGCGCAGTTCGACAGCTATGAGCCGCTGCCTGGCAAGCACGTCAACGGCCAGCTGACCATGGGTGAGAACATCGGCGATCTCGGTGGTTTGAACGCCTCGTATACCGCGCTGCAGATGGCACTGCTGAAAAATCCAGCCGAAGCGAAGAAAAAGATCGACGGCTATACCGAGGATCAACGCTTCTTCCTCAACTGGGCGCGCGTGTGGCGCGGCAACATTCGTCCGCAAGCACAGATCACCCTACTCAACACCGATCCGCACGCCCCAGCACAGTTCCGTGCGATCGGTGCGCCCTCGAACATGCCCGAGTTTGCCATGGCATTCCAATGCAAGCCGGGCGATGCGATGGTGCGCTCACCGGAAACGCAGGTGAAGATCTGGTAGGTCGGCACGACCGGCGTTCACAAAACCACCGCTCCCCGGTTGTGGTTTTTCATGCATGATGACCGGTGGCAACAGCAGGCAGGTGACACGCGTCACCTGCCTGGGCCGGAACCCACTCATGTGAAACGGAGACAACATGCAAAGCGCAGCGCGATTGCCCGATGAAGTGACCGGCGCCGCGTCGCCGATCGTGCGGGTCTCCGGCCTCGGCAAAACCTACGCCTCCGGGCATGTGGCGCTCAAGCACATCGACCTGGATATCCGTCGCGGCGAAATCCTGGCCCTGCTGGGCCCGAACGGCGCCGGCAAGACCACGCTGATCAGCATCATCTGCGGCATCGTCAAGCCGACCAGCGGCACCGTGCTGGCCGATGGTCACGACATCGTGCGCGACTACC
This sequence comes from Rhodanobacter sp. MP7CTX1, assembly GCF_014205795.1. Lineage (GTDB taxonomy): Bacteria > Pseudomonadota > Gammaproteobacteria > Xanthomonadales > Rhodanobacteraceae > Rhodanobacter. The sequence goes on from NZ_JACHCN010000013.1 coordinate 110,845, forward strand.
GCGCCGCACGCGCGAAGATCGGCCTGGTTCCACAGGAGCTGTCCACTGACGCGTTCGAAACAGTGTGGGCCACGGTGACATTCAGCCGCGGCCTGTTTGGCAAGCCGGCGAATCCGGCGCACATCGAAAAAGTGCTGCGCGATCTGTCGCTATGGGACAAGAAGGACAGCAAGATCATGGCGCTGTCCGGCGGCATGAAACGCCGCGTACTGATCGCCAAGGCGCTCGCGCACGAGCCACAGATCTTGTTCCTGGACGAACCGACCGCCGGTGTCGACGTGGAGCTGCGCCATGACATGTGGCAGATGGTGCGCGGCCTGCGCGACAACGGCGTCACCATCATTTTGACCACGCACTACATCGAGGAGGCCGAGGACATGGCCGACCGCATCGGCGTGATCAGCAACGGCGAATTGATCCTCGTCGAAGACAAAGCCGTACTGATGCGTAAGCTCGGAAAAAAACAGCTGACCCTGCAACTGCAGAACCCGCTGCAACAGATACCCATCGAACTTGAGGCCCTGCCGCTGGAGCTGACCAACGACGGCCATGCGCTGGTCTACACCTTCGACACACAGGGCGAGCAGACGGGCATCGCGCCATTGCTGCGGCGACTGGGCGAACTCGGCATCGACTTCAAGGACCTGCATTCGAGCGAGAGTTCGCTGGAGGAGATTTTTGTGAGCCTGGTGCATTCCAACGGCAAGCTGCCTTCCGACAAGGGACCGCGCGCATGAACGTCTACGCGATCCGCGCGATTTACCGCTTCGAGATGGCACGCACGTTCCGCACGTTGATGCAGAGCATCGCCTCACCGGTGCTGTCCACCTCACTCTACTTCGTGGTGTTCGGCACGGCGATCGGCTCGCGCATGGGCCACATTGGCGGCGTCAGCTACGGCGCCTTCATCATCCCCGGGCTGATCATGCTGTCCCTGCTCAACGAAAGCATCTCGAACGCCTCGTTCGGCATCTATCTGCCGAAGTGGTCGGGAACGATCTACGAGCTGCTGTCCGCGCCGGTGTCGTACGTCGAGGTGGTGCTTGGCTACGTCGGCGCGGCCACCACCAAGTCGGTGATGCTGGGCGTACTGATCCTGGCCACCGCACGACTGTTCGTGCCCTACGAGATCGCGCACCCCGTGTGGATGGCCGCCTTCCTGTTGCTCACGGCGGTCACCTTCAGCCTGTTCGGTTTCATCATCGGCCTATGGGCGGACGACTTCCAGAAACTGCAGGTGATCCCGCTGATGGTCGTCACGCCGCTGACCTTTCTCGGTGGCGCGTTCTACTCGATCAACATGTTGCCGCCGCTGTGGCAGAAGATCACTCTATTCAATCCGGTGGTCTACCTCATCAGTGGATTCCGCTGGAGCTTCTACGGTGTAGCCGACGTCAACATGGCAGTCAGCCTCGGCATGACACTGGCGTTCATGGCGCTGTGCCTCGCCGTAGTGTGGTGGATTTTTCGCACTGGCTACAAGCTGCGCACCTGAGATATCCGGACCAGATACAGACGACAAAACATCCCGAGGCGAGCTGACTCATGCACGCATGTCCATCGATGTTTGCGAAGGCGCCGATCGGTCGCCAGCGACATGCCGCCAATCAGCGGCTGGAGCGGCATTGCCATGACAGCGCTTTCGCCACCGTCGTGCTTGGCGGCGGCTACCTCGAAGCGGGTGACGAGGGACGCCGCACCATCGGGGCAGGCGACGTGCTGATCCATCGGGCCTACGAGTCCCACCTCGACTGCTTCTCGCGCTGTGGCGCGCACGTGCTGATCCTTCCTGTGACGAACGCTGCCACGCTGCCGGTGTTCGGCCAGATCGTTGATCCGGATCAACTGGCGCGCATCGCAAGGCGCTCGCCACAGGACGCCTGGGCGGCACTGGTCGACGGCCTGCTGGCGGGCGACCGTCGGCACCAGGATTGGCCGGACCTTCTTGCCGAACAGCTTCGCTGCCAGCCTGCGCTGTCGCTACGTCAGTGGGCAGAAGAGACCGGGCTGCGTGCTGAAACGGTGAGCCGCGGCTTTCAACTCGCCTATGGCAGTTCACCGAAGGCGTTCCGGGCCAATGCGCGCGCACGCGCCGCGCTCGATCATATCCGGGACACTCCCCTGCCGCTTGCCGATATCGCTGCGAATCTGGGCTTTGCCGACCAGGCGCACATGAGTCGGGCAGTCACTGGATTGACCGGCCGAATACCTCGCGCATGGCGGGCGAAGACCGCGCCCGTTGCGGCAAACTTGATTCGTCGCTGAGCATTGGCGGCCTGCCAGAAAGTGTCAACTGGATTCAAGACAGCCGACATGCAGCTCATCTAACCTCGACGCCATCATGAGGGATCCGCCAGAATCGAATGGCGCTCCACGCATGAGCCTGGAATCATCTGCCCAAAACCGACACGGAGCACGCATGCGCAAGACCTATCTGGCCATCGTCCTGGCTGCGCTCGTCGCGCAGCCACCCGCTCACGCCGCCACTCAGATTGCCGATATTCTCGCGGCCAATCAGGTCGCCACTGGTGGCTCCGCATGGAAAGGCAAGCTCACGCTGCAAAGCGACTATGCCTACTCAGGACAGGGACTCACGGGTACGACATCATCGCTGGCGGACCTTGAGCACGGCGCGTTTGTCGACAGCTACTCGATCGGACCGACCCGCGGTGCCAGCGGTTTCGACGGCACCCATGCATGGGAAAAGGAGCAGTCCGGCACCGTTACCACTCAGGAGGGTGGCGACGTTCGACAGCTGGCCGTCAATGAGGTTTATCGCGACCAGAATTCGTGGTGGCACGCGGATCACGGCGGCGCACAGATCAGCAGCGCCGGCCAGAAGAATGACGACGGCAAGACATACGACGTACTGACCGTCGTGCCCAAGGAAGGCAACACGTTCGATGCCTGGTTTGACACCCGCACGCACCTGCTGGCGCGTACCGTAGAAATGCAGGCCACGCAAAAGATCACCACGTTCTACACCGACTATGCGGTCACCGATGGTGTGCAGATCGCCCACAAGCTGGTGATCGACGATGGCAGTGGTGTCGCGAACCGGCAGACGATGACGCTGACTTCCGCGCACTTCCTGCCCGCACGCGAAGTATCGAGCTATGCAAAGCCCGCAAGCCAACTGCACGACTACACACTGACTGGCGGCGTTACTGAAACCACCGTGCCGTTCCAGCTGATCAACAACCATATCTACGCCAAAGTATCGATCAATGGCAGCAAGCCCCTGAACTTCATTTTCGACACCGGCGGCCACGATATCCTGACACCCCCAACGGCGAAACTGCTGGGCGTGAAGCCAGTGGGCAGCCAGACTGCAGCGGGTGCGGGCGATAGCGTGGCGCAGAGCGGCGTGGCGACGGTCGACGCGATCAAGGTCGGTGCGGCCACGCTCACTGAACAGTCGGTCAGCGTGCTGCAGTTCTCGAATGCCGCCGAAGGCATCGACGAGCAGGGCATGATCGGCTACGAATTCTTTGCCCGCTTCATCACGCGCTTCGATTACGGCAAGCACCAGATTACGTTTATCGACAAGCAGCACTTCGATCCGAAGGATGCCGGCACGCCGGTGCGGTTTCGGTTCTACCATCAGTTTCCCGAAGTCCTCGGCTCATACGAGGGCATTGCAGGTCGCTTTGGCATCGACACTGGCGCGCGCACTGCGCTGTCGCTGACGCGCCCGTTTGCCGAGAAGAACCAACTGCGCGATCACGAGACGAACGGCATCGAGGCGTTGACCGGCTGGGGTGTTGGCGGCCCTACCCGCGGCTTCGTGTTCCGCGGCAAGGACCTGAAACTTGATGGCCTGACGATCGCTTCCCCGCTAACCGAATTCAGCATCGACAAGGGCGGCGCTGGTGGTGTCGATGCGTTTCCCAACAACGTCGGCGGCGGTGTGCTCAAGCGCTTCGTCGTCACGCTCGACTACGACCACCAGCTGATGTACCTGAAACCAATCCAGGGCAAGGTCGACGACCTCGATACCTTCGACCGTTCCGGCATGTGGATCAACGGGGACAAGCAGGGCTTCAAGATCGTCGACGTGGGCAAAGGCACGCCCGCTGACGTCGCGGGGCTACGTGCGGGCGATGTCATCACTGCGGTAGACGGCAAGCCGGTGAGCGCGATTCATCTCTACGATTTGCGCAAGCGCCTGCGAAACGATGCGGTGGGGACCACGATGACGATGTCGGTAGCGCGCGATGGCGCCACGCGAACGGCGAAGCTTACGCTGCGTGACTTGCTCGGATAGTCGGCAACCGGCGATCTGTCAGCGCGGAGGCCACGCGAAAGCCACGCCATGAAATGGTGAGGCTTCCCTCAAGGGAGTCTCGCCTCACGGGTGTCTCGCAACGCAGCCGATCGCTAGTCATTCCTGCGAAGGCAGGAATGACTAGCGGGGGGTTGCAGGCTACTCGAGGTGCGCGCTCAAGTTGTGTGGGCCCTACCCGCCTCATAGGTTTTCAAATGCGCGTAAACCACTGCCAGCAGCGAGCAGTCATCGCGCAGTTGGCTGGCCCGAGCCAGCATGTCTCCGATCACGTGGTCCGCTTCAATCGCATAGCCATGCTGCAGGTCGCGCATCATTGACGCCGTGAGGCTCGAGCCGGTCTCGGTCAGCACGCTGCGCGCACGTTGCAGAGTCGCCTCGGCCAGCGCGTGACCGGATCGCTCCGCTACCGCCCTGCACTCCTCCAGCAGACGCAGTGTCACGGCCGTACCGCCGGGTGCGGCAACGATATCGCCGATCGGCGCGCGCATCAGGCAGGTGATGCCGGCCAGCGACGCCAGAAAAACCCATTTGTCCCACATGTCCTGCAGGATCGTGTCGCTGGGGCGCGCATCAAAACCGGCATCTTTCAGGCACTGAGTGATCCTGTGCATGCGCTCGGACGACGCGCCGTCGCGTTCGCCAAACGTGAGGCTGTGCGCCTGATTGAGATGCTGCACGACGCCTTGGGCATCCAACGTGGCGGCGATCACGCACTGCCCCCCGAGCACGTGATCCGCGCCGAATCGGGCATCCAGAAGGTCCAGATGTCGCATGCCATTGAGCAGCGGCAGGATCGTGGTTTGCAGGCCGACGGCTGGTGCGATATCGGCCATGACCTGTTCAAGACTGTAGGCCTTGCAGCTGAGCAACACGAGGTCGTACGGCTCGTGCAGGTCACTCGCCAGCACGGTTGGCGGCGCCGGCAAGGTCACGTCACCTGTCGAACTGCGTATCGCCAGACCCGTGCGTGCCAAAGCGGCCGCGCGCCCCTCCCGCAGCAGAAACGTCACATCGCGTCCGTGCTCCAGCAAACGTCCGCCGAAATACCCGCCAACCGCGCCCGCACCGACCACCAGAATACGCATGACTCAATCTCCTGCCGTTGCGCTGCCTGGCGACCCGAGCATGCGCGTGATCCGCGCATCCTTGTCAGCCCACAACGCGTTCACCCAAGTCTGAAAGCGCTCGCGAAACGCGGCGTCGCCTTCGTAATCACCACGCAGCTGATCGTTGATCGGCAGCTCGCGCACGTGCACGCGGATATCGCGGATACGCCCAGCGATCAGATCCATCATCGTGTGGGGGCCGTTGGGATAGACAATGCTGACGTCCAGGATGGCATGCAGCGCATCGCCCATGGCATTCAGCACAAACGCCACGCCACCAGCCTTGGGCCGCAATAAATGGCGATACGGCGATGACTGCGAATCGTGCTTGACCGGCGTGAAGCGTGTGCCTTCGACGAAGTTCATCACCGAGACCGGCATGTGGCGAAATTTTTCGCAGGCGCGACGGGTCGCCTCCATGTCCTTGCCCTGCAATTCCGGATGGGCGGCCAGGGTTTCCTTCGAATAGCGCTTCATGAAGGGAAAATCCAGCGCCCACCATGCTGGCCCCAGCAGCGGCACCCAGATCAGCTGGCTCTTGAGGAAGAAGCGCAAGAAAGGAATCCGCCGATTGAAGATCTTCTGCAGCACGGGAATATCCACCCAGCTCTGGTGATTGCACAGCACCAGATAATTGCCGTCGGTGTGCAGATCAGAAAGGCCATCCAGCTGCCAGCGCGTGCGGGTAAACCACTCGAACATCAGGCTGTTGAATGCGATCCAGCTTTCCGCAATAAGAATCAGCGCATGCGAACATGCCAGCCGGATCGCACGGATCGGCACCACCACTTTGACCAACGTGAGCGCAAACAACGGCAACACATGCAGCACGAGATTGATCGCGAGCAACAACATCACAAACGGTAGGCGGATCAGGCCAGGGAGCGTGGCAAACATGGGAGTCTGTCGTGTGGGTGGTTTATGCAGAGTAACGCCCCACCGGCAACAGCGGAAACCTGCCTGTTTCCGCCGCCCATGGGATGCGAAGTGATCCAGCCTTACATCAGCAACTTGCGTACCTTGAGCAGGGCCACGATGAAGGCGTCGACTTCCTCACGCGTGTTGTAGAACGCCAACGAGGCGCGCAGCGTGGCAGGCACTTCGTAGAACTGCATCAGCGGATGTGCACAATGGTGGCCGGAGCGCACGGCAATGCCTTGCAGATCGAGCAAGGTAGCCATGTCTGTAGCCTGGGCGCCGTCGAGCAGGAACGAGATTACCGGCTCCTTCTCCTTTGCCTCGCCGAAGATCCGCACACCGGGAATCTCGCGCAGCCGTTCGGTGGCGTAACCGAGCAACTGCTGCTCCCACGCGTGGATCGCCTCGAAGCCCACCGACTGGTAATAATCGATCGCTGCACCCAAGCCCACGAAGCCGGCGATATTTGGCGTGCCCGCCTCGAACTTGTGCGGTGGCGCGGCGAACGTCGTACCGCTGAAGCGAACTTCACGAATCATCTCGCCACCACCGAAGAACGGCGGCATCGCCTCAAGGTGTTCGCGCCTGGCCCACAACGCGCCGGTGCCAGTAGGCGCCAGCATCTTGTGCCCGGTGAACGCGTAGAAATCACAGCCCAGCGCCTGGACGTCGACCGGCCGATGCGGCACCGCCTGCGAACCATCGACCAGCAACGGGATGCCCCGCTTTTTGCATTCGCGCGCGATCTCGCGCACCGGGTTCACCGTGCCCAGCACGTTGGAAACATGGGTGACGCAGGCCAGCTTTACTTCCGGCGTCAGCATGGCGACGAACTCCTCAACGATCAACTCGCCGCGCTGGTTGATCGGTGCAGCCTTGACCGTGGCGCCGCTGCGCGCGGCGACCAGCTGCCACGGCACGATGTTCGCGTGGTGCTCCATCACCGTAGTGAGTATCGCGTCGCCAGGCTTCAACCGCGGCAACGCATAACTGTACGCGACCAGGTTGATCGATTGGGTCGTGCCCGAGGTGAGGATCAATTCGTTGCGCGACGACGCATTGATGAAACGCGAAAGTTTGTCTCGCGCGCCCTCATACGCCGCAGTAGCTTCCTCGCCAAGCTGATGCACCGCGCGCGACACATTCGCGTTGTGTTCCCGGTAGTGCGCATTCATCGCTTCGATGACCGACACCGGCTTCTGGCTGGTATTCGCGTTGTCGAAATACACCAGCGGTTTGCCATGCACCGTGCGCGACAGCAACGGGAAATCCTCGCGAATGCGCTGGATGTCGAAGACCGTTGCGGGGATGGCTGTGGCGTTCATTAATGGGACTCCTGGTTTGCTCCCTCCCCTGCTCGCAGAGAAGGTTTGGGGTGGGGTAGCCCTTCCAGCAAGAGCCATACCCCTTCCAACCAACCTCCCTCTGCAAGCAGGGGGAGGAGAAAAGATCACATGGGCAAATGCGCGATCAACAAAGTGGATAGATGTTCGCGCAACGTTTCGTCCGGTAGATCATCCAGCACCGCTCGGCAGAACGCCGTGGTCAAAAGTGCACGCGCCTCGGCTTGCGGAATGCCACGCGAGCGCAGATAAAACAGCGAGCGCTCGTCCAGTTGGCCGACCGTGGCGCCATGCGCAGCCTTCACCTCGTCGGCGTAGATCTCCAGTTCCGGCTTGGTGTCGATCTCGGCGCTGGGCGACAGCAGCAGATTCTTGTTGCTGAGGCTGGCATCACTGCCGTCAGCCCCGGGCGCTACGACGATGGCCCCTCGGAACACGCCGCGGGCGCGGTCATTGGCAACACCACGCCAGTTCGACGAAGACGTGGTGTTCAGCGCCTGATGGCGGATCGCCAATTGCGTATCGATATGCTGGCGACCGTGCGGCATGAAAACACCGCGCGTATCCAGCTGCGCACCATCACCCAGCAGTTCGGCCTGCAAGTCGTGACGTACCAGCGCACCACCGAGCTCCAGGACATGTAGCGTGGCGCGCGCGCGCGCGTGCAGGCGCAGGCTGCTGCGACGAACCAGGCTCGCGCCGATGGCGGCGTTCTGCAGCAGCGTATGATGCAGGCGCGCACCCTGATGCAATTCGATATCGCTGACCAACGTTGCCAGATGAGCCTGCTCGCCGCTAGCCACATGCTGCTCGATCAGGGTGAGCTCGGCACCCTCGGCCAGCTCGATCACGTTGCGCGCATGCCAGGCGAGCGCCGCTTCGGCCGCCGCGCCGACGAACACCAGTTGCACCGGCGCCGTGATCTTCGCATTGGCGGCGACGCGCAGTACCACACCATCGTGGGCATTGGCCGCATTGATCCGCGCAAACGCATCGCCGGTCTCGCGGTAATGTCTCGACAAGGCGAAGCGCAGCGGCTCCGTGTCGCCATGCAACGCCTGCGACAGCGGTTGCAGAGTAAGGCCGGCGGGCAAGCTGTCGAGCATTGATAGATCGGCGCGAAACACACCGTTGACGAAAACCAGCCTGGGCCCGTCGACGCCGGGCAAAATGAGTGAGGCCGCGTCCACGACGCGCGTTTGCGCCTGGTCATCGCCATTGGCAAAGCTGCGCTGGCCGAGCGCACGCAGTGCGGTGTACTTCCATGCTTCCACGCGTGTGTCGGGCAGACCAGCGCTGGCAAATGCTTCGCGATTTTCAAGCCGGGCCGTATCCAGCCACGCAATACCGCTGCCCGGCAGTGGCGCATCCAGCAGTGACTCAACCAACGGCAGCGGTGCCGACTGGCTCATGCCGGGGCTCCCTCGCCGATGCCGACGTAACCGTGTTCTTCCAGTTTCAGCGCCAGCGACTTGTCGCCGCTTTCGACAATGCGACCATCGGCCAGCACATGCACGAAGTCCGGCACGACGTAGTCGAGCAGACGTTGGTAATGGGTGATCATCAGAAATGCGCGTTCCGGCGAACGCAATGCATTGACACCCTGCGCAACCTGCTTCAGGGCGTCGATATCCAGCCCCGAATCAGTCTCGTCAAGGATCGCCAGCTGCGGCTCGAGCACGGCCATCTGGAAAATCTCATTGCGCTTCTTCTCACCACCGGAAAAGCCTTCGTTGACGGCGCGGTGCAGCAGCTCGTCGGAGATCTGCATCACCTTCAGCTTCTCGCGTACGAGCTTGAGGAAATGCATCGAGTCGAGCTCCTTCTCGCCGCGCGCCTTGCGTTGCGCATTAAAGGCCGCACGCAGGAAATAGGTGTTGTTGACGCCGGGTATTTCCACCGGGTACTGGAACGCGAGAAACACGCCGGCTGCGGCACGCGCTTCGGGTTCGAGCGCCAGCAGGTCGATGCCGTTATAGGTCACCGAGCCCGCGGTCACTTCATAACCTTCGCGACCTGACAGCACGTTGCCCAGCGTCGACTTGCCGGCGCCGTTCGGTCCCATGATCGCGTGTACCTCACCCGCATTCACGGTAAGGCTGAGCCCCTTGAGGATTTCCCTGCCCTCGACACGCGCGTGCAGGTTTTCGATTTTCAGCATGGTTTCAACTCAACACAATCTGTAGGAGCGCACCTTGTGCGCGATGGGGTTTGCCGCCAGATGAATCGCGCACAGGGTGCGCTCCACCATCAGCCGACGGCGCCTTCCAGCGAAACCTCAAGCAGCTTCTTAGCCTCTACCGCGAACTCCATCGGCAGCTCTCGGAACACCTGCTTGCAGAAGCCGTCGACGATCATCGACACGGCATCTTCGGTGCTGATGCCACGCGAGCGGCAGTAGAACATCTGGTCGTCGGAGATCTTCGAGGTGGTCGCTTCGTGCTCGACGATCGCGGTCGGATTTTTCACCTCCATGTACGGGAACGTGTGCGCGCCGCACTTTTTTCCGATCAACAAACTGTCGCACTGGGTGTAGTTGCGCGCGCCTTCGGCACCTTTCTCCATCTTGACCAGACCACGGTAGGTATTGGAACTGAGCCCGGCACTGATGCCCTTGGATACGATCTTCGACTTGGTGTACTTGCCGAGATGGATCATCTTGGTGCCGGTGTCGGCTTGCTGGTGATGATGGGTAAGCGCGACCGAATAGAACTCGCCGACCGAACGATCGCCGCGCAGCACCACGCTGGGATATTTCCAGGTGACCGCCGAGCCGGTTTCGACCTGGGTCCAGGAAATCTTCGAGTCGTCGCCGCGGCAATCGCCACGCTTGGTGACGAAGTTGTAGATGCCACCAACACCGTTCTCGTCGCCGGGATACCAATTTTGCACAGTGGAATATTTGATCTGCGCGCGCTCCAGCGCGACCAGCTCGACCACGGCCGCATGCAGCTGGTTTTCGTCGCGTTTCGGTGCCGTGCAGCCTTCCAGATAGGAAACGTGACTGCCCTCTTCGGCAACGATCAGTGTGCGCTCGAACTGACCGGTGTTCTGCGCGTTGATGCGGAAATAGGTGGACAGTTCCATCGGGCAGCGCACCCCTTTCGGGATGAACACGAAGCTGCCGTCGGAGAACACAGCCGAGTTCAGCGCAGCGAAGAAATTGTCGCCCGTCGGCACCACGCTGCCCAGGTATTTCTGCACCAGCTCGGGGTATTCGCGGATCGCCTCGCTCATCGAGCAGAACAGTACGCCGGCGGCGGCCAGCTCCTTGCGAAACGTCGTACCGACCGAGACCGAATCGAACACTGCATCCACTGCCACGCCGGCCAGGCGGGCGCGTTCGTGCAGCGGTACGCCCAGCTTCTCGTAAGTGGCCAGCAAGGCCGGATCGACTTCATCCAACGACTTCAGACCGGCCTTGGGCGCGGCGTAGTAACTGATCGCCTGATAGTCGATCGGATCGATCTTCAGCTTGGCCCAGTCCGGCGTCGGCATGGTGAGCCAATGGCGATAGGCGTCCAGTCGCCACTCGGTCATCCACTCCGGCTCCTGCTTGATCGCGGACAGCTGGCGAATGGTGTCTTCGCTCAGGCCGGGTGGCAGGCTGGTCATCTCGATGTCGGTCACGAAGCCGGCCGCATAACCGCGGCCAAGCGCCTCGGCAACCTCGGCGTTGTCGCGCAGTGCGGTAGCGGTGCTGCTTTCGCGGGTCATGGTGTCATTCATTCGGTGGTGGCCTCGCCGCCCTTGAGTGTCACGGCGATGGGTTTGATCGGTGCCGGCCTGACTGTTGCTGGCCGTGACGGCGGCGGCTTGAGCATGTCAGCGAGGCTCACGGCACGCAGTGTGTGGTCGAGCACACTGTTGATCTGCTGCCAGCTACCACGCACGCCGCATTGCGATTCGCGATCGCATTGACCTTCGGCCACGCTGCATTCGGTCATGCTGATCGGTCCTTCCAGCGCCTCGACGATTTCCGCGAGCGAAATGTCGGTCGCTGGCCGGGCCAGTCGGTAGCCGCCATTGACGCCACGGAACGACTCGACCAGCGCAGCATGACCAAGCGCCTTCAGCAGCTTGCTCACGGTAGGCAATTCCAACCGCGTCTCGTCGGCGATCTGCACCGTGCTGAGCACGTTGTCCGGGTGCGCGGCGATGCAAGTCATCACCACGGTCGCGTAATCGGTAAGTCGGCTGACTCGGAGCATGGGGACGCTCAGGCCTGAGGAACTTGAATCGGGACTAAAATGGTACTGATTCGGCGCAGCGCGGTCAATGCCGGAATGGTTTGCACCGCTACGGAGCAATGCTTTGCGACATTTGCCCGCATGCAGTGCATGCATCCAAGTGAGTCCAAGCAAGTCACTGAAACATAACGCAGTTCGGGCCGACTCACCGATGGCATGCATCGTGCTGCACCGCAATAGGGATCATTGCGGGGAGCGCGACATGAAATGGATCACGGCCATCATCAAACCGTTCACGCTGGACGACGTGCGCGAGGCGTTGAGCGAGATTGGTGTTCAGGGGATGACGGTGACCGAAGTGAAGGGCTTCGGTCGACAGCATGGACATACCGAGTTGTATCGCGGAGCCGAGTACGTCGTCGATTTCCTGCCCAAGCTGAAGATCGAGGTGGCCGTAGCCGACGATCGTCTGGAACACGCGATCGAGGCGATCAGCACCTCGGCGCGCACCGGCAAGATCGGCGACGGCAAGATCTTTGTCGGGGAGCTCGAACAGGCCATCCGCATTCGTACGCAAGAGATCGACGCCGATGCGCTCTAAACGAACGACGTTCCTGATCCTCTGCGGCCTGGCGATCTGCGCCGGCCTCGCCTTGCCATTGTCCGCCTTCGCGCAGGCCGCCCCTACCCCCGCACTGAACAGCGGTGACACCGCCTGGATGATCGTCGCCAGCATGCTGGTATTGATGATGACGATCCCTGGCGCCGCGCTGTTCTACGGCGGCATGGTGCGCGCCAAGAACCTGCTGTCGGTGATGATGCAGTGCTTCGCGATCACCGCCCTGGTGACCGTGCTGTGGATGCTTTACGGCTACTCGCTTGCCTTCAGCACGGCGGGCATGCGCGTCGGCGTAGTGAACTGGCATTCAATCGTCGGCGGCCTGGACCGGGTCCTGCTGGCGGGACTGACGCCAGCCTCGCAGTACCAGACGGTGCCGGAAAGTGTGTTCGTGATGTTCCAGCTGACCTTCGCGATCATCACGCCCGCCTTGATCATCGGCGCGTTTGCCGAACGCATGAAGTTCAGCGCGATGCTGTGGTTCAGCGGACTATGGCTCACCTTCGTCTATCTGCCGATGGCGCACATGGTCTGGAGCGGACCCGGTTCGCTGCTCGGCGATCTGGGCGTGATCGATTTTGCCGGCGGCACGGTGGTGCACATCAATGCCGGCATTGCCGGACTGGTTGCATGTCTGGTGATCGGCAAGCGCATCGGTTATCCGCATACGCCGATGGCGCCGCACAATCTTGGCTACACCGTGATTGGCGCCAGCCTGTTGTGGCTGGGCTGGTTCGGCTTCAACGCCGGTTCGGCGGTAGCCGCCAACGGCAGCGCGGGCATGGCGATGTTGGTGACACAGATAGCTACTGCCGCGGCTGCGATCGGCTGGGTGACGGTCGAGTGGATCACCCATAAGCGCGCCAGCGTTCTCGGCATCGCCTCAGGTGCGATCGCCGGGCTGGTGGCCGTCACGCCAGCGGCAGGCACGGCCGGCCCCGGCGGTGCGCTGATACTGGGCCTGATTGCCGGCGCCGTGTGCTTCTTCAGCGCGACCAAACTCAAACGCCGCTTCGGCTACGACGATTCGCTGGACGTGTTCGGCGTGCATGCGATTGCCGGCATCATTGGTGCGCTGCTCACTGGGCCGCTGGCGTCGCCGAAACTGGGCGGCTTCGGCACGGTGACCTCACTGTTCGGCCAGTTGTGGATTCAGGCCAAAGGCGTGGGCTTTACCATCGTGTGGAGCGCCGTGCTGAGTCTGGTGATCCTGAAGCTGCTTGATCGCACGCTGGGACTGCGAGTGGATGCCGAGCAGGAGCAGATCGGCCTGGATCTCGCCGAGCACGAGGAGCGGGCTTACAACTTGTCCTAGGTGGAGGGCCGTTGCCATTCAGCAGAAGGCGTCTGCGGTCAGATAAGCTGCGCATGTTTTGTCAGCGACCGACTTCATGGACAGTATTCAAGCCCGCCGCAACACCCGCCTCGCCTGGGCCCGCAGCACGCTCGGCGATCCCGACCTGACGCTGGCACCTGCCTCGGCGGATGCCAGTTTTCGCAGTTACTGGCGCACCCAGTACCCGCAGAGCCAGAGCGAACGCCAGAGCTGGATCGTCATGGACTCTCCGCCAGCGCAGGAAGATCCGCGACCGTGGCTGGAGATCGGCGATCGCCTTTCCGCCGCGGGGCTGCATGTGCCAGCAGTACGTGCGCATGATTTGCAACAAGGTTTTCTGCTGATCGAGGACCTCGGCTCCCAGCTGTATCTGCCCGCGTTGAACGAAGGCACGGTCGACGCCTTGTACGGCGATGCGATGGACGCACTGCTGCGTATGCAAACGAGCGTGGACGTCATCGGCATGCAGCCGTACGACCGGGAATTCCTGCGTCGCGAAATGGAGATCATGTCGGAATGGCTGCTTGGCAAGCATCTCGGTCACACGCTGAATGGCGATGATGCGAATGTGCTGGACGCTGCATTCGAGGTTTTGCTGGACAGTGCGCTGGAACAGCCCCGCTGCTTCGTGCATCGCGATTACCACAGCCGCAACCTGCTGGTCGTTGAACCTGATGACTCCGGCACAAAGCTTCCCGGACTCTTGAGCCCCGGCATAATTGACTTCCAGGGCGCACTGCGCGGCCCGATCACCTACGACCTGGCCTCGTTGCTGCGTGACTGTTACATCGTGTGGGATCGCGAGCGCGTGGAGGGCTGGGTCGACGATTATCGAATGCGTCTGCAGGACGCGAAGTCGATTGATACGACGGTCGATCGCGAACGATTCCTGCGCTGGTTCGACCTGATCGGGCTGCAACGGCATATCAAGGTACTCGGCCTGTTCTGCCGCCTTGGTTATCGCGACGGCAAGCTCGGCTACCTCGATGATCTACCGCGCGTGTATGACTACGTAATCAGCGTAGCAAGCGGGTATCCCGAGCTGATGGGACTAGTTACGTTGCTCAAACGCTGCGTCGGCGATCGCGATCTACGCATTGCGGTGACTGCATGAAACATGCGTTGATCTTCGCCGCCGGGCTCGGCGAGCGGATGCGCCCACTCACCGGCCACACGCCGAAGCCGCTGCTGCAAATTGGCGGCAAGCCGTTGATCGTCTGGCATCTGGAAAAACTGGCTGCAGCCGGCGTGCACTATGTGGTGATCAATACCTCGCATCTGGCCGAACAATTCCCCGACACGCTCGGCGACGGTTCGCGCTGGGGCCTACGCATCCGCTATGCGTACGAAGGCCCAACGCCGCTGGAAACCGGTGGCGGCATGTTGAATGCTTTGCCATTCCTGGGCCATGAACCGTTTATCGCAGTGAACGGCGATATCTGGACCGATGCCGATTTTGCGGCGTTACCTGCCGCGCCGATCGGCCTCGCGCATCTGTTAATGGTCGACAATCCGCCGCAGCATCCGCGCGGCGATTTCGTGCTGGATGCACACGATATCGTGCATGACGAAGGCACAGCGCGACTGACTTTCAGCGGCATCGGCGTCTATCGCCATGACGTGCTGCGGAACTGGCGAGCGGTGATCGGCGACGCCATCGGCGTCGAAGCAAAACCACCGCGCTTCAGGCTCGTCCCACTGCTGCGTGCGGCCATGGAAACAGGCGCAGTCAGTGGTAACCACCATCACGGCGCATGGACCGACGTAGGCACCCCCGAGCGGCTGGCAGAGCTGGAAACCACATTGTCCCGGTAGGGCGCATCTCCGGATCGAGTCCAGGCAGGCTCCGTGCACGAACGTCGACGTCGCTGCCTCCTCGCTTTGCTCCCTGCTCGCAGGGGGAGGTTGGGAGGGAGTGGCTTTTGATCTTGCGGCGAAGTGCGACCCCACCCCAGCCCTCCCCTGCGAGCAGGGGAGGGAGCACGGCAAAAAAAAAAACGGCCCGGTGGAGACCGGGCCGTTCTTGTCAGCAAACTCAGCGCGCTTACGGCCGCCGGGCCAGCTCGGGGTTTTCCCTGCTCACCGGCATCAGATCCTTCTTCGATACACCCAGCCACAGCAGGATCGGGCTGGCGACGAAGATCGACGACAGCGTGCCGACCACGATGCCGATCAGCATGGTGACAGCGAAGCCGTGCACCGCCGTGCCACCGAAGAAGAACAACGCGCCCATGGCGATGCCGGTGAACAGCGACGTGATGATGGTTCGTGAAAGGGTGTTGTTGATCGAGCGGTTGAGGATCTCTTCCGGCTCGGCCTTGCGTGCCGAGCGGAACAATTCGCGGATACGATCGAACACCACCACTTTGTCGTTGATCGAGTAACCGATCACCGCCAGCACCGAAGCCAGCACCGTCAAGTCGAACTCGCGCTGCACCAGCGCCAGGATGCCCAGCGTCACCAGCACGTCGTGCACTTCGGTCGCCAGCGCAGCGATCGCGAACCTGCGCTCGAAACGAATCCAAAGATAGAAGCCGATTCCGAGTATCACCAGCAGCGCCGCATAAATACCATCAGTACGCAATTCCGTACCCACTTCGGCGCTGACGAAGTCGCGACTCTTCAGCTTTGCATCCGCGCGCGGGACCTGAAGCATCTTGGTCACGTCGGTGGCGATACGGTCAAGATTGACCTTACCGTCGGCCTGCGTGGCGCCCGGATCGTCCTTTGCCTGGAAGCGAATCGACACTTCACGGGTACCACCGAGGCTCTGCACGATGGCGTTCTCGACACCACCCTTCACCAGCGCCACACGTACATCAGAGATCTGCACGGGCTGGTCGTAATCGACAACCAGCGAAACGCCGCCGGTGAAATCCAGCCCGTAGTTGAGTCCCTTGGCCGCGATCAGCACGACCGACGCAATCATCAGGAACGCGGCGATCGCAATGCTGTACTTGCGCATGCCCAGGAACGGGATATTGCTGTTGTGATTGAAGATTTCCATGAGTTCTTGTTCCTCTTCAGACCGACAACGTCTTGAGCTTGCGGTGGCCGTGGATCAGTGCAGTGAACGCGTGCGTCAGCGTCACCGAGGTGAACAGCGAGGTCAGGATGCCGATCATCAGCGTCACGCCGAAACCCTTGATCGCGCCGGTGCCCATCGTGGTCAGCGCCAGCGCGGCGATCAGGTGGGTGACGTTCGCGTCGAGAATGGTCGACCACGCTTTCTCGTAACCCGCGCGAATCGCGGCGTGCGGCGTGGAACCGTTGCGCAGCTCTTCACGCACACGTTCGCAGATCAGCACGTTCGCATCGATCGCCATGCCCAGTGTCAGCACGATACCGGCGACACCTGGCATGGTCAGGGTGACGCCGATCAACGACATCACCGCCACCAGAATCACCAGGTTGAAGAACAGCGCGATGTCGGCGACCAGGCCGAACAGCTTGTAGTAGATCGCCGCCGCCAGCAGCACCAGTGCCAGGCCCAGCATGACCGCCTTGAAGCCCTTGTCGATGTTGTCCTGACCTAGGCTGGCACCGATCACGCGCTCTTCGACAATGTCGACCGGCGCCGCCAGCGCACCACCCTTGAGCAGCAGGGCAAGATCAGAAGCTTCTTTCGGACTGCCCAGACCACTGGTCTCGAACTGTCGGCTGAAAGCACCCTGGATGGTCGCGTCATTGATCACTGTCTCGGTGATCTTGGGCGTACGCACTTCCTTGCCGTCGACCATCTGGGTATCGACCACGCGCTCCACATACACCACTGCCATCGGCTTGCCGATGTTGTCGTTGGTGAAGTCGCCCATCTTCTTGGCGCCAGCCGCATTCAACGTGACATTGACGTTCGGTGTACCGCTGCGCGTATCGGTGCCGGAGGAAGCGTCGGTGAGCTCGTTGCCGGTGACGATGATTCGCTTGCTGACCAAAACCGGCGCGTGCGTGCCGCGCATGTAGTAGAGGTTGGCATTCGGCGGGATGTTTCCGGTTCGTGCCGCGTCTTGTGCCGCCGGATCGTTGGGGTAGCCGATGCCCGCACGGTATTGCAACGTGGCGGTGGCACCGATAAGTTTCTTGGCCTCGGCCGGATCCTGCACACCCGCCAGCTCGACCACAATGCGGTTGTCGCCCTGTTGCTGGATCAGCGGCTCGGATACGCCCAGCGCGTTGATGCGATTACGCAAGGTCTCCAGATTCTGCGTGATCGTGCCCGAGGACAGCGTGCGCAGCTTTTCCGGTTTGATCACGGCATTCAGCACGAAACGATCGCTCGTGTTCGGGCCGTTCGACACATTGAGATCGGTGAACTCGTTGGCGATCGCATCCGAAGACTTGGCGCGGTCGTCAGCCGAATGCAGGATCACCGCGACACCCGTGCCATGCACGACGTTGCGGGCAACCGATTCGTAGTGAATGTTCTTGTCGCGCAGCAAGCCGCGGATGTCGTCGGCGTAGCTGTCTTCCTGCTTGTCGAGCACATCGTCCTGGTCGACCTGCATCAGGAAGTGCACGCCGCCCTGCAAGTCCAGACCCAGCGGCATCGAACGCGCACCAACAGCGCGCAACCAGGCCGGCACCGAGGATTGCAGCTTGAACGCGACCGTATAGCCGTCGCCCAGTGCCGTCCGTATCGCGTCGGCGCCACTTTTCTGCACGTCCGTATTGGCGAACGTCGCCAGTAACTGGTCGCCCTGCACAATCACTTCACCGGTCGCGATGCTCTGCTTGGCCAGCGCAGCCGTCACTTTCTGCTGAATGGACGGGTCGATCGGCGGAGCATCGCGATTGGCAGTGACCTGTACGGCCGGCGACGGGATAAACGCATTCGGCAACGCGTAGACGATGCCGAACAGCATCACCAGCGCGACCAGCGCGTACTTCCAGCGGGGAAAATCACTCATGCCTTGAATCCATCAAAGCCGCGGCACCAGGCCACGGCGGTAGTGACAATCGGGGGGTGTCGCGTGAGGCAGCCCCAAACCGCGAGGCGCCATCTTCTGTTCGCTTGCTCAGACGGACTTCAGGGAACCCTTGGGCAGCACCTGGGAAACGGCGCCCTTCTGCACCTTGACCGTCACGTTGGTCGCGATTTCGACCGAGATGAAGGTCTCGCCCACTTCGTCCACGCGTCCGGCGATGCCGCCATTGGTGACCACCTCATCGCCCTTGGACAAGCTGGAGATCAGCGCACGATGCTCCTTCTGTCGCTTCATCTGCGGGCGGATCATCATGAAATACATCAGGGCGAACAGCAGGATCAACGGCCCGAAGGTCCACAATGGATTGCCTGCGGCAGGTGCCGGTGCAGCCTGGGCGATCACGAACGGGATCGGAAAACTCATCAGTTTGTCTCGCAAGTTATGGCGGCAGCGGGGATTTCAGCTGAACGCCCGATAAAAGATCGTCGATTATGCCACGCCCCCTCAGGCCGTGCACGACGGCAGCGGGCCTGCCGTCAGATCACTACTGCGGGCAGCCGATGCCCGTTGCAGGACCAGCCCCGCCAAGCCGCGTGAGCCCAAGGGCCTGTCCTGGCCGTGATCACGAAGTGTGGGCGCGGGCCCGCCTAGCCTTAGCCGACAGTGGTGCCCTGCCTCTGCGCGTAAAACCCGGCGATGAACGCATCCAATGTCTGGCCGGCAATTGCCTCGCGCAGGCCGGCCATCAGCCGCTGGTAGTAGCGCAGGTTGTGGATGGTGGCCAGCTGGCTGCCGAGGATCTCATTGCACCGGTCCAGATGCCGCAGGTAGGCCCGCGAAAAACCACTCGCGCAGGCGTAGCAGTCGCAGCCCTCCTCGATCACCCGCGTATCGGTGGCAAACTTCGCGTTGCGGATGCGCAACGTGCCCTCGGCCGTGAACAGGAAGCCGTTGCGCGCATTGCGGGTCGGCATCACGCAGTCGAACATGTCGATGCCGCGGCGCACCGCCTCGACGATGTCCTCCGGCCGGCCCACGCCCATCAGATAGCGGGGTTTGTCGACGGGCAGCAGCGGCACCGTGAAATCCAGCGCGTGATTGCGCTCCGCTTCCGGCTCCCCCACCGCGAGACCGCCGACCGCGTAGCCGTCGAAACCGATGTTTACCAGTCCCGCCGCGGAGCGCTGGCGCAGATTTTCGTACACGCTGCCCTGCACGATGCCAAACAGCGCATTCGGATTCTTCAGATCATCGAAACTGCGACGCGAACGCTCGGCCCAACGCAGGCTCAGCTCCATCGAGTCGCTGGCCACCTTCTCGGTAGCCGGATACGGCGTGCACTCGTCGAAGATCATCGCGACGTCCGAGTCCAGCACCTTCTGTATCCGCATCGACTCCTCTGGCGACAGGAACACCTTGGAGCCGTCGACCGGCGAGGCAAACGTCACACCCTCCTCGGTGATCTTGCGCTTGTGCGCCAGCGAGAAGACCTGGAAACCGCCCGAGTCGGTAAGGATGGGTTTATCCCAACCGATGAACTTGTGCAGGCCGCCGAACTTCTCGACGATCTCCAGCCCCGGCCGCAGAAACAGATGAAACGTGTTGCCCAGGATGATCTCGGCACCGACTTCGCGAATATCACGCGGCGTCATCGCCTTGACCGAGCCATAAGTACCCACCGGCATGAAGGCCGGCGTCTCCACCGTGCCGCGGGCAAACGTGAGGCGACCGCGGCGCGCGGCGCCATCGGTGGCGAGGAGGTCGAATTGGAGGGAAGTCATCAGGACATTATCGCGTGTTTCGGCGATATCTTCTGCGGGGGAATGTTGTCAGTAGTTCGTTTGCCCCCATGGGACTACCCCCTGAGCGGTCTTTGTAGGAGTGACTTCAGTCACGATGCTCTGGCTTGAGGAGCCCCACATGGGCGGTTGGGCAAAGCTCTTGATCTTCGGGCGAAGAGCAACCCCTCCCCAACCCTCCCCTGCAAGCAGGGGAGGGAGCACATCTGCCGTGCATGGAGTTTGCACGGCTTCGGCTTCGGCTTCGGCTTCGGCTTCGGCTTCGGCTTCGGCTTCGGCTTCGGCTTCGGCTTCGGCTTGGGCTTTGCCCCTGCTCCGGCCCTGCTTTTGATCCAGCTTCTACAAACAGTGCGCGCAGGAAGCGCGCCGCTCTACCCGGGGCCCCTGTGCGGCGGTGAGGCGGGGTCGACAGGCCCGCAGGGGGATCGACATGGATGTCGATCCCTTTTCGTCAGG
>NZ_JACHCN010000014.1 GCF_014205795.1 Rhodanobacter sp. MP7CTX1
AACGGTGGCTCAGGTGAATGTTTGGTCGCACAAACATCTTTACCTGAAGTCACCGTTCTTTTTTATCCGGGCTCCCCGGACTTCCGCGAAGAACCTTTTTTTTGCTCGATCTCAGCATGCGTATGCCGTGTATGCGACTTGGCTAAAGCCTCAACGCGCGCTCGTGGGTTGGGCAATGCCTTTGGCGACTGCCTCATCCAGCAATTGATCCATCTGCTGATTCGCCCTTTCCGACGTGAGCCGCATGCGCCCGGACAACGCCTTCTGTTGCTTGCCGAGCTCGGCCTGCTGTTTGCCGAGCTCGACCTGTTGCTGACGCAGGACATCCTCTCGCCGGCGGAATTCGTCACGCGACGCCTGTTGGGCCAGTCGCGCTTCCTGCGCCGCCGCGCGCGCGTCCTGATTGGGTTGTGCCACCAGCTGTGCGTCGAGCATGGCCTCACGGGCAGCCATCTGCCCCTGCTGCGCCCCGAGTTCACCTTGCCGCGCACCAAGCGCACCCTGCTTGCCGCCTAGCCGACCTTGTTGTGCACCGAGTTCACCCTGCTGCCGGGCAAGCTCTGTGATGGGTGCATAGGTGGCCTTGGCATGCTCGATGTAGCTCGCATCACGAATCATGTAGGCCTTGTCGCCACGACGAAACCACAGCACGGGTCCTTTGCCCTGGTGCAGCTGTTTTGCTACATCGAGATCGTTGTCGTTGCCGCTGATCATCACCGTATCGCCTTCGATCATCACAAACCCGCGGCCGGCATTCGCGTGGATGTCGACGTCGATATGGTTCGCATTGAAGCCGAGGTCAGGGGGGGGAGCCGGCGGCGGAGGCGGTGCCGGAGGTACAGGCGGCAGCGGTGGAACGGAGCGATTGTGGGGAGCAGGAGGAATCGGCGGCGTTGGCGCAGCGGCTGGTACTTGCTCGCCGGAGTCGGATTGCGTCATGCCCTGGGTCTGGTTCGGGCCCGCCGCAGTGACGCGGTAGGGGAGAACACCCGCGATGGCGACCAGCACCACCAGTAGCCAGCCGCGCGCGCGCGGCCTCGTATCGTTGACGGTTTGCTGCAACATGGTCAATCGCCTTTTCAGGTTCTGGAACGTGGGAGAGGCTCCGGCCAGGCCGGCATGCATGGGGTGGGCCACGCCGAGGCGCAGCAACAGGCGGCCATAGGTCTGTGGTGCGGCGCGATGCTGCTGCAGCACCTGTGCATCGCAGGCGGCTTCGCGATTGAGCGCGTACTCGCGCATCGCCCACGCCACCAGCGGGTGAAAGAAAAACAGCCGCTGTGCCATCGCCGGTATCCACACCAGCCACAGGTCGCCGCGACGCAGATGGGCCAGTTCGTGGGCGAGTGCCATCGCCGATTCCTCGGGCGTCAGCAGCTGGCTGGCGGGCAGCAGCACGATAGGTCGCCACAGGCCAGCGACCTGCGGCGACGCAATCGCGAGCGACATGCGCAGCTGTGGACAGCGACGTAAACCCAGTGCCCGAGCCTGTTGCGCACATAGCGACTGCAGCGTTTCGTCATGCAACGGCAAGGACCCGCGCAACACAGTGCGGGCCCATAGCCATTGGCGGGCGACCAGCAACAGTTGCACGAGCAGGCCAGCGAGCCACACCGCCAGCAGCAGACGCTGCCAATGGAACGAGTGGGTTGTCGTCGACGCGATGGGCGTTGCCGAAGAAGGTGATGCTGCGGCGAGTTCCGATGGCGCCATCGGTTCGGACAGCGGTGTTGTCGCGGTGCTACGCAGATCCGCCGACGCCGCTATGGCGAGGTCATGCGATGGCGTCGACAGCAGCGGCAGCCGTACCGGCGTGCTGGCTATCAGCCCCACCAGCAACTGTGCGGCGAGCAGCCACCACAGCATGCAGCGGATCGCCGGCGACAATCGCGGCATCCAGCGGCCTAGCAGCCACAGGGCGCCGATCAACAAGGTGGCCTGCGCACAGGTCCAGGCAAGGCGGACGAGCAGGGTATCGGCGAGCATGTCGATGGCGTTCATCTCAGGGCTCCTTGCGCTTGGATTGCAGCTGCACCACCAGCGCCTCAAGTTCGGCCAGCTCGGTATCGCTGACCTTGGCGCGCTCGGACATCCAGGCCACGAACGGGGACACCGAACCGCTCAGCGTCTTCTCGACAAAGCTGCCGACCGCGCTGCGCATCGCCTCGCCAGGACCGGTGGCCGTGCTGTAGCGATACATTCCCTTGAGCTGACGGCGCTTGAGATAGCCCTTGCTACGCAAGCGCTCCATCATCGTCAGCACCGTCGACCGTGCCAGCCCACGCGGCTCGCCAAATCCAGCGGCCACTTCACCCACTGAGGCGCTTTGGTGGTCAGACAAGTAATGCAGGAGCCCCAGCTCCTGGTCGCCGATGGTTGGCTTGGACATGTTCGCGGCACTTCGTGACTACAAGTGTAGTTAAAGCTACGCCTTGGCGACACGTGTAGTCAATAGGCCATGCGACCGAAGCTCTGGTAGGTCGGGGTGAGCAAAGCGATGCCCAACATCACGTCACGGATGACTGCCATGCGTTACCGAAGAGCCCATGTTTCCGGCGGGACATTCTTCTTCACCGTTAACCTGGATGACCGTTCCAGCGGCCTGCTCGTCGAGCACATCGACGCGCTTCGCCATGCGGTGCGCGCGGTCAAACAACGACATGCGTTTCAGATTGACGCGTGGGTCGTCTTGCCCGATCACATGCACGCGGTTTGGACGCTGCCGCCTGGCGACGCAGATTTCTCCACCCGCTGGATGCTGATCAAGGCTGGTTTTTCGCGCGCCATCGGATGAGGCGAGCGCATTCGCCGCTCAAGAGTGAGTAACGGCGAGCGCGGCATCTGGCAGCGGCGGTTCTGGGAGCATCAGATCAATGACGAAGCCGATCTCGCCAACCATGTTGATTACGTGCACATCAATCCGGTGAAGCACGGTCATTCCGCACGAGCGAGCGATTGGCCTTATTCGTCCATCCACCGGTATATCCGACAGGGTCATCTCAATGCAGATTGGGCGTGTGATGTTCTTGCGTTGCGATCTGGTGGCGAGCGATGCCCAACATCCCGTAGCCGTCAAAACGCCATGTCGAACGCCACCTCTCCCTGCACGCCGACCTGATATGCCGACACGCGGCGTTCGAAGAAGTTGGTGACTTCCTGCACGTCCTGCAGGTCCATGAAGTCGAACGGATTCCTGACGCCGTATTTTTTCGGCATGTCGAGCTGGGCCAGACGCTGGTCGGCGCAGTATTCGAGGTACTGGCGCATGTCCTTCACCGACAGGCCAACCACGCCGCCGGAAAGCACGTCCTCGGCAAACAGGGTTTCACAGGCGATCGCATCCTCCATCATCTGTTCGACTTGTACGCGCATGGCGTCGTCAAACAGTTCCGGTTCCTGCTCGCGCACGGTACGCACCACCTCGAACGCGAACGCCATGTGGCCGCTCTCGTCGCGAAACACCCAGTTGGTACCCGCCGCCAGGCCGTGCAGCAGTCCGCGTGAGCGCAGGTAATAGACGTAGGCGAACGCGGCGTAGAAGAACAGGCCTTCGATGCACGCAGCGAAACAGATCAGGTTGAGCAGGAACTGCCGCCGCTGTTCGCGCGTCTCCAGTCGGCGCAGGTTTTGCACCGAGTCGATCCACTTGAAGCAGAACTCGCCCTTGGCGCGTATCGAGGGGATGCTCTCGATCGCCGCGAACGCCTTGTTGCGTTCGGTGGGATCGGGAATATAGGTGTCAAGCAATGTGAGGTAGAACTGCACGTGCAGCGCTTCCTCGTACAGCTGGCGCGATAGATACATACGCGCCTCGGGTGCGTTGATGTGCTGATACAAATTCAGCACAAGGTTGTTCGACACGATGGTGTCGCCGGTGGCAAAAAAAGCCACCAGCCGATGAATCAGATGGCGATCGGCGACGGACATCTTCGACGTGAGATCGCCGATGTCCATCGAGAAATCGACTTCCTCCACCGTCCATGTATTGCGAATCGCCGCGCGATACATCTCGTAGAAACCGGGATAGCGCATTGGGCGCAGGGTGAGCTCGAAACCGGGATCGAGGATGTGCGCGTTGCGGGCAGATTCGGTGGACATGGGTTACCTCAAAATGGATTTGTGTAGGAGCGCACCGTGTGCGCGAAAAGGCTCGCCTCGGTGCTCACTGCTCCCTCCCCTGCTTGCCCCAAAAAAGGGACTATCTTCGGGCCGCAGGGGAGGGCCGGGACAGGCTGCTTTTGACTTTCCGCAAGCTCGGGCAACCCCCTCCCAGCCTCCCCCTGCCGAGCAGGGGGGGGGGCGCGAAGCGAGCCTTCCGCGCTCATGGAGCAAAGCAGGCTTACTGACAGGCCTCGCAGTACTCGGGATTTTCCAGCGAGCAGAACACCGCGGCATTGGCTTGCGCCTGATCCACGACCAGCACGGTCCGCTCCGCCGTCACCGTCGTCTTGGTGATCTTCGTCGCCGGGCGTGAGCGCAAGTAATAGGTCGTCTTGATGCCGGCCTTCCACGCGTACATGTACATCGAACTCAATTGGCCGATGTTCGGGTTTTCCATGAACAGGTTCAGCGATTGGCTCTGATCGATATAGGCGCCACGTGCGGCACCGAGTTCGATCAGTGCTTTCTGTGGCAGTTCCCATACCGTGCGGTAGATCGTGCGCAGGCGTTCCGGGATCGCCGCGATGCCCTGGATCGAACCCTCGGCGAGCTTGATCGCATCACGTATCTCGGACGTCCACAGGCCGAGTGACTTCAGCTCTTCGGCGAGATAACGATTCACTTGCAGGAAATCGCCGGACAACGTCTCGCGCTTGAACAGGTTGCTGACCTGCGGCTCGATGCACTCGTAGCAGCCGGCGATCGAGGCAATCGTCGCGGTCGGCGCAATCGCGATCAGCAGCGAGTTGCGCAGGCCGTGCTGTTTGATGCGCTCACGCAGCGCGTCCCAGCGCGCGCCATCGTGTGGTGTAGCACTCGGCCAATAGTCGAACTGCAGTTCACCGTTCGCTGCACGGCTCTCCTGAAAGCCCGGGTGCGGACCCTCTTGTTGGGCCAGCTCGGTAGACATAGTCAGCGCGTGGAAATAGATCTCCTCGGCGATACGTGTGGACAACGCCAACGCTTCGGTCGAGTCGAACGGCAGGCGTAGTTTAAAGAACACGTCTTGCATACCCATCACGCCAAGACCCACCGGGCGCCACTTCATGTTCGCGGTGCGGGCGGTGTCGATCGGATAGAAGTTGAGATCGATCACCCGGTTGAGCTGACGCACGGCAGTGCGCACGGTCGAAGCAAGCTGTTCGAAGTCGAACACGCTGCCTCCATCGGCGGCGCGCACAACATGTCGCGCAAGATTCACCGAGCCGAGATTGCATACCGCCGTCTCGGTGGCTGAGCTCACCTCGAGAATCTCGGTGCACAGGTTGGACAGGTGGATCACGTTGTCGGGATGCGCGGTCTGATTGCTGGTGGCGTTGCAGCGATCCTTGAACGTCATCCAACCGTTGCCGGTCTGCGCCAGCGTGCGCATCATGCGTGCGTAAAGTTCGCGCGCCTTGACTGTCTTTACCGCCAGGTGTTCGGCTTCGGCCTTGATGTAAGCCTCGTCGAACGTCGCGCCCCAGCTGTCGACCAGATGCGGTACCACTTTCGGATCGAACAGCGACCAGTCGCCGTCGGCCTCCACGCGGCGCATGAATTCGTCGGGGATCCAGTTTGCGATGTTGAGGTTATGCGCACGGCGCGCATCGTCGCCGGTGTTGTCGCGCAGCTCCAGAAAATCTTCGATGTCGGCGTGCCACGATTCCAGATACACACAGGCCGCGCCCTTGCGCTTGCCGCCCTGGTTCACTGCGGCGACTGACGCGTCCAGCGTCTTCAGCCATGGCAACAGGCCGTTGGAATGACCGTTGGTGCCGCGGATCAGCGAGCCGCGCGAGCGCACCCGTGAGTAGGCCAGGCCGATGCCGCCGGCAAACTTGCTGAGCTTGGCGACATCCGCATATTTGTCGTAGATCGACTCCAGCGAATCGGTCGGCGAGTCGAGCAGGTAGCACGAGCTCAGCTGCTCATGGCGGGTGCCGGCATTGAACAAGGTTGGCGAGCTGGCGATGTATTCCAGCGACGACAGCAGTCGATAGAGTTCAAGCGTTTCACCGATCTCGTTACCGCCGAGCGCGCAGGCAATGCGCATGAAGAAATACTGCGGGGTCTCGATCACCAGGCGCTGTTGCGGGTGCCGCAGCAGATAGCGGTCGTATACCGTGCGCAGGCCGAAATATTCGAAGCGGCGATTGGCGAGCGTATCGATCGCATCGTTCAACTTGCGCGCGTTCGCAGCGACGAAATCGCGCAGGCGATCGTTGAGGATGCCGATCTCCGCACCACGCGCGATCGATTGCGAGAAACTCTGGATCTCCTGGCCGCTCACTTCCTTGTCGATGTACGCACCGAGCAGGCGCGCCGCGAGCTGGCCGTATTCGGGCTCCTCGGCGGTCAGTGCCGCGGCGGTGCGGATCGACAGTTGGTCCAGTTCCTGCGTTGTGGCGCCGTCGTACAGGCCGCCGATCGTCTTCAGCGCCACGCGCAACGGGTCGACGCCGTGCAGGCCTTCGCCGCTGCGGGTCACCGCGCGCACGATCTTGTTGACGTCGACAATCTCCTGGCCGCCGTTGCGCTTGGTCACGCGCATCTGGCCCGGGTTGTGCGGTGGAGTCAGCGCAAAAGCGCTGTCGCCGGTTGTGGTGGATTGTGTCGTCATGGGGTGGGCATCGGACAGGGACGTCGTCATAGGTTCGGCATGGAAAATCGCGGGTGAATCCGTACGGGCGACGATGCGCTCGCGTGCAGCGGTATCGGCAGGTTGCATGGCAGTGGCTCCCAGCATGGGTCGTCAAACACCTGCTCCCGCGCGCAGGGCCTGAAGTGACGAATGCCGTGGAAAGTCACGGGACAGTCGCCCATCGGCGACCGTTCCGACGTGCTTCCCCACGGAAACCGTCACTACTCACCAGGGCACGTTCACCCTGATGTGCCGGCAGGTCTTCGGACTTGCGGACGAGGATCTTTCGATCCGCCTACTTGCCCCCGCTTCCCAGCCGCTGAGGGCCAGTGCTTGTGGGAGCTTTCGTTTCCGCTTTACCGCTGCGGGGCAGTTCCGGATTCACACCGGATTCCCTTTTAAGCCCGACCGACGATCGCGTCTGGACAGGCACCGACAGACACAACATATCGGGTGCCCCTGGCACGGTCAACCCAACAACTTGTGGACAAGTCGGGGGATAAGCCGCGCGGCACGAGGTGGGGCGGTGCGTCACGGGGCACCAAAAAATAGTTGCCGGAGTGGTTTCGTCGGTGGGCTGGTCTCGGAGCACGCTTGGGTGGTAGCCGCTATGCTTTCTTCACTGCGCGCTGGAGACCGTTGGTTGATGGAAGCCATGCCGAGTTACGTCCACGGCGTCAGCGTCAAGCCGTTGCTGGGCGATACCGTGGGCTCATTGCTTGACCGCATGGCGGCCGCGTACCCGCAGCAGCCGGCACTGGTGGTGCGCAGCCAGGGCGTGCGGATGAACTATCGGGAGTTCCATGCCGAAGTGGAGCGCGCCGCCGCCGGCCTGCTCGCGCTGGGCCTGCTGCGCGGCGACCGCATCGGCATCTGGGCGCCGAACCGCGTCGAATGGGTGATCCTGCAGTTTGCTGCGCCGAAAGCGGGGTTGGTGCTGGTCAATATCAATCCAGCGTACCGCGCACACGAACTGGAGCACGCCCTCAACCATGTGGACTGTCGCGCGCTGGTGTTGCCGCGCCGCTTCAGGACCTCGCGCTATATGGATGTGCTGGGTGAGCTGGCGCCCGAACTGGCCCATGCCGCGGCCGGTGCACTTCGCGCCGCGCGGCTGCCGGGTCTGCGCGAGGTGATCCTGCTTGACGATGTGGCTGCACCGGGTACGCATACGTGGTCGCAACTGCTGGCCGCCGGCGATGGGTCGGCCATCGTGCGACTGCGCGAGGTGGAGCGTGACCTGGGGTTCGACGACGCGGTGAATATTCAGTTCACTTCCGGCACTACCGGCACCCCAAAGGGCGCCACGTTGACCCATCACAATATCATCAACAATGCTTACTCCATCGGGGAGGCGATGCGCCTCACCGAGCAGGATCGGCTGTGTATTCCCGTGCCGTTCTACCACTGCTTCGGCATGGTGCTGGGCAATCTCGCCTGCGTTACCCACGGCGCCTGCATGGTTATCCCGGGCGAGGGCTTCGATGCGCTGGCCACCCTGGAAGCCGTGGAAGCGGAGCGCTGCACGGGCCTGCATGGCGTGCCTACGATGTTTATCGCCGAGCTCGAGCACGCACAATTTCATCGCTTCGATCTCACCAGTTTGCGCACCGGCATCATGGCCGGCTCGCCGTGCCCGATCGAGGTGATGCGGCGGGTAGTCAGCGAGATGCATATGGATCAGGTGACCATCGCCTACGGCATGACCGAAACCAGCCCCGTGAGCTTCCAGACCGTGCCGGAAGATCCGCTGGAGCGCCGCGTCGACAGTGTCGGACGCATCCATCCGCACCTCGAGGCAAAGCTGGTCGACGAGCAGGGGCGGACGGTGTCGCGCGGTGCGGTGGGTGAGCTGTGCACCCGCGGCTATTCAGTGATGCTCGGTTACTGGGGTGACGAGGCGCGCACGCGCGAGGTCATCGACGCGGCGAGCTGGATGCACACGGGCGATCTCGCTGTGCTCGACCCGGACGGGTACTGCAGCATCGTCGGCCGTCTGAAGGACATGATTATCCGCGGCGGCGAAAACGTGTACCCGCGCGAGATCGAGGAATTTCTGTACAGCCATCCGAAAGTGCAAGACGTGCAGGTATTCGGCGTGCCCGATGCGAAGCTCGGTGAGCAGGTCTGCGCTTGGGTGCGCTTGCGCGAAGGCAGCAGTGCAAGCGAGGCGGAGATCCAGGACTACTGCCGGCATCGTCTGGCTTACTACAAGGTGCCGCACTACGTGCGCTTCGTCGACGCGTTTCCGATGACCGTGACCGGCAAGATTCAGAAGTACCTGATGCGCGATGCCATGCTCAAGGAGCTTGGTCTGCCCTTCGCGCCGTCGGGCTGAATGCCGCAGGTGTCTGCGTCGCCCTCGACTTCAGAGCGCGTCGTGATCCAGTTCACCGGTGCGGATACGTATGACCTGCTCCAGCGTGCTGACGAAGATCTTGCCGTCACCGATCTTGCCGGTGCGGGCAGAATGCTGGATCGCCTCCAGCACGCGCTCCAGCTGGTCGTCGGCAATCGCCACTTCCAGTTTGATCTTGGGCAGGAAATCGACCACGTATTCGGCACCGCGATATAGCTCGGTATGGCCCTTCTGGCGGCCGAAGCCCTTCACTTCAGTGACCGTCACGCCCTGCACGCCGACCTCGGCCAGCGCTTCACGGACGTCGTCCAGCTTGAATGGCTTGATGATCGCCACGACCAGCTTCATGGGTTTTCCTCTACTCGACAGGCATCGGCGCGACGGGCGACGCGGCACTGCATTCTGCCTGCACGGCCGGGTGTTGTCGCCTGATAACGAGCCATGTAGGACAATCCTTACAGTTTCTGGCGGAGCATACCGATGGCACACCCAATTTCCATTCACCTAAACTTCATTTCGACGAGCTTGAGGCGCTATCCATGATGGATAGGCAGGATATCGATCAGATTGCCCTGCGACTTGTGTCGTTGGTACCGCCAGGACTGGCACAGGCGCAACAGGATTTGCGCGCCAACTTCCAGGATGTTCTGGCGCAGGGATTGCGCCGCCTCGATCTGGTCACTCGCGAAGAATTCGAAGTCCAGACTCAGGTGCTGGCGCGTACTCGCGCCAAAGTCGACGAATTGGAGCGACGCGTGGCTGAACTTGAGGCCGCCGTGGCTGCCCGCGGGAGCTAGTACCACCGACCTTCCGGAAGCCGCCCTCGATCCGTCACCTCACCTCGAGAACGATCGGGGGCGGTTATTTATCCAGCACTGCCGATGGAGTCGCTTGATGTCTGTACATATCAGCGACCCTTTCGTTCGTCAGCGACCTCTGGCCGCATGAGTCTTGCGGTCACCCTTAGCCGCGCCCAGGAAGGGATCGCCGCTCCGCAGGTCATGGTGGAGGTCCATTTGTCCGGTGGCCTTCCGGTGACGAATATTGTCGGTCTGCCGGAGGCAGCGGTACGCGAGGCGCGTGATCGGGTGCGCGTGGCGATCCAGAACACCGCTTTCGAATACCCCAACCGTCGCGTCACGGTGAACCTGGCGCCGGCCGAGCTGCCCAAGGACGGCGGCCGCTTCGACCTGGCCATTGCGCTGGGCATCCTAGCGGCGAGCGGCCAGGTGCCACGCGAGAAACTGGACGACTGCGAATTTCTTGGTGAGCTGGCCTTGACCGGAGCGTTGCGCGGGGTGCCCGGTGTGCTGCCGGCATTGCTGCGGGCACGGGCTTGCGGTCGTCGCGTAGTGGTGCCGCGCGAAAATGCCGCCGAGGCGGCGTTGGTGTCGGACGTAGACGTGCGCGTGGCGGACACGCTGGCCGAGGTGTGCGGCTGGTTGCGTGGCGCGCAAGAGTTGTCATTGCCGGTAGGCATTCCCTGCGATGGCGGCGCGCAAGATGGCCCGGATCTGTTGGATGTGCGCGGTCAGCTGCAGGCTCGGCGCGCATTGGAGATCACCGCCGTCGGTGGCCATCATCTCTTGCTGATCGGGCCGCCAGGTACCGGCAAGACCATGCTGGCCGAACGCCTGCCCGGCATCCTGCCGCCGCTGTCCGAGTCGGAGGCGCTGGAAACCTGCGTCGTACGGTCGGTGGCCGGACAGCACGCGGACCTCACTCACTGGCGACGACGACCGTTCCGGGCACCGCATCACACCGCCTCGGCGGTGGCGCTGGTGGGTGGCGGCTCGACTCCGCGGCCGGGCGAGATCTCACTGGCGCACAACGGCGTGCTGTTCCTGGATGAGTTGCCGGAGTTCAGTCGACACGTGCTGGAAGTGCTGCGCGAACCGATGGAATCCGGCCATATCGTGATTTCCCGGGCGGCGCGGCAGTCGACGTTTCCCGCGCAATTCCAGATGGTGGCGGCGATGAATCCATGCCCCTGCGGCTACGCCGGCGATTTGCGCCAGCGTTGTCATTGCACGCCGGATCAGATCAAGCGCTATCGCTCGCGTATTTCCGGACCGCTGCTCGACCGCATCGATCTTTGCGTGGAAGTTCCACAGGTGCCTCTGGCCAGCCTCGGCACACCGCGCGGCGTGCATGACGAGGATTCGGCCACGGTACGCGCGCGCGTACTCAAGGCGCGGCGACAGTCGTTGATGCGTGCGGGGCGGCCGAACGCAGAAATCAGCACGCGCGAACTGGAACGCGACTGCGCACTGGGGCCAGCCGAACGCCGCTGGTTCGAATCCGCGCTGGAGCGGCTGGGCTTGTCCGCGCGCGCCTACCACCGCGTATTGCGGGTCGCGCGCACGATCGCCGATATCGACGGCGGCGCCGCCCTGCTGGATCAATCGCATCTGGCCGAGGCGCTGCAATATCGCCGGCTGGGAAGCTGAAGGGGGCCGGCCCGTAGGTTGGGGTGAGCGCAGCGATGCCCAACAATCACGGCGCCTCTGTTGGGCATCGCTGCGCTCACCCCAACCTACGCACCCGCACCCACGCGTTACTTGCTGGACGTGTCGATCTCCGCATGCTCCGATAGCGCTCCGACGTTGGCCCAAGGATTGCGATGACTTTCGAGCTGGGCCTGATGCTCGCCGGCATGCTGATGATCGGCTTTCTGGCGCAATGGCTGGCGTGGCGGGTGAAGCTGCCGGCGATCCTGTTCCTGTTGCTGGCCGGGATCCTGCTGGGACCGGTCAGTGGCGTGCTTGATCCCGACAAGTTGCTGGGCGGGTTGCTGTTCCCCATTGTGTCGCTGGCGGTGGCGCTGATCCTGTTCGAGGGCAGCCTGACATTGCGCTTCCACGAGCTGCCGGGCATCGGCCATGTGGTCCGCGGGTTGGTCAGCTACGGCGCCGTGACGGCGCTGCTGCTGCTTGCGCTGGCGGCGCATATCGTCGCTGGACTGAGCTGGTCGATTGCCCTGCTGTTTGGCGCGCTGGCCTGCGTGACGGGCCCAACGGTGATTGCGCCGATGTTGCGCACGTTGCGTCCGAACGCACGCATCGCCAACACGCTGCGCTGGGAAGGCATCGTGATCGATCCGCTCGGCGCGCTATTCGCGGTGCTGATCTTCGAGGCGATCGTGTCGCGGCAGGAAGGTCACACGATCGGTATTTTCATCGCCACGATCGGTTGCGGCACGGTGATCGGGGCGCTGGCCGCGGTGCTGGCGGGTTTCCTGTTACGTCGGCAGATGATCCCCGAATACCTGCAGAACTACGCCGTGCTGGCGGCAGTGCTGCTCGCCTTCAGCGTGTCCAACGTGATCACGCATGAGTCCGGACTGCTGGCCGTGACCATCATGGGCATCGCGCTGGGCAACATGCGCGGCGTGCATATCGACGACATTCTCGACTTCAAGGAAAGCCTCACCACGGTGCTGGTATCGGTGCTGTTCATCCTGCTGGCGGCGAGGTTGCACTGGCCGTTGCCTCACGGGATGCTGGCTGCAGGCATCGCGTTGTTCGTGATTGCCCAACTGGTCGTGCGACCGCTGACCGTGCTGCTGGCGAGTCTGGGTAGTGGGCTGACTTGGCGCGAGCGCGCCTTGATTGGCTGGGTTGCGCCACGCGGCATCGTTGCCGCTTCGGTCTCGGCGCTGTTTGCTTTACGCCTCGATGCGCTCGGCGTCAGTGGTGGCGACGCCCTGGTGCCGCTGGTGTTTATTCTGATCATCGGCACTGTGGTTTTTCAGAGCGCGACCGCACGACCGCTGGCGAAGTGGTTGAAGGTGGCCGAGCCGGAGCCGCGTGGCCTGCTGATCTTTGGTTCCGATTTAGTGGCGCGCGCGATCGGTGGTGCGCTGGACGAAGCGGGTTTTCGCGTTGTGCTGGCCGATGACGATTGGGAAGGCATCCGCCAGGCCCGCATGGAAGGGCTCGGCACGTTTTTCGGCAACCCGGCCTCGCCGCATGGCGAGCGTCATCTGGACCTCACGGGAATCGGCCGGCTGCTGGCTCTGTCTACCCATCGCGAGCGCAACTCGCTGGCCTGCGTTCACTATCGGCAGGAGTTCGGTCGCGACAAGGTCTATCGGCTACGCAATCTGACGCCGCAACAGAACACCGATCGCCTTGCCCTATCCGGAAACCTGCTTGCACCGCCGTTGTTCAACGAGGAGATGACACACGGCCGTTTTGCCGAAATGCTCGGCCAGGGTTGGCGCATCAAGTCGACCAGACTAACGGCCACCTTCGACTGGCCGCATTTCATCGAGCAATACGGCTCCAACTCCGTGCTGCTGTTTGGGGTAGAGGAAAAGGGCGCGCTGCGGGTGGCCTCGGTCAAACGCGAACTCGAGCCGAAGCCAGGCTGGTTGGTGATCGCGCTGGTGCCGCCGGCCTCAACGTAAACGATGTAGGTTGGGGTGAGCGCAGCGATGCCCAACATTCACGGTGCCCCTGTTGGGCATCGCTACGCTCACCCTAACCTACGCGGCTGGTAGCGTCCGCGAATGCCCTTGTGGGAGCGGCTTCAGTCGCGATGCTCTTGGGCGTCGCGCAAGAACCGATCGCGACTGAAGTCGCTCCCACAGGTTGTTTCGCACACGGCGTGTGTGGCTTACGCGGCCGAGACCTGCCGCGGGGCGAATTGCGCTTCCTCGGTGGAGCCGGTCAGTGCGGTGGTCGAGGACTGGCCCTGCTGGATCGCCTGCGTCACCGCGTCGAAGTAGCCGGTGCCCACTTCGCGCTGATGCTTGACCGCGGTGAAGCCGCGGTCGGCAGCGGCAAATTCCTTTTCCTGCAGCTCGACGAACGCGCTCATCTGGCGGCGTGCGTAGCCGTGGGCGAGATCGAACATGCCGTAGTTGAGGCTGTGGAAGCCGGCCAACGTGATGAACTGGAACTTGTAGCCCATCGCGCCCAGCTCTTTCTGGAACGTGGCGATGGTGGCGTCGTCCAGGTTCTTCTTCCAGTTGAAGCTGGGCGAGCAGTTGTAGGCGAGCAACTTGCCGGGGAATTTCGCATGAATCGCCTCGGCGAATTTGCGCGCGTCATCCAGATTCGGCTTGCTGGTTTCGCACCAGATCAGGTCGGCGTAGGGCGCGTAGGCGAGGCCGCGGCTGATCGCCTGATCCAGCCCCGGGCGCACCTTGTAGAAGCCTTCAACAGTGCGCTCACCGGTAACGAATGGCAGATCGTTCGCGTCGATGTCGGAGGTCAGCAGATCGGCAGCATCGGCATCGGTGCGCGCCACCAGCAGGGTCGGTACGCCGCAGACATCGGCGGCGAGACGCGCGGCGTTCAACTTGTCCACAGCCTCGCGGGTTGGTACCAGCACCTTGCCACCCATGTGGCCGCACTTCTTCACTGAAGCCAGCTGATCCTCGAAATGCACACCGGCGGCGCCGGCCTCGATCATGGCCTTCATCAACTCGAATGCGTTCAGCACGCCGCCGAAGCCGGCTTCGGCATCGGCCACGATCGGCACCAGCCAGTCGGTGTCGTCGTTGCCCTCCGCATGGTGCAGCTGGTCGGCGCGCAGCAAGGTGTTGTTGATTTTCTTGACCACCAGCGGCACCGAGTTGGCCGGATACAGCGACTGGTCCGGATACATCTCGCCGGCCACGTTCGCATCCGCGGCGACCTGCCAGCCGCTGAGATAGATCGCCTGCAAGCCGGCCTTCACCTGCTGCATCGCCTGGTTGCCGGTGAGCGCACCCAGCGCGTTGACGAAGTCCTCTTTGTGCAGCGACTTCCACAGCCGCTCGGCGCCACGACGCGCGAGTGAATGCTCGATTGCAACGGTGCCGCGCAGGCGCACCACGTCCTCAGCGCTGTAGTTGCGCTGGATACCGGCCCAGCGGGCATTGTTTTTCCAGTCCAGCGAAATTTGTTCGGCGGTGGGCAGCGTGTTCTTCATGGTGTGGCTCCGTGGAATCGAAGGCGTGCAATCGAGGGTTTTGCGAGGTTCTGTGGGTGTGGCTTCAGCTGCGACGCTTTTCGTGTCGCGACTGAAGTCGCTCCCACAAAAGGCAGTCAGGCGAGCTGGTCGTAGGCGGGCAGGGTGAGGAAGTCGCCCAGCTGGTCGGCATGAGTCAGTGCGGACAGCAGCGCGGCCGCCGCGTCGGCGCGGGTGGCGCCAGGCAGATCGCTGTCACGCAGCCGGTGGACGTGCGCGGCGAGCGCGTGATCGAACAGGGCGAAGTCGATCGGCGCATGGTCGGGAAATTCCAGTCCACCGTGATGCAGCCACTGCCACAGCTGCGCGCGGGCGATCTCGGCGGTCGCGGCATCTTCCATCAGATGATGGATCGGTACGCAGCCGAGGCCGTCCAGCCAGGCGGCGGTGTAGCGCAGGCAGACCTCGACGTTGTTGTCGAAGCCGGCGCGACTGATCGTGCCGGCGCATGGCGCGATCAGCTGATCGCGCGTCACCTGCACATCCTTGCGCAGCACATCGAGCTGGTTCGGCGCTGGCATGTACTGGTCGAAGATTTCCTGCGCCACCGGCACCAGCGCGGGATGCGCGACCCAGGTGCCGTCGTGACCGGCTTGCACCTCGCGCAGCTTGTCGGCGCGAACCTTGGTCAGAGCAGCCTCGTTCGCTGCTTCATCGCCCTTGATCGGAATCTGCGCGGCCATGCCGCCCATGGCGAAGGCGCCGCGGCGATGGCAGGTCTGGATCAGCAACTCGGAATAATTCTTCAGGAACGGCACGGTCATCAGCACCTGACCGCGCTCGGGCAGCAGGCGGTCGCGATGACTGCGCAGGGTTTTCAGGTACGAGAAGATGTAGTCCCAGCGACCGCAATTGAGACCGACGATGCGACCGCGCAGCGCGTGCAGGATCTCGTGCATCTGGAACGCCGCAGGCAGCGTCTCGATCAGCACAGTGGCTTTCATGCAGTTCGATGGAAGCGCCAGCTCGGCCTCGGCTAGCGCCATCACCTCGTTCCACAGCGCCGCTTCTTCCATCGACTGCAGCTTGGGCAGATAGAAATAGGGGCCACGATCGCTGGACTGCAGGGTATGGGCGTTGTGGAAGACAAACAGACCGAAGTCGACCAGCGCACCGGCCATCGGCTCGTCGTCAACGCTGATGTGCTTGTCGACCAGATGCCAGCCGCGTGGGCGCACCACCAGCACTGCCGGGTTGTCGTGTACACGGTACTGCTTGCCCTCGGGCGTGCTGAATTCGAGTGTGCCATTCACTGCATC
This sequence comes from Rhodanobacter sp. MP7CTX1, assembly GCF_014205795.1. Taxonomy (GTDB): domain Bacteria; phylum Pseudomonadota; class Gammaproteobacteria; order Xanthomonadales; family Rhodanobacteraceae; genus Rhodanobacter. The sequence continues at coordinate 16,364 of NZ_JACHCN010000014.1, forward strand.
GCGCAGATTGATCTGGCCGTCCATCTGGTTCGCGAAGGTGGGCGCCGAGGAGTCCTCGAAGTCGGCCATGAAGACCTTCGCGCCGGAATTGAGCGCGTTGATGATCATCTTGCGTTCGACCGGGCCGGTGATTTCAACGCGACGATCCTGCAAGGCAGCTGGAATCGACGCCACGCGCCAGTCCGACTCGCGGATCGCGACGGTGTCGGCGCGGAAATCCGGCAGCGCGCCGGCGTCAAAGCGTGCCTGGAGTTCGCGGCGGCCCTGCAGCAATCGCTGCCGCGTGGCCTCGAAACGGCGATGCAGCCGGGTCAGAAAAGCCAACGCCGCCGGGGTCAGGACGTCCTCGTAGCCCGCGCGATCCGCGTGGATCTCAATCGCTTGGGGACCGAGCGCACCGGTATCGGGCGCGCCGTTGTCGAGAATCTCCCTGGGTACTGCCATGACTTCGCTCCGTTCTCGTTGGATAGAGCTCGAAGCTAGGCCGGATACCGTTATTTGACAAAGTGAATGTTTCAATCATTACTATGAGCATTACCAATACACCAGTCAACGTATTGAATAACCAGCATGAAAAAGCCCGCTGACCCCCTGAAAGAAACGAAAACGATGCGCCGTAAGGCATCAAAAAAGCCCGCCGCCGGTGACCGGGCGCCGGACGAAGGTGGGCGTTACTACTACAAAGGTAATCGGCACAAGCAGCTGCGCGCCTTTGTAACGGTGGTGAAGTTGGGCACGCTGACCCGCGCGGCCGAGGCACTGTTTTTGTCGCAGCCGACGATCAGCCTGCAATTGCAGGCGCTGGAACGCGAGCTCGGCGTAAGCCTGGTCGAGCGCCGCCGTCGCCGCATCAATCTCACCAATGCGGGCGAGGCGCTGTACGAGCTGGCGCGCCCATTGGTCGAGGGCTGGGAAACTCTGGATCGCGACTTCCAGGCCCGGGTGCAGGGCTTGCAGGGTGGCCGGCTGACCATCGCCGCTGGCACCTCGACGATCCAGTATTTGCTACCCGAGCTGGTGCGTCGCTACCGCGAGCGTTTTCCTGCCGTGCAGCTGCAACTGGCGAATGTCACCGGCAAGGATGGGCTGGCACTGCTGCGTGCGGATCAGGCCGACTTCGCGGTCGGCTCGATGCTGGATGTGCCGAACGACATCGCCTGGGCGCCAGTGCATCACTACGACCCGATGCTGATCATGCCGAGGGATCATCCCCTTGCCAGCAAGGAGAAGGTCACGCTGGAGGATCTGTCGCCCTACGGGCTGATCCTGCCGCCGCAGCGGCTATCCACCTACCGGTTGGTCGACCTGATGTTCCAGCAGCGTCAGGTGCCTTATCAGGTGGCGCTGGAGGTTGGCGGCTGGGACGTGATCAAGGAGTACGTGGCGATGGGGCTGGGCATCTCGATCGTCACCGGCATCTGCATCACCGAAGCCGATCACGCGCGTCTGGCCGTGCGCAACATGAAGCAGTATTTCCCGCAGCGCAGCTACGGTGTGGTGATGCGCAAGGGCAAGTTTCTCAGCGCGGAAGCGCGCGCCTTCATCGACCTGATCCGCCCCGGCCTGCTGACCCATCGTGATTATGATGAATCGGGGCACTCGCAGCGCTGATGCGTTGCCCACCGCCAAGGGCCACCCCACCCCAGCCCTCCACCGCCAGCAGGGGAGGGAGCACATCGAGGGCCTCTCGGAGATTCAAACTAGCTCAGACGTCGTGATGCTTGCCCTTGAATGGCGCGTAGAACGCGCGCAGTCGGGCGATGTCCGCGTCCATGTCGTCGCTGGTTTGGAACAGCGGCCCGACGCCGATGGTTCGGTTCGCGTAGTTGAAATACGCCGGCACGATCGGCACGCCGGCGTCGCGGGCGATGTGCCAGAAGCCGCTGCGCCAGCGCGCCACATGCCGGCGCGTGCCTTCCGGCGCGATGCCCAGCCACAGGGCGTCGCGCTGGCGGAACTGGTCGATCATCTGCTCGACGATACCCTTGGCAGCGCCGCGATCGATGGCCATGCCGCCGAGTTGGCGCAGCAGACTGCCGAGGGGTCCGACAAACAATTCCTGTTTGGCCATGAAGTGCACATCGGCGCCGATCGCCGCCTTCATCAGCAGTCCCCAGATGCCGTCCCACCATGACGAATGCGGCGCGGCGATCAGCACTGCCTTGGGCACGTCGGGGAACTCACCTGCCAGGCACCAACCGCACAGGCGAAGTATCAGGCGGCAGGTTCGGCGCCGCAATCCATCGCGCAGCCGCGGCATGCGCGGCGGTAGCTGCGCCGGCGAAGGGATGCGTTTGCTCATTCGAAGTCCGGTTTACGCGAACGGGTTTGCTTGATCTTGCCGCGCTGCTGCTTGCCGACCAGGCGACGTTCCTTGGAGGCCCGCGTCGGGCGGGTGGCGACGCGCTTTTTCGGCGGCACCAGCACGCCGCGGATAATCTCGACCAGTCGCTCGCGCACATCATCGCGATTGCGTGCCTGATCACGGAAGCGACGCGCTTGTATCACCAGCACGCCTTCGCTGGTCAGTCGGCGGTCGCGTCGGGCCAGCAGCCGCGTGCGAATTTCTTCGGGCAATGATGGCGAGTTGATCACGTCGAAGCGCAACTCGACCGCGCTCTCGGTTCGATTCACATGCTGCCCGCCCGGACCATCGGCGCGTAGGAAACGTTCGAAGAGTTCGGACTCAGGCAGGGTGATGGTGTCGCTGATGATCAACATGGCGGAAGTGTAGGGGGAGCAGGAGCGAGAGACGAGGGGCGAGTAGCGAGGGCGCAAAAATCGGACCGGTTGGCCGCACCCGCGAAAGCCTGCCATCGAGCGCCCTCGCTACTCGTCTCCCGCTACTCGCCCCTCTCCCGGCAACGTCCACTCGAAGCGCGCCAGCAAGCCTGCGTACGCCGCATCCAGCGGTGCCGCGATCAGCATCGGCGCACCGCTGAGCGGATGTGCGAAACGCAGCTGCCATGCATGCAGCAGCATCCGGTGACAATGAAAATATTGCTTGTACAGACGATTGTGGTCGCCGCGACCGTGCTGGCAATCGCCAATGATCGGATGATGGATATGCGCCAAGTGCTTGCGGATCTGCCGGAAGCGGCCGCTCTCCGGCTCGGCCAGCACCAGCGCGTAACGCTGCTGCGGATAACGACCCAGTTCGATCGGCACTTCGATGGTGGCGAGTCGCTGATAGTGCGTGCGCGCCTCACGGCGGGGGCCGGTTTCGCGTGAGCCGGGCAGCGGGTAGTCGATGCACCCTGCATCCGGCTCGGGCCAGCCACGCACTACCGCGAGGTATTGCTTGCGAACCGAGCGACCCATGAACTGCTCGCCAAGTGTGGCGGCAATTTCGCTGGATCGTGCGATCAGCAGCACGCCGCTGGTCGCGCGATCCAGCCGGTGCGCCAGATACACAATGCCACCGACCTGCTCGCGCAGCTGGTCAATCAGAAACTCTTCGGCATTGCCCACCATCTTGGAGCGATGCACGGCCAGGCCGGCGGGCTTGTTCACCGCGATCAGCGCATCGTCCTGGTAGAGAATGTCGAGCATGGTTACCGTGGGGAATGGTCGGGGGAGTAACTGTGGGAGCAACTTCAGTCGCGATCGCTCTGAGTGCGAAATACAGAGGCTAAAGCATCGCGACTGAAGTCGCTCCCACAGGGGCTGGCTGGTTTCAGCGCGAACGCGGCCAGCCGATGCTGAAGGACAGCAACCCAGCTGCAGCAATAAGCACTGGCGGCCAGATGCCGTGCTGCGGCGTCAGTGTCCACAACAGTGTGGCACCGAGCAGCAGTGAGCTGCCGAGCAGGCCGCAGGCCAGCAGTTTGTGCTGACGATGCGCCTGATCGCGCAGCAACTTCAGTGCTTGCGGATCGCTCAGCGTGCGTTGTTCGCCGCGACCGATCTGGCGCAGTGCATCGCGTACCAGTTCGGGTATCTGTGGAGCGCTGTTCAGCCATTCGGGCACGCGCTTGCGCACTTCGCGCAGCGTGCGCAGGGGGCTGTAGCGCTCACGCAGGATGCGCTTGAGTACCGGATGCGCAACCGCCCAGATATCGATCTCGGGGTCGAGCATGCGGCCGACGCCTTCGATATTCAGCAAGGTCTTTTGCAGCAGGATCAGCTGAGGCTGAAGGGTCAGCTCGAAACGGCGTGCTGTCTGGAACAGTTTCACCACCAGCTCGGCCAGCGATATCTGCGACAGCGGGCGGGTGAAGTACGGCTCGCATACAGTGCGCACCGCTGCTTCCAGTTCGTCCAGGCGCACGTCGGCGGGCATCCAGCCGGCAGCAACGTGCAGCTGCGCGATGCGCGCATAGTCGCGCTCGAACAGCGCGATGAAGTTTTGCGCCAGCCAGTACTGGTCAGCCTCCGGCAACGAACCCATGATGCCGAAATCCAGCGCGATGAAACGCGGTTCGGTCGTGCGCGTTGGATCGACCCAGATGTTGCCGGGGTGAGCGTCGGCGTGGAAGAAATTGTCGCGGAACACCTGTTCGTAGAACACCCGCACGCCTTTCACGGCGAGCGCCTTGCGGTCGAGTCCGGCCGCATCGATCGCGGCAATGTCGTCCGAGCTGATGCCATGCACACGCTCCAGCGTCAGCACGCGCTGCGCGGTGAGCTCCCAGTGCACGGCCGGTACGTACAGGTCGACGCCGCTGTCGAAGTTGCGCTTGAGCAGGCTGGCGCTGGCGCCCTCGCGTTGCAGGTCCAGCTCGTTCTCCAGCATCTTCTCGACTTCGGCGACCACGTCGAGCGGGCGGATCTTGTCGGCATTCGGATGCCAGCGCTGGGCCAGTTCGCCCAGCGAATGCAGCAGACGTACATCACGGGCGATCTGCGCATCGATGCCGGGGCGCAGCACTTTCACGACTACCTCGCGGCCATCGTGCAGCGTGGCAGCGTGTACCTGGGCGATCGACGCGGAAGCCAGCGGCGTTTCGTCGAATTGGGCGTATAGATGGCCAATCGGTGATTTCAATTCACGCTCGACGATGGCGCGCGCTTCGCTGCCGGGGAACGGGGCGACCTGATCCTGCAGCAGTGACAGCTCGTCGGCGATATCAGCCGGTATCAGGTCACGCCGGGTCGACAGCACCTGGCCGGCCTTGACGAAGATCGGCCCCAGTTCGGTCAATGCCAGACGCAGGCGTTCGCCGCGAGACAGTTGCCCGCTGTTGGCGCGCGGTCGCGCCAACAGCGGGCGCACCAGTTTAAGCGGGCGGAACAGATGCGCCGCGTCAACCAGCTCGTCGAGTCGGTACGCCAGCAGCACCGAGGCAACCCGCAGCAGCCGCGGCACGACTTTCAGCGGCGTCACGCGGCGTTGCCCTGCAGGCGCTGGGCTAGTCGCAGCACGCGCGATTCCAGCCGCTCGCTGCGTTCGCGTACGTTGTCCACGCCATCGAGAAAGCTCTCGACCTCGCCAGGTGCCAGCGCAATCCGCGCTTCATCGCGCAGCCAGTCGGCGCCATCTTCGGTGAGATGCGCAGCGGTTTCGCGCGCATGGGCCAGCCCCTTGCGTACAGCCTTGGCCAGCGGCACGCCCATGACATCGCCGAACGTGCGCGCGAAAGCCTCTTCGAAATCCGGGGCGAACTTGCTGGCGAGCTTTTCCAGCCGGCGCGCCAACTCGGCGTCCCCGGCGATCTCGACTTTGCCTGGCGCGATGCCGTCATCGTCGCGCCGAAACAGCATCGCGAGCAGACTGCCGGGTGTGGCAGCGACGCGTAGCTGGCTGTCTTCCAGCGGCGGTCCGACGATCAGGCGTGCATCTTTGACCGTCACTGCCAGCGCGATTTCCGGTCCGCGCAGATGCAGCTGCACGCTGCGGCCATTCAGCGCGGTGAGCCGTTGCTGGGTATCCGGATCGAGCGCAAGCGTGTGGTTCAGTGCGGTTTCCAGTGCGCGTCCGGCGAGTTTGCGCAGTGGTTGCGGTAACCAGGAGTTGGGAGTGGCGGCATTCATCCCGCGATTGTAGCCGTGCTGACCACAATCTGTAGGAGCTGCGGTGTGCGCGTGCTGGCTTTTAACTGGTTGACGTGGAGGGTTCGCGCACAGGGTACGCTCCTGCGAAACCAAGCTGGCGCCAGGCCTCGTAGACGGCCACGGCCACCGTGTTGGACAGATTCAGGCTGCGACTGTCCGGGCGCATCGGCAGGCGCAGGCGTTGTGCGGCCGGGATCGCCTCCAGCACTTCAGCGGGCAGGCCAGCCGTTTCGCAGCCGAACAGCAGCGCGTCACCGTCGGCAAAACGTGCGTCGACGTGGGCGACCTGCGCGCGGGTAGTGAAGGCGAAGACGCGGGGTGCGCCGATCGTGGCGAGACAGCTGGCCAGGTCGTCATGCACACAGATGCTGGCGTACTCGTGGTAGTCCAGTCCGGCGCGGCGCAGTCGGGCGTCGTCAAGTGCGAAGCCCAGCGGGCGGATCAGGTGCAGCATCGCGCCGGTGTTCGCACACAGGCGAATCACGTTGCCGGTGTTCGGCGGGATCTCGGGGCGGAACAGGATGACATGTAGCATCCGGTCATTATCGCCCGCTCCGACACGATTGCGCCGAACACGTCCTTCAATCGATTCGCCAGGTGCCTTCAACCGGGCAGGCGCGGGCAGACCACACCGTCCGGTGGCAGTGCGCAGCTGGTTGGCGCGGTCAGCAGGATCGAGCCCAGGCTCTGATTCGAGGCCAGCTGCACGCTCGGCGACGTAGTGGTCACCATCGCACCCAGGACCAGCGCACTCAAGGCGAAGCAGGCGGCAAACAGGCTGCGCAACATCAATGTTTCGTATTTCATGATCATCTCTCCGTCGAATGGATTAAGCCCTGCAGTCTTGGGAGAGCAAGTGGTGTGCCAACTATTTTGCGCAGCATAAATAGTTGATATGTAAGTATGTTCTTGATCTTGACCCAGCTGCCAACGATGTCCGCGGACAGTCGCTCTGCCCCCGCCGGACAACCGGACAATCGGACACTCATTCACCGGGCCAGATCGCGGCCCGCCCCGGCCATCCACGTTTTGGATTCGTTGGGGGACGCGCTGGCGCCCTCGCGTTAGGATGGAGCCTGGGTCGGCGACGGCTCTACCTCCTTTTTTCAAGTCACCGCTGCGGAGCCATCCATGCGCAAGACCCTGTTGTTGCTCGTCCCCGTGCTGTTGCTGAGCGCCTGCACCTGGGGGATCACTCTGGACGATGCCGCCCGCAACGTGCACACGGCCTGGAGCGGTGACGTATCCACCTGCCGCGATCTGGGTAAAGTCACCGTCTCCGTGATGGACCGCGTGGGTCCGATCGATCGCAACGACATCACCGTGCGTGACGAACTGGAAGTGATGGCGCGCAATCAGGCCGCGCAGATGCATGCCGACACCATCAAGCCATTGGCCGAGCCAAACGATGGTTCGCAGCCGTGGGGCGCCTACCAGTGCGGTGCACGCCAGATCGCGCCGGCGACTTCACCGGGCACGCCAGCGATACCGAATTCCGCTCCCGGCAATGCACAGACCTTCCCGGTCAAGGGCGGCTGAGTCGCCGCAAACCCTGAAACCGGAGGCGCCCGGTGTGCCTCTTGATGGCTGGCCTGCAGCAGGGCTGTCCGCATCGGGGTAGGCGCACCCATCGCGGTTTGCGATGATGGGCAATGTTGCGGATGCCAAACCCCCCATGAACAAGCTGATGACCACGCCCCGTCGCCTGGCACGGCGGATCCTTTCGCCGCTGCGCGCACCAAAGGCGCAGACGCTGCTGGGGGCGTTGCCTTCGTTCGCGCTGCCTGCTGCTGCGATCGAAGTGCTACCCGATCCCGCCGCGTTTCGGCAGACGCTGCTGCAGCTCATCGCACAAGCCACGCGCCGTATCGTGATTGTGACGCTCTACCTGCAGGACGATGACGGTGGCCGCGAAGTGCTGGATGCGTTGTATGCGGCGAAGGCCGCACATCCCGAATTGCAGATTTCGGTATTCGTCGATTGGCATCGTGCACGGCGTGGGTTGATCGGCAAGCAGAAAAGTGAAGGCAATGCCGGTATGTACCGTGAGTACGCCGAGCGCCTTGGGCCGGGCGTTGCGATCTATGGTGTGCCGGTGCAGAACCGTGAGTTGTTCGGCGTGCTGCACCTGAAGGGTTTTGTGATCGATGATGCCGTGCTGTACAGCGGCGCGAGTCTCAATGACGTCTATCTGGAGCGGCAGGGTCGTTACCGGCTCGATCGTTACCACCTGCTTCGGCATCGCGGACTGGCCGATGCGATGGCCGCTTTCGTGCATCATGATTTCTTCGGCAGCGATGCCGTGCGTCGCTTGAATGTATCCGAGGTCCCAGTCACGCGCACCCTGCTGGGGCCGATCCGCGAATTTCGCCAGGCCTTGCAGCAGGCCCACTACGACGTGCCGCGCGACGCATTGGGGCCGGCCGACGTGGCGGTGACGCCACTGCTCGGTTTCGGTCGCACCGACAACGCGCTCAACGACACTTTGCTTGCGCTGTTGCGCAGCACGCGCGAGCGGGTGATTCTGCTGACGCCGTATTTCAATCTGCCCAAGCCGGTGCGTGTCGTGCTGGGCCAGTTGCTGCGACGCGGCTGCACGATCGACATCATGATCGGCGACAAGACTGCCAACGATTTCTACATCCCGCCGGGACAGCCATTCAAGACGATTGGGCTGTTGCCCTATCTCTATGAAAACAATCTGCGGCGTTTCGCACGGGCGCATCGACGACAAATCGCCAGTGGCCAGCTGAATATTTATCTGTGGCGCGATGGCGACAACAGCTATCACCTGAAAGGCCTGTTCGTCGATGACGACGTGGCCGTCCTCACCGGCAACAATCTCAATCCACGCGCATGGGCGCTGGATCTTGAAAACGGCCTGGTGCTGCGCGACCCCGCGCGATTGCTGCATGCGAAGCACCAGGCTGAATGGGCGGCGTTGAGGCGACATGCCACGCGGCTGTCCGATGATCTCGCGCTGGAAAGCCCTCGGCATTATCCGGCGGAGGTGCGCAAGCAACTGAAGCGGTTGAACCGCACCCGCCTCGATCGGCTGGTCAACCGGTTGCTTTGATCGGTCTTTATAGGAGCGCACCCTGTGCGCGATCGCTTGTCGCGATGATCAAGAGCAATCGCGCACAGGGTGCGCCCCTACAACGGTGCTGGCGCAGGAGCAAGGGCGAGGCGCTGTAGCCGCATGCCCAGCCAGCGATCCACGTCAGGCCATTCATCGGCCACGATGCTGTAGCAGACCGTGTCGCGCAGCGTGCCGTCGGGACGGCGTTTGTGGGCACGCAAAATACCGTCGTAATGGGCGCCAAGGCGCCCGATCGCGCGCTGCGAATCGAGATTGCGGCGGTCGGTGTGCAATTCCACTGCCACGCAATGGATCACCTCAAACGCGTGGCGCAGCAGCAGTCGTTTGCAGGCGGTGTTCAAGTGACTTTTCTGCCAACGTCGCGCGTACCAGGTGTGGCCGATCGCCAGACGTGGCAGTTCGGTCACGATGTCGTAATAGCGGGTCGTGCCCACGATCTCGCCGCTGGTCAGTTCGCGCACGGCGAACGGCAGCATCAGCCCTTCGCTTTGGGCTTGCAGGGCTTTTTCGACATAGCTGCGTGCCTGTCCCGGGGGCGGCACACTGGTGAACCACAGGTTCCACAATTCACCGTCGGCCGCAGCGGCTTCCAGTGCCGGCACGTGATCGAGGCGTAACGGTTCCAACGCGACGTATTCGTCCTGCAGGCAGGTCGGGGTCAGCTGGCTCATCGATATTCCGGTCTGAGGCGATCGCGCTCAGGCGTCGAGGTCGGGAATCAATTTGCTTTCGAGTCGTGCGATGTTGTCTTTCAGCAGCAACTTGCGCTTCTTCAGCCGGGTCAGCTGCAATTCGTCGCGGCCAATCGCCGTGGCCAGCTGGTCGATCACCGTATCGAGGTCACGATGCTCCATCCGCAGCTCGGCCAGCAGATGGACAATTTCGGCGTGATCCTGAACCTGCATAGCGACGAAGACGGCGGCTAGGGAGAACCCTCCTAGTCTAACGCCGTTTGGGCCCGTCGGACGCCCATCGGCCAGCTGGCTACAACGAGGTTTTCTCCGTGCCCACATCAAAGTGCCGATGGGAATTGCCATCCATTCCCGTACAGAAATACATCGGCCGCAGCGGGAAAGCCGAGGCTGCCGCCGCCGTAGACCGGCAATGCCATAAGTGCGTGCACCCACCGCTGTCGCGCCTCGTTCACCGGTGTCCAACGCGACAGCGACGAAGACATGTTGCTTGACGCAGGATGCGGCGGCGCACTATGAATGCGCATCCGCCCACGCGACACAGTGATACCAAAGCCGCGCAACATGACTGATCAAACTTCGAAGGTGGCCGCCCGAACACCGGCCCGCGCGTGGCGCATTGGCGTTCTGGAAGACGATGCGCAGCTGCGTGAAGGCATCATCCTTCCGGGATTGCGGTATTTCGGTTTTGAGGTGACTGGCGCGGGGACGGCCTCCGAGCTTTACCGGAACATGCTTCGACAGCAGTTCGACCTGGTGGTGCTGGACATTGGCCTGCCCGATGAGGACGGCCTGAGTGTCGTGCAACATCTGCGCGAGATTTCCAAGCTCGGCATTTGCATGCTGACCGGCAACACGGGCCAGGAAGACCATATCCGCGCGCTGTCCAATGGCGCCGACGCGTTCCTGTCCAAACCGGTGAATATCGAGGTGTTGGCGGCGACGCTGCATAGCGTCGCGCGTCGTCTGGCGCAGAACGACGCTGCAGCAACCTTGCATGGAGTGACCGAGTCGGGACACTGGCGCCTGGACACGGACGACTGGTGCCTGGTCACACCGAGCGGCCTGCCGCTGCCATTGACGGCTCCGGAGCGTTGCATACTTCGGGTGCTGGTGGCAGCCGCGGGTGAGCCGGTCTCGCGCGAAACGTTGATTGCCGCGCTGACTTGCGATGTCTACGAATTTGATCCGCACCGCCTGGAAATGATGGTGCATCGACTGCGCCGCAAGGCACAGGAAGCGGCCGGCCAGCCCTTGCCGCTGCTGACGCTGCGGGGGCAGGGCTATCTGTTCGCCAGCCAATCCTGAGCTGTTCTCTCCACTTGCTTGAGCGAAGGTCGCGAGGCTAGACGGATATGGCGTGTTGCTGCCGTGACGCGATGTACAACGGCACTCGAATCCTGAAACGGGTGCCCTTGCCGGGTGCACTGGTTATATCGATCGCACCGCCTGCCGCCTTGATCATGCTGGCGACGACCGCGAGCCCGAGCCCGGTTCCGCGTCCGAAAGGTTTGGTGGTGTAGAACGGTTCGAACACCTTGGCCTGGACTTCGGGGCTCATGCCCATACCGGTATCGACAAGGCTCAGCAGTAAAGTTGGTTCCGCTCCATCGCGCTCCGGGTCGCGCTCCATATCCTGTTCCAGAATCAGGCTGAAGCGGCCGCCGTCGGGCATCGCATCGCGCGCGTTCGCCGCAATATTGAGAATCATCAGCTCGAATTGGCCGCGATCCAGACGTATCGGCATATCGTGGGCGCGCAACACGATATCGAGCTGAATGTAGGAGCCAAGCAGCTGGCGCAGCATCGGTTCGAGCTCGGCGAGTGCACCGGCTGCATCGAATACCTGGGTGTGACTCGAATCCTGTCGACTGAAATTGAGCAGTTTTCGACTGATCGCCAGCGCGCGCAGCGCAGCTAGCTCGACGCCTTCGAGCGCGTCAAGCAGAGCTGGCGTACCGCGATCGGCGAGCTGTTCGCGTTGCGACGCGTAGCCAAGTACGACATTCAGCACATTGTCGAAATCGTGTGCAACGCCGCTGGCGGCGCGACCGATGGCATCCAGTTTCTGGGAGTGGATCAGCTGGTGCTGGGTGCGCTCGCGCTCCTCCATTTCGGTCTTCAGGAGTTCGTTGGTTCGAGCCAGCACCCTGGTGTGCTGCAGTGCCTCGGCCAGCATCGTTCGCAGCGCACGAGTCGTGTAGTCAATGGCGAAGCTGATCAACAGGTAGGCCACAGCCAGCATCGGCAGTGTGTGAAACGCGTCCCCGAAGCTCAGTCTCGGTCCGGGCAACCATAGGGCATCGGCCAGTTGTCCCAATACAAATGAGCCCATCACGGCCGCAAAGACGGCCCAAGGCGTGCGGCGACCCAGCACGATGCCGCCGATCGCCAGCAATAGTGTTGCCGAAGGGTCGGGCGGCGCGTGGCGATAACCCGTGGTGGCGTAGTTCGCAGCGAGCGACAACAGGCAGATGCACAGAAAGATCTGAATGCCCGTGTTGAAGTGTCCGCGACGGACTACCACGACGCCGATCCACGCAGCCAGTGCGACCGCAATGTCGGTGGCGAGATCGGTTATCGCATCCAGCGTCCAGCTTTCGGGTAACCCGACCGATGGCTCGGCGGCCATGTAGTAAAGGCGCCCGAGCACGATCGACAGGCCGAACGCGATCATGAGTACTTGAATAAAACGCGCGTTGAGGCGGTCGATCGGACTGTTCGTCGGAGTCCTGTCAAGCCAATCCCGCACCGCGCGAACTCCCGGAATCGTCACCGGATTGTCCTCGGAAACTGCGACCTGCCAGACCATTTTTCTCTGCCTGTCTGGCGTGAGCAAGCGTGAGTTTCGTGAGCCCGGAAAGCTGGGTGTGAGCCGTGTGAAAACGTGCGTGACTTCACATTCAGCGTCGCCGAATCTCGAGGTGGATTACACATGGGGACGTCCTTCGGGCGTCCCTTTCATTGGGCACCTTTAGGCATGCGTTGGCAGTCCGTTGTGAATTGCACCGCGGGGAGCGGGAGCATCGCCGAAGGCTATTTGGGGAGAGTTCTGTTGAACACAATTTACAGCAAAGTCTGGAACCACGCGCTCGGCGCCGTGGTGGTTGCTTCCGAGCACGCCCGTTCGGCGGGTAAGGGACGCAATAGCACGGTACGTAAAGCCGTTTTTGCAGCCCTGATGGGTGGTTTCGCGCTGGCGCCGCTGAGCGCCATGGCCTGCGGCACGGCGCTTCCGGGTATCAGTCTTGCCGATACGACGGATTCGCTGACCTGCACCACCACGATGACGCAAGGCATCCAGGCGGTCACGCCGCCAACGATCACCACCTCTGCGGGCACGGGGATCAGTGAGGGCGCGGGCTACCTCACGATTTCGGCACCCAACGGCAACGCGCCGATCTTTGCAGCGGTGGGCGGCTATAGCGACGTGGCAGCCGGTTCCGGCGCCAATACCTTCGGTAGCTACAGCGTCGCCATGGGTACGAACTCCCTGGCGCAGGCTGACAACAGCACGGCTTTGGGTTACAGCTCGAACGCCATGGGCAATGCAAGCGTGGCTCTCGGCTCCAGCGCGACTTCCGCGGGTGCCAACAGCACGGCTCTGGGCGCGAGCGCGAATGCGGCGACCGATACCAGCTTGGCCGTGGGTGAAGGCGCACAGGCGACGGGCGCGGCGGCGATGGCGGTGGGTACCGCATCGACCGCCAGCAGCACCAACAGCATTGCGCTGGGTCAGGGCGCGCAGTCAACAAGCAACTACGCCATAGCGATCGGTAGTGCGAACTCCGCGGGTCTCATCACAACGGCCAGTGGCTCCAACAGCATTGCGCTTGGTGACGGCGCGCAGGCAACCTCCAGCAACGCCATGTCCCTAGGCTCCGGTTCGTCGGTGACAGGCTCCAGCGGTGTTGCAATCGGCGTCAACGCGGTGGATACCAAGGTCTCCAACGGTGTGGCGATCGGTCCCAACGCAGCGCTCGTGTCGGGCCCCGGTGGCTGGCTGGGCCTTACCAACGACACCGCCGTCGGCAACGGCGCCCTGTCGTCAGGCGCTACACAGTCCACGGCGATCGGTGCCAGCTCCGTCGTCGGCGATTTGACCAACAACACCAGGATCGCCCAGGCCACCGCTGTGGGCTACTCCGCTTTTGCAACTGCCAGCGACACCACGGCGCTTGGTGCCGGAACGCAGGCCACCGCGCAGTTCGCAGTGGCGATGGGTTACGGCGCGGTCGCGTCCGGCGTCTCTTCGCTGGCGATTGGCAACGGTTCGATCTCTCCGGGCGCTGGCTCTACGTCGATTGGCAACAATTCCAAGACCTACGGCGTCAACAGCATTGCCATCGCTGCTGGCGGCGGCGCGGGATCGGTGGGAGGAGCTCTTACCGACGTAGGTGCAGATAACGCAGTGGTGATCGGCTTCGACGCCGAGGCCAAGCAAACCACGGGATCCGGCGGATCCGTCCAGAACGCGATAGGGTCGGTCGTCGTTGGCGCCAACGCTATCTCCTACGGTGGTTCGTACGGCGTTGCCGTTGGCTATGGCGCCGGTGTTGCCCAAGGCAGCGTGGACGCCATCGGCATTGGTCATGGAGCGGTCGGTTACGGCGACGGCGCCATCGGCATTGGCGCAGACTCGTTTGCGATCGGTCCGGGCTCGATTGCCATCGGTAGCAGCTACTCCGAATTTGGAACCGGTGGTCTCGCGCCGCAGACCGCGGGCACCGAGGCTATCGCGATTGGCTCGACCTCCCATGCGTTCAGCGACTACAGCGTCGCGCTAGGTTCGGGGGCCTTTGCCAGCGGCTCCGAATTGTTAGGCGGCGATCCAACGGCCGGATCGATCGCCATCGGCTACAAGGCGACGGCGGACGGTGACGGCAGCATGGCTCTCGGCCGCAATGCCGTCGCCAATGGTCAGCTCAACACCACCATGACCAACGCCACGGCCGTCGGCGTCAACAGTGTGGCCTGGGGTACGGACTCGGTGGCGCTCGGCAACCATGCCATTGCGGCCAGTACGAGTGACGAAGCACTCGGCACCAACGCTTGGGCCGGTGGTGGTTTTGGCGGCACGCGCAACATGGCGATCGGCAATGGCGCCATCGCCGGCAACCCGAACGACGGCGACGTCGATGGAACCCAGCCCAACCTGGACATCAGCGACTCCATCGCCATCGGTGCCGCATCGAGTGCCAGTGCGAATCAGGCGCAGGCGATGGGTATCAGCGCGATTGCCGCCGGCCAGCAGAGCTTGTCAACGGGCTTCCAGGCTGACGCCGAGGGTGATTATTCGACCGCCGTAGGCTCCAGCAGCTACGCCTTGGGCGTGGGTGATACGGCTATCGGTAGCGGAGCGGCTGCATTGGGCACAAACGGCATGGGTACGGCCATTGGCTATGGTGCGACCGTACTGGGGCAGAACGCGGTCGCGCTCGGTGCTAACTCCATTGCCGATCGGGATAACTCGGTGTCTGTGGGTGCGGTGGGTGCCGAACGGCAGATCACCAACGTTGCCCCCGGTACGCAGGCTACCGATGCTGTCAATTTTAGTCAGCTCAATTCAGCGGTTGTATCCGGTGTTGGCCAAGCCACCGCGCTGGCAGTGAACTATGACGCTGCCGACATGAGCAGCATCACGCTGGCTGGCGCCAGCGGCACGGTAATCCATGGCGTCGCCGCGGGTGTCCAGGGAAGCGACGCGGTGAACATGAACCAGCTCACCACCCTGAGCAACCTGGAGAGTCAGGACTTCCAGCAGATCAACCTCCTAAATACCCAGATGACTACCGTCCAGGGTGAAATCAGCACGTTGCAGCAGACCCCTTCGGGTGGTGCTGGCATGCCGAGCACGATTGCAGTGGATGGCACTGGCAGTGCTTCGGTCGTCACCGGTTCGGGTGGCGTAGCGATGGGCACCAATGCCAAGGCCGGCGGCACCAACGGCACAGCGGTCGGCGGCAACAGCTTTGCGGCCGGCCCGAACGACACGGCACTGGGCGGCAATGCCCAGGTGAATGCGGACGGCAGCACGGCGGTGGGTGCGAACACCACCATCGCCGCGGCGGCGACGAACGCCGTGGCGGTGGGCGAGAGTGCGTCGGTGACGGCGGCTTCGGGCACGGCCATCGGCCAGGGCGCTTCGGTGACTGCGGCCAATGCGGTGGCTCTGGGTCAGGGTTCGGTGGCCAACGTGGCCAATACGGTCTCGGTCGGTACGGCCACCAACCAGCGCCAGATCACCAACGTTGCGGCCGGTGTGCAGGCGACTGACGCGGCCAACGTCAGCCAGGTCAATGCGGCGCTGGCTACCGCCAAGACCTATACCGATGCGAGCGCGCAGCAGACGCTTCAGGCAGCCAACGCCTATACCAACTCGGTCATAGGCAATCAGCAGTCCATCTCCAACCTGCAAGCCCAGATGAATGACCAGTTCAGTCAGGTCAATCAGCGTCTGGATCGCGTGGGTGCAATGGGCGCGGCGATGTCGCAGATGACGGCCAACACGTCGGGCCTTGCCGGTGACAACCGCGTGGGCTTCGGTGCCGGCAACTACAACGGTCAGGGTGCGTTCTCGGTGGGCTACCAGCGTGCGTTCGACTCGAATCGAGCGAGCGTGTCCATCGGTGCGTCGGTATCCGGTTCCGAATCTTCGGTCGGCGTCGGCGGCGGCATCAGCTGGTAAGGCGAGAGCGGGGCGCAATGCGCCCCGCCTCCACACCACACGCATTTAATTTTTGGGGATCTAAATCATGAATCGTTTGACCATGCTTCACCTCGCTGCGCTTACCGCAGCGATTGGCATCCCGTCGGCACACGCTGCCAATTTTTCGATATCGCCAAATGTCATCGGCGTTATTAACGCGCGCACCATGCAGGACAGCGGCCAGTACGACCGCTTCATCGTCACCTATCGCAACGGCAGCACGGAGCGTGCGAATTCGCAGGTTGCCGCGCAGACCATGCTGGTTGCGGCCTCCCGTGCGAAACTTTATGCCACGGCAAATACGACGTCGGGCGTTGCGCTCGGCGTGACCTGGAGGCGCAAGCTGGCAGTGGGTGCCGACCTGTTGAGCACGAGCCGCAAGCTCAGCAAAACCGAAGCAACCACACTGATGCAGCAGATCGCCACTGACCCTTCGGTAGCACATGTCGAAGCCGACGTGATGATGCATGCGGTGAAGGATTTCGCTCAGGCAGCCATCAAGCCTGCCGCCGCCAGCCCGGGCGGCAGCACGCCAAACGACCCGCTGAATGTCACCAATCATCTTCAGTGGCACATGCAGCCCGGCAATGGCGCCATGACGACAGTGGGTCGTGACACGACCGCCTATCCGAACTGGGGTGGCAACAACGCCTCCACGGCATGGGCAAGCTATGACGGCACCGGCGTTACCGTGGCGGTGATCGATACCGGCGTCACGCACCATGGCGATCTCAATGAGGGGTTGACCGGTGCCGGCTATGACGTGATCACCGATGCGCTGACGTCCGGACGTGCCGTCGACGGACGCGTACCCGGTGGTTGGGATACCGGCGACTGGACCACGGGCGCGGCCTATTCAAGCTGCAACGGGGGTTCGCCTGAAGCCAGCAGCTGGCACGGCACCCATGTGTTCGGCAATATCGCGGCGGTCAACAGCAACGGTGTCGGCGTCGATGGCATTGCAACGAATGCTGCGGTGGTGCCGATCCGGGCACTGGGCCATTGCGGTGGCGCCACCTCCGATATCGCCGACGCCATCGAATGGGCTTCCGGCGGTACGGTGCCGGGCATCCCGACGAATCCGAATCCCGCCCAGGTCATCAGCATGAGTCTCGGCGGTGCCGGGTCATGCAGTAGCGATGATGTCACCAGCACAGCGATCAACGATGCCATTTCGCGTGGCGTCACGGTGGTGGTGGCCGCGGGTAACGACGGGCAAGACGTAGCGAACGCTTCACCGGCCAGCTGCCCGGGCGTGATCGCGGTGGCCTCGGTGGGCATCACCGGCAAGCGCGCGTTCTATTCCAACTACGGCAACGGCGTCACCATCGCTTCTCCGGGTGGTGGCATTTATCCCAACGATGCCAGCAGTGGCACCACCACGCCTGATTCAGGCTTCGTCTGGTCGACGGTCAATGACGGTGCGACCACGGAAGATCAGACCGCCAATGGCCCGACCTATGGCGGCATGGCTGGTACCTCGCAGGCGACACCGCACGTCACGGGTGTCGTTGCACTGATGATCGAGGCTGTCAAAGAAGCCGGACACGCCACGCTTACCCCCGCACAGATAAGCCAGGCGTTGACCAATTCGGCACGCAGCTTCCCGGCAGCGCCTGATCACACCATCGGTGCCGGCATCGTGGACGCCAATGCGGCGATCCAGGCGGCCATCAACATCGACAACATTGCCCCCTCCATCCCGCTCACCAGCGGCGTCGCGGCGACCGCGGCTGGCAGCGCGGGCGGATCGAACCTGTACAGCGTCAGCGTGCCGGCCGGTGCAACCAACCTGACGATGCGCACGCTGGGCGGTACCGGTGATGTATCGCTCTACGTCAAGCGCGGCAACCCGCCGGGCTCCAGCGGTGCCGGTGCCGACTTCAGCTCGGTCAAGCCGAACACCAACAACGAGACGGTAGTCGAAACGGCGCCCGCCGGAGGCGTCTACTACATGCTCGTCACCGGCGGCACGAAGAACTTTGCCGGGGTGCAGGTGCTGGCCAACTTCGTCACGCACTGAGCCTTGCATGCAGCGGTGCGGTGATATCGCACCGCTGTGACAGGGAAAGGCTCGGATGATGGCTAGGCGAGAGCGTTTCCTGGCCCAGTCCCATGCCAGTTGATGGGGTGCGCTTGGTCAGAGCCAAAGCAAAACCAAGCCCGGGCGAGGTTCCTTCCTCGCCCGGGCTTTTTGTTGTCTCGATTCGTGCTTCACGCGTTCGGGCTTCGGCGCCGGAAGCGCGCCGGCCAGCCAGCTACAATAACCTTCCTATCTGTCTGATTCGCCGTCATGTCCGCCCAGCCCGACCCCCACCACATGCCAGCCGCCGAGGCCGACAAACTGGCCAAGCGCCTGCGGCATCAGGTGGGGCAGGCGATTGGCGATTTCGGCATGATCGAGGACGGCGACAAGGTGATGGTGTGCCTGTCTGGGGGCAAGGACTCGTACACCATGCTGGATATCCTGCTGCAATTGCAGGCGAAGGCGCCGGTGCGCTTCGAGCTGATCGCGGTGAACCTGGACCAGAAGCAGCCGGATTACCCTGAGCATGTGCTGCCGGATTACCTGACCGCGCGCGGCGTGCCGTTCCACATCATCGAGCAGGACACCTACAGCACGGTGACGCGGGTGATCCCCGCAGGCAAGACCATGTGCAGCCTTTGTTCCAGGCTGCGTCGTGGTGCGCTGTACCACTGGGCGGCGGCCAACGGCATCACGAAGATTGCGCTGGGTCATCATCGCGACGACATTCTCGCCACGTTTTTCCTCAACTTGTTTTACCAGGCGCAGCTGAAGGCGATGCCGCCGAAGCTGCGCTCCGACGATGGCCGCCATGTGGTGATCCGGCCGCTGGCGTATTGCAAGGAGGCCGACATCGCCGACTATGCCTCGCTCAAGCAATTCCCGATCATCCCGTGCAACCTTTGCGGCTCGCAGGACAACCTGCAGCGCAAGGCGGTGCAGCGAATGCTGGCCGAGTGGGAGCAGGTGCAGCCCGGTCGCAGCGAGAACATCTTCCGCGCGCTGGGCAATGTGTCACCCTCGCAGCTGGCCGATCGCGAGCTGTTCGATTTTGCCGCGCTGGGTGCTAGCCCTACTGCGGCTGCCGCATGGCCCCTGGGCGCAGCGGATGAGACGGCGACAACGCATACTTGAATACTTCGGTATCTTTGCAGCCTTGTATTTCCACCCCACCTAGTCGAGTAGCCACCGTGTCCTTCTTTGCATCCGTTGAAATGGCTCCGGGCGATCCGATCCTGGGCCTGACCGAGACCTATCTGGCCGACAGCCGCCCCGGCAAGATCAATCTGGGCGTGGGCATCTATGTCGACGAGCAGGGTCGCATCCCACTTCTGCCGACGGTGCATGAAGTGGAGCAGGCGCTGGTGGCCGCGGGAAAGCCGCGCGGTTATCTGCCGATCGACGGCCTGCCGGCCTATACGAAACTCACTCAGCAGCTGTTGTTTGGTGCCGAGTCGCCACTGCTGGCGGCCGGACGGGTGGCGACTACGCAGACCATCGGCGGCAGCGCGGCGTTGCGTGTGGCGGCCGACCTGCTCAAGCAGGTTGCCGGGGCGGGCGCGAAGATCGCGATCAGCAACCCGAGCTGGGGCAACCACCATGTGGTGTTTCGCACTGCTGGTTTCGAGTTGCTCGAGTATCGCTACTACGACCCGCAAAGCCACGGCCTGGATTTCGCCGGCATGCTTGAGGATCTGGGTAAGCTGGAACCCGGCACGGTGGTGTTGCTGCATGCGTGCTGCCACAACCCGACCGGCGTCGATCTCGATGAGGCGCAATGGCAGCAGGTGATCGCGCTGATGCAGGAGCGCCGGCTGTTGCCGTTTATCGACATCGCCTATCAGGGTTTCGACAAGGGCATCGACAAGGATGCCACCGCCGTGCGCATGCTGGCGGCGTCGGGTACCGAGGCGTTCGTGGTGGCCAATTCGTATTCCAAGTCGTTCTCGCTGTATGGCGAGCGGGTCGGTGCGCTGTCGATGATAGGTGCGGATCGTGATGAAGCCGCGCGATTGCTGTCGAAGATCAAGCAGACCATCCGCGCAAACTACTCCAGCCCGTCCGCCCATGGCGCAAGCCTGGTGGCCGGCGTACTGGGCAGTCCCGAGCTGCGCGTGCGCTGGGAGCACGAACTGGGCGAGATGCGCTCGCGCATCCACACGATGCGCGCGGGTCTGGTCGACAAGTTGGCCGCCCTTGGCGCGCCGGATTTCGGTTTCATCAACAAGCAGGCCGGCATGTTTTCCTACTCGGGCCTGAGCAAGGCGCAGGTGCACCGGCTGCGCGACGAATACGCGATCTACGCGCTGGATACCGGGCGCATCTGCGTCGCTGCACTGAATCACGCCAACCTCGATACCGTGGCGGCTGCGGTGGCCGCGGTCTCACGCTGAAACAACGAAGCCGTCATTCCGGCGCTGGCCGGAATCCAGTGCGCTGGTGCCGCCCGCGTCACCACTGGATCCCGGCCAGCGCCGGGATGACGGCAGTCTTCCTTCTAGCTTGTCTTGCATCGGATCTTGAATGTTTTTTCGCAATCTCACGCTGTTCCGTTTTTCCCCCGCCGTTGCCACCGATCTGAAGCGTCTCGATGAGGCCCTGGCCGAGCATCGCCTGCGCCCCTGTGGTCCGCTGGAGATGTTCACCAAGGGTTTCGTGCCGCCACTCGGGCGTGGCGAAGAAGAGCCGCTCACGCACACCGTGAAACACTGCACCCTGCTCACCGTGGGCGGCGAAGATAAATTGCTGCCGGCACAGGTGATCAACGAAGAACTGCATCGCAAGGTGCAGAAAATCGCCGAAGAGGAAGGCCGCAAGGTCGGTGGTCGCGAGCGCAAGCGGATCAAGGAGGATCTGCTGACCGAGCTGCTGCCACGTGCGTTTGTGCGCAACTCGCGGATGTCCGCCTATGTCGACACGAAGCACGGTTGGCTGGTGCTGGACACCTCCAGCCGCAAGTCGGCCGAGAACGCGCTGACCCAGGTCCGCGAGGCTCTGGGCAGCTTCCCGGCGGTGCCGCTGGCGCCCGAAGAAGGTCCGCGCGTATTGATGACCGACTGGCTCGCCACCGGCAACCTGCCGGCCGGCCTGACCCTCGGCGACGAGTGCGAGCTGCGCGATCCGGCCACGGCTACCGGCGCGATCGCCCGCTGCCGCCGGCAGGATCTGGATGCCGAGGAAGTGAAGGAGCATCTGCGCAACGGCAAGCAGGTTTTCCTGCTCGGGCTGACGTTCGACGACCGCATCAGCTTCGTGCTGGGCGAGGACCTGATCATCCGCAAGCTGAAATTCCTGGATGTCGTCATGGACGAACTGGGCGACAGCCAGCAGGACGCCCGGGCCGAGCTGGATGCCAGCTTTGCCCTGCTGACGCTGGAACTGGAGCGGTTGCTGGGCAAACTGGAGGAATGGTTTGGCTTGCCGCGTCCTGCCGATAGCTAAATGCCTGCTCATGAGTAGGCTCTCCCGCCGCTGAACGAAAAATCCACACCATCGCGGTAGCCGGAGCGGCATACTGAGCGTCCGGTCGCTTGCGGGCGGTTCGGATCCCCCTCTTCTACAGAACAGGCCGAGGTGCTACGGGCAGGGTCATGGCGCAACATCTGGAAGGCGATTGGCTGGAACTGGCGACGATCAGCGGCAACACCATCATGGTGCTGAAAGCCGCCCACCCGCGCGCGCGCCGACTGCGCCTCACCGTTACGGCCAAGGGTGCACGGGTGTCTTATCCCCAAGGTACCCATCCGGCCCAGGTCAACGCGTTTCTGCGCAGCCATGCCGAATGGCTGGAGCAGAAGCTCGACGAGCTGAACCTGATCTTGAAGCCGCTGCCGCCGTTGCGCGTGGGTTATTCCACCGACATTCCGCTGCGCGGCGAGACGGTGACGCTGGACTGGGCCGAAGGCCCTTACCCGCGCATCGAGCCAGGCGACGTGGGTCTGACCCTCGTCATCCCGCGCCCGCATTCGCGCGCGCTGCCGATCGCCCGCGGCCTGCTCGCCTCGCATCTGGAAGCAATGATGCGCCGCGATGTCTCACGGTGGCTGGCCGGATATGTACCGCAGCTGGGGCTGGCGCCGACCGCGCTGAAAATTCGCCCGATGAAAAGCCTGTGGGGCAGTCTGGATACGCGCGACCGCATCAACCTCGATCTCGCCCTCGCGCTGGCTCCGCCGGCCGCTTTGCGCTACGTGCTCGTGCACGAGTTGTGTCACCTCAAAGTGCGTAGCCACGCGCCGCGCTTCTGGGCGCAGGTCGAAAATCTTTTTCCCGACTGGCGCGAACAGCGTGACTGGCTGCGTTTGAACGGCGCCACGCTGAAGGCGGAACTGGATCGGCTGGTCGGCGACGTCGCTGATTGAGCGGCTTCGCAAGGGACGCTTGAGGCTGGTCGGCGATATCATCCGGTATCGCTCATGGGGACCGCGACATGCACATTCCATTCGAGGCCATCGCCGTGGGTGCGTGGCTGGCATGGCTGCTGTACTGGGCCTGGAGCGCACGTGGCGTGAAACCGGCCACGCGTGTGGAATCGCCGCTGTCCCGCTTTGGCAAGTACTCGTTGCCGATTCTCGCGGCGATCGTGCTGCTGCAGCCGCTTGGAATGTATTCGGGCACCGTGCTGGATCGAAGCTTCGTACCGTCGTCGCTGTGGATCGTCTGGCTGGGGCTGCTGATGACCATCGCCGGCCTGCTGTTTGCCTGCTGGGCGCGCGCGATCCTCGGTCGCAACTGGAGCGGCGTGGTGCAGCTCAAGCAGGATCACGAACTGATCGAGGCGGGCCCGTATCGTTACGTGCGGCACCCGATCTATAGCGGCCTGCTGCTGGCATTTCTCGGTACGGCATTGATGATCGGCGAATGGCGCGCGCTGCTCGCGGTGGCGATCTTTGCGGTTTCGTTCTGGCGCAAGCTACGGCTGGAGGAGCGCTGGCTTGGCGAATACTTCGGCGATGCCTACGCCGACTACATGCGGCGGGTAAAGGCGCTGGTGCCCGGGCTGCTCTGACGTTTGATCACGAGCCTCTCGCATCGAGGGGATCCGCCAGCCACCCGTCAGCTGAATTCAGATGTCTCTGGGCTGCCTTACATACCGCGTGCCCAGCAGCACGTCCCATAGCGGCGTGGTGACGCCGAAGTTGCTGTCCGGATGGTAGTGGTGCACGTGGTGGGCGCCGGCCCAGCGTCGCAGCACCGGGTGCTTGAAGCGGACATGGTGGATGGTGAAGTGGCTCAGTCCGTAGGCGATGTAACCCAAAGTCACCGAACCCATCATCAAAAGTGCAAATCCGGTGGGTAGGATCAACACGACCAGGCCGGTCAGCACAAGCAGCACTGCCCCCGGCAGGAAGAACGGCAAGGAGTCGTAGCCGAGCGGGCGCTCGTGGTGCATGCGATGGCCCTGGGCGAACAGCGGTATCCGCGTGTGGAACATCCAGCGATGGAAGAAATACTCGACGAAGCTGAAGGCAAACAGCCCCAGCGCGACGGCCAGCACTGCTGACAGCGGGCCGCCAGTGTGCAGTCGCCAGCCTTCGGCGACAAGCAGGAGGCAGAGCGTCAGATCCACGCCGACCTCAACCCAATAGTTGGTCGGTGTAGACGACATACGCACAATGGAATCCACACCTGCGCGCACGAGGTTTCGCTTCATCGGTCGCTGCATAGTTCCATCTTCTTCCAAGAAAACCGGCCTATCTTCGGGCTCATGCCTTCATTGTACATGTTGCCCCAAAATCGCAATGATGTTGATCAGCCAGCTGACTCGCAGTTAACCGACCCGAATGCAAGGGCGGTCCGGTTGTACCGACCCGGCTCAGTGCGCGAGCGCGAATCCGGTGAGGATCTGCACGGTTTCAGCGGGTTTCTCCAACATCGGCATGTGGTTGCAGTCGTTGATCGTGCTGGTGCTGATGGCGCTGGCATGGGTCAGACCGTTGCGCAGGCTGTCCAGGGCGGAGATATCGACAATCTTGTCGTCGCGGCACCACAGGCCGAGTACCGGCATGTCGAGCTGGCCCAGGCGGTTCTGCAGCGCGAGGTACTGCGACGGGTCGCGCAGCTCGTTGAACGTGTGCTCGATGAACGCTCGGTCCGCCTGATTGCGCTTGATCAGCACATCGACAAAGCGCCCGGGCAGGTTGAGCGGCTTTTCAAACGCCAGCGCTGTGGCGCGGGCAAAGCCGGCGCGGTCGTCAAACACGAACGGGTCCTTGCCGGCCATCGACTCGCGGGCAAACGCGTTTTCCTGATACTTCAGGCCAAACGAATCGATCAACGCCAGTCCGGTGACATGCTCCGGATGTTCGGTCGCGTAGACGCCAGCAACCGCGCCGCCCAGTGAATGGCCGACCAGCAGGAAACGTTGCAGCCCCAGGGTCTGTACGAACGATTCAAGTCGCGCGGCCTGGGCATCGACGTTGTAACTGGCATCGGGCTCGCGTGAGGACTCGCCCCAGCCGGGCAGGTCGGGAATGATCAGGTGAAAGTGAGGGGTCAGCAGCTTGGCCGTCTCCAGCCACACTTCCTTGTTGGCGGCGAAGCCGTGCAGCAACACGATGGTCGGGCCAGTGCCGCCTTCGTAGTAGACCCAGTTCGTATCGCCGGCCTGCACCGAGTGCTTGTCCAGATTCGCTGCCATCGCCTGGCGCATGTAGTTCGCACGCATCAGCCACTGCGGCGCGAACAGGTAACTGCCGCCAAACACGATGACAAAAATCGAGAGAAGCCAGGCCAGGAATTTCAGCCGGCGCAGCAGCATGCGTTTCCAGAGCGGGATGTTGGTGGCACTTGCTGATGGCGGCATGATTGTTTTTTTGGAATTCATCGGCTTTGGTCGGATTTGCTCCCTCCCCTGCATGCCCCGAAGCAGGGACTACTGCGGTCGCAGGGAAGGGTTGGGGAGGGGTGCTCCTTGCGCGAAACACCATGAGCAACTCAATTTTCGATCTTGTGCGCCTTGGCAAAAATGGCTTCCACCGCTTGCTGAGTCAGCGGGTGGTAGCCCGGTTTGGCCGTGGCATAGACCTTCTCGGCATACGTCAGACCTTCCGGGGTCGTCGCCAGTGCCTGGTAAAGCGGCAGTGTGAGGTAAAGCCGGCCGATGCGGGTCATATGATCGGCGGCGGCCGGCCACACGGCCTTGTCACCGGCAGCGATCGCATGGGTATACCAGCGCATGCCGATCTCGGCGTTCGGGGTGCCGGTGAGATGCCAGGCCGAGTCGATCTGCTGAATTTTGGCCAGTGGCGTGACGTCGGGCAGCCGGTTGAGGAAGTACATCCACTCCTGCGTATTCCAGCCCTTCGCATCGAGCTTGTCGGCAGACAGCTTTCCGTCGAGGAACGCACTGCGCTCCTGGTCGATTTTGTCGAAGCGTGGCGAGTCCGGCAGCGGTGCGTTCTTCGGGATGCCTGTGCCGTAGACCCAATCCTTGACCTCGGCCAGGTTCATCTTGCCGGGATACTTGTCGATCAGGTTCGGTTTCATGTAGTCGAGCATCTGCTCGGTGGTGATGCTCTGGAACGCGAAGTGGTTGAAGTAACCCTTGAGGTAGTCGTCGAATGCCGCGCGGCCGAAGCGCTGCTCCAGCGTGCGCAGGAACCACGAGCCCTTGCTATAGGCAACGTCGGACAACGAATCATCAGCATTGATGCCGCGTGGATCCGGTGCCAGCTTCTGCGAATTGGCCGGCATCTTGCCGATTTCCTTCTGCAGCGCGCGGGCGTCCAGCAGCGCTTCCTCGTCGGCCTGAGATTTGCCGTACAAGGCCTCGGTGATGCGACCCTGCACGTACGTTGTGACGCCTTCGTTGAGCCAGATGTCACGCCAGGAAGCGGCGGTGATCAGGTTGCCGGACCATGAATGCGCCAGCTCATGCGCAACCAGTGAAACCAGACTCTTGTCGCCCACGAGCACGGTCGGCGTGGCGAACGTCATGTTCGGGTTTTCCATGCCGCCATACGGAAAGCTCGCCGGCAGCACCAGAATGTCGTAACGACCCCAGCGGTACGGACCGTACAGCTGCTCGGTGGTGGCGATCATTTTCTCGGTGTCTTCAAACTCGTGCGCGGCCTTGCCGACGACCGAGGGTTCGGCATAGATGGCCGAGCGCGGGCCTGTTTCCTTCACCGCGATATCGCCGGCCCCGATGGCCAGCAAGTAGGACGGAATCGGATGCGGCTGGTCGAACGTGTAGTTGCCATTCAAGGGGTGATTGGCGTCGTTGAGCGCGCTCATCACCACCCGCACATCCTTCGGCGAGCTGACATGCGCGGTGTAGGTGAAGCGGATGGCGGGTGAATCCTGCAACGGCACCCATGAGCGCGCGTGGATCGACTCGGACTGCGAGAACATGAAGGGCAGCTTCTTGTCCGCGGTCTGCTCCGGCGTGAGCCATTGCAGACCGGACGCATCCGGCGAGGTGACGTAGACGATGCGCACCTGTGCCGGGTGCGTCGGCGCGGCAATTGTCAACTTGCTGCCCAGCTGTTTGTCGCGCGGCGCCAACACATAGTTCAACGGCGTGGTCTTGCCATCGGCGCCCAACGCCTCGATTTTTGCGATCTTCAGATCGCGCGTGTCCAGTACCAGCGAAGGCGCTTGTGGATTCTTCCAGTCCAGCTTCAGCGTGGCCTGACCATCCAGCTCCCGGTGTGGGAAGTCCAGCTTCAGATCCAGGTCGAGGTGGGTCACCTGCACCTGGTCGGGCTGCGCATAGGAATGCGGCTCGGCGGCATGGGCTGCCAACGGCAACAGCAGCGTGCCAAAGGTGAGGGCGGGCAGAAGGCGCATGGAGGGATCTCGGACCGGAAAACCCCGAGTATGCCACCCCCCCTGCCTGCACCGCCCGTGACAGAGGTAGGGGCTACGGCAACTCCTTGACTGAGTGCGGGTCGATCGCGTAGGGATGCATGGTGGCCAGAAAGCCGGGCTGGGCCTCGATTCTTGCGATCCAGGCGTGGAAATGCGGATACGGTTCCAGCGACAACCCGGCCTCTTCGGCGCGGCTGGCGTATGCGAATACCGCCATATCGGCGATTGTGTAGATGTCCCCGGCGAGGAATGGCCGCGTCGCCAGTTCACGTTCCAGGATGTCCAGCGTGCGGCGCGCCGCAGCACGCTTGCCCTCGATCATCTCGGTCGAGCGGTGCGGCAATTTGCCGGTCATCGTCCAGTAGCGCAGCGAGCCGATCACCGACTCCACTCGTTCCTGTTCGAAATGCAGCCATTGCTGCACCTTCGCGCGATCGAACGGATCGGCCGGCAAATACGTCGTGCCATCGGCGAGATACGCGAGGATCGCGTTCGATTCCGCCAGCGTGCACCCATCCTCGAGCTGGATCGCCGGCACGGCGCCGGTCGGGCTGATGCGCATGAACTCCGCGGTCTTGCCTTCACCCTCGAAGATGCTGATTGGCACCGTGCGATACGGCCGGCCCAGATGATTGAGCAACAGGCGCACTTTCCAGGCGTTCTGCGAAGGCAGGTAGTCGAACAGGGTCAGCATGGCAATACTTCCGTCGATGAGGGAAGGTCAGCCTAAAAGCCTGAGCGGGACACGGCCATCCGCTTCTTGTCACTTCAGCAGTAGCGATCGGCCAGCCGGTCGGTAGCCTGCACCAACACGTCGACGATCGCTGGTTCTGACGCGGCGTGGCCGGCCACCACGATATGGAAGTCCGCCTCGGGCCATGCGGTGTGTAGATCGACGGCGTTTTTGGCGGGGCAGATGATGTCGTAGCGGCCGTGCACGATGGTGGCGGGGATGTGGCGGATCTTCGCAACGTCGCGCAGCAACTGGTCGGGCTCGAGCCAGCATTGGTGGCGAAAATAATGTGCCTCGATGCGCGCCAGGCTCAGCGCGATTTCGGGCGAGGCAAAGCTTGCTTCGGTTTCCGGGCTTTCTTCCAGCGTGATGCTGCCTCCTTCCCACGCGCCCCAGGCCTGCGCAGCGGCGAGTCGTACCGCTTCATCGTCCGAGTTGAGCCGGCGCCAGTAAGCCTCCATCATCTCGCCGCGTTCCTCCGGGGGAATCGCGGCGGCGAAACGCTGCCATTTCTCCGGCAGGATCCGCGAGGCGCCGCCTTCCTCGTAGAACCAGCGAATCTCTTCGGGTCGGCACAGAAAGATGCCGCGCAGCACCAGCCCGAGCACGCGTTCGGGATGTGCCTGCGCGTAGGCGAGCGCCAAAGTGGAGCCCCACGACCCACCGAATACCACCCAGCGCTCGATGCCGAGTTTTTCCCGGATCGTTTCGATATCGGCGACGAGGTGCCAGGTGGTGTTGTCGGTGAGGTCGGCGAACGGCGTGGACTGCCCCGCGCCGCGCTGATCGAACAGCACGATGCGATAGCGCGCCGGATCGAAGAAGCGCCGATGATAGGTCGCCAACCCCGAGCCCGGACCGCCATGCAGAAAGATCACCGGCAGGCCAGCAGGATTGCCGCACTCTTCAATGCGCAGCGTGTGAATCGCATCGACGGCCATGCGGTGGGTCTGGTATGGGTCGATCTCGGGATACATCTCGCGCATGACGGTTGTCTCTAAAGGCAATGGTTGGCCGGCGACGATCAACTGGCGCCGAATTGCAGGGCTGCCGTGAGGTCCCCGGGCGGCGGTCCGCCAGCGGCCATCATGGCATCGTCGCGCACGCGCAGGCCGGGCAGCTCGCGCAATCCGAAACGGCGCGTGATGAAGCGCAGGATCGAGCCGGTGTCGTAGATGGTGTGATCCACGAAGCCCTTCTTCGCAAATGGCGACACGATCAGCGCCGGAACGCGCGAACCCGGTCCCCAGCGATCGCCCTTCGGCGGCGCCACGTGATCCCACCAGCCACCGTTCTCGTCCACCGTGATCACCACCAGCATGTGCGGCCACTGCGGACTTTTCTGCAGCGCGTCGACGATGCGCGCGAGATGGCGGTCGCCCGCTTCCACATCGGAGTAGCCGGCATGCATGTTCAGATCGCCCTGTGGTTTGTAGAACGACACCGCCGGCAGCGTGCCGGCTTCGATCGCGGCGATGAAATGATTGCCGCTGGCCAGTTCGCCGATGCCTGCATCGCGCAGATGCTGTTGTCGTGCTGGCGTGCCAGGCGCGAACTGGCGGAAGTAATTGAACGGCTGATGATGGATCTGAAACGCGGGGCTGGCTGGGAACGTGTGGCTGTCGTTGTCGCCATGGCCGTCCAGCGCCAGCTGCCAGCCGCCGGCATACCAGGCCCAGTCGATGCCGGCTTCCGACATTGCATCGCCGATGGTCAGGTGCTCCTGTGGCGGCAACGTGGTCGGACTGGCCGCGTCAGCGAGTTGCGGATTCTTCGCGTCGTGGGTGAAGGCCGGCGCATAGGCCGGACCGATGGTGTTCACCGCCCAGAAGTCGGGCGTCAGGACATCGGGCGAAGCGAACTTTGAGCGACCCTGCATGGCACTGGCCGGCGAGTCGTCGGCTAGCCTGGGGTGAATGCCGGTGGGGTCATCGCCTTGCACGACGGCGATCTGGAATTTCCCCGGTCCCTGATCCGCATGCGGATAAAACGGCGGTTGCGCGGCGACCAGATATTGATGGTTGAGGAACGAGCCGCCGAAGGCGCCCATGAAGAAGTTGTCGCACAGGGTGTACTGACGGGCCAGCTGCCACAGCCGCAGGTTGACCGCAGTGTCGGCGTAATGGCCCATCACCATCGCGCCGGTATTTCCCCAGGCAACGAAGCCGTCGTTGCGGCCGCCATTGATCTGCAGCTGGTTCTCGTAGAAGCGGTGCACCAGGTCGCGTGTGACCACGCCGTGCGGCAGCGGTGCGCCATCGGGCGTGTGCAGCGCGAACGGCTGGTTCGGCAGGCCGGTGATCGCCTGCTCGTCGATCTGGTACTGGCGGTGATCGACAGTCTGCGCCTGTGGCGCCAGACCGCCCCAGATCGGCGGCAAGGTGGTGAGCAGCGTGCCGTCGCGATCGCGCTGCCGATACTCCGGCGAGGCCAGATCCTTCAGCGGCTGCGCGAGACCCGGGAAGTGGGCGAACAAATTGTTGAAACTGCGGTTCTCGGCGTACAGCACCACCACTTGCTGGATGTGCTGGCGCAGCAGCGCATCGAGTGCCTCAGCTGGAAGTTCATGCGCGCCGATCGCCGCCGCCGGACCGTTGCCGGCCCGACAGCCGCCAAAGGTCAGCGCCGCGCCCGCCAGGGCGATGCCGCCGAGCAGGCGACGGCGTTCGGGGTTGAGCGGCGCGTCGTCGGCGCAGACCGACGGCTTGTCAGTGGGCTTGTCGGTCATCGGATCGATCGGCTGTCTGGTTGGCGACTAGGAGTGTGGCGTTGCCTCATCATAGAAGCGTGACAGATCCGCCTTCACCTGTTTCAACGCGTTCACGTCGAAATAGATCATGTGGCCGGACGGATAGAAGCCGAACTCGATGTTCTTGTGGATGCTGGGATCCAGCCCAAGATGGCCGAGGTCGAACTCGGTGGCATAGAACGGCGTGGCCAGGTCGAAATAGCCGTTGGCCGAGAACACCTTCAGGTGCGGATTGCGACGCATCGCCGCCGACAGGTCGCTGCCGACGTAGGGCGCCTGCATGAAGCCATGCTCCTGCTTGCGTTTCCAGTCCCAGCCACGGTTGATCACACCGTAGTTATTGGGCAGATAGGGGCTTTCCTGGGTGAACTTCAGCTCCGTGGCGGCGTATTGATTGAACGCAGCAAGGTAAGCGCCGGTGGCGGCGTCACTGGCCGCATCACCCTCGGGCGTCTCACCGGCGGCGTCAGGATCGATGCCCTGGAAACGGCCGTCCAGACGGCCAACGGTGCGGTGCTGGTCGCGCAGCAATTCCTTGCGGAAACGACTGGGGTCAATGCGCAGGTTGGCTTCCTTGATGTAGGTCGGCGACAGGCCGATGTACTGGCTCAGCTGGTTGGCGATGCGGTCGGCCTCGGCCGGCTCGATCGCGTCGCCCTTGGCGAGGGCGAGCGTGTAATCGGTATCGGCGAAATGGCGCGCTCCGGCGAGAAAGCTCGCGATATCGGCGGGCTTGTTCGGTACCTTGTTGTGATACCAGGCGATCGCCGCTTCGCTCGGCAGGTTGACCACGAAGGCATGGTCGACACCGGTCGTCGCCCACACATTGAAGTCGAGAATCGAGGACATCAGAACGACGCCGTTGAACTCCATGCCCTGCTCCTGCAGGTCCTTCACCAGCACTGCCGAACGCGTCGTGCCGTAGCTCTCGCCGAACAGGAATTTCGGCGAGTTCCAGCGATGGTTGTCGGTGACGTAGCGGGTGATGAATTTCGCATAGGCTTCGGCGTCCTGATCCACGCCGTAGAAATCCTTGCCCTCGGCGGTGCCGGTCAGCTGCGAGTAGCCGGTGCCAGGCGCGTCGATGAATACCAGGTCCGACTTGTCGAGCAGGCTGTTCTCATTCGGCACGGTTTGATAAGGCGGTGGCGGAATCGGCTGGTCGCCCTGATTGGCCACGCGTACCGGACCGAACGAACCCATGTGCAGCCACATGGTCGAGGAACCCGGTCCGCCGTTGTACATGAAGGTCACCGGGCGCTTGCCCGATTTGCCGTCGTCGACCGTGTACGCAACATAGAAGAAGCTGACGGTGGGCTTGTCTTTGTCGTTCTTGATCAGCAGCGTGCCGGCGGTGGCCTTGTAGCTGATCGAGTGGCCATTGATGCTCACGCTGTGTTTGGTGACGACGCTGCGTTCGGGTGGAATCGGCAGCGCGTCTTTCTTGCTGTCCTTGTCAGACTGCGCCTTGGCGGCATCCTTGGGGGTGTCGTCGTCGGCATGCACGATGCCACCGAGGGTCAGTACCAAGGCGAGGGCGAGCGGGGCGATGAGAAACTTGCGCATGGTCAGTGGCTCCGCATCAACGCTGTAGAGCAGCGTGGTCGTAGAAGTGCGACACGTCAGCCTTGAGCTGCTTCAACGCATCGGTATTGAGATAGATCATGTGCCCCGAGGGGTAGTACAGAAACTGCAGGTTGCCGCTCAGCGACGGGTCCAGATTCATGTGCGCCAGGTCGAACTCGGTAATCGAGAACGGCGTGGCGAAATCGTAGTAGCCGTTGACCGACAGCACCTTGAGGTTGGGGTTGGTGCGCATCGCGTGGCCCAGGTCACCAGCCACGTAGGCCAGCGGCAGTGGGCGCATCTGGTCGGCAGCTTTGTGCTTCCAGTCCCAGTCCTTGTTGATGTCGCCGAACGTCGGCCGATAGTCCAGGTCGGTGTGGTAGTTGAGCTGCTTGTCGACGTAGTCGTGGAAGGCGCTGACGAACGCGCCGCTGATGCCGGCGTCGGACGCGTCGTAGTCGGGGGTCTCGCCGGCGGCATCGGGATCGGTGCCGGTGAAGCGGCTGTCGTAGCGGCCCAGGGTAAGGCGCTGGTCGCGCAGCAGCTCCTTGCGGAAGCGGCCGGGTTCAACCCGCAGGTTCGCCTCTTTGATGTACTGCACCGACAATCCGGTGTAGGCAGCGAGCTGGTTCGCCACGGTATCGGCTTCAGCGGCCGGTAGATTCTGTCCCTGCGCCAGTGCGGCGGCATACGGGCCAGCGGCCCAGGCGCGCACCTGGGCGAGGAAACCCTTCAGGTCGGCCGGCTTGTTCGCAATCCTGTTGTGGTACCACGCGGCGGCGGCATAGGTAGGCAGATAGCCGATGTAGAGCTCGTCATAGCCCGGGATGCGGATGCCGTAGTTGAGGATCGACGACATCAGGATCACGCCGTTGAACGCCATGCCCTTTTCCTGCAGCGCATCGACCAGGGCTGCCGAACGGGTGGTGCCGTAGCTTTCGCCATACAGGAACTTTGGCGAGTTCCAGCGCTGGTTGACGCTCACATAGCGCTGGATCGCGCGGGAAAACGCGGAGATGTCCTGGTCCACGCCCCAGAAATCCTTGCCGGTGGCCTTGCCCACCGGACGCGAGTAACCGGTGCCGACGGCGTCGATGAAGACCAGGTCGGTTTTGTCGAGCAGGCTGTCGCTGTTCGGTACCAAGTTGTACGGCGCCGGCGCGGTGGCTTCGGGGCTGGTCGTCTCGATCCGCACGGGCGCGAACGAGCCCATGTGCAGCCACATGCTGGAGGAGCCGGGGCCGCCGTTGTACAGGAATGTCACCGGCCGCTTGTCAGCTTTGGTGCCGTCCAGCGTATAGGCTACATAGAACACGCTGGCCTGCGGTTCACCTTTGTCGTTGCGGATGATCAGCGTGCCGGCGGTGGCCGTGTACTTGATCGTCCGGCCGCCGATGCTGACGCTGTGCTGCGTGCGCGTGGCAGCTTCAGTGGCGGGGGGCGTGGCGTCGTCGCCGGTTTCATGAGCATCGCTGTGGTGGTTTTTGTCAGCCTTTGCGGGCGCGGGCGCCTCATCGGCATGGCTGGCAGCCAGTGGGGCGAGCGCGAATGCGCCGGCCAGCAGCAGGGAAATCAGGAAGCGCATGGGAACCCCATCTCATCGAACGAGCTCCGAGTATGCGTGCCTGCTCGCAACGGCGACCGTGACAAAAGTACTGGTCCAAAAATTTAGACGTCTAAATCAGGCGTCCAAAGCAGGGCACCCATGTAGGCTGCTGGGGCTGCTGCGGAGACGGGCGTCAATCGCTTGACATGACCTGCCCGGCGGTCCACATGGCGCGGGTCAGCGGCCGGTTCGCGTGCGGCGTCTGCAGTACGATCAACGTGGTCGTGCTGATGCTGGCGTGAATCTTCAGCAGGCGGTCGAGCACGGTTTCCAGATGTGTGATCGAGATCGCCACCACGTGCAGCAGCGCTGAGTCCTCACCGGCCAGGCGCCGACACTCGAGTACCTCGGGGATGTCCGCCACCAGCGTGCCCACGCGTGCGCAGACCCCGCCGTCGCAGCGCACGCGCACCATCGCGTCGATCGTGTAGCCAAGGCGCTTCGGATTGATCAGAGCGCGATAGCCGGTGATGACGCCGGCCTCTTCCAGCTGCTTCACCCGCTCGGCGACCGCCGGCGCGGACAGCCGCACCTTGCGGCCGAGTTCGGCGTAGCCTTGCCTCGCGTCTTGCTGCAGTGCTTCGAGCAGCTGCCAGTCCTTCGCGTCCAGTTCCGGTTTCGATTCCAAGGTCATAGGCTCGATTGTCGATTCGTTCAATGGCGAAACATCGGTACTGTACGCCGATCCATTATTCCGGCGTGCATCGCCACAGCTTAGGATGCGCACATCTTTCCCACTGGAACCCGCCCCCATGGATGCCAACCAACGCCTCGACGGGCGTGCACTCAGTTACATCGGCATCGCCTTGCTCACCTGGTCGTCGGCGTATGCCGCGATTGCCTATGCCATGGCTTCGTTTACCCCTGGCGAGGTGGCGTTCGCACGGCTGGCGATCGGTTCGTTGTGTTTTGCCGTATTGCTGCTGGTCAAGCGTGTGCCCTTGCCGGCGCTGCGAGATTGGCCGCAGCTCGCGCTGCTCGGCGTGATCGGGCTGACGGTGTACCACCTGTGTCTCAATTATGCGGAAACACGCATCTCCAGCGGCACTGCGGCGATCCTGATTTCGCTGGTTCCCGCGGCTACGGCCGCGGTGTCGGCGATCTGGGTGCACGAACGCCTGTCCGCACGCACGATGGTCGGACTCGGGGTGGCGCTGGTCGGCGTGGTGATGGTGGTGCTGGCCAGCGGCAAGCAGGTGAAGTTCGAGCCGATGGCCGCGCTGGTGCTGCTCAGCGTGATTGCCTCGGCGATCTATTTCGTGGGGCAGAAGCCGTTATTCGCGCGCAACAGCATGATCGGTGTCACCGCGTTTACGTTCTTCGCCGGCACGCTGGGCACGCTGCCTTTTGGGGCACCAGGTTTGACGCAGGCGCTGGTCGATGCGCCGTGGTCGCACATCGTCGCGCTGCTGTGGCTTGGCATCGCACCGAGCTTCATCGGCTATCTTGCGTGGAACGCCGCGCTTCGGCGCGCCTCGGCCTCACAGGTTTCCAGTTTCATCTATTTCTCGCCACCGATCGCGGTGCTGATCGGTTGGGTCTGGCTGGGTGAGCGGCTGACGGCGTTGACTATCGTCGGTGGCGTCATCACCGTTGCTGGCGTGGTGCTTGCGAACACGCGGCGGCGACCTGTGCTGGTCGTACCGGTAACATCCGATGCGTGCAAACAGAACTGACCCATACAACAGGGGAAAGCGGCATGTACGAGCTGCATATCGCGAACAAGAGTTACTCGTCCTGGTCGCTGCGGCCGTGGCTGCTGCTGAGCGAGCTCGACATCCCGTTCCACGAACGGCTGGTGTCATTCGCGTCCGGCCCGGGTTTGAACTGGAAGGCATTCCGCGCGTTCTCGCCGAACGGCAGGGTGCCATGCCTGCGTGACGGCGATATGGTCGTATGGGATTCGTTGGCGATTGCCGAATATCTGGCCGAGCGGCATCCGGGCGTATGGCCGTCCGATGCAAAGGCGCGTGCCTGGGCTCGGTGTGCCGCGGCCGAAATGCATTCCGGCTTCGGCCCGCTGCGCTCACATTGCCCGATGATTTGCGGCCTGCGCATCCGGTTGTCCGAGGACTTGCCACCATCGTTGCGCGCCGACATCGCGCGCATCGACGAACTATGGAGTGAAGGGCTGACGCGCTTCGGCGGTCCATTCCTCGCGGGCAAAGCGTTCGGGGCCGTCGATGCGTTCTTCGCACCGGTGGCCTTTCGGATCCAGACATATGACCTGACGCTGGGCGATGCGGCGACGGCCTACGCGCAGCGCCTGCGTGACCTGCCGGGCCTGCGCCGCTGGTATGCCGAGGCGCTGCTCGAGAGCTGGCGTGACCCGACCCACGAAGACGAAGCGAAGCAGGTCGGTACGTTGCTGGAGGATCTGCGCGCGCCAGTGGATTGAAGCGCTGGCTCCGTCATCGTCAGGGCTGCGCTGGCAGCGCCGAGGCCTTCGTTGAATGGCGCACCTGCCAGCGCGCCAGGGCAACCAGCAGCAGCGCGATCGCGATGAAGACCAGCAGCACCGCGCAGGCATCGATCAATACGCGCAGATAACCGAGCGTGGTGACGTCGAGGAACGGGTAGGGGTACCAACCGTTCACGGCACCACGTACCAGCACGTACGCGAAATATGCTGCCGGATACATCTGCCAGTAGACAACCTGCTGCCAGCGCAGCGTCGCCTTCGGCACCGCAATCCACCAGTACAATAGAAACAGCACTGGCATCACATCGTGCAGGGTCACATCGGCGGCGAGCTGCCAGCCCTGCGGATGCCATAGCTGGCGCAGCAGCAGGTTGTAGATGGCGCTGACGATCACGATGCTCATCGCGATCGCGGTATGCACATCCGGCCGCCCGAAGAAGCGGCTGATCGCTCCGCGTGGTCCGCTTGCCGCGGCAATCAGCGCCAGTGCCACCAGCACATTCGTCGTAATCGTGAAGTAGCCGAGGTACGTCCATATCCCGACCCACACACCCTTTCCACTCTCGACCGTCAGCTGGATCGACAGCAGGAGCTGCAGCACGATCGCGAGCCAGCCGAGCAGCGCGGCGGCGGCAGCGAATGGGCGGTAGCGTTTCATTTTGGCAGCAGCTCTAGGCCGCGCCGTTTCCCTGAAGGTCAGAAAATTGACCGCTCAGAGGGTCGTACAGGGCGCCCCAGTTACTTGGGCCGCCGTCGCATACGACAGCAGCCTTTAGCTGCCACTCCGCATCTTCTCCCTGGGTGAATGCATCAGCGGCCCAGGCGTTGATGTAAATGTAGTGCTGACCGCCGATCACGACTCCGATGTACTGCCGACGGGAAATCTTTGGATCGCCGATGGACTCACTGATCCCATGTTTTTTTTCCGAGGCGAGCTGAGCGAGATGAGGCAGGTCGCCTTCCAATTGCTGGACGGCTTCCTTACGCGGTTCCCAAAGCCCTGTTACGCCAGCAACGTTGGGACGAGAGCATTGATGGAGCGCTTTCTGGGCCTCGGCGCCATGCAGCACGGTGTAGTGAACATCCGCAGTGGCGGCGATAGCAGGCGCAGCGAACAGCAGCGCTAAAAGAACAATCGGCAAGTGCTTCATGAGACATCCCCCTGGATGAGCCGCCGTTTCAGAGCTTATACGCTCGATGGATTGCTACGATACCTCCACTCAGGTTGCGCACCTCGACACGACCGAAGCCGGCGCGTTCCATCATGCCCTTGAGGGTTTCCTGATCCGGATGCTTGCGAATCGACTCGGCCAGGTATTGATAGCTGTCGGCGTCGCCGGCGAACAGCTGGCCGAGCTTCGGCAATACCTTGAACGAATGGAAATCGTAAAGCTTGCCGAACAGTTCGCTCTGCACCTTGGAAAATTCCAGCACCAGCGCGCGGCCACCGGGCTTGAGTACGCGGCAAATGTCGGCCAGCGCCTTGTCCTTGTCGGTGACGTTGCGCAAGCCGAATGCCATCGTCACCGCATCGAACGAATTGTCGGGAAACGGCAACACCTCGGCATTGAGCTGAGCCCAGCGCAGGCCACTGACCAGGCCACGATCGGTCATGCGGTCGCGGCCAACGCCGAGCATGGCCGCGTTGATGTCGCCCACGACGACCTCGCCCTCGTCACCGACGACGGGCTTCAGCAACGCAGCGATGTCGCCGGTGCCACCAGCCAGATCCAGCACGCGGTCACCGCGGCGCACTCCGCTAACGGCGACGAAATGGCGCTTCCACAACCGATGCACGCCGAACGACATCAGATCGTTCATCAGGTCATAGCTGCGCGCGACCGAGGTGAACACCTGGCCGACAAGTTTCTGCTTGTCCCCGACGGGAACGTCGCGGAAACCGAAATGGGTGGTTTTGGGCTGCTCGTTCATGGGGTACATGGTAGCGGATCGAGGGCAGGGCCACGTGGTGGGATAGGGTCGGGTCGGCGGTTCCGGGACCGACAATTCCCCGTCACCCCGGCCAATGCCCGGGCCCAGCGCCTTGCTGCTCTTGTGGGAGCGACTTCAGTCGCGATGCTCTGGTTTGGCTTTGCTGTTTGGCTTGGGTGCTTCAGGGCTCAAGAGCGTTTCGTCCTCCTGCGGAGGGAGAAACGCTCTGCATTGCAAAACAGCAAAGCCAGAGCATCGCGACTGAAGTCGCTCCCACAAGAGCAGCTTCACCCTACATGCGCCCACAGGGGATGGCGCCCGCTTACAGCGTCGGCTTGCCGTCTTCCTTGTAGACCACACCACCCTTCATCACAAAGCTGACCCGCTGCATCGCGGTGATGTCGTTCAGCGGATTGCCCGGCACCGCGATAACGTCGGCCTGGCGGCCCACAGCGATCTGTCCGAGGTCGTTCTGCTTGTGCAGCAGTTCGGCGGCATGCGTGGTGGCGGCCTGCAGAACGAACATCGGCGGCATGCCGGCCTGCACCATGTATTCGAACTCTTTCGCGTTCTCGCCGTGCGGGTAGACACCCGCGTCGGTGCCGAATGCGATCTTCACGCCGGCCTTGTATGCCTTGCCTGCGGTGGCCTGGATGATCGGCCCGACCTGCAACGCCTTGGCAGTGACCTGCGGCGGATACCAGCCTTCCTTCGCTTTTTCTTCGGCGAACTTGCCGGCGATGATGGTCGGCACATACCACGTGCCGTGTTCCTTCATCAGCTTTATGTCTTCGTCGTTCATGAAGGTGCCGTGCTCGATCGAATCGACGCCGCCCAGTACCGCGCGGCGGATCGCCTCGGCGCCGTGCGCGTGCGCGGCCACGGTGAAACCGTAGTCATGCGCGGCGGCGACGACAGCCTTGATCTCCTCCAGCGTCATCTGCGAGTTGTCGGCGCTGGCGCTTTCGTCGAGCACACCGCCGGAGGGCATGATCTTGATCATGTCGGCGCCATCCTTGTAGTGCTGGCGTACGGCCTTCCATGCGTCGTCGGGCGAGTTGATGATGCCGTCCTTGGGACCGGGATCGCCCTGCAGATCCCAGCGATAACCATCGGTCTGGTCGGCGTGACCACCGGTGGTG
This sequence comes from Rhodanobacter sp. MP7CTX1, assembly GCF_014205795.1. Classification (GTDB taxonomy): domain Bacteria; phylum Pseudomonadota; class Gammaproteobacteria; order Xanthomonadales; family Rhodanobacteraceae; genus Rhodanobacter. Next base: position 55,849 of record NZ_JACHCN010000014.1, read on the forward strand.
CCGACGAACTGGCCGGCACTGAAGATGCGCGGCCCGGGCACGGTGCCGGCGTTGATCGCGTTGCGTAGCGCGATGGACTCGTTGTGGGAGTCACCGAGATTGCGCACCGTGGTGAAGCCGGCCAGCAGGGTACGTCGCGCATACAGCGTGCCCAGGATCGCGTAGTCGGCGGGATTGAGGCGGAACTGGTCGCTGTAGGTGGTCTTGCTGAACTGCACGGTCAGGTGGGCGTGCGAGTCGATCAGGCCAGGCATGCAGGTGGCGTCGGCGAGTTCGATCTGCCGATAGCTGGCGCCGGCCTGGTGTGCGGCATCCTCGTAAGGCTTGCCGTCGACGGTGCCGCTGCGCAGCTCCTTGATACGTCCGTCCGCCACGATCACCGTCGTTGCGCCCAGCAACTTGCCGGCTACCGGATCAACCAGGCGCGCGCAATGCAACACGCTGACATCGTGATCGGCCGGTGCATCGGCAGCCAGCGCGGCGGCTGGCAGCGACAGGACGATGGCAGCAAAGGCGAGTGCGCGGCTTTTGGTCATGGAGGGTCTTCCGGCTGGGTAAGCCCCATCTTAGGCATGCTTACCAACCATCGTCACCGTGACATTCGGCATGGCCGTCCATTCGCGGATGGTGGTGTGGCGCACGCCGCCGTCTTGGGGCGTGCATCCTTTGGCCTGTTTAATCGCGTGGCGATGCGTCGTCGTCAGCAGGCGTCACGGCGACATGCGCATGCGTCTGATGTTCGGTCTCCACATGTCGCTGGTGGAGATCCGCGCTGGAGGCATCGGCCGGTACGTTGCCGAATAACTGGCCGGTGGTCGGTTCTGACTTTATGTCTGCTTCAACTTCCGGCGCCTCGCCAACGGCCATCTCTTTCTCATTGCCGCCGGGAGTGATCTTGAGGATCGAATGACGAACCTCGCGCGAAAGGATCAGTCGCGCGTCGTTAACCATGCCTTCCAGTGCGCTGTCGTAGTCGAGCTTGCCGGCCTCGTCGGTCCACACCACGCGGCGCTCGCGCAGCTTCTGGATGAAGCCGCGGAACAGTGCCTTGTCGAAGAATTCCGGTGCGGACAGTTCGTTGAGTAGGCTCAGTCGTTGCGCGGTCAGCGTGCAGGCGTTTTCGAGTTCGGCGCCAGTCAGCATGTGCGGACCGTTCTTGGCCAGCGCGGCGATAGTGATGTAGTAGCGCTCGAATGCCTGGATCAGGCTGCGCGCGATCACTTTGAGCTGGAACGCGCTGTCCTCCTGGCCTGCGCCGCGTTCGAGCACACGGCCCTCGCCGGTGGATTCGAGCAAGCCGCGGCGTACGAAGAAATCGATGGTCGCCTGCAACTCTGCACAGAAGCCTTCGACATCCCATGGCAAGAACAACTCGCCCTGGATAAACGGATAGATGATGCGACCGAGCCGCAGCACCGAGGCGCGCGACATGCGTCGGTTGTTGAGGAAGCAGCAGGCTACCCACGCGGCAGTTGCGGTGAGATGCAGCACGTTGTTGCGGAAGTAGCTGAGCAGTACAGCCTGTTCGCCGCTGGTGGTCAATACGTCGCCCAGTGGATGCTGCACGCGCTGGACCCAGCCCATCTGCTCGCCATAGGCGATGATCGCCGCCGGGTTCATCGGGGTCAGCGTGACACGGTCGGAATACGGCAGTTCTTCGAGCAGTGCCTTGCTCAGCGAAAGTTGCGCCAGCAGATCGCTCTCGGCCATCGCGTGCTTGGGCGTGGCCAGCAGGGCGAGCGCCAGCAGGTTGATCGGATTGACGTCGGCGGCGCGGTTGACGTTGATCTGGATCTGTTCCGCCAAGCGGTCGGTGACGCTGTTCAGCCACTCCGGTTTGGCTTCCGGATCGGCGCTCTCCGTCCGCCAATCGGCACAAGCCGCATCCAGCAGCGGGTTCAGTTCGATGGGCTCGCCGAAGTTCAGTGCGACGTGACCGTAGCGCTGGCGCAGCACTTTCATCAGTCCGCGCAGCAGGCCGAATAGCGACTCCTTCTCCTTCGGCTGGCCGCTGAGCTCGCCGGCGTACGAGTTGCCCTCCACCAGTTTTTCGTAGCCGATGTACACCGGCTGGAACAGCACTGGTCGGCGTGGCGCACGCAGGAACGCGCGCACCGTCATCACCAGCATGCCGGCGCGCGGCGCCAGCAATCGGCCGGTGCGCGAGCGGCCGCCTTCGATGAAGTACTCCATCGGCACGCCACGGTCGATCAGTTGCGCGACGTACTCGTTGAACACCACCGAATAAAGCGCATTGCCCTTGAAGCTGCGGCGCAGGAAGAACGCGCCGCCGCGGCGAAGGATCGGCCCGATCCCCGGCAGGTTGAGGTTCACCCCGGCGGCAATGTGCGGCACCACGACGCCGGATACGTGCAGCTGATAACTGAGCAGCAGGTAATCGGCATGGCTGCGATGGCAAGGCACATAGACCACTTCGAAGCCGGGCGCTACGGCGCGGGCCTTGTCGAAGTGATGCATGGCGATGCCGTCGTACAGCTTGTTCCAGAAATTGCCCAGCAGAAACGACACCGAGCGCACCACCGGATGCGAATAATCGGCGGCAATTTCCAGCACCAGCTTGTGTGCTTTGCGCCATGCCTTGGCGTGACTGATTTTTTCCTTTGCGGCGCTGGCGGCGATCGCGGCGCGCACCGGTTCGGCATTCAATACGGCATCGACCACGGTACGTCGGTGCGACAGATCCGGCCCGATGACGGCCGCGCGAATACGGTGAAAGTGGGTGCGCAGGACGCGCGCGATCTTGCGCGTGAAGCGCTCGGGCGCAACATCGCCGGCTTCGTCCAGCGCGCTGCGCAACGAAACCGGCGCGGAAAAGTGCACCACGGTGTCGCGCCCATTCAAGAGCATCGCGAGCAGCCGTCGGAAGCGGCCGACCATCACCCAGTTTTCCGAGAACAAAACGCGGAACCAGCCACTGTCGCGGCTTGGCGCGCGGCCAACATAGATCGACACGGGCACCAGCTGCACGTCGCGTTCCGGCATGCCCTCCAGCGAACGCACCAGTTGTCGCAGCGGCTCGTTGGGTGTGCGTTTGCGGTTGCGCCCGAACACCCAGCCGTCGCGGCGCGCCAACGCAAACACCGAGCGTTTGCGGCGGGTGCCGGCCAGTGGTTGCATCGGGTTGGGCAGGCCGGCCTCGCGACAGGCCCGCTGCAGGATCAGCGCATCGGAAAAACCGTCGCGCTCGATGACATAGCAGACCGGCACGCCGGCGCGCAGCAGCGCGGCCGGCTCGGCCGGATCGCGGCGAATGCGCAACCAGGGCTGCAGCAGCTGCCCGGCCAGGTTGAACCACCAGGGAGCCCGCTGGCGGGGAGTGGAGTCGGCGCTGGAAATATTCTGCATCCGTCTATTCTAATGGCTGGGATGTTCAGTCTTTAGCAGGTGTGGTGCCGGCCGCTGCCGGAGCGCTGGCGCTGCTGGCTGGCTGATTGTGTTGTTCACTCAGTTGCCGGTGCGATTCGCGCACATTGTTCAGCATGTCCTCGCTGTACCAGCGGCCATCCTGCTGCACGAGCTTCGATTCGGTCGACAGTGGCTTGCCCAGCAGGATGTAGTCGATCTTCACGCGAGCGTGGCCGGTGCTGCTTTCAAGCGGCGTGCGCTCGATCGGCGTGACCTTGATTGAATTGAGCGTGTCGTCCACCGACAGGCCGTAGATCCCCAGCAGCTGCCTGGCGCCGGCGAAGCCCAGCGAGTATTTCGCCATCGTGGTGTCGAAATCCATCGTACGCAGTTGCTCGGGGGTTTTCAGGTCAAGCTTGCGCGCGGTCGCCACGGCGATGCCAACGGCTTGTTTTGCCTTGGCCTGATCAAACCATGGTGTCTGTTGCGCCCACGGCGTGAGCACGTCGAGCACGGCATTGGCCTGGGTCTTCTGCTCGCCGGTCAGGGTCTTGTTCTGGGTGACGCCGTTTTTCAACAACGCCGCGCCGACGCTGATCAACACCGGCAACTGATCCTTGTACTGCTGTTCCACGGCAGTCAGCTTCGGCTGAAGTTCGGCGTATAGCTTGTTCTCGGCGTCCGGGGCGGTGAGCTGCTGCATCGCCTGGTTGAACCTGGCGCGATCCTCGGCGGTGACGGGCTGAGGATTTTGCTGGAGCTGGCTCCAGTCAGTACGCATCGTGGCGTAGTCGGCCGGTGGCAGCGCGTGCTTCCAGAGCCCGTTGAAATCACCCGCCTTGAGCAGCTCGACTGAAGCCTGCATGGCGGACTCCGGTGTGCTGCCGCCTGGCTTGGACGCGTCGTCCTTGCCATGGCAGGCCGTCAATGCCAGCGCGACGAGCAGCGGCAGCAAGGTGAAGCGAAGAGCTGGCAGGCGCATGCAGGGGCTCGCTTTGAATGATCGCGGGATGAGGCGCCGATGCGGCGTCATGGCCGGGCAGGGTAAGCGGCGCCGTGGCACACAACAAGAGCCAGTCGTGCGCGATGCGGCGGCACAAAAAGAAAACCCCGCGGGCATGGAGCCTCACGGGGAAATCCGGCAGAGCCGGAAGGGAAATGGCCTTGCCTGCAAAGTTTTGGGTCAGCAGGTGTTGGCAAGCCAAATATTACTTGTTCGCTAAATCTAAGGCAATACCTTTGTTTTGTTTAATAACGTATTGATTTATAAGTATTTTGATGCGCACTTGGTTTACTGATAGCGCAGCGCATCGATTTTCTGTTGGCGCCGCTGCTCGCGGGGAGCGCTCCAGTCGTTGTTGAACAACGCCGGCTCCCACGAACCGTAGGTCGGATTCGGCAGCACAAACCAGCGCGTGCCGATCCACGGTAGATAGTCTGCGACAGCGGCGCGGCGGCCGGCCGGCGTGTTGGCATTCACGTCGATGAAATCGCCTAGCTGGTCACCGAACTGCATCAACACGCGGTAGTGCTGGCCGACCAGCTGGCGACGACAGCCCTTCTCGCTACCGACCTGATCGCAACCTTCGAGTATCGTGCCGAGACCGAGAAACGCTTCCGGGCCGCTCACCGGGAACCCCGCCTTGCTCAGGTTCGCCACGGTGGCCTGGTCCAGATCCTTGGCGCGGTTGGAAATGTAGATCACCGCGATGCCATGACTGGCGGCGAAGCGGGTGAACTCGACCGCACCCGGCAGTGCGCGGGCCTGGCCCTCTTTGCACCATGCCGCCCAGTCAGCCTCGTTGAATTCGCCGCCGCTCTTCACCAGGCGCGCCTGATAGGGCGAGTTGTCGAGTGCGGTTTCATCGATATCCAGGATCACCGCAGGCTTCAGATGCCCGAGCGGAGCAATTCGATCCGCCTTGCCCAACGCATCCCAATGGCTGTCGTGCAATGCGCCGAGCAGCTGCGATTCGGCGTCGCGGTAAGTCTGCAGATAGATCAGATCGTGTTCGATCGCAGTCTGGCTCCAGGCCACCGCATTCAAGTTGTCATTGGCGGCGGGGACGGCCGCCGCTGGCGCAACTTGCCCGTCGCTTGCCGGGGGCGCGGACGGGTGAGGTGCGGTTGCACAACTCGCCAGCAGGGCGAAGGCGACCAGGGTCGCGGGCAGGCGAAAAGACATGCGGGATTCCTTGGGCTCAAAGATGATGACGATAGCTGGATTTTATGACAGCCCCTTTGTGCCAGGGCTGGCAGCCACGGCGGGCTGCTGACAGACTGAGGGCCCGCACCCACCTGGTTCCGCCCCGCATGGATTCTCCGTTGGTCGCTTCGCGCGAATCCTCGCCCGCCATCCGCTACGCAAGTTATCTGCTGGCTGCCGTGGCACTGTTGCTGATACTCGGCTTTCACCTGGTGTCGGCGTTGCTGGCCGGTTTGCTGGTGCATGAGCTGGTACATGCGATGGCACCGCTGCTGGGCCAGCGCATTTCCGGCGGGCGGGCGCGGGTGCTAGTGGTGGCCGCGCTGGGTGTGATCGTGGTGGGCTTGCTGATCGCGCTGATCCTCGGCGCGATCACCTTCTTCCGCAATGAAATAGGCAACCCCGAATTGCTGTGGCAACAGCAGCTGATGCCGCTGGTGGAAAAAGCCCGCCAGCAATTGCCGTCAGCGCTGGTCGATCACCTGCCGGACAGCGTCGCCGACCTGCGCGAGGCTGCGCTCGACCAGATGCGCAAGCATGCGCTGACCCTGCAACTGGCCGGCAAGGTCGCCGTGCGAGTGTTCGTGCACATCATCATCGGACTGGTGTTGGGCGCGCTTGTCGCGCTCAGCGACAGCACCCGCGCCGCCCATCAGGTGGGGCCGCTGGCCGCGGCACTGAGTTTGCGCTGCAAGCAGCTGGCCGCGGCGTTTCGCAACATCGTGTTTGCGCAGATCAAGATCTCGTTGATCAATACGCTGTTCACCGCAATCTTCCTGCTCGGTGTGCTGCCGCTGATGGGCATCCATGTGCCGTTGTCCAAGACCCTGGTGGTGCTGACCTTCATCGTCGGTCTGCTGCCGGTGGTGGGCAACCTGATATCGAATACCGCCGTCACGATTGCCGCGCTATCGGTGTCGCTGGGTGTGGGCGTCGCTGCGCTCGCTTTCCTGATCGTCATCCACAAGCTCGAGTATTTCCTGAATGCGCGCATCGTCGGCATGCAGATCAACGCGCGTGCCTGGGAACTTCTGGTTGCCATGTTGGTGATGGAAGCGGCATTTGGCTTGCCTGGCATGATCGCGGCGCCCATCTATTACGCGTATCTGAAGAGTGAGCTTGAATTCGAGAAGCTGATTTGAGCGTGGGCCGACAGGCTGTGGATATTCACGAATCAAGCTGGATACCGGCATCGCGCAGCAGTTCGCGCAGCCCGCTCAGCTGCGGCTCGTAATTCTTCCAGCGCTGCATCGCGCTTCGGTAGATGGGCTCACGTACCTGCACCACGCTGGCGGTGGCAACCGGATTCGGGTTCTCCTCGAAACGCAGGCAGCCGTCATGCCAGGGCAGGCCACAGAATTCCAGCAACTGACGCGAACTGGACTCCTGGCTATTCACCAGGGTTTCGTATGGCATCTCCAGGATCCGCCCCGGAAACACACGCCGCCAATGCCCCATAAGGCGATCAAACAGAACGAAGTATCTACCCGTATCAAGCAGATCGAATGAGTAGCCGAAGCGACGTGATTTAGGCGGGAAAAGCTGGCGGAAATTACTGAGGCAGGTATCCATCGGATCGCGCCGCAGGCAGATGATTTTTGCATTCGGAAACGCGTTGGCGATGAACCCCGCATACAGAAAGTTGTGCGGCAGCTTGTCGATGAAGCGCGGTTTGTGAGCGGTCCCGGGTCGGGTGCTGGAAAGATAGATTTCGCCCAATTGCTTCCAGTCAACTTCGCGTGCCCCGGTGATGGTCGCGGCGTCGATCAATGCGGAAGTCTTGCTGCCCGAAAGATGCTTGAGCGACATTCCGAAGTTCAGCAGCTCTCCCGCGGAATGCACGTCGGGATGGCTGGAGATGATGCGATCCACCAGGGTGGTGCCGGTGCGTGGCATGCCGATGATGAAGATGGGTTCTTCACTCGGGCAGCCTGCCGCCGGGGCGCGCGGCTGCGGGAATGTTTCCGCAATGGCCGTAAACAACGCCTCGTCCTGTCGGATCGAGTAGTCGCGGTTCGCACCTGCCGTTTTTCCACGTACGAGATGCTCAAACGCGTTTGGATAGTCGGCGAGATCTTCGTATTCCTTGGCTAGTGCCATATGCAGACAAACCAGCGCAGCGGCATCCGCCGCATCCGCACCGATGTGCGACAACTGCGCTTGCAACCGCGCCACGTGATTGTTGGCTGGCGTCTGCTTGCGCAACTGCGCCAGGCCGAGATGAGCTCGCCAGTAGTGCGGATCCAACGCCAGGCACGCCTCGATTTCGGCCTCGGAGGTTGCTAATTCGCCTGCTGACAACAATGCGGTGGCGAGGTTGTAGTGATAAGCCGCATGGTGTGGCGCCAACGTCACTGCCTGGCGGTATGCGGTTACCGCAGCAACGTAGTCGCCGACTTGTGTATAGATCGCACCCAACGTGTCGAGCATCGCCGGATCGACCGGTGACAAGGTCACGGCACGATCAGCAACGACCTTTGCATCACGATTTCTGTTGGCGAGCGTGAGCGCTTTCGCAAATTGCACCATGAATTCGACGCGCGCAGGATCCAGTAAGACTGCCTTGCGCAGATATTCCAATGCCGCCGGCATCTGCTGCAATTCAAGGGTGGCCATGCCTGCAAGGTAGTGCGCCCCGGCGTGGCCGGGCGCGAGCGGTAACAGACGCTCAGCCAGTTGCCTTGCCTGCTGCCATGAGCGCTGCCTGAAAGCGCTGGTCAGCTGGACATAAAGTTCAGCTGGGTCGGTCATGAAGTTTCAGGCCGGTAGGGAAAGACACGCGGTCAGCCTCTACACCAGGAGACGAAGTCAGCTTCTGCTGTATACCACCGGTTGGGTCGACTCAGCGATTGCCCAGCATGGCCGCAATTTTTGCCATATGCGATTCCGCCGTCTCGCGCGTCACTTCCTTGTCAGCTTCCGGGTCCTTGCCCTGCCAGTGCAGATCGGCCTGCGGCAATTCGTGCAGGAAGCGGCTGGGCTGGTTGCTGTGGACGTCGCCATAGCGCTTGGTTTTGGCAGACCAGGACAGCGTGAGCAATTCCTTGGCGCGGGTGATGCCGACATACATCAGTCGACGTTCCTCATCGATGCGGCCTTCGTCCAGCGCGCCTTCGTGCGGCAGCGTGCCGTCCTCGCAGCCGACGATGAAGACGAAGCGGAACTCCAGTCCCTTCGCCGCGTGCAAGGTCATCATGCGCACCGCATTGCCCGGTTCGTCGCGGTCGGCATGACTCAGCAAAGCCAATTGCGAGGCGAGATCGCCGGCGCTGTTGCCGCCTTTCTGCATCGCGCGGAACCAGTCGGCGAGCTCCTTCAGATTGCCCAGCCGGCGCTCGCGCAAAGCCGCATCGGGAGTGCTGGCTGCGATCTGTGCGGCATAGCCGGTGCGTTGCAGGATGGTCTCCACCAATTCGGCCGCGCCCTGATGCAGTGACGCGCTTCGCAGCTCGTCCAGCAGGTTGGCGAACGACGCGAGTGCCGCCGCCGGGCGCGGTGTCAGCTGGCGCAACACGCTGTCGCTGCGGGTCGCTTCGAGCATCGAGCCCTGCCTGCTCTGCGCGAGCTGGCCGAGCTTCTCCAGCGTGGTCGAGCCGATCTCGCGCTTGGGCACGTTGACCACGCGCAGAAACGCGGCGTCGTCGCTGGGGTTGGTCAGCAGGCGCAGGTAGCACAGTAGGTCCTTCACCTCGGCGCGGTCGAGAAAGCTGAGGGCACCGGTGAGGTGATAGGGGATTTTCGCCAGCCGAAGGGCTTTTTCCAGCGGACGTGCCTGGAAGTTGCCGCGATAGAGGATCGCGATGTCGTGCCAGCGGGCTTTGTGCTTCTCGGCCAGCGTGGTGGCGATCGCGGCGACGCGCTCGGCCTCGTGCTCGGCTTCCTTGCACTCCAGTACACGGATCGGCGCGCCTTCCGGATGCTCACTCCACAACTTCTTCTCGTGTAGGTGCGGGTTGTTCGCGATCAGCTGGTTCGCCGCGCGCAGGATGCGCTTGCCGCAGCGATAATTCTGCTCCAGCTTGATCACACGCAGGCTCGGCCAGTCGCGGCCAAGCTGGTCGATGTTCTCCGGATTCGCACCGCGCCAGGCGTAGATCGATTGATCGTCATCGCCGACGCAGGTAATCCCGCCACGCTCGCCGGTCAGCACCTTCAACAGCCGGTACTGCGCGTCGTTGGTGTCCTGGTATTCGTCCACCAGCAGATAGCGCAGCCGCTCGCGCCAGATGGTGCGCGCTTCCTCATCGGACTCCAGGATGCGCAGCGGTAGCCGGATCAGGTCGTCGAAGTCGACCGCGTTGAAGGCGGCGAGGCGCTGCTGGTACATGTCATAGATCGTTGCCGCTTCCAGCTCACGTGGGCTACGTGCGGCAGCTAGCGCCTCCTCTGGAGACAGGCCGCCGTTCTTGGCGCGACTTAGCAGGTTGCGCAAGCCGAACAGCACGTCGGGTTTCACGCCCTTCGGTGCCAGTTCCTTGATGATGCCGCCGCTGTCGTCCGCATCCAGCACCGAAAAGCCCCGGCGCAGCCCGGCGCGCGCGTGCTCGAGCTGCAGGAATTTCAGGCCCAGCGCATGAAACGTACTAACCGTCAGCGCCTGCGCATCCTCCGTGCTGACCAGCTTGCTCACGCGCTCGCGCATTTCGCGCGCGGCCTTGTTGGTAAACGTGATCGCGGCGATCTTCGACGGCGGCAGTTTCTTGCGCGCGATCAGGTACGCGATCTTCTGCGTGATCACCGAGGTCTTGCCGGAGCCGGCGCCGGCCAGCACGAGCAGCGGGCTGTCGCAATGTTCGACGGCGGCCAGTTGTTGCGGATTGAGCATGGATCGAGGGCTGCGTGAGGCGGCGAGCGATGTTACCAGAGCGTCACGGCGCGCTGACTGTCTTGGCCCATAATCATTGCCAATGAGGGCCGCTACCCTGGCGGTGCCGAACGGGATGAGCATGACGGATCAGGCGAACATGGCGGTCGAGTCGTGTGACGTAGTGGTGATCGGCGGAGGCCCGGCTGGCAGCACGGCGGCGACCTTGCTGGCGCGGCGGGGCTACCGGGTGATCGCGCTGGAGAAGGCCCGACACCCGCGATTTCACATCGGCGAATCACTGCTGCCCATGAATCTGCCCGTGTTCGAGCGTCTGGGTGTGCTGGACAAGGTGCGCCAGCTCGGCGTGTTCAAGCCCGGAGCGGATTTCGAGGCGGAGAACGAGCGCGGTTACAACACGTACGCGTTTGCGCGAGCGCTCGGCAACAGTCCGCCGCATGCGTATCAGGTGTGGCGGCAGGATTTCGACAAGATGCTGTACGACCATGCACGCGAAAGCGGCGCGGATGCGCGTGAAGGGCACGAGGTGAGGCAGATCGAGCAAGCCGGTCCGCGCGAATCGTGGCTTGACGTGGTGACCGACGAAGGTGGCGCTTATCGAATACAGGCGCGTTACGTGGTCGATGCCAGTGGTCGTGAAGCGTTTGTATCCAGCAAAAACAAGCTGCGGCGCAAGAACGACGAGCACCAGAGCGCCGCGATCTTCGGCCACTTCCGCGGCGCAGAACCTCGCGCGGGCGAGGATGCCGGCAACATCAGCATTTACAGCTTCGCGCACGGCTGGATGTGGATGATCCCGCTGCCGGACGGCGTCATGAGCGTGGGAGCGGTCTGCCGTCCGGATTACCTCAAACAGCGCAAGGGCCGTGCGGTGGAGTTTCTGCTGGAGACGCTACAGATGAGTCCCGCACTGTGGCGGCGCGTCCAACATGCCGAGCTGATCGGTAACGAAGTCCGCGTTACCGGCAACTATTCGTATGATTCGACGCGGATGGGCGGCCCGGGCTGGGTGCTGGTGGGCGACGCGTTCGCGTTTCTCGACCCAGTGTTCTCATCTGGCGTCTATCTGGCGATGAGCGGCGCCGAGCAGGCTGTCGCGGTGGTCGATCAATCGTTGCGCGATCCCGACCGCGAACCGGCGCTGCAACGCAAGCTGGAAAAACGCCAGCGTGCCGGCATGGCGCGCTTCTCGTTCTTCATCTATCGCTTCAACGGGCCGGTGATGCAGGATATGTTCCGTGATCCGCGCAACATCTTCCAGCTGGAGCAGGGCGTGATCTCGATGCTGGCTGGTGATCTGTTCGACACGCCGAAGGTGCTGCTTCGGCTGCGGCTGTTCAAGCTGATCTACGCGGTTTTCGCGTTGATCGACTGGCGCCGCTCGCGTGCCGAGCACAGGTATCGGCTCGCCCAGGCCCGCGGCGAGTTCACCGGCGGCACCACTCCGCTGGACAAGGCCTGAGCACGAGGTAAGGGGCGGGTAGTGAGAGGAGGGCGGTCGATAGCGCATACTTCCGCCCGTCCTTCACTACCGTCTCTACGCCACTCGAACATGGCCAAGCTTTATTTCTATTACTCGGCAATGAATGCCGGCAAGACCACCTCGCTGCTGCAGAGCGCCTACAACTATCACGAGCGCGGCATGCGCACGCTGATTCTCACCCCGGCGCTGGACAACCGTTATGGCGAGGGAGTGGTTGCTTCGCGCATCGGCCTGAAAGCGAACGCGCTGCGCTTCAGCAGCGCAGAGAATCTGCTGGCGCGGGTCGAGGCTGACATTGCTGCGCATGGGCCATTGCACTGCGTGTTCGTGGATGAGGCGCAGTTTCTGACCAAGTCACAGGTATGGCAGCTCAGTGACGTGGTCGATCGGTTGAACGTTCCCGTACTGGCCTATGGCCTGCGCACCGATTTCCGCGGCGAGCTGTTCGAAGGCAGCCGTTACCTGCTGGCCTGGGCCGACAATCTCGAAGAGATCAAGACGATCTGCCATACCGGCCGCAAGGCCACGATGGTGGTACGCGTGGACGAACAGGGCCGCGCTGTCACCGATGGTCCGCAGGTTGAGATTGGCGGCAACGAGCGCTATGTCTCGGTGAGCCGCTCCGAGTTCAAGAAGATCAGCGAAGGCAGCGGGCGCATCGAGCTGCAGCAGTCGGTGCTGCCGCTGGGTGAACGGGAGTAGTTCACGCGCCGTTGCTTACAACCCGCATTGAATCAGGCTCCATTGAATCAGGCTCCAAGGAATTAGCATGACCGAAGCAAGCCAAACCTCCGCATGGCCGCGGCCCTACTGGCAACCCAGCAGCGAAGAAGTGCTGCTGCAGTTCTATGTCTTCGGCAAGTTCGAGCAGGAGCTGGTGATACCGGCGATGCGTTACGAAAGCCCAGGTCTGCCTGCGGGTGTCGACATCCAGCGCTTTCAGAACCTCGCGCTGCGCCAGTGGGAGGGCTACCCCCTCAAGGGTGCGCTGGGCGAAATCCTGCGGGATGAGTCTCCCGAAACATTCGAGCAGGCGCGCACGGCTCCCGATGTGCTGGTGGTGCGCGGAAAGATCAGCGATCGCAACACCCTCGACTACCTGCGCGATACGCTGGGTGTGCTCGCTGCATTGCTCGACATCGGCGGCAGTTCGATCCTCGATCCGCAGATCCTCAGCCTGTTCAGCGCCGAAGACTGGCGTCGGCGCTATCTGGTGCAGGGCGGCGCACCGCCGCGCAACCATCTGCTGGTGCTGCGCAACGCGGAAGAAACTGCCGGTCGCTCATGGATTCATACCCGCGGCATGCGCAAATTCGGTCGTCCGGACATCAGCCTGCGCAATGTGCCCGACCGCGAGATCGACCACGCCGGTGCGCTATGCGAACACCTGATCGACCTGCAGTCGCTCGGTACGCATTTCGCCGCGGGCCAGCTGCTGGAAGTCGACGGCCTGTCCGAGGATCTCGTCGCGCAACCCGGCGGCAGCCTCGACGACCCCCAGTTCAACAATACCTACGTGGCATTCCACTGGCCGAAGTAACCGATCTGCTTTCGTAGGTTGGGGTGAGCGAAGCGATGCCCAACGTCGATGACCCCACGCTAGGCCACCGTGTTGGGCATCGCTCCGCTCACCCCAACCTACCTGGTTGGCCGAAGCGCGCGCGAATTTCTCTTGTGGGAGCGACTTCAGTCGCGATAGCTCTGGCCTCTCGGGAACATCGCGACTGAAGTCGCTCCCTCAAGAGCCAATCAGCGCTGACAGTGCGGGCACCAGAATGTCGAGCGTTGCCCCAGCACGACTTGCCGGATCGCCGTACCGCATACGTGGCAGGGTTCGCCAGTGCGGCCGTAGACGTTGAGTTCGCGGAAGAAATAGCCGGGCGCGCCATCGGGGTTGATGAAGTCGCGCAGCGTGGTACCGCCGCGTTCGATCGCCCAGGCGAGGATACGTTTGACCTCGTTCGCGAGTCGCGTGTAGCGGGCGCGCGAAACGCTGCCGGCGGCACGGCGAGGATCAATGCCGGCGGCGAACAGCGCTTCGCTGGCGTAGATGTTGCCCACCCCGACCACCACGGCGTTGTCCATCAGAAACAGTTTCACCGCGGCCTTGCGGCCGCGCGAGATATGCCACATGAGATCGCCGTCGAACGCTTCGGTCAGCGGTTCCGGACCGAGATTGGCCAGCAGCGGATGGATTTCACCGGGCGCCTGCCACAAAAGACAACCAAAGCGGCGCGGATCAGTGAAGCGCAGGATGCGGTCGGCTTGCGTGGCCGTGCGCTCCAGTGCGATATCGACATGATCGTGCTTCCCGATCGGCGCATCAGGCGGCAGCACACGCAGCACGCCGGACATGCCTAGATGCAGCAGCGCGCTACCGGCCTCCGTGTGCAGCAGCAGATACTTCGCGCGTCGCTCCACGGCGTCGATCCGCTGCCCCGGCAACAGCTCGCTGATCGCCGCCGGTATCGGCCAACGCAAGTCGGGACGGCGCAGCGTGACACCGAGCACCCGTCTACCGATCAGGTATGGCGCGATGCCGCGGCGGGTGGTTTCGACTTCGGGCAATTCGGGCACGGGTGATCCTCTGGGAGTGCTCTGATTGCGCGGGTGACTTCGCCGATCAGTGCAGCTCAGTGACTTTTGTGGCCGGCGGTCGCGGCATGTAACGCACCGACACCAGCGCTACCCGTGGGCCGACACGCACGTAGCGTTGGGGCCCGGTGACCGACGTCTCGCCAAACTCCAGCTTCTGGCCATCCAGCACGAGTACGGCCAGCGGCGGGGCCAGGCCGATCTTCGCCGGCTGGAAATCGCTGTCCGGGCGCCAACGGAGCACGCTGGCGCCCGCGATGTCGGTCAGGTCGGCGAGACGGGCGTCGTCGACACGCACCGACGTACCGTCGGTTTGCCACCAATGCTCGCCGCGCTTTTCGTAATGTGTGGTCGCTGCTCCGCCGAAGGTCAGGGATATGTGGCTGATACTGGCCGGATCAAGCGTCAGCAGGGTGCCGGGAGCGTCCTGCGCGTCGCGTTGCAGCTGCCAGCCCGCCCATGCCAGCAAAGCCACGACGGCGAGCAGCAACACGAGACGCTGGCGAGTGGCGCGTTTCATCGTTCAGCGCCGGCGCCGGCGCCACACGATCAGGCCGCCGATGACCAGCAGCAACAGCGGCAGCACCAGGACAAAACCGATGCTTACCATGTCCAGGTCGTTCTGCGAAATCTGCAGCAGTCGATCCGGCGCACCGCGTGGCGGCAGGTCGACCAGTTTGTCGTCACCGAGCAGCCAGTCGAATACGCGCTCGCCCAGCGCGCGATTGCCGCCGTTGCCGAGGAAGGTATTGGAGAGGAAATCGCCGTCTCCGATGACCACCGCGCGCTGCTCGCTCTTGTCCGGGCTGGGCGACAACCGGCTCAGCGCGAAACCGAAATCCAGCGGCCCCTTCAGCTCGCCAGCGTTCGCATCGAACCGGATATCCGAAGGCTTTGAATTGTCGATCGGATGGAATTCAGTCCAGCTCTGCGCACTGGAGCGCAGGAACGAATGCACCGCCCAGTCGCCCTGCGATACCAGCGCCAGCGCAGACACCTGTGGAAACAGCGTAGTGAGCGTGAAATCGCGGGTGATCGAATGCAGCGGATAGGCACCCAGCGTGATCATGCGCGGGTCGTGCAATCCCAGCGCCGCGCCGGAGCCATCGACCAGCACGCCTGGCAGCACGTGCACGCCGAGCGTGGCGGCCAGCGGCTTGAGGCCGAGATCGTCATTGGCCGGTTCGGTCATCCACAGCAGGTTGCCGCCGTTCTGCACATAGGCGACTAGTGCTTGTACGGCGCCCGGCGGCAATGCCAGCGACGGGCTGGCCAGCACCACCAGATCGGTGTGCTGCGGCACTGTCGTGACCTGCGCGAAGTTCAGCGGCACCACACGTACGCCGCGGCCTTCCAGTTGCGTCGTGAACGTGCCGAGGTCGGCATTCGCCTGGCCGTCGGCGCGTCGTTCGCCATCGCCGCTGACGAACGCCACGATGCGATCGCTGCCGCGTATGAGTCGCTCCAGCGCATTGGTAAGGCTGCGTTCGGACAGTTCATCCAGTCGCTGCTCATGGCCGTGATAGCGCAGGATCAGCGCGCCATCAACGGTGATGCCCAAGGCGCGCATCTTGGCCGGATCGAGTTGCGGATCGACAAAGCGCAGACTCAGATCGGGCTTGACCTGCTGGTAGCGCTGCAGAAAGCCGGCCACGTCCTGGCGCAGATCGCCTTGCGGATTCGCATAGCTGACGATCTCCACCGGGCCGGTCAGCTGGGCCAGCACCGCGCGGCTTTCCGCGGACAGGCTGATGCGGCCGTGGGCGGTCCAGTCGGTTTCATGGGCGAAGCGGGTACTCAGATAGCCCAGTGCACCCACAGCAAGGATCAGCAGCAGCGCAAACAGCCAGCCGTCCAGACGTCTAAACATGTTTTGCATCAGCCACGCTCCTTGTCGGCGGTCAGTCGGCGCGTGGCCAGCGCCAGTGCAAGCAAGATCAACAAAATGAACCACGACACGTCGGCGGTCGATACCAGCCCGCGCAACAGTGGCTGCAGGTGCGAACTCATCGCCAGCCAGTTGATCGCGCCACCGTTGACGCCGGCCATCTGCGCGCCGAGGTTGACGCTCCACAGTGCGAGGGCGATGACCAGAGCAACGGCAGCGGCGATCGCCGGGTGCGAAGCGAACGTCGAGCAGGCGACGCCCACAGCGGCGAGCGTGGCGAGCATCAGTGCGAGCCCCAGCGTGGCTGCGCTCAGTTTGCCCCAGTCGAAGTTGGTCGCATGTGCCAGCGACAATGGCATGGCCAGGGTCAGGGCAAGCCATAGCAGCAGCCAGCCCAGCACGGCCAGATACTTGCCCAGCACGATGGACGAGGCCGGCACGCCGGCGGCAAACAGTATCGGCAGCGTGCCGTCGCGGCGTTCACCGGCGATCACTGACATGGTCAGCAGTGGAACCACCAGAAACGCCAGCTGGGCGAGTTGACCGAGCAGTGGCACGCCGACCAGATCGGTAAAGCCCGGGCCGTCAGGCAGCGCGCCGCGCTGAATCTGTCCGGCCAGGAAACCGCCCAGCAGCAAGGTGAAGTTCCACGCCAGCCAGGCCAGGGTCAGCGCGGCCAGCACCCAGGCCAGCGGACGTACCAGGAGGCGGCGCCATTCGAGACGGGTTACGGCAAGGGTATTCATCAAAGCCTGAGTCATGCGGCGCGCGCCGAAGGGGTGTTGCCGTGCATGGCGATCTCGAAAAAGGTTCGTTCAAGCGCTGCATGATCGTCGCTGTGCACCGGTCCTTCATGCCGCAGGCTGCCCTCATGCAGGATCGCGACGCTATCGCACACGGCAGTCACCTCGGTGAGCAAATGGGTGGAGAGGATCACCGCGGTGCCGCTGGCTGCCTGCTCGCGGATCAGCGTGCGCAACGCGGCCACCTGCACCGGATCGAGCGCGTTGGCCGGTTCGTCCAGCACCAGCAGGGCCGGCTGGTGCAGCAGCGCACAGGCCAGTCCCAGGCGCTGGCGCTGGCCTTGCGACAGCACGCCGGCCAGACGCCGGGCCAGCGGCTGCAGTTCCAGTCGCTCGATGATCGCGGTGCGGGCGTGGCGCAAGGCCGTACCGCTCAACCCGCGCAGGCGGCCGTGTGCATCCAGGTGCTCGCTCACCGTCAGCTCGGCCCATACCGGGGCACGTTCAGGCAGCCAGCCGATCAGCCGGCGCGCCAGTTCGGGTTGTTCCAGAAAATCCGCTCCGTTCAGCTGGATGCTGCCGCTGTCCGGGCGCAGCGCGCCGGCAATCATCGACAAGGTGGTCGATTTCCCGGCCCCGTTGACGCCGAGCAAGCCCAATACCTGGCCGCGTTGCAGCGTCAGGCTCAGGTTCTGTACGGCTGGCCGGCCGGCACGGCGACGGTTCAGCTGGTCCAGTTGCAGGATGGGCGCGGGCGATACGTCAGTAGGCGAGGTCATTGCGTGATTGTCACGGCGCCCCCATTGTTAAACAACTGGGGGAGTGACCACTTGTGCGAACTAACGAGATATTCGCGCCTGCCTCTTGACCGGCTGGTATCCTTGTGTATCAGACCATGCTGGCGGGTACGGAATCCCCTCGACTAGACTGAATTCGTCCCTTACCCGGTGCTTTCCATGCTGAACGCAGTACTGAATTTCCTCAACGATGGCCTGACAGGCGCCGGTTGGGTCTCAAAGCTGATCTATATCCTGATCATGACCCAGCTCACCATTTTCACGGTGACGCTGTACCTGCATCGCAGTCAGACCCATCGTGGCGTGGATTTCCACCCGGTTCTGGCGCATTTCTTCCGCTTCTGGGGTTGGCTGACCACCGGCATGGTGACCCGCGAGTGGGTGGCGGTGCATCGCAAGCACCACGCCAAGGTCGAGACCGAAGAAGATCCGCACAGCCCGATGATCTACGGCATCAAGAAGGTGTTCTGGGACGGCGTATCCCTGTACCGCGACGCCTGCGAGTCGAAGGCCGACATGACACAGTACGGCCGCGGCACGCCGGACGACTGGGTCGAGCACAACGTCTATGGCGCCCACCCGTACTGGGGCCCGACCCTCATGCTGCTGATCAACCTCGCCCTGTTCGGCGTGATTGGTGCGGCGATCTGGGCGTTGCAGATGGTCTGGATCCCGTTCTGGGCCGCCGGCTTCGTCAACGGCATTGGTCACTGGGCCGGCTACCGCAATTTTGAAAGCGCCGATACCTCGCGCAACCTCATTCCGTGGGGTTTCTGGATCGGTGGTGAAGAGCTGCACAACAATCACCACGCTTACCCGAGCTCGGCAAAGTTCGCGCTGCGCAAGTGGGAGTTCGATATTGGCTGGGCAACGATCTGCGGCCTGCGTGCGATTGGACTGGCCAAGGTGCTGCGCGTGGCGCCGTCGCTGGATGTGCGTCCGAACGTGAACCTGCTGCCGGATGCCGACATGCTGAAAGCGGTGCTCACCCATCGCATCCAGGCCATGACGGATTACTACCGTGGCGTCATTCTGCCGACCCTCAGCGAGGAAGCGCAGCACGCCGGCGAAAGCCTCAAGTCGATGCCGCGCCGCATCCGCCTGGCCATGGCCGACGGTGGCCGCTGGCTGGATAGCGAAGGGCGTGAGCGCATGCAGGCCGTGCTGGCCAAGCGCCCGACGCTGAGCACCGTATGCGAATTCCGCAGCCGCCTCGCGGCGCTGATGGAGCAGCGTGGTGCCGATCAGGCCCTGAACGGTCTGCAGCAGTGGATCCACGAGGCGGAAGAGAGCGGTATCCGTGCCTTGCAGGAGTTTGCCCAGCGGCTCAAGGGCTACGCGGTCGCCAGCGCCTGATTGGCACTGTCCATTGAATGATGAAAAGCCCGCCATTGGCGGGCTTTTTCTTTGGGCCCCGAAGCGCGCCCACGCTCACTTTAACCGTCCCAGAGTGCCTCGTTCGTTGTCCCCCTCCAACCCGTCATCCCTGCGCAGGCAGGACGCGCAAAGTGCGAAGAACGCTCGAAGAGCGGCCCCGAAGGGGCGAGCGAAGCGAGTCACCCAGAGCTCTTGGCAATCATTCGATAACAGTTCTGGATCCACCACGGCGCGCTCGCAAGCGGGCAACAAAAAAACCCGCCACGAGGGCGGGTTTTCTTTGAGGGCGCTGGACCCCTGCCTTCGCAGGGGGTGAGCAACGGTGGGCCACGCGCTATGCGCGTGGACCGTTGCTCACTTGATCTTGCCTTCCTTGTACATCACGTGCTTGCGCACGACCGGATCGTATTTCTTGAACTCGAACTTTTCCGGCGTGTTCTTCTTGTTCTTCTGCGTGGTGTAGAAGTGGCCGGTGCCGGCCGAGGAGATCATGCGGATCTTGTCTTGTGTCTTGTTAGCCATGGCTCAATCCTCAGACCTTGTCGCCGCGGGCGCGCATTTCGGCAATCACGGCCTCGATGCCTTTCTTGTCGATGGTGCGCAACGCGTGGTTGGAAACGCGCAGCTTGATCCAGCGGTTCTCGCTGGCCACCCAGAAACGACGCTCATGCAGGTTGGGCAACCAGCGGCGACGGGTACGGTTGTTGGCGTGCGAGACGTTGTTGCCGCTCTGCACACCCTTACCGGTGACTTGACATACACGGGCCATGATGACCTCCGTAATTCTTGTTTACCGCCCGTTAGCCAGGGCGACATCGGCCCAGCGGCGCTGTGCGCCACGCGATGCTGGAGGTGTTGCAAACGCATGATCGTGAGGTCCGCATCGCGTGGCGGACTGCCCCAACTACAGGGTCGACATAGGCGAGCCGCGTATTCTCGCAGAAAAACAGGGCTGTACGCAATCTGCCCCGGTTCAGCGCATTCCGCCCGGCGTGCGCGTGGCAGGGATGTATGGAACAATCAGCCTCTTTTGACAGACAGAACTCGAGGGATTCCCCATGGCAGACGAAATCGCCAGCGGCCAGGCCAATGGCCAGGTCAATCAGCCGCAGCTGGCAGTGCAGAAGATCTATGTGAAGGACGTCTCTTATGAGGTGCCCAACGCCCCGCAGATCTTCCACGACGTCGACGAGAACGATCAGCCGCAGGTCCAGTTGAATCTGGCGCAGAAGGCGACCGATCTGGGCAACAACTTGTTCGAAGTGGTGCTTACCCTCACCCTGACCTGCACCGTCGGCCAGCGTACCGCGTACCTGGCGGAAGTGGCGCAGGCCGGTCTGTTCGGCATTGCCGGTTTCAACGCCGACGATCAGGCCGGGCTGCTCGCCAGCTACTGCCCGAACATGCTGTTTCCGTACGCCCGCCAGGTGATTTCCTCGTTGGTGCTGGAGGGCGGATTCCCGCCGTTCCTGTTGCAGCCGATCAACTTCGACGCGTTGTACGCCGAACAGCAGCGCCGCATGATGAGCGGTGACGGAGCTCCGATCACGCTCAACAGCTGAGCGGGGCGACATGGCTGACCGTCCGACTCTGGCGATCCTGGGCGCCGGTTCCTGGGGTACCGCGCTGGCGGCCCTGACGGCCCGCAACGGGGTGCCCACCCGGTTGTGGGGGCGCGATCCGCAGGCGCTGGCTGTGATGGCGACGAGCCGTTGCAATCAGCGCTATCTGCCGGACATCGAACTGCCGACCACGCTGGACTACGAAAGCGATCTGGCGGCTGCCGTGCGCGGTGCCGCGATCGTGTTGATCGTGGTGCCCAGTCACGCATTCGCCTCGATGCTGGCCGAGCTTGCGCCACTGCTCGACGCCAATAGCGCCATTGCATGGGCGACCAAGGGCTTCGAGCCGGGAACCGGGCGGTTTCTGCACGAGCTGGTGGCCGAGCGGCTGCCAGGTCGTGCCGCGGCGGTGATCACCGGCCCGTCGTTTGCACGCGAAGTGGCGGCGGGTCTGCCGAGCGCCGTTACCGTTCATTCGGAAGACGACGCGTTTGCGCATCAGCTGGCCAGCCTGTTGCATGCGCCGAACCTGCGCGCGTATTCCGGTAGCGACATCCTCGGCGCCGAACTGGGCGGTGCGATGAAGAACGTGCTGGCGGTCGCCACCGGCATTGCCGACGGCATGGGACTGGGCCTGAATGCCCGTGCCGGCCTGATCACCCGCGGCATGAACGAGATGCTGCGTCTCGGCGTGGCGCTCGGTGCGCGGCCGGAAACACTGATCGGCCTGTCCGGCCTCGGTGACCTGGTGCTGACCTGCACCGGCGATCTGTCGCGCAACCGTCGACTGGGGCTCGCGCTCGGTCACGGCGTGGCGATCGATGAAGCCGTACGTCAGATCGGCCAGGTGGTGGAAAGCGTGCTGACCGCCGACGAAGTGAGTCGACTGGCCAACAAGCACGGGCTGGATCTGCCGATCAGCGCCGGCGTGCGTGCCGTTTTGCATGGCGAGGTCACGCCGGTGGACGGGCTCCGCGCACTGATGGCACGCGAGCAAAAACCGGAATATCCGCACGGTTTGTTCGGCACCGCCTAAGCTGCGTGTGAGTCTTCCATGAACGATTCACGAGCGGTCTCAAACGTCGTCCATCGCGATGCTCGCTGGCGGGTGAGCATCGGCTGCAAGGCCTGCTAAGCTCATCGTTTTGGTTGTCGCCACGGATCGCATGCGCATGCAGCAGCCGGACGAGAAACAGCTCGCCACCACGTCGCCCGCTGGCGATGACGAAGCCTTGCCGCTCGCTTGGCGAAAGATGTTGGCCGCGCCGACGAAGCCGGCCGTGTCTGACGATCACAGCGTGCTCGGTTTCTTCCTGGAAGTGATGCCGGAGGAAGGCGCTGCCTTCGCCCGGCTGGATGTCGCGCCGGTGCTGTTGTCGGTGGCCGAGCACGGCCGCTACGCGCGACCGGTGCCGCTGGACAGCAGGCACTTGGCGCAGTCGCCGCTGCAACCACACGAACAACGACTGGCCGCCACCATGCTCGGCTTGCCGCAGAGCGTGCGCAAGGGTCGCAGCTATGCGCGCCTCAGTGGTCATGTCGGTGACACCTTGCTGGCGGAAATACTCGACACCGCGCCCTGTTTCCTCGGCGGCCTGGCCGGCCTCCGGTTGTCCCGCGGCAAATCGCATCAACTGAACTGGCATTGGCTGATGGAGCCCGATGGCGGTCAGCGCCTGCTGCCGGCCCTGCCGCACAGTCAGCGCCTGCTGCGCCTGGATCATCTGTGGTATCTCGACGCCGAGCGCGCCACGCTGGGGCCGCTCGAGGCCGCAGCCGAAGAAACCCGCTGGCTGGAACTGCCGTCGCTCAAACACGAGCATGGCAAGCGCCTGCGCAACCGCCTGCCCACCAGCCGTCTGGCCACCCGAGTGCCGTTGCCACAAGTATTTGGCGAGCTGCGTCGCTCGGAGCTGGCGCCAAAACCGGTGCTGACCATGCATGCGCTGACGCGCCACGCGCGACTGGCTGCAGGCACGCCGCCGCTGGGCTATGCACGACTGGCATTCGACTACGCTGGTGAGCGTCTACCCGGGCGTGGCGGCGAACCGCTGGTGCGGCGCGTGCGCAATGGCCAGCTGGTTGAGATCATCCGCCGTCGCGCCGAAGAGCTCTCCGCGATGGAGCAGCTCGAGCACGCCGGCCTCACGCCCGGCGTGGACACCGAAGGTTTGCCGTGGGACGTGGCTGACACCTTGCCCGACGACGCATGGCTGTTTCCCGGCACCGGTTACGCCGGCGCGCTGGAGGTCAACACGCCCGCCCGTTGGCTCGCGCTGCGGCCCAAGCTCGAAGCAGAAAATTTTCAGGTCGAATACGCGCCGAGCTTCCCGTTTGAAGTATTGGAAGGCCCAGTGCGTTGGTACGGCCACGCAGTGGAAGATGCCGACGATCACGCCTTCGATCTCGAAATCGGCATCGAGCTGGACGGTCAGCGCCACAACCTGCTTCCCGCTGTGGCGCAGGCGCTGGCCGAGCATCAGCTGAACCTGAGTCCGGCTCCGAACGAGCCGGAGGATGCCGTGTGGTACGCGCCGGTCGACGCGCGCCGCCGCGTGCCGGTGCGCTTGAAAGAGTTGCGCGGGCTGCTGGCGCCACTCGCCGAATATCTGGAGAAGCCGCGCAAGAAACTGCACCTGCCACGGGTGCAGGCCGGTCGGCTGGAAGAACTCGTTGCGGCAATGCCGGGCAGCGGCAGCCTCGAAGCCTCCGAATCGCTACGCGGATTTGCCGCGCGTCTGCGTGATGCCGCCGAACGTGCCAGCGACGTCGTGCCGGAAGGACTCACGGTGGAACTGCGGCCGTATCAGCGCGAAGGCCTGCGCTGGTTGAACGCGCTAGCCGAAGCCGGCGTTGGCGGCGTGCTTGCCGACGACATGGGTCTGGGCAAGACACTGCAGCTGATCACGCACCTGCTTTCGCTGAAGCAGCATGGCGCGCTGACCCAGCCGGCATTGATCGTCGTGCCGACCAGCCTGATCCCGAACTGGCAATCAGAGATTGCCCGCTTCGCGCCGATGCTGCACGTGTTGACCCTGCACGGGCCGCAGCGCGCCGAGGAATTCGCCCAGCTCGGCGCGCAGGACATTGTGCTGACCAGTTATGCCTTGCTGCCGCGCGATGTCGTGACGCTACGCAAGCAGTTCTTCGCGCTGATCGTGCTGGACGAGGCGCAGCAGGTGAAAAACCCGCGCACGCAGGCACGCCGCGCACTGCTCAGCCTGTGCACCTCGCGCTATGTCTGTCTCACCGGCACACCGCTGGAAAATCATCTTGGCGAGCTGTGGTCGCAAGTCGACCTGGCGGTGCCCGGCCTGCTTGGTGACGAGGGTGCCTTCCGTCGTTTCTACCGTGTACCGATCGAAAAGCAGCACGACGAGGAATGCCAGCAGCGGCTGAATCTCCGACTCGCGCCGTTCATCCTGCGCCGTACCAAGGCGCAGGTGGCACAGGAGCTGCCACCGAAGACCGAGATCACCCGGCGCGTGGTGCTGGAAGGTCGCCAGCGCGAACTCTACGAAGGCCTGCGCTTGTCGCTGGCCGAAGAACTGCGCGAGGTCATTGCCCAGCGCGGCATCGCGCACTCGGGCATCGTGGTGCTCGACGCGCTGCTCAAGTTGCGCCAGGTCTGCTGCGATCCGCGCCTGGTGAAACTGGAAGCCGCGCGCGGCGTGCACGAATCGGCGAAGTTCGAATTACTGATGGACATGCTGCCGGCCCTGCTCGATGAAGGCCGCAAGGTGCTGCTGTTCTCGCAGTTCACCGGCATGCTGAAACTGATCGCCGCCGAGCTCGATCGCCGGCGCATCCGTTACGTCACGCTTACCGGCGAAACCCGCGACCGCGCCGAGCCGGTGCAGCGTTTCCAGAATGGCGAAGTGCCGTTGTTCCTACTGTCGCTGAAGGCCGGCGGCGTCGGTCTCAACCTCACCGCGGCCGACACCGTCATCCACTACGACCCGTGGTGGAATCCCGCCGCCGAGGCGCAGGCCAGCGACCGCGCGCACCGCATCGGCCAGGACAAACCGGTGTTCGTGTTCCGCCTGATCACTTCGGGCACGGTGGAAGAACGCATCGAGGAACTGAAAGCCCGCAAGGCCGAACTGGCCGCCGCGGTGCTGGAGGGCGGCGGCAGCCGCGAAAAGCTCAGCTTCGATCAGGGTGATCTGGATGCGCTGCTGGCGCCGGCTTGAGGAAGTTCAACACACGCGCAGAACCTAAACCGTTCGCCCCGAGCGTAGCCGCGTAGCGGCGAAGTCGAAGGGTGCTGCCGAGAGGCTTCGACTCCGCGCCTGCGGCGCTACGCTCAGCCCGAACGGTGTGTGGCATATCGAACGGTATGTGCAAAGTTCAGCCGTTCGCCCCGAGCGTAGCCGCGTAGCGGCGAAGTCGAAGGGTGCCACCTAGAGGCTTCGACTTCGCGCCTGCGGCGCTACGCTCAGCCCGAACGGTGTGTGGCATATCGAACGGTATGTGCAAAGTTCAGCCGTTCGCCCTGAGCGTAGCCGCGTAGCGGCGAAGTCGACTAGAGGCTTCGACCCCGCGCCTGCGGCGCTACGCTCAGCCCGAACGGTGTGTTTTCGATCAGGGCGATCTGGATGCGCTGCTGGCGCCGGCTTGAGGAGGTTCAACACCCGCGCAGAACCTAAACCGTTCGCCCTGAGCGTAGCCGCGTAGCGGCGAAGTCGAGGGGTGCTGCCGAGAGGCTTCGACTTCGCGCCTGCGGCCCTACGCTCAGCCCGAACGGTGTGTGGCATATCGAACGGTATGTGCAAAGTTCAGCCGTTCGCCCTGAGCGTAGCCGCGTAGCGGCGAAGTCGAAGGGTGCCACCTAGAGGCTTCGACTCCGCGCGTGCGGCGCTACGCTCAGCCCGAACGGTGCGTTGCATCAATGCTCGTGACGGTGCAGCAACGATTCGCCCGATTCCACCAACGCCAGTGCCGCGGCGCCCATCAGGCCGGGCTCGGGGTTCATGATCGCCTGCGTCGGCACCTGTTCCATGGTGACGCGAAAACGGCCCTTGGCTTCGAAGCGCTCGCGGAAATTGCCGCGCTCCATCCATGGCAGCAGGATCGGTACCAGTCCGCCGGTGAGGTACACGCCATCCCATGCGCCCAGGGTCAGGACCAGGTCACCAGCGACGCTGCCAAAGATGCCGACAAAGGTCTCCACGACCTGCACGCAAAGGGGATCGCTGTTGGCGTTGGCACGCGTGCTGATGTCTTCAGGCTTCAGCGGTTCGGGAGTCTGCCCGGCGATTTCGCAGAGCACGCCGTACAGATCCACCAGGCCGTTGCCGCAGACCAGCCGTTCATTGGAAACCCGGCCGTAGCGCTGGTTGAGCCGCTTGAGAATTTCGATGTCTTCAGGCGTGTGCGCCGCGAAACCGGCGTGACCACCTTCAGTCTGCAACACACTGCACTTGCCCTGGCGCAACAGCAGACCGCCGACGCCGAGTCCGGTGCCCGGCCCAACGATCACGAACGTCTGTTCGTCCTGTGCACCCAGCTTCGGTAGCGGCAGCTTGCCCACGGGCACCAGATCACTCGGCTGCAGCAGCGTCACCGCCATGCTCTGCGCCGCAAAATCGTTGACCAGGCGCACTGACTGCAGACCCAGTTCGACCTGCAGCTTGTGTGCCGAAATAGCCCACGGGTTGTTGGTGATCTGTACGGTCTCGCCTTCGCTGATGCGTCCGGCGGCGGCTATCAGCGCGTGCTGTGCCTGCAGTCCGCTGTCGGTGAAGTACTGGCGGATTGCGTCGGCCAGCGAAGCGAAATCATTCACCCGGTAACGGCGGACATTGTCCATCTGCAGCGGCGTGCTCGCGGCCGGGTCAGAAATTGCAAAGCGCACATTGGTTCCACCGAGATCGGCGAGCAGGGTCGGGGCGGAAACGCGCATCGGAACTCCAGCGGGTGAAGCGAGGGGAACGCCAAGCTTGCCGTGAATGCCATCCATCGTCCATCACTCGTGGCGATTCCGGTGCGCCGGCGTGTCGTGTCCGGTGATGCGTGTCAGGTTGGCGACTTCCCCTTGGGGTGCTTGCCGCTGGAGGCAGGTGGACTATGGCTGCCACCTTTGTGCTTATGCCCCGGGGCTGGACTGGGTGCAGGCGTGGGTGCTGGCGCAGGCGTGGGTGCCGGACTCGACGATGTGGCCTGCAAGGCGCTGAGCAGGGCCTGACCGTTCGGACTGCCCAGCCCGGTGCAGGCGTCCCAGCCCTTCGCGGCTTTGTAGCTGCCGTTGTTGCCCTGGGTGATGTCATGGAATGCCGTGCTGGCGACGCCGTACAAGGCGGCATTTGCTGCACCTAGCGACCGGCCGAGTTTCTGGTTGAGGCGCGCCACCAGCGCTGCCCATAGCGGGGCGACCGCGCTGGTACCGCCGACGGTCTCATTCTGGCCGTCGACACGCACGTCGTAGCCGGTGACCGGGTCGGCATCGCCGGCTACGTCGGGTACGCCGCGTCCGACGAAACCATTCGACGCCGCAGGCACCTTCGATGCTGACTGCCAGCTGGGTAGTGCGAACACGGTGCTGACGCCTCCCCCGGTGGCGCCCTCGTCGGCGGTGGTTTCGTTCCACACCACTTCGCTGCTGATCGTGCTGCCACTGGCCAGCAGCTTGGTGCCGCCACAGGCCAGCACGGAGGGACTGGAGGCAGGGAAGTCCACATGCGGCGTGCTGCCCTTGATGCCGTCGCTGGAGCCGTCGTCGCCGGCCGCCACGGTCACCGTCACGTCCAGCGTGGCGGCATCCTGCAGCGCAGTCTCCATCGCATTGCGCGAAGCCGTACTCCAGCTGCTTTCCGGACCACCCCAGCTGATCGACATCACCGTGCACGGCAGGCTGTTGTTATGCGCAGCCTGCGAGATCGCGTTGTAGAAACCCTGGTCGGTGTTTCCCGCGAAGTAGACAACCAGCTTCGCCGCCGGCGCCAGCGCACCGGCGACCTCGATGTCCAGCATCACTTCTGCGTCGGCAGAACCGCCGGGCTGGTTGCTTCCGCTATCGACGGAAACGGCGGTGACCGAAGGCGTCGCCAGGCCGAGTCCGCTGAAGTAGGTGTCCAGATCGGCCTGCGTGTAGCCACCGCCGAGTTCGATGATCGCGATGGTTTGGCCGGTGCCGTCGGTGCCCGCGGGGAAGTTGTACAGCTGGCCGACCTGCAGCGGTGTGTAGGTCGTGGCCGGCTTCGCCTTTGCGATACGGAAATGCGGTTTGGCGACCGGTCGCCGATCCAGCCCCAGCACCGCGATCACGGCCGGGTCGGGCAGCACGGGCGCCTGCGCGGGGCCAACATAGGGGGTGCCGCCGGGGGTCAGCTCGTAGTGGCCAAGTTGCACGCCAAACGCCTGCTGCAGGGCTTGCGCGGTGCCACTCAGATGCAGCGTGCGCCGACCCGGTTCGCAGGCCAGCTCCTGCAGACCATGCTGGCGACCGAACGCGCGAACTCGTTCCATATCCGCCGGATCGGCACCGTAGCGCGCTTCGAAGTCGGCATGCCGGGCGCTCCGCGATGGCGATGGTCCGAGAGCTGCCAGCGGATTCTTGCGACGCAGAACCAGGGTCACGTTGAGCGTTTCGTTCGGATCGTGCGGGCCCAGATAGTGGGCACCGACCGGCAAATGCCAGTCGGCGGCCGAGGTGGCCGGCTTGCTGGTGCTCATGGGACTTCCTCCGGCGGGGTACGGCGGGTCGTGAGGCCCAGCGTGCACCCGAAAGCGTTACGGCAAAGTGTCCGGCTGGCTGGTAGGTGACCTACCCCGGGCGCAAAGCCCGTGGGAAACCCTGTGGGAGCGACTTCAGTCGCGATAACACGACCTGAGGTCATGCTGATCGCGACTGAAGTCGCTCCCACAAGAGATTCGCGCACACGGTGCGCTCCTATGGTTCGTGCCCGGTGTGACGGGCCGACGATGTCGCAGCACGGCCGCGGGCCTTCGTAGTGGCCTAAAATGCCCGGAATATGACCAGTCAGGATCAGCGATGAGCTTTCCCGCCATCCGCATGCGCCGCATGCGTCGCGATGCGTTCTCCCGTGCCTTGATGCGCGAACACACTTTGCTGCCGAGCGACTTGATCATGGTCGCGTTCGTGATTGAAGGGGAGGGTCAGCGCGAAGCGGTGCCGTCGATGCCGGGCGTGGATCGGCTCTCGATCGATGAGCTGCTGAAGCTGGCCGGCGAATGCGCGCGACTCGGTATCCCGGCCCTCGCGCTGTTCCCGTCGCCGGGTTCGTCGGTGAAGAGCGAAGACGCGGCCGAGGCATGGAACCCCGATGCCCTGATGCAACGTGCGACCCGCGCGCTGAAGGCAAAGTATCCCGAGCTGGGTCTGATCGGCGACGTCGCGCTCGATCCGTATACCACGCATGGTCAGGACGGCCTGATCGACGATGCCGGTTACGTCATGAACGAGCCGACGGTCGAGGCGCTGATCAAGATGTCGCTGGCGCAGGCCGAAGCCGGCATGGATTTCGTGGCACCGTCGGACATGATGGACGGCCGTATCGGCGCGATCCGCGATGCACTGGAAGACGCCGGTTACATCCATACGCGCATCCTCGCCTACTCGGCGAAATACGCCTCCGCCTTCTACGGGCCGTTCCGCGATGCGGTGGGTTCGTCAGCGAATCTCGGCAAGGGCAACAAGCACACCTACCAGATGGATGTCGCCAAC
Source organism: Rhodanobacter sp. MP7CTX1 (assembly GCF_014205795.1). Lineage (GTDB taxonomy): Bacteria > Pseudomonadota > Gammaproteobacteria > Xanthomonadales > Rhodanobacteraceae > Rhodanobacter. The sequence continues at coordinate 85,377 of NZ_JACHCN010000014.1, forward strand.
AGCGACGAAGCGCTGCACGAAGTCGAGCTGGACATCAGCGAAGGCGCCGACGCGGTAATGGTGAAGCCGGGTCTGCCGTACCTGGACATCTTACGTCGAGTGAAAGACACGTTCGGCGTACCGACGTTCGTGTATCAGGTCAGCGGCGAATACGCGATGCTGAAGGCTGCCTCGCAGAACGGCTGGCTCGATGAAAAGGCGGTCGTGCTGGAATCGCTCACCGCGATGAAGCGCGCCGGCGCCGACGCTATCCTTACCTACTACGCGATCGATGCGGCGCGGTGGTTGCGCGGTGAGTGAGGGGCTTGGATTCAGGGGGGTTGGATTCTGCTGTGCTCCCTCCCCTTCTTCGGGGCAAGCAGGGGGAGGAGCGAACATCGCGCACCCTACGAAATGGCCCTATGGCGCCGGGTGACTTGATGTCAGTCTGATGTCGGGCTTCGCTACGCTCACCCCAACGTACGCGTTACGCGTCTCGTTGGACGTTACGCGTACTGCGCGATGCCGTTGCCGAATGACCAGTTCTCTTTCGACACTTCGACCAGGTTGATGAGCACATCTTCGATGCGCAGGCCGGGGTCGGTGGAAAAGTTATCGGCGATGCCCTGATATAGCGCCTTCTTCTGTTCCACCGTGCGACCGCTGTTGCAGGTGATCTGAACGATCACCAGGTCGTCGCTACGGGCGATGCCCAGATAATTCGGATCGTATTCGAATTCGTCGGCGTCGTGCTGGCTGATCACGATGAAGCGATCGTTCTCAGGCACGTTGAAGGTCTCGCGCATGGCCTTGTAGACGCCATTGCGAAGTGCGGTGAGATGGGCGGGCGATTTGCCGCGACGGAGGGCGATACGGACGAGTGGCATGGCGATTCTCCTGGGCAGGATTAGCGTTGCGGCGTCGTGGGTTGGGGTGAGCAAAGCGAACCCCAACGGAATGGCCTCGCAATACTGGGTGGCCTGATGTCTACCTCATGTTGGGGTTCGCTGCGCTCACCCCAACCTACGCACTCAATACGCGAATTCGCGGAACACCGGGTCGACGCTGCCGTTCCAGGCGCCGTGGAACAATTCCAGCTTGCGTTCGGCGGGGGTCTGGTTGGCTTGCACGATCTCGATCATCGGTTCGAGGAAGATGCTTTCATCGGCGCCGTTCTTGTTGAGACGGGCGCGGCGTTTGAGGCCGTGGCCGGCGATCTTCAGGGCTTCCTCGGCAAGGTTGCGCACCGTGCCGTTACGGAACGGCAGCTTGAGCGCATGCTTAGGCACGCCGTCTCGCAAGGCATGGCGCTCGACGCGGCTGAAGTCCTTGACCAGGTCCCACGCGGCATCCAGCGCCTCGTCGTCGTAGAGCAAGCCGACCCAGAACGCGGGCAGCGCGCATAGCCGGTTCCACGGGCCGCCGTCGGCACCGCGCATCTCCAGATATTGCTTCAGCCGCACCTCGGGGAACGCCGTGGTGAGGTGGTCGGCAAAGTCCTTCATGTTCGCCTTGGTGCCCGGCAGCATCGGCAGTCCGCCGGTCATGAACTTCTTGAAGTCCTGTCCGGCCAGGTCGATGTACTTGCCGTCCTGGAAGCTGAAGTACATCGGCACGTCCAGGATGTAGTCGACGTAGCGCTCGTAACCGAAGCTGTCTTCGAACACGAAGTCGAGCATACCGGTGCGGTCTTTGTCAGTATCGGTCCAGATGTGCGAGCGATAGGACAGATAGCCGTTTGGACGTCCTTCGGTAAACGGCGAGTCCGCAAACAGCGCGGTCGCGATCGGCTGCAGCGCGAGACTGGTGCGAAACTTCTTGATCATGTCCGCTTCGCTGGAAAAATCCAGGTTCACCTGCACGGTGCAGGTGCGCGTCATCATGTCCAGGCCGAGCGAGCCGACCTTGGGCATGTACTCACGCATGATCTTGTAGCGGCCCTTCGGCATCCATGGCATTTCGTCGCGGCGCCATTTCGGCTGGAAACCCATGCCGAGGAAACCCAGTCCCATGTCATCCGCGATCGAGCGCACTTCCTCCAGATGCGAGTTCACCTCGCAACAGGTCTGGTGGATCGTTTCCAGCGGCGCACCGGACAGCTCCAGCTGGCCGGCGGGCTCCAGCGTGATCGAGGCTTTGTCGCGCGACAACGCGACCGGGTTCTCGCCTTCGCGGGCCACATCCCAGCCGTAGCGGGTGGCCAGTGTTTCCAGCAGCAGCTTGATGCCGCGGTCGCCCTCGAACGTGGGCGGTCGCAGTGTGTCGGTGAGGAAGCCGAACTTCTCGTGCTCGGTACCGATGCGCCATGCCTCGGGCGGCTTCTCGCCAGCGGCGAGGTAGTCGGTGAGTTGTTGGCGGTCCCGGATCGGGGTGCTCTTGACGGCACTGGGTATGGACACGGGCAAAGCCTCAAAGGATGTGCGGGGAACTATGGGGGTGTTACATGACAACGAAAGGGGGGTGCGGCAAATAATTGTACGTGGCGGTACAGATGGTTCGCATATGTCGAAATGCATGGTGCGAATGAGTCAAAGACGCTAGGTCACCATTGGCAGCTGTCGCGAATGACGTCTCAGTGCGGTCGTCGATCGATCCACCATTGTCTCAGGCAAGCAGGCGTATGAGTCGATGTGCACAACGGGATCAGATCGCAGTGTCTGAAAATCCATTCGCGGAGTCGTCGTTTGAGAGCGAGTGCTGGCGCCTCCACAGCGTGCGAGCCGAAACAGGTGGGTTCTGCAAGCTTTAAACAGGAAGGCCGGCATTGAGCCGGCCTTCCTGTTTAAAGCTTGCAGCAGAATCAGCGCTTCATCGAATTGAAGAACTCGTCGTTGGACTTGGTGTTCTTCATCTTGTCGAGCATGAATTCCATCGCGCTCAGCTCGTCCATCGGATGCAGCAGTTTGCGCAGGATCCAGATCTTGGAAAGCATGTCCGGTTCAATCAGCAGATCCTCGCGGCGGGTGCCGGAGCGGTTGATGTCGATGGCCGGGTAGACGCGCTTCTCGGAGATGCGGCGGGACAGGTGCACTTCCATGTTGCCGGTGCCCTTGAACTCCTCGTAGATCACCTCGTCCATCTTGCTGCCGGTTTCGGTCAGCGCGGTGGCGATGATGGTCAGGCTGCCGCCTTCCTCGACGTTACGGGCGGCGCCGAAGAAACGCTTCGGACGCTGCAGCGCGTTCGCGTCCACACCGCCGGTCAGCACCTTGCCGGAGCTCGGTACCACGGTGTTGTAGGCGCGGGCGAGGCGGGTGATCGAGTCGAGCAGGATCACCACGTCCTTCTTGTGCTCGACCAGGCGCTTGGCGCGCTCGATCACCATTTCGGCGACCTGCACGTGGCGCACGGCGGGCTCGTCGAAGGTGGAGCTGATCACTTCGGCGCGCACGGTACGGGCGATTTCCGTCACTTCTTCCGGACGCTCGTCGATCAACAGCATGATCAGGTGCGCATCGGGATGGTTGTAGGTGATCGCCTGGGCAATGTTCTGCAACATCATCGTCTTGCCGGACTTCGGCTGGGAGACGATCAGGCCGCGCTGGCCGCGACCGATCGGCGCGATCAGGTCGAGGATGCGGCCGGTGATGTCCTCGCTCGAACCGTTGCCGCGCTCCAGCTTGAACGACTTGCGCGGGAACAGCGGGGTGAGGTTCTCGAACAGCATCTTGTTCTTCGACGCTTCCGGCGGATCGCCGTTGATGTCGTCGACACGAAGCATCGCGAAGTAACGCTCGCCTTCCTTGGGATGGCGCACGCGACCGGTGATGTAGTCGCCGGTGCGCAGGTTGAAGCGGCGGATCTGGCTGGGCGACACATAGATGTCGTCGGGGCCGGCCAGGTAGGACTCGTCGGCCGAGCGCAGGAAGCCGAAGCCATCCTGCAGGATTTCCAGCACGCCTTCGGCCCAGATGCCGCCGCCGGAGCGGGCGTGCGCCTTGAGCACGTTGAAGATCACGTCCTGCTTGCGGGCACGGGCGACGCCTTCGTGCACGCCCAGCGACTCGGCGAATTCCAGCAGCTGGATCGCGTTCTTGCGCTTGAGCTCGGTGAGGTTGATCAGGCGATCGTTGCTGCCCGGATCGGCATTGTCGTCATCCACCGGCAGCCCGTTCGGGTTCGGCCGTGGGTTGCCGCCGCCCTGCGGACGCTGCTGCGGGTTCGGGTTGGGGCCGCCACGCTCATTGCGCCGACGGCGGCCGCGGCCGTCACGTGCTTCGCGATTGGGGTTGTTCGGATTCTGACCCTGATTCGGGTTTTGGCCCTGATTCGGGTTCTGACCCTGGTTCGGATTCTGGCCCTGACTCTGGCCTTGACCCTGGCCAGGTGCCTGGTTCGGGTTCTGAGCCTGGTTCTGGCTCTGATTCTGATTCGGGTTCTGGCCCTGATTCTGCCCTTGGCCCTGATTCTGGCCCTGGCCCGAATGCTGGGACTGACCCTGGTCCAGGTTTTGGCCCTGGGCGGAAGCGGGCTCGCGCGACTCATGCGGCGCGCGCTGCGGCGGTGCTTCGTTATAAGACGGCGGGACCGACGGCAGTGTGGTCTGAACCGGTACCGACGGAGCAGGGCGCTCGGCGGCAGGTGGTGCAGGCGCGCGCTGTGCGGGCACGGGTGGGAGAGCCGGCATGGCGGGCTTGTCGGCCGCTGCAGCTTTCTCGGCATTCGCCGCCGCAATCGCTGCTGCCGTCCGTCGTGGCGCGCGGGTGCGCGGCTCGGGCTTGGCTTCGGCGCTGTTGACGTCGTTCGGGGTTTTATTATCGTTATCGGACACGGGCTATCCTCGCGGGGCGCCGTTGAATTACAGGAGGGAGGGTGTGCGTCGCGCGGAAGGCGCTAAGGGGACAGGACTGTCCCGACGGACGCAGGCAATCTAGCACCCGCCGCGTGCAGCCGTAAAGCACGCGACGGGGGGCAGTTCAAATTACTGCAGAAATATCGTTCAGTAGCGGGTTCAGATGGCCTTGTCGATCATCTGGGTCAGCTGACCCTTGCTGACGGCGCCGATCTGGGTCGCTTCGACTTTGCCGTTCTTGAATACCATCAGGGTCGGGATGCCGCGCACGCCATAGGCGCGGGGGGTCTGCTGGTTGTGGTCGATATTCACTTTGACGATGCGCAGCTTGCCTTCGTACTCCTTGGCCAGATCCTCGAGCATCGGCGCGATGGCCTTGCAGGGGCCGCACCATTCCGCCCAGAAATCCAGCAGCACCGGGGTTTCGGACTTGAGCACCTGCTGCTCAAAGGCATCGTCGTTCACATGGGTAATCAGGTCGCTCACCGGTATCTCCGTGGCTGGGGCACAAACGTTCGAGTGGAAATGCAAGGATGCAACAATGGGGTGCCAAACAGGGGAAAACAAGCACCTGACGACGCCGGGAACGCACGTTCAGGTGATCCTGCACCCCGGGTCGGCCCCGGCCTGACAGACTCCCAGGCCGTCATCAGCTACACTCAGGCGCCCATGAAGCGCGAGTCGGGCCGGAACGAAGGAGTTGCCATGGCGGCATATCTTCATTCCAGCGCAACTCAGGGCACGATTCAAGGGCGACTTTCACAGTCGCCCGTCAGATCGACGCCAACGTCCGACGCCGCCCACCGCGGCGCGACCTTGGCGAGCCTGACACTGAACCGCTTCGCTGCGCATCGCGCACCCGTCCTGCACCGCCCTCCGCCGACGTTCGGCGTCTGAGCGGCACAGCGCATTCCGCCGCCGTCTGGCAAGGTTTCCAATCCGCATATGTCACAAACTGTACTCACTGATACTTTCTTCACCAACTTCGATTTGCATCCATTGCTGCAGCAGGGTCTGGACGACAGCGGTTTTACCCGCTGCACGCCGATCCAGGAGATGACCCTCCCGCTCGCCCTGGCCGGCCGCGATGTCGCCGGTCAGGCGCAGACCGGCACCGGCAAGACCTGCGCGTTCCTGGTCGCGCTGATGAATCGCCTGTTGACCCATCCCGCCGTCGCCGAACGCAAGGACAGCGACCCGCGTGCGCTGGTGATCGCGCCGACCCGCGAGCTGGCGATCCAGATCGAGAAGGACGCCAAGGCCATCGGCCGCCACACCGGCCTGCGCATCGCGCTGATCTACGGCGGCGTCGATTACGACAAGCAGCGCCAGCAGCTGAAAGATGGTTGCGACATCATCATCGCCACCCCGGGCCGACTGCTCGATTACCACAAGCAGAATGTGTTCGGCTTCAATGGCGTCGAAGTGATGGTCATTGACGAGGCCGATCGGATGTTCGATCTGGGCTTCATCAAAGACGTGCGCTTCATCTTCCGCCGGCTGCCGGTGCGCGAACAGCGCCAGGTGCTGCTGTTCTCCGCCACGCTGTCCCATCGCGTGCTGGAGCTCGCCTACGAGCACATGCACAACGCCGAGAAGCTGGTGGTCGAGAGCGACAACGTCACCGCCGACAAGGTGCGCCAGCTGGTCTACTTCCCGGCCAAGGAAGAAAAGATGCCGCTGCTGCTGAACCTGCTCGAGCGCACCAAGGCCGAGCGCAGCATCATCTTCGTCAACACCAAGGCGGCCGCCGAACGCATCACCGAGCGGGTCAAGCGACACGGCATCCGCGTCGGCGCGATCTCCGGTGACGTGCCGCAGCTGAAGCGACAGAAGCTGCTCCAGCGTTTCCAGGACGGTCAGCTGGACATCCTGGTGGCCACCGACGTGGCGGCGCGCGGCCTGCACATTCCCGCGGTCAGCCACGTCTTCAATTACGACCTGCCGCAGGACGCGGAGGACTACGTGCATCGCATCGGCCGTACGGCGCGACTCGGCGCCGAAGGTGACGCGATCAGTTTTGCCTGCGACCTGTATGCGATGTCGTTGCCGGATATCGAGACCTATATCGGCCAGAGCATCCCGGTCGCCAGCATGGATGCGGATCTGCTGATCATGCCCAAGCCGCGCGCGCTGGACGCCGAGTTTGTGGCGAATGCCGCCGCCGACAGTGCTGCGTTTGGCGACGTGGTGGCGCCGCGTCCGGGCGAGGCCCCGCGTCGTTCGCATGGTTCCACCAGCCGTGATGGCCAGCGCAGCAGTGGTGGTGGCGCCCGTACGGGTGCGCGGCCGCCGCGTGAGCGCAAGCCAGCTGTCGCTGCTGTCGAGAGTAAGGTCGTGCACGCTGAAGTCGAGGTGGCACAGCCCGTTACGGTGGCAGCGAGCACGGCCGGCGTAGTACCGGGCGCTATCGAAAACGGCAGCGCCGAGGGTGCGCGCAAGCCACGTCGTCGCCGTGGCGGCCGCAATCGCCGCCGCGAGGGTGGCCCGGTCGAGGGTGGCGAGACGAAAGGTCACAGCATCACGACGGCGGTCGCCGAAGGCAATCGCGCACCCCGTGGCGAACGTCGTCCGTCGCATGGTGCGGAATCCACCGCCAGCGCAAACCGCCCATCGCGGCAGGTCGCGGTGACCTCCGGCGTGGCTGGCGAGCATCATGCCCATCCGAAGAAGCCAGGCTTGTTCCGCAGGCTGAGCCGGTTGTTCACCGGTCGTTGAGCCCGCTCTGAGTGCATCGATTGCCGCGGCCTGAATCCGCGGCGATCGGTGAGTGCCGAAAGTTCTCAACTCGATGCCGGCTTCCCTTATCCTTGCCGCTGGAGCGGCATGCAGGTGTGGGGAGACGCGGTGATCCTTTTTGATCAAGTCAGCAAACGCTACGAAGGTGGCCACGAGGCGCTGTCGCAGCTTTCGTTCGAGGTGCCGACCGGCGAGATGGCGTTTGTCACCGGCCATTCCGGCGCGGGCAAAAGCACGCTGCTCAAGTTGCTGGGGCTGATCGAACGGCCTTCGCATGGCCTGATCAAGCTGGACGGCAAGAACCTCGCGAAAATCCGTCGCGGCGGCATTCCCAAATATCGCCGGCATATCGGCATGGTGTTCCAGGATCACCGCCTGCTGATGGAGCGCACGGTATTCGCGAACGTCGAGCTGCCATTGACGATCGCCGGCATCGCCCGAGCCGAGCGCGCGCGGCGGGTGAGGGCGGCGCTGGAGAAGGTCGGCCTGCTTGCCTATGAGCGCCAGCTGCCGGCCACCTTGTCGACCGGCGAGCAGCAGCGGGTCGGCATCGCACGGGCCATCGTGGCGCGACCGAGCCTGCTGATTGCCGACGAACCGACCGGCAACCTCGATCCGCAACTGGCGCTGGAGATCATGGGCCTGTTCGGTGAATTTCAGCAGGTCGGCACCACGGTGTTGATCGCCAGCCACGACCTGCCGTTGATCAAGCGCATGAAGAAACGCGTGATCGTGCTCGACCACGGTCGGCTGGTGGCCGACCTGGCTGCGCAGGAGGTGCTGTGAATACGCCACCCGAAGATCTCAACGCGACGCTCAACGCGCCGCCCCCCGAAGCCTTGCCGCGCAACGAGCACAGCCGCGGTCGCCGCGTCGCCAGCTGGCAGGAACATCATGGCTGGAGTGCCGCGGCCAGCCTGCGTCGCCTCGCCTCGCGCCCGCTGGGTAGCCTGCTGACGATTACCGTGATGGGGCTGGCGCTGGCCTTGCCTCTGGCATTCTATCTATTGCTGGGCAATGTGCAGAAGCTCGGCGAGGCGCTGGGGCAAAGCCAGGCGATCAGCGTATTCATGCAGCCCGGCCAGGGTGCGCAGCAGGCGCAGTTGCTGGCCCAGCAGCTCGCCGATCGGCCACAGGTGGCCTCGGTCATCGTGAAAACTCCGCAACAAGGCATGGATGAACTGGCGAAAATGCAAGGATTCTCCGGTGCCCTGCAGACGCTGGACAGCAACCCGCTGCCGTATGTTTTGCAGCTGCAGCCGCGCGAGGGCCTGAGTGCCACTGAAGTTGAGCAGCTGGCGGCCGACGTGCGCACGATGCACAGCGTCGATCTGGTGCAGGACAGCGGTAGCTGGCGGCAGCGTCTTGATGCCTTGCTCGGTGTTGGCAATCGGGCAGTGCTGGTGCTGGCCTCATTGCTGGCGTTGGCGGCACTGCTGGTGGTCGGCAATACGGTGCGTGTGGATATCGCCAGCCGCAGCGAGGAAATCGGTGTGCTGCTGCTGGTCGGTGCCAGCAGTGCCTTCGTGCGTCGACCGTATCTCTATGCCGGCATCTGGTATGGCCTGTTTAGCGGCATTCTGGCGGCTTTGTTGGCAGTACTGATCGAATTCGCGCTGGCCGACCCGGTCGCGCAATTGAGCCGCGCCTATGATGGCAAGTTGCAGGTTGGTGGCTTGCCACTGTGGTTGCTGCTCGCCGTTCCGGTGGCGGCTGCCGCACTGGGTTGGCTGGGCGCGCGGCTGGTCAGTGCTTGGCAGTTGCGCAAGGCTGCGTGAGTCGAGTGGCCTTCTTACAGAGTGATCCGTATCGCAAGCGTTGATGCCGCGGTCAGTGCACTATCTGTTGTATTGAAGCGGACGCAGGGGGTGTGGCCGCGGGTTCATCGGCGAGGATCGCTACAGGCCATGTGGGTGAGTTGGGAATGAGTACAAATATCAGCAGACGTCTGCTCACCGAGGCACCGCGCGTGCTGGTGGTCGACGGCTCGCGTGTGGTGCGACAGTTGATCACCCGCGTGCTGCAGGCCGAGCTGCCCGGCGTGGAGGTGGTGGGTTGCGGCAGCGGCACCGAGGCCACGCAGGTGCTCGGCGAAGGCGTGTTCGACTTCATCACCATTTCCCTTCGGCTACCCGACATGGACGGGCTGGAGCTGGCGCGTTTCGTGCGCGAGTCGGCGCCGCAGGCCTATGTACCGATCGTGGTGGTGTCCGGCGACGTCGATGGTCGCCTGCACAGCCGCACGCTGGGTGAGCATGTCACCGATTATTTCGACAAGGCGCTGGGTTTCCAGGCGCTGGCCGAGTTCATCCGCGGCTACGTAAGCCCGCAGTCCGTCGCGGAAGGTACTGTGCTGTACGTCGAGGACAGTCGCGTGGTGGCCCTGGCGACCCGGCGCATGCTGGAGAAAATCGGCCTCAGTGTGCGCCACGTGGTCAGCGTTGAGGACGCGCTGGCCATGCTCGAGACCGATCGCGTGCAGGGCAACGTCGGCGCCGACGTGGTGCTTACCGACGTCAGCCTGAAAGGCGAGCTGACCGGTGGCGACCTGCTCAAACGGATTCGTGGCGAGTTCGGATACGGCAAAGGCAAATTGCCGGTGCTAGTGATGACCGGCGATGAGAATCCGGCCAATCAGGCCGCCCTGATCAAGGCCGGTGCCAACGATCTGGTCGAGAAGCCGGTCGAGGAAGCCCTGCTGATCACCAAACTGCTGTTCCAGTTGCGCGTGGCGCGGCATCTGCGCACCCACACGGGCGACGCATGAGCGACGAGCGGGTCAAGCTGGAGCCGTCGTGGAAGCTGCGGCTGGGTGATTATCTGCAGCGTCCGGAGATGCAGGCGCTGGCGGCTTTCCTGCGCGAGGAGAAGCACGCTGGCAAGCAGATATATCCGCCCGGTCCGGAGATCTTCGCCGCGTTCGAGCACACTCCGTTCGACGCCGTTCGGGTGGTGATCCTGGGCCAGGATCCGTACCACGGCCCTGGTCAGGCGCATGGCCTGTGCTTTTCAGTACGCCCAGGCGTGCGCGTGCCACCGTCGCTGGAAAACATCTTCAAGGAGATCCAGCGCGACCTGGGCATCCCGCGGCCTGACCATGGCTGCCTCACGCCTTGGGCTGATCGGGGCGTTCTGTTGCTCAATAGCGTGCTGACCGTCGAGGACGGACGCGCTGGCTCGCACCAGGGCAAAGGGTGGGAAGGCTTCACCGATGCGGCGATCGACGCACTCAACCGGGAGCGCGAGGGTCTGGTGTTTCTGCTGTGGGGTGCCTACGCGCAGCGCAAGGGGCGGCTGATCGACAGCAACCGGCATTGCGTGCTCAGCGCGGTACACCCATCGCCGCTGTCGGCCCACCGCGGGTTCATCGGCTGCGGCCATTTTTCCGCCGCGAACGACTTCCTGAAGGCCCAGGGGCAGCGGCCGGTCGACTGGTCATTGCCATCGCGTTCCGCATTGCAGGGCGGTTTCACGCCGGCTTGAACGCCGCTTTGGGACCCTTATGTGGATACCGGGAACGGGACTGGACGTCGGTCACAAATATCTGTACGATGCAGTTCATTAAGTGCCGGAACTAAGCCGGCATTTAGCACTCGAAGTACCCGAGTGCTAATCTTGTAAATCGATTCCGGAGGTTTCATCCATGTCTCAAGCCTTGGTGACCGCCAATCTGCCGCTACCCAGTGTGGTTGGCAGTCTGGATGCCTATATTTCTGCGGTTCACCGCATTCCCGTCCTCAGCCAGGACGAGGAGCAGTCGCTGTCGCGTGATTATCTCGAAGACGCGAACCTGGCTTCGGCCAAAAAGCTGGTGATGTCGCATCTGCGTTTCGTGGTGCATGTGGCTCGTGGTTACAGTGGTTACGGCCTGCAGTTGGCCGACCTGATCCAGGAAGGCAATATCGGCCTGATGAAGGCGGTCAAGCGCTTCGACCCGGATCAGGGCGTGCGCCTGGTCAGCTTTGCGGTGCACTGGATTCGCGCCGAGATGCACGAGTTCATCCTCAAGAACTGGCGCATCGTGAAGGTCGCCACCACCAAGGCGCAGCGCAAGCTGTTCTTCAACCTGCGCAAGAACAAGAAGCGCCTGGGCTGGATGAACGCCGAAGAAGTACGCACCGTGGCGAAGGATCTGGGCGTGCCGGAAGCGACCGTGCGCGAGATGGAGTCACGTCTGTCCGGTCGCGATATCGGTTTCGAAGCACCGGCTGATGCCGACGACGATGCCAAGCCGGCGCCCGCGGCGTTCCTGATCGACGACGGTGCTGATCCGTACGAGAACGTGTCCGATGCCGACTATGCCGACAATCAGATGGATACCTTGTCGGACGCGTTGAGCCATCTGGATAAACGCTCGCGCGACATCATCCAGCGCCGCTGGCTCGATGACAACAACAAGGCCACCTTGCAGGATCTGGCCGACGAATACGGCGTCTCTGCCGAGCGTATCCGCCAGGTCGAGGCGAATGCGATGAAGAAAATGCGCGGGCTGTTTGCCGCCTGAGCGACGACTGATCGTCTGCGATAAGCAACGGCCCCGCGAGGGGCCGTTTGCGTTGGTGAGGGCTTTGCGTAGGTTGGGGTGAGCGAAGCGAAGCCCAACGTCTCCGCGGGGGGCTTGAGGTACCGTTGGGCTTCGCTTTAGCTCACCCCAACCTACATGGGCTGTCGTCAGCGGTGGACGGTGGCGGTGTGCCCGAGCGCCATTCCCTTGAGCACGTTCAACGCCTGCGACAGTTCGTAGTCGCTGGTGGCCAGCTTGGCGTCGGCGGCGCTGCCGTCGTCGTTGATGTTGGTGTCAGCCTTGGCGTTCTCGTTGGCCAGATGGTTCGGCAGATCGGCTTCGGAGCTGATCAGGATCGGCGCACTGTCAGCCTTGTTCACGGTCAGGTCGGCCAGCGCGATATCGGGCTTGATGCCTTCGGCCTGGATCGATGTACCGTTAGGTGTGTAGTAGCGCGCGGTGGTGATTTTCACGGCGTGGTCGGCGTCCAGCGGCAGCACGGTCTGTACCACGCCCTTGCCGAAGGTACGCTGGCCCATGATCAGCGCACGATGGTTGTCCTTGAGCGCACCGGCGACAATCTCGGCGGCCGAGGCCGTGCCGTTGTTGGTCAGCAACACGATCGGAGCACCATTGAGCTGGTCGCCGTGATGTGCGCTGAAGCTCATGTTCGCGTCCTGCAGTCGGCCGCGGGTGGTGACGATGATGCCGGAGTCGAGGAAATTGTCGCTCACTCCCACGGCCGCCGTGAGCAGGCCGCCGGGGTTGTTGCGCAGATCCAGCACGGCACCTTTTTGCGGGCCGTTCTTCTTGATCAGGTCACCGAGCTTTTTATCCAGGTCATTGGCAGTGTCGTCCTGGAACTGACTGATCCGTACGTAGGCGTAGCCCGGTTGCAGCTCACGCACCTTGACGCTGCTGACGGCGATGTTTTCGCGCACCATGTGCAGGTCGATCAGCTTGTCGGTGTTCGCGTGAACGATGGTCAGGGTGATCTTGCTGCCCGGCTTGCCGCGCAGCTGGTCGAACATGCTGTCGACGTTCTGCGGGTCGATCACGGTGCCGTTGATCTTGACGATGCTGTCGCCTGCCTTGATCCCGGCACGCGCCGCCGGGGTGTCGTCGATCGGCGAGATGATGCGCAGGCCGCCATCCTCCTGCAGCACCTCGATGCCGAGGCCGCTGTACTGGCCGGTGGTGTCTTCGTTGAGCTGGGTCAGGCCCTCACGGTCCAGGTACTCGCTGTGCGGATCGAGTCCGCTGAGCATGCCGGTGATCGCCGCCTTCATCAGGGTCTTGTTGTCGACCTTTTCCACATAGGCCTGGCGCACCACCTCATAGACCCGGCTGAAATTGCGGATGTCATCCAGGTCGACCTGATCATTGCTGGAACTGGCGCGGGCTGGCGCGCTGGTGCTTATGGCTGCAGGCAGATCGACTGGCGGAGCGGCCACGCTGGAGGCCGCGGCAGGCGTCGTTTGCGCATGCATGAGCGGCGCTGAAAGGAGAAGCGGGACAGCCAGCAGCAGGGTGATCTGGCTACGAGAGGAGAGACGCATGCTGGGACTCCATGCAAAAAACAAGTGTCGCGCCGGAACGCAACTGAAATATATGGTTGTGACAACCGAACGCGGGCGCAATTCCTGCGAAGTACGCACTGATTCGGCCAGAGTACGCTCCTAGCCTGCGATTCGCTGTCAAAGGCGTCAACGGCGCTGACTTAACCAGCTGCGTGGATCGACCGGTTGGCTGTCTTTGCGTAGTTCGAAATAAACCCCCGTGTTGATGCCGGTGGGCGGGCTGGCGGTGCCGATCGCCTCGCCGACCTCGACCTGATCGCCGACGCCATGCAGCAGGGTCTCGTTGTTGCCGTACATGCTCATCCAGCCGTTGCCGTGGTTGACGATCAGCAACATGCCGTAGCCGCGCAGGAAACCGGCGTAGATCACCCGGCCGCGTGCCACCGCGTGAATCTCGCTGCCGCCGTTCGCCTTGATCAGCACACCGTTGCCGTAGCTGTTGACCACCCCGCTGGCGGGCCAGGGCAGGTTGCCGCGGATATCGGCAGTGGCGCTGCCGACGGGAATGGGCGGCGGCGGCACGTTATGGCCGGGATGTGCCTTCCGTGCAGCCTCGCGTGCAGCGGCATCGCGGGCTGCCGCTTCGCGCGCAGCCTCTTCGATCGCCTTCTGCAACTTGTCGACCAGCTGGTTGAGCGATTGTGCGTTCTGCTTCAGCGCGGCCAGTCGCTGCGCCTGGTCTTTGTATTGCGCATCGGTGTCTGCCGCCAGCTTCTGCTGCGCTGCGCGCTGCGCGGTCAGCGTCTGCGCCTGCTGCTCGCGTTGCAGCTTGGTGGCCTGCAACGCCTGTTGTTGATGGGTGATCGTGTTCTCCAGGTCCTGCAGTTTGACCAGATCCGCCATCAGCTGCTGCACGCGCTGCACGCGGTCCTGCTGGAAATACTTCGAATACACCAGCGCACGGGAGATGCGTGCCACGTCTTCATCACCCAGCAGCAGGCGAAGGTCCGAGCCCTGGTCAAGCGCGTAGGTGGCTCGCAGCAGGTCGGCGATCGCTGCGTGCTGGCTGTCCAGCTTCTGCTGCAAATCAGCGCGTTGCTGCTGCAACTGGTCAAGGTCGTGCTGCTTGGCGGTTAGATCGGTGTCGGTCTGGTGCACCGCCCGCGCTGCACTGGCCAGCGCATCGGCTTGCTGCGCCAGCTGGGCGTTGACGCTGTCGCGGCGCGCCGCTGTATCGGCTTGCTCCTTCGCCAGCGCCGCCATCTTGCTGCGGACATCGGCGAGCTTCTGCTCGGCCGCGGCCTGTTCGGTATGGCTCTTGCTGTCCTGCTGGGCGGTCGCTGGGGTGGCGAAGGCGCCAGTCAGCAATGCACCGGCGATCAGGCCGGAAAGAAGAGAGCGCGGGAACTGGTTGGGCTTGGGCATGCGGCCGATTATCCCTGAGCTTTGCGGCCGCGGCGAGACGGCAGAAATGGCGTCGTGTCGCCCTGTTCGCCCACGCCGGTTACGCCGGTTTGTCAGCGCGCGCTGTTACGCCGCCAGGACCGATTTTCATTTGGACGCCTAAATGGCTTTGACGCGGCGCACAAAATGTGCGTAAAGTCGGGTCGCAAGCCTTCCACAAGCTGCTCGCCGTCCTTGTTGCGGCAGGTCGTTTGCGCCTCAGCGAATCGTTAGCCAGTGAAGAGGGTTTCGGTCATGCAAGTTGCGCCGCGTCTGTACGACGCCAGTTTTGAACACGACAGCTGCGGCTTTGGCCTGGTGGCGCAGATCGATGGCCGCGCCAGTGCATGGGTGGTCGATACCGCGTTCTCCGCGCTGGCAAAACTCTCACATCGCGGCGCGGTGAATGCCGATGGCATCAGTGGCGATGGTTGTGGTGTGTTGCTGCATCGGCCGCACGACTGGCTGCGCGCGCTGGCGGCGGATTCAGGTATCGCGCTTGCCGAACGCTTTGCGGCGGGCGTGGTGTTTCTTGATCCGGCTGGTGGCGAGAAGGCGGCCCAAGTATTGGAGCGCCACCTCACCGAAGAAGGCGTGCATGTTGCCGGCTGGCGCGATGTGGCGGTTAACGCCGAGGCCTGCGGCCCGCTTGCCGCCGCCGCACAACCGCGCGTGCGCCAGATTTTCGTGGATGCCGGCGCTGCCATGGACGATGAGGTCTTCGAACTGGCGTTGTTCCGTGCGCGTCGTCGTGCCGAGACCGCGCTGACCGACGATCCGCAGTTCTACGTGGTGACCCTGTCTGCTGCGGTGATCGGCTACAAGGCGATGGCCGCACCGGGTCGGCTGCGCGAGGTGTTCGCGGATCTCAGTCACCCGGCACTGGCCGCCGATGCCGTGGTGTTCCATCAGCGTTTCTCCACCAACACCACGCCGCAGTGGCGGTTGGCGCAGCCGTTTCGCCTGCTTGCGCACAATGGCGAGATCAACACGATCCGCGCGAACCGGCGCTGGATGCAGGCGCGCGAGTCGATCATGCGTTCGCCGCGGGTGGATCTTTCAGATATCGGCCCGCTGGTGCGCCAGCAGGGTTCCGACTCGGAGAGCCTGGACAACGCTTTGGAGATCTTGCTGGCCGGCGGGCTCGACCTGCTCGCTGCGATGCGTGTGCTGGTGCCGCCGGCGTTCGCTGCGCGCGAGAATATCGACGAGGATCTCGCTGCGTTCTACGAATACTATGCGCTGCACAGCGAGCCATGGGACGGTCCAGCCGGGCTGGTGATGTGCGACGGTCGCTATGCCGCCTGCACGCTGGATCGCAACGGCCTGCGGCCCGCGCGCTGGGCATTGTCAGACGACAACCATCTGATCGTGGCGTCCGAAGCCGGTCTGTGGGACGTGCCGTCTGCCCGCGTGATCGCGAAGGGTCGCCTGGCGCCGGGCGAAATGATCGCGGTGGATTTCACCCAGCATCGTCTGCTGCGCGATGCCGACATCGACGAGATCAACCGCACTCGCGCACCGTATCGTGACTGGCTGCGTGCCGGTGTGAGCTATCTGGAATCGGATCTGATCGACCCCACGCTGGCGGCTGAGCCATTGCCCGCCGACGAGCTGCACTGCTATCAGAAGCTGTACGGCCTGTCGCGCGAGGAACGCGAGACGGTGCTCAAGGTGATCGCCGAACTCGAAGCCGAAGCAACCGGCTCGATGGGCGACGACACCCCGGTCGCGGCGATGTCGCGGCAGGTGCGGCCGCTGTTCGATCGTTTCCGCCAGGGTTTCGCGCAGGTCACCAATCCGCCGATCGATCCATTGCGCGAGAAGCTGGTGATGTCGCTGGTGACGCAGATCGGACCGGAAGGCAACGTGTTCGAGCTGAAGGCGGAGAACGCGAAGCAGGTGCTGATCAACTCGCCCATCCTGTCGCAGCGAAAGCTGCGGCAGCTGCTGGCGCTGCCGCAGTTCGTCGGCACACCGCGCTTCGATTTGATGTATTCACCCAGTGAGCAAAATCTGGAATCGGCGCTGCGCGCGCTCTGTGAACAAGTGGCGCAGGCCGTGCGCCGTGGTTGCGCGCTGGTCTTCCTCAGCGACCGCTACCCGCAGCGCGAGCAGTTGCCGATCCATGCATTGCTCGCCACCGGCGCGGTGCACGCGCATCTGATCGACCGGGGTCTGCGTTGCCAGTGCAACATCATCGTGGAGACCGCCACGCCGCGAGATCCGCATCAGTTTGCCTGCTTCGTTGGGTTCGGTGCCACCGCGATCTATCCATGGCTGGCCTATCAGAGCCTGTTCGAACTGGGTCGCGAGGGCCACATCGACGGCGACCGCGTGGAAATCGGTCGCAGCTATCGGCGTGGTATCCGCAAGGGGTTGTTGAAGATCCTGTCCAAGATGGGCATCTCCACCATCGCAGGCTATCGCGGCGCGCAACTGTTCGAGATCGTCGGGCTGGCACCGGAAGTGGTGAGCATGTGTTTTCCAAGCACGCCATCGCGCATCGGTGGTGCCGGCTTTGCAGAACTCGAGCATGAGCAACGCCTGCTCGCGGCCGAAGCGTGGAACCAGGCGCTGCCACTGCGTGCTGGCGGTCTGTACAAGTTTGTCTACGGCGGCGAGTACCACATGTACAACCCGGACGTGATTGCGACACTGCAGCTCGCGGTGCGCACCGGCAATCCGGCTGACTATCGCGTGTATGCCGACCATGTCGATCATCGGCCACCGTCTGCGCTGCGCGATCTGCTGGGACTGAAGCCTGCCTCGGCGCCGATTGCGCTGGAGGAGGTCGAACCGATCGAGGCGATCCTCAAGCGCTTCGATTCGGCGGGCATGTCGCTCGGCGCGTTGTCGCCTGAAGCTCACGAAGCGCTCGCAATCGGTATGAACCGGCTGGGTGGTCGCAGCAATTCCGGTGAGGGCGGCGAAGACCCGGCGCGCTACGGCACCGAGAAGATGTCGAAGATAAAGCAGGTCGCGTCGGGCCGTTTCGGCGTCACGCCGGCGTATCTGGTCAACGCCGAGGTATTGCAGATCAAGATCGCACAGGGCGCCAAGCCCGGCGAGGGAGGGCAGCTGCCGGGCCACAAGGTCGACGCCACCATCGCACGATTGCGTTATGCCAAGCCGGGCATCGGTCTGATTTCGCCGCCGCCGCATCACGACATTTATTCGATCGAGGATCTGGCCCAGCTGATTCACGATCTGAAGGAAGTGAACCCGAGCGCGCTGATCTCGGTGAAGCTGGTTTCGCATGCCGGCGTTGGCACCGTCGCCGCCGGTGTGGTGAAGGCTGGCGCGGATCTCATCACGGTGAGCGGTCACGACGGCGGCACCGGTGCCAGTCCGCTTACGTCGATCAAGTACGCCGGCACGCCCTGGGAACTGGGCGTGGCCGAGACGCAGCAGACGCTGCGCCGCAACGACCTGCGCGGTCGCGTGCGGCTGCAGACCGACGGCGGTCTGAAGACTGGCCTGGATGTGATCAAGGCCGCACTGCTCGGTGCCGAGAGCTTCGGTTTCGGCACTGGCCCGATGGTTGCGCTGGGCTGCAAATATCTGCGCATCTGCCATCTCAACAACTGCGCCACCGGCGTGGCGACCCAGCATCCGGTGCTACGCAAGGAACACTTCATCGGACTGCCGGAAATGGTGATGAACTATTTCCGCTTCGTCGCCGAGGACGTGCGTGCACACCTGGCGCAACTGGGTGTGCGCAGCCTTGGCGAAATCGTCGGTCGCACTGAACTGCTGGAGCAGACCGCAGGCACTACGCCGGTGCAGCACAAGCTCGATCTCTCGCCACTGATCGACGGCACGGGCCTGAGCGCCAGCAGCGATTTCGCCTGCACGCTGGCGCGCAATCCGGTACGTGACGATGCCGCGCTCGCTTCGCGCATCGCCGTGGACACGGCGCCGCTGGTGGAGCTGGGCGAGAGTGGTCATTTCAACTATGCGATCGCCAACACCGATCGCGCGATCGGTGCGCGGCTGTCCGGTGCCATTGCACGTCGGCACGGCGACCACGGCATGGACGAGCACCCGATCTGCCTCAAGTTGGAAGGCGCAGCGGGGCAGAGTCTCGGCGCATGGAACGCCGGTGGCCTGCACATCGACCTTACCGGCGAAGCGAACGACGGTGTCGGCAAGGGCATGGCCGGCGGCCGCATCGTGGTGCGCCCGCCGCTGGATGCGCCATACGCCAGCCAGGATGCTGCGATCGTCGGCAACACCTGTCTGTACGGTGCCACCGGTGGTGAGCTGTTCGCGGCGGGTCGCGCGGGTGAGCGATTCGCGGTGCGCAACTCCGGCGCGATGGCGGTGGTCGAAGGTGCGGGTGATCACTGCTGCGAGTACATGACGGGCGGCGTGGTCGCCGTGCTCGGCAAGGTCGGTCTCAACTTCGGTGCGGGCATGACCGGTGGCTTCGCCTACGTGCTGGACCTCGAGCGCGATTTCGTCGACTGCTACAACCACGAGCTCGTCGACATCCTGCGTATCTCGCCCGAAGGCATGGAGAACTACATGCAGCACTTGCGCAGGCTGGTCACGCGCCACGCGGAGCTGACCGGCAGCGCCTGGGGTCGGCAGATACTGAACGATTTCCGCGGCCTGCAATACAAGTTCTGGCTGGTGAAGCCGAAGGCGGCGAGCCTCGCTGCGCTGGCCGAAGAGCTGAGGGTGGCCGCATGAACGACAAATTGTTCCAGTTTCTCAACGAGCCGCGACAGCCGCCGCGCACGGTGCCGGTCGCGATCCGTGTGCTTGGCTACGGCGAGATCGGTGGCGATTTCAATACGGCTAGCGTGTCGACACAGGCGGAGCGCTGCATCGATTGTGGCAATCCGTACTGCGAACACGTCTGCCCGGTGCACAACTACATTCCGAACTGGCTGAAGCTGGTGCAGCAGGGTCGCATCATGGAAGCGGCCACGCTGATGCACGAAACCAATCCGTTGCCGGAGATCTGTGGCAGGGTATGTCCGCAGGATCGCCTGTGCGAAGGTGCCTGCACGCTCGAGCAGACCGAGTTTGGCGCGGTGACGATCGGCAGCGTGGAACGCTGGGTAACCGACGAGGCGTTGCGTCAGGGATGGCGACCGGATCTGTCGGCGGTGCGTGAGACCGGCAAGCGCGTGGCGATTGTCGGTGCGGGCCCGGCGGGGCTGGCCTGTGCGGATCGTCTGCGCCGTGTCGGCATTGCCGCCGATGTCTACGACGGCCAGCACGAGATCGGAGGCCTTCTCACGTTCGGCATTCCGCCATTCAAGCTGGACAAGGCGGTGGTGCGCACGCGCCGCGAAGTGCTGGAAGGGATGGGCGTGCGCTTCCTGCTCGGACGCGAGGTCGGCCGCGATGTGGAGTTCGGTCAGTTGGTGGACGACTACGACGCGGTGTTCGTCGGCACCGGCGCCTATACCTATGTGGACGGCCAATTGCCCGGACGCGAGCTGCGCGGTGTACATGACGCGTTGCCCTTCCTGATCGCCAATACAGAGCGGCTGTTGCGCGATGAGCCACCGGCGCACGCGTTCGATCTGAAGGGGAAAAACGTGATCGTGCTGGGCGGTGGCGATACCGGCATGGACTGCAACCGCACGGCGATCCGCCTTGGCGCAGCCTCGGTGACTTGCGTCTATCGCCGCGACGAGGCCAGCATGCCGGGTTCCGCGCGCGAGGTGAGTTACAGCCGCGAGGAAGGAGTGGAATTCCTGTTCCATCGCCAGCCGCTGGAGATTCTCGGCAACGAACACGGTGGTGTGCGTTCGGTACGCGTGATCGAGACTGCCCTGGTCGATGGAGGCGATGGTCGGCCGCGTCCACGCAACGTGGCTGGCACCGAGTGCGAGATCGAGGCGGACGTGGTGATCCAGTCGTTTGGTTTCCTGCCCAGTCCGCCGGACTGGCTGACCACGCATGGCGTGAAGCTGGCGCCTTCAGGCCGTGTCATTACCGGCGCCGATGGTGCGTTGCCGCTGCAGACCAGCCATCCACGTATCTTTGCCGGTGGCGATAACGTGCGCGGAGCCGATCTGGTGGTGCGCGCAGTGTATGACGGGCGCGAGGCCGCCGGTTCGATCGCACAGTTGTTGAGCTGCCCATCTGAAGTCACGGCCCGTGACGTCGAGCAGCATCCGTGGGCAGCGGTTGCAGCGTTGTGATGTAACGGCTTAAGGTGCGGGAGCAACAAAGAACGGCGCGCCGATGATCGGCGCGCCGTTCTGCTTCATGCAGGCACAGCTCCTGTCACAGCGACTTCCTGCTGTTGTGGGAGCGACTTCAGTCGCGATGGCCGCGCCGAAAATCATCGCGACTGAAGTCGCTCCCACAAGAGGGTGACGCAGTGAAGTGAGGCGATCAGCATCCTCTCTCAGGTAGGCCTACACTCAGTCCGGTGCCTGCTCGTAATGCCTCCTTCTTGTGGAATCTATCCCATGTGCCTGATCGCCTTTGCCTGGAATGTGCACCCACGCTGGCGCCTGGTGCTGGCGGGCAATCGCGATGAGTTTCATGCGCGTCCGAGTGCACCTTTGGCGCGCTGGGACGATGCTCCGATCATCGGCGGTCGCGACCTGCAGGCCGGTGGTACCTGGCTGGGAGTGACCGATACCGGGCGCTGCTGCGTAGTGACGAATGTGCGCGATCCGCGCGATCCGCAGTTAGGCGTGTCGCGCGGGATGCTCGCCACCGACTTTCTTGTGGGCAGCATGGATGCCACGACACATGCACGGCAGTTGCTGGGTACGGCCTCCGAATATCGGCCATTCAACCTGCTTACATTCGATGCGCTCGATGCGTTCTATCTGGGCAATCGGCCCGAACCGCGGGCGCAGGCAGTGGCGCGGGGCGTGCACGGCCTGTCGAATGCCGATTTCAATACGCCATGGCCGAAGACGCGCAAGTTGATGAGCTGTCTCCAGGGCTGGGTCGACGCGGGTGGCGAAGACGAGTTCAACCCTTTGTTCAACGCGCTCGCTGACGAGCGCGTCGCACCGGATGCAGAATTGCCGGATACCGGCGTCGGTCTCGAACGCGAACGCATGCTATCGCCAGCCTTCATCCGTAGCGAGCACTACGGCACCCGCGCCAGCACGATCGTGGCGATCGGTCATGACGGCAGCGGGGTGATCGTGGAACGACGCTTCGGGCCGAATGGCCGCTTCGATGGTGAAACCATCCTGCGGATCGCCGATTCGTTGCTCGCCACTCATTCATCGACGTAACGTCCGCGCTGTGCAGCATGCGATGCATCCGCTATAGGGGCGACGCCTACGCACACCGGTGGCATCCCCATCTGCCGTCGCCGTCAGCCGCTGGCTAGCCTGTCGACAACGTCCACGGATTGGAGGCTACATGCGCATGGGATGGCTGTTGCCGGTCGTCGGTATCGTGGTGCTGATCTCCACTTCAACGCGTGCGGCAGACTGTCCCGACTGGTCACCGACGCAGGCAAAGCAGGAGCTCGGCGCGTTGCATGGCCGGCTCGACGACTGGAACCACAAGTACCGGGTCACCGGTCAATCGCCGGTCGACGACGCTGTCTACGATCAGGCGCTGAAGCGCTTCGCTGACTGGCGTCGATGCTTTCCGACGCAGGCATCGGCGATGCCCGGCGATCTCGTCGATGCCCGTGGCAACGTGCGTTCGCCGGTGGCGCAGACTGGGCTGGCCAAGTTGCCGGATGCCGTTGCATTGGCCGCATGGATGCATGCACGCGATCAGCAGGATCTGTGGGTGCAGCCGAAGGCCGATGGTGTCGCGGTCACCTTGCTGTATATGGACGGCCAATTACTTCAGGCGACCAGTCGTGGCGACGGCGTCCACGGCACAGACTGGACGGCCACGGCAAGACTTATCGATGCCATTCCCAAGCATCTGCCAAATGCACCCCGGCGCGTGGTGCTGCAGGGAGAAATTTACTGGCGCATTTCCGGCCATGTGCAGGCGAACGATGGCGGTGCCAATGCGCGTTCGGCGGTGGCCGGCGCGCTGGCCCGCGAAACCCTGGATGCGGATACTGCCGCGCAGATTGGCCTGTTCGTATGGGACTGGCCCAGCGGGCCGGCCGACATGCCGGCGCGGCTGGCTGGGCTCAAGGCCATGGGCCTGACTGACAGCGTGACCTACACCCATGCGGTGCAGACGCTGGACGACGTCAAGCGCTGGCGGGAGCAATGGTATCGCCATGCGATGCCATTCGCCGCCGATGGCACAGTGGTCCGTCAGGGTCACCGGCCGCTGGCAACGACATGGCAAGCCGCGCCACCCGCATGGGCCGTTGCCTGGAAATATCCGGCGGCGTCGGCACTCACCGAGGTGCGCGCGGTTACCTTCACGATCGGCCGCAGCGGGCGCATCACACCGGTACTGGAACTGGTGCCGGTGCAGCTGGACGATCATCGCGTGCAGCGCGTCAGCGTCGGCTCGGTCGCGCGCTGGCGAAAACTGGATATCCGTCCCGGGGACCAAGTCGAAGTGGTGCTTGCCGGGTTGACCATACCGAAGTTGCAGTCGGTGGTATGGCGTACAAAAGAACGCGCCACGGTAACCCTGCCGGACGTGCAGGCGCATGATCCCTTGAGCTGCTGGCAGGCCGTGCCCGGCTGCGAACAACAATTTCGCGCGCGTTTGCTGTGGCTGGGCGGCAAGCAGGGTCTGCAGCTGGATGGCCTCGGCGCTGGCACCTGGCAGGCGTTGATCGACGCCGGCTTGATCCACGATCTGCTTGACTGGATGAGCCTGACGCCGGCGCAGCTGGCCGCCGTACCGGGGTTCGGGCCGACCCGCGCAAATGCATTGGCTCAGACATTTGCCAGCGCACGTCAGCGTCCATTTGCCCGGTGGCTGCGCGCGCTCGGCATGCCAGCCACTGGCGGCGCCGAGTTGCCGGACTGGGCCGCGCTGAGCACACGCAGTTCAAGTGACTGGCAGGCGATCGACGGCATAGGCCCCGTCCGTGGAAGTCGTCTGGCCGTGTTCTTCGCCCGTCCCGAGTTGCGCGCTCAGGCGGCTCGGCTGCATGCGGCGGGGGTGCAGGGATTCTGAGGTTGATTCGGGCGCGAATTGTAGGAGCGCACCCTGTACGCGATGCCGCGCCTGCGCGCTCAAACATGTTGCTGCACCGCCAGATCGATTTTGCGCACAGGGTGCGCTCCTACACATCACGAACGCTCAGCTCTCGAGCTTGCCGTCGACGTAGTACCAGTGGCCGTGTTCGCGCACGAAGTGGCTGGTTTCGTGCTGCCGTTGCGCACGACCACCGCCGAGGCGATAACGGGCGACAAACTCCACGGTTGCATGGCTATCGTCAATGCCCTGATGTTGACGGATCTCCAGCCCCAACCAGATCGGCGCCGGCAATTGCGCGGCCAGCCGCAGTGAAGCCGGGCGCGTATCGGCGTGCCAGCTCGCCAGCAGGTAGTCCTCGCGCTTCAGCACGTAGGCGCTGTAGCGTGCGCGCATCAGTTGTTCGGCCGAGGTTGCCGCGGCGCCGTCATGCAAGGGCCCGCAACATTGCGTGTATCCGGCCGGATTGCCGCAGGGGCAGGGCGTCAGGGTGTCGATCGACTTCATGCCGCCTTTGTACCCGGTTCGGCGGGTTTCTGCAGGCGCAAGCTTTGATCAAGTGTGGATGCGTCGCCAGACGCGGCAGCGATTGTTCGCCGGCATCGCGATATCCTCGACGAGGGCGAAGCCGGCGCTGGCTGCCAGGGCGTCCACCGCTTCGGCATCGCGGATCGCCATATGTGCTCCGCGTGCCTGCAACCATTGATCGAAGGCGGCATTGCTGTCACTGCTGTAATGGCCGTGATAGTTGAATGGGCCATAGATGATCAGCGTGGCGCCCGCGCGGGTGATTCCCGGCAGCTGGGCGAACAGGCGCTGCACTTCCGACCACGCCATGATGTGCAGGGTATTGGCGCTGAACACCGCGTCAAACGTGGCTTCGGGCCATGTACCAGCGACATCGAGCTCCCACGGCGTCGGCGTATTGGGAAGCGCGGCTTCATCCAGCCATGCCCGGATACCCGGCAGATTTTCTTCGCGATCCGAGGTCTGCCAGATCAGCCGCGGCAGTGCGGCAGCGAAATGCACCGCGTGCTGGCCGGTGCCGCTGCCGATCTCCAGCACGCGCTGGTCACCGACGAGGTAATCGCGCAACACCGTGAGAATGGGTTCGCGATTGCGCTCGCACGATGGCGAGTTCGGTTTGTCCTCGTGACTGCTCAGACGGGCCGGCCGCGGAGCACCCGTGCCGGCAACATCAGCAGCGCACCGAGGAACGCGAATACCGCGCCCACCGTGATCCCGACCAGGCGCAGCGGCAGCAACAGCAGCCACACGATCGGATACAGCACCAGCGCCAGCAGCGCGAGCGGCCAGCAGAACACCAGCAGCAACAACCAGAGCAGGAAACCGGCCATGGGATGACCTCGCAGGGGTGGAATAAGCGGACTCTAGCGCAGCCTGCAGCGTGTGCGTAGATGACCTCCGCCACCCCCGTCGAGCCGGTTCAGGCGCTCAGCCCATCGGACTCACGCCAATCAGCCACAGGTGCAGCCAGCACGCGAAGATGACCCAGGCCACGACCCCGATCAGCAGAGTCAACGCGTCACCCCTGACCGTACCCGGCGGATACGTGGTGCCCGCCAGTCGGTCACGGCGGCGCGATACCGCGAACAGCACGATCGCCCATACCAGGAAAGCGCCGAATAACACGATGTCATGCAACATGCCGGTCGCAAGCAGGTGGCCGAATGCCCATACCTTCACCGCCAGTACCTGCGGGTGGCCGAGTTTTGCCTTGAAGTGATTGCCCGGCACGCGCGCGGCGAAAAACAGCACGAATGCGATCAGCGTGAACGGTGCATTGAGATGACGCAGCCACATCGGCGGGACGTAAAGCACTACCGGCTGCTGACGCGCCAACCCGAAGCCCCAGCAAATCAACACGAAGCCGATCAGCGAAACCAGCGCGAACAAACCCTTCCAGCGTTTCGCGCCGAGTCGCGCGATCTGTCGTTCGCGCCAGCCGTCCGCGAAGATGCGCAGCGAGTGCGCACCAAGAAAGATCAGCAGGCCAAGGATCAGCATCAGCATGGGGGGTCACCTCATCGCAGCGGTGCGGCGAGTATAGGCGTCCGTCAGGCCGTGCGCCGAATGCCGATGGCGAACGCCAATGCACCGTCCCGCAGCATGATGTGGCCGGTAGCTGGCGCATGCGCCAGCCATGCATCGCCGGTGTGCAGCATGCCGTCGACGGTCTCGATATCGCCGTGGACGGCATAGATCAGGACAACCTCGGGGGTAAGCGGATGGGCTCCCGGCTCTTGCCATACCTGCACTGCGCCACGTACCTGCGTTCGGCGCACCATCAGATTGAAGTCACGGGTGGGGCCATCAGTGAGCGTCACCGCCACTTTGCTCTCACCGGCGAAGGCGAACGGTACGAACGGCGTCGTCAGCGCGTGCATGCGGCCGTCGTCCAGCGTCATCGTGAAGCCGGCGCCGTCGAGCAGCGCAATATGGCGGTCGATACCGGGGAAGGAGGAGAACGGCGCGGCGCTGTCGACCTCGGCGATGCTCACGCGCCACAGGATATCTTCGCCGCTGGCGCCGGTCGGATGGACGGCTATTTCACGCGTGGTCCCGAGGCCATTCTTCCACGGTTGCGGCGGACAATCCTGTGCGCGGATGATCGACGAGTTCATGCGCTCCTCTCGATCACGCGTTCAAACGGTGGCAAGGCCTTGAGCATGCCGCTGCCATAGCGCTTGGTCACCACGCGGCGGTCGAGCAGCACGATGCGACCGCGGTCAGTTTCGTTGCGAATCAGCCTGCCACAATACTGGGTCAGCAGTCGCGTTGCTTCAGGCACGCTAACCTCGATGAAGGGGTTGCGCCCGCGCGATTCCAGCCATTCGGCATACGTCGCACCGACGGGATCGGTGGGCACGGCGAACGGCAACTGCGTGATCACGACCGTCTCGCACAGCTTGCCGGGCAGGTCGAGGCCTTCCCCAAACGAGGCGAGGCCAAACAGCGTGCTGCCCTTGCCGGCTTCGATGTCGGCGATGTGTTCGGCGACCAGCTGCGATTTTCCCAACGAGCCTTGCGCACGCACCTTGCGCACCTGCGCGATGGGCAGTTTCTGAAGCACGCGATCGAGCTTCGCGCGCGAGGTGAACAACACCAGATTTCCAGCGTCCCAGTCGAGGTTGTCGGCCAGCCATTCGCTGATTTCCTCGGCATGCGCTTCGCGTGCGTCCGGCAGCGTGCGCATCGCCGGCACTTCCAGTCGTGCCTGCACGGCGAGGTCGAAAGGCGACGGCAGGCTCATTGTCACGGCATCATCAGGCAGGCCGACAGCATCGGCGAAGCCGCGGAAGTTGCCGCCTGCGCTCAGGGTTGCCGAGGTCATCACGACACCACTGGCGTTACCCCACAGCACGCTGCGCAGCAAGCCGCCAGCAGATACTGCCGAGGCATGACAGACCAGTTGCTGATCGCCACCCAGCGTGACCCAGCGCGCCAGCGGCGGCGCGTTATCGGCATCGTCGCTCGACCAGGCGCGCCACGTGCTTGCCTGCTTGCCGATGCGTTCGAGCGCGATCCCCAGTTCCCGCGACAACGCCTCCTGGGTCGGGCCGCCGTCGGTCATCTCGACCACGGCACGGCGTACGGCGGTGAGCCAGCGTTGCACTTCACCAGTGCACAGGTTTAGCACCCGCGCATGCTCAACCCACGGCTCCGGCAGCTGACCGAGCGAGCCGCGGTACATGGGCTCGGCCTCGGCGGGATCGGGTAGCCAGCCGAGGCGGATGTCTTTCTCAAGCTCCTCCAGCGCATTGCTGAGCTCCTGCAGTTTCGCGTCGCCGGCATCCAGCGACAGCTTGCCCAAAGTCTGCTTGTCGGTGAGCGAATACGCGGCGTGCACCTGCCGCCCGAGCCGGCTCAGCTGGCGCACGGTAACGCTCATGTACACCTCGGCGGCACCGCGATCGATCGCCTTGCCCGGCACGTGATGGCCTTCGTCGAAGATGTACAGCGTCTCGTCCGGGCGTGGCAGGATCACTCCGCCCCAGCCCTCATCCTCGCCCGGCATGGTGAGGTCGGCCAGCACCAGATCCTGGTTGGCCACGATGATTTCAGCATCGTCCACCGCGCGGCGTGCGGCGAAGAACGGGCAGATCATGAACTGACCGCACTTGCGCCCGGTGCAGCCACCGGCGCTGGTGGTCACCATCGGACGCAACAGGTCGCTGACTGCCTCCGGTGCGCTGTCCATGTCGCCGTTCCACTCGCCGTTGTCGAACGCTGCGCTCAATTTGCCCAGCGCCTGCTTGTCGCGTGGCTGGGGCGGCTTAAGCCACAGCGCCAGATCCGCATCGAAGCCGGCCAGGCCCATCTGCCCGGAGTCGTTGAGGCTGTTCGCCGCCATGCGCAGGTTGCGCGGGCACAGGTAACGCCCGCGGCCCTTGGCCAAGGCCACTTTCGCCTCGATGCCGTTGAGCTTCAGATACAGCGGGATGTCCCGTTGTACCAGCTGTTCCTGCAGCGCCACCGTGGCGGTGGCGATCAATAGCTTCTTCTTCTGGAAGCGCGCCACTTCCACGCCGGCAATCAGATAGGCCATCGACTTGCCAGTGCCGGTCGGCGCCTCGATCACGGCCACCCCACCGGTCTTGCCCAGTGCCCGAGCCACCTCGGCAATCATCCTTCCCTGCGAGGCGCGTGCGCGAAAGCCCGGCAGGCCGTCTTTCAGGCGTGCATAAGCGGCGCGTATGGCGTCTTTGGTGGTATCGGCGAGCATGGTGAAGAAACCTGTGGCGCGGGTTATGCATGAAACATGGGCACGGATGCCGTCAGCCACCGGGAATCGCCGGCGCAAGGCGGCGACGTGCCGGAGTGCAACATGGCTGGATGTAAGAGGGGCAGTTTATCGGTATTGCGTGTCCGGCAGGTTCCTGCTGGTGCTACGCCAGCGCTGTCGCGCGTATTGAGGGGGTATGCTGATGCCGGATGCTAGCGGGGTCGGGCTGGGGGGAGCTCTATCGATGAAGCACGCGGATGCTGTTGAGTCGACGTTGTTCGACGGCTCGTTGCAGCTGACATGGCTGGCTCACCTGACGGCGGACCAGACGCCATACGAGGTGGCCGAGGTGATTGCTGGCCTGGTGCAGGCCCGGCAGGGTTGCCATGCCGCCTGCGTGCTGTGGGGTCTGGAGCAGCCGGCCACCTATAGCAGCGTTCCGTCAGCGCGGATCGATCCAGCCGATTGGCCGTGGTTGCGCGACGCCAGCAAATCAGACTCGCCGCACTGGAGCCCGGATCAGCGCCGTGTCGCGATTCGCCTGTGCGAGCAGCCCGAATCAGCGCTGCTGCTGTTGAGCTTGCAGCCGGGGCACGATGTCGGGGATTTTCTGGACGAGTTGGAGGCCGCGCTGCAGCTTGCCGGTCAGCATCTGCGCCGGTCACTGGAGTGGTTCAAGCTGCAGCATTCGCATCAGCAGCTGGAGCGTTCCGAAGCGCTGCAGCGCGCGCTGTTCGCGATTTCCGATCTGGCCGGCTCCGAGCGGGACATGCCGGACATGTTGCGTGGCATCCACGCCATCGTCAGCACGTTGATGTACGCGGAAAATTTTTTCATCGTCACGCGCAATACCGAGCTGGATACGATCCGCTTCCTGTATTTCATCGATGTCGAGGACCCGACTTCGCCCGGCAATGGCCAGGATCTGCCGTTGAGCGCGATCGAGCATACGCTGACCTGGTATGTGATCACCGACGGCAAGGCACGCATGGGCAGTGCCGAGGAGCTGCGCAGTCAGGTGCCGGGGCCGATGGCCATGATCGGCTCAGACAGCTTCGACTGGCTCGGTGTACCGATGCTGCGCGACGGTCAGCCCGGCGGCGCGCTGGTGGTGCAGAGCTACCAGCAGAACATCGGCTATTCGGACGAAGACCTGGCGCTGCTGGAGTTTGTCGGCAGCCACATCCTTACCGCACTGGAGCGCAAGCAGACCAAGGAGGACCTGGAAAAGCGGGTGCGCCTGCGCACGTTGCAGCTGGCCGAGGCGAATCGCGGACTGCAACTGGAAATCATCGAGCGCAAACGTGCCGAGCATCTGCAGGCGGCCTTGTTTCAGATTGCGCAGCTGGCCACTGCGGATATCGATCAGGAAGAATTCTACCGGCGTGTGCATGCGGTGGTTGGCGAGTTGCTGAATGCGGAAAATTTCTTCATCGCGCTGCTCTCCGACGATCGCCAGCAGTTGACGTTTCCGTACTCCGTGGATGAAGTCAAATTGCCACCGGCCGTGCGCCCGCTGGGACGTGGCCTGAGCGAATATGTGCTGCGTCGTGGCGTGCCGGTGCGCGCCGACAACGCAGACATCGAGGAACTCGTGCGGCAGGGCGAGATCGCGCAGGGGCGTTCCGGCGCACCAGCGATGTGCTGGCTGGGCGTGCCGTTGATCGTCGGCGACGAGACGATCGGATTGGTCACGGTGCAGAGCTACAGCGCTTCGGTGGTCTACGGCCTGGCGGATCAGGAGCTGCTCAGCTTCGTCGCGTCGCAGATTGCCAACAGCCTCACCCGGCGTCGCTCCGCCGAATCCCTGCGACGCGCCTACGAACAGCTCGAACACAGGGTGGAAGAGCGCACACAGGCGTTGCGCAAGGAAATCATCGAGCGCGAACGCATCCAGGACCAGCTCAAGCATCAGGTCATGCATGATTCGCTGACCGGGCTGCCCAACCGCGGCTTTCTGCGTGACCGCATCGATCGCGTACTTTCCGCGATCAAGCAGGAACCGCACCGGCGTTGCGCGCTGCTATACCTGGATGTCGACCGTTTCAAGATCATCAATGACAGCCTCGGACACCTGGCCGGCGACGAGGTGTTGAAAGAGGTCGCCACGCGTCTCGCAAGCTGCGTGCGCCATCCGGACCTGGTGGCGCGATTGGCCGGTGATGAGTTCGCGATCCTGCTGGAGGATGTGCAGATGCCGGCCGATGTCATGGCCGTGGCTCAGCGCGTGCTGGACTCCCTCGGAACCCCGATGCTGGTTGCCGGCAAAGAACTGCAACCTACCGCCAGCGTGGGTATCGCGATCGGCGATAGCCATTACCAGACGGCCGACGAGGTGCTGCGCGACGCCGACATTGCGCTGTATCGAGCGAAGGATCTCGGCCGCAAGCGCTTCGAACTGTTCGACGAGACGCTGGCAAAGAATGTGGTCGACGTGCTGGCGATGGAAGTGGAGCTGCGCCGGGCGTTGCAGAACGATCAGTTCGAACCGTACTTTCAGCCGATCTGCCGCCTCGATGATGGTCAGGTCGTAGGCTATGAGGCGCTGATCCGCTGGAATCACCCGCAGCGCGGTCTGCTAAAGCCGGCGGACTTCGTCAAGATTGCCGAGGACAGCGGCCTGATCGAGGCAATCGACTGGCGCATCTTCGAGCTCAGCTGTCGCCTGCTTGCGCGGCACGGTCCTGATGATACTTTCATGACGTTCAACGTCTCGGCGCTGCATCTGCGCCACGCGGATTTCGACGCGCGTCTGATTTGCCTGCTCGAGTCCACCGGCTTGCCTGCTTCACGCCTGATCGCGGAAGTCACTGAAGGGGCCCTGCTGGACAATCCCGAGCGCGTGCGCGCGACGCTCGATCGTTTGCGCCTGGCCGGCGTGGGCGCGGCGCTCGACGATTTCGGCACCGGCTATTCGTCGCTCAGCTATCTGCATTCACTGCCGTTGCGCATGCTGAAAATCGATCGCGCGTTCGTGGAGGAACTGGACAAGGACCGCAACACCAACAGCACCACCGTGGTGGCGGCGATTCTTGCGCTGGCGCGCGCCTTGAACATCCAGGTGATCGCCGAAGGCATCGAAACCCAGGCCCAGCGCAACGCACTGATGGCGATGGGTTGCGAGCTGGGGCAAGGCTATCTGCTGGGTCACCCGTCACCGATCGGGCATTGGCTGCAAGCTCACGCCGACACTGAGTGAGTCGGCGTGCCGGTTAGCGCGGCAGCTCTGCGCTGATCTGCCGCAATGCCTGCTCGAACGCTTCCGGTGGCTGTCCGCCGGAGATCAGGTGGCGGCCATTGATGATGGTGGCCGGCACCGAGTGGATGCCACGTTCCATGTACGACCTTTCCTGCGCGCGCACTTCGCCGGCATACGTGTCACTGGAAAGAATCTGCTGCGCGCGTTCGGTATCCAGCCCCACTTCGCCGGCCAGACGCTGCAGCGTGTCGTGCGCACTCACATCCTCGCCGTCGGTGAAATAGGCGCGTAACAGCGCGTGTTTCAGCGGAATGTGCCGGCCTTCCAGTTCGGCCCAGTGCAGCAGTCGGTGCGCATCGAATGTGTTGTAGATACGGTTGCGCCGGTCCATGCGGAACTCGAAGCCCAGCGATGCACCGCGAGCGCGGATCGCCTCGCGATTAATGGCGAGCTGTTCGGGCGTGCTGCCGTATTTATTGACCAGATGTTCGGTGGAATCCTCGCCCTCCGGTGGCATCTGCGGATTCAGTTCGAACGGCTGAAAATGGATTTCTGCGGTGACCTCGTCGCCGAGGTTCGCCAGTGCCTGCTCCAGCGCGGTCAAGCCGATCGCACACCATGGGCAGGAGACATCGGAGACAAAATCGATCCGGAGTGGGGCGGGTTTGGTTTCGTTGGGCATCGGAGATCCTCGCGGCGACGCGCACAGCGCACGTCACATGTTGGGCTCCAATATGCGGTCACGAAA
Source organism: Rhodanobacter sp. MP7CTX1 (assembly GCF_014205795.1). Lineage (GTDB taxonomy): Bacteria > Pseudomonadota > Gammaproteobacteria > Xanthomonadales > Rhodanobacteraceae > Rhodanobacter. The sequence goes on from NZ_JACHCN010000014.1 coordinate 118,120, forward strand.
CGGACAATCAATCGGCAACGCTGCGTCGCTACGCGAGAACGTCCAGCGGGTCTCAGCTTCCCGTGATGCTCAAGGCCACGGCTTCGGCGATCCTGATGCCATCGACCGCGGCCGAGAGAATCCCGCCGGCGTAGCCGGCACCTTCGCCGGCGGGATAAAGGCCGGTGGTGTTGAGGCTTTGCAGGCTGTCGTCACGCTTGATCCGCACGGGTGAGGAAGTGCGAGTTTCAACGCCGGTGAGTACCGCATCGTGCAGGGCAAAACCCTTGATCTGGCGATCGAACGCGGGCAGGGCCTCGCGGATGGCAGCGATTGCGTAATCGGGCAGGGCGCTGTCGAGACTGCCGAGGGTTACGCCGGGCTTGAACGAGGGCTGCACGTCGCCGAATTCCTGCGAGGCGCGCGCCGTGATGAAGTCGCCAACCAGCTGGCCTGGCGCATTGTAGTTTTCGCCACCGAGTACATAGGCATGGCTTTCCAGCGCGCGTTGCAACGCGATACCGGCCAGTGGACTGCCGCTGTCATCGTAGGTCGCAAAATCGGATGGCTCGATGCCGACCACAATCGCGGCATTCGCGTTGCGTTCGTTGCGCGAATACTGGCTCATGCCATTCGTCACCACGCGGCCGGGCTCGCTGGTGGCCGCCACCACGGTGCCGCCGGGGCACATGCAGAAGCTGTAGACCGAGCGTCCGTTGCCGACGTGGCTACCCTTGCAGTGGTGCACCAGCTTGTAGTCGGCGGCGCCAAGCAACGGATGGCCGGCCTGTGGGCCAAAGCGCGCGCGGTCGATGATCGACTGCGGGTGTTCGATGCGAAAGCCGATCGAGAAGGGCTTGGCCTCCAGATACACGCCACGTGCGTACAGCATCTCGAACGTGTCGCGTGCACTATGGCCGACTGCCAGCACCACATGATCGGCGCGGATCTGCTCGCCGCTGGCCAGCGTTACGCCGCGCACGTGACGTTGGCCGCCAGCGTCGGTCTCGACCTGCAAGTCATCGACGCGTTCGCCGAAGCGGATTTCGCCGCCCAGCGATTCGATCGTGGCACGCATGTTCTCCACCATCGTCACCAGCCGGAACGTGCCGATGTGCGGCTTGCTGACGTAGAGGATTTCATCCGGCGCACCGGCCTTGACGAACTCGGCGAGCACCTTGCGGCCGTGGTGCAGCGGATCGCGGATCTGGCTGTACAGCTTGCCGTCGGAAAACGTGCCGGCACCGCCCTCGCCGAACTGCACATTGGATTCGGGATGCAGGTTGCGCTTGCGCCACAGGTCCCAGGTGTCCTTGGTGCGTTCGCGTACTGCCTTGCCGCGATCCAGGATGATCGGACGGAAGCCCATCTGAGCCAGCAGCAATCCCGCGAACAGTCCACACGGACCGGTGCCGATAACGATCGGACGCAGCTTCAGCTCAGCTGGCGCGCGGGTGACAAAGTGATAGTTCGTGTCCGGCGTGGACTGGACGTGCACGTCATCGGCGAAGCGCCGCAACAACTCGGCCTCGCGCGTCGTTTCAATATCCAGTGCGTAGATCAGCAGGATCGCGCCGCGTTTGCGTGCGTCATAGCTGCGCTTGGCGATGGTGTAACTGGTCAGCGCCGCCGCCTCGATATCCAGCCGCTCGAGGATCGCCCGGGTCAGCGCATCCTCGGGATGATCCAGCGGCAATTTGAGGTCGGTCAGTCGCAACATTTGCCAGAATCCAGAAGACAAGCCAGCGGATTTTCGCAGATATCGCGCTGGCGTGACGGTCTCAGGCAGTTCACGGGTTCTGTGGGAGCGACTTCAGTCGCGATGCTTTGACAGCATATCGAGCCGCCATCGCTCCCCCAGATACCCTTTCGATCACGCTTGACCGATGAAATCCGTCTTGCCGATTTCGGTGCCGGCCACGCGCAGAATGTTGTACGCGGTGGTGCAATGGAAGAACACGTTCGGGATGACGAAGCCCAGCAGGTAAGCCTGACCTTCGAAAGTCACCTCGCCAGTACGCGTTTTCATGACGACCGTGCGGGCCTCGCTGCCGTCGATCTGCTCGGGCTTGAACGTCTTGATGTATTCGATCGCACGGTCGATGCGGGAGTAGATCTGCTCCAGCGTGGTTTCGTTGTCCTCGAACGACATCGGCTCGGCACCGGCCAGGCGGGCGGCGCCACGGCAGGCGATGTCGGCCGCGATCTGCACCTGCTTGACCAGTGGCAGCATGTCGGGGATCAGTCGCGTCTGCAGCAGCACTTCATCGGTGACGTTCTTGGACTTTGCATGTGCCTCGCCTTTTTTCAGCACGTCGGCAAGGTTGCCGAGGGCGCGGACAAAAACGGGGACGGACGCCTGATACATCGAAAGTGTCATGGGGATTGCTCCGGTGGATCTTGGGGTAGTGAAGCGTGGGGAAGCGGTTCGGACGAAAACTCGTTGAACGGTGTCATGGGGATGACGCCTTCAGTTGCCAATGGCGCAACGACTGGCGTGTGGCGGATCACACGCATGGCGATCAGCGCGGCGGCAAACAGCAGCAGCGCGGCCAGCACGAAGGCCGCGCCCGGCAGATGCTGTACCGGCGCGTGGTCACTGATGAACAGCGCAAACAGGTTCGCAAACAATGCTGGGCCGAAGATGCCGGCGAGGCTGGCCAGACTGGTCAGTGCACCCTGCAGGCGGCCCTGTTCATGCGGATCGACCTGGTGGGTCATCATCGCCTGTGCGGGCGGCCCGGCCAGTCCCCCCAGACACAGGAACGGGATGCCAAGCAAGAACATCCATGCGACCGAGGCGAAGCCGAAGCATACGTAACCGACGATGCACAGCAAGAGTCCAGCGAGGATCATGCGCTGCTCGCCCAGCTTCGGCATCAGCCGACGTACCAGCACGGCCTGCACCAGTCCGCTGCAAAGGCCCACCAGTCCCAGCGTGTAGCCCACGGCCTGTGGCCCCCAGCCGTAGCGGTAATCGGTATAGAGGACGTAGGTCGAGTTCAGCGAGAACTGCGCCAGGTTGATCAGGAAAAACACCGTCGCCAGCCCGAACACCTGCGGATAGCGCCGCAGCAGTACCACCGCTCCGAACGGGTTCGCATGGCGCCAGTCGAAGCGCGCGCTGCGTTTTTCCTTCGGCAGCGATTCCGGCAATACGAAATAGCCATAGCCGAAGTTGATCAGCGACAACCCCGCGGCGACCCAGAATGGAAGGCGGATATGCAGATGGCCGAGAAAGCCACCCAGCGCCGGGCCGACGATGAAGCCGATGCCGAACGCTGCACCCAGCGTGCCGAACGCGGCGGCGCGCTTTTCCTTCGGCGTGATGTCGGCGATGTAGGCGTTTGCGGTGGAAAAACTCGCCGCACACACGCCGGATACCGCGCGGCCGACGAACAGCAGCCACAGCACCGGCGCCATGGCCATCACGATGAAGTCGATGCCAAGGCCGAAGCTCGAGATCAGGATCACTGTGCGTCGACCGAAGCGATCCGACAGCGCGCCCTGCACCGGCGAAAACACAAACTGCATCAGCATGAACAGTGCGCCGAATGCGCCTGACCACACCGCGGCCCGCGAGATGCTGCCGCCGATCAATTGCACGATCAGATGCGGCAACACCGGAATGATGATGCCGAACGCCAGCATGTCCAGCATGACGGTGACAAAGATGAAGTTGAGGGCGGCGCGGTGGCGCGGAGCGGGGAGGGTTGGCGACTGATCCATGGGGCGTGGCGAAGCGATGGGATACGCACGATAGCCGAATGGCGCTGACGCTACACGTGCGCAGGCCGCGGTAAAGCCAGTCTCTGGTCTCCGCGGGCTACTCGGAGACTAGAGACAGGCTCTTACGTTGCCGCGTCGATCCAGGCGGCGACAGCGGTAGGGTCCTCAAGGTGCAGGTGGTGGCCGCCGTCGAGGTGCGTCACGGCGAGCTGCCGTACGCACGCGGCACGTGCCTGCATCGGTGCGCTGGGCAGATACGAAGTGGCCGGTTGCGCCAGCAACAAGGCGCTGGGCGCATCGATACCGCGCAACAGGGCATGGATCTGGGAATCGGCCAGACGCACGGGGCTGGGATGGGTCAGCCGCGGGTCGCTGCGCCAGCGCCAGCCGCCTTTGGTTTCGATCAGGCCGCGTTCGACGATCGGCCGCGCCAGTTCGGCAGGCAGGCCGCTGACCATGCTGCGCGCGCTGGCGGCCTGCTCGATGCTGCGAAATACCCGCAGCGGTTTGCCATTGGCGCCACGGGGCGCGTACGCGTCACGGAAGCGCTGCAAGGTATGTGAACCATCGTCGCCGAGCGGGCCGAGCCCTTCGATCATCAGCAGTCTCTCGATCCGCCCGGGCGTGGCAGCGGCGACCAGTGCGGCGATACCAGCGCCCAGCGAATGGCCGAGCAGGGCATAGCGCTCCAACTGCAAGGCATCGACGGCGTCGAGCACGGCCTGCACGTAGTCGAGGTAGCGGTAACTGACGCCAGCAGCCAGGTGATCGGAGTAACCATGGCCAGGCAGTTCCAGCGCGATCACCCGGAACCGTGCGGCCAGCAAGGGTGCCAGCCGCGCGAAGCTGCCCGCATTGTCCAGCCAGCCATGCAAGGCCAGCAGTGGCGGGGCCGCGTCATCGCCCCACCGCTGCGCGCGCAGCGTGAGATGTGGCAGCGCGATGCTCAGCTCGGTCGGGGAGGTCATGTGGCCTGCGGCTGTTGAAAGCCGGTGGCGAATTCCGGCCAGCCCTGGGTATGCCGCAAGATCAGTGAAGCGAGGCTGCCGACTTGTTCGGCACTGTCGTTGAGTGCTGGGATGTAGCGCAGCGTCTGGCCGCCGGCGGCGATGAAGAAGTCGCGGTTCTGCATGGCGATTTCCTCCAGCGTCTCAAGGCAATCCACCGCGAAACCGGGGCAGGCCACGTCGAGTCTTTTCACACCGTCGGCGGCGAGCTGGCGCACGCTGGCGTCGGTGTACGGCTGCAGCCAGCGTTCCCGTCCAACACGAGACTGGAAGCTGACGACCAAGCGATCTTCGCTCAGCCCGAGCCGTTCGCGCAGCAATCGCGCGGTGGCATGGCACTGCTGGAAATACGGATCGCCGGCATCCGCGTAGCGCTCGGGAATGCCGTGGAACGAGAGCAACAGTTTGTCGCCGCGGCCGTTTGTCTGCCACCAGCGTTCGATGCTTTGCGCCAGCGCCTCGATGTGGCCGGAGTCGTCGTGGTAATCGTTGATGAGGCGCAGCTCCGGTGGCCAGCGCAGGGTCTTGATCGTGTCGGCGACCGCGTCGAGCACCGAGCCGGTGGAGGTGGCCGAATACTGCGGATACAACGGCAGCACCAGCAAGCGGCGCACGCCCTCGCGCTGCATCCGTTCGATCGTATGCGCCACCGACGGCTCGCCGTAGCGCATCGCCAGTGCGACGCGGATCGGGCTGCCCGGCCGCTGTCGCAGCAATTCGGCTTGCAGGCCCGTGGCCAGCGCTTCGCTGCCGAAACGTAGTGGGGAACCCTCACTCGTCCAGATCTGCGCGTAAGCATGCGCCGAGCGCGCCGGCCGCGTGCGCAGGATCACGCCGTGCAGGATCAACCACCACAACCAGCGCGGGTATTCGATCACCCGCGGATCGCCGAGAAATTCGGCCAGATACGGGCGCACCGCCTTCGCCGTGGGAGCGGTCGGCGTACCCAGATTCACCAGCAGTACGCCAGCCTGAACGGGCTGAACGGGTGGTCCGTGGGAATCGCCGGCAAGGCCGGTATAGTTGTTATAGCGTGGCATCGTGGCAGTTGTGGCTGGACCAGCTGTGGAGTCTGCCACAAGCCTTGTGCGCTTCGGCGCGCTGCCTTTGTCTTCCGACTTCGCCCTATTCCCTGGAGCTGTCCATGTTCAAGACACCATTGCACCGCCTGTTGCTGATCGGTATGGCCCTGCTGTTGCCGACGCTGGCCGTGCACGCCGAAGATCCGCCGCTGGTGCGCGCCACCAACGCCGTGCGGGTGCTCAAGGACATCATGGACGCGCCCGACAAGGCGATCCCGCAGGATTTGCTGAAGGAGGCGCGCGCGATCGCGGTGATCCCGGACATGCTGAAGGTCGGTTTCATCTTCGGTGGCCGTCGTGGCGAGGGCCTGATCTCGGTCAAGGGCCCGGACGGAACCTGGTCCAATCCCAGCTTCATCAGCATGACCGGCGGTAGCGTGGGCTTTCAGGCCGGCGTGTCGTCGACCGACGTGATCCTGGTATTTCGCACCCAGCGTGGCGTGGATTCGATCGTGCGCGGCAAATTCACCTTGGGCGCCGATGCTTCGGCGGCGGCCGGCCCGGTCGGGCGTACCACCAGCGCATCAACCGATGAACAGATGAAAGCCGAGATCTACTCCTATTCACGTGCCCGCGGCCTGTTTGCCGGTGTGGCGATCGATGGCGCGGCACTGCGCATCGACTACGACGCGAATGAGGCCATTTATGGCGCAGGCGTCACCCCGCGTCGGATCTTCGAAGGCGGCGTTGGCAATGTGCCGGGGCCGGTGGTCGATTTCCGGGATCGGCTTGAGGAGTACACTTCGCAGTAATTGTCGGGAAGTGTCGGCGCGATCCGCGCCAGGGCAGCTTGGCTGGAATTTGCCTCGAGGTTGATTATGGGTTTTGACAGTATTTGGCATTGGCTCATCCTGCTGGTGGTCGTGCTGCTGATCTTCGGCACCAAGAAGATCCGCAACCTCGGGCCGGACCTTGGCGCCGCTATTCGCGACTTCAAGAAAGGTCTCAGCGGTGAGGACGAGGCGAAGCAGAAAGAAGCCGAAGCCCAGCGCAAGGCGGCGGAGCATTTGCGCGCCGACCCGCCGCCGGCAGACAGTGCCAGCACCACGCAGAGTCAGCGCGACTCCAGCGAAACCAAGTAAGCGCGCGATGGGCGGAGCGCGGCAATGATCGAGATCAGTCTCGGCAAAATGGTGTTGCTCGCCCTGATCGCGTTGATCGTGCTGGGCCCCGAAAAATTGCCTGGCGCCGCGCGTACCGCCGGCGCCCTGATGCGACGTGTTCGCAGCGGCTGGGATAACGTTCGCGCCGAGGTCGAGCGCGAGTTGGAGATCGAGGAAATCAAACGCACTGCGCGTGAGGCTGCTGCCCGCGCGGAAGCCGCGCAGACCGAGATCAAGGACGGCTTGAACCAGGTGCGCGAACCGCTTGCCGCTGTCGCCCAGATGGTCAGCCTGAAGCCGTCGACGGAAGCGAGCGCCACTATCGTTCCCCATGAGGAGCCGCCGGCGAACGTGCAGTCGGAGCTGCCGCTCGACGCGCCTTCCGCGATGCCCATGTCCACCGGGGAATCTCCGCATGGCAACACCTGAACTGAACGCGCCTGATTCGGGCGTGCCCGAGCCGGAGGGTTTGCAGCAGGGGCTGTTTTCTCATTTGCTTGAGCTGCGCTCGCGTCTGCTCAAGGCCGTGGCAACCGTGTTGCTGGTGCTGATCGCGCTGGTGCCGTTTGCGAACCGGCTATACAGCGAGCTGGCCGCGCCGCTGGTCGCGCGACTGCCGCAAGGTGCGCACCTGATTGCCACCGAAGTCACCAGTCCCTTCATCACCCCGTTGAAACTGGCCTTCTATACGGCTCTTTTCATCAGCATGCCGATCATCCTGTACCAGCTGTGGGCGTTCGTCAGCCCGGGCCTGTACAAACACGAGAAGCGCCTCGCCCGACCCTTGCTGGTTGCGGCGCTGGGATTGTTCTATCTCGGCGGCGCGTTCGCTTATTTCCTGGTGCTTCCGGCGGCGTTTCGCTTCCTCACCGCGGTGACCCCGCAAGGTGTGGAGATGATGACCGACATCACGCACTACCTCGATTTCGTGATGCTGATGTTCTTCGCGTTCGGGTTGTGCTTCGAGGTGCCGGTGGCGGTGGTGATACTTGCGGCGGTCGGCATCGTCGATCTGGAGAAACTGCGCAGCGGTCGCCGCTACGCGATCGTCGGCGCGTTCGCGATCGCCGCGCTGATCACGCCACCGGACATCACCTCGATGCTGATGCTGGGCATCCCGATGTGCCTGCTTTATGAGTTGGGTATTTTGGCGGTGCGCTGGCTGGTGAAACCGGGATCGCTGAGGCCGGACGTAGGCTGATCTCAACCCCGCGGGGTGAGGGATGGATGCTCGCGGACCAATCATTCCCCGTCGCCTCGGCGCAGGCCGGGCCCGGCGCCCTTGCCCGTTTGTGTTGTTGCTCTTGCTGATTTTGTAGGAGCGCACCTTGTGCGCGAAGCTCTTGTGGGAGTGACTTCAGTCGCGATGCTCTGGCTTTGCTGTTTGGTTTGTGGCTTTAGAGCCTGAGAGCGTTTCGTCCTCCTGCGGAGGGCGAGTCACTTTTCTCTTGCGTGGCCAAGAGAAAAGTAACCAAAAGAAATGGAATGGACGCCTCCCACCTCGCTTCGTCAGCGGTGCTGAGAGGGTCGGGTGGACCCTCCGGGCCGACGGCATCTAAGTGCCCAAGGCGTGGTAAACCGAGGTTTCCACAAGGCAAACCGGAGGGTCCAAGATGAACGATACAACTTCCATCGTCGGCGTGGATATTGCCAAGCAGGTGTTCCAGATCCACACGGTCGATCTCGCCAGCGGCGAGATCGTGCGGGTGCAGTTCAAGCGCGCCAAATTCCTGGCCTGGTTTGTCAACCGGCCGCCGTGCGTGATCGGCATGGAGGCGTGCGGTGGCGCGCATCACTGGGCGCGTGAACTGATCGCGCTGGGCCACACGGTGAAGCT
>NZ_JACHCN010000015.1 GCF_014205795.1 Rhodanobacter sp. MP7CTX1
TGTGCCTACGGCCAGATGCGGCTAAGGTCCCTCCACCCCGGCAAGCCCTTTCTGACTCGCCGCCGTCAAACATACAAGCGACTTCAGTCGCGATGGACGTGCGGTAGCGCATCGCGACTGAAGTCGCTCCCACAAAAGCAGGCTCTCGCAGAGACCTCGCGCACAGAGCCTGCTCCGGAGTCGATCCGGGGCAGGCTCTGTGGGTGAAGCAGCCTCAGCCCACTGGCACCTGCGCAAGCTGGGCCAGGCGGCGCACGGCGACCGAGGCGATCGGGTAGTCCGCGTTCTGGGTGAGGATTTCCGCCAGCATGCTGCGGGTGTACTGCAGCGTGGCATCGTCGCGCTGCAGCCATGCCTGCACCGGCGAGACGTCCTTGCGATCGCTGGCCAAGGTCAGCACCTGCAGCGCGAGCGCACGATGCTGATGATTGAGTTCATCGAGCAGCGAGCCGCGTGCCTGTGCATGCCAGTGACCCTCGACCGGCAACGCCTCGATCTGTCCGCGCAACCATTCCAGGTCGAGCGCTTCGCCCAGTTCGTAGAACACGTTGGCGACTTTCTGCATCGGCTGGCCGCTCTGCTGCGCGACCTCGACCATATCCAGCGCCGCGCGCAGCTCCGGCATGCGGGCCAGCCGCAAGGCCAGCTCGGCAGGCAACCCCAACCCTTCCCATTTCTCCTGACTGCAGGAGAAATCACCCTTGCCGGTAGGCGTCAGCACCTCCGGCAGAGCCAGGCGCAGGGCCGACACGCCGGTCTGATAGCGCTCGACATTGGCGGCGATATCCAGCGTGCCACCGGGACGGTTGAGCAACCAGCGGGTCAGATGCCGCAACAGCGACCATATCTGCTTGATCGCGTCGATCTGGGTGTCCTCAGCCACCTTGCTGTCGAGTGCTTCGATCTCGGCCCACAGCTCGCGTGCCTCGAGAATCTCGCGCGCCGCTGTATACGCCTTGGCGATCGCTGCCGGGCGCTGGCCGGTGTCTTCCTGCATGCGCATCATGAAGGTGGCGCCCATGCGGTTGATCGTCGAGTTGGTCACCGCGGTGGCGATGATCTCGCGCTTCAGGCGATGGCGCTGCATGTGTGCGGCGTACTTTTCGTGCAATGGCTCGGGGAAGTAACGCACCAGCTCGCGTGACAGGTACGGATCTTCCGGCACGTCCGAATCGAGCAGCTGCTGGTATAGACGAATCTTGTCGTAGGACAGCAGCACCGACAGCTCCGGTCGGGTCAGGCCCAGGCCGCGGCTCTTGCGCTCGGTCAACTCGGCCTCGGTCGGCAGGTTTTCCACCTGACGATCCAGCGTGCCTTCCGCTTCGAGCGTGCGGATGAAGTGCGCCATCGAGCCGAGACGGTTCACCGATTGGTGCTCCATCAAGGTGATCGCCTGGTTCTGCCGGTAGTTGTCCCACAGCACCAGCTGGCCGACTTCATCGGTCATGGACGCCAGCTGCACGTTGCGCGCGTCTTCGGTCAACTCGCCACGCTGCACCGCATCGTTGAGCAGGATCTTGATGTTCACCTCGTGATCGGAGGTATCCACGCCGGCGGAGTTGTCGATGAAGTCGGTATTCAGCAGCACGCCGTGCTGCGCCGCCTCGATGCGACCCTTCTGGGTCAAGCCCAGGTTGCCGCCTTCGCCGACGATCTTGCAGCGCAGCTCGATACCGTTGACGCGCAGTGCGTTGTTCGCGCGGTCGCCCACATCGGCCTGCGTCTCGCTGGAGGCCTTCACATAGGTGCCGATGCCGCCGTTCCACAGCAGGTCGACCGGAGCCTTGAGGATCGCGCTGAGCAGATCGTTCGGCGCCAGCTGCAGCACGTCGGGCTTGAGGCCCAGTATCGCGCGCACTTCGGGCGAGATCGGGATCGACTTCGCGCTGCGCGGCCAGATGCCGCCACCGGTGGAGATCAGCGACTTGTCGTAGTCGTCCCAGCTCGAACGCGGCAACTTGAACATGCGCTCGCGCTCGACGAACGAACGCGCCGTATCCGGGTTCGGATCAAAGAAGATATGACGATGATCGAACGCCACCAGCAGGCGCGTGTGCCTGGACAGCAACATGCCGTTGCCGAACACGTCGCCGGACATGTCGCCGATACCGACGCAAGTGAAATCCTGCGTCTGACAGTCGCGGTTGAGCGAGCGGAAGTGACGCTTCACCGACTCCCACGCACCCTTCGCGGTGATGCCCATGCCTTTGTGGTCGTAACCGTAGGACCCACCGGACGCGAACGCGTCGCCAAGCCAGTAATCGTGTTCGATCGAAATCGCGTTGGCGATGTCGGAGAACGTGGCGGTGCCCTTGTCGGCAGCCACCACGAGGTATGGGTCATCCGCGTCGTGGCGTACCACGTCATGCGGGTTCACCACCTTGCCCTCGATCAGGTTGTCGGTGATGTCGAGCAGGCCGTTGATGAACAGGCGGTAGCAGGCAATGCCCTCGGCCAGTTGCACGTCGCGGTCGCCACCCACAGGGGCCTTCTTGACGAAGAAGCCGCCCTTGGAACCGACCGGCACGATCACCGTGTTCTTCACCATCTGCGCCTTGACCAGGCCCAGCACCTCGGTGCGGAAATCTTCACGACGGTCGGACCAGCGCAGACCACCGCGGGCCACCGCGCCGAAACGCAGGTGGATGCCCTCAACGCGCGGTGCGCACACCCAGATTTCGCGATACGGCACCGGCTTGGGCAGCTCGGGCACCTTGTGCGAGTCGAGCTTGTAGCTGATGTAATCGCGATGCGCGCCGTCCCACTGCTGGAAGAAGCTGGTACGCAGGGTGGCGCGGATCACCTTGACGAAGCTGCGCAGGATGCGATCTTCGTCGAGGCTGTCGACGTTCTCCAGCAGCAGGCCGATGGCGTCTTCCACGGTCTGGATCTGCTCGGCACGTGGCAATGCCAGCGCTGCGCTCAGGCCATCGATCAGCGCAGGATGGCTGGTCTGCACCTCTTGTGGAATCAGCGCCTGCATCTCGGCCACCAGGGTGGCGCCGGCGACCTTCAACTCTTCGGTGGAAAGTGCTTCACGGCGTGGATCAAACTTGGCCAGGAACAGCTCCACCAGCAAGCCGGCGATTGCCGGATAGCGGTTGAGCGTGGTTTCCATGTAGGTCTGCGAGAACGCCACGCCAGCCTGCAGTTGGTATTTGCAGTAGCCGCGCAGCATCGCGACCTGGCGCCAGCTCAGCTTGGCGCCAAGCACCAGCCGGTTGAAGCCGTCGTTTTCAGCATTCCCGCGCCAGATCTGCTCGAACGCATCCTCGAACAATGCGCCGACCTGTTCCACACTGAATGTGAGCTTGCCCACCGGCTGCACTTCGAAGTCCTGGATCGACTGCGCGCCAGCGTCGCCGGGGATCTCGTAGACATGTTCGGTGAGCACGCGCAGGCCGAGGTTCTCCAACTGCGGCAGCACTTCGGACAAGGCGATGTCGCCACCGCTGCGGTAAACCTTGAATCGCAGCGTCTCCGGTGCCTTGGGCGGATGGTAGAACGACATCCGCAGAGCGTTGTCGCCCTGCAGCAAAGACAGCTGATGCACGTCTTCGGCGGCGACCGCCGGACTTACGTCCTCGACGTAGCCGGCCGGCAGCGATTTGGCATAACGATTTGCCAGCACCACGCCTTCGTGATCACCGCGCGAACGCACGAGTGCATCGCGCACCTCATCGTGCCAATTGCGCACGATGCCGGCGACACCCTGCTCCAGTGCCACCAGATCATACGGCGGCTGGTCACCGATCTTCGGTCGCGCGACGATCGTCAGTCGCGCCAGCGCGGCCTCGCCCATCTGCACCGATGAGTCGCTCTGCTCGGCGTGCAGCGCGTTACCCAACAGCGTTTCGATGCGTTCGCGCACCGAGGTATTGAAACGGTCGCGCGGCACAAACACCATGCAGGTGAAGAAACGACCGTAGCGATCGCGGCGCACGAACAACCGTGTGCGTGCACGCTGGCGCAACTCCAGAATACCCATCGAAGTCGAGAACAATTCGTCTTCGCTGCTCTGCAGCAGCTCTTCGCGCGGCAGCGTTTCCATGATGTGGCGCAGCGACTTGCCGGAATACGAATCGCGTTTGAGGCCCGAACGAACCAGCACCGCCTCCACCTTGTGTCGCACCAGCGGCACATCCTGCGGGCGCGCCATGTACGCATTGGAGGAGAACAGGCCGAGGAAGCGCTGTTCGGCCACCGCTACGCCATTGGCGTCGAACTTCAGCACGCCGATGTAATCCATGTAGCCGGCGCGGTGCACATGCGAGCGTGCGTTGGTCTTGGTCAGGATGATGGCGTCGGTGGCGCCGGACTGTGGCAACTCGCTGGCGGCCAGCGTGCGCAATGAGCGCGGTGCCATCGAGCGATCGTTCTTGTGCAGGATGCCCAGACCGGAGCCTTCGAGCGAGCGCAGCACGCGCTCGCCATCGGCCTCGGCAACTTCGTACTCGCGGTAGCCGAGGAAGGTGAAGTTGTCGTCGGCAATCCAGCGCAGGAACTCGCTGGCTTCCTGCACCGAGGCAGCGTCCAGCGGCAGTTTGCGCTGCGGCAGATCGGTAGCAATCGCCAGTGCCCGGTCGCGCATTGCGGCCCAGTCGTTCACGGCGACGCGCACGTCGTCCAGGGCGGCTTCGACCTGCGCGATCAATTGCGCCTGCTCGGTCTCGTCGGCCACCCGGTCGATCTCGAAATGCATGACGGATTCGGGCTTTGCCGACTGCGACGCGCCAGCCTCGTCACCGATACCCTGCAGCTCGCCGGAAGCATCGCGAACCACCTTGAGCATGGGATGGATCACGGCGTGGATCTGCAACTTCGTCGAAACGATCATGCTCACCGTATCAACCAGGAACGGCATGTCGTCGGTGACGATCTGCAACAGGCTGCGGCCGGCATGCGAGTCGGTAGGGTTGAGCACGCGCACCAGGGCGGTGTCTGCCGGGCGCTGCTGCATGAAGTAGAGCAGGCCTCCGATCAGCACGGTCCATTGTTCCGGGGTGTGCAGTTCGACGTCGCTGGCCGCGATGCGCGCGAAGAAAGCCTGGCAAAAAACTTGCGCCTCACTTAGGCGCTGGGGTGTCAAACCACTCTTTTTCAGTTCTTCAAGCACCAAGGACGGAAGGGGGAGATCATTGGCCGCATGGGTCACATTCATGGCATCTACTGGTCAGTGGAGACGAGGTGAGAATGGGGGTAAAAAGCCTTGAAAGGATACGCCGCGCTTCATGACGAATCCACCCACAGCAGCGCAGTTGCACCATTCCCGCGCGCATGGGTTCAGCGGTCCGTCACATCAGCGTATCTCGCAAGGTGATGCAGTGCGCTGGCGGTATGCCATGCTTCATGCAGCGGTGATACTCATCACGCATCGCCCGTGCTCGTTGGCATGGGCTCACATCGAATGGTGCGCTCGCGCTGCAGCAACCATGCTCACGGTCCATCGGTATCGGATCGGTAAGCGGCATGACGTCTGCTGCGCCTTACCTCTCAGTGCGCGAATTCACCTCGATAGCCCACAGCTGCCTCACGCTGCCCACAACGCGGCGATAGCTGTCAATGACTGGATTCACGCTGCCAATAAAATGTAAACTGGACGGTATAGTCTCGCGGGCTCGGCCTACTGCGGCCTAGTCGAAGGATTACATTGAACGCCCAGGCGGTCAGGCGGGTGAGCGCCGGACCAACCTATGACACAAGACACATCGGCCGCGATGCAGTAACTAGTCAACGGATTTGCTGCACTGCGTCCCGGCAACGCCCTTCATCCCCGATCAAGCAAGTTCTGGAGCTCCCATGAAGTCCTCGTTACTGCGCACACCCGTGTTGTGCTTGAGTCTGCTGGCGCTCGCTGCCTGTGGCAAAAAGCCGGAGCCACCGCAGCCGCCGCCACCGCAGGTCGGCGTGATCACGGCGCGACAGCAGAGCGCGCCGCTGACCAGGGATACGTCCGGCCGCCTGTCGGCTTACTACAGTGCCAACGTAACCGCTCGCGTCTCCGGCGTGCTGCTCAAGCGCAACTACACGGAAGGCAGCGCGGTCAAGCAGGGCCAGTTGCTGTTCGAGATCGATCCGACCTTCTACCAGGCGCAGCTCAACAACAGCCTCAGCATCCTGGCGCAGGATCAGGCGACCCAGGTCAATGCCCGGGTTACCGTCGACCGCGACCACAAGCTGGTACCCAACGGGTATGTATCGCAACAGCAGGTCGACAATGACGAAGCCGTCATGCGCAGTGCCATCGCCAAGGTCAAGGCGGACGAGGCGAACGTGGCCAGCGCACGGGTCAACCTTGGCTACACCAAGGTGACTTCGCCGATCGACGGCATCGCCGGCCAGCAGCAGGTCACCGCAGGCGCGACCGTGGGCAATGGCACCAGCGATGTCGGCTCCGGCGGCACCTTGCTGACCACCGTCCAGCAGATTGATCAGCTGTATGCGAACTTCACCATCAGCGCAGCCGATCTGGCGATGCTGCAACAGGCGCAAAGCAAGGGCAGCGTTGCGCTGACGGCACAGAACAAGACCACCGTGCAGATCATCCAGGCCGACGGTAGCAAGTACGAGCCACTCGGCACACTGGATTTTTCCGATGTGACGGTGAATGCGAACACCGGCGCGGTCAACCTGCGCGCCCTGGTGCCCAACCCGAATCACCAGCTGCTGGCGGGCCTCTACGTAACCCTCACCGTCAACCTTGGTCAGTTGAACAATGTGTTCCTGATCCCGCAGCAAGCCCTGCTGCGCGACTCTGTCGGTGCTTACGCGCTGGTGGTCGGCAAGGATGACAAGGTCGTGCGCAAGGACGTCAACGCCAGCAACAGCTATGAAAGCAACTGGATCGTCACCAGCGGCCTCAGCAACGGCGACCAGGTGATCGTGACCGGCCTGCAAGGCGCGAAAGAAGGCGGCTCCGCGAAAGCAACGCCGTGGCAGCCTGCGCAGGCTGCCGCGACTCAGGCAGGTTCTGACGCCAAGGCGCCAGCTGGTCAGTCCGCCGGCAACAAACAGTAAGGAAGCCGTCTCATGCCTAGTTTCTTTATCGATCGCCCAATCTTCGCCTGGGTGGTCGCCATCCTGATCTCCCTGATCGGCGTCATCGCGATGCTGAACCTCGGCATCGATTCCTACCCGGACATCGCTCCGCCACAGGTGACGGTGAGTGCAAACTATCCCGGCGCCAGCGCCGCGACCATGGAGTCGACGGTTACCCAGGTGATCGAGCAACAGCTCACTGGCATCGACAACCTGCTGTATTTCAGCTCGTCCTCCAACTCCAACGGCAACAGCACGATCACCCTGACCTTCGCGACCGGCACCAATCCGGACATCGCCCAGGTGCAGGTACAAAACAAGATCACCCTGGCCCAGCCACTGCTGCCCGCCTCGGTCATTCAGCAGGGCGTGGTGGTGGCCAAGGCCAGCCCCGACATCCTGATGTTCATCGGCCTGACCTCGGACAATCCCTCGATCGACGCGCCTCGACTCGCCGATATCGTCGCCTCGCAGATTCAGCCGGTGGTCTCCCGTGTCAACGGTATCGGTAATACGTTCGAGCTCGGCTCGGAATACGCGGTGCGCATCTGGCTCAATCCGGACAAGCTGCAGGGCTATGGGCTGTCCGCTACGCAGGTATTGAGTGCCGTCAGCGCCCAGAACGCGCAATTCGCCGCCGGCTCGCTGGGTGCCGATCCGTCGACCAAGGGGCAGGAGTTCACGGCGACTGTCGCGGCCGATACGCTGTTTTCCTCGCTGCAGCAGTTCCGCAATATCATCCTGCTCGCCCAAAGCGACGGCACGACAGTACGCCTGAGCGACGTCGCCCGTATCACGTTCGGCCCGCAGAGCTATGGTTCGGCGGCTATCTATAAAAACAAGCCGGCCGGCGGCCTGGGCCTTTTCCTGCTGCCTGGTGCCAACGCACTTGCGGTGGCCAAGGCGGTGAAGTCGGAAATGGCGGTCCTGGCGAAGGATCTGCCACCCGGTGTGCAGTGGGACGTCCCCTACGACACCACCCCCTTCATCGTCGCCTCGATTACCGATGTGGTGCGCACGCTGTTCGAGGCGATCGCACTGGTGTTCCTGGTGATGCTGATCTTCCTGCAGAACCTGAGGGCCACCATCATCCCCACGCTGGTGATCCCGGTGGCCTTGCTGGGCACATTCATCGGCCTGTACTTGCTGCATTTCTCACTGAACCAGCTCACGCTGTTCGGCATGGTGCTGGCGATCGGCATCGTGGTGGACGACGCGATCGTGGTTATCGAGAACGTCGAGCGCATCATGAGCGAGGAGAAGCTGGATCCCCACCCAGCTGCCCGCAAAGCCATGGGCCAGATTACCGGCGCCATCGTGGCGATCACCGTGGTGCTGACGGCGGTGTTCGTGCCGTCCGCCCTGCAGCCGGGCGCTACCGGTATCGTGTATGCCCAGTTTGCGCTGACCATCGCGATCTCGATGGCGTTCTCGGCGTTCCTGGCGATGTCGTTCACCCCGGCACTTTGCGCGAGCTTGCTCAAGCCGACGCATGGCGAGAAGAAGAACATCGTCTTCCGTTGGTTCAACCAGACGTTCGACTGGGTCACCCATACCTACCACGGCCATGTCGGCAGTGCGATTCGCCACGCTCCACGCTGGATGCTGGCGTTCGCACTGGTTACCGTACTGGCTGGTTTTCTGTACACCCGTTTGCCGACCAGCTTCGTACCCGACGAAGACCAGGGCTTCATGCTGGCCATCGTTTCGCTTCCACCGGGTGCCACGTTGCAACGCACCGACCACGTGATGGCCGAGATTCGCGACAAGCTGATGCACAGTCCGATCGGCAACGACATCGCGGCGATTTTCCAGCCCGAGGGCTTCAGCTTTGTCGGCAACGCGGAAAACGTCGGCATGTCCTTTATCAAGTTGAAGGACTGGGATATCCGCGGGAAAACCGCGATGGAGTTGATCCCGCAGGCCAATGGAATTTTGCACAGCATCACCGATGCACAGATTTTCGTGGTCAACCTGCCAACCATCCGCGGCCTCAGCCAGTTCGGCGGCGTGGATATGTATCTGCAGGCGCGCACCGGTCAATCCCGCCAGGAACTGGCGCAAGCGATGGGCACCCTGCTCGGCAAAGCCGGCAAGAGCCCTGAGCTTTACGGGATCCGTCCGAACTCGCTGCCGGACGCACCGCAGTTGCAGATGAAGGTCGATCGCGTGCAGGCCCAGTCGATGGGGCTGTCGCTCACCGATGTCTACGGTGCCCTCCAGTTGCTGCTGGCGCCGAACTACGTCAACCAGTTCAACTACGGCGGTCGCATCAAGCGCGTGTACATTCAGGCGGACGCCCCATACCGCATGAATCTGGATGCCCTGCAACACATCTATACGCCCAGCGGTATCGGCAGGACGGGCAGCACCGCCGCGACGGCTGTCAACACCAGCGGCTATCTCACCGAGGTCAATCCTTCGGTGAGCAATGGCGCCATCAGCCCGTACAACATGGTGCCGCTGTCCAGCGTGGTGAAGGCCAACTGGGGCATAGGAGCGGCCGCGCTGCCGCGCTATAACGGCTACTCCGCGGTCGAAATCGTGGGCAATTCCGCGCCCGGCTATTCGACCGGTCAGGCCATGCAAGTGATGGAAGGCATCATCAACAAGGACCTGCCCCCGGGCTACGCTTCCGATTGGACTGGCCAGTCCTATCAGGAAGTGCTGGCGGGCAATTCGGCCACGATGCTGTTGCTGCTATCGATCGTCGTCGTGTTTCTATGCCTGTCCGCGCTGTATGAAAGCTGGTCGATACCGCTAGCGGTGTTGCTGGTGGTGCCGCTGGGCATGCTCGGCATGTTGGTGTTTTGCAAGCTGACCGGTCTGCCCAACGATATTTACTTCAAGTTGGGTCTGGTCACGGTGATGGGACTGGCCGCCAAGAACGCGATTCTGATCGTGGAGTTCGCGGTCGAGGAACAGGCTGCGGGCAAGACTCTGGCCGAAGCGGTACTCACGGCAGCCCGACTGCGCTTGCGCCCGATCCTGATGACCTCGATGGCCTTCATCCTGGGCGTGCTTCCGCTGGTCCTCTCCACCGGAGCAGGCGCGGTTTCCCGTCACGAGATCGGCGTCGGTGTGATCGGCGGCATGCTGTTCGCCACGTTCCTTGGCCTGCTGCTGATCCCGGTGTTCTACGTCAGCGTGCGTCGCCTGCTGGGTGACAAGCTGGACGGTGACGGCAAGACGCCGCCGCCCGACAACAGCCAACCGAAGTCGCTGGAGTCTCATCCGCAGCACTGATCGTGATCCTGTGCCCTCTCCTCGTCGGCAGAGGGCACGTTTGAAGCGGAAGCTGGATGGCAGCTACGTTCGAGACAAACGCAAAAAGCCCAGACAGGTTTCCCTGCCCGGGCTTTTTCTTTGAACGCTGTATCGGTTAGCGCAAGCCGGTTTCGGCGCGCGCAATCACCATGCGCTGAATCTCGCTGGTGCCTTCGTAGATTTCGGTGATCTTCGCATCGCGGAAGAAACGCTCCAGCGGCATCTCCTTCGAATAGCCCATGCCACCGTGAATCTGCACGGCCTGGTGGGCAATCCACATTGCCGTTTCGGAGGCGGTGAGCTTGGCCACGGCCGCCTCGGTGCCGAAGCGGCCACCGTTCTTTTCAGCCTCGCCCTTCGTCCATGCCGCTCTCAGGGTCAGCAGGGTCGCCGCATCCAGCTTGCACTTCATATCGGCAATCTTGGACTGAGTCATCTGGAACGTGCCGATCGGATGGCCAAAGGCTTTGCGATCGCGCACCCACGTCAGGGTGGCTTCGTAGGCGGCACGGGCAATGCCGACCGCCTGCGAGGCGATACCGATGCGGCCAGCGTCGAGCACGCCCATCGCGATCGAGAAGCCCTTGCCTTCGTCGCCCAGCAGGTTCTCCTTCGGGCAAACGTATTCGGTGAACTCGATCTCGCAGGTCGCCGAGGCGCGGATGCCCAGCTTCGGCTCGCTCTTGCCGGCGTGGAAGCCCGGCAGCGAGGTATCGATGATGAACGCCGACACGCCCTTGGCGCCGATGCCCGGCGTGGAGATGGCAAACAACACCATGTAGCGTGCCACCGGGCCGGAGGTGATCCAGCTCTTTTTGCCATTGATCACCCAGTCGCCGTTCGCATTCTTGCTGGCGCGGGTATGCATGGCCGAGGCATCGGAGCCGGATTGCGGCTCGGTAAGCGCGTAGGCACCGATCGCTTCGCCCTGGGCGATCGCGCGCACAAACTTCTGCTTCTGCTCCTCGTTGCCGTGTTTCAGGATGCCATTGCAGAACAGCGAGTTGTTCACCGACATAATGGTCGCCGTAGCCGCGTCGGCCGCGGCAATCTCGATCATCGCCAGCACATAGGCGATCGGATCCATGCCCGCACCGCCGTAGGCTTCCGGCACCTCGATGCCCATCAGGCCGAGCTGGCCCATCTCGCGAATGTTGTCCAGCGGAAACTCGGCCTTGGCGTCGAGCTCAGCCGCCACCGGCACAATGCGCTTCTGCGCAAAATCGCGGGCGATCGACTGGATCGACAGCTGATCTTCAGTAAAACGGAAATCCATAAACTTCTCCTCGGCGCCGCCATGAGCAGCTGATCAAGACTGAATCTGAGGCCGCAGCCAGCCGACTATTCTAGCGAGCGGCGGGTCTGGCGTCGTGCCCCACCGCCGGCCGCCCCTCAGGAAGCCCTTTCAATGCACCGCGAGGGAGCGGCGATCCGCTGGAAACCGCTGCTGTATGAACAACCCGCCTTCTACCGCTTGACGCCCCGGCAAACCCCGGCCAGACTTGTTATCTCTGTATCGCGATATAAGGATGCCCGATGGATCTGGCGACCGCCTCCAGCGTGCTCCGGCTGCTGGCCGACCCTACCCGCGTACGCCTGCTGGCGCTGCTCGAAAACGAAGAACTCACCGTGGCTGAACTGGCCGCGGTGCTGCATCTGGCGCAACCGAGGGTGTCCACGCATCTGGCCAAGTTGAAGGAGGCCGGGCTGGTTCGCGACCGACGTGCAGGCGTATCGGCTTATTACCGCGCCAACAACGAAGGCGACGAAGCCCAGCACAATCTGCTCAGCTCGCTGCGCGAGAGCATCGACGACGCATTGCTGCGCGAGGACACCGCGCGCCTGCCGGGTGTGTTGGCCAATCGCGCACGCGAGGAAGGCTGGGCCGACACCGTCGCCGGCGACATGGAGCGCCACTATTCCCCCGGCCGCACCTGGGAAACGCTGGCGCGCTCGCTGCTGCAATTGCTGGGTACCGGCGACGTGCTGGACATCGCTTCCGGCGACGGCATCACCGCCGAACTGCTGGCACCGCACGCGCATTCGATCGTGTGTATCGACAGCAGCGAGCGAGTCGTCGAGGCTGCTGCCAAACGCCTGAAGTCCTTTACCAACGTGCAGGTGCGCCAAGGCGACATGCACGCACTGGAGCTGGGCGAGCAGCGCTTCGACCTGGTGTTGATGCTGCACGCGCTGACGTATGCCGAACATCCGGCCCAGGCCGTGGCGGAGGCCGCACGGGTGCTGCGCCCTGGCGGCCGGTTGCTTGCCGTCACCCTGGGCCAGCACGACCATCGCGCCGCCGTCGAGCCATTCGACCATCGCAACCTCGGTTTCAGCGGTGAGCAGCTCGACGGTTTCGCCCACGCTGCCCGCCTGGAGGTGATGAGCTGCAACCGGCTCAGCCGCGAACGCAAGGCACCGCATTTCGAAGTGATCAGTTTGCTGGCACGCAAGCCAGCTTGAACACCACTCTCCTGCGCGGAGAGATGCTTAACCGAAGGAAGTTTGATGAGTACGCTGCCCTGGATTCACCCCGACCGCGTCGCCCTGCTGGAGCAAGCGCTGCGCCAACGCATCCTGATCATCGACGGCGGCATGGGCACCATGCTGCAGGCGCACGAGCTGGATGAACATGGCTTTCGCGGTGCGCGTTTCGAGCATGGCCATGATGGCCACGCCCACGCCCACAGCCATGAACATTCGGCGCATGAACCGCCGGTGGGTTGCGACCTGAAAGGCAACAACGACCTGCTCACGCTGACCAAGCCGGAGATCATCCGGGGCGTCCACGAGGCCTATCTGGAAGCTGGCGCGGACCTGGTCGAGACCAACACGTTCAACTCCACCCGCATCAGCCAGGCTGACTACAAGCTGCAGCATCTGGCGTATGAATTGAACCGTGAAGGAGCACGTCTGGCCCGCGCCGCCTGCGATGCGATGACCGCGAAAACGCCACACAAACCACGCTTTGTGATTGGCGTGCTCGGCCCGACCAGCCGCACCGCCTCGCTGTCGCCGGACGTCAACGACCCGGGTTTCCGCAATGTCACGTTCGAGGAACTGGCGGAAAACTACACCGAATCCACCAACGGCCTGATCGACGGCGGCGCCGACGTGATCATGGTCGAGACGATCTTCGATACCTTGAACGCGAAGGCCGCGCTGTTCGCGCTGAGCGAGCTGTTCCACCAGCGCGGCGCTCGCATGCCGGTGATGATCTCCGGCACCATTACCGATCGCTCCGGCCGCACGCTGTCGGGACAGACGGCCGAGGCGTTCTACTACTCCGTGCGCCACGCGCGTCCCCTGTCGGTGGGCTTCAACTGCGCGCTCGGCGCCGAAGACCTGCGTCCGCATGTGCAGACGTTGTCGAACATCGCTGAAAGTTTCGTCAGCACCCATCCGAACGCCGGCCTGCCGAACGCATTCGGCGAGTACGACGAAACACCCGAACACATGGCCGACGTGATCGGCGGCTTCGCCCGTGACGGCCTGCTGAATCTGGTCGGCGGTTGCTGCGGCACCACGCCTGCGCATATCAAGGCGATTGCCGAGGCGGTACGCAACCATGCGCCGCGTGCGTTGCCGTCAGCAACCGAAGTGGAGGCTGCATAAATGGCGCGGCATACCCGCCTTTCGGGCCTCGAACCGTTGATCATCACGCCCGACCTGCTGTTCATCAACGTCGGCGAGCGCACCAACGTCACCGGTTCGGCGCAGTTCAAGAAGCTGATCAAGGAAGATCGCTACGATGAGGCCGTCGACGTCGCCCGCCAGCAGGTCGAAAGCGGCGCGCAGATCATCGACATCAACATGGACGAGGGGTTGATCGATTCCGAGGCGGCGATGACCCGCTTCGTCAATCTGATCTCGTCCGAACCGGACATCGCGCGCGTGCCCTTCATGATCGACTCGTCCAAATGGACGGTGATCGAGGCCGGCCTGCGCTGTCTGCAAGGCAAGGGCATCGTCAACTCGATCTCGATGAAAGAAGGCGAAGCGGCGTTTCTCGAGCACGCGCGCAAAGTGCAGCAGTACGGCGCCGCCGCGGTGGTGATGGCGTTCGACGAACAGGGCCAGGCCGATACCTGCGCGCGCAAGGTGGAAATCTGTTCGCGCGCCTACGAATTGCTCACGACCCAGCTCGACTTTTTGCCCGAAGACATCATCTTCGACCCGAACATCTTCGCGATCGCCACCGGCATCGAGGAACACAACAATTACGCAGTCGATTTCATCGAAGCCACGCGCGAACTGAAGAAGCGCTTTCCCGACTGCCATATCTCCGGCGGCGTTTCCAACGTGTCGTTCTCGTTCCGCGGCAACAACATCGTGCGCGAGGCGATCCACTCGGTCTTCCTGTATCACGCGATCCGCGCCGGCATGGACATGGGCATCGTCAACGCCGGCGCGCTGACGATCATGGACGACATCGATCCGGAATTGCGCGAACGCGTCGAGGACGTGGTGCTCAATCGCCGCGAAGACGCAACCGAACGACTCCTGGACATCGCCGACAACTACAAGGGCAAACGCGGCGCGGCGGTTGTCGAGACGCTCGCCTGGCGCGAGAAGCCGGTGCGCGAACGTCTCAGCCACGCACTCGTGCACGGGATCGATCAGTACGTGGTCGAGGACACTGAAGAGGCGCGCCAGCTGTCGTCGCGTCCGCTCGATGTCATCGAAGGTCCGCTGATGGACGGCATGAACGTGGTCGGCGATCTGTTCGGCGCCGGCAAGATGTTCCTGCCCCAGGTCGTGAAATCCGCCCGCGTGATGAAAAAGGCAGTGGCCTATCTGCTGCCCTACATCGAAGAAGAAAAGCTGCGCACCGGCGACACCGGCAAGAACAACGGCAAGATCATTATGGCCACCGTCAAGGGTGACGTGCATGACATCGGCAAGAACATCGTCGGCGTGGTGCTCCGTTGCAACAACTTCGAGGTGATCGATCTCGGTGTCATGGTGCCGGTGCAGCGGATCCTGGAAACCGCGATCGCCGAGAACGCCGACATGATCGGCCTGTCCGGCCTGATTACGCCCTCGCTCGAGGAAATGAGCCAGGTCGCGCGCGAGATGCAGCGGCAGAACTTCCATATCCCACTGTTGATTGGAGGCGCTACCACTTCGCGCGCGCACACCGCGCTGAAGATCGAGCCGCATTACAAGGCCGGCACCGTCTGGGTAAAAGATGCCTCGCGCGCAGTCGGCGTGGCGCAGTCGCTAGTCAGCAAGGACTTGGTCGAAGACTTTCTCGCCAAGGTGCGCGCGGACTACGCCGACGTGCGCGAACGTCATCGCAATCGCGGCCCCGGCAAGCAGCTGGTGCCGCTGGCCAAGGCCCGCGCACAGCGTTTTAGCTGCGACTGGGCGGCCTACGAACCGCCGCAGCCGCGCCAGCCAGGCGTCACCGTGTTTGATGACTACGACCTCGCCACGCTACGCCCGTACATCGACTGGACACCGTTCTTCCAGACCTGGGAACTGGCAGGTCACTATCCGGCCATCCTCACCGATGAAGTGATCGGCACACAGGCCAGTGAATTGTTCAAGGACGCGCAGGCGATGCTCGATCGCCTGATCGGCGAAAAGTGGGTGACCGCCCGCGCCGTGATCGGCCTGTGGCCCGCCGCGAATGTCGGCGACGACGTGGAGGTATATGCCAGCACCGCACGCAAAGAGCGGCTTGCCACCTTGCACAGCCTCCGTCAGCAGGTCGACAAGCCGATCGAGCGCCCCGACTTCTGCCTGGCCGATTTCATCGCACCGAAAGAGTTCGACAAACCGGACTGGATCGGCGGCTTCGCAGTCACCGCTGGCATCGGCATCGAAGAACATCTGACACGCTTCGAGGCCGACTACGACGACTATTCGTCGATCCTGCTGAAGGCACTCGCCGACCGCCTGGCAGAGGCCTTTGCCGAACACATGCACGAACGCGTGCGCCGCGAGTTCTGGGGTTTCGTGCCGGACGAGTCACTCGGCAACGACGAGCTCATTGCCGAAAAATACCGCGGTATCAGGCCCGCCCCAGGCTACCCGGCCTGCCCCGACCACACCGAGAAGACTGCGCTGTTCGCGCTGCTCGACGTCACCCGCAACACCGGTATCGAACTCACCGAAGGCTTCGCGATGTATCCCACCGCAGCCGTCTCCGGCTGGTACTACTCGCACCCGGATAGTCAGTATTTTGTGGTTGGCCGGCTCAGCAAGGAACAGGTCGAGGACTACGCCAAACGCAAAGGCTGGACGATGCTCGAAGCCGAACGCTGGCTTGCCTCCAACCTCGACTACGACCCCGAGTAAACCGCTCTGCTCCCTCTCCCCGGTGGGGAGAGGGCTGGGGTTAGGGGCAGGTGCCCGCGGGAAATTGCTGCTCTTGTGGGAGCGACTTCAGTCGCGATGCCCTGCTTTGATTTGTTGCTTTGAAGTGCAGAGCGTTTCGTCCTCCGCGGGAGGACGAAACGCTCATGGCCTCTGAAGCAAGCGTCCCAAACAGCAAACCCGGAGCATCGCGACTGAAGTCGCTCCCACACGTTCTACGCAATCGTGTCGCCGGTCGCGCTGTTCTTGTGATGGCGCAGATGAACAATCAGGTTGTAGACGGAGACGAACGCCGGGAAGAAATTCGAGATGATGCCCACCGAATCGTTCTTGCCGATGGTGAAATATCCCAGCAAGAGCGCACTGCCCACCACGGACAGCCACCAGAACGACAGCGGCATCACCACCCGCTTGTGTTTACGCGTGTAGTACAGCTGCACGAACCAGCGGCTGGTGAACATCACCGAGCCGAGCAGGCCGACGATCTTCCATGGCGTCAGCTCGAAATGCTGCAAGGCATGCAGGATGTGGGCAAATTCAGTGCTGAGAAAGTCCATGGTCGGGCGCTTTGGCGTTTGAAGAGCGGCGAGTTTACAACCCCCGGCACGCATCGCCGCCAAGCCCGGCTGCAACCGGCCAATATGCATTGTCCGGGCGGTCAAACGGACGCAGCCATTGACCAGCCACGTAACTCCCCCTAAAATCTCGCGTTCTCGGCGGGCGGTTAGCTCAGCGGTAGAGCACTGCCTTCACACGGCAGGTGTCACAAGTTCGATCCTTGTACCGCCCACCACGTATAACGACAAAGGCCCGGCATCGCCGGGCCTTTGTCGTTATCAGGCATGCCGGCGCACGTCGGCAATGGCGGCGCTCTTTGTCGCAGACCACGGACATTCCGCACGCAAACCGCGGCGGGATGCGGCGACGTTCTTCACCGTGACCGCCGCGAGAGGGCCCACATGGCCTTTTGCTGAGGCGACTACCCGCCCCTATCGATGCCCGGCCTGAGCGCTGCGTCATATGGCCAAAGGGCCAGCGTGTCACTTTCGCCTCCCGAAGACCCTTCGTTTCGTGGCCGCTGACAAAGGGCCACACGGGCTCATTGAAAAGGGCCTGGCTGGCCCTTAGCGGCGATGGATCAGCTGACGATGACGACGTCGGGCAAGCGTGGCGCTCCACACTGAATATGCTACATGGTCCGAACGCGGCGTCACATGCGATGGCCAACGACATGCGCATCGCGGGCAGAACAGCCGCGTGTCCAACGTGGACCAAGTGACGCTGTTCGGCCGAGCTACTCGATCAACGAGGCGTTCCGACAGACTCTCACGGGGTCGAATTGCAGGGGTTGCGCGAATCGGCGTCCGTGCTTTTCTCCGGTCAGACAAGCGACCCCGAGGAACGTCATGCCCCGCCACATCCCCACCGAAAGCGATCTTCCCCAAAAGCTGCTACGAGTGCTCGACTGGGTTCACCGCACCGGTTGGCCCACGCGCTCCCGCGACACGGCGATGGCGGCTGAAGTCTTTGACGCGTGGCGGTTAGCGACAGACGGCACCTGCCGCCATGGCAAACCGCACGACCGCCTGGCGTTGCTGGAGTCACTGCACCGCGTATTCAGCACAGTTCACGACGCCGATGCCACGGAGCATCTGTGTGTGCTGTTCGCCGTCACGCTTGAGGCGCATAGGCGATCCGCCGCACACGATCGCGACGGCACCGATGCATGACATCAGGGAACGGCCGTCGCGTCGTTCGCCAGCAAGACTTCCCGACGACAGCACCCGCCTTGACCGGGCCCCTTGCGCGAATGACGAACCATGCCACGTTGGAAATCACCCACCCATAGAGCTGCACCAATGACCCTGTATAGCCGTCGCGTTCTGGCCATTGCACTGATCTCTGGCATCACCACCTCGCTGACTGCCTGCGGTGGCGGCGGTGGCAACACGAAGCCGACCACGCCTCCGCCGTCCACCCCGGTGACTCCGCCCGTTACCCCGCCGGTCACGCCCCCAGTGACCCCGCCGGTTACGCCGTCGGTCACGACGAGCTACAACCCGCTGCGCAGCCAGCTCGACCCGGAAAATGTCCCGGCCGCGTGGGCAGAGAATCAGAATGGCACGGTGCTGTTGCAGGGTCAGGGCGTGAAAGTCGGCATCTTGGACTCCGGCGCTGACCCGACCAATGCGGCACTAGCGGGTCGCATCACTTCGTTCCTGGATTTTGTCATCCCTGGCAACACCACGGCGATGGATGGCTTTGGGCACGGCACGGTCATGGCCGAGATCATCGGTGGCACAGCCAATGCGGATGGTTCGGGCGGCGACGAGTTCTACGGCGGTGTCGCGCCTCTGTCCGATCTTTACATCGCTCGAGTGGGTGACGACACCGGCACCATCCAGTCGTCGCTGGCCCCCGGCGCGCTGACGTCCTTGCTCAACCAAGGCGTTCGCCTGTTCAACATGTCCTTCGGCGAAGCAAGCATGGTGACGTCCGGCGCTGATGGCGTGCCGAGCGACCCGAATTCGGTGATCACTGAAGAACATGGCTTTTACGCTCCCACCGTCGCTGCCGGCGGTTTGCTCGTTTGGGCCGCAGGTAACACGGGGGCTGCCCAACCGAGCATGGAAGGCGGCATGCCGTATCTCGAACCCAACCTGCAAAAAGGTTGGTTGACCGTCGTCAACGTGACGCTGAGCAGCAGCGGCACGGTGACTGGACTGGATACGTCGACAGCCACGCCGTCGAATGCGTGCGGCGTTGCCGCGGCGTGGTGCTTGGGCGCGCCCGGCGACGTCTTCTTTTCTCCGGTGACCGGCACGACGTTCAGCACGGGGCATGCTGATGGCACCTCCAACGCAACGGCGATCGTCACCGGTGTCGCGACCCTGGTGTGGCAGCAGTTCCCGTACTTCACCGGCAACAACGTGCAGGAGACGCTGCTGGGTACGGCAACGTCGCTGGGTAATCCAGCGCTGTACGGCTACGGTTTGGTGAATGCGGCGAAGGCCGTCAACGGACCGGGCGCCTTCGATTGGGGCGTCTTCGATGTGACGATGCCCAGCACGGCGACCGGCATCTTCTCCAATGCCATCTCCGGCACTGGCAGCTTGCAGCTTGACGGTGAAGGCACGCTGACGCTGACTGGCCAGAACACC
Source organism: Rhodanobacter sp. MP7CTX1 (assembly GCF_014205795.1). GTDB lineage: Bacteria > Pseudomonadota > Gammaproteobacteria > Xanthomonadales > Rhodanobacteraceae > Rhodanobacter. The sequence continues at coordinate 19,794 of NZ_JACHCN010000015.1, forward strand.
TATACCGGCGGCACTGTCGTCAACGGCGGTCGGCTACAAGTGATGGGCTCCGTCGGCAACCTGACGGTGAACGGCAACGGTGGCGTGGAAGGCGGCGCTTCTGGCACGGGTGTGATCAACGGCAACATGATCAACAGCGGCACCTTCGACAACACCAAGGGCAACCTAGCCATCAAGGGCAACTACACGGCGAACGGCACCAGCACCACCATGGTCCAGCTCGGCACACCGCTGATGGTTGGCGGCAGTGCCACGATCAACGGCGGCGCCCTGGCGCTTTCGGCTACGTCCAGCTATGTCGTCAAAACCGTCGAACCGGTGCTCACAACGGGTACGGGACTGACCGGCACGTTCAGCACGCTCGATCTGGGCAGTGTCTTTGCGACCGGCACGCTGTCCTACACGGCGAACGCGGTTAACGCGACGGTCACGCGCTCGTCGGTCGCAGCCGTGGCATCCGAAGGGTTACCGGCCGCCGCCTTCTCCACGCAGCAGACGGCACAGCACATCGAGGCGGCGCTTCTGCAGGCCGACCAGTGGGCGGTAAACGACCCGACCGCGCACGCCCCGTTTTTGCAGTCGGCCAGTGCCTTCTTGTCCGCTGCGAATATGGCGGTGGCTTCCGCGTCGATCGACAGCCTTGCCGGCCAGATCCACGCATCATCGCAGGCGCTGAGCTTCCAGCAGGAAGGCATCGTCAACCGCACGCTGGCTGATCGCCTTTCCGATCCCGGCGCGTCAAGTTCGTCCGGTGGGTGGTTTCAGGGTACGGGTGTAGATGGCGATATCGGTAGCGCCGGCTTTGCAAGCGGCAAGTACAGCGGCGGCGGTGCGATGACCGGCTACGACCTGCCGCTGTCGCCCAACCTGATCGCCGGTGCGGCCCTGACCTGGAATCATCTGAGTACAACCTACGCGCTAGATACTGGCACCAGTTCCACGCGTAGCAGCGGCTTGTCATTGTACGGTCGCTTCGGCGAAGGCAATGCCTATGTCACGGGCCGTGTCGGACAGGACTGGCTCACGTCGGACATAAATCGTTGGGCCTTGCTGGGTGATGCCATCGACACCATCGCCAGTCAGCGCGATGACACGATGACGTTCCTCTACGGTGAGACGGGGTATCACCTCACGTTCGCTACTGCGTCGCTGATCCCGTTCGCCTCGCTCGGCTACAACCTCTTGCATCGAGGCGCGATCAACGAGGCCGGCGCCGGTGGTTTTGGCCTGATGGCACATAGCGAAGGCTTCGACCAGACCGACGGCCAGGTCGGCGCGCGCCTGACCTACGACTGGCTGTGGAGCGGTGGTCGTACGTATGTGTCGGGCTACGCCCTCTACCAGCGCGTCTTCAGCGGCGACGATCTGGCCTTCCATGCCGCCTACGCCGGTGCGTCGACTGCGACGTTCTCGGTCGAGGGAGTGAACTCGCCGCGCAACAGTGCATGGGCGGGTCTTGGCGTGACCACGCAGCTACGCCGCGGATGGTCGTGGTTCCTCAACCTGGATGGCCAGGTGGCCGGTGGCGATACGAACACCCGGGTGGTTTCCGCCGGCGTGAGGTTGAGCCTGTGATCAGAGTCAGATGCCTTTGCACGGGCTGATGCAGCACACCATTCACACACATCGGGAGCAGGTCTTGCAGGGAATCCTCAGGGCCTATTTGAGCGACAAGGGTTACGGCTTCATCAAAGGCGATGATGGAAAGGACTATTTTTTTCGCGAGGAGTCGTTCACGGATGCCGCGTAGATCGCCAAGATTGGTGGCGAAGCCATGATCACGTTTGATGAGCGCACCACACCCCAAGGTTACCGAGCCGACAGACTATCGCTGGTGTGCCGAACCCGCGTGACCACGTTCGTGCTACCTGACGACGTGCTGATCTCCAAGACGGACCGGTTGCACGGATGGGAGCTCGTTGAGATCTGCGACTGGATCGTCCACGGCGCCTCCCGCCAGTCGCCGGACCAAGCGAGAAAAGAACTCCAATGGAATGCGTGATGCCTTGGGGCCAACGCGCTCCTTGGTGTCGAGTACTACAAGTCAACGGGAGCGCAGGGCAACTACCGCTTCACCATTCACCATTTTCGAGGCCGTGTCGCGGCGGTGGGCAGGCGCAGCACGCGCAGTACGTATAGGGAAGCGGATCTGACGGGACTCAACCAACGCGCGCGAATGGCAAATCAGCAAATTGAAGAGAAGATCCGCTCGATGCGTCAGCGCCGATCGACGGTGGCGGCGACTCTTTTCATCGGCGGACTGATCTGTCTTGTTGCACAGATCGGGGCATTTATACCGAGCGTGGTTCTCGGTGTCGCCGGGGGCGTCACGCTTCTTTTTGGAAGCACCGATCGCTGGCTCGAGTACCGAATGGCCCCGATCGCCGTGGGATAAAAACGCGCAAGGGTGACCCGCGTCGTCGACGGAATCACGCCGCGAGGGGTGGCGGTTGCCGACGGTGTGGTCCTCCCACTACATGAGTTGGCCGTGTTGCGCGATCGTGATCCTACGGCAGAACCCAAAGCTGCCTTGCATGGCGCCGCAGCCAAACAACGATGGGCGCCAAAGCACACTATGAGAGGAGGAAAAGCATGAACGAGGATTTCTGGGCATTCGCCGACGGGTTGGTCAGAGGTGCCATCGTGGCGGCTTCCGCTCAACGAACAGTGGGCATGAAGTGCACCAGCGTGTGCTCACCGGTTCAGCTGACTTTGCAACAGTATTGATCCCAAACGGGCGCCTGCCGGGACAGCTCGATATCAAGAGTGCTGCCAACAACATCAAACGCGACCCATGTCTGAGCGCACCCTTCGCCGGGGATGGCGTGGCGGGCCTCCTCCTGCATGGCGCAACCCGCTTAGATAAACAAATGCTGAATATGATGGCCAATATATGATTTATATCCGCCATTTTTCCAGTAAGTATCTGATTACCAATAGATTTGCAGAGACGTATTCCGCCGGCAATTCCGACTAACTTTATAAATGTAGACTGAATACACAGCCATGCTGGTGATCGTATTCGCCAAAATACGCGTAGGCTGCGGAAATCAAAGAACATTTTCCGGAGCCATTTCCGCCAGTGAATCAGCCACGGATGCTACCCATCGCCGTCGCCCTGATCCGGTACGGCGCTCTGCCCTCCCAAGACCTTTACCAGAAGGTACAGGACGAGTTCGGGAGCGAGCGCAGCTTTCAGCGCGCCTTGAGCGACACCCCAAACCTGATTCGCCTTGGGTCCAAGCGGAATCGGGGGTATGCCATCGCGCGTACCGACATTCCCCCATCGCCCCTCTACATGCGCCATCAAGACGGGAGCGACTCCTTCCTCGGCAACCTTGTAGCGCTGGAAGCAAATCAGTGGACCTGGGATGACGCGGCCACGCAACCGTGGTGGATGCCGTTGTCGCAGCTGAGCGAGACCCTGCCGGTCTACCAGGGCCTGCCCTGGTTCATGGATGCTTTCCGGCCCGCCGGCTTCCTGGGCCGCACCTGGGTCCGTGAGCACGCTGCCGCACAGGGCTGGTCGCTGGACATCCAATCCTGGACGGATCAACAAATCCTGTCCGCCGCGCTGCAGGTGCCTTGGGACTGGCGAGGCCATCTGTCGCTCGGTCCCCTCCACCCGATGGAAGACGGCGTCGTTGCCATCGGCGATCGAAGGAAGGAATACGCCAGGCGCGCCAACCTCGTCCTCGATGGCGTCATGATCGGCGCCTCGGCGGATGGCGAGCAGCCCAAGTTCACCGCCATCGTTGCCGAAGGGGATCGCCGCCGCTCGGTGCTGGTGAAGTTCTCGCCCCGCATGACGGGTAATCCGGCGGCGCGGCGCTGGGGAGACATCATGCTCACCGAAGCCGTTGCGCAGCAGACGATGGCGATCCATGGGCTGGACTCGGCCGCCACCGAGGTCTGGATGCACGACGATCGCATATGGCTGGAAACCACGCGCTTTGACCGTGTCGGCGCGCGTGGTCGTGAGGGTATGGTGTCCCTGCGCGCGCTGGCGTACAGCTATCAGTACCAGGGGCCGGCAAACGGGTGGGTTCAGGCGGCAGAACACCTGCAGAAACGGGACGCACTCCTCGAAGAGGACGTGGCCAAGGTGCGTCACATCGCCACCATCGGCCACCTGTTGCTCAACACCGACATGCACATGGGAAACCTGAGTTTCATCGTTGGTACCAGCCCGCCCTACCGACTCCGACTGGCGCCGATATACGACATGACGCCGATGCGCTGGGTACCGGTGGGGGCGCAGAACGCGGTGCCACCGCTGGCGCCCGAGCCGCTGTTCAAGACAAACGATCGCGAATCGATGGTGATCGCTGCGGAAATTTGGGAAGACACGTCCCGGCGGGACCTGGCGACCGACGAGTGGCGGGAGTGGTCCGCGCAGCGGGCACAGCAAATTCGCGAAGCGCTGGCAGCAATTCCAGGCTGATAGCACGCGCGCGCTGTTGATGGTGGTGGTCGTGGTGCCACCGGTCGATGGTGGTGGCCAGCCGGGATGCGATTTCAAGGTGAAGTCGGACTGACTTCGCCTCTTTCCCCGGGGTAAATCTACCTGTCGATAGTTAGCTCGGACCGCCAAAAAAACGGCGGCACTGTTTGGAAAGCGCCGCCGGCGTTTTTATTCGACGAGGTTATCTAAAGGCAGCTCGATTGGCCGAACGCATTACCCGCGATATCGATACAACCATCTAACATTGGAAGGCCGCTAGCTGGATTAAAAGACAACATGTGTTGACCGAATTCTCCGTGAACGATGCCGCCGATGTCGATACCGTGGTTTGTCATGGATAGACCAGTGGCGAGGTTGATGCCCATCGAATCCGCATCGATTACGCCAGTGCACGGATAGTGGCCGGACATATGGCCAGCGATATCCAGACCACTATCTAGCATGGGAAGGCCGCTAGTCGCATTCAGAGACAATAGGTGTTGATCGATCATTCCGTAAACGTTGCCACCGATGTCGATACTTTGATCTGCCATCGGTAGACCCGTGGCGGGGTTGACGCGCATTGGATCATCATTGCATGGGCCAATGTACGGACTGCAGTCAGCACGCCGTTTTGCTGACCTTCTGCTCGGCACATGGGTAGGTTTTCCTTTCATGACCATATAACTGAACATGGCAATGAAAAGGATTCCTCCACAAATAACGAGTGCAACGGTTTCATAGTCCAATTTTCCTCTCCTTAAACATGAACACAAAGCCTACGGCCGGCACAGTCGATCTGCGCCGCTCGCCTCAGATAGACCAACTCTTCGCAGAGATCCCGTGCGCGCGCTTTCCTTGCGGATTAACGTTCATCGTCGCCAGTTCGCGCCGTAAGGCGGGCAGGTCGGCGTACTGAGCATCCAACGGATCACGTTGACGCGGTGTCATTGGGCATCGGGGTTTGAACATCGAGGACCTACTCCTTCTCATCGATGGCCGAATCGTCCGGCCCCTGCACTTCACGCGCGGATCGCATCACCCGATCCAGCTCGTCCTGACGCTGTTCCAGCACCGTAATTCGCTCGAGCAGATGAGTCAGGGTGGCGTGCCACGTGTCCTTGGACCGCTCCGCATTGCTGTCGACAGTAGACGGTTCCATCCTTTGATCGGGCTCAGAGTGAATGATGGGGCGACGCTCATCCTTGCGCCCCTTCCCCCTCATGGCATCGTCCGTGACCCGGTTTAGCCAGTGACACAGGGCCAAGACAGGTGCAAAAAAACCCCGTGGCGTTTCCCGGACCCCCTGGATGAAGCCGTCTTTAAAAGCCTTCAGAGATTCATTCATTGCCTTCCTCCATTAATAGATACTTGTTGTGGTCCCGCTTTGTCGCCGATTGACATCCTCCCCCTCATCTCTGCCCTATTCCTCACCATCCACCGATGGCGGCCGCCAGGACGCCGGCCTCGTACGGACGCGCGATCTCCCACCCCGACGCACCCAGTAGTCGCGCGATGTATCGGAAGCGACTTTCCAGCTCACTTTCACCGGCCCGCCCCTCCTGCGGGTGCGCGGCCAGATCCCCGATGCCGGACACGATGCGACCGCGCAAACTGCGCATCTTTTCGCTGTAGGCGTCGCGACTGGTTAGCGCCACCTGCTCGATCGACGAGCGCACAAGATTCCGTTCCGGTGCACGGCCGTCCAGGACTCGATGCACACGTACCATGGCGTCCACGATGGACTCATACAGGTCCTGCCACGACGGCCGACAAGCCAATTCGTCGTAAAGAGGCTCTTTTCCGAGTTGACGCTTATCGGCAACCAGCACAAGCAGCTGGCGTAACAGGGCCAAAGCATCGGTGTAGTCCACGTAGTCGGCCGCCGAGAGGTGGCCTTCCGCCATTTCGATTTGATCGAGTAGGGCCAACCCTCGACAGCGGGCCGGATGCGTGTCGCCCAGCTCCGCGATGACCCGGGTGATGAGCGCGCCAGCCACCAGATTCGGCACCATGCGTCGGGGATCGTTGAGCAACAGGGCAACCCCTTCGATGGCCATCATCGGAGTCAACCCGTCCAGACCGGCGAGCAGATCTTCATGGGTCAACCCCTCACACGCGACGGCGAACCCTTCGCGGTCAGCGGTGAAGTGCCAGGGTGCGACCCAGCGGACGCGAACGTCTGCACCGCGCACACGTCGCTCGACAGTGATGACGCCCATGACATCCCGATACATGCCGGTGACCGGGGCGGCGATCTCACCCTCTGGAGTGACGAGGACGCCAGCCACGGGATCACGCCGATCGACTTCCCGAGACTCACCTTCGGGTGAGATCAGCCACTTGTGCACGAGATGCGCGTGGATGGCATCGAAGACGGCGTGAGGCGTACCCTCCAGTGCCTCGTCGAGAATCAACTGCAGGCTCGGCCGCTCGGTGATGGAGGCGAGGACCTCGCCCACCTGCGGACACTGTTCGCCCATGCGCGGCAGTGGCGTGATTGCCGTCTCAACCAAACGTCCGTCCTTGTCCCAATAACAAAAAAGGGGAACGCCGAAGGCCAATGGGTGCGTGCAAGGCCTAACCGCCCAGCACTGGATTTGGCAGGTGCCGGACACGGCCTCGTTGAATGCCATCGTCATCAGGCGACCAACGCGATGCGGTGGCCACACACCATCGGAACGTCAGGTTGATGTGTCGTGTTCCGCCGCCGATGGGGCTCTGCCGGATTACCCTCCAGTTGCCACTGCGCCTCGAGCGTGCGCCGAAGGTTGACCTGCACAGGTAGCAAAGGCCGAAATCTCGCACTCATGATGTCAATCGCGTCACATTGGCCGACCAACTGAAGCGTGGTCACCGGAGAGCTGCAGAACAGTTCGAACGACACATCCAACGTGCTAATCGATGCGTGCTCGAAGATTTCCGTGAGAGTGAAACCGTGGATCTTTTCCATGAGGAGCCCCTTGTCCGTAGAGTGATTCACCTCATGGATACCACTCCTCGCCTGTAGCGCAAGAGCCCCCACCGCTCAGGATCTCCACGACTTACAGCACCGACAAAACACACCACCCGTCCGCCCCTTCTCACTCACATGCTCTGGCGGTATTCACCCATTGTCATGCGATACCCCGGACCAGCGCACCGAACGCCGTGCCGTCCTGCCGGGTGAGATTGGGAACGAAACGTGCGTAGCGCGTGAATAGCATCCGCGCATCGCTGTGCCCCATCTGGCGTCGAATGAATTCGACATTCTCCCCGGCAGCCAGCATCAACGTGGCGTAGGTGTGCCGCGTTTGATAGGCGCGCCGGCGCGTCAAGCCCAAGGCATCCAGCACGGGGTACCACGTCCGCCGGGTGACGTTGCGTCGATTCAGTGGCGTGCCATTGCGCGAACAGAAGACCAGGCTTCCACGACCGGTGCGGTCATGCTGCCTTTCAAGGGCAGCCACGACCGGCGCCGCGAGAACCACATCACGTCGGCCTGCACGGGTTTTAGGGGTTTCCCATTCGCCGTCGACCCAAGCGCGATTCACCGACAACATGGCGCCCTGAAGATCCACATCCGCCCACATCAATCCATCCGCTTCGCCCGTGCGAAGACCTGTGAGGAAGCGCACCGAAAAATAATCGGCCCAGCGCGGCTCCAGTGCGCCGAGGATCGCCTCCATCTGCGCCAGCGAAAACGGATGAATATCGGGCTCCACAATCTGCAAAGCTTTAAGTCCTATGGTCGGATCCGGACACCCGTAACGCTGTGTGCCCTCGCGCAAGAGGGCCGCAAGGACTCCAACCACTTTATTGATGCGCGCTGCGGAAGGATGGCGGTCATGCGAATGCATCCAAGCACGGAAAGCCAGGAGATCCGCACGCGCGATGGCATCCAAGGAACGATCGCCAATCGACGGTAGCACCCAAAAATCCAGTGCCTCTCCTACCGTACGGGCGTGGGAGCGTTTCCATTCCGGCAGTCGCTCTGTTTGCCATGTGCCTGCGAACGCTTCGAGCGTCGGAATCCCCAGGGCGCGTTCTTCTGGTATCCAGACGGGCTTGCTCATCAGCGTCACTCCTCACATAGAGCTGGCGTCCGCCAGCCGCATGTATGTGACACACGTTTGGATTGTGGCAAGGCCGCGAAAATTTGCGGCACGAAGGCGCGAGTTCCCCAGAAGGCAAAAGGAGGCACCTTCACCACGTGATGATCAGCTGCTTGGGCCAAAATTTGGGTCCATATGTGTTTTCTGCCCGTAGAACGAGCTTGAGAAGGGGGTTTGCTGGCAAGAACCCTCGGCGGACGGCCTCAAACTAGGATCATCAGCCGGGAGATACATTCATGCCTTCTCGTCCCATCCCCCCTCAAAACGCGAACGTACTGCCTCAGCACCTTGTCGCCAGTGGCCTCCCCGATCTCAGGGGAAACTGTCACACCGCGGAGGACGGCCGCGTATGACTGTATCGATAGTGAAACGCCTTTCCGTCAAACAATTTGTCGGCTTTCACACAGATATCCCGCTAAAGGACGGCTCGACGAACGTGCCGCTTCTGCCTTTCTCGCTTGGTCATGCAGTGCCACTGTGGTCCTCGGGCACGGTGCTGATCACCGAGGAGAAGCCGCCCCGTGTCGTCGGAGGCATCGACGCGTATACGAGCGCTCTTCACCAGGCCAACGAACGGAATATCGCGGTATACGTGCTCGCAATCCTTATATCAGCCTCCGATCTCACTGCAGGATTTTGGTCGCAATGGCCGGCACGCGAGATCGCTCTGGCGCGCTACAACCTCAGAGATCGAACCTCATTACTGCGTCGGCTGCTTCGGACATCGCATTGCAGCGTGATGGATCTTTCGATCGAAGAGTTGGCTAGACGTTTCAGTTGTTCAAAACGGTCGGTCAAACGCGTCCGCCAGGAAGCGGGCGCATCACGAACGTACACCCGCCGCAAAACGATCATCGAGACCGCAGGGACGACGATATGAGTGACAACATTGTTATGCCTGCGCATCAATCTCTCGCTCTTGCCTTGATCGAGGCCGTCTTAGCGCTCGCCAGCAGCTCAGGTGAAATGACCGCCGTTCCACCGTTTGTCGACCATTGCCGCGTCGGCCTGCGGTGGGTGCTTCCGACGCTGTTACACCTTTTCAATGACACCTCTGACGCCCCTGAATGGTTTCGGGCATGTCAGGCCATTGATGAGGAGCCTCTTCTTTTTGAGCTGGACGTTGCACTGAATAAACCGGTCACCTCACCACTACGAATGCATGGCTGGTATTTCAAAGAGCCTCTGCTCTGCGCGCTGGCAACGCCACTGACCTACGTCGATCCACCCGTGCACGGCGCGTTGATCGCCACGATCCTAATGGCGCGAATGAGATCGCCCGATGTCTTCACTGACGAGCGCTGCTACAAGGTCGGGTTAGAACTTCGTCGCCTCGCTGAGCCACCTCGGTCCGGGAGCGGCTTTGCGTACGCGCCGCCGGCGGATCTGGAGACCTTGAATTCGGTAGCGGCTATCGTGCAATGCCTGCCCGTCCAAGGCGACACCCGTGATGACGAAGAGGTATTTTCCAGCACCAATGGCGCTCAAGATACCCTGATAGCGCTTGGAAAACTGCTACACGATTCGGCCCGAAGAAACGTCAATGCGGACCGGCCTGGGGTCTACGGCATCCAGCGTGGCATGCGAGGTCCGAGAGTCGAAGCCGACGGATTGGAGGATTGCGAGGATCTTCGCCAGTACCTGTACGTGTCCAGCCAGGACGAAGACGCGGCCGATGGCCATCATGGCAATCTTCCACCTCGCGTGCTTACCCGCTCTCCAAGCCTCGACCAAAGTGAGGATGAGGGCGATGAGTGTGATGCCGCTGACTGGGCATCTGAAGCCGAGGACGAGGGCAATGAGTGTGACGCCACTGACTGGGCATCCGAAGGCGATGCTGACCAACCGGCCAGCGATGGCGATCGTTGGCCCATAGGTTCCGCTCGTGTAGAGATCCGACTATCCCCCAGCGCAACTGCCAATGAGCGACGCGCCGCCATCGCCCTGGCAGAGCGTCCAGCCACGCACTCGCAGGAGGATCTCGATACAGGAGGGGAGGATCTCTGGATTCGCGCGCAAAAGACGGATCTCGGGCTGGGGCCGCTCTGGTGGGATGCACCTAGAAGCTCGCCCTATACGAAGCTCTCGCTAGTCCTCGTCACCGTGCTTGGCGTAGGCATCCGGCAACTAGCGCGAATCGCGCTGCATAGCCCACGCAACCGGACGCAGTCGGGGTTACGTATTTATCGCTGCAATGGGGACATCACCGCAACGCTGCAAGTACCTCTCCCCACGTTGGCTGCGCCGTTTGCCATGTCGCAATGCGACCCAGACTGGCTGCACTCCAGCCTCGAGCGCATCGTGCTGCCCATCCACCCGACCATAGCTATCTGGCTCGCGCATACCCTCATCGAAGTCGGTGCCCGTTGGGAAAGCGATGACAACGAAACGTCACACCTGGTGAAAATGCCTAGCCATAGGTGGGCGCACACAATCGATGAGATGGCCAAACGTCTGGCGACTGCCTACCCCGGTATGCGCGCCACTGCCGGCAACACTATGGGTATGCATCTGGCCGCGCTGACCCAGGCCGGTACGACTGACCCGGGGCTTGCGTGCCTGGTGGCCCCGTGGTTGTTCAAGGCCGCAAGCACGCAAGCGATTTACACCAACGTCCCCAGGTCCCAGCTTGCGCGGATTTTCATAAATACCCAAGTCAAGGCATGGCAGGCGTTGTGCGGAGAAAAACTTGACCTCCCGACGCCTGACATCACTCCACTTGAGGGACGGGTCGGTTCCCGTCGTTGCCTAACGCCTGAGGCGGTTCGAAAAGGTCACTCCCTTCTCAAGGGAGACGCCAAACGCGCCATGCAATTAGTTGTTCGCAGTGGAAGGGATGCTGCTTCACGGATCAATACGGCGGTGTTGCTGACCGTTTTCGAACTCACTGCAGGACGTGCGCTACGGGCTCGTCGCAATATTTGGCGCAAAGGGACAACACTTTCCATCACGAGTGACTATTGGACCTTTGCAGACAAAGGGAACCACTTGCGTTCGCTGCCGCTGGACGACATCGACCACATGGGGCTCTCGCGCTTGGCCGATGCCCTGCGCGACGCACACCATCCGGACCTCGGCGACGAGGTCCGTAAATCACTCGCCGCAGCCGAGCGAACCTTACGCGGAGAAAACACCGGCGCTCGGTCCCCACCGATGGGACAACTCATTGTGCAGAAGGGTAAGTGGCTCTGGCGTCCTGTATGCATGGCTGATCTGCACAATGCGTGGAAGGCACACGGTGAACGCATATCGCCAGCGGGCCTGCGTTACGCCGCCCGTTCGGTCCTCGCCGAGGGCAACTACCCGCCAGCGGCCATCGATTCGCTACTGGGTCATCACGCATGGGGCCGAGAAGACTTTCGGCCACTGCACCATTCCAGCGGCCCCCTTCTGCGCGACACAACCATGCCACTCATCCGTCACCTCAGGAATGTTTTCCTGAATCCCCATCGGACCGACGAATGACTTTTGTTGTCGCAGACGATGTCCTGGCCCGCATGTCCGTTTCCGAAGAACTCGCCCAGACAATGCGTCAGGTGGCCATCGAGATGGCCGATTTCTTCGAGCAACTGGTCGCCAGGCGCGGTACGCTTGAGCTCAGGCATCTGTATAACCGTGAGCATACTTGGCGCAAACACCATCCCCACGTTGAGCACCCCAGGCTGCGTCAGTTGATGCTGGTGGTACATGAGGTCGTGGTACCTGCGGACTACCCCGGCATCGATGTCCCCGGCCCGCTGACGGATTATCATCCGACGCCGAGCCCACTGAGCTCGCCATGCCAGCGAGGAGCGGCGGTCGCAGACCGCTTGGAAAAGCGCTATGTCGCCTGGCGGTTGAAGCTGCCGCCCGCCGAACTCACGCCGGACTTGGCCGCTGCAGAAATATTGTTTCTCTGCGTCTGTCGAGGTGGCCTGGTTATGGAGACCACGCTGGAAGCGCTAGCACGAATGCCTCTGAAAACACTGATCCGTGATGACATCCCTCAGGGAGATGAATCGGTGGCCCTTCCGTGGATCGTACCGCCCCCGGAGGCTGTCCTCGCTCTTCGGGCGTTCCAGGCGCGTTATAGAGATCGCGAAACGCTGTTGCGCGACCAGGAAGTGGCCAATGTACTCAATTTCCTGCTGGCCAAGCTAGACGAAAACGTCAATTTGAAGCAGTTCCTCGATGCGGCAAAGATGCGCGTACGACGCGACGCGCCGGACTGGCTGGTAGAACTTATTCTCGGCAGGGTCACCGACACTTCCTTATTGCCCTCCGCACGGGCACGCGTGATGTCGGGCTTACCGTTGCTGGTTCATGAGCACCTCAAGGAAGTGAAGGAGCGGAAGGAAGAAATGACGCTGACGAGCGGAAGCTGGTCGGCTGATCTTCCCGCGGCTCCTGCGGTCAGTAACGTCTTCCTTGAGGGATTGCAAAAGGACCTGAAAGGCAAGCGATCCAACAGGGCGTCCATCATCGACGCAGTTGACCGGCAGCGCGACGCAGCACCCGACCCGCTGTGCGCATTACTGGCGTCGCTGGCCAAACACTATCTCGACACCTATAAAGCCAAACCAAGCTCGGTGGCCCGTTACTTGTCCGCCTTGCGTCACGTGCCACATGCCGCAGGCCTGCAAATGCCGTTTGTCTGCAACAAAGAAGGCACGTGGCAGGCGGACCCACAAAGTTGGGAAAGCATCCTTTTGGCGGCCGCCCACCCACGCCTATCTTCGGACAAACAGACGCCCCAGCAGTTGTTCCGTTTGCACCGCTTCGCCACCCAGCACTTCCCGATCTTGGAGGAATGCGATCTGGAAGACATCGAAGACCTTAACTTTCCCCACCGTGCCCGCGCGATCGTGGTCACCGATGAGGAGGTGGCGCGCGCGGTGAACCGCGTGAAGGTGATGAAGCCCACGGAAACTGGAAGCTGCCTTCTGGGGGAGGTCGCTTATGCCTCGGCGTGTCGCTTGCGCGAGCTCACGCACGCTCGGCTCAGCGACCTGAAGATCTTTCCCGACGGGCGCCTGACTCTCGAGATCCGCGCACACGCGGACCGTTCTCTTAAGAGAACTTCGAGTCGTCGAGATATCCCGCTGCATGAGTTGCTCTCCGCCGATCAACGACAACGGTTGCATGCCCATGCGCAGACACTCACAGCACTGGGTCGTCTTCCGACGAAAACGTACCTGTTCGCTACGCCTGATCGCGCGCAGGCACCACCCTCCCGGGATCAGCGCTATCAGCTGGTCACCGCGCTTCGTGAGGTCACCGGCGATCCAAATATCACATTCCACAGCCTGCGTCACTCTGCGGCCAATTGGCTGATGTTGCAGATGCTCTCCTGGGAGATTCCTGGCATCGGCTCGTTGCCCCTACAAGGACTTGACCCCGAGCGCTTCAAACCCTCCCGGGTAGCCAGCCTGGTCCTGACACTGTGCCCTGACGCGGCGCTGGCTCCGCCCAACCGTCTGCCCGCCACGTGGACGCAGTCATTGGCGCGCCTATTGGGGCACAGCTCACCGCTCACCGGGCTCCACCATTATTTGCATCTTCGCCCGCTCTACCAGGCGTGGGTGCTGGCCCGCGATCTTAAGGAGTTGCCGACCGAGCTCATCGCGCGTTTGGCTGATCTGCGCGAACGCACTCAACGTCGCCAGATCAAGCAGTGGCGCGAGGCGGCCTCCACCGGAATTCGGGAGAACGTCACCCGTGCCCAGGCACTGTGGCTCATCCACTGGGAAACCGTTCATGCCAGCGACTTACAGCGCCGCGTACACCAAGCGACTGCTGATCAGATAGGCCTTAAGGCTCCTCCTCGCGGATCGTTGCGCATCACGACGGTACCCATCGTGTGCCAACTGATAGTCAGCGGCATTCCCGCCCGGCAAATCGCTGAAGTCATGGGGTGCCCGGATGAGTCCGTGCAGCGCATCTTCGGCGCCCTCCTCCCAAGTGTGAAAGATGCACGCCGCGCACCTGCGCTATGGATCCCTCGCCTGCCGCAACGCAAGCAAGATCGCGCCGAGTTTATGAAATTGGCCCATGCCATGGATCGCCACAACCCATCGCCTGATGAATACGATGCCTTGAGCCGCCTCCTCTACGCGGAAAAGCGCTGGGTGCTTGCCAGCGATCAGGACTGCGTGACGGTACTTGGGTTTCTCTTTCGGGTGCTACCGCACGACGCTGTGGTGTTTGTCGAGCTCCAGCGAATCGACGGGCACGAGGTGGACTGCCCACCGACTCAGCGCGAAGACCGGTGGCGCCAGTTGATTGACAATCGATGGTGCGATCGACTGCGTGTGATCGCGCATCCAGCAAACGCGGGGCCGAGCTGGAGCTACCGGCCCAAACCATGTGGTCCGGGACCGCAGGTTGAATGGGCTCATCTGCGCATTGGCAAGCTCCCATGGCTCGAAGGGTCTCTCAGCTTCGAGCGTTGCCCCGGTTATACCGTCGCTCTGCAAAGCTTGCGTGTGGCTCACGATCTCCGCACCCCCATGTGGCGTGCTCCGCGCCGGCTTCTCGTGCCGAGTCTTGCAGACATGAATGACGTTTTGTAAAGCGTAGCTCGCAGTGATATGGAGGGCCGTCTGCACATAACACAGGGCAAGATCATCCAAGGCATTCTCTGCAAGCCTGCTTCGACGCCATTTAACAGAGCCTCGGATTCGATGCCATGATCAAAACGAATCATCAAGCGGCCCCAGAGAGGCGGAAACGAACCTCCCGCCATTCAACACCGCGTTCACTGCTTCGACCAGCTCGTCCCCCGCAGATGCTTTCACCACATAGCCCTGCCCGACCTCCATCGCTATGCGCGCAAGCGCAATATCCTCATGTACCGTGATGAATACGATGCGAAGCATGGGTTGACGAGTAAGCATTTCCCGCGCCGCCTGAATGCCATCCATGCCCGGCATGCTTATGTCAGTCACCACCATGTCTGGATGCAATCGAGCCGCCGCTTTGACCAGAGCTTGGCCATCACCTACAACGGCAACTACCTCGAATGTCTCACCAAGCAGATAACGAAGCTGCGTGGCGATATGCTGATGGTCGTCCGCGAGAATGATTGTGGCTCGATTCACTATGCTG
This sequence comes from Rhodanobacter sp. MP7CTX1, assembly GCF_014205795.1. Lineage (GTDB taxonomy): Bacteria > Pseudomonadota > Gammaproteobacteria > Xanthomonadales > Rhodanobacteraceae > Rhodanobacter. The sequence goes on from NZ_JACHCN010000015.1 coordinate 35,418, forward strand.
CCCACTCGTCATGAATGATGAATTGTGACGAGTCTCGTTCGTGGGCGAACTCCCTGCTAGAGAAATTGAACTGAATTTAGCTAGGTAAAAATACCGCTCCGGACTAAGCACAATCCGCAAGCTTCAAAAGAGAAGGCCGAGCTCCTCGGACCGACGTACCAGTTCGAGCGTCGTATGCACGCCAAGTATCTGCATCATCGTGTATTTGTGCGCCTCAACAGTGCGCACTGAAACTCCAAGATCTCCGGCGATCTGTTTCGATCTGAGACCTCGCCCAACAAGCCGCAGCACCTCACGTTGCTTGGCCGTCAGACTATTCAACTCATACAAATTGCCACTGACGAATCGCGCGCCCAATGATGGCGTCACATAGGTACCCCTAAGCAGCACTTGGCGCACCGCGGTGAGCAAGTCTTCACCAGCTGAGCACTTTAATACGTAACCATTGGCGCCAGCGCTCATTGCCGATACGGCGAGAGCTGGTTCGATGTGCATGGTCAGAAAGATAAAGGGCACGCTACTGCCTTCGGCACGTACCTGCTTAAGCACCTCCAGGCCATTGCAGCCCGGCATGGTGATATCCGAGATGACCAGATCCGGCGAATGCCGATGTATGGCATTGATGAGAGCCGGTCCGTCGACAACGATTTCGAGAAGGTCAAAATCATCTTCAAGCAGGCGTTTGATGCCTTCGGCGACAATGCGGTGATCGTCTGCCACTAGGATCCGGGAACGCTGTCCCCCTGATATCTCGGATAGTGCAATGGATACGGTGAAATCGGGATGCGTATGCATACTTTTGTCCCCTTTCCCAAGCCGGTGCGAATGTCGAAGCTACCCCCCAGTAGCTTTGCCCTCTCATCGATACTTACCAAGCCCAGACCAGGCATTTCAGCCTCGCCCGATTTTCCCGCCTCAAATCCTCTGCCATCGTCAACGACAGTTAACTCCGCAAACGAACCTCCAACTTCCAGGGACACCACAATATGGTGCGCGTCCCCATGTCGAATCGCATTGCTGATCGCCTCTTGCGCTGCACGATAAAGACATAGAGCGGCCTCGTCATAAAGTAGATCCGCCTGCGCAGATATATGCGATTCGATCTCACGACCTTCCATCCGTCCGTGGGTCACGCCGAGCTCATTCAGAGCTGCCACAAGCCCCGTTTGGCGCAGCATGGTTGGATGCAGCTCGTGCGAAATATGGCGTAGGTCCTTCGATAGCGAGATCAGTTCGTTCTGGACCTGGCTGATGTCACCGCGCAACGCGGGATCGGCCCGGCGGCGCAGCGCGCTGAGCTCTATCGAGGACGACGCGAGCCGCTGGCTTATGTCGTCATGCAAGTCACGAGCGATCCGCGTGCGTTCCTGCTCCTGTGCCGCGATCAGCCGCAGAGCGAGATCATGCACCTCACGATGCTTGCTAACCAACGCTTGCTGCCCGGATCGACGCTGTTCCATCAGCGTAGCCAACAGCAACGATGCCATGGACAACGTAAGCGTCCAGAGCTGAAGACTTAGTGCAGGGTGTTCGACGCCCTGCTCCATGAATGGGCCGAAGCCCGCAAGGTTCATATGGGCGGCGATAACCGCAATCGCCAGCAACATGAGGCAAATCCCAGGCATGCGCAGTCGAAGCGTAGCCCAGATGACGATGAGAATAGGGGCAATCAGCAGCATCGGCCTGACTATGGGCTGAGTGCCAAATTCTAGCCACGTCCACCAGAGCGCGACGAGCAGAACAACTGCGATAGCCACGGTTGACGAATCCCGCCTGTCGCGCTGGAACCACCACTTGGGGTTCGCCAGGCTCAGCCAAACGGGCACGTAGAGGACATAGCCTAAAGCGTGGGCGCATACCGTGTTTAGCCACCCACCAATGGCTACGTCACGCAATGTCGCATAGCTGCTGACAAGATAGACAGCCGTTCCACTGACTAGCGGAAGAAGCACAACCGCCAGTATCAGAAATCCGCCGACCGCTCTAAAATCTTCAAATGCCGGCATATTTCTCTGCCGGCGCAAGATGAAGTACGCGAAGACAGGCACCACCAAAATGACAGGGAGCGCCGTAAACAACGCTTGGAGTACTTCTATTTGAAACGTCAACGCAATCGCCGCGAGGCCAGCAAGCATCCCCACGGTGCAAGGCAACCAACTTGCCAACGGTGCACTCAAGAGCGCGGCGAGCAGCACCGCTCCCGGAAACCAGATCATGGGAATTTCCGAATGAAAGCCCCGTAAGACACCCGAGGCGAGCTGCGCAACATAGCCTCCTGCAAACAGGCCTGCGCCCCAGGCAAGCGAAAGAGATGCATCCGCTACAGCCGCCTTTACCATGCATACCTCCATGCGGCGCACGGGGATTGGAAGGGTCCGTGGCACGTCACTGCTCAATGACACGCGAACTACGCGTATCGAGGCCGTGGACTCGAACGTCTGGTCTCACCGCCGTGAAGCAAACGTAGAACAATTATCGTAAGAGTCCTGTTATGACGCCAAAGAAATTACGCCAAGTGTGAGTTCGTAAGTTTTTGTACTTGCTTCTGCCCTTCCCACGCGCGCAGCCTGCAGCAAAAATCTGCACTGACAAGGGCATCGGGCGCATCAAAGGCCATGGCGGCCTTCGCTTGTTTCTGCGGAGCACAACCGCGCCCATGCCGATACGCTTACTGCGAGCCTTGATGGCTATCTCAGTTGCATGAATTCGGTTTCGGCCGGTCTCGGTGCGGGTGGCGCGCGTGGTGCCGAGCGCACGGGAGTCATCCAGGTACTGGAGCGCGAGCATTTCGCCGTATGCGCATCGAGCTGTTCGACCATCAGCGCGCCATTGCGATGGTCGTCACCGCGCTGCTACCTTTTGTCCCTTGTGGCTCAGCGAGATTCCATTAAAACCTTCAGCAAGGAACTTATCGGCTTCTTGTTCTGACTTGCCACTCAAGATTTGTGGCGCCCGAAAGCGATACCTGCCGACAGAACGGCCAGCCAAAAAAAACTTCCAACTCTTTTCGCGCCTGCAGCTTGCGAATGGGTTTCTCCGTTAAGCTTCAACCAGAAACCAAGGTAGTCGATGCTGAATTTACTGATGGTTTCCGTCATCGCGTACGCAGCAACGAACGTCGACAACCTGACCGTGCTTCTTGCCTTTTTGGGCGCATCCAAAGGGCATACGGGTGTAGTCATGCTGGGTCACGTCTGTGGTTCCCTGGTGCTGATTGCGTTCGCTCTAGGTTGTGCCGGGCTCATGCTTTCTGTACCGCATTCGTACGTTGGTTTTCTAGAAATCGTGCCGCTGGGCATCGGACTCGCGAAGCTCTTCAGGCGCTGGTTTGCCGGCGATATCGCCGGTGCCGGTGAGTCGCCTCGCACTGACAGAAAACCCATCTCCGCGTGGCTGGTCGCCGTAGTCGCCATCAGTAACGGGTCTGACAACGTTGCGGTCTACACGCCTCTTTATGCAGGCCGAGCCGTGTCGGACGACGCCGTCATAACCCTGACGCTACTCGCGATGATGGGAGTGTGGTGCTCCGGCGCCAACTATCTAGTCTCACACCCAGTCCTTGGATCGCGCATAAAGCACTATGGTGAGGTTATTCTTCCATGGATGCTGATCGCTATCGGGATTTCCGTCCTTCAGCAGAGTGGGACGCTCCGGCAGATCGGACTTTAAATGCGCCGCTGATTACCTCGCGCGGCAGCGAAGGCTCGGTCGTCCGTTGCAAGCAAATCCCCGCGCCGCGGCAAGGTCGGTCGGTCGGTCGGTCGCGTACCTTAGCGCGGCGTCGAGTATCCTAAACTGCCGGCGCATGCCTGAGCACGCCCGAGGAGGAGTTCACGCTCACGCGCATTTTGGGTGAGTGAAGCGGCACGCGTGAACTCCGCGCGTGCCTCGTCGAGGCGCCCGAGTTTGGCCAGCAGGTCGCCGCGCACGGTCGGCAGCAGATGATAGTTGGCCAGCGCCGGCTCGGCCCTCAGCGCATCGACCAGTTCGATGGCCTGCTCGGGACCGAAAGCCATGGCAACGGCGACCGCGCGGTTCAGCTCCACGATGGGCGAAGGCGCGACCTGCGCGAGCATTCCATACAGTGTTGCGATGCGCTCCCAGTCAGTGTCTTGCGCCGCGAGCGCGTGCGCGTGGCACGCAGCAATCGCCGCCTGCAGGGTGTACGGACCCAGCGCACCGCCGAGTTTTTCTGCGTGATCGAGGGCCACGAATCCGCGACGTATCAACAAGCGATCCCACTGCGCACGGTTCTGTTCGAGCAGCAGGATCGGTTCACCCGATGGACTGACGCGCGAACGTGAACGCGATGCCTGGATCTCCATCAACGCAACGAGGCCATGCACCTCTGACTCCCGTGGCATCAGACCCACCAGTACGCGCCCAAGACGCAGTGCTTCCTCGCACAACGTAGGGCGCATCCAGTCATCGCCGGCGGTCGCCGAGTAACCCTCATTGAAGACGAGGTAGATCACACCGAGTACCGACGATAGACGCGCCGCAAGCTCATCAGCGCGCGGTACCTCGAAGGGGACCTCGGCCTTGGCAAGCGTCCGCTTGGCGCGGACGATGCGCTGGGCAATCGTCGATGCCGGCTGCAGGAACGCCCGCGCGATCTCCTCCGTGGTCAGGCCGCCGAGCAACCGCAGGGTCAGCGCCACGCGCGCCTCGACCGGCAACACGGGGTGGCAGGCGGTAAACATCAGGCGCAGCAGGTCGTCGCCGATGGGGTCGTCCAGAGCGGCTTCGATCTTCAGCCCAGTCTGTTCCTGTTCGGCCTCCAGCTCGTGCACCAGCTCGATGTGTTTGCGCTCGAGCAACTTGCTACGACGCAGCCGGTCAATCGCGCGATGCTTCGCGGTGGTCATCAACCACGCACCCGGATTGTCGGGTACGCCGGATTGCGGCCACTGTTCCAGCGCAATGACCAGCGCATCTTGCGCCAGCTCCTCGGCCAGACCGACGTCGCGCACGATGCGTGCAAGGCCGGCAATAAGCCTGGCCGATTCGATCCGCCAGACGGCATCGATGGTGCGGTGGGTATCGGTCGCTGTCATGACGACTGATCACATCACCTGAACCTCGTCGACGCAAGGGCGGCCATGGTGCCCGATGCTGCTCGGTCCGCTTTTCCAGCAGTAGATGTGCCCCTCTCCTGCTCACGGATGTGCTCCCTCCCCTGCTCGCAGGGGAGGGTTGGGGTGAGGTCGCTCTTCGCGCTGAAGATCAGCCCCTCCCAAAGAGCAGGGGGATGCCCGTATCGAACCAAACTACAGGTTCACCGCCATCTGCGCGCGAATACGCTCTTCCTGCTCCCGCAGCTCAGGCGTGAACTCGGCACCAAAATCCTCCGCCTCGAACACCTGGCGGATCTCGATTTCCGACTCCCCCTCAAACGGGTTCGGACAACGCTTGACCCATTCGATGGCCTCTTCCATCGACTTTACCTGCCACAGCCAGAAACCGGCTATCAGTTCCTTGGACTCGGCAAACGGCCCGTCGATCACGCTGCGCTTGCTGTCGGAGAACCTCACCCGTGCGCCCTTCGACGTCGGCTGCAGCCCTTCGGCCGCCAGCAGCACGCCGGCCTTCACCAGCTCCTCGTTGAACTTGCCCATCTCGGCCAGCAAGGTTTCGCTCGGCATCACGCCGGCCTCCGAGTCCTGATTGGCTTTGACCATCACCATGAATCGCATCTTCGTCTCTCCTTCAAGTTGGGGGTGGGGAGCCGGGCTGGCGAACGGAACACCGTTTGAACCCAGGCTCTAACGATACGACGAACCGCCACCGGACAGATCGACATTTCCGGTATCGACACATCCACCCATCAAGTTCTGGAAATATTCTCAAGCTCTGGGACAGAGCCTCGGTATGCTGTACCCATCGTGTCATCGACCTATTCAGGCTGGAATTGATGAAGGAACACCAAGGCGGACTGATCGTCCATCGCGGCAGCCACACCGAGTGGCTGGCCGATACGCTGGCGCAGCAGCTGGAAGCGCAGCGGCCAGCCAATCCGCTGGAAGCGCAGACCGTGGTGGTGGCGCATCCGGGGTTGCAGCGCTGGCTGCTGGGCCGCTTCGCCCACCGACCCAACCCCCATGGCGGTCACGGCATCGCCGCCAACATCGAGATGATCCTGCCATGGCAGTGGTACGAACGCACCGCCCGCCGGGTGCTGGGTGATGAGGCGCTGATCGGCGGCGCCTATCGGCATGAAGTATTGCGCTGGCGCCTGCTCATGGCGCTCCCGACGCTCGCTTCGCCCGAGGTCACCGCCTACCTGGCTGGCGATGATGCCGCGCGGCGCAGCTTTCAGCTGGCCGAGCATCTGGCCGGTTTGTACACGCAATACCTGATCTACCGGCCGGACTGGGTGCTCGATTGGGAACAGCACCCCGGCAAGGCCAGAAGCGACTGGCAGGCGGCGCTGTGGCGGCAGGTGCAGGCCTCGATCGGCCGCCCACACCGTGCCCAGCGCAGTGTCGCGCTGCTCGATGCGCTGCATGCAGAAAGCAGTCACACGGGCGCCGAATACGCACACCCGCCATTGCATGTATTCGGCGTCAGTCATTTGCCGCCTGATGTACTGGCCGCACTGCAGGTCCATGCGCTGCGTACACAGGTACACCTGTATTTCCCTGATCCATGCCGCGAATACTGGTCGGATCTGCGCAGCCGGCGCTTTCAGCTGGCGCAGAAAGGCGATCCGGAAGCGTTGTATTACGAGATTGGCCATCCGTTGCTGGTGGCGCTGGGTCGCATCGCACAGGATTTCTGCATCACGCTGGATGAGTGCGACGCCATCGAGGAACGTGACCCGCTCGATGAAGCCGAACCACTCGTCCGCGAAACGTCGCTGCTGGCGCAACTGCAATCCAGCATCCGCTGCTTGCAACCGGAGGTGGTCGGCGCAACAGTCCGCGAGCAAGTTGACGCCGGTGCGATATTGAGCGAAGTGCTGCCCGCGCTACGTGGTGATTCCAGCCTGCGCGTGCACATCTGCCACACCCGCCTGCGTGAACTGGAAGTACTGAAGAACGCGTTGCTGCGTTGCCTCGCCGAGGACCCCACGCTGCAACACCGGGACATCGTGGTGATGGCGCCGGACATCGGCGCATATGCACCCTACCTGCCAGCAGTATTCGGCGAACCGGCGCAATACCGCGTCGATCCGCTACACCTTCCCTGGCACCTCTCCGATGTCGGGCTGGCGCGTGCGCACCCATTGATGAGCGCATTCGCGCAAGTGCTGGATCTGGCCGAAAGCCGCTTCACGGTCAGCGAGGTACTGGATTTTCTCGACGTGCCCGCCGTTGCGCGACGCTTTGCGATCGACCGCAGCGGGCGCGATGCGCTGGAGCGCTGGCTACGTCGCGCCCGCGTGGCATGGGGTCTGGATGCCGAGATGAAGGCGGAAGTCGGCGCGGCGCCGATCGACGCAAATTCGTGGCAGTTCGGCTTCGACCGCATCTATGCCGGGCTGATCACGGGTCAGGACAACGGCGGTGAATCACTCGACGGCCACCTGGTGGACAGCATCCTGCCACTGGATGGCGTATCCGGCACGGCGGTCGAGGCGCTCGGACAGTTCGATCGCCTCCTGGGTGAATTGCGCGGGGCACGCGACGCCTTTGTCATCCCACGCCCGCTCGCCGCGTGGAGCCAGTGGTTGCTGGATCTGATCGACTCGCTGTTTCTCGCCGATCTGCGCGACGACACAGAGAACGGCGCACTCGACAGCCTGCGACGCCTGGCCGCCAGCCTCGGCACCCAGGCCGCCGAGGTCGGCATTGGCACCGCGTTATCGTGGAGCGTCGTGCGCGAAGCTCTGCGTGGCGCGCTCGATGGCGTGCCGGAGCGCCAACCGTTCCTGCTCGGTGGGGTGACGTTCTGCGGGCTGGTGCCGCAACGCTCGATCCCCTTCCGAGTGGTCTGCCTGCTTGGTATGAACGAGGGTGAATTTCCCCGCCCGAATGGTGACGCCGGCCTCAATAAAATTCTCAGCCAGCCGCGCCACGGCGACCGCGATACCCGCAGCGAAGATCGCTACCTGTTTCTCGAAGCCATGATGTCCGCCCGCGATGTGCTGCACATCAGCTTCGTCGGCGAAGGCGTGCGCGACGGCAAACCGCGCAACCCCGCTGCACCACTTGCTGAACTGCTGCAGTTTCTCGATGAACAGCACGACCTCGCGGACGATGAAAAAGCGGATCGACCCTGGCGCATCCATCATCCGCTGCAACCGTTCGACGCACGCTATTACGAGCGCGACGCCGATGGTCAACCACGACACGACACGCGATTGTTTTCCTACGATCCGGCATTCCTCGCCAAGCCATCGGCCAGCGACGTCCAACGCTTCCTCAACTCGCCGGCTGGTGCGGCGAAGACGACCGCCGCCGGCAGCGAGATCGCGCTGGGCGCGCTCAAACGCTTCTGGCGCGACCCGGCCAGGGACGCATTGCTGCGCGGCCACGGCATCAGCCTGCAAGCGCTCGACAGTACCGGCTGGCCCGATCGCGAACCACTTGAAACCCAGTTCGACCGTCGGGAACGTATCGAACATCGACTGCTGTTCGATGCACTTGCCGCGGGCAACGACAGCCTGCCCACCGAACCACCGGCATGGCTGGCGCGTTCCGGCATGTTGGCCGGGGGCGCGATCGGCGTCGCGGCGTATGCCGGGTTGCGAGATTCGCTGCAAAGCCTGCTCCAGAACGCGCAAGGTCTGTTTGTCGATGGCCGGGCACAAGCCGAGGCTCAGGCGATCGACCTCGATCTCCACGATGGCCTGCGCCTGACCGGTGTGGTCGATCGCGTATTTCACGCCGCCGAAGGTGGCTTGCTGCTGTTCGATGCCAAGCCGTCCGGTGCTGCCGGTCTCAGGGAGATTCTGGCCTTCTATATCGATTGGGCTGCCCTGCGACTGACCTACGCCGAGGGTGTGCAGGGCACGTATCTGGAGGCTGCATCCAATAAAAGGGGCACTCCGGCGATGCTCGACCCCGTGCATGCGCAGGACACGGATCAACTGCGTCGCGGATTGCGCCGTTTGGTCGAAGCCTACATCGCGGCCGAACATCAGCCGCTGCTGTTCTTTGCGCAGAGTGCGCTGGCCTATGCGAAAAGTGCGCCGGAAGATCGTCTCGCCAAGGCCTCCGACGCATGGGAGGGTGACGATTTCAGACGCACCGGCGAACGCGATTACGCTCCCGGCTATGCCGCGCTATTGAGTCGCGGATTGGAGCTGTTCGAAGAGCGTAGTTCCGCGTATCAGGCGTTCGTCGCCGCTACTGAGCTGGTCTGCGAGGTGCTTGATCCGCTGCAAACGATGCTGCTGAAAACACCGGCGTCCGAACCTGTTGCCGTCGACGGAGAAAAATCATGAGCGCCGTCGATGCCGTCGCGCCAGCCGCCCTGCCCGCGCTCGACTGGCGCCGGATGCCCTTGCAGGGCCGGATCCTGATCGAAGCGAGCGCCGGCACCGGCAAGACCTGGAACATCGGCCTGATCTATCTGCGCCTGCTGCTGGAACGCGAGCTGCGCGTAGAGCAGATTCTGGTCACCACGTTCACCGATGCCGCTGCGCAGGAGCTGCGCGAGCGCCTGCGACGGCGTTTGATCGAAGCCGAACGCCTGCTTGACTCCATAGCACCCGAGGCGGCCGAGGACGACGATTCGCTGCCAAGCTATCTGTCGTCGTTGTGCCCCGACGAAGACAGTCGCCAGCGTGTGCTACGCAAGATCCAGCTCGCCCGCACCGATCTCGATCACGCGCCGGTCTCGACCATCCACGCACTGTGCCAGCGCATCCAGCGTGATTACCCGCTGGAAAGCGGCGCCGCGTTTGCCAACGACAAGCTGTTCGACGAACAACAGCTGCAACGCGAATGCGTGGAGGACTTCTGGCGACGTCGCTACTTGAATGGCACCGTCGATCCGCGTGAGGCCGAGCTGCTTCTGAAGGATGGGCCTGAGGGGCTACTGCGCGATTTGGGCGGCCTGTCGAACAACACCGACGCACGGATCGAGGCTGGTGGACTGGCTGATCTCGAACGACAGATCGCCGCCTTGCGCTTACCCGAAGCCATCTCTGAATTGCAGAGGTTAGCTGACGAAAAAGCACTTTACCGAAGGGCCAACTCGGCATTGCGCAGCCGGCTAACCAAGATCGTCCCTGCCTTGTGGAACTACGACGAGGCACAACTTCAAAAATCGCTCGATGACACGTTTGAGCCAGAACAACTGATCACACAGGAAGCCATGGATAGTGCCGGCGTCCTTGCCGCTCATCCACTGATCCAGGCATTGCAGACACTGCGCCCACTACTGCAGCTACGCACCATCTTCACACGTGGTGCGGTGCTGGCCGAGGCAGCGCAAGCCTGCCGCGAGGACATGCCGCGTCGCGCCCGTCAGCGCCATGTGCAGACGTTCTCGATGCTGATCGACGCGGTCTCTCAGCGGCTGTGCGGCGAACAGGCTGACGGCGTGCTTGCCGATCGCCTGTACGAAGCGTTTCCGGTCGCCCTGATCGACGAGTTCCAGGACACCGACCAACGCCAGTTCGCAATCTTCGACCGGATCTATCGTGAGCGAGGCGCCCTGGTGATGATCGGCGACCCCAAGCAGGCCATCTACAGTTTCCGCGGCGGCGACATCGCCGCCTACCTGCGCGCCAGCACGCAGGCGAGCCAACGCTATTCGCTGGCCACCAACCACCGCTCCAGCCGCGCGCTGGTCGAAGCGCTGAACGCGTGGTACGGCCATACCGAAGGCGGCTTTGGCCATCCGCAGATCCGCTATCAGCCGGTCACCCCGGCCGGCAAGGTGGACAGCAAACCGTACACGGTCAACGGCGAAGCAGTCGCGCAACCGCTGGTGATCCATCCGTTCCGCGGCAATGCCGTGGACAAAAAGAATGCACCTTTGGCGGCGCTCGGCGCGCTGGAATCGATGGCACTGGACGACTGCGCGAACCGCATCGCCGAGTTGCTCAACGACCCGCAACAGCAGATCGGTGGCCAGCGTGTCACGCCGGGCGATATTGCCGTGCTGTTGTCGTCCAACAGGCAGATCGTCGCGCTGCGCACGCGGCTGATTCATCGAAGGGTGCCCTGTGTCGGCAGCGGGCGCGGCAACATCTTTGCTGGCGAGGTGGCTCGCGAGCTGGAGCTGATCCTCTACGCTGCGCTGCATCCGGACGACGATCAAGCCGTGCGTGGTGCGCTGGCCACCCAGCTACTCGGCATCGACCTCGATCAATTCACCGCGTGGGAAATCGATCCGGCCGCGTTCGAGCGCGAGCTGGAGCGTTTCGAGGCGTGGCGGGCACTGATCCGCACACGCGGCGTGCTGGCACTGATCGAAGCACTGCTGGCCGACCGTGCCACCGCGTTGCTGGCGCTGCCGGAGGGCGAGCGCGTGCTCACCGATCTGCGTCATCTGGGCGAACTGCTGGCTGCGGAAGAAAGTGCGCGGCAGGGACTGGATGGACTGTACGCATGGCTCGTCGAGATGCGTCAGGAAGGTGGCGACGGCGATGCCGATGCGGCCGACGAGCGGCAGCTGCGCATCGAAAGCGATGCAAAGAGGGTGCAGCTGCTCACCATCCACGCCAGCAAGGGACTGGAGTTTCCGATCGTGTTTCTGCCGCTGGCCTGGCGTATCAGTGATCGCGGCAGGCGGCCGCCCAGCGTATTGAGCTTTCACGACGATGCCGGTCAACGTTGTATGGATCTGGGTTCGGCGGATTTTATCGAGCATCGCGGCCGCCATTTTCGCGAAGAACTCGAAGAGCGCTTGCGCCTGCTCTACGTCGCACTGACCCGCGCGGTTCATGCGCTGCATGTGTACTGGGTCGATCGCGGCAAGCAACCCAGCGACGATAACGAAGCCTGGAAAATCGCCGCGATCGACTCGCTGATCCAGCAGGCGCAGCATCGACTGGGCCTGAGCGAGGACGAAGCCTCACTTGACCAGCTGTGCGAGATCCTTGGCGGCATGCGGCTGGGCGCACCATTCGCTGATGTGACCACGCGTTATCAGGCCCCCGCGGAAACACCGGCTCCCCGTGCCACGCAGACACCGTTGCCACACTCGCGAGCATTCCAGTGGCTGCATAGTTTCAGCGGCCTGACCCGCTATGCGGCAGCTGCCGTGGTGATCGATGACAGCGGTGCCGCCGATGAAGCCGGCGCTGACTCGTCCGATGCGGACGAAGACCTCAGCATCGCAGCGGCATCCATCGAAGTCATTGAGGACAGCCGGCTGCTCGCGCTGTATCCCTTGCGGGGTCCGCGCTTCGGCGACGCCGTACATCACGTACTCGAATTGGCCGGCCCTGGTCAGGTGTGGCCCGAGCAGCGTCAACTGTTGAACACCCAACTCACCGCCCAGGCCATCAAGGCGAACAACCTGCCCGCGGACGAGGCGCTGGAACGCGTCGGCCGGTTGATCGACCGTATCCGCCACGCCGATCTGGGAGACGGTCTGCGGTTGATCGACGTGCCGCCCGAGCGGCGCATCGTCGAGTTTGAATTCCAGTTCCCGGTGCAACAGGTTCCGCTGGCGCGGCTGCGCAAACTATGTATCGCGCACGGCCACCCCGACGTGGTGCCGAGCAGCCTCGACGCGACCACCCTCAACGGCATGCTGACCGGTTTTGCCGATCTTATCCTCGAATGGAACGGCCGCTTCCACGTGCTCGACTACAAGACCAACTGGCTCGGCGCGCACCTGCACGATTACCACGGTGCCTCGCTGAACGCGGCGATGGCCGAGCATTACTACCCACTGCAGGCCCTGCTCTACACCGTGGCACTGCACCGCTACCTGCGGCAGAGACTGGACGGCTATACGGCTGAACGTCAGCTTGGCGACAGCTGGTACTTGTTTGTGCGTGCACTGGGATTGCAGCCAGATGCTCAAGCTAGCCTTGGCGTTTGGCGCCAGCGCTGGCCAGCAGCGCTGATTGAAGCGCTCGACGATGCATTCGCCGGCGTGCAGGAGGCTGCCGCATGAACGGTTCACTCAACCCGATGTTGGAGACCGATGAGCGCGCGATCGACCAGATGCTCGCGCAGTGGGTGCTCAAGCGCACCGGCTCGCCCCTGCTCGCCAGCGCCGTGCGCGCCGCCAGCACCGCCGAAAGTCTCGGACACTCCTGCGCCCAACTGACTGATCCATTCACCGACGCCGGCTTCGACGCCGAAGCGCTGACGACGCTGCGCCAGCACGCCTGGGTCGGCGACGGCCAGCAGTTCACGCCGTTCGTACTGGATGCGCAGAATCGTTTCTACCTGTGGCGCAACTGGCAGCACGAATCGAAACTGGCTGCCGCAATCCTGCGGCGTTGCGCGAATCGTTCGTTGCCGATTCCCGCCGACATCCTGGCCGATGACCTCGCCGCACTGTTCAGCACGATGCCATCCGGCTCAACCGACTGGCAACGCGCGGCGGTGGCTGCGGCCCCCGGCGCGCGCTTCTTTGTACTGACCGGCGGCCCCGGCACCGGCAAGACCACCACCGTTGTACGCATGCTGCTGATGCTGTTACATCACGCCCATGCGTGTGGCCTGCCAACACTGCCGTCGATCGCACTGGCCGCACCCACCGGCAAAGCGGCGCAACGACTGGTGCAAGCCATCGCCAGGGGCAAAGCCGAACTGCAAACCTCCCTATCATCCTGTGGGAGCGACTTCAGTCGCGACAGCTCAGATACGCAGCAAAACCTGCAAGACCTGCTGCCACACATCCCGCACGCCGACGCACGCACGCTGCATCGCCTGCTCGGCTATCAGCCCCGGGACAACAGCTTCAGCCGCGGCCCCAACAATCCGCTGGCCGAAGACATCATCGTGGTCGACGAGGCATCGATGGTGGATCTGGGCATGATGCGCCAGTTGCTGGATTCGTTGCGCCCCGACGCCGTGCTGATCCTGCTGGGCGATCCAGGCCAGCTCGCATCGGTCGATGCCGGCTCAGTGCTATCGGACATCGTCGCCAGCACACCGCCGAACCAGCTGCCGGCGAGCATGACCCGCATGCTCGCACCGCTGCTGCAGGACGTACCCGACACAAGCCTGGAAAACATGCCCGCGCACAGCAGTCCACTGGCCGGTAATGTGCTGACGCTCACTCACAGCTGGCGTGCGGGCAGCGGGCTGCAACGCGGCATCGAAGCCTTGCGTGGCACGCCCGACCCGGCCTGGCTGGATTCACTATTGGCCCAGCGCTCTGACGGCGACCTGCACCTGCGCCGCTGCGCCGACAGCAACGACCTGCGCGCACGCGTGGACACATGGCTCGATCGCCACAGCGAACTTCTACAGACGTTGTTGGTGCCAGCCATCGACGCCGGCGAAGCGCTGCATCGCTTGCGTCAGTTACAGATACTGTGCGCGCTACGCGACGGCCCATTCGGCGCGCAAGGCATCAACACGTTGATCGCACGTCGCCTCGGCGCGCGCTTCGCGGTCGACACCAGCCACGCCTGGTACCACGGACGCCCCGTGATCATCACCCGCAACGACTACGCCCGCGGTCTGTTCAACGGCGACGTCGGCATCGCACTGGAGGGTGCCGAAGGATTGCGCGTGTGGTTTGAGGTGAGCGATCGCGAAGGCCACGCCGGCCTGCGCAGTTTCTCTCCGCGCGCCCTGCCCGCCCACGAAAGCGCCTGGGCCATCACCATCCATCGCAGTCAGGGCTCGGAGTACAACGATGTGGCCGTCGTACTGCCGCCCAACGAAGACAACCGCGTACTCACCCGCGAGCTGGTCTACACCGCCATCTCACGTGCAAGAAGCCACGCTGAAATCTGGGCCACCGATGCCTCGCTGCGCGCAGCGCTTGGCCGACCGATTCGGCGTCAGGGTGGCTTGCGCGATCGGTTGCAGGGCGATCTGCAGGAGCGTGCCTGAGAACCGCCATCGGAAAGGGGCCGTTACTCCGTTGGCCCCGCCGCCCCTGAATCACAGTGGCGTGCAGGTAGTACCGGCCACCAATTGACTCGAGGCGATACGACCGTTGTTCGAAGCCGCTAGCTGAATACCCGGAACCGCCGCGGTATTGATCGGGCTGCCGCTGGTGTCTTCGGCGCAGGTATCGAAAAGTGACGTTGGTGCCCGGCTGGGACTCGCCGGGTGTCAGCAATTCGCCGAGCGCATTGTAAGTAAGCACACCAGCCGTATTGGCAATGATCGATGTATTTGTCGGCGCGGCTACAGCAAGCTGCAGACTTCCTGCAACTGACGCATCGTAAGCGGTATTGGGCGCCGAGGCTGTGTAGATCAACCAACCATTGTCGTAGGTGGCGCCGACATCACACGTCTGTGCGCCACCGGCGACCATCGGGCAGATCGACACGTAACTGCGCGTCGCGGCGGCCTGCCCCCGGGCGTACTGGAGATTCGACTGCATGCCGTTGGACTGTTCCACGGCACGGTTGCGGCGCATGAAGTCGCGCATGCTGGGATAAGCCAGCACCGAGAGCCAAATGTGCCTCCACCACCCGTCGCGGTTGAATTGACCGCCGTGGCCCAGGCCCCATTGCAGTTGCCTTTGGCGGTCACAACACCTGGTGCTGCCGCCCCAATCACGACGTTGCTACCCACATTGTCGCCGCCACCCCAGAAATCAGCCATGCGCAACGACCAGCTCAAGCGATCCGAGGCAATGCGCAGATCCTCCTGCAGGAAGTTGTTGCCCTAGTGCACCTGGTAGGACTTGCGATTGGCAACGAACAGGTTGATCAGCCCGGCGACCACGAGCAGCCCGAGTATCACCGCAATCATCAGCTCGATCAGCGAAAAACCGCCCGACCGCCGCGACCCACGCAGCGATCTCAGAGCCGGGCCATGGTGCCGGTCAGGACTGAGGCGGCGGCGAAGGCTGGAAGTCGAACTGGTACGTGTCATTCGTGGTGACTCCAGCCGAGTTGGGAATCATGCCGTTCCAGCTGACCGTCACGGTCAGTGTCCCGGCCTTGGTGGTACTTGCTGCTACCGTCGCAAGAACGGCCGTGCCGTTCGGCGCCACAGTGCCGTTCTGAAGTTGCGCCAGCCACGCCTTCAAGTCCGCTGTGGCCTGCGTGCAGGCGGCGTTCGCCGTGCAGCTGGGCACATCGACACCGTCGTAGAGGTAATAACTGCCCGCAACGCTGTTATTCACGCTGGGAATGGCATCCACATTCAGCACGCCGTATACCCCGGCGGGATTGGCGCGCATGGCTTCGGCAAGCGACCGCGCCTGCAGCACACCTACCGTGCGGATGCCAGATTGCTTGGCAAATTGCGCGCCCTTGATCTGCATCAGCGCGATACCCAGCACGCCGACGCTGAAGATGACGATCGCTACCAACACCTCGATCAACGAGACGCCTCGCTGACGCGACATGACCTGCATGGAATTCTCCCCTATGCCCCTTGCATGCCACTGTACTCATTCGCCCTGCCGCAACTAGTGCCAACCCGACAAGCGCCCGTCGCCCGCTGATGAAAGTTGACCGTCGTCACGTGTCAGGGCTGCTCGCCGCGGCGGTGGGAGGGGTCTTTGCGCTGTTTTCGATAATGAGCTCTTCCCAATATGCCCGATTCGTAAGAAACTGCGACACTCTCACCAAGGAGGGCGAGCGTATGAGTAGCAAGCAAATAGTCCAGCAAAGCGATGCAGCCTCGACGGCTGGATCGGACGCGATTGTCGACATCAAGGCATGCACCAGGGCGCGCTCAGCGCCGAAGGGCAAGGTGCTTTCATGAACGACCGTCCGATGGCCAACATACGCGACCTTGCCGTGCAGATCGCCGATCGTTTCGCTCGCTCGGAGATCGAAATGTTCTGTCGCAACGTCTCCGCCGGCACGGGACGTCCGGTGTTCGACCTCAGCTGCCCCCTGATCGACTCCGGCGCACCGGAATGCGAATCGCCGGCGGCCATTGCCGAAGCCGTCCGCTACATCGAACTGCGCAGTGATGCCCTGCCCTACCGGATGCACCATGTCGACGACCTGGTGTGGTTCGAGGAGCGGGTGTGAACCAGCTCACTGGCGACGTCATCGGGCCAGCGCTCGCAGCGTTTGGCCGCGCGCCGGCCAGACTCCAGTCGCTCCTACATACGTTCGATGGGCATCACGCGACGTCGCGTACGTTCACGCAGGGAGCATTCACGCAGCTGATCCGCCAAGGCCTCCAAGCCGGGTATGCCATAGAGGTAGACCGATGCCATCTCCTGATCGGACGAGCGCAGATGAACCATGCACTGGTCAAGCATCCGCATGCCAAGAGGCTTCAACAGGTCGAAGTGATCCACACGGAACAGCTCAAGGTTGTCCTGCACCTTTGACAGGATTCCACGCTCGACCCGCACGCGCTGTGTGGTGATCGTGAACCTGGTCGAGCGACTGCGCAGCCAGTAGATCAGCAGCGCTATGCCCAGCGTGATGACCACGAGGACGTACTGGCCAAAGGAGTAGATCACTTTGGGATGACCGGAAAAGAGCGTCTGCTCGACCGCGGCGTCTCTGGTCGCGACATAGGCATCCAGATCGGTTCCGCAGAAACGACATTTGTGAGCGGCGGCCTGGATCGGCTCAGCACATGCCGGGCATGCCTTCATTCCATATTCCATCGCTGTACCCCTGGTTGGACCATGGGCAAGAGTACCCAACTACGTGCCCACCTTGTTGGCTGTCGTCGATTGTCCAGAAGACGACGCCGTACGCATCTGAGTTGCGACCAGGAAATTCATGGCGCCGACTTCCCTGCCGGGCCTGACAAACCAGCCCGGCTGACAGGGCGTCGAACTCACTGATCGCTGGACCGAATCAAGGCAAGCCCCGCGGAGGTCAGCTCGAGGGCCAGGTGACCTTCGATAGTCGAATCTGTTTGCCGCACGAGCCCCGCCATGATCAAGTGGCCTGCAGTCGCTTCGGGCACCAGCGAAGCCATCCCTTCTGCGACCCATGCGAGGCCCTCCAGGTCCTGCGGATCAAGCTTCGTGGCGTCGGCTACGGCTGAATCTCCAGACCTCTTCAGAATGCCGTACCTCTTCAGAATGATGTCGACCTGGATCAGCACCCAACCGAAGTCGTCCGGAGCTGTGGCGCCGTCGATTTCGTCGACCACGCCGGAAAAAGCTGCCCAGAAATCTTCTTCGAGAGAGTGTTGCTGCAGAAACCCAGGCATGGCGGCGTCCAACGCATCAAGCATTTGCTGGAGTTCTGCGAGCGTCTTGGCCATGGATACTTCCTCGATCTAACGCTCTCAATCTGGCACGGCATACGTCAGGGTGGCATGGTTCGACAGGTTACGACGCCCATCAACCGGTCGCCTGCATTCAACGCCGGCAGGCCCTGATGTCAGGCATGGATCGCGCCGCATCGACGGCGCTCGATGCCCACCGGAACTCAGGCCGCACCCACGCACCAAGGACGATGGACTTACTCGTCCATTCCAATCAGTCCCTCAATATCAATCTCCGCAAAGAACAGACCACGATCCATCGCTTCGGCATGAGTCAGCAATGGTCGGTCAAAAGCCCTGGGCACCAGACCAATCCTTTTGATTTCGCCGTTCCTGCTCACTTCGTACCCAGCATGGTCATATTTGATCTCATAACTGTAGCGCTTGCCCTGAAAGCGCCGATAGGTGGCCTTGTCCATGTCTCACGCTCTAGCGGTGTGTTCCAGCTAAACCAATGGTTTGCGTCGGCCGCAGATTTTCGGCTTACGCCTGAATGAAGAAGCAAAAGGCTTGCCAACTGAAGGCGGCTATCCCGTACTGCCGCGCGCGGCCGAGCTATGGACGCTCGACGCGGATCGTTCATAGAGGAGCGCTGAACGACTTCAAACCCCCAAAAAAACAAAGGCCTGCTTGCGCAGGCCTTTGAAATCTTGGTGCGGAAATAGGCATCCAATCACGCCATGCGCGACCATGTACCAAGCGGTTTCCCTTCAGCGCATCCTAATAGTTACTGTCAAAGTTACTGTCGCGGCATGCTGGCTAGCCTTCAATCGCCATCCAGCACCAACTTTGCCGCTGTCCGCGCAGTGTCGTTGCCATTGCCCAAACATGGTCGGCGCACACCATTTCATGCATCACGTGCAAAACGCCAGCCACCTGCCCACCTTCGCCACACCAGTTGACAAGCTTCGCCAGCAAAACTGACCACGGCCGGCAACCAAACAGCCCACTGTTGCCAACAAGCTGCACATTGCAGGCATCGAACGTGACGACCACATCACCAGGCGAACTTGCCAGGCTCGCAAATGGCGGGGACCGGCCATTTTCTGCCGGTCGAGAACGGCAGCTTCGGAGCGGCCCATAAACTCGCGATGGCCCGATTCTGGTGCAGAATTGAGAAATGACAACGCGTTCTCTTCGAATCGCGAAAAATCTTCACAGGAACTGGCTGGTCGAGTGCGCCAGTGATGCAACCCAAACGTCGTACTGGCGGGACCGCCTGCTGGATTCAGCACCGAATAAAGCAAATGACGATCGAACAATCTAAAACGCAGTTGATCTCGCTCATCGACAACGCCGACCTAAAAGTCATCGCGCTGACAGGCGCATGGGGCACCGGCAAAACCTACCTCTGGAACGAGATTCGCAAAGAGTCGCAGGACCCGATTGTCGAAGGCGCGCGCTACGTGTCCCTCTTTGGCTTGAAAGATATCAATCAGCTCAAGCTCAAGGTGGTCCAAAGCGCGCTCCCAGTAGGCGGTGACAGCAGCTCGTTGACCGAAGGTCTGATGAAGACTTGGAAGGTCAGCGTCGACGCCTTGAAGAAGGTCCACGAGGGGTTTTCGGCGCTCGACGAGCTTGCGCTGGTAGCAGTTCCTGTCGCCTTGCGCAACCGATTCGTAGCCATCGATGACATCGAGCGCAAGCACGCCTCGTTATCAGTTGACGAGGTCCTGGGCTTCGTCGACGAATACTCTCAGAATTTTGGTACGCGATTCCTCTTGATCCTCAACTCGGATCAGTTCTCCGCACCTACCGACAGCGCGCTCTGGGCGACGTTCCGAGAGAAGGTAGTCGAAGAAGAACTTCGTTTCACGCCGACACCTGGGGAGGCGTTTGACATCGCGGTTCCGAACTTGGATAGCCCTTACCGCGCGACGGCCAGGACTGCGGTGGACGCGTGCGGGATCACCAATATCCGGGTCATCCGTCAGGCTTACCGTCTTGTGGTTCGGCTCCTCGGTGCGACTGGGGACATGCCTCTCGCGATACAGGCACGAACTGTTCCATCGATT
The DNA here is from genome assembly GCF_014205795.1 of Rhodanobacter sp. MP7CTX1. Classification (GTDB taxonomy): domain Bacteria; phylum Pseudomonadota; class Gammaproteobacteria; order Xanthomonadales; family Rhodanobacteraceae; genus Rhodanobacter. The sequence goes on from NZ_JACHCN010000015.1 coordinate 55,678, forward strand.
GTGCTCATTTCTGCTCTTGCAAACAAAGCCATCAAAGACGGGCCGACTCTGGAGTATGTCGCAGGCTACAACCGAGGTTCTAGCGACTTTGTGAGGCGCTACCTCGGGCAGGAAGGCGATGCGTCAAAAGACAAAGCCGAGGACTCAACGCCGGCCGCATGGAAAGTTCTGCTGTCAAAGCTAGGGATCAATTCTTCGGACGAATTTGAAGAACTGGTTGTTGCCTTCGTTTGCGACGGAAAGCACGACGCAAAGGCGATTGAGGCCATCGTCCAAGGCTACCAACGCAATGAGAATCGCACCGAATCTAGAAATCTCGCGCACGCATTCTTTGAACGTTTCAATTGGGACGTCACAGACTGCGACGACGATCTCGTAGCTGATGCGGTCAAGCTCATCGCCAGAGTCGGCGACCTTGACGCCTACACTGTCACGGCGCTCGGAAAACAAATGGCCGATCTACCTGGCGGTGCCAAACTTGAAGAAGCTTTGATTGATGGTTGGTTGGCTCACTTCGCAACCATCGCCGACAAGGCCGAATTCGGGGAATCACCGTTCCATCAGCCGCTACACCCAAAACTTAAGGCAGCGTTCGACGATGCGCGCGATGCTCGAATTCACAGTGCGACCGTCGTCGATGCCATCAAGCACCTTCTTGAGAACGACGGATGGGGCCATCGGGAAGAAGCGGCGATGAGAGCGGCTACGATCAACGATTTCGAGACTGCGATGCGCACGTTGAAGGGTCGTGATTTCAAGCTTTTCGTACTCAAAAGTTTGGACATTCTCGAGCAGCACGAAATGCACGAGAAACACTTCGGCCAGGCTGGGATGAATTTCTTGGAAGCATGCCGGCGCATCGTCAGAGCCGAAAGAAATAACCGTTTCGGACGGTTGTTGCAGACGTTGTTCGCAGAGAGCAAAGTTCCAGCGCTTTTGGCCCAGGGCGGAACTAAAGCCAAGCCCTAGGTATCGAAAGCGGTCGACTGCAATGCAGCGGTACCAGGGTGGCTTGTCCCCGGATCTCTAAGGGGCAGCCAACCTTCATCGAGAGCACAGGCCTGCGGCGACATCGGCTTCGTTACTCGACTGTACGAGCGTCAGCTTCTGGGCGTCCAAACCCGTACTGCCGATGTCGGGTATGGGTCGACAAGAGACCTCCAGTTGGATGGTCAACGCGCCTGGCGACGCTGGTCAACTCATCTGCCGGATGTGGTCAGTTGTGATGGCAATGCTTGGTCATTTACCTGGCAATACGCAATCACGACTGGGGAATGTCTTGCCTTCACCCGGGCCGGAGGATTGATTCCGCGGTTTCCATTGCCTGGTCGCCCCCCCCAACGGACCAAGGTATGCAGGACCCTCCCCAGTGGTCATCACGCCCCCACTAGCTCGCAACCGTGAGAGGTGACCCCAAAAATGGCGCTATAGCTGGATTTTTCATCGCGGTACGGTCGCGTCATCTCAGTCATCAGGAAAAAATGAAGTTCCGGCAGCGGCGTGGCGCATGCGGATTGGCGCGGTGCGGTGCGCTATCCCCTTCTCTATTTTTCCACCAACTTAGAAGCTGGTGATGACATTGATGACATGCCCTCGAAGCCGTGCACTAACTAGCTCTGGTCGTCATCGCAACCTCGATGACTTGTGATGTCAGCCGCGTACAGGCTTGCGCTTTGCGGGCGGCAACGATGCTACCTTGCTTCGTGTTGTTCCTTCCTTGGTTTTACTGGCAAGTTTCTTCGTACGTGTTGCTGGCTGCTCTGCTTGACTGTTTGCAACCGTCTTCCGTGCTTGGCGTATACCCGCCTCTATGGCCTTTCCGAACTGTTCCATATCCCTACCGCAAGCATGTGTCCAGTCCCATAGTTGAAGACCGTCTAGCCGCTTGTAGCCCAGTTCGGCTTGACTGACGAAGTTCTGGCTTCGTCCAAGGCGCTCCGCAAGGTCGATCTGTGGTAGACCTGCTTCCAATCGCATCTCCCTTAATGTTTCGTGGATCGCCCTGTATTCGGCACGGTAGTGCGACTTCTGGGCAGTCTTGCTAGGAGCCTTGGGTTTCAACCGCTTCACGATGCCCACCAATCATATGACAGTGGACACACAAGCTATATACGGTGTGGATGTACGCCTACATCGTCTACACCTAGACGCTATATAGCTTCAAACTCTGACCTAGAGTACGCTCTCAGGCGTTGTGCATTTCGTAATTAGTGGATTACACACACTAGCAATCTAGGGAGGGACGCCATGCATAAGGTCATCGCATTGATTATGACAGGGGCACTTTTGGCGAGCTGCGCCACGGTGCCAGCAGATCGTGTATATAACGCTCGTATTTACAATCTATCGACTGGGGAAGTTGTTCCTGCAGTTGGCCATACGGACAGAGCTGGTAAGAGCGTGGTGACGGCCGGGCCCACCCTGTCTGGGGAAACCTTCATCGGCGAAGCTACATCCATTCAAAATGCCGTCCAAACTTCATCGTATGGTGGTTCGTCAATTTCTAATCCTGGCGTGCCCTACAGCACCTATGTGAGTAGTTCCAGCTATGCAGTTTCTCGCCCGGGATATCAGAGCGGAACTGCGATACTCGTGGGCAACAAGGGGACGGTGATGGATATCGTTTACCAAGTGAACCTTACCGGGACCGGGCAAGGTGAAGGCAGGGACAATAAAGGTGTCACCTACCGAATTCAATTTTGACCTGCGCAATGCGAGTGCCGGTCAACAGAGCGGCAATTTCGGTGTCGCGTGGCCCAGATCACACGAAGCACAACAACCGGACGAGTAAGCCGAACGTGAACCCATACACCGGAAGAGCAGGGACAGAAGACCCGTCTGCCTCGCCGAGCCATTGAATTGGAGGGGGAGGCCTTATGAGCAGATTGATTTACGCAGTCTCCATGACGGCGTTGTTAGTCATGAGCAATGCAAAGGCCCAAGACGCAGACGCCTATCAGCGCTACCTCAGAACGGGTCAAATCGTGCTGCCTCAAGCGCCTCAGGCGCCTCAGCCTACCTTCGACCAGCTCAGTAACAATCTCGCCACGTATCAGGGTCGACCACTTGACGATGCTATCGACAACTTCGGTCCCCCCGCTGCTCAGCAGGTGATCGCGGAGCACAGGGTTTACATTTGGGCAGAGCACAGCACGCAAGAGATCCCTGTGCCCGGTATTGCCATTACGGACGGCACTGTCGGGGACCAACCATTCTCCGCCACCACCTACGGCGGAGGCGGCACGGCTAGCATGACTGCGCATTGCAAGCTCACAATGGAAGTAGACGATCGGCAAATCGTCAAGCGTGTCTGGTACGACGGCAACATGGCGGGATGCAGCCAATTCATGACGCCGGCAGTTGAGTCATCGGCACAAGCTCCCGCCGAACCCGCACGCCCGACGTTTGCTGAAGTGGTGAAGCAACAGGAGGCAACCAACGGGAGCAAGCCGCTGGATGAGGCGACCCTGGACTCCCTTTACAAGCAGGTGCGCTCGCAGGAAGCCCCATACGTCTACGCGGCCTACCGCAACAACAAAGCGTCGTCTGAAGCCGAGCTGGCTTCAATGGACTCGGCGTACAGCCAGTTCAAAACGGGATACCTGAAGCACCATCCTGCTTTCGTTTCCACTACACAAAGCTTGAACCGAGATACCGTGTCGCAGCCTACCCAAGCCGAGCAGAAATTCAATCAGGCGTTGACCGTTGGCAACCTAGAGCAGGCTGACGACATGCTCGCAAGCCTATCCGAGCCGGCACCCGGCGATGCGGCGCAGAGCGCACCGAGTGGTCGACTGACGAGCGCATGGCTCGATCGGGCCGAACAGCAACTGGCGAGCGGTGATCGCATCGGTGCCATGCAATCGCTGGATAAGGCGCGCAAGCTGGCGCCGAATCAGCCGCGCGTGCTCGATCTCACTGCACGGCTGCAGGGCAGCCCGTGAGCGGCCTGTTGCCTTCATCAGGTGCGCTCAGCGTCCGGAATCCGCCGATCTATAGCCTTCTGTTCCTGACGACAGTCTCATCGTAGTGGGCATACAGAGCCGTTGGTCCGGCCTCCTTCCAGCTATTGATGTTGCGTAGGACGACGACACGTTTCTGTTGGATGATTCCTCTTTGACGTCGCTGTGCGAGCACGCAGTAAGCGCCGTCGCCCATACTAAGTAGCTCTTGATGTATGGCCCTATCGGATGGCTGCGGTTGGTATTCGCTCCCCAGCAGCAGCTTTACATCGGACACGGCCACGGCATCGCCGGAGAAGGGCCAATTACGCGCGCCCGACTCGTCATGCATAAGCTGCGCCCAGTCTCCGCGTCCGGCTTCCATCATGGCGCGCTTGGCTGCCGTCTGCGGTGGTGCCGCGTGGGGATCGAAGCTATCCGCGTCCTTTCCAAATCGCAGGACAAGCCAAAGTAAAGCACCCGGCCTGTTGTTGATTAGCGCATACACATGCTCAGCAAGCTCAGTCGGCATCCGCGGAGCGTCCGTCATGATCACGTCATAGCGCCGATCCCGACCATTGAACACGGCTGCATCTGCATAGTTGCTACTAGCGAAGATCGTGGTGCAATTCTCGACGTTCCGGCCGTCCTTGCCTTTTCTGACAACGGGAATGTAGTCGTCTGTTATCAGTGGCTTCAGATTGTTGGCCTGCGTCTGAGCGTCCTTCCTGCTACCGAGCCATAGCTCTGGAAATACGAGTATGCGCGCGCCCTGTGCGTAGCCGTTGAACTCCGAACTCAGCTCCCGTGTCTCTACGCTACGGACGTTGGCATCCCCGAACAACACTCTGGGAATCGCGCACGTAATTGTGCTTTTTCCGCACCCCTCAGCCTTCCCTATAAGCAACGTGGCGTGGCGTATCCTTGTCGAGGGATTCGCAAACAGGAAGGCGAGCTTCGTGGTTATCCTCTTGATGCCCGCTTTAGTTTCGTCATTGCCCCCGCCAAGATGCTTCACAAAGGCTGCAAATATCTGCGCCTCTTCCAACGTCGGCTTGGTCGGCACGATGAGATGCGGTTGCCATGAGTTCGCAAACTTCCGCCGGTCATGGCTCACATATGTGCGCGCTGCGCCGGGCTTGTAACCGATATGATCCACGATCAACCCCGCACCGCCCTTCAACAGACCGCTGGCCGTTATTTGCGGCCGTGTAATGGGCATCCGGCGCGCCAGAGATGTGTCTAGAGCTTCTTTCGACACTAGAAGGCCGTCCAGAAGATATTGACTTTCGGCTTTGACGAAGATGACATTTTCGTCCAGATAGGCCCTCATCTGCGCCTTGGTGTGTCGCTCACCATTGACGTCCTGCGCATCAACGACAGCGTGGAATGCAGCTTGACCATCAGCGCTGTTGCGCAGCAAATCGGATGACCAGCCAGCATCTTTTGCGCGAATGATAAGTGCGCCCACCCCTGACCTATTGAGCCCATCCCATCGACGCCGGTGCTCCTCTTCAGGGCACTCGCGCCAACTCACCGCGCCACCTTCAGTGCTTTGCGACCATTGCACCCACAGATTGAAAAGCGCATCACGTGGCATTTGTTCCACGCCTGCTAGCGCGCCACCTACAGCAATCCATTGCGCACGATCAGTCACACATTCGGCTGGCAGCGCTGCCAGCATTGTTCGCAGCGCCTGCAGCTTTATGTCTGCCGTGAGATCGTCGAACCAATGCCGAGGCTGTGCAGGCGCAAGAGCAATTCCTCTTACGCTGGGAGTAGTCGGGGGCCTTGAGCCGTCAATCACCTGCCCACCACCGAGGACCCGATCACAAGCTGCCTCGAAGGCCTCCAAGGTCAAGCTGCCAAAATCGTTCCATATGCCTTCCACTGGCCGCCCACTCGCGCCATATTTCAGTTTCCTGTTGATAGTGCCCACTGGTCGAAGCAGAGATGTCGGGTCTGCCGTGCGCGAAGGATCCGCCAACAAGCCCGCAATTTTGGTAGCGTCTTTGAACTTGAAGGCAATGCGCTCCCATTCACTACATGTCGCATGTTCGCTCAAGGACCAATAGACATGCAGACCGCCACCGCTATGTACGAGGTAGCCATAGGGCTCACCGAACGCTTTCTCAAACTGCGCCAGTGCTTCCTTAGCCTCTTCAATCGTGCGATAGGCCTTTCCAAGCTTGCCCGGGTCCACGTCAATGTCGAGAAAGAATGCGGTCAAATAGGCGACGTTCGCCCGCTTCCTGCCCCAACGTTCCCCACCCTCTGCCTCTGCCTCTGCCTTCGTTGCGTCATGGCGATGCGCGTACGACGCAACGGCATGCCATACCTCGACTCCGTAGGCGTTTAGCTCCTCGATCCTTGCAGCCATCCTTTTGAGACTATCGAATGACTCATGCACCATACCGGTGTCACACCGATACATGATCATCCAGTAGGGACCTTGCGCCGGCAGGAAGTCCGTGAGGAAGGTTCCTGATCCTGATGTCATCGCGACACCACCTTCGCATCGCGTTTTGCAACGCATTCGGGGATGGCCTTGTTTTCACGGGAGCTACGAATGCGCTCCTCGATAAACTGCGTAACCTCCTGTTCAATCCAGGCGGAGGCCCGTCGCCCAAGCTTTACCGGGCGCAAAGCTCCCTCTTTAGAGGCAATTTCGTACAAGCCGGAGCGACTGAGCCCCGTCCGGGCGAGCACGTCGCGGAGCCGTAGCAAGCGGATAGTGTTTTCCATCGTTAGTCCTAAGCCGTTGTCTGTCGCGGCCGGATGGCCGTGGCGGCAGCAAGTCACTGCAGGGCAATAGTTGACTATCCGAAGGCAGGTCGAAACGTAGGTAAATGACCTCTATTTTTTCTCCCTTGACTTTCGTTCTGACGGCACTTCAGGTGGTTCACACAGAAGGTCATCAGTCAAACCGAACGCACCCTTTCGCGCTCTGCGTGACGCTTTCCATATGCGCTCTACTGTGTCCTCTGTAACACCGTGCTCTGTGGCGACCGAGCCAAATGCCCCCTGATTCGCCCGATTATCTCGCAAGGGTTGCCCCGCAAGCCGCGCCAAATAGACATCGAATGCAATCGCAAAGTCACGCTGCGCGTTCTTGCTGTGTGGTGGCCGCCCTATAGAAACAGCAAGCCCCAGTGCCTTTCCTGCGTTCTTTGGGTCGGCGATGCACTGCCTCAAAGCCTCTGCCAAATAGTCAGCGAGTGGGGGCAGCAGCGACGCACCTTTACTTAGCTTCTCGATTGCAGTGCCGATTACCAGGTGTCCAGAAAATGCGCAGCCTTTTTTGGCAGACGCACATGCCTCCGTTATGAGAGCTGGCAGATCTGGATCCCAGTCTTGAGCAAGCTTCTTCATACCTGCGATCGCTTGAAAGCGACCACCACCGCGCCGCCAGCGCGAAGGCCGTCCAGATAGTCCGCCCATGCCTGCAACATTCGGATACGTTCGTCCAGATACTGCGCACGGTTATAGGCGGCGCGCACCTTGTTCTTCTCGACGTGGGCTAGCTGCCGTTCAATGACGTCCGGTGCCCAGCCAATTTCATTGAGCCGAGTTGATGCCATCGCGCGGAAACCGTGCGCGGTCATGGTGTTCTTGTCAAAGCCCAGACGACGCAGAGCCGCATTGATTGTTCCGTCTGACAACGGGCGGCTGGCGCTGCGCTCACCTGGGAAAACGTATTTCCCGCGCCCGGTTAGCGGATGCAGCTCGCGCAGGATTGCCACGGCCTGACTTGAAAGGTGAACGAGATGCTCTGCACGCATTTTCATTTTCGCGGCAGGGATGTTCCACCGCGCACCGTCAAGATCAATCTCTGTCCACTCAGCTTGCCGCAATTCGCCCGGGCGTACGAACACAAGTGGGGATAGCTTCATCGCGCAGCGTACGACAAAGCTGCCGGTATAGCCGTCGATGGCTCGCAGTAACTCACCCATCTTGAGCGGATCAGTGATGGCGGCGCGAGACGTGGATACCACGGGCGCTAGCGCGCCACGCAGAGCAGCAGTTGGGTCGTTTTGCGCGCGACCTGTTGCTATCGCGTAGCGGAATATCTGACTGCATCGCTGCTTTGTACGGTGCGCGGTTTCATGGGCGCCGCGCTCCTCGATACGTCGCAGTAGCTTCAACATCTCCGGCGCGTCAATCTCAGTCACGGGGCGGTTGCCGATCCATGGATTCACCAGATCGTTAAACGTCCATTGCGCCTTTTCCAGCGTAGCCGGCGCCATGCGTGCTGCCTGCCGTGCGAGCCACTCCTCGGCAATGACAGCGAAGCTGTTCGCGTCGCGTTCCTCACCAGCGGCCTTTACGGCCTTGCGCTGCTCGCCGGGATCGACGCCAGCAGCAAGCAGTTTACGGGCAGCCTCGCGCTTGTCGCGGGCATCACGCAGGCCGGTATCCGGATACGTGCCCATGCTCAAAGTCTTGCGCTTGCCTGCGTAGCGGTAATCCCAGCGCCACCACAGCGAGCCATTTGGGTTCAACAGCAGGTAGAGACCCCGTTCGTCGCTGAGCCTGCGCGGACTGGTGTCGGGCTTGGCTTTTCGTATGGCAGTGTCGGTAAGTGGCACGGCGGCAACCCTCTTGACAGTAACTGCTTTGGGGAAAACCCCTGTTACTGTCGAAGTTACCGCCACTTACTGTCGGATTGCAATGGATGTTTCCGGACAGCCTCGGGCACAAAAAAGGCCGGAACCCTTGATATAGCTAGGTTTGCCGGCCTTCATTGGACTACTTTAGAGCTATAAATGGTGCCGGAAATAGGAATCGAACCTACGACCTACGCATTACGAATGCGCCGCTCTACCAACTGAGCTATTCCGGCAAACAGCCGCTGATTTTACGGTGCGGCACGTGATGGTGCAAGCGATGTTGCTGCGCCAATGGCAGCGGGAAGTCTATCCGGGGGCGGATGCACAGCCCGTGGACCGCCGTGCACGCGTTTGTGTCCGCGCTGAATGCCGGATCAGATGCTCGCCGACGTGGTGCCACCGCCGACCATGCGCAGCTCTTTCGGCAACGCGAACGTGATGGTTTCCGGTTCGCCATCCAGCTCGCGCACCTCACCGGCACCCCATGACTGCAGGCGGGCGATCACGTCGCGCACGAGCTTTTCCGGGGCCGACGCGCCTGCGGTGAGGCCGATATGGCTGACGCCATCGAGCCAGCTACGCTCGATGTGCTCGGCGCCGTCGATCAGGAATGAGCGAACGCCCTGCTTCTCGGCCAACTCGCGCAAACGGTTGGAATTGGAGCTATTGACCGAGCCGACCACCAACATCAGGTCGACCGCGTCGGCGAGCCGGCGCACGGCATCCTGGCGGTTCTGCGTGGCGTAGCAGATGTCGTCCTTGCGCGGACCCTCGATGTCGGGAAACTTTGCACGCAGCGATTCGATGATCGCCTTGGTGTCGTCCACCGATAGCGTGGTCTGGGTGACGTAGGAGAGCTGGTGCGGAAACTTCGGTACCAGCCGGGTCACGCAATCGATGGATTCAACCAGCAGGATTTCGCCGGCGCTGGCAGGATTCCACTGACCCATGGTGCCTTCGACTTCCGGATGCCCGGCATGACCGATCAGCACCACGCTGCGGCCGATACGGCCGAGCCGGGCCACTTCCATATGGACCTTGGTGACCAGCGGACAGGTGGCATCGAACACTTTGAGATGGCGCTGCTCGGCCTCCTCGCGTACCGCCTGCGACACGCCATGGGCGCTGAAGATCACCGTGGCGCCATCGGGTACTTCATGCAACTCCTCGACGAACACCGCACCGTTGGCGCGCAGCTTGTCGACCACGTAGCGATTGTGCACCACCTCGTGCCGCACGTAGATCGGAGCGCCCCAGGACTCCAGCGCGCGCTCGACGATGGCGATGGCGCGATCGACGCCGGCGCAGAATCCACGGGGGTTGGCGAGCAGGATGTCCACAACTGACCTCAGCGAAATCTCGAACAGGAACCGTCACCCCGGTGACGGCAGGGGCCCGGTGACTCGATCAACAGCAATTCGACCAGCATGGCAACTGACGATCGGGTTCGCTGTTGAAACGCGCTTCCGGCCCGCGCCCCTTTTTGGGGTGCGCCGGATAACGAGAGACCCGAATTATCGCACGCTGCCCGCGGGCTTGCCGGCGGCGTTGCCAGCAAACATGCCAAAGGCAATCAGCATCACGGCACCGACGGTGATGCCGCAGTCGGCGAGATTGAACACCGGGTAGCTCCACTGCCGGAAATACACCTGGATGAAGTCGGTGACCTGGGCTGCATGCAGACGATCGATCAAATTGCCGACGGCGCCGCCAATGATCATCGCCAGCGGCATGCCCGTGCGCCAGTCACGCCGCGGCGTGCGCGCCAGCCACACCACCAGCATGCTGCTGATCACCAGCGCCAGCGCCACGAAAAACCAGCGTTGCCAGCCAGTACCGCTTGCCAGAAAACTGAACGCCGCACCCGTGTTGAACGCCAGCGTCCAGTTCAAAAAACCTGGAATCACCGGATGCGGCAGGCCCACCGGCGGCAATGCCTGCAGTGCCCAAACCTTGCTGAGCTGGTCGAGCACGATGACGGCGGCGGAAAGCCACAGCCAGATGAGTGCGTTAGGTTTAATGGACATTGGGCTGAGGGGCTCGGGGATAGGCAACTTGGCGATTTGGTTGATGAGGCGATTGATTGCAGCTTCAGGGGTCGGAGCATCCGCTTTTCTCCTCCCCTGCTTGCAGGGGAGGGAGCACAGCCAGATCAGAACCAACGGCGATCTTCGCCCGGGCCTTCGATATTGCCGATGCAGCGACCGCACAACTCCGGATGTTCTGCATGGCTACCGACGTCGTCGCGACGATGCCAGCAGCGTACACATTTGAGGGCGCTGCTGACGCTGGCGGACACCCACACTTCGGCGCCGTCCAATTCCACTTTCACAGCATCATCCGGGCGAGCGTCCAACGACGCGAAGTGCAAATCGGAGACGATGAAGAAGAAGCGCAGTTCAACAGCAGCCTCGGCAAAACGCGCCTGAGTCGCTGTGTCGGCATAGATCATCAGTTTCGCTTCCAGCGCCGCACCGATCTGCTCGGCCTTGCGCATGCCTTCAAGCACGCGCGAGGCAGTGTCGCGGATAGCCAGCAACTCGGCCCAGTAACGACGCTGATCCGGCGACGCCTGCGCGGCGGCCAAGCCGTCATACCAGGTTTCGAACAGCACGCTGTCGCCGCGTTCGCCCGGCAACTGCTGCCAGATTTCTTCGGCAGTGAAGCTCAGCACCGGTGCCAGCCAGCGCACCAGGGCTTCGGCGATGCGGTACATCGCGCTCTGCGCACTGCGCCGTCCGCGGCTGTCAGTCGGCATGGTGTAGAGCCGATCCTTGGTGATATCCAGGTACAGCGCGCCGAGCTCGTTGGTGCAGAAGTTCTGCACGCGCGCCACGATCTCCGGAAAATCGTAGCGCTCATACGCGGCCAGCACGGCCTGCTGAACGTCATACGCCTGCTGGATGGCCCATTGATCGAGCAACAGGCTGTCCGCCACCGGCAGCAGGTGCCTGGTCGGATCGAAGCCATCCAGATTGCCGAGCAGGAAGCGCGCGGTATTGCGGATGCGCCGATAACTGTCGGAGACGCGCTTGAGGATCTCGTCGGAAACGGTCATCTCGTTGCGGTAGTCGGCCGAGGCTACCCATAGCCGCAATACGTCCGCGCCCAGGTTGTCCATCACCTTCTGCGGCGCGACCACGTTGCCAAGCGACTTGGACATCTTGCGGCCATTCGCATCAACCGCGAAACCATGCGTAAGCACGTCGTCGTAGGGTGCGTGACCGTGAATCGCGGACGAAGTCAGCAGGGACGACTGGAACCAGCCTCGATGCTGATCGGAGCCTTCCAGATACATCACCTTGTACTGCCCGGCCGCGCCCTGCTGCAGCTCCGGCCGCTGGCCGATCACGGCGTAGTGCGTCACGCCCGAATCGAACCAGACGTCCAGCACGTCGGTGACTTTCTCGTAATCCTTCGCCTGATCGCCGAGTAGCTCGGCCGCATCCAGTGCGAACCACGCATCGACGCCACCCTGCTCCACTTTCTTTGCGACCTGCTCCAGCAGCGCGACGGAATCCGGATGCGGTTCCTGCGTGGCTTTGTGGATGAACAACGCAATCGGCACGCCCCAGGTGCGCTGACGCGAGATGCACCAATCCGGTCGCCCGGCGACCATCCCGGCGATGCGTTCCTCACCCCAGCCCGGCACCCAGCGCACGTCCTTGATCGCGTTCAGCGCGGTTTCGCGCAGCTTCGCCTGCTCCATGCTGATAAACCACTGCGGCGTCGTGCGGTAGATCACCGGCGTCTTGTGGCGCCAGCAATGCGGGTAACTGTGCTCGATCTTCGCGAACGCGAGCAGCGCGCCGCGTTGGCGCAGCAGATCCACGATCGCGTCGTTGGCCTTCCAGACATGCAGGCCGGCCAGTTCAACGCCGTCGGCAGCCGGAGTGTCCGCGCGGAAGGTGCCACGCGACTCGATGTAGTTGAGTATGTCGATACCGTGCTGGCGCGCCACCACGAAATCCTCGACACCATGATCGGGCGAGGTATGCACCGCGCCGGTGCCGTCTTCGGCCGAGACGTGCTCACCGAGAATCACCGGCACCACGCGCGGATAGAACGGATGCTGCAACGACGTGCCGTCCAGTGCCTGGCCAGCTGCATGGCCGAATACCGTTGCCTGCTCAAGACCATAGCGTTGCGCGACCTTGTCGACCAAGGCGCTGGCGACGACCAGCAAAACGCGCCGACCATCGCGCGAGGGACCCTCAATCAACGCGTACTCAAGATCGGCGCCGAGCGATACCGCCTGGCTCTCCGGCAACGTCCATGGCGTGGTTGTCCAGATCGGCACAGCGACGATCGCATCGCCCGCATCCACGCCGAACTTCCCGGCCAAGGCCGCGGCATCAATGGCGTCATACGCGACATCGACGGCAGGCGAGACCTTGTCGGCGTATTCGATCTCCGCCTCGGCCAGCGCCGAGCCGCAATCGAAGCACCAGAACACCGGCTTCGCACCACGCACCACATGGCCATTCGCGACGATGCGCGCCAGGGCGCGCAGCATGTCGGCCTCGTAGCTGAAATCCATCGTGCGGTACGGCCGCTGCCAGTCACCGAGAACACCCAGTCGCTTGAAATCGGTGCGCTGAGCATCGACCTGCTCGGCCGCGTACTCGCGACATTTCTGTCGGAATGCAGCGGCGTCGAGTTTGTCGCCCGGCTTGCCGAATTTCTTCTCCACCGCGATCTCGATCGGCAGGCCGTGACAATCCCAGCCCGGCACATACGGCGCGCGATGACCCGACAGCAACTTCGACTTGACTGTGATGTCCTTGAGGATCTTGTTGACCGCGTGGCCGATATGGATCGAGCCGTTCGCGTACGGCGGACCGTCATGCAACACGAACACCTTGTCGCGACCGGCCGTCAGCAACTGAATCTGCGCATAGCGATCAATCCGCTCCCACTCGGCCAGCCAATTTGGCTCGCGCTTGGGGAGGTCGCCGCGCATCGGAAAATCCGTCTGCGGCAAGTTGATCGTGCTCTTGTAGTCGTGGGTCATTGCTTGGATGCCATTGCTAAACTGTTGTCACCCGCCATCAGCGGGCAAAGACATGGGAAGTTAGTGGATTTTTGCCCGTACCGGAATGCCTGCGATCGACTCACGCCTCGACCAGGCGGGAATTCATTCCCAGCAGTTCGCGCGCCATGCGGGCATCGAGATTCATCTGCGCCTTGAGTGCCTCCAGCCCGTCGAACTTCATTTCGTCGCGCAATTTGGCCACGAACTGCACCGCCATGCGCTGGCCGTACAGATCGCCTTCGAAATCAAACAAATGCACTTCCAGCAGCGGTTCGCTGACCTCGTTCACGGTCGGTCGTACGCCGAGGCTGGCCACACCCGGCCAGCTGCACTCGCCCTCGCCCAGCCCCACGCGCACGGCGAAGATGCCATGCACCGGACTGACCCGCTGCTGCAGATGGATGTTGGCGGTGGGGAAGCCCAGCGTGCGGCCGAGCTGATTGCCGTATTCCACCTTGCCATCAATCACGAACGGCCGCCCGAGCAGCGGCTCGGCGCCGGAAAATTCGCCAGCGGCCAGCAGCATGCGGGCACGGCTGGCCGAGACGCGGGCGCCATCGAAATGCACCGGCGGCATCGTGCAGGCGACAAAACCTAGCTGCGCGCCCATCCGCTCCAGCAAAGCGACATCGCCACCGCGCTTGTGGCCGAAACGAAAGTCACTGCCCACCCATACTTCACGCGTCGCCAACCGATCCACCAACACGCGCTGCACGAAGTCCTCGGCCGACATCGCCGTCAACGCCGTGTTGAAGCGCAGCAACAGGGCCTGCTCTATGCCGGCTGCGGCAAAACCCCGGAGTTTTTCGCGTACGCTGGACAACCGCGGTACCGGCGATGCTGAAAAGAAGGCGCGTGGCAGCGGCTCGAAACTCACCACAACCGGGCTGCAGCCGAGCGCCTGCGCACGCACGCGCACCTGCGTCAGCAACGCCTGGTGTCCGCGATGCAGGCCATCGAATGCGCCAACAGCGATCACACTACCGCTGGGCGCCAGACAAGGGCCCGCGAGATCTCTGGAAAGTCTCATCATGGCGTGAGTATAACGGGCGCCACGGCCATGCCCAGAGCGTACCGGCGGCGCCCCGGCAAGATCAGACAGCGCGCAGGTCGCGCAGGCGAAAACCACCGGCAAACAAGCCGCCCACGTAGGCCACCGAGCCAGCGATCACCAGTGCGGACAGATGCCAGACCCGGGTGAACACCGACACGCCTACCCAGTCCGGCCACAGCCAGCGGCCAAGCAACAGCACGGCCACCATCACCGCGCAGGCGATCGCCAGGCGCAGCCAGTGCCTGGCCCAGCCAGGTTCGCGCTGATACACGCCTGCGCGCTTCAACCAGCGCCATAGCAGAACGAAGTTGACGTAACTCGACAGCGTGCTCGCGATCGCCAGTCCCACATGCAGGCCCGGCACCTTGGAGATGCCGTCCAGCAGGCTGCCCTGCTTCAGTGCCGGCGATGCCCACAGTTCGTACAGCAGCACGATGAAGATGGCGTTGAACACCATGTTGGCCACCAGCGACGCCACGCCGGCCCGCACCGGCGTGCGGGTGTCCTGGCGCGAATAGAACGCCGGCAGCACCACTTTGACCAGCGCGAATGCCGGCAACCCGCAACTGAGCGCGATGATCGACAGCGTCGACATGTGCGCATCGAACGCCGTGTAGTGCCCGTTCTGGAACAAGGTGTCCACCAGCGGCCCGGCCAGCAGCAGCAGCGCAAACATCGCCGGCAGAGCAATCAGCAGGGTCAGGCGCAAACCCCAGTCCAGCGCCCTGGAGAATCCGGCCCGGTCCGTGCCGACGTGATGCCGCGACAGCGCCGGCAGAATCACTGTGCCCAGCGCCACCCCGAACACGCCCAGCGGCAGCTCAAGGAAGCGGGTCGACTGCCAAAGCCAGGTCTGCGAGCCGGTCACCAGCAGTGAAATCACCACTGTATCCAGCAGCAGATTGAGCTGCGCCACCGAGGAGCCAAAAAGGGTCGGCACCATCAGCCGCATGATCCGGCGCACCTGCGGATGGTTCCAACCCCACCGCGGCATGCTGAGCAAATCAAGCTCACGCAGCGCCGGCAACAGAAACAGCAACTGCAGCACCCCAGCCAGCAGCACCGCCCAGCCCATCGCCATGATCGGCGTATGCAGGCGCGGCGCCAGCCACAGCGCCCCGACCACCATGCATATGTTGAGGATCACCGGCGCCAGCGCCGGCAGTGCAAAACGGTGGAAGCTGTTCAAAGCGCCGCCCGCCAACGCGGTCAGCGAAACAAAAAGGATGAAGGGGAAAGTCAGCCGCACCAGGTTGGTCGTGAGGTCGAACTTGTGCGGTTGATCGAGCGCACCCGGCGCAAACGTCCCAGCCACCTCGGGCGCAAAGATCAGACCCAGTGCGGTCACTACCAGCAATACGCCGCCGAGCGTACCGGCGACACGCGACAGCAACTGCTTCAGCTCTTCGTGGGTGCCGGTTTCCTTCACCTCGGTAAAGACCGGCACGAAGGCCGTCGAAAACGAGCCTTCGGCGAATAGCCTGCGCATGAAATTAGGGATACGGAACGCGATGACGAATGCGTCGGTGGCCGCATTGGCCCCGAACACGTGACTCATCGATATATCCCGCAACAGCCCGAGCACGCGCGAAATCATCGTCATGCTGCTGAACGAAAGCAGCCCGCGGAACATACTGGGAGACTTCATGCGTCTGTAATACCCGACATTGCGAGGTCCCGAACCCGTTGGGACTCAACGAGTTTGAGGAATTAGGGGGTTCTGCCTGGATCTTGGGGGTGCTTCAGGGCTTCACCTACCAATCCCTGTGTCCCCGCCCAACGTTTCAAGCCTCACCGCCTATTGTGAAGCAAAACGCCCTCCAGACGGAGGGCGGGACGGTGACACTGAAAGGGCATTACAGGGCTGGCTTCGGGGCGTCTTCGCCCATGCAAGCGTCAGGCCGGGCACTTGCTCAAGAGGCTGCACTGCTAGATGCAAGCCTTCGGACATCAGACATGCCGAAGGCGTTTGTGGAGACGCATGAGATGCCGAGCGTCATTCGCGGCACCACATGCACGGGTATTCCAGTGACGTTGGCTTTTACAAAAACAGGGTGAACTTGATCATTGCCTGACCAGCCCGGTAGCCATTGCCCCACTGGTAGTCATAGTCGCCATTGACTGACCATGTCTTACCGCTGCCGAGTACAAGGCCGGCACCCACGTCATAGATCTCGCGCGCCGGCTTCACGCCAAGTACTGTGAAATTCGGACCGCCAGCGGCGAAGGCTGCCGTATTGCTCATGGTGTCGTTGCCAAACGAATGCAGCCAATTCACATGCAGCTCGGGACTCAGAACCTGCATGTCAGAGAGGATGAAGTCGTGCGCAATCTTTGCACCAAGGCCCGATTGGACAAGATCGTAGCTCTGCCCTCGGACATTGAGATCGACCAGGTTGCTGCCGGTTTCCGCGTAATGGTCGACATCCAGATGCGTGTACTGCAGCGTGGCGATCGGCGTGATGACGGTCTTTCCGTCACCGACGTAGAAGTGGTAACCCGTGCTGCCAAACGCTGTGGCCTGATGGCCGCTGTAGTCCGATTGAGCCGTATTGTCGATGCCCGGGAATTCGACCCGGCGCGTGCCCATATAGTCGTCCAGTCCGTACACCACGGCTACATTGGCGAACCAGGGTCCCGGCGCATAACCAAGATAGGCGGTCGCCTGGTAGGAGTTGATGTTGCCCTGGCCGTCTGACGCATTGGCGTCGAGATTTGACCGAGCGTACCTGACGCCTACACCCGCCGTTGTCGTCGTACTGAGCGGAACGTCGTAGTCGAGCATCGCCCCGAAACCTGACGAGTTGTAGCCCTCATACCCACCGGCATCGCTCTGCGAATTCGAGTAGCCGAAGGTAGCTCCCCACCAATGCGGGTGCGTATTAGTGGATTGGCAGATGGCGTCTGAGTCATCCTGCGGCCGCAATCCACTGCGATTATCGGTCTGATCATTCGTGCCATTTTCGCCGCATGCCGCTTCGGATTCCTCCATATGCGAGGCCCAAACTTGCTGAAACTGCTGGGACGCGCGGTAACTTGTTTGCGGCAATGCGAGATTGGCCGCACCCGGCTGGAGCTGTGCCAATGCGCCGGCAACTTGCTGCGCTGACGGTAGCAGTGTGATTGCTGTCAACAGCGGCGTTGTTGCGGGCGTCAACGGCAGCGCGTCGACGACCGGTGCAATGATGGGGGCGACCGGATTTCCCACCGGATTCACCACCACCGCCAAGGGTACCTGCGTGGCAGTGATTTTAACGATGCCGTTGGCGGTGGGAGTTGCCGCGAAAAGATATCGCGTCGTGTTGCTTGTCGCGGTGACGGTGCTGCCGTTCGTGCCACTGGTGGCATCAACAATATTGAAGCTGCTGCCATTGACGATCGGCCCGGTGACATTCACGTTGACCTGCAGCGCGTTGCCGATGGTGGCGGCCCCTACCGGCACGATGTGCCCGTAGAGCGACTGGCTGAAGATTGTCGTGTTGATGGTTCCTGCCACCGGAATCGCAAAGGCGCCAGCCACGTTCAGGGTATTGGTGCCGAGCGTGTAATTTTCAGCTTTCACCTGGCCGGTGATCAGCGCATTGCCGCCGACGACATTGATCTGCTTGAGCCCGCTCGCCGCGCCGACGGCGCCATCCAGGATGCTGTTGTTGTTGAGCGTCAGCGTGCCTGTATCCGCGCCTGCCGTGTTGGTTATGGCGGCCTTCACGGTTTGACCGGCACCGACATTGATAAAGCCATCCCCGGCAAAGTCCATCGTCGAGCCGGTATTGCTGGTGAAACCACCGTTGAAATTGACTGTGCCGGTGCCGAGAACAGAGAACGTTGTCGAGAAAACCGGACCGCTAAAGGTCACCGTATTTCCCGCAGTGCCAGCGCCGATGTTGAGGAAGGTCGTTCCTGTTGTACCGACGAATCCAGTGACCAGGGAGCTGTCGTTGAACACGATATTCGCGGTATTGGCGGCATTGGTCGTGATGGCACCGCCGGGATCGTTGCCTGTATTGATGTCCTGGCTCCCGACAGTCAGGGTGCCGGGACCCTGCGTATCGACACCGCTGGCAACACCGACCGGACCGACGACGCCAGGTAGCACCACGACTTCGCGCGCTATCGCCAGCGGTAACCAGGCGACCATGGCTGAACCAAGGATGGGTACAAGAAGGATTCTTTTCATGAGGCTATCTGCGGACTCTGTGAGCAACGCGGTGGGGGCACTTCCCCCGCTGGGTTCGCGGGGGCAGAGATGCTCGTCGACCTCCGGCTGGCCTCTCGCCGCGGAGGTGCACAAGTTGGGGTGGCACTCAGGCGCTGACCGCACTGTTTTTTACAGTGCTTTCAATTAGTTACCTGATATATGGCGAAACTTCGCTCTTTTAGCCATCCAGACGAATACCTCAGCGCTCTCGCTGCAGGCATGCAATGTCGTTACCGGTGGCCCCTCTATCGATCAGCTGCATTGGAAAAATATGCTCGGGAGCATGTCGCGCAGCAGGCGATCGGCGGTAATTCTTCGAAAGAATCACCCTGCGATGCTTATTCATCATGTTGACGCTGGCGTGAGATAGGCGTGACGCGAACGGTGTCTGACGGCTTTATCGTCATCCACGTTTCAAGTCTGTACAGGCTCTTGGGCCCGCATCTGCCGTTACTTGTATGATGGAGGGGCTTTCGCGCCGCGCTACCGAGGAAATCGCCCAGTTCCACAGCCGCTGGCTCCAAAGTTGACGCCCAAACGGCGCAAAAATGCAGCAGCTGTCGCTGACTTGATCACACGCGGACCGGGCACGACCCCGCAACCGCCGCGCTAAACGATTGACGCAACGGCATTTCGACCGCATAATTGGCGTCTTTTTCCAACCCTAACCCTGTATCCCGGAGTTCTACCTTGGCCAACATCAAGTCCGCGAAGAAGCGCGCGCGCCAGTCCGAGCAGCGCCGCCTGCGCAACATCAGCGCCCGCTCCATGGTCCGTACCGCCCTGAAGAAGGTCGTCAAGGCCATTGAGGCCAAGGACAAGGCCGGCGCCATCGCCGCCTTTACTGTCGCCCAGCCGGTGATGGATCGTTACGCCGCCCGCGGCCTGATCCACAAGAACAAGGCCGCTCGCCACAAGAGCCGCCTCAACGCGAAGATCCGCGAACTGGCATAAGCCGGCTGCGCGACTCGGGTTGACCAGAAAAGCCGGCGCAAGCCGGCTTTTTCTTTGTGGGGAAGTGCGGGCCGGCGCAAGCCGGCTTCTTCTTTGTGGGGAAGTGCGGGCCGGCGCAAGCCCGCCGTTTCGCAGGAACGTGAGCGCTCGCGAAAGCTGCTTTTCTTGCGGCTCTGAATGTCACCGACACCAGTGAATATATTGCCAAAATTTCAACACGGCGGGCGAAACGTCGGATAAGCTGCTGGCACCATCAAAGGGGGGCCGAACATGACTATCCGATTGTCCGCTTCGACGCAGCTGCTCTTTGCCTTCTTCATGCTTGCCCTCCCCTGCGTGGGAATGGCACAGGACAAACCGGCCGTCGTCAGCACGGCTGCTGCCGTACCGAGCACCAACAGCGTAGCTCCCATCTACGACTCTGCCGACAATGCGAACAGGATGACTTCGAAGCGCTTCACCTCGGCCGAAGATAGCGCCAGACCTGGTGAGTATTTCTTCGGCTTGGGCGCCAATGCCGTCAAGAAAAAGGATTATGCCTTCGCCATCCACATGTATCGGGTGGCAGCATCCTGGGCCTACAAACCTGCCGAATACAATCTCGCCGTGATGTATGCGCTAGGACAAGGTGTGTCCGCGGATCTGCCCCGTGCCATGGCCTGGATGACGCTGGCTGCAGAGCGCGGCGAGAAGCAATATGTCCAGGCGCGCGAGCTGATCAATGCGAAATTGAGCAATGCCGAATTTGCGCAGGCCGATGCGATCTACGGCGAACTGTATCCAACTTACGGAGACGCATCGGCCTTGCGCCGCGCCAAGGACCGCTGGGCACAGGTACGCTCCTCGATGACTGGCTCACGAGTAGGGTCAGTGGCCGGTGAACTCAGGGTGGGCATAAGAGGTTCAGACGAATCACCGAATGCCATCCGCGGCACTGGAGCATCTGACCTCCTCGCCGGCGAAGAAGTCGATGGGTCCATCGCCTACGAGCAGTTGCTGAAGAGTGACAACCCGTACGACCCGAAATTCGAGTGGCGCCCCGGGTCAACAGGGAAAGTCACGGTGGAGCCGATCATTCCAGTCAAGAAGGGTGACGTGCCGAGCTCGTCCACTTCAGGCAACCCTCCATCGGCTGACAGTTCCATTCATTGACGGGAACCTTGCCGCTGAGTTCGGCATAGCCCTCCGTGGCCGGCCACCGAACCGAAATTCGTAGAAGCTGTCCACGAACACAAGCCCGCGATCTCAACGCGCCACGCCCACCTGACCGGCATGGCCGGCTGGATCATGTTGTGCGGTTTTCGCCAGAAGCGTAGCGTTGGCACGCCAACCGGCGCAGTCAAAGGGAGTGATTGTCATGGCCATCCGTTCATCCGCATTGTCTTGCCTTCTTTTTTGCGTGATTCCCTTTCTGGCGGTTCCCTGCTCCACCATGGCGCAGGACAACACGACGCCTGCTGGCAATGCCGCCACTGCACAGGCCAATAACGTAGCGCCCATCTACGATTCAGCAGACAACGCGAACAGGGCGACATCCAACCGCTTTGGTACGCCCGAAGACAATGCCAGGCCAGGCGAGTACTACTTTGGCCTTGGTGCGAACGCGTTCAAGCGCAAGGACTATGCGTTTGCCATCAACATGTACCGGGTCGCGGCGTCCTGGGCTTACAAACCCGCCGAATACAATCTCGCCGTGATGTATGCGCGCGGACAGGGCGCGCCGATGGATTTGCCACGCGCCATGGCGTGGATGACGCTGGCGGCAGAACGCAACGAAACGCAGTATGTCGAAGCGCGCGAAGTGATCAACGCGAAATTGAGTCCTGCCCAGTTTGCACAAGCCGATGTGATCTGGAGTCAGCTCAAACCAACCTATGGCGACGAAACAGCCTTGCGCCGCGCGAAGAATCGCTGGGCACAGGTTCGTTCTTCGATGACCGGCTCGCGGGTGGGATCGCTCGCCGGCCCACTCACGGTTGGCGGCCTCTCGGCAGGAGGACTTCAGCAGGCTCCCCCTGCTGCACATGGCACCAGTCATATGGATACTTCCGCCTACGACCTGACCGGTGGCAATCAGATGGACGGAACGATCGCCTACAGGCAATTGCTTGCCAGCAACGACCCTTACGACCCGAAATTCCAATGGCGCCCGGGCTCAAACGGGAAGGTGACGGTCGAGCCACTGATCCCGGTCGAAAAGAGTGCCGAGCAAAATCCCGCTAAGTCAGGCAACCCTTCAGCTGCGGACAAGTCCAATCATTGATGGTGATCCCGCACAGTGCTATCGCACAGGATCGATTTTGAAGCAGTGCGCTCGATCATCCGTCGGCAAGCACGCATCAACGAGCAACACGAGACCGTGCTATTTGGCGCGCGGGCGGAATTCCAGCGGCATCGATGCCGTACGTGCAGCGGCCGGAGGCTTCGGTCCACAGGCGCCGCACGTACTGCAGCCATCGCTGCAATCGCCGGTGGCCTGCTTCGGCTGCAGTCGTTGCCCGATCGCGCGCAGCCACGCGGCATGGCCGGGGCGGCTCAAGTGGATCGAGGCAGCCGCCATCCAGCGGTTGGTAAGCTGCGGTGCCAACTTGCGGACGACGGCCAGCACACTGACCAGCACGATCAGGCCGATCACCACGTATTGCACGAGCATGCCCGTGCTCATGATGTCAGCAGCCTGGTGATCTGGTAGGTCAGCAAGGACGCCACGTAGGCCACCGCAAACATGTAGCTGAAGGAGATCGCCACGTTGCGCCAGGAATTGGTTTCGCGGCGGATGACCGCCAGCGTGGACATGCACTGCGGCGCGAACGCGAACCACACCAGCAACGACAGCGCGCTGGCCAGCGAGAAGTTGGCTGCCAGCGCGTGCGCCAGGCCTCCGGTATTGGCGTCCCCGCCTACCGCATAGACGGTGGCCAGCGCGGCCACCGCGGTCTCGCGTGCCGCGAATGCCGGAATCAGCGACAGGCTGATCTGCCAATTGAAACCCAGCGGCGCGAAGATGAATTGCAAGCCGTGGCCGAGGTAACCGGCAAAGCTGTAGTCGATCGCCGGACCGGTAGCACCGGCCGGCGGCGACGGAAACGTGGAGATAAACCACATCAGCACGGTCAGTGCCAGGATCACACCGGTCAGCCGCTTGATGAAAATCGCGCTGCGCTCCCACAGCCCGATCGCGATGTCGCGCGGCTTCGGCATGCGGTACGACGGCAGCTCCATCAGCAACGCATGCTCGCTCTTGTCGCGATGGATGCGCTTGATCACCCAGCCCACCGCCATCGCACCGAGAATGCCGGCGGCGTACAGCGCAAACAGCACCAGGCCCTGCAGGTTGAAGATACCCAGCACATGGTGCATCGGAATGAACGCGCCGATCAGCAGTGCGTATACCGGCAAGCGCGCCGAACACGTCATCAGCGGCGCTACCAGGATGGTGGCGAGTCGGTCGCGCGGATCCTGGATGCTGCGCGTACCCATGATGCCGGGGATCGCGCAGGCAAAGCTCGACAACAGCGGAATAAACGAGCGCCCGGTCAGGCCAACCGACATCATCAGGCGATCTAGCAGGAATGCCGCGCGTGGCAGATAGCCCGATTCTTCCAGCACCAGGATGAAGAAGAACAGCACCAGAATTTCCGGCAGAAAACCAATCACTGTGCCCAGGCCGCCGAACAGTCCATCGACGACCAGACTCTGCAACGGTCCGGCCGGCAGCAGCGTGGCAACGTGCGTGCCCATCCAGCCGAAGATGTCGCCGATCGCATCGGTCATCGGCTTGCCAGCGGAATAAACCGCCTGGAACACCAGGAACATCACCACCGCGAGGATCGCCAGCCCGAACACCGGATGCAGTGCCCAGCGATCGAGCGCGTCGTCCATCACGGCGGTCTGGCGCGGCATCGTCACCGTTGCGGCCAGCAGCTCTCGCACTTGCGCGTGCAGGTCGGCGCGGCTATCAGGATCGTCGGCCATCGCAGGCGCTGCGACCGGCACGTCGCCATCCACGCGCTGGATCAGCGCCATCGCGCCACCGCGCTTCACGGCGATCGTTTCCACCACCGGCAACCCGAGCCGACGCTGCAACTCGGGCACGTCGATCTGGATGCCGCGTCGGTGCGCGGCATCCATCATGTTCAACGCCAGCACCACGGGTCGGCCGAGGCGCTTGACCTCCAGCACGAAGCGCAGGTGCAGGCGCAGGTTGGTCGCATCGGCGACGCAGACGATCAGGTCTGGCGCGGCTTCGCCCGGATAGTTGCCTTCCAGCACGTCGCGGGTGATCTGTTCGTCCGGACTGTTCGCATCGAAGCTGTAGGTGCCCGGCAGGTCGAGAATCTGCAGCAGGCGCCCGGAGGGGGCCGTGAAGCGACCTTCCTTGCGCTCGATGGTGACGCCGGCGTAATTCGCGACCTTCTGACGGCCACCGGTCAGCTGGTTGAACAGCGCCGTCTTGCCGCAGTTCGGGTTGCCCACCAA
Source organism: Rhodanobacter sp. MP7CTX1 (assembly GCF_014205795.1). Classification (GTDB taxonomy): domain Bacteria; phylum Pseudomonadota; class Gammaproteobacteria; order Xanthomonadales; family Rhodanobacteraceae; genus Rhodanobacter. The sequence continues at coordinate 79,949 of NZ_JACHCN010000015.1, forward strand.
GGCGATACGCAAAGTGGACGCGCTCATGCCGCTTCCTGCCGTACGGTGACGCGCTGCGCCTCGCTGCGGCGCAGCGCGAAGCGGGTCGAGCCGATCTGTATCAGCAACGGATCGGCGCCCAGCGGCCCAATCGCGACCACCCGCACCGGTTCGCCATCGACGAACCCCAGGTCACGCAAGCGCTGCGCAATCGGATCCGCCGCGTGCGCGTCGTGCACGCGATCCACCACGGCGGGAGCACCTTTAGGCAAGTCCGACAAACGCACGGGCGCTTCTCAAATAAGAATTGTTCGCATTGTAACCCTTTATACCTATTGCTGCACTTGTGCGACATCGGCGACTGGGCCTGCGTTTATGATGCTTCTCTTTGTAGGGGTGACCCATGACCGAATCCGTCCTGTACGAACACCGCGGCACGAGCGCCTGGCTCACGTTGAACCGCCCGCAGGTGCATAACGCGTTCGACGACGGCCTGATCGCCGAACTCACCCTCGCGCTCGAACAGGCTGACGCGGATCCCGCCGTACGCGCGGTGGTCCTGACCGGCAATGGCAGCTGCTTCTCCGCCGGCGCCGACCTGAACTGGATGCGCAGCATGGCTGGCGCCAGCGAACAGGAAAACCGCGACGATTCGCTGCGGCTGGCGCGCCTGATGCGCACGCTGCAGTTCCTGTCCAAACCCACCATCGCCAGCGTCAATGGAGCCGCCTACGGTGGCGGCGTCGGGCTGGTCGCGTGCTGCGATATTGCGGTCGGTGTCGATACCGCGAAGTTCGCGCTGTCGGAAGTGAAACTGGGCCTGGTGCCGGCGGTGATCTCGCCGTACGTCATCGCTGCGATCGGCCTGCGCGAGGCACGCCGCCTGTTCATCACTGGCGAAGTCTTCGACGCCGGCACGGCGGCGCGCATCGGCCTGCTGCACATGGCTGTGCCGGCAAGCGAATTGGCCGAAACGATTGAGCGCCAGCTGTATCTGCTGGCGAAGGCCGGCCCGAACGCCCAGCGCGAAGCCAAGCAACTGGCGCTGCGGATCGGCGGCACCGATCCAGCACAAGCCGAGCGCATCGATGCCGCGAATGCGGAGCTGATCTCCCGACTGCGTGTATCGGAGGAAGGCCAGCACGGCCTCAGCGCATTTCTCGACAAGAGCGCACCGCGCTGGGTCGGGGCGACGTAACGCCCGCAGCAGTTCTTCCACAGGCGAGGAATCCCATCATGCTCGACCACATCGGCCTGCAAGTCTCCGACTACGAACGCAGCAAGCTTTTCTACCAGAAGGCGCTGGCACCGCTGGGTGCCTCCCTGGTGATGGAAGTCACGGCCGAACAAACCGGTGATCGGTCGCATGCCGGCTTCGGCAGGGGCGGCAAACCCTGCTTCTGGATCAGTACTGATCCAAGCTTGGGTAGCGGTCGTGTGCATGTCGCGTTCACGGCTGACGATCGTCGCAGCGTCGATGCGTTCCATGCTGCCGCACTGGCTGCAGGTGCGAGCGACAACGGCGCACCCGGCCTGCGTCCGGACTATCACAAAAATTACTATGGTGCGTTCGTACTCGATCCGGATGGTCACAATATCGAGGCGGTTTGCCACGGGGTTGTCGCCTGAGGGCTAAACCGCGACGACGCCCTGCACAAAGGTGACACCGATGAGCGTCGCGCCAGATCGAAGTATGCTGCGATGCGCATCGGCGACGACCGGGCGATCTGTTATTTTCAATAGCTTTCTATCGATACGATCGGTTCAACACCATCAGCCAGAGATAATGCATGTTCGAGCGCGTACTGATTGCCAACCGTGGTGAGATCGCCTGCCGCGTGATCCGAACCTGCCGCCGCCTTGGTATCCACACCATCGCGGTGTATTCAGAGGCTGATCGCAATGCGCAGCATGTGCGCCTGGCCGACGAGGCGTGGCCGATCGGCGGTCCGCGTCCAGCCGATTCGTATCTGCGCGGCGAAGTCATTCTTGATGTGGCGAGGAAATCCGGCGCACAGGCGATCCATCCCGGCTACGGCTTTCTTTCGGAAAACACGCATTTCGCCCGCGGCTGTGCCGACGCCGGCATCGCCTTCATCGGACCCCGACCCGAGAGCATCGATGCGATGGGATCCAAGGCCGCCGCCAAAGCGCTGATGGAAAAGCATGCCGTGCCGCTGGTACCCGGTTATCACGGCGAGAATCAGGAGGCCGCGTTCCTTGCCGAGCAAGCGCGCGAAACCGGCTTCCCGCTGATGATCAAGGCGACCGCCGGCGGTGGCGGCAAGGGCATGCGCATCGTGCGCAGCGAGCCGGAGTTTGCCGACGCACTCGCATCGGCACAGCGTGAGTCCGCGAGTTCGTTCGGCGATACGCGGGTGATCTTGGAGCGCTATGTCGAGCATCCGCGGCATATCGAATTTCAGGTGTTCGGTGACACGCAAGGCCAGGTGATCCATCTCAACGAGCGTGAATGCTCGGCGCAGCGGCGCTATCAGAAAGTACTGGAGGAAACGCCCTCACCGTTCCTTGATGCCGCTCGTCGCAAGGCAATGGGCGAAGCCGCCGTTGCTGCGGCCAAAGCAGTCGACTACATCGGTGCCGGCACGGTGGAGTTCATCGTCGCGCAGAATGGCGACTTCTTCTTCATGGAGATGAACACGCGTCTGCAGGTCGAGCACCCGGTAACCGAAATGACTCTCGGCCTGGACCTGGTCGAGTGGCAGCTTCGCATCGCGGCCGGCCAACCGCTGCCGCTGCAGCAAGAGCAGGTTCACGCCCAGGGTCACGCGATCGAGGTGCGCCTCTATGCGGAGGACCCGGATCAGAACTTCCTGCCCAGCTCCGGCAAGCTGTTGACGCTGCGTCTACCCGCAGCTTCGCCACACGTAAGGCTCGATGGCGGCGTGATCGAGGGCGACACGGTCACGATTTTCTACGACCCGATGATCGCCAAACTGATTGTGTTCGATGCCGACCGCACGCAGGCCTTGCAGCGACTGCGCGACGCACTGGCAGCGTGCGAGATCGTCGGCCCGAAGTCGAACATCGGATTCCTGGAACGGCTGGCGCGACACCCTGCCGTGATCGAAGGACGCATCGATACGGGCTATCTCGATCGACATCTGGAGGAGTTCGTCACCGGTGACGTTGCGCCCGCCGACTCTGTGCTCTTTGCCGCCGCTACTGCGGCACTGCTGCATGACGAGCTTGCAGTGAACGCCCCTGCCAGCGATCCTCATTCACCCTGGGCGAAAGCCGATGCATGGCGCATCGGTCACGCCGGCAAGCGCATCATCGCGCTGACACTGCGCGAGCAACGCTACGACGTCGAAGCACACGGCCATGACGGCACCTATCAATTGCGTCACGGCGAAGCGTCCTGCGAAGTTCACGGCGCGCGACTGGGTGACGGAAATCTGAGTGCCCGTTTCGATGGCGAATCGATGCGCGTACCGTTGCACACCGACGCAGCGCATGTGCTGCTGCACGACATGAATGGCCAACGCTACAGCTTCACTCGCGCCGCAGCTTTCGCGTGGGAGGCGAAGGATGCGACCGGCGGCAACCAGATCATCGCGCCGATGCCCGGTCGTATCGTGCTGGTCAAGGCAAAGGTTGGCGATGCGGTCGAACAAGGCCAGGAACTGCTGGTGATGGAGGCAATGAAGATGGAGCTGGCCTTGAAGGCACCGCGCGCTGGCACCATCGAAAGCATCAGTGCGGAACAGGGCGAGTTTGTCGAAGCTGACGCGGTGCTGGTGCGTTTCACCGCTTGATTCTGCACACCCGCGCTGTGCTCCCTCCCCTGCCCGCAGGGGTGAGGAGAAAAAGCGGCGCCCGCATGTAAAAGTTGTGACCGTGGGGAGTTCCCTCCTCAGGAGAACGTGGCCTTGCTGTTTGCACGATGATCCACATACAGGGTCGTGAACCCTCATCCACCCCTTCGGGTTATCTTCTCCCGATGGAAGAAAGAAACGTTCGGAGCAAACCATGACCTCTTCAAACCATGTCCGCATCGTCGAAGTCGGCGCGCGAGATGGCCTGCAGAACGAGAAGACGCTGTTGCCGGCTGACGTGAAGATCGCGTTGATCGACCGTCTCTCCTCCACTGGCCTGACCACCATTGAGGCGACCAGTTTTGTCGGCCCGAAGTGGGTCCCGCAGCTGGCCGATGCGGCCGAGGTTTTCCGCGGTATCCGCAAGGTGCCCGGGGTGAGCTATCCGGTGCTGGTGCCGAACGAGCAGGGCTATGCGCGGGCGCGCGAAGTGGGAGTGACCGAGATCGCCATATTCACGGCGGCCTCCGAAGCGTTCAATCGCAAGAACATCAACGCGTCGATCGACGAATCGATCGAGCGCTTCGTGCCGGTGATCGAATTCGCTCAGGCGGATGAAGTGAAGGTACGCGGTTACGTGTCCACCGTGCTCGGCTGTCCGTATCAGGGCGAGGTGCCGATCAGCGACGTGGTACGCGTGGCGCGGCGGCTATACGAGCTGGGCTGCTATGAAATCTCGCTAGGCGACACGATTGGCGTTGGCACACCGGCGAAGGCGCGCGCGATGCTGCACGCGGTGTCGCAGGAGGTACCGATCGAAGCACTCTCCGTGCATTTTCACGACACCTACGGCCAGGCGCTGGCGAATATCCTCGCGTGCCTGGAGGAAGGCGTACGCGTGGTCGACAGTTCGGTATCCGGCACCGGCGGCTGCCCGTATGCGAAAGGTGCCACCGGCAATGTGGCCAGCGAGGACGTGGTTTACATGCTGCATGGGATGGGCATGACCACCGGTGTCAATCTCGACCTGCTGATCGCCACCGGCGCGTGGCTATCAACACAGCTGCACAAGGAAACCGCCAGCCGCGTCACGCGTGCACGCACGGCAGCCTGAGGGTGCCTTGAATAGATCAGGGCATCCTGTTCAAAGTCCCTCGAGCTCAACTGGCATCGACCATTGCCGGCAAAGCCGCGAGTAAACGAAATCTTCTCTAGAAGCGCCCCCCGGGATCGAGCCCGGGCAGGCTCTGTTCGCAAAGCTTCTTGTGGGAGCGACTTCAGTCGCGATCGCGTGACCTGGGATCTTCAGGCAATCGCGACTGAAGTCGCTCCCACAAGAGAAACGCGTTCGCGCACCCGGCCTGCCCGGGCTCGATCCCGGGGTGCGCTCCTACCGGATAGCAAACGGTGGAATAATTGGGAGCCGCTACACGGAATGCCCATGAGCCCATCGTCCCAGACCCGCCCAATCGAAATCAGTCCGATCAAAATCCGGCCGATTGAACCCCGCGACGATGCCGTCGTCGCGGCGGTCATCCGCGCCGTGATGCCCGAGTTTGGCGCCGACGGTCCCGGTTTCGCGATCCACGATGCCGAAGTGGATGGCATGAGCGCGGCCTATGCCCAACCACGCTGCGCCTACTTCGTGGTCGAACGCGACGGCGTGGTGGTTGGCGGCGGCGGCATCGCACCGCTGCAGAATGCCGAACCGGACGTGTGCGAACTACGCAAGATGTATTTCCTGCCCGAGGCGCGTGGCATCGGCGCGGGCAAGGCGATGATGCAGCGCTGTCTCGACGCCGCCCGCGCACTCGGTTTCAGCCGCTGCTATCTGGAAACACTCACCGGCATGGACGGGGCACAGGCGCTCTACCAGCGCAGCGGCTTCACTGCGCTGCGCGCGCCCATGGGCGGCACCGGTCACTTCAGCTGTGATCGCTTCTTCATTCGAGAACTGTGAGTTACGCCATGGCCAGTCACGACCCGCGCATCGATGCCTACATCGCGAAGTCTGCGGAGTTCGCGCGACCGATCCTGGAACATCTCCGCGCCGTCGTTCACGCGGCCTGTTCCGAGGTGGAAGAGAGCCTGAAATGGAGTGCTCCGCACTTCGGCTACAAGGGCGCGATGATGTGCTCGATGGCGGCGTTCAAGCAACACTGCAGCTTCGGCTTCTGGCTCTACGAGGACGTGGTTGGCGGCAAAGCGGAAGACGGCATGGGCCAGTTCGGCAAGCTCACCTCGATAAAGGATCTACCGTCGAAGAAGGAGCTGACCGCGTACATCAGAAAGGCTATGGCGTTGAACGTGGCGGGTGTGAAACAGCAGCGCCCGAAGGTCGCGCCAAAACCACCGCCGCAGCTACCCGAAGATTTCGCCGTACTGCTGGCACAGAAAAAACACGCATCGGCAGGCAAAACATACGACAGTTTCAGTCCCGCTGCGAAACGCGAATACGTCGATTGGATCACCGGGGCGAAGACCGACGTCACCCGCCAGAAACGCCTCGCCACCACCTTGGAATGGCTGGCAGAAGGCAAAGAACGCAACTGGAAATACATGAAATGCTGAAGGCTGCCTGCCCATGATCCGGATAGCCCGCGACGAAGATGCCGCTGCCATCCACACCATCTACGCGCCCTCGATCATCGATGGCGTCGCCACGTTTGAGACCGTGCTGCCGGGGGTGGCGACGATGCGCGAACGCATTCGTGCCCGCCTGCAGCACTATCCCTGGCTGGTGTGGGACGAGGGTGGTGAGGTGCTGGCGTACGCCTATGCCGGTCGCTTCCGCGAACGCGCCGCCTACGACTGGATCGCCGAAACCTCGATTTATGTGCGTGAGGATGCTCACCGCCGAGGCATTGCGCGTCGACTCTACGGTGTGCTGCTGGACACGATGTGTTTGCAGGGCATCAACCAGGCCGTCGGCGTGATCACGCTACCTGGCATGGTCAGCGTGGCGATGCATGAAACGATGGGGTTCACGGCCGCAGGCGTATGGCGCCAGTGCGGTTACAAGCTGGGGCAGTGGTGGGACGTGGGCGTGTGGCAGAAGCAGCTGCAGACACCAGCCGCCATACCGGAGCCGGTCATTCCATTTCCACAACTGCAGGAATCGCCTGAGCTGCGTGACCTGCTGTCCTGACAAGTCACTCAGCAATACAAAGAAGCCCCGCCTGTGATGGCGGGGCTTCTGACTAGCTCGAACCATCTACTCAATGATGCAAGAGCAGGTCCACAATAACGCCAGTACTGATCGCAACCAGCAGGAAATCGCCGTTGTCGCTTCGCACCCATCGATAGCCGCGCGGCGGTGGGCGCAGACGCTCATGGCGCCAATCGCTCACTACGTATTCGCGGCCACGATAGTCGGATGGCATGCGCCCACCCCTCCTGTACCAGCCCTCATGCTGACCACGGTCATGCATCCCGTGGTACTGATCCTGCCGCTGATCATGATCACGGTAGTCGTGGTCGTTGCCATAGTCCTGCGCCAGCAACGGAGCGCTCAACACCGCAAGGGCACCACAGATAACGAACGTTCGTAGTGCTTTCTTCATATCGTTCCCCTGATTGATGGCAAGGCTCTGCCAAACTGCCTTCGCTATGGCAGTAGATCCACACACCTGTTTACGATTCAAGCCAGATCCACCACGGGCCGGTTGCGTTGAGCCGATGATCCTCACGGTGCGGGTGGTTCCGTATACAAAGACGGGCCTGCGGTGGGCCCGTCACTCGCGCTCGCCGTGACGGCGAGCGCGGCTTTGGATCAATGTTGCCCGGCAATGATGCTCGCGATCACACCCGTCGTGATGGCGACCAGGATGAAATCACCGTTGTCACTGCGCACATAGTGATAGCCACGCGGCGGTTCGCGCAGGTGCTCGCTCTGCCAGTCATTCACGGCATAAGAATCGCCACGGTACTCGGTCGGCATGTGACCGCCTTTCTTGTACCAGCCTTCGCTGTGACCACGCTCGGACATGCTGCGATGGTTCTGGTCCTGATGGCCCTGGTCCGGGTGTTCCTGACCCATGGGCTGAGCCACGACGGCGGCCGAGGAGGACATCAACAATGCACCGCAGATCAACCACGCACTCATCTGTTTCGTCATAAAGCACTCCCTTGTGATGGTAGATGAAACTGAGAAAGCGGCGATTCTTCTGGAAATTCCAAAATTCCCTGTGCTGTCTGGTGCAACCACCGCTACAGAACAGGTCGGAAGCATCGCTGCCCTAGCCCCACCATCCCCGTAAGTCGTCGAAGGTCGCGTGAATGTTTCGGTGCAGGAGCTTCACATTCGGCTGCTGGACACTTCGTCCCCGGCATGCGGCTCGGCTACCATTAAGGTTTCAGGCATACAAAGAGACGTCACATGCAGCTCAATCAGGTCAAGGCGATCATCACCGGCGGCGCCTCCGGTCTCGGCCACGCGGTGGCACAGCATTTCGTGGCTCACGGCGGCAAGGTCGCCCTGTTTGACGTCAACGACGACAAAGGCCAGGCCGCTGCGAAGGAACTTGGCGATGCGGCACGATTCTTCCGCACCGACGTCACGTCAGAGGATGGCGTAGTCGCGAACGTGGGCGCCGCACGCGACGCGTTGGGTGGCCTCAACGTGCTTGTCAACTGCGCCGGCATTCTCGGCGCCGGCCGAGTGCTCGGCAAGGAAGGCGCGATGCCGTTGGCGAATTTCGCCAGCACAGTCATGGTGAACCTGGTCGGCAGCTTCAACGTGGCCAAGGCCGCCGCCGCGCTGATGCAGGGCAACGAGGCAGGCGAGGATGGCGAGCGCGGCGTGATCATCAACACCGCTTCGGTGGCCGCCTATGAAGGCCAGATCGGGCAGGCCGCGTACTCCGCCTCCAAAGGCGGCGTGGTCGGCATGACCTTGCCGATGGCTCGCGAACTCGCGCGCTTCGGCATCCGCGTCGTAACCATTGCCCCAGGCATCTTCTGGACACCGATGGTCGACAGCATGCCGCCGCAGGTGCAGGAATCGCTCAGTGCCTCGATCCCGTTCCCGTCGCGACTGGGGCAACCGAACGAATACGCGAACACCGTGGCGTTCATTCTGGGCAATCGCTACATCAATGGCGAGACCATCCGCCTTGATGGCGCGGTGCGGCTGCAGCCTAAATAAATCAGGGACGAGGAACGCGTCGCGAGGAAACATCGTAATGCTTCGCGACTCATCCATATTCCTTTTCCGTACGCCCAGCAGGGCGCCCTCGCTACTCATCCCTAACCCCTGGCTCTTAAGATGAAAGCTTCCGACGTCAAGAAAGGCAACGTGGTCGAACACGAAGGCACCGTTTATCAGGTGCGCGACATCGAGCGCAGCTCGCCCAGCGCGCGTGGCGGCAACGTCACGTTTCGCTTCACCCTGTATACGATTCCCGGCGGTCGCAAGTTCGACCTCAGCCTGCGTGCCGATGACGAGCTGCAGGAAATGGATCTGGTTCGCCGCGCGGCGAATTTCTCCTACATGGACGACGGCGCGTTCGTGTTCATGGATGCCGAGGACTATACCCAGTACCTGCTTTCGCCCGCCCTGGTCGGCGACAACGCTGGTTACATCGTCGAAGGTGTTGAAGGCTATTACGTGCAGCTGATCGACGATGCACCGGTGGGCCTGCAGGTGCCGAGCAGCGTGATACTGACCGTGATCGACACCGCGCCGGAAATGAAAGGCTCCAGCGCGACCAAGCGCAACAAACCGGCCAAGCTCAACACCGGCATCGAAGTACAAGTCCCCGAATACATCAGCAATGACGAGAAGGTGTGGGTGAACACACTGACCGGTGAGTTCGCCGGCCGCGCCTGATCGGGCGCTGTCCTTCTCTTTTTTGTGGGAGCGACTTCAGTCGCGATGCTCTTGCACATGGCTCACAAAGCATCGCGACTGAAGTCGCTCCCACCGTTTCAAGAACACAGATCCCATCCGCATAGTGCAGAATCAGCGAACCCCGCGATACACGTGAAACTTTGATGCCATCCAGCGGTTATTCGCTACGCGCCCACGTCGTCGAAAGCCTGACCGATATCAAGCGGCCGGATGTGCCGCTGCGGGTGGTGTTGCGCAATACCGCGGCGGTGGTGCTGCCGCTGGGCATCGGATTGGCCACCGGGCATACCGAAATTGGACTGGCTATCGGCGCCGGTGCGCTGGATACGATGTTCTCCGATCAGCCGGGACCCTACCGCCAACGCATGCAGCAGTTGTTGCTGGCCTCTCTCGCGGCAGGGCTGGCCTCGCTTTGCGGCTTCCTGATCGGCGGTCAGCTGTTGCTGATACTGGCAGCCACCGCCGCATTCGGTTTCTTTGGCGGGCTGCTGGTGGTGTTCGGTACGGATACCGCACGAGTCGGCATGACCAGCATGATCCTGCTGGTGATCACCGCATCAACGCCGACCTCGCTAACGGGAGCACTCAGCGGCGCGGCGCTGATCTTCTCCGGCGGCCTGCTGCTCACGCTCTTTTCGCTGGCGGCGTGGCCGTGGCAACGCTACTTGCCGGAACGCCATGCGCTGGCCACCGTCTATGCCGGCCTGGCTGTACTGGCCAGGCAGCAAACCCGCGACGATACCGACGTACCGGCACTCACCGATGCGATGACCACGTTGCAGCAAACGCTGCTTGGACGGCATCGCGCGCACGGCCGCGCGATGGAAGCGTTTGGCGTGCTGCTGGAACTGGCCGAACGCATCCGGCTGGAACTCACCGCGATGACCGAGCTGCACGCCAACCCATCCATCCACGCGATGTTCCGCGACGACGCCGCGCGCGTGCTGGCCGCGATTGCCGACGCACTGCAACAGGGCGAGTCGCCCGAACAGGCCGCACGCGCACTGGGAACCCTGCAGGCCAGCGAGCACGCCTTGCTTGACGGCAGCAGCAACACCGATGGCCTGAACGCACATATCCATGCCCTGTCCGGCCAGCTGGCCGCTGCCGTGCGCAACGCGGACTGGGCTGGCAGCCGCGGCGAACTACGCGCCAGCGCGGAAGAAACACGCCTGCCGAAAGCGCTGCGCAGCAGTTCCGCCAGAGCGACGCTGCGCGCGAGCCTCACACCACGTTCGGTAGCATTCCGGCACGCGGTGCGCACAGCAGTGTGTCTCAGTGCGGCGCTGTGGATCTCACGCCAGTTGAATCTACCGCACGGCTACTGGCTGCCCATGACGGCAGCGATCGTGCTGCGGCCGGACTTCGCAGCGACCTTCAATTTCGGTCTGCTGCGCGTGGTGGGCACCGTACTCGGACTGGTGCTCACGACGGTGCTGCTGCACATCACGCCCAGCGAGCCATGGACGCATCTCGCGCTGATGGCTGTGCTGTGCATGGCATTTCGCTATCTGGCTACCGCGCACTACGGCATCGCCGTGGCGGCGCTGACCGGCACGGTGGTGATCCTGCTTTCCCTGGGCGGCGTCAGTTCCAGTGCGGCCGTGATGGATCGGGTGATCAATACCGCGCTCGGCTGCGGCATCGCATTGGTGGCCTATGTTGCATGGCCCACCTGGGAGCGCGGCCGTGCGCGCGCCGCGCTGGCCGTGATGTTGGACGCCTACGCCAACTATCTGCGTGCGCTGGCGCAACCCGATCAGCACAACCTCCACCGCGAAATGCGCAGTGCATCGCGCACCGCACGTACCAATGCGCAGGCCTCGATCGACCGCATGCGCACCGAGCCGGCCACGCCACCAGAGCTGCTGGCGCTGGCGCGCGCCCTTTTCGCGAACAGCAATCGCCTGGCGCGTACCGCGATGACGCTGGAAGCGTTGATCGACGATCTCTCCACGCTGCCTGCACAGACCGAAATCAACGGCTTCGTTGATGCGGCAGCGAGTGCCTTGCAGATAGTCGCCACCGCGCTGCGCGAGCAAATAGCGATCGAGGCGCTGCCCGATCTGCGCACCCGGCAACGTATCTTGGTGACGCTGATGCAGGGCGCCGAAAATCCCGCCGCCGCCGAGTTGCTGGCGCGGATCAGCGACCGTCTGGTCGACAACGTGGACACCGTGGCATACGTGGTCGGGCGTAGTCAGCTTCAGCTCGCCGGCGTTTCTGCAGTGCAGCGCTGATCAGCGAGGATCAACACGCGAATCGATGAGGTCGGCACCACGATTGGCCCGCCAACCGGGGCTGCCTGGCGACTTGACGCGCAGATGGCGGAAAGTCCAGCAGCCGTGCAAAAATCTGCGCAGCCAGTCCGACTGGCTTACCATCGTTGCATGCCCGTGATGGACAGCTGCCTGCCACTGATCGAACGATCTCGCGAACAGCATGACCGGTTTTCTTCCGGCTTTACGCAACACCCCGTGAGAGCTGCCTTTACCGTCCGGTAAATGGCGCCAACGTTATCCAGGGGAGATTTATTTATGCACAACCGTATTCATTTCATTTCGGGCCTGCCCCGCTCAGGGTCCACCTTGCTTGCTGCCCTGCTGCGGCAGAACCCGCGCTTCCATGCGGGCATGAGTGGTCCCATGGCCGGGCTGTTCAGCGCCCTGGTCGGTGCGATGGGTGGCAGCAACGAGTTTGCTGTCTTCATCGACGACGAGCAGCGCCAGCAGCTTCTGCGCGGCCTGTTCGAGAACTACTACGCCACGTGCACCGAGGAGGTGGTGTTCGACACCAACCGCGGCTGGTGCGCGCGCCTGCCTGCGCTCAATCAACTTTTTCCCGCAGCGAAAGTCATCGCCTGCGTGCGTCATGTTCCGTGGATCGTCGACAGTATCGAGCGGCTGATCCGCAAGAATGCGTTCAGTCCCTCGGCGATCTTCAACTTCACACCGGGTGGCACCGTCTACACCCGCGCCAACGGCATCGCTGGCGCCGATGGCATGCTCGGCTACGCCTATGACGCACTGAAGGAAGCGTTCTACGGCGAGCACGCCGACCGCCTGCTGCTGATCCAGTACGAGACCCTCACGGAGGATCCGGCCAAGGCGCTTGCCGCCATCTACGACTTCCTCGGCGAGGCGCCCTACGCGCACGACTTCGCCAACGTCAGCTACGACGCCACCGAGTTCGATCAGAAGGCTGGCACGCCCGGCTTGCATACCGTGCGTACCGAAGTGAAAGCGATTCCCCGCAACACCGTCTTGCCACCGGACCTGTTCCAGCGCTTCGCCAACGACGCGTTCTGGCGTGACCCCCAGCGCAATCCCGCCGGGGTGCGTATCGTCTGAGCTGGCGCACCCGACCGGTTCAACAGCCATTCGCAAGATCCTGGCAGGTATGAATTTGGCGCAGGCGTGCCGAACCAAGCGAGGGATTGCGTCAGAAAGTCCGCGCCGCAGACGCATAGAGGCATCGGTGAACCAGCCGCTACGACATTTGCCTGGTCCGACGCGACGTGGGCGCGCTGAGGTTTTACACTCCACCGATGCTTAAGATAGATACCCACGCCCATATTCTGCCCCGCGACTGGCCCAACCTGGCGACCAAGTTCGGCGACGACCGCTTTCCGGTGATGACGCATACCGAAGGGCGCCACCGCATCTACAAGGACAGCCGGTTCTTCCGCGAGGTGTGGGACTCGGCATTCGACCCGCAGACGCGCATCGACGACTACGCCCGTTTTGGGGTGGGTGTGCAGGTGATCTCCACCGTCCCGGTCCTGTTCTCGTACTGGGCGCAGGGCTATCAGGCGCTCGAGCTGCACCGTCATCTGAATGACCACATGGCTGGCCTGTGCCGCGATTATCCGCGCCACTATGCCGGCATCGGCACGGTGCCGCTGCAGGCGCCGGAGCTGGCGATCCGCGAGCTGGAACGCTGCATCGACGAGCTCGGCCTGCAGGGCGTGCAGATCGGTTCGCATTGCAACGACTGGAACCTGGATGCGCCGGAGCTGTTCCCGTTCTTCGAGGCAGCCGCCGATCTGGGCGCCGCGGTGCTGGTGCACCCGTGGGACATGATGGGCACCCCGACGATGCCGAAGTACTGGATGCCATGGCTGGTCGGCATGCCGGCGGAGCAATCGCGCGCGGCCTGCTGCCTTGCGTTCGGCGGCGTGCTGGAGCGGCTGCCTAAGCTGCGCGTGATGCTGGCCCACGGCGGCGGCAGCTTCCCATGGACGATCGGCCGCATCGAGCACGGCTTCCGGATGCGCCCGGACCTGGTCGCTACCGACAATCCGCGCAACCCCCGCGAATACCTCAAGCGCTTCTATTTCGACTCCTGCGTGCATGATCCGCAGGCGCTGCGCTATCTGCTGGATGTGACGGGCGTCGAGCAGGTGATGCTCGGCACCGACTATCCTTTCCCGCTGGGCGAGCAAGAGCCCGGTAGCGGCATCGAGGCACTGGGATTGGGCGATGTTGAGCGCGCCCGATTGTTTCATGGCACCGCGCTGGAGTGGCTGGGCCTGCCCAGGCATCGTTTCACCCCCGACATCATTTCTCAGGAGTCAGTATGAGTTTCATGCGCACCGCCAGCTCGATCGCCGCCGCCCTGGTCGCCACCTTGCTGCTGGGCGGCAACGTCCACGCCGCCGACGTCAGCATGGCTTCCGGCAGCGTCAACTTCAGCACGCCGAGCGACTGGCTTGGCATCATGGAAACCGAGGGCGATCCGGAGGTGCGTGTCTTCCAGGTACCCGACCCCTCGCCCACCGGCAAGAACAGCCTTGCACGCGTCACCGTGACGGTGAAGCAGGTACCCGACGCCGGTGGCTTCCAGCAATACATGGGCGATGCCAACGCAAAGGCCATGGCGCTGCCCGGCTACAAGGCCGCGGCCGTCGCGCCAAGCCCGAACAGCTACGTTTACACGGCGCAGGAAAACGGCACCCAGTTCAGTTACAGCGAGCGCTACTGGCTGAAGGACGGCCATGCGATCCAGCTGCGCTGCGTGCGCCCCGAGCAGAGCGAAGCCGGCGCCGCCTGGAAGGCCGCGTTCGACAAGGGCTGCAACGGGATCGCCGCACACTTGAAGTAAGCCAGTAGGCCCGACAACGACTCTCCCTCATTAGCAGGACGCGGCCGCAAATTGCCCCTCCCCCGCTTGCAGTGGAGGGTTGGGGTGGGGTCGCTCTTCCGCCACGCAAAATCAAAAGCCACCTCCTCCCAACCTCCCCTGCAAGCAGGTGGAGGAGCCGCTAAAACCGAGATCGCTCGATGTCCCAAACCTATGAAGCCAACCTCGACTGGGCCCTCGCGCAAGATGCCGCCGATCCTCTACGCAGCTTCCGCGACGAGTTTCTGATCCCGCCGCATCAGGGCCATGACGCTCGACCGGTAGAGAGCGTGTATTTCTGCGGCAATTCGCTGGGCCTGCAGCCACGTGCCGTGCGCGAAGCGGTGAACGCGGAACTGGACTACTGGGGCGAGCTGGGTGTCGAAGGCCATTTCAAAGGCCGTCTACCGTGGATGGACTATCACGAATTCGTGCGCGACGACCTCGCCGCCGTGGTCGGCGCGCTGCCCACCGAAGTGGTGGCGATGAACACCCTCGGGGTCAACCTGCACTTGATGATGGTGAGCTTTTATCGGCCGACGAAAGAGCGCCCCGCCATCCTGATCGAGGCCGGCGCGTTTCCCACCGATCGCTACGCCGTGGAGTCGCAGATCCGCTACCACGGCTTCGATCCGGCCAGCGCACTGATCGAGCTCGAAGCTGACGAACCCAACGGCCTGGTTTCCACCGCCGCCATCGAACGCGTGCTGGCCGAGCACGGCTCACGTATCGCGCTGGTGATGCTGCCGGGCGTGCAATACCGCAATGGTCAGACATTCGATCTCAGGGCAATCGCCGAGCTCGGGCACAAGCACGGCTGCGTGGTCGGCTTCGATCTTGCACATGCCGTCGGCAACCTGCCGTTGCAACTGCACGACAGCGGTGCCGACTTTGCGATCTGGTGCAGCTACAAATACCTCAACTCCGGCCCCGGCGCGGTTGGCGGCGCATTCGTGCACGAGCGCCACGCCAATGCCGTCTTGCCGCGCTTCGCCGGCTGGTGGGGTCACGACAAGACCACCCGCTTCCAGATGGGCCCGCAGTTCGTGCCCACACCCGGTGCCGACGGCTGGCAGCTGTCCAATCCGCCGATCCTCGCACTGGCACCACTGCGCGTTTCGCTGCAGATTTTCCGCCGCGCCGGCATGCAGGCTCTGCGCGAGAAATCGCTCAAGCTCACCGGCTACCTGGAATGGCTGGTACGCACACAGCTCAGCGACGTGCTGGAGATCGTCACCCCGGTCGACCCGGCGCGTCGTGGCGCACAGCTGTCGATTCGCGTACTAGGTGGTCGCGAGCGCGGCCGCGCACTGTTCGAGTACCTGATGGAGCACGGCATTATTGGCGACTGGCGTGAACCAGACGTCATCCGCATTTCCCCGGCACCGCTATACAACCGGCACGCGGATTGCCTCACGTTTGCGCAGGCGGTACGCGCGTGGAACCCTGCTAGCTGAGCAGATGCCGGCTGTTTGCGGGTACGTTGCAGCGCGTATTTCGCTGACTTTGATTGGGGACATCTTCGCCACATCCCGCTGACCAAGCTCGGTGATGTGCGGCAAGCAAGTGTTCCGCGTGGGACCGGCAATCGCAGCAAAAAAAGAGCCGGGCTTTCGCCCGGCTCCGATGCTTCTTGAATCTAATCCGACTTATTAGAAGAAGTCAGGGAAGATGCCGTTGGCGGAAGGAAACGCCTGTAGGCGATTCGGAATCACCTGCGCACCCGCCGGCACCGTCACCGCCGCGCCCGTCGTATCGCTGAGGATGAACGACTGGAAGCCATTGCCGATGCCCGTCCACAGGTTGGCGTTGCCTGCAGCATTGGTGAACAGCACATCCACCAGGCCATCACCGTTGAAGTCGCCGATCGTCGCGAACGAGTAACCCGCGGTGATCGGACGCACTCCAAGGCCAGCGATCGTGGTTCCGTTCATGAGCCACCAGCCGAACTGGTTGGTGCTGGCATTGGTCCACAGCAAATCAGTCTGGCCATCGCCATTGACGTCGCCGGCACCCTGCAGTTTCCAGCCTGCCGGGAAGTACTCGACGAAGTGCGGCGTAAACACACCACCCAGCGAACCACCATCATTGGTCCATATATACAGGTCGTTCTTCGGCCCGGTCCAGACGAAGTCCGCAACCTCACCGCCGTTGGAGCTGCTAAGTGTGAGGTTGTAGCCACTGGCTGCCGCAATCAACGGCGACACCGTGCGCGTCACCGTGCCGGGGTGCCCGGCTGTTGCAGAAGCGGTGAAGGTGCCGAACGTCCACCAGCCAACCTGAGCCGTGGTGTTGTTGCGCCATACCAACTGCATCAGGCTACTGGTGACGCGAGCGGCGCCGACAACGGTCCATCCTGTCGGATAGCTTCCGGCGTCGTACGAGGTGATACCCCCGTTACCGTCATTGAGCACGATGTAAAGCTCATTGGTGGCTGGATTGGTGAAGGCGAAGTCGGCAATGCCGTCACCATTGAAGTCACCGATGGCGCTAACCGTATAACCCTTGGTGACGCCATTCACGATGACGCTCTTGTCGACGGTACTGCCGATCATGCCAAGCTCGGTCAGCACACCTGTGGTGGGGTTGACCAAGGCCACGTCGGTACGGCCGTCGACCGGGAACTCGAACTCTCCGCTATCGCCAGGGAATTGCGTAGAGGCGGAGTTGAGGAAGTCGCTGGCCGCCATGGGAAGAAATTCAAGCCCAGTGGTATTGCCGATCTTGTTGTAGCTCACCGAAGCAACCACCAGGTTGGTGGCATTCACCGAGCCCAGGCCAGTGGCCATGCTGTAACCCGGGGTCGCCAAGTAGGCCGGTGCCAGGCTGCCGCTGTTCAGGCTAACCACACCGAACTGATCCTGCCCGCGGGTGTAGCAGTATGCCGTAATGGCAAAGCAGGGGACATCAATATCGCCCACGGTGACGTTGTTGAAAACGCAGCTATTGCCGGCCAGCGGCGTGGTCGACGAATTACAGGCGGCCAGCGAAGTCGCGTTGGGCGAACCTTGGGTACCGTATTCGCGAATGCCGAACTGGTACATCGCCGGATTCACATTGCCCAGGCCAAAGTTTTCCGGCCCGCCCAATGCCAAGGAGGTAGCCTGGTCCACCAAGGCCTGGATACCAGCCATTGACGGAGCAGCAAACGAGGTACCGCCAGCCGAGCTGAACAGCGTGTCATCGGTATTGTAGTCGCAGGGTGCACCACCGTTATCGGACTCGCAGAACAACAGCGCGTGACCGTACAGGCCGTTGGCGGCGAACAGGGATACGTCAGGAATCGTGCGCACATTGGCCGCGTTCGAACCGAAGACACCCACCTGCCAGCTCGGCTTGGCGAAAATTATGCTGGCGCCACCGCTACCGCCTGCCGTGCCCAGGAAATTCTGGCCAAAGCCGGTGTTGCAGAACGCCTCGCCATCGCCGGCACCGGGATGGCCCCGGCTGCCTTCCAGCGTGAACAGCGCGCTGCTCGCGCAGGTGTCGTTCCAGGTCTGCTCCGGCACGTAGCCCAGCACCGACAGGCCGTTGGCGGCGTTGGTGTTGCTCCAGTAGGTGGCCGTTTGGCCCACGTCGTTGAAGTCGGTACCACCCACAGCGGTGTTGTAAGGGGTGGTCGCCAGGCCGTTGACTGCCAGGCCTGAAGCAGCGGCCGGTTCATTCTGGTCACAACCGGCGGAGCCGGAATCGCCGGTCGACACGAACACCGTGGTGCCCTGGGAGATCGCTTCGCTCCAGAGTTCCTGGACTTCCTCTTCGCCCTGGCCCTGCTGAATTTCGCAGCCGCCGTAGCTCAGGCTCATGATCTGCGGCGCGGGATTTTCGCTATCGAGCAGATTTTCGACGGCGATGAACGGACCGAAATCCGTGTCGCTGTCGGCACAGGCAGCAAACGTGATGTTCGCATCGGGTGCGGCCGCGCCGGCCCATTCGGCATCCAGCGCTGCTTCGCCTTCGTCAGGAGTTTCACCCGGGTCCAGGCAGGAGCCGCCGCCGTTATCGACGCTGGCAAAGTTTACGACGCCGGCCGCATCGACAGGAAGGAACGCGGTACGAAACGTCGCGACGTCAGCCGGAAGGATATCGGAGCGCTCGAGCACGGCAATGGTCACGCCGGCACCACGAATCGGTGTGGTCGATCCGGCAATGGCCGTACCCGCCCACAACGCATTGACGTTGTAGATGGTGTTGAAATCCGCCGGAACGACATCGAATTGCGTTTGGGGATCCAGATCGCCCGGCGGATTGGTGAAGCCGGGTGCATTGGCAACACGGACAAAGTGGCCGGCACTGTTTTTCTTGACCGTGCCCACCATTTTCACCTGGGGCTTCGGGAAGAAGTTGTTCAGCGACGCGACGCCGGCAACAACCGGCGACAACGCCGCCGGAATCTGCTGGGCGCTGGCGTTGGCAAAATGTTTTTCGCCATTGACGGTGTAGTTGTGCAGCTGGGTATGGAATGCGCTCTGTACGGCAGCGACGTTGCCGGAGAAGTGCACCATCATGCCGGACTTGGAAATGCTGCCGACGCTCAGGCCCTGCGAGGTCAGCCACTGGGTGACCTTGGCGATGTCCTGCTTGGACGGGCCGAACTTGTCACCAAGCTCCTTCGCCTTCAGCCACTTGTGGAAGTAAGGCGATTTCGGGGTCGTCAGCTGGGTCAGATAAGACTCATAGCGGGCCTGCATGTCCGGGCTGCGCTTGAGCATCAGCGTCATGTGCTTGAGCTGTTTGCTGGAAACAAGCGCGCCGGCATCGTACTTGGCCGAAGCCACCGGCAACTTGCTGCCATTGAGCGTAACGAGCTTGCTGTTGTCGATGGCGTCCGTGATGAGCGGCGCCGAGGCCATCATCGGAATGTTCGGAGCGGCCTTGGCCGCCGTAGCCTGTACTGCCGGTACACCGCCGGCAAGCACCAGCCCACATGCGGCGGTAAGCCACATGAAGTGTTTGGTTTGCATTTAAATCCCCTGATTGATTGATCAATATTTCGTCGTACCGCTGCGAAAGCCGGCAACGTCATGACCCGCGATACAACCTGACTTCCCCTGAACCCCCCGAATTCCCCTTGACAAAGGTAGCAGAAAAAACTTTGAAAATGCGTTAGGAAGGGCGCCCCATTGTTGACGCACCTCGGCCTGCCGTCAGCATGGCTCACGCCGCATCCGGTGCGAGCACCGCTTTGATTTCGCCGCTGTTTTTCCTTGTAAAGGGGGGCGCCGAGCGCCGCTTGACTCAGGCGTTGAACGCATGATAAGTGCCGAAGAACG
Organism: Rhodanobacter sp. MP7CTX1; assembly: GCF_014205795.1. Taxonomy (GTDB): domain Bacteria; phylum Pseudomonadota; class Gammaproteobacteria; order Xanthomonadales; family Rhodanobacteraceae; genus Rhodanobacter. The sequence continues at coordinate 99,952 of NZ_JACHCN010000015.1, forward strand.
ACACTCAATCTCTCACACACGTCCTGCTCTGTGGATGCCTCACCTGCCCCGCTCCGCGCACCACGAAGCGCTCGATGGTGAGCGACTCGGCGCCCATCGGCCCATAAGCGTGCAGGCGCGTGGTGGAGATGCCTATTTCGGCGCCGAGACCCAGTTCGCCACCGTCGGAGAAGCGCGAGGACGCGTTGACCATCACCACGGCAGAGCGCAACGCACGCACGAAGCGCTCTGCGGCGACTTCATCGCGGGTGGCAATGACTTCGGTGTGATCCGAGCCATGGCGACGGATGTGCGCGATGGCGTCGTCGAGGTCGTCGACGACGCGCACGGCCAGGATCAGCTCGAGAAATTCGGCCGCGTAGTCGTCCTCTGCGGCTGCATGCATGCTGGGTACCAACGCGCGGCTGCGCTCACAACCGCGTAACTCCACGCCACGTTTTTGCAGCGCATCAGCCGCCACCGGCAGCAACGCATCGGCAATGTCCCGATGCACCAGCAAGGTCTCCAGCGCATTGCAGACGCCAGGACGCGTGGTCTTGCCGTCGATCAGCAGGCTCAACGCCAACGCCGGATCGGCGGCGCGATCCACATAGAGATGGCAGACGCCCTTGTAGTGCTTGATCACCGGCACGCGGGCATGTTCGGCGACGAAACGGATCAGCCCCTCGCCGCCGCGCGGAATCGCCAGGTCGACGATGTCGCTGAGTTGCAGCAGTTCGATCATCGCTTGGCGACTGAGGTCCTCGATCAGCGTGAGTGCGGCGGCGGGAACGCCATGGGCTTCCAGTGCCTCGCGCAAGGCATTTGCGATCGCAATATTGGAATGCAGCGCCTCGGATCCGCCGCGCAGGATCACCCCGTTGCCGGACATGAGGCATAGCGCGGCAGCATCGGCGGTGACGTTGGGGCGCGCCTCGTAGATCATCGCCACCACGCCCAGTGGCACTCGTACGCGTTCGATCAGCAGGCCGTTCGGGCGCGTCTCGCGGCGTGTCACCAAGCCGACCGGATCGGGCAGTTGGGCCACCTCACGCAGCGCGTTGGCGATGGCGGCTACGCGCGACGCATCCAGCCGCAGGCGATCGAGCATCGCGCCCTGCACACCTTTGGCCGCAGCCTTTTGCATGTCTTCGGCGTTCGCGGCAAGCACTGCGTTGCTGTGCACCTCCAGCCGCGCGGCCATCTCGCCCAGCAACGCGCGCTTGGTCCCGGTGCCGAGTTCGGCCACGTGCTGGGCCGCGACGCGACAAGCGAGCGCTTGCGTCCGGATCGCGCTCGTCGTTTCGCTCATGCAAGGATCTCCGCATCGGTCAACCGCACCAGGTCATCCCGATGGATGACTTCATCACCGTAGCTGTAGCCGAGCCGTGCTTCGATGTCGCGGCTGTGGCACCCGGCCAGCCGGCGTACTTCGGCGGTGCCGTACTGGCTGATGCCACGCGCGATGGATGCGCTATCCGCGCCGCTGCTCTCGACCGTGATGATCTCCACCATGTCGCCGCGATTGAACTCGCCCGCAACTTCAGTGATACCGCCCGGCAGCAACGATGCGCGACCGCCATGGAGTGCCTTGGCCGCGCCGGCATCCACGCAAATGCGGCCCGGCCCGGCCGGTGCATGACGTAGCCAGTATTTGCGTGCCTGCATGCGACTGCGTCCGGCGCGGATCAGGGTGCCGCGCAGGCGCCCTTGCTCGAGCGCCCGCACCGTCGCTTCGCTGCGACCGTTGAACAGTGCCGTGGCAATACCCGCTGCGGCCGCCTTACTCGCCGCTTCCAGCTTGGTCCGCATGCCACCCGTACCCACCGGGCTGCCGCTGCCGCCGGCCATCGCCATGATCTGCGGGGTCAGCTCCGGCACGTCGTTGATCGGTCTTGCCGCGGGATCGAGCCGCGGATCGGCGCTGTACAGCGCATCGATGTCGGAGGCAATCAGCAGCAGGTCGGCATCGACCAGCGCGGCGACGATCGCCGCGAGATTGTCGTTGTCACCCAGCTTCAGCTCGTCCACCGCGACGGTGTCGTTCTCGTTCACTACGGTAAGCACGTCCAGCGCCAGCAACTCGCGCAGCGTGGCTCGCGCATTGAGATAGCGGCGCCGATTGCGCAGGTCATCGTGAGTCAGCAGCACTTGCGCCACTGGCCGTGCTGACAGCGATTGCCACAGCGCGATCATCGGCGCCTGGCCCAGTGCGGCCAGTGCCTGCCGTGCGGCGAGCGCACCGCCGGCAGCGGTGCGCTCGCGCAGCAGCGCGCGGCCCGCCGCCACCGCACCCGATGACACCAGCACCACTTGCCGACCGTCGGCGTGACTGGCGGCTATGAACGCAGCCAGCGCCGTGGCGAAACGCGGCGTGAGGCCGTCACCGTCGGCGGCGAGCAGGTTGCTGCCTACCTTCAGTACGGCGCGACGCCAGTGTGGCAAGGCCTGTTCGGAGAGCTCGACGCCGACGCTCATGCAGCGCCCTCAGCCAGCGGCGCGGGCGCGCGGTCGCCGTGACTTTTCGGTGCTGAAATCACCAGGAAGCGGACATCCGCCATGCTCACGTTGTGCATCTGGTGCGCTGTTCCTGGCGGCACGTGCAGCCCTTCACCGCGCTGCAGCCGATGCCTCGTGCCGTCCAGCTCGAGTACCGCTTCGCCTTCGAGCACGTAGAAAAACTGGCGCGCCCGGACATGCCAGTGGCGCTGCTCCGCCGTTCCCGGCGGCATCCGTTCCTCGATGACACTCAGGTCATCGCCGCCGAGCAGGTGCCAGCCTTCGCAGGCTTCACCCCAGTGATAGTGCTCGGCGTTCTCCTTGCTCATCGCAGCCATGTCGCCCCCGTCTTCAGAAGATCAATCAGCCGTCCAAGAGATCAAGTCGTTCCTGCAGTACGTCCAACCGCAAATCATGGCCCGCACCGGGCGACACCCGCGCAGCGAGGCTGCTCTCTGGTGTGCGCCCGTGCCCGGCGGAGCTCGCCGTTTCCGCCGCCGCGCGATAGGCATCGCGGAACGGGACCCCAGCGGCAGCTTGCTCGATCGCCACGTCGGTGGCGTACATCGCCGGATCGATCGATGCACGCATCGATGCCTCATTCCACTGCATGCGCGCGAGCAGATCCGGCACCAGTTCCAACGCGGCCAGGCCGTGCCGGCAGCCGTGGAACAGCGAGCCTTTGGAGAACTGCAAGTCACGCTGGTAGCCGGACGGCAGGGATAGCAGTTGCTCGATTTCGGTGCGCGCCGCGGCGACGCTGGCATAGCTGGCGCGCAACAGTTCCACCACGTCCGGGTTGCGCTTGTTCGGCATGATCGAGCTGCCGGTGGTGTATTCATCCGGAAGCTTCACGAAATTGAATTCCGCCGTGGTGAACAGCGACAGATCCCAGGCTAGCCGCCGCAGGTCGAGCAGCGCACTGGCGATTGCCTCGAGCACCGCCATCTCGAACTTGCCTCGCGACAGCTGCGCGTAGATCGGGCTGACCTGCATGCGGGCAAAGCCGAGTGCTTTCGTGGTGTGTTCGCGATCGAGCTTGAGGTTAACGCCATAGCCAGCCGCCGTGCCCAGTGGATTTGCGTCGATCCATTCGGCAGTCTGTCGCGCACGCCGCGCGTTGTCGATGAAGCCCTCCGCAAAGCCGGCAAACCACATCGCCGTGGACGACACCACCGCGCGTTGAAGATGGGTATAACCCGGCAGCGGCAAGGCTGGCTGCGCAGCACGCTCGAGGCATACCTTCGCGATCTCACGGCAATGCAGTTCGAGCACGGCAAGTCGGTCCTTCAGCCACAGCCGGGTGGCGACCAGGATCTGATCGTTGCGGCTACGTCCCGTGTGCACGCGGCGACCGGCGTCGCCGAGACGCTCGGTGAGTCGTGCTTCGATTGCCGAATGACCATCCTCGTAACGCTCGTCCAGCACGAAGGCGCCCGCACTGAAGTCCGCTGCAAGCGCGTCCAGCTCGCGCTTCAACGCGACGGCCTCGTCGGCGCTAACGACGCCGATATTCGCCAAACCTTCGACATGCGCCTTGCTGGCGGTGATGTCGTGCAGGAAGAATTCGCGATCCAGCAGCACGTCGTCGCCGGCGAGAAACTTCATGATCTTCGCGTCGATCTGGATGCCGGATTTTTGCCAGAGGGGCTGCGTCATATGGTTGTCCTCGTAGGAGCGCACCCTGTGCGCGAAAAGCGTAACGACTCGGTGGATCTTTCGCGCACAAGGTGCGCTCCTACAGCAACGGAATGGCGGTGTATTCGTCCACACCGATCGCACGATTGATGTTCTGCATGGCTTGCGTTGCCGCGCCCTTCAGCAGGTTGTCCAGCGTTGCCACCACCACCACGCGCTTGCCGTCGGCCGACAGTGCGAAGCCTCCGATTTCGACGTGATGCTTGTGGGCAATGCGGCTGACCCATGGCGCCTCGTCCACCACGGACACCAGCTTCTCGCCCGCGTAGGCATGTTGGAAACGCTGCAGCACTTCTTCGCGTTTCAGCGGGCGCGAGAGATAGAGATTGGTGGTGACGGTAAGTCCGCGAAAATGCGGCGCCACATGCGGCATGAACTCCACTGGCACGCCAAGCCGGAACGAAGCTTCCTTCTCGTGCATATGGCCGGTCAGCGCGTATGGCATCAGGTTGTCGCGCAGCTTGTCCGGATCGTTCTTGTCCGACGGCGAGGTGCCGGCGCCGGAATAACCCGACACGCCGAAGCATACCGGAGGCGCGGCCAGCAAATCTTTCAGCGGCGCGATCGAGAGCTGGATCGCGGTGGCATAGCAACCTGGATTGCTGATGCGCTTCTGGCCATGCCACTTTTCGCGGGTCAGTTCCGGCAGGCCGTAATACCAGTTCGGGTCGAAACGATAATCGGCAGAAAGGTCGACGATCAGCGGGTCGACCCCAGCTGCATCGAATGCCGCGACGCAGACTGCCGCCTTGCCGTTCGGCAACGCCAGGATCACCACATCAGCGCCCAGGCTCGGCAGCTCTTCGTGTGCCGGCGAGCTGTAGCGCAGTTCGCCACGGTATTCGGCGACATGCGCATCGACGCGTTGGCCGTCCAGTTCCCGCGAGGAAACAAACACCAGTTCCAGCGCTGGATGCCTGGCAATCAAGCGGATCAGCTCGGCGCCGGTATGACCACGCGCGCCGACAATGCCGATAGTCTTTTTCAAAGTGTTCATGACGTTCAATCCACCAGCGTCGGTTGTCGTGTGGCGCAATGCGCCACGCAGCGGGCGATCGTGTCGAAGCCGTCCATGCCGTACCAGTACACTTTCCAGCGCGGTTGCTTGAGGCTGCCGTCGCACTCGGCGTCGTAGAACGGATTGACCGGGTTGCCGGCACGCGAGCGCCAGAACAGCTGAGGGTTCTGCTCGCGCATCACCAGCCACACGGCGCGACCGAGACCTTCACCTTGCGCGTCGTCGAGCACGGCGAACTTGTCCAGATAGGCAAGCCCGTCTTCCTCAGTGAGGATCATCGCGGCACGATAGTTTTCGCTGACGTAGACATGCCGCGGCTGGGTGCGCTCGAAGTAATCAGCGACCAGCGTGCGGCCAAAGCTGGATTCGATCAGCGTGCGCATCCGCACTAGGTCGATGCCATCCCACGAGTTGAACGTCAGCACCTTCTCCCCGCGCCGTACCAGCGTGCCCGAACCCTTGTGGGTGAACAATTCCTTGGCCAGTTCGGACGGCCGTGTAATCGACACCGATGAGGTGAGCGGCAAGTTCGCCAGCAGGTCGGCGATCTGTTCGAGCTTCAACCGCATGCCGCCGTTGAGCCACGGCTGCGCCATCAGGTGTTCGTACTCGGTCGACAGGTTGATCGAGTCGATCAGCTGGCCTTCGCCATCAAGCAGCCCGCCGGTGCCGGTGAGGAACACGATCTTGTACGGCTGCAGCACGCGCACCAGTTCGTTCGCAGCAAAGTCTGCGTTGATGTTGAGGATCTGCCCTTCCTCGGTCTCGCCCAGGCTGGCGATCACCGGGATCGAACCGGCGCGCAGACTGGCCTCGATCGGCGCCAGGTTGATGCTCTGCACCTTGCCGACCAGACCGTAGGTATCGCGATCGAGATAGCTGGACGTAAAGACACCCGACGGCACCGAGGTGGCGCGTGTATCCATCGTCTGCAGCGCTTCCACCAGCTTGAGGTTCTGCTGCTGGAATACCTTGCGCAAGATCGCCAGCGCCTGTGGCGAGGTAACGCGCAATCCGTTGACTGTCTGCTTCTCGATGCCGGCGGCGGACAGTTCCTCATCCAGTTGCGGGCCAGCGCCATGCAGCACTATGGGCGTGAGGCCGACCTGCTGCAGAAACGTCAGCGACGAAGTGAGATCGGCGAGTTCGTCGCGCAGCACCGCGCCACCGACCTTGACCACGGCGAAGCGCTTCGCATCGATCTGCGAGAAGCGCTTGAGGTATTGCTGGATTTCCTTCGCACTGCCCATGCTCGAGAGCAGGCGCACGATGGTTTTTCTTGTGTGCTTATGCGTTTCCACTATTCACGATCCGGTAGATGGTTTGTGCGTATTGCTGCAACTGATCGAGCGCGACCCATTCGTCCGCGCTGTGCGCCTGCGCGATGTCGCCAGGGCCATAGACGAACGCGGTGTAGCCAGCGGATGAGAAAAGCGCCGCCTCGGTCCAGAAGTCCACTGCGTTGCCGATCGGTAGCTCCAGTTCGTCAGCGATATCGCGAGCGGCCAGGCGGCGCTCCTCCGCCCGCGCAGTGTCGCCGGCCGGCAACGAGGCACCACGAAAGGTCTCGGTGAATTCCACGGGTTGCGGCTCGACCAAAGTCTGGAAAAGCTGCAGCAGCTGATCCGGATCCATCGTTGGCAGCGGTCGGAAGCCGAAACGCACTTCCGCCGTCGGCGCGATCATGTTCGCCTTGATGCCACCTTCGATGCGCCCGATGTTGAAGCGCAGACCGGTGAGACCGCCGAAGCGCTCATGCGATTGCGCAGCCACGAAGTTCAGGGCGGCATCGCCCCAACGCACGGTCTGGTGCAGCGCGCTGTCGCTCGGCTTCTGTTCGCCCGAGGCATGCCCGGCGTGGCCGGCAAAGCGCATCAGCACCGACTGGATGCCACGATGCGCCAGCACGGCTTCCGCCTTCGTCGGCTCGGCCACAATCACCGCGTCGTAGTCATGTGGCGTGCTGAGGAAGCCAGCGATGCAACGCGCATCGTTCGCTTCTTCATCGGTGGACAGCAGCAACGCCAACGGACCGTCGGTGGCATTCGCCACTGCCAGCAATGCCGCCGCCGCGCCCTTGATATCGCAGGCGCCGAGACCGATCGCACGATCCGACGTGACTCGAAGTTCGTGCGGACTCGCACTCCAGTGCGGTGAGTCGGGCACCGTATCCATATGCACGTTGAACAGGTAGCGCGGTTGACCGCGCACCGCGTGCAAGGTCACCGCGCCTGCGCCGTAGTCGGTCACTTGCACATCGAACCCTGGCAATTGGGCGCGCACGTAATCGAACATGCCGCCGGTGCCGATCGCACGCGGCGGATTGCGCGTATCGAATGCGACCAGCGCTTTCAAATGCTCAAGCGTGGCATCGAGCAGCGTGCTCATCCGCGGTTGACCTCGGCCCATAGCGTGCTGCTCATGCCGAACAGCTTGATGAAGCCTTCGGCCTCCTCCACACCCCAGTCGGCCGACTGCGCGTAGGTTGCGCCTTTGGCGTTGAGGATGTGCCTGGATTCGATCGCCACCGCGCTGACCACACCACCGTTCGTCTCCAGCACCACTTCGCCATTGACAGTGGACTGGCTCGACGCGAGGAACGCTTCCAGATCGGTCTTCAGTGGATCGTGGAAGAAACCCTCGTAGACCAGCTCCACCCACTTGCGTGCCACCTCGGGCTTGAAGCGGTTCTGCTGCTTGGACAACACCGCCTCTTCCAACGCACGATGTGCGGTCAGCAACGCGGTCAGGCCCGGCGCCTCGAAGATGATGCGGCCCTTCAAACCGATCGTGGTGTCGCCGGTATAGACGCCGCGACCGACGCCGTACTGCGCGAACAGGCCGTTCAATGTCGCCAGCAGCTTATGCCCGGCGATCTTCTCACCGTCGAGCGTCACGGCTTCACCCTTGACGAAGCCGATCTTGACGCGCAGCGGTTTGGACGGCCATTCGGAACGCGGCTTGCACCAGCCCACCGCACCCTCGCCTGGCGCCTGCCAGCGATCGATCTCACCGCCGGACATGGTCAGGCCAAGCAGGTTCTCGTTGATCGTGTACGCCTGCTGCTTCGCGCGCACGCCGAAGCCACGCTGTTCCAGATAGGCCTGCTCATACGCACGCGTCTGCGTGTGCTCTTTCTGGATCTCGCGGATCGGCGCCACGATTTCGTAGTCGCCGAGCGCCTTCACCGTCAGGTCAAAACGCACCTGGTCGTTGCCCATGCCGGTGCAGCCATGCGCGATCGCTTTCGTGCCCAATTCGTTGGCGCGCTTCAACGCAGCTTCGACAATCAGGTAGCGATCGGATACCAGCAACGGATACTGGCCCTGATAGCACTCGCCAGCCTGCACGAAGGGTTTGACAAAGCCTTCCCAGATTGCCGGGCCGCCATCGACGGTGACGTGCGAGGCAACGCCCAGCTCAGCCGCGCGGTGCTCGATGAACGCGCGCTCCTCGGCATCCACGCCGCCGGTATCGGCGAACACGGTATGCACGGCCCAGCCGCGCTCCTGCAGATACGGCACGCAGAAACTGGTATCGAGACCACCGGAGAAAGCGAGGACGATGTCTTTGCTCATGACTTGCGGATCCTGAAAGAGAAAACTGAGAGGGAGAAGATCAAGTGGATGCGACTACGGTGCGCGGCTCGCAACGCACCGGGAAATTCACGGAATTGGCGATGAAGCATCCGTGGTGGGCAGCTTCGTGCGCGGCCTCGGCCTTGGCGACATCACTGGCGGCGCTGATGGTGACCTGCGGACGTAGCACCACCTCGACAAAGTGGCCACCGTGCGCATCGGTTTGCATCGTGCCTTCGGCTGCATCGGAATACGCCGTGACGACGATGCCAGCCGTGGCGGCCACATGCAGATACGACAGCATGTGACAGGTGGACAGCGCCGCCACCAGCATGTCTTCGGGATTGTGCTTGGTGGAGTCACCTCGAAAGGCAGGGTCGGACGAACCGGCCAACATCGGCTTGCCCTCCACGCGAATCTCGTGCTCGCGCCCGTAGCCTTGATAGGTCTGCGTGCCGGTTCCGTGGTTGCCCGTCCACCTTACGTCGACACGGTAGTGATGCTGATGCCCCTTACTCATGCGTTGGAATCCTCTTGTAGAGACATAAGGTCGGCCAGCTCCGCGTCGCCATCAGCATCACGCTGCCGCAGGCCGTTGATCACCCCCATGCGATTCGCCTTGGGGTGGTTCTGGTTCAACTTGAACTTGCCTTCGATGCGCTCGATGTCGATCTCCAATCCGACGATGCCATGCAAAGCCTTCTCGATATGATCGGCCGGCGCATCCGACACCTTCCACGGTGATGGCAGCCCTGCCTCATGTCGATCGGTCAACCGCTCCAGCAGCGTGCGCAGCCACACCGCGTCCTCGATCACGCGCAAGCGGCCATGCACATGCACCACGGCATAGTTCCACGTCGGTACTTCGCGACCCGTCTCGTGCTTGCTCGGGTACCAGTTCGGACTGATATAGCCATCCGGTCCGCGGAAAATCACCAGCACGTCGGCACCATCGGCCTGCCGCAATTCGTTACCCCGTGCGACGTGCCCATGCAATACGTCGTCGCCGATCAGTTCGAACGGTAAATGGTTGGCTACCAGCCCGGCATCCGTGTCGATCACCACCGTGGCGAACGGATAGTCGCGGATCAAGCTGTGCAGGACGTCAGCACGCGTTTCATTGAAGTAGCTTGGCGTGTACATGGACCTTTCCTTGAGTTTTCTCAGCGGCCGTTGATCAACGATGCCATCACCGCCTTCTGCACGTGCAGGCGGTTTTCAGCCTCGTCGATGGCGATGCAGGCCGGCGAATCCATCACCGCATCGGTGGCCTTGATGTTCCGGCGCAGCGGCAGGCAATGGCTGAACAGACCGTTGTTGGTCAGCGCCATCTTCTCCTCGTCGACGATGAAGTGCTTGTTCGCCTCGCGGATCGGCTTCTCCTGCTCCCAACGGCCGAAGTACGGCAGCGCGCCCCAGCTCTTGGCGTAGATCACGTCAGCGCCCGTGTAGGCCTCGCGGATGTCGTGGCTGACCTTGAGCGAGCCGCCGTTTTCCTTCGCGTTCTGATAGCCGAACGCCATGTAGCGCTCGTCCAGCACGTAGTCTGGCGTGGGGCATAGCAGGGTCACATCCATCCCCAGCTTGGTCGCGATCAACAGTGCGGAGTTCGCCACCGCGGTGTTCAACGGCTTCGGGTGATAGGTCCAGGTGAGCACGTACTTGCGGTTCTGCAGATCGCCCAGGTGCTCCTTCATCGCCATGGCGTGAGCCAGCTCCTGACAGGGGTGGGTGATCGTCTCCATATTGATCACCGGCACCGTGGCGTACTGCGCAAACGCCTTGATCACCTTGTCCTCGCGATCCACTGCCCAGTCCTGGAACTTCGGGAACGCGCGCACGCAGATCAGATCGACGTAGCGCGAGAGCACTCGCGCCACTTCGGCGATGTGCTCTTCGGTATCGCCGTCCATCACGCTGCCTACCTCGAACTCGATCGGCCATGCGTCCTTGCCCGGCGCCAGCACCACCGCGTGGCCGCCGAGATGAAACGCACCAAGCTCGAAGCTGGTGCGTGTGCGCATCGACGGATTGAAGAACAGCAACGCGACTGACTTGCCGGCCAGCTGTTGGCCGCGCGGCGAACGCTTGAATTCGGCGGCCTGCAGCAGCAGCGCGTCGATCTCGGCGCGGCTGTAGTCCTGGGTGGTGATGAAATGGCGAATGGTCATCGATCAATTCCCTGCGGCGGCGGCCGCGCAAAAAATCAAAAATCCAAAACAAAAAACCCGGCGCAAAGGCCGGGTTTTATCGTCGATACACATGAAACGCGTGCGACAGCCTACCCGGCCGAATGTCCATACAACGGTCGACGCGCACGCGACGTCATCCCAGCAGCCGCGCGGGCGCTGGTAAGTACGTTGGCGGTATAGACGGCTGTGGACATGAGGATTCCGGTAAGCAAGGCTGGCATCATGCCGGCAATTTCGCTGCTGCGCAACAAAAAAATGGGCGCCCCGTACCGTTCAGATGCAGGACGCCCATCGCAACGCCGCCGCCCGGAGGCGGCGGCTGTTTTCATTCGGCCGGAGCCACGTTGACCAGGACCCGCAGGCGTTCGCCCGGATCGTAGCCGAGGCGCGACTCGTACACTTCGCCGCGATAACGGTACTGCACGTCGTAACCCATGATCTGGCGCTGCTGCCCTGGACCGCAATTGGTCACCGTCTGTACGGTCTGGCCCGCGTTATTGGCGGCCACCTGGTTGCCTACGGCACCACCGGCCACCGCACCCACCGCCGTCGCCGCCACGCGACCATTGCCGCGACCAATGGTGCTGCCGAGCACACCACCCACCACAGCGCCCAGAATGGTGCCGCCCGTCGTGTTTGCCGGGTTCTGCGTGACCACGGTCTGGTTCTGACACTGTTGCGTGGCGCCGTAGACCGGGTCTACGCGCAGCACATCGGCCCAGCCGTAATGAGCGCTGCCGTCACCGGACTGAACCGGCCCGCCCTGCGCAAAAGCGCTGGTGACCGTCAAAAGCAGCGCCAGCACTGAAAGAAATTTCTTGATCTTGGTCATTGCGACCTCCGATGGGGGAACATTGAGCGCACAAGTGCACTTACTCGTGTCATTGCATCAAATTCAGGCTGAATACAGGCTTAGAATTAACATTACGCAACCTTGCCGCTTACACGTTGTTAATATGATCTGCTGTTTCGCACCCTGAAAGGGTGCCGCCCACCGCCCCGGATTTCCTCACCGATGTCGATTTCGCTCTACAACAGCCTGTCCCGCCGCATTGAACCATTCACACCGCTCGATCCGGACCGGGTGACGATGTATCTGTGCGGCCCGACCGTCTACAACTACGTGCATATCGGCAATGCGCGTGGTCCGGTGGTATTCGACGTACTGGCGCGGCTGCTGCGTCGGCATTATCCGAACGTGGTCTACGCCCGCAACATCACCGACGTGGACGACAAGATCAATACCGCCGCGCTGGAACAAGGTGTCGAGATCGGCAAGATCACCGGAAAGTTCGCCCAGGCCTATCGCGAGGACATGGCCGGCCTCGGCATCGCGCCACCCGACCTCGAGCCGCACGCGACGGCGCATATCGGACAGATCATCACGATGATCGAAAACCTGATCGCCGGCGGGCATGCCTATGCGGCAGCTGATCATGTGCTGTTCGACGTGGGTTCCTATCCGGACTATGGCAACTTGTCCGGTCGCGACACCGAGGAGCTGATCGCCGGCTCGCGGGTCGAAGTGGCGCCGTACAAGAAAAACCCCACCGACTTCGTGCTGTGGAAACCCTCCACGCCCGAACTGCCCGGTTGGGCCAGCCCATGGGGCCGCGGCCGGCCAGGCTGGCATATCGAATGCTCGGCGATGAGCGCGGCGCATCTGGGCGATACCATCGACATCCATGCCGGTGGTATCGACCTGCTGTTTCCCCATCATGAGAACGAGATCGCCCAGTCCACCTGCGCACATGGCGGCAAGGTGTTCGCGCGCTGGTGGATGCACAACGGCATGCTGACCTTCGACGGGCGCAAAATGTCCAAGTCGCTCGGCAACGTACTACTGGTGCACGAGCTGCTGAAGCTGCATCCGCCCGAAGCACTGCGCCTGCTGCTGCTGCGCGGTCACTACCGGCAACCGCTGGACTGGTCCGAAGGCGCCATCACACAGGCGATCAGCACGCTCGACGGCTGGTATCGCGTACTGCGCGACCTGGCGGAAGTAGCCATGCCGGAGGGCGCGTTACCGGTGCCCGCGCGGGTGGAAGCGGCGTTGTGCGACGACCTCAATACACCGCAGGCACTGGCCGAGCTGTCGCAGCTGGCCGATCAGGCACGCCACAGCGGCAGCGCTGAAGCCAAGGCCGCCCTGCTCGGCGGCGGCATGTTGCTTGGCCTGTTGCAACAGCAGCCGGAAGCCTGGCTCAAGCGCGGTGAGAGCAGCGTTGACGAGGCACACGTCGAAGATCTGCTACAGCAACGCCGCGCCGCCCGCGCCGCCCGCGATTTCGCGCGCGCCGATGCGATCCGCGTCGAGCTCACCGCCTTGGGCATCGCCATCGAGGATGGCGCCCAGGGCACCCGCTGGAGCGTGCTGAAGCAGTGATTGTGTGTAGAAGCGCACCCTGTGCGCGATGCCCTTTTTCCACCATCGGCAGGGCATCGCGCACAGGGTGCGCTCCTACAACAACATCTTCGCCGTCGCTCTGCGCGATAATGCCCACATGAACACGATTGCCACTACCAGCGCCGCGCAGGCGCAACAGGAAATCGCCGAGGAGTTCGCGTTCTTCGGCGACTGGACCGAGCGTTACCAGTACCTGATCGATCTGGGCAAGCAGTTGCCGTCGTTCCCCGAACAATGGAAGACCGAGGAATACCGCGTGCACGGTTGCCAGTCGATGGTCTGGCTGGTGCCCAGCGGCGATGCGGCGAGCATGCATTTCGAGGCGATCAGCGATTCGGCGATCGTGTCCGGCCTGATCGCCCTGGTCTTGCGGGTGTACTCCGATCGCCCCGCTCAGGAAATCGTCGACACCGAGCCGCAGTTCATCGCCACCATCGGGCTGGCCAAGCACCTGTCGCCGACTCGCTCCAACGGACTCGCCGCCATGCTGGCAAAGCTGAAGGCCTATGCGGCACAGGCGCTGGCCTGACCATCGCTGCGTCCGTCATCCTGCGCCAGCCTTCAGCACCTCCACATCGGCGACCGGAAATCCTTCCTGCATGCGCCGCGCCACATGCACCAGCAGCAACAGCACCGGCACCTCGACCAGCGGTCCGATCACTGCGGCGAACGCAACTTTGGAAGCCAATCCGAACGCCGCGATCGCTACTGCAATCGCCAGCTCGAAATTGTTGCCGGCCGCCGTGAACGCCACCGCGGTGGTGCGTGGATAGTTCGCACCCACCCAGCGCGCCATGGCGAAGCTGACGCCGAACATCACGAAGAAATAGATGGTCAGCGGCAACGCCACGCGCAACGCATCCATGGGCAGCTGCAGCAACTCACCGCCCTTGAGGCTGAACATCGCGACGATGGTGAGCAACAACGCGATCAGCGTGATCGGCCCGATCCGCGGCAGGAAGCGCTCGGCATACCAGCGCTCGCCCTTCGCGCGCACCAGCAAGCGGCGCCCGAGCCAGCCGGCCGCAAACGGAATACCCAGGTAGATTAAAACCGCGCCGGCAATCGTGGTGAACTCCACGCGCACCACTTGTCCGGCCAGCCCGAACAGGGGCGGCAGCGCGCTGAGGAAAAACCACGCATACGCGCCGAACGTGAGCAGCTGGAAGATCGCGTTGAAAGCCACCAGCCCGGCGGCATACTGGTTGTCGCCGCCAGCCAGCTGATTCCACACCAGTACCATCGCTATGCAGCGCGCCAGCCCGATCAGGATCACCCCGGTCATGTATTCGGGACGGTCATGCAGAAACAGCACCGCCAGACCAAACATCAGCAACGGCCCGATCAGCCAGTTCTGCAGCAGCGACAGCCACAGCAGGCGGCGGTCGCGGAATACTTGTGGCAAGGCTTCGTAGCGCACTTTGGCCAGTGGCGGATACATCATCAGTACCAGGCCAATCGCGATCGGCAGGTTGGTGCTGCCGATGCTCAACCGATCCAGCGCAGCGGGCAGACCCTTGAATACGGTACCGAGTACGACGCCAAGCAACATCGCCGCGAAGATCCACAGCGTGAGCCAGCGGTCGAGAAACGAAAGACGCAAACGCGCCGCCGGTTCAGCCGCCATGGGAAGCTGCTCCCATCGTGACTGGGACACTGGAGGCCCCTTCAATGGTTCCGATGGCCTGCAACGCCGACTTCAACGCCGCAGGTTCAAGCCGGTGTATCGGCAATGCGACGAACGCGCTGATGCGGTTGTGCAGATAACCGCACGCCGCTACAAAAGCGGTCTTCTGCTCAAGCTCCGAGCCTTCGACTGCAGCAGGATCCTCGATGCCCCAGTGTGCCGTCACCGGATGGCCGAGCCATAGGGGGCAGGCTTCTCCCGCCGCGTTGTCGCAGACGGTGAAGATGAAATCCATGGTTGGCGCATCCGCCGACTCGAACTCATCCCAGCTCTTCGAGCGCAGACCATCGATGAGAAAATCGAGGCCGCGCAGGGTTTCGAGCGCCAGCGGGTGCACCGCACCCTTCGGATGGCTTCCGGCGGAATGCGCTCGAAACCGTCCATCGCCCATCTGGTTGAGCAGGCTCTCGGCCAGGATCGAGCGGGCCGAATTACCGGTACACAGAAACAGCACGTTGAACACGCGATCGGTCATGACTTCACCTTGGTCGATGGGGCGCACGATGCCAGCTCCGCGAGCAATGGCTTGCACAGGTTGGTGCTGCCGCCGCAACAGTCCTTGACCAGAAACAGAGTCAGGCTGCTCAGACAGGCCAAGTCGGCGCGATAGATGATCGAGCGCCCCTGCCTTTCCGATCGTGCCAGCCCGGCACGCGTCAGTACCGCCAGATGCGTGGACATGGTGTTCTGCGGTATGTCGAGCGCGGCCGCTACGTCGCCCGCGGGCAGACCTTGCGGTTCATGACTGACCAGCAGGCGAAAGGTGTCGAGCCTGGTGCTTTGAGCGAGCGCTGCCAGCGCCAAAATGGCTGATTCATTATCCATATATCCAGAATTACAGATATATTTGTTCCACGCAAGGAGCTGCAACGCAGAAGCCCCGCACAGGCGGGGCTTCTGCGTTGCCATAACAAATACGGGGACTCAGTCGCCCATCTGCTTCTGCAGATGCTCGCGGCGCTCCTGCGCATCCAGCGACAGCGTGGCGATCGGACGCGCATCGAGGCGTTCGACGCCAATTTCCTCGTCGGTCTCTTCGCAGAAGCCATAACTGCCTTCCTCGATCCGGCGCAGCGCCTTGTCGATCTTGGAGATCAGCTTGCGGTAGCGATCGCGGGTACGCAGTTCCAGCGAGTTCTCGGTTTCGCGCGTCGCGCGCTCGGCCTCGTCACCCACATCACGCACTTCGTCGCGCAGGTTGTCCATGGTCTGGCGTGACTCTTCCACCAACTGATCGCGCCAGTCGCGAAGCTTGTTGCGGAAATAGGCCAGATGCTGCGGGTTCATGTACTCCTCATTACTTGAGGGGTGATAACCCTTGGGCAGAGTGATGGTACTGGTGGAGGGCAGCGCGTAGCGGCCATCTTCACGAGTAATCCCGTTGTCTAGTTTTTTTGTAGCCAATTTATTCATTGAGGACGGCGAATTTTTCTGATGTGTGTTGGAGGATGCATGACGCGCGGTGGCCGGGGCCGATCGCGGTGTCACCATGGCAGTGGCGCTCGCCACCTTGCCTTTGAAAAGGTTGGTCGCGGGTGCCGGGGATGTGCTTTTTGGTACAGCCTGAACCGGTGCGGGCTTGGCGGTCGGCTTGACGGGTGCAGCCTTGATCGGTTGGGCGGGTTTGCTGACGGGTTTGGCCGCTGGTTTCGCAGCTTGCTTGACCGGTGCGGCGGCCTTTTTGGCCACCGGCTTCTCAGCGACTTTCTTTGCGATGGGCTTCTTCACGGCGGATTGCTTGACCACAGCCTTGGGGGCCGGGACCTTCTTGGCGGAAATCTTGTTGGGCTTGGCGGCAGCTTTCTTTGCCACCACTTTCTTTGCTGCAGGCCTCTTGGCGGGACTGGCTTTTTTCGGTTGCGGCTTGGACACGGCGGAGGCTTTCTTGGACACGGGTTTGGTGACGACTTTCTTGGCTGCCGGCTTGGCCGCCGGCTTTTTCACCGCCACCGGCTTCGTCGCAGCCTTCTTGGCAGGCTTGGCCGCAGCATGGGCAGTCTTGGTTGGTGCCTTGGTGGTGCTCTTCACACTACGCCCCTTTGTGGCAGCCGAACTCGATTTGCCGGCTTTGGCGTCATGCGCCTTGGCCGAAGTCTTGCCTTTTTGCGCCTTGGCGGCGGTTGAACCATGCGTCGTTTTCGCCATATCCCTTCACCGTTATTGGCCGTGGCGGCCGGGTGTTATAGCCCAAGTGTCCTACACCAGCAAGCTCGCATCTGGAATACTTGTACCACTACATGCCGCAAGCTGTGCCGGCAACGTGAATGTCTTGACCAAATTGATACTGTGGTTGCTCCGTTTGTACAAGCGCTGGCTCAGTCCGTTGCTCGGACCGAGCTGCCGTTTCCATCCCAGCTGCTCAGATTATGCACGGATTGCGGTTACACGCTTCGGTCCGTGGCGCGGCAGCCTGTTGGCAGGTTGGCGGCTGCTACGCTGTCAGCCATTGTGCACCGGTGGTGAAGACCCGGTACCCGAACAATTCCATTATCCACCTTGCCGTTGCCCAGGAGATTCCCCCGATGTCCACTGAATGGCTGATCAAGAACGCCGAACTGGTCAACGAAGGCCGTCGTTTCCACGCCGACCTGCGTGTGAAGGATGGCCGCATCGAGACCATTGCTGGCGACCTTGACGCGCGCCCCGGCGAGCAGGTGATCGACGCCAGCGGCCTGTGGTTGCTGCCGGGAATGATCGACGACCAGGTGCATTTCCGCGAACCCGGCTTGACCCACAAGGCCGATACCTGGCATGAGTCGCGCGCCTGCGCGGCCGGTGGCATCACCAGCTTCATGGAAATGCCGAACACCCGGCCGCCGGCGCTCGATCGCGACACGCTGGAGGCGAAGTACACCCGCGCCGCGGAAACCTCGGCGGTGAACTATGCCTATTACATGGGCGCCAGCAACGACAACCTGGAAGCGATCCGCGCACTCGACCCGAAGGCGGCGCCTGGCGTGAAAGTGTTCATGGGCGCCTCCACCGGCAACATGCTGGTGGACAACCCGGAAACCCTCGACGGCATCTTCCGCGACTGCCCTACCCCGATCATCACGCATTGCGAAGACACCCCGATGATCGACGCGCTGCATGCGAAGGCACGCGAAAAGTACGGCGACGACATTCCCGCATGGGAGCACCCGCTGATCCGCTCGCGCGAGGCCTGCATCAAGTCGACCCGGCTGGCGATCTCGCTGGCGCAGAAACATGGCACCCGCCTGCACGTGCTGCACATCTCCACCGCCGACGAGCTGGCGCTGTTTCAGCCGGGTCCGATCGTGCATCAAGACGGTTCGCGCAAACGGATCACCGCCGAAACCTGCGTGCACTTCCTGCACTTCGATGATCGCGACTACGAACGACTCGGCTTCCTGATCAAGTGCAACCCGGCGATCAAGACCTCGGCCGACCGCGAAGCCATCATCAAGGCGCTAGCCGAAGGCCGGATCGACGTGCTGGCCACCGATCACGCACCGCACCTGCTGGAAGAGAAGGCACAGAAATACGACAACGCCCCGTCCGGCCTGCCGCTGGTGCAGTTTGCGTTGCAGGCGGCGCTGCAGCGGGTGTTCGAAGGCAAGCTGACGCTGGAGCGTGCGGTCGAATCCGTCACCCATGCCCCGGCCACGCTGTTCGACGTTGAGCACCGCGGTTACCTGCGCGAAGGCTACGCGGCCGACCTGGTTCTGGTCGATCCGAACAAGCCGCACACCGTGACCCGCGCCGAAGTGCTGTCCAAGTGCGGCTGGTCCCCATTCGAAGGCGAAACATTCCACAGCTCGATCCACAGCACTTTCGTCAATGGGCAGCGCGTATGGGATGGCTCGAAGGTGGATGAAAGCGTGCGTGGGCAGCGGCTGACGTTTGCTCGGTGAGGGCTGGCCCGATGATGTTCGGGCTGCGCGCCTGCGTGCGAAGCAACCAAATCGCGTAAACGGATTACGGGAAGTCTGCCGACCGGCTTTGCGTCATCGCAGATGACGCACCCGAGTGCGAGCAGGATGCTCGCCGCTCTTCGGGGCCCCTGTGCGGCGGTGAGGTGTGGACGAAAAGGCCCGCAGGGGGATCGACATGGATGTCGATCCCTTTTCGTCAGGACAGGAGTCCTGTCGAAAAGCCCGGCAGCACCTCACGGACTTGCTGGGCCTTCATGCCCAGCAAGCGCCAAGCGGGGTGGCCTTCTCTTTTGGTTACTTTTCTCTTGGCCACGCTGTATAGACCGGAGACACGGGTAACAGACGTGCCAAGACATGGGTTACACCTCGGCAGGAGTTCATTGCCTGATCGAGGTGTCGTTCCATGCCCT
>NZ_JACHCN010000016.1 GCF_014205795.1 Rhodanobacter sp. MP7CTX1
GGGCTTTTCGACAGGACTCCTGTCCTGACGAAAAGGGATCGACATCCATGTCGATCCCCCTGCGGGCCTGTCGACCCCGCCTCACCGCCGCACAGCGGCCCCGGGTAGAGCGGCGCGCGTCCTGCGCGCACTGTTTGTAAGAGCTGGATCAAAAGTAGGGCAGGAGCAGGAGCAAAGCTCCATGCCGAAGCCGAAGGGTTCCGTAGACGGTGGCAATTGGCGCCAGCGCCCCCAGATTGGGGGCTTCAGATATGCCGAGAGCACCACATGATCCCTTTTTCCGTCCTTGACCTGGCCCCCGTTACCGAAGGCAGCGATGCCGGGCAGGCGTTCCGCAATACGCTGGATCTGGCGCAGCTGGCCGAGAAACTCGGTTATCAGCGCTACTGGCTGGCCGAACATCACAACATGCCTGGCATCGCCAGCGCGGCGACGGCGGTGTTGATCGGCCATGTGGCGGGGGGCACCTCGACGATTCGCGTTGGGGCCGGCGGGATCATGTTGCCGAATCACGCGCCGTTGCAGGTGGCCGAGCAGTTCGGCACGCTGGCGTCGCTGTATCCGGGGCGCATCGATCTTGGGCTGGGCCGGGCGCCTGGTACCGATCAGCCCACGGCGAAGGCGTTGCGCCGCTACTTCGACAGCGCCGATGCGTTTCCGCATGACGTAATGGAGCTGCTTGGGTATTTCGAGCCGGCCAAGCCCGGTCAACTGGTGCGCGCGGTACCTGGGGCCGGGATCGAGGTGCCGGTGTGGCTGCTCGGTTCGAGCTTGTTCAGCGCGACATTGTCGGCGCGGCTAGGCCTGCCATTCGCGTTTGCCTCGCACTTTGCGCCGGATGCGATGGATGAGGCGCTGGCGCTGTACCGCCGTGACTTCAGGCCTTCGCAGCGCCTGCAGCAGCCGTACGCGATGCTGGGCATCAACGTGGTTGCCGCCGACAGCGATGCGCAGGCGCGGCGACTGTTCACCACCCAGCAACAGAGCTTCATCAACTTGCGTCGCGGCCGGCCGGGGCTGATCCCGCCGCCGATCGACGACATCGAGTCCTATGGGTCGCCGGTCGAAAAGCTTGGCGTTGAACGTTCGCTGGCCTGCGCGGTGGTTGGCGACGAGGACACGGTGACTGACGGCATCGGCGCCTTCATTGCCCGACATAAACCGGATGAATTGCTGATTACGGCCAACGTGTTTGAGCATGCGGCGCGGCGGCATTCGTTCGAGATCGCGGCGGCGGCACGGGATCGGCTTGGGGCGGCCAGTTTGCACGCTAGCTGACCGGGTGTGGCCGCAAAACAGCGAACGGGACCGCTGATCGGCCATAATTGGCGCTATTCCTCGCATTGTTGAAGCTTTCCGACGCATGAAAACACCTAAGGGCCTGCAGGCACTGATCGACGAGGGCGTGATCGATCAGGTGCTCCGGCCACTCAAGAGCGGCAAGGAGGCCTCCGTGTATGTGGTGCGCGCGGGCGACGACATCCGTTGCGCCAAGGTCTACAAGGACATGGCGCAGCGCAGTTTTCAGGCTCGCGTGCAGTATCAGGAAGGTCGCAAGGTGCGTGGCAGCCGGCAGGCCCGCGCAATCGGCAAGGCCAGCAAGTTCGGCCGCAAGGAGATGGAAGCCGCCTGGAAAAACGCCGAGGTCGATGCGCTGTACCAGCTCACCGCGGCCGGCGTGCGGGTGCCGCAACCTTACGGTTACTTCAACGGCGTGCTGGTGATGGAGCTGGTCACCGATGCGGACGGGTATTCCGCCCCGCGACTGGGCGAAGTGGAGCTGTCGGCAGAGACGGCCCGCGCCTATCACCGTTTCCTGATGCAGCAGGTGGCACGCATGCTGTGCATCGGCCTGATCCACGGCGATCTTTCCGAATACAACGTGCTGGTGGCGCCCGAAGGTCCGGTGATCATCGATCTGCCACAGGTGGTCAGCGCATCTGGCAACAACGCGGCGCGAGCCATGCTGCGGCGTGACGTGGGCAATATCACCATCAGCCTGTCGCGCTTTGCGCCGGAACTGCTGGACACCCACTATGGCGAGGAAATGTGGGCGCTGTTCGAGCTGGGTGAACTGCATCCGGACAGCGAACTCACCGGCCACTTCGAGTTCGACGAAAGCGTTGCCGATGTCGACAGCGTGATGCAGTCGATCATCGACGCCCGCGAAGAAGCGATCATCCGCCAGCAGGGCCGCGAAGCGGCGGCGCAGGGCGACTGACGGGCTGTTGCGGCGAGGTTCTTGTGGGAGCGACTTCAGTCGCGATCGCTCTTTCCTGCGGGACCGAAGAGCATCGCGACTGAAGTCGCTCCCACAGGAGCTGGCTCAGCCATCCTTGCTTAGGGCGCGTGGACATCCAGCAGTTCCACATCGAATACCAGCGATGCATTCGGCGGGATGTCGTCGCCGGCACCGTTGGCGCCGTAGCCGAGTGCCGCTGGTATCAGCAAGGTGCGCTTGCCGCCGACATGCATGCCGGCCACGCCCTGGTCCCAGCCCTCGATGACTCTGCCCTGACCGAGCGTGAAGGAAAACGGCATGCCGCTATCGAGCGAGCTGTCGAACTTCGTGCCGTGTTTGTCCTTGGCGGTTTCGTCGTAGAGCCAGCCGGTGTAGTGGACCTTTACTTCCATGCCCGGCTTCGCTTCGGCGCCCGTCCCGACTTTCCGATCGATCGTGATGAGCTTGTCTACATGGCCAGCGGCGTGGGCTTGTGGCGTACCACCGCAAGCGGCGAGAACGAGCAGGGCGAGCAGGGACAGCAACCAACGCATGGCGTGATTCCGTGAAAGGAGTGGATGGGGTCGTGCGCTGATTATCCGGGAAAACCAGCGATGATGGAGCGGCGCATAGCGTGCCGATTCGATCGGAAGGGAGCCGGTCAGTTCACCATTTCTGGCGGCGCCATGCGTCGCACCGGATCCACGGTTACCGAGTCGGCATCATTCATCAACTGCAGCTGGCCATCCTGGATCAGGCATTGCAGGCGCATGCCACGCTGCAGCAGCGTGACCAGTTCGGTGACCGTGGCTGCGGGAATATCAAGTACGGTGAGGTTCTTGTTGCGACTCAGCGAGGGGCCGAGCTTGTTCCACCAGATCTCCGACGCATTGCCGCCGTAGTTGATCACCACTACCTGGCGCGAACGCCCGCAGGCCTTGCGGATGCGGGTTTCGTCCGGCTGACCCAGCTCGATCCACAGCTCGATTTCGTCCGTATACGCCTTGCGCCACAGGGCCGGCTCGTCCTCATCGCTGATGCCCTTGCCAAACTCCAGCCGGTCGTCCGCATACAGGGCGAACGCGAGCAGCCGGACCATGAGGCGTTCCTCGGTTTCCGACGGGTGCCGCGCGAGGGTCAGCGCATGGGTGGCGTAGTAATGCCGATCCATGTCGCTGATCTGCAGTTCGACTTTGTAGATGGTGGAGTTGAGGGCCATGGACGTGCCTTGAGACGACAACCGTCCATTCTACGCGCTGCGGTGGGGGTGTGGCCGGGTGGCGACCCTGGGCGGTATGGACCTTCGTCACCCGGCGTAGGCCAGGGCCCAGCGCCCCTGCCTGTGACCTGTCGCTGCCCTTGCTGCGCATGTAGCTCTTGTGGGAGCGACTTCAGTCGCGATGCTCTGGCTTTGCTGTTTGGGTTGCTTGTTTTTAGAGCTTAAGCTCTTGAGCTCTGAAGCAAGCGAAACAGCAAAGGCCAAACAAGAGCATCGCGACTGAAGTCGCTCCCACAAGAGCAACGGCAAATTCGCGCGAGCACCCGCCCCTCACGCTCTGCCCCCTCTCCCATGAGGGAGAGGGGGCAGAGCGCCGCCCCACCGGCGCGACAAGCCGCAGCTAAGACTGCCAGTTCGGTAGGGCGCACTACACTGGGGGCAGCCATGACATCGCCCACCCCATCCTTCATTCGCGCCCCCCACGCCAGCACCATCCATCTCCCGCCCGGCGAATGGACCACCGTGCTCGACAGCCTCTGCGCCCACTTCGCCACGATCAGCCGCGCGCAATGGCTGGATCGCATCGCGCGCGGGCTGGTGCTGGATGGACAAGGTGTGGCGATCGCACCGGATACGCCGTATCGGGCAGGGTTGCGTATTCATTACTACCGCGAGGTGATTGACGAGGCGCCGATCCCGTTTACCGAGACCGTGTTGCATGTCGACGAGCATCTGGTGGTGGCGGACAAGCCGCACTTCCTGCCGGTGACGCCGGCCGGTGGGTTTGTCGAGGAGACCTTGCTGCGGCGATTGATCCACCGCTTGGGCAATCCCGATCTGGTGCCGCTGCACCGGATCGATCGCGCTACCGCGGGATTGGTGTTGTTCTCGGCGAACCGGGCCAGCCGTGCTTACTATCAGGCGCTGTTTCGCGAACGCAGGATCGACAAGCGGTATGAGGCATTGGCACCGGCGTTGCCAGAGTTCGATTTTCCGCTGCGACGCCATTCGCGCATCGTCGTGGGCGAACCGTTCTTTCGCATGCAGGAGATCGACGGGGAACCCAACAGCGAGACGGGCATCGATGTGATTGCGCGTGGTGATGCCTGCTGGCGCTATGCACTGCATCCGGTGACGGGCAGGAAGCATCAGTTGCGTGTGCATATGGCCGCGCTCGGTGCGCCGATTGTCGGTGACACGCTCTATCCGGTGCTGACGGAAAAAGCCGCCGATGACTATCAGCGACCATTGCAACTGCTGGCGCACAGCCTGGCGTTCGTCGACCCGCTTTCGGGCATGCCGCGACGGTTCGAGAGCCGGCTGAGGCTCTGACGGGTCCGGATTTTCGGCCCGGGAGTAACCACGCACGGCCATTCCACGCTATCTTCCGCAGCAGCATCTGTCCGGGGAGTAACAAACGTGAGTGCACAGCCATTGTCCAGCGCGACACCGCGCAAAGAATTGACCGTACGCGGGTTGATCATCGGCATCCTGATCACGCTGGTGTTCACCGCAGCGAACGTCTATTTCGGCCTGAAGGCCGGCCTCACGTTCGCGACGTCGATTCCGGCGGCGGTGATCTCGATGGCGGTGCTGCGCTACTTCAAGGGCTCCACGATGCAGGAGAACAACATCGTGCAGACGGTCGCGTCAGCGGCAGGCACGTTGTCTTCGATCATCTTCGTGCTGCCGGGCCTGATCCTGATCGGATGGTGGACCGGCTTCAATTACTGGACATCGTTCGCGATCTGCGCGCTGGGCGGCATCCTCGGCGTGATGTATTCGATCCCGCTGCGCCGCGCGCTGGTCACCAATTCCGATCTGCCGTATCCCGAGGGCGTGGCCTGCGCCGAAGTACTGAAGGTGGGTTCGGGCGGCGGTGAGGGTGTCAGCGCCGAGGCGGCTGCTGAATCCAATCGTGCCGGCCTGCTCGCTGTGCTGTGGGGTTCGATTGTCTCGGCGGTATTCGCGGTGGTGGTCGCCACGCGGGTGTTCGCAGGCGACGTGGTGCAGTTCTTCCGTGTCGGCGACAGGGGAGGGGTGACCGGGTTCGACTTCTTCCTCTCGTTCGCGCTGTTCGGCATCGGCCACCTGGTCGGGTTGTGGGTCGGCGTTGCGATGCTGGTGGGTGCGTTGATCGGTTGGGGTTGGGGCGTGCCGCATTTTTCCGTGCTGGCGCCGGCAGCCGCTTCGATCTCGGATCTGGCGCTTGCAACATGGAGCCACAAAGTTCGTTTCGTCGGCGCGGGTACCATCGGTGTAGCCGCCATCTGGACACTGGCCAAACTGGTCAAGCCGGTGATCAGCGGGCTGAGTTCCGCGATGGCTGCCTCGCGCGTGCGTGGCGCAGGTAATGCGGCCTTGCTGCCGCGTACCGAGCAGGACATCCCGATCAAGCAGGTTGGCTTGATCTCGCTGGTGTCGCTGCTGCCGATCGGCTGGCTGATTGCGAACTTTGCGACGACGGCCGGTCATGGTCTGGGCGACCATATTGTGGCGCTGGTAGTGGGTGGTCTGATCTTCGTGGTGCTGATGAGCTTCTTCGTATCCGCTGTGTGCGGTTATATGGCCGGCCTGATCGGTTCGTCGAACAGCCCTCTGTCGGGCATCGGCATCATCGTGGTGATTGCTGCGGCGCTGCTGTTGGTGTTCGGCATCCGCTCGACGCTGCCTGTGGACAGTGAGAAAGCGCTGGTGGCGTTCGCGCTGTTCATTACCTCGATCGTGTTTGCCGCCGCGGCGATCGCGAACAACAACCTGCAGGATCTCAAGACCGGCCAACTGGTCGATGCGACGCCGTCGAAACAGCAATGGGCGCTGGTGATCGGCGTACTTGCCGGGGCCGCGATCATTCCGCCGATCCTGGACCTGCTCAACCACGCCTATGGATTTGTCGGTGCGCCAGGTCCGCAGCGCGAACACGCGCTGGCGGCGCCGCAGGCGGGCTTGATCTCGGCGCTGGCGCAAGGTGTGATCCAGAACAATATCGACTGGAGCCTCATCGAGATCGGCGGCGTGATCGGCGTGGTCATGATCATCGTGGATGAAGTGTTGCGACGCACGACGAAGTCCGCGCATCTGTCGCCGCTCGCTGTGGGCTTGGGTATCTACCTGCCGACCCAGAGCACGCTGATGGTGGTGGTCGGTGCGGTCGCTGGCTGGTACTTCGACCGCCGCGCGGACCGCAGCTCGAAGAATCCCGAAGCGACCAAGCAACTTGGCGTGCTGCTCGCGTCCGGCATGATTGTCGGCGAGGGGTTGCTCGGCGTGGTCATCGCCGCGTTTGTCGCGTTTTCCGGAAAGGACTACCCGCTTGCGCTGGTCGGCGACACGTTCGCGAATGGACCGGCGCTGTGGGTCGGTGGCGTTGCGTTCGTCGTGGTGATGGTGTTTCTGTATCGCTGGGTGGGTCGTTTGGGGCAAGCCTCGACGAACGCATAGCGAACCCCTGGCTGCCCCCGAAGCGTCGCCCTGGCGCGGGCGCACGGGGGTTGTGCAGCCATCGTCAGCAGCGTTGCGATAGTGATCTGGTTTTCGTTAATCACCTGAAACAGTCGAGGCTCTACACTAGGCGGTCACCAAGGGAGTCTGTCGTCGCGTGGAGCAGCAAGAAAAGGTTGAGCAGGTTCTGAGCGCCACGGAAGCTTTGGCGCCACCGAGCCAGCGCATGGTGGTGTTGCGCAGGCTCGCCGGGCCGTTACTGTCGGTGGGCATGCTGTGCCTCGCGCTATGGGCACTGCACCTGCTGGCTAAAGAGGTGAACTACCACCAGGTCCGAACCTACGTTCAGAGCATTTCGCGTGCACGGCTGTTGCTCGCCGCGCTGCTGACCGCGATGGGCTACGCGGTGATGACTCTCTACGACCGTTTCGCGCTGGCCTCGATCGGACGCAAACTGCCGTGGAGGCAGGTCACCCTGATTTCATTCATCAGCTATGCCTTCAGCAATGCGATAGGCATGTCGCTACTGGTGTCTGGTTCGATTCGCTATAGCTTTTATATCCAGAGCGGCCTGTCCACCAAAGAGGTGGCGAAGGTGGTGCTGTTTTGCACCAGCAGTTTCTGGCTGGGGCTGCTGGCGCTGACCGGGGTGACCTTGCTGTGCGTACCGTTGCCGCCGTCGCTTCCGCTGGCGGCGTTCCGCGTGCCGGCCGCCTTGCTGCTGACGCTGGTGCCACTGGCCTGGCTCGCCGGCGGCTTGATCAAACATCCCATACGGGTTTGGCGCTGGCGCGTGAGCATGCCGTCAGTGGCCACCGGCGTGCGGCAGATCCTGGTCGGCGCGTTCGACTGGGGATTGGCGGCGGCCGTGCTCTATGTGCTGATGCCGAATGAGCTGAACAACGGTTTCGGGCATTTCCTGGCGATCTTCGTGATTGCCCAGATCATCGGGCTGATCAGCCACGTGCCTGGCGGCCTAGGTGTATTCGAGGCGGTGATGCTGGCCGGCTTCGGCGCCACCGGCAACGAAGCGCTGGCCGCGCCGATCATCGGTGCGCTGGCGGCGTTCCGCGTTATCTACTACTTGCTGCCGCTGTGCATGGCCACCGTGCTGGTGCTGCAGCGCGAGGCGCGCGGGCTGCGCCAGAAGTCCCTGCTGACGCCATGGTTCACTGGACTGCTGCCGTCTTTCTTTGCGGGCCTGACCCTGGTTTCGGGCGCGGTACTGCTGTTTTCCGGTGCCACCCGCGCGTTGCCCAAGCGCATGGATATCCTGCGCGATGTGCTGCCGTTGTCAGTGCTGGAAGTCTCGCATCTGCTGGCCAGCGTGATCGGCATGATGCTGCTGATTCTCGCCCGCGGCCTGCAGCGCCGACTGGATGCGGCCTATTGGCTGACCCTGGTGTTGCTGGTGGCCGGCGCGGTGTTCTCGCTGCTGAAAGGCATCGACTATGAGGAAGCCACGCTGCTCACCTTGCTGGCGATGGCGCTGGCACCGGCGCATTGGCTGTTCTATCGGCGGGCATCGTTGTTCAGTACGACGTTCTCGGTGGGCTGGATCGTGTCGATCGTGGCGGTATTTGGCTGTGCCACCTGGCTGGTTTTGTTTAGCTACAAGCACGTCGCCTACAGCAGCGACCTGTGGTGGGAATTCAGTTTTTACCAGGGTGGTGCGCCGCGCGCGCTGCGTGCGCTGGTGGCTGCAGCGGCAGCCGGCCTGCTGTTCGCGCTGGCTAGTCTGATCCGACCGCGACGGCTGGCGCCTGAGCCACCCACCGAGGCGGAACTGGTGCAGGCGATGCCGCTGATCAAGCAGTTCCCGTCTGCGCAGGCTCACCTTGCGTTGATGGGCGACAAGACGTTGTTGTTCGATCCCGGCGGCAAGGCTTTCGTGATGTACGACATCGAAGGTCGCAGCTGGGTGACCATGGGCGACCCGGTCGGTAACGACGATGCCGCACGGCGCGAGCTGGTGTGGATGTTTCTTGATCAATGCGAACGCGCCGGTGGTTGGGCGGTGTTCTATCAGGTCAGTCCGGAAGATCTGGATCTGTATCTGGAAGTGGGCATGAGCCTACTGAAAATCGGCGAAGAAGCGCGTGTGCGACTGGCCACGTTCAACCTGGACGGCAAGTCGAAGAAAACCCTGCGCGGCACGGTGAACAAACTCGCGCGCGATGGTTTGCGACTGGAAATCGTGCCGGCGGAATCAGTGGCGCCGCTGTTGCCGCGGCTCAAGGTCATTTCCGACGCCTGGATGCTCGACAAGCGCGTGCGCGAGAAGCGCTTTTCACTGGGCGCGTTCGATCCGCGCTACCTGGTTCGCACACCGATGGCGGTGGTGTGGCAGAACGACCAGATCGTGGGATTCGCCAACCTGTTTCTCAACGAGACCAAGCAGGAAGCCTCGCTTGACCTGATGCGCTTTTTGCCCGAAGGTCCGGCCGGAATCATGGACTATCTCTTCGTGGAACTGATGCAGTGGGCGCGGCAGGAGGGCTATACCTGGTTCAACCTGGGCATGGCACCGTTGGCCGGGCTGCAAAATCGGCGACAGGCGCCGTTGTGGAACCGGTTTGGGGCCTTGGTGTTTGGTCGCGGCGAGCGTTTCTACAATTTCCGTGGGCTGCATCGCTACAAGGATAAATTCGATCCGGAATGGGAGGCGCGCTACATGGCGGTACCCGGCGGTATCGCGTTGCCGATGATCCTGGCCAATGTGGCCAGCCTGATTTCCGGCGGACTTTCCGGCGTGGTGCGCCGATGAAACGCAGGACAGGGATCACGCTGGCAGTCATCGCGGCCCTCATCGTGGGCGGCGTGATGGTCTGGAGTCCGTGGTCGCGGGTCAGCCTGGAGCAGACCACCGTCGTGCTACCGGTCAGCCACATCAGCACCGCACCACCGGCTGGCAAAGGCGACGTGATGGCGATCATCTATTCCGGTGACGGTGGCTGGGCCGATCTGGACCGGCGCCTTGGCATTGCGTTTATCGACCGTGGTATTCCCGTGCTGGGGGTCAACACGTTCAAGTACTACTGGCGCAATCGCACGCCAGACGAATCGGCGCAGGAACTCGACGCGCTGATGACGAAATACGTGAGCGTGTGGGGCAAGCAGCGTATCTGGCTGGTGGGATATTCCTTTGGTGCCGACGTCCTGCCAACCATTGTGGGCAAGCTCAGCCCTGCCAATCGCGCGCGCATCACCCAGATGGTGCTGCTGGCACCCAGCAAGGAAGCGAACTTCGAGATCGCCCTCGAGGGTTACATGATCAAGCAGGGATGGTGGCAGGAACACCTCAAGACGCTGCTGCAGAGCCTCAATCCGATCAAGGATTACGACGCGATGCCGCCGTTGCAGGCGCTGGACAACAAGCCGCCGGTGGTCTGTTACTACGGCATCGACGATAGCGACGACACCGTCTGCACCGAGCCCCAGCTGCCATCGTGGGTCGTCGTGCACCCCAAGAAGGGCGACCATCATTTCGACGGTGGTTACCAGCCGTTGACCCGGCAGATGCTGGATGAGCTGCCTGCGAGTGCGTCGACGGCTGGTATCACGCACTAATTCGCGCCCAGTACGGGGCCGTTTAGGCGCACCACCTGCGTAGTGGCGCAGAATGGGAGGCCACGGCCGGGCGCTGTGTCTGGCTGCACGACGGCGAGGAAACTCCCATGTTGGATTGGCTGGGTTACCGCAAAGAATTGATGGGGCGCATCGGCGACATCGCCAAGCTGAGCCCTGACACGGTGAAGGGCTACCAGACCCTGTCCGGTGCCGGCGGAAAGACCGGTCATCTGGATGCCAAGATGCGCGAATTGATTTCACTGGCCGTGGCGGTCACCACCCGCTGCGACGGCTGCATCACCGTACATGTCGGTGAGGCTTTGAAGCATGGCGCGACCCGCGAGGAAATCGCCGAGGCACTCGGCGTGGCGATTGCGATGAACGCCGGCGCCGCGTTGGTGTATTCGGCGCGGGCGATGGATGCGGTCGAGGCGCATAGTAGCGGCTGAGTTCGCGCGGCAAAACAGCGCCGGCATAGCAACGCTTGCCAGCTCTTTGACCGACAGCCACGTACAATGCCGCCTTCGTTTACGGTTGAAGAGATCACGTGACTGCTGCCGGTGTATTTGCAGCCGCGCCGGATTCGGCGCTGGCTGCGCTGTTTGTTCCCTTCGAATCGGCAGAGTTGCGTCTGCCGTCGGATGGTCGCGTGCTGTTTCTGCGCGCGCGTGCAGGTGTGCGGTTGCGCGAGGTAGCCCAGCCCGGCTGGCTGTGTGAGCAGAGCTTCATGCCGTTTGCCGACGAGCTGGGCCGCAATGGTTTTCGTGTGGGCAAACCTGGAGCCGACGAACTGTTTTCATTGGTACTGGTGCTGCCTCCGCGTCAGCGTGACGAGGCACGCGCGTTGTTCGCGCGCGCACTGCGCCATACCGCGCCGGGCGGTACGGTGTTGGTGAGCATGCCGAATGCCGAGGGTGCGAAGTCCGGTGAGACGGATCTGAGGAATCTGGTCGGTACCGTGCAGCATCTTTCCAAGCACAAATGCCGGGTGTTCTGGAGCACGCCTGACGTGGCCGGGATCAACCAGGCTTTGCTGGATGAGTGGTTGGCTTTGGACGCGCCGCGCGCGATCGTCGCTGGTTACGTCAGCCGGCCTGGCCTGTTCGCATGGGATCGCATCGACCGCGCCTCGGCGTTGCTCGCTGCGCACTTGCCAGACGATCTGCATGGGCGCGTGGCGGACCTCGGTGCCGGTTACGGTTATCTCGCCGCTCAGGTCATCGCGCGCTGTCCGCAGGTTCGCGCGATGGATTTGTACGAGGCCGAGGCGCGTGCACTGGAGCCGGCGCGGATCAATCTCCAGCAGGCCCAGCGCGAATATGGCCGCGAGCTTGACGTGTCGGTGCACTGGCACGACGTCACCCGCGGTTTGCCGCAGCGTTACGACGCCATCGTAAGCAATCCGCCGTTTCATCAGGGGCGTGCCGACTTGCCGGAGCTGGGTCGCGCGTTCATCACCAGCGCGGCCGATGCGTTGCAACAGGATGGCCGCCTCTGGCTGGTGGCGAATCGGCATCTGCCTTACGAGGCAATATTGACCGCGCGTTTTCGCGACGTGCGCAGCGTGGTGGTGCAAGAGGGTTTCAAGGTGATCGAAGCTAGTGGAGTGCGCGGATGAAATTGGTCAAGCTGATCGCAAACCTGGGGTATGGCAGCCGCAAGGATGTGTCGCAGATGTTTCGTGCTGGCCGCATCACTGATCCAGACGGCGAAGTGCTTTACGCCGACGACGTCGTGCCGCACGAAAGCATCCGCATCGACGACGAGCCGCTCGATCCGGCTGCCGGGTTGATCCTGATGCTCAACAAGCCGCTGGCAGTTACCTGTTCGCGCAAGGATCCGGGACGGGTCGTGTATGACCTGCTACCGCCGCGTTACAACGTGCGTACCCCGGTGTTGTCCAGCGTGGGACGGCTCGACCGAGACACCACCGGATTGCTGCTGTTCACCGACGATGGCGCGCTGCTGCATCGGATCATTTCGCCGAAGGCGCAGGTGAGCAAGGTCTACGAGGCCACGTTGGCGCAGGACCTGCGCGGCGACGAGGCTGAACTGTTTGCCAGCGGCACGTTGCTGCTGGAATCGGAAAAGGAGCCGCTGGCGCCCGCGATACTTGAGGTGCTGGGGCCGCGTCACGCCCTGCTTACCGTGACCGAGGGGCGCTATCACCAGGTGCGGCGCATGTTCGGCGCCACCGGCAATCACGTCGAGACGTTGCAGCGCATCGCGGTCGGTGGACTCACGTTGGGCGAATTACCGCTGGGTGAGTGGCGCGTGCTCAACACCGATGAGATCTCGCTGATTTTCAGCGGCAATCCCTAGAGGGAAACTCCTCTGGCAGGAGCGCACCCTGTGCGCGAAAGGATTCGAGAAGACCCTGTGGGAGCGACTTCAGTCGCGATAGCTCTACAAGCAAGATCGCGTCTGAAGTCGCTCCCACAAAAGCTTTCGCGCACAGGGTGCGCTCCTACAGTTAGAGCAAATGCACCGCTGTGGGAATCGACGCGCCGTACCACTTGTGCCGCTCGTCGCGGCAGCTTGGGCTGCCCATCGCGTATTTGCGGCAGATCGCCGGGCGATCCTCGTAGATGGTGCAGCCAGAGGTATTCGGATTGACGGCGGCGCACCAGCCGTCTTCACCCTTGGCCAGGGTTTCCATGCCGTGCAGGTCACGATGGATCAGCCATGACGGCACGTGGTCGTCTGGCATCAATACGACGGTGAGGCGGCAGCAGATGGCTTCGCAGGACGTGCATTGCACGCCCGGATCGACGCTTTCAGCGTACAGGTCGGGGAGATTGTTCACTCGCCAGCATGACAGCTTCGCCCGACGGGAATGTGAATCGCACGTCGTCAGCGTGCCCAATCACTCCTTCGTTTCGCGCCACAGTGCCTGCCAACCATCGGTGCCCAGGCGTTGCAGCGTCTCGATGTTGCGTCGATAAATGCTGTCGGTATCGCTCATGCTTTCCATCGCGCGCTCGATGCTCGCTTCGCGCAACAAGTGCAGCGTGGGGTAGGGCGAGCGGTTGCTGAAGTTCTCGATCGCGTTGGGCGCACTTTCGGCGAACTGGTAATCGGGGTGGAAGCTGGCCACCTGCCATTCACCTTCCAGCCCCAGTGTCTGAACGGCTGCGTCGGCGACGTCGAGGAAATCGTTGTAGTCGAGAAAATCCGTCAGCACGAACGGGTGGATCAGCAGGCCGGTCTCGCATTCGTCCGGCGTCAGCGCATTCAGCGATTGCAGTTCGCCGCACAAGTCATCCAGCAGTGCATCGGTGTCACGCGCATGGCTCACGCGCATGCGCAACTTGCCCTGTACGTGCGGGGCGCGCGCGAACGGACACAGGTTGAGCCCGATCACCGCGCGCTCCACCCAGCGTGTGGTGGCGGCGATGAACGGCGCGTCCTCGGGCAGTGCGTCGGCGTTGAGGCTGGCGGGAGGAGTGTCGGTCATGTGGTTCTCAGGTTGATGCTGGCGGCGGCGACTATAACGCCATGCGGTTCCAGTGGCTCCCGGACAACCGCTCTTCTTTAGCTCGTCATTCCTGCGAAGGCAGGAACCCGGCGCCCTTAGCCCTCCAGGAACACGAGGCTACTGGGTTACTCGCTTTGCTCGCCCCTTCGGGGCCGCTCTTCGAGCGTTCTGCGCGCTTTGCGCTTGTCCTGCCTACGCCGGGATGACGAGCGGGGGGGCGGGTCATTCGAGGTGCCCCGCACGGCTCTTGCATGTGTCGATCCGCGCCCGAATATAGGGTCAGCCCGTTCATCAGATCCTGCCGCCCATGTTCAACCCTCGTTTCGACAACGCATTTGTCCGCGACGTGCCCGGTGATGCCGAGCACGGGCCTCGTCTGCGTCAGGTCGAAGGTGCGCTGTACTCGCCGGTCGACCCCACGCCGGTTGCCGCGCCACGAGTGCTGGCGCATTCGGCCGAGATGGCCGCGGCGCTGGGCTTCAGCGAGGCGGATATCGCGACGTCGGAGTTCGCCCAGGTGTTCGGCGGGAACGCCTTGCTGGATGGCATGCAGCCCTATGCGGCGAATTACGGCGGTCATCAGTTTGGTCATTGGGCCGGACAGCTCGGTGACGGCCGCGCGATCTCACTGGGCGAAGTGATCAATGCGGCCGGTGAGCGCTGGGAATTGCAGCTGAAAGGTGCCGGGCTGACGCCGTATTCACGTGGTGCCGATGGCCGTGCGGTACTACGTTCATCGGTGCGCGAATTCCTGTGCAGCGAGGCAATGCATCACCTCGGTGTGCCGACCACGCGGGCACTGAGCCTGGTGGATACCGGCGAGCCAGTATTGCGCGACATGTTTTACGACGGTCACGCGAAAGCGGAGCCCGGCGCGATCGTCTGCCGCGTCGCGCCTTCATTCATCCGCTTTGGCAATTTCGAGTTGCCGGCCTCGCGTGGCGACACCGCTTTGCTGCGGCAGCTCGTCGACTTCACCATCCGCCGTGACTATCCAGAGCTCCATGGCCAGGGCGAAACGCTGTATGCGGAGTGGTTTGCTCAGGTGTGCGAGCGCACCGCGACGATGATCGCGCACTGGATGCGCGTGGGTTTCGTGCATGGCGTGATGAACACCGACAACATGTCGATTCTCGGCCTCACGATCGACTACGGCCCCTATGGCTGGGTCGACAATTACGATCCGGAATGGACGCCGAACACCACCGACGCGCAGCGCCGCCGCTATCGCTACGGCCAGCAGCCGAACGTGGCGTGGTGGAACCTCAGTCGCCTGGCAGGCGCGCTGGCGCCGTTGTTTGCCGGCATCGAGCCCTTGCAGGCTGGATTGGATCGCTATGCCGCAACTTATGCCGCCGCCGATCGCGCCAACATCGCCGGCAAACTTGGCCTGGCCGAATGCCGCGACGACGACGTGGTGTTGATGCAGTCATTGCATACGCTGATGCAGCAGGCCGAGATCGACATGACGCTGTGGTTTCGCGCGCTGGCGGACGTCGATGCCCAGACGCCGTCGCTGGCGATATTCCAGGACGCGTTCTACGACGAAACGAAGCGGCGAGAGGCAGAGTCCGCGCTCAATGACTGGCTGACGCAATATGTCGCGCGTCTTGCGACAGATCCGCAATCGGCCGAGCAACGTCGAGCAGGCATGCGCGGAGCCAACCCGCGCTACGTGATGCGCAACTACCTGGCGCAGCAGGCGATCGATCGCGCCGAGCAGGGCGATGCCAGCGGCATTCATGAACTGCTCGAGGTCATGCGCCACCCGTACGACGATCAGCCGGGTCGCGAGTCCTTTGCGGAAAAACGCCCGGACTGGGCGCGGCATAAGGCTGGCTGCTCGATGCTGTCGTGCAGTTCGTGAGCGCGGCACTCGCCCAGACGGCCAGAGGCCGGCATGCCGGCCTCTGGATTCAATGACTTTGGTGCCCTCGAGACGATTCGAACGTCCGACCTGCCCCTTAGGAGGGGGCCGCTCTATCCAACTGAGCTACGAGGGCAGCGGCGGGATTTTCGCATGGATTCCGGGCGGGTGCGATCCAGCCTTAACTGGCGGCCTGCTAGAATTGCCCTTTTATACGCCTTCAATTCACGGCGCCGGCAGGCGCCACGCAAGTCCAGGAGACATCCATGTCCCACGCAATCCTCACCGCGCTTGGCCTCAACGGCGAGCAGTCCGGCAGTTATCTCGGGCAGGGCGAGTGGTCCAAGACCACCGACGCCGGCACGTTGCAGCCGGTGAACCCCGCGACCGGCGAAGTGCTCGGTACGGTGCATGCTTCCAGCGCCGCCGACTATGAAGTGATCGTCAAGCGCGCGCAGGCCGCGTTCAAAGTATGGCGTACCACGCCGGCGCCGCAGCGCGGCGAAGCGGTGCGTCTGTGCGGTGAAGTGCTGCGCAAGAACAAGGATGCGCTGGGTTCGCTGGTCGCGCTGGAGATGGGCAAGATCAAGCCCGAGGGCGACGGCGAAGTGCAGGAGATGATCGACATCGCCGATTTCGCCGTGGGCCAGAGCCGCATGATGTATGGCTCTACGATGCACTCGGAGCGTCCGGGTCATCGCATGTACGACCAGTACCATCCGCTCGGCCTGGTTGGCATCATCAGCGCGTTCAACTTCCCGGTCGCGGTGTGGGCATGGAATACCTTCCTGGCCACCATCTGCGGCGATATCTGCATCTGGAAGCCGTCGCCGAAGACGCCGCTATCGGCCATCGCGACGATGAAGATCTGCAATGAGGCGCTCAAAGCTGGCGGCTTCCCGGATCTGTTCTTCCTGTTCAACGATGCCGGCACGGAGCTGTCGCAGGCATTCGTCGAAGACAAGCGCATCCCGCTGATCAGTTTCACCGGCTCGACCAAGGTCGGCCGCATGGTCGGCGAGCGCGTGGCGCATCGCATGGGTCGCTCGCTGCTGGAGCTGGGCGGCAACAACGCGATCATCCTGGACGAAAGTGCGGACCTGAAGCTGGCGATCCCGGGCATCGTGTTCGGCGCCGTCGGTACTGCCGGTCAGCGCTGCACCACCACGCGTCGTCTGTTCGTGCACGAGTCGATTCATGACAATGTCGTCGACACGCTGGTGAAGGCCTATGGCCAGGTCGAAGGCAAGATCGGTGACCCCACCCTCGCCACCACGCTGATGGGTCCGCTCAACAGCCCCGAGGCCGTGCAGGGTTATCTCGCTGCGATCGAGAAGGCCAAGGCCGCCGGTGGCAAAGTGCGTACGGGCGGCAAAGCGCTCACCGATCGCAAGGGCAACTTCGTGCTGCCGACTATTGTCACCGGCCTGAAGAATGCCGATGACGTGGTACAGACCGAAACGTTTGCGCCGATCCTCTACGTGATGCCGTTCAAGACGCTGGATGAGGCGATCGAGCTGCAGAACGCCGTGCCGCAGGGCCTGTCCTCGTCGATCTTTACGCAGAATCTGCGCTCGGCCGAGCAGTACCTGTCCGCGGCGGGATCGGACTGCGGCATCGCGAACGTCAACATCGGCACCTCAGGTGCAGAGATCGGTGGCGCGTTCGGCGGCGAGAAGGAAACCGGTGGTGGTCGCGAGTCCGGTTCCGATGCATGGAAGGTCTACATGCGTCGCCAGACCAACACCATCAACTACTCCGATGCGCTGCCGCTGGCCCAGGGCATAAAGTTCGAGTTCTAAGTGGTACAAGTCGATCGCGGGCGGTTCGCTGCCCGTGATCGATGACGAGGCAAGACGGCGCTATTCCCACTTCCAGCAGAGTGAGCGATCCGATGAGCTATCAACCTTCTTCCCGTTCGACCACCAGTTCGCTGGCGATTGTGAGCCTGGTATTCGGCATCCTTTCCTGGTGTGTATTGCCGTTTATCGGTGCGATCGTGGCGGTCGTCTGCGGTCACCTGGCACGCAGCGAGATCCGTCGCTCAGCCGATGGCCCGATGGAAGGTGACGGCATGGCTGTGGCCGGCCTGGTGCTCGGCTACCTGCACCTGCTGTTGTGGCTGTTGCTGATCATGATTGGCATTGCCGCCCTGATTTTTGGCTTTACCTTCACGCACTGGCACTGGCACTGGCATTGATACCTGTTCGATGACGACCCAACCTGCCTCCCCACCGTACGATTTTCAGGGCTATCGCGTCGTCGTCGCTGGCGGAAGTCGCGGCATCGGTCGAAGTATCGCATTGGCATTCGCGCAGGCTGGCGCGGCCGTTTCGATCTGCGCGCGCGGCGAAAGTGCGCTGGAGGAAACCCGGCAGTCCATCGCCGCCTTTGGGGGCGTCGCCCACGCGCAGTCTTGCGATCTGGCCGATGCCCAGGCGATCGAGCGATATATCGAGGGTGCTTCGAGTGCACTCGGCGGCATCGACGTGCTGGTCAACAATGCCAGCGGCTACGGCTTTGGCGACAACGATGAAGCCTGGCTCGCCGATTTCAACGTCGACCTCATGGCCGCGGTGCGCGCCTCGCGCGTGGCGCTGCCGCATCTGGCGAAGTCAACGCACGCGTGCATTCTGCATACCAGTTCGATTGCGGCATTGCGACCGCGCGCAGGCAGCCCGTCCTACGCGGCGATGAAGGCCGCGCTTAGTCACTACACCGCGTCGCAGGCACTGGTGCTCGCCGAGCAGCGCATCCGCGTCAATGCCATCGCACCCGGTTCGATTGAGTTTGCCGATGGCATGTGGGATCGCTGCAAGCATGAGGACCCGGTGCGCTATGCCGCGGTACTGGCGAAGATTCCGTTCGGCCGTTTTGGTACGCCTGAGGAGATTGCCCATGCGGCCCTGTTCCTGGCTTCACCGTGGGCTGGCTGGATCACCGGACAAACTTTGGTCGTCGATGGCGGTCAGATGCTCAATGGCTGATAAGGGCGAGCACTGATGACCGCGAGGTTGATGGCATGAGCGAATTGCACTCCACGTCGCGTTTCAGCGATCGCGTCGACGACTACGTGCTTTACCGGCCGGACTATCCACCGGCGTTGCTAAATTGGCTACAGCGCGAGCAGGGCGTCGACATCAGTTGGCGAGTGGCCGATATCGGCGCAGGCACTGGTATCTCATCGAAGATGTTTCTCGATGCCGGCTTTCGCGTCACGGCCGTGGAACCGAATGCGCCGATGCGCTCTGCTGCGGAACTGTGGCTGGAGGCATACGCAGAATTCGAAGCCGTCGATGGCCGCGCCGATGCCACCGGGCTGGACGACGCCAGCGTAGACCTGGTGACGGTGGCACAGGCATTCCACTGGTTCGACGAGCAGGCGACGCATCGCGAGTTCGCACGCATCCTGCGACCCGGTGGACTGGCGGCGATCTGGTGGAATTCGCGTCGTCTGACCGGTACGCGCTTTCTCGAAGGTTACGAGGCACTGCTGCAGAAGTTCGGCACCGACTACGTCAGCGTAGCGGAGCGCTATGCGGATGATGCGCAGATGCGTGCCTGGTTCGGCAGCGGCTATCGGGGGAGCGCCAGTTTCGAGCATGGCCAGCGACTGAATTTCGAAGCTCTTCGCGGCCGGCTGATGTCCTCATCCTATGCACCGAAGGCGGGGGATCCACAGCATGAGCCCATGCTGCAGGCACTGCGCGAACTGTTCGATACCTGCGCAGAGCACGGCACGGTAAGCTTCGATTACGACACCCGCATTTTCGCGGGCCATCTGGTCTGACCCATGTACGACTACCTGCGCCCGCTGCTGTTCAAGCTCGATGCCGAGACCGCGCATCGGGTCACCCTGTACGGCCTGGGCGTGGCCCAACGCAGCAATTTCGCGCAATGGATCGCCAAA
Organism: Rhodanobacter sp. MP7CTX1; assembly: GCF_014205795.1. Classification (GTDB taxonomy): domain Bacteria; phylum Pseudomonadota; class Gammaproteobacteria; order Xanthomonadales; family Rhodanobacteraceae; genus Rhodanobacter. The sequence continues at coordinate 19,707 of NZ_JACHCN010000016.1, forward strand.
CCTCCGGCTGATCTGCCGACGACCGCGTTCGGCATCACGTTCCCGAACCCGGTGGGCCTGGCCGCTGGCCTGGACAAGAATGCCGAACATCTCGATGCGCTGGACGCGCTCGGTTTCGGTTTCATCGAAGTAGGTACGGTGACGCCACTGCCGCAACCGGGCAACGACAAGCCACGGATGTTCCGGCTGCCGCAGTACGAGGCGATCATCAACCGGCTCGGCTTCAACAACGGTGGTGTCGATGCGCTGGTGCGCAACGTGCAGCAGTCCAGTTATCACGGCGTGCTTGGCATCAACATCGGCAAGAATAAAGACACGCCGAACGAGAAGGCGGTCAACGATTACCTGATCTGCCTGGGCCGCGTCTACGAACACGCCAGTTACATCACCGTCAATATTTCCTCGCCGAACACCCAGGGCCTGCGCGACCTGCAGGAGGAAGCCACGTTGCGCCGCTTCATCTCGATCCTGCGCGAGGCGCAGGAGCGGCTTGGCTCGCAGCATGGGCAGCGCAAGCCGATGCTGCTGAAGATCGCGCCGGATCTGAGCGAAGCGGAGCTGGACGCGATTGCCGAAGTGCTGTTGCGCACCGGCATCGATGGGGTGATCTGCAGCAACACCACGATCGACCATGCCGCCGTGGCCGATGACCCTCGCGGCCACGAGATCGGCGGCCTGTCCGGCAAGCCGTTGTTCGCGCGGTCCACGGAGGTGCTGGCCGGCATGAGCAAGCGCCTGCAAGGGCGCATTCCGCTGATCGGCGTGGGCGGCATTCTCGATGGCAGTGACGCGGCAGAGAAGATCGATGCCGGTGCTGCGTTGGTGCAGGTCTATTCGGGCTTGATCTATCGCGGGCCGCAGTTGGTTGGCGAGTGCGTCAATGAAATCCGCCGTCAGCGCGAGGACGCTTTTGATGGACGCCCACCTGATGAGAGCGGTTATGCCGGCTGAGCGAGTAGACATGCCGGCGCAGCGAGTGGACATGGGCGGCTACACGCTCATCGAAAATGCGCCGCTGGCCAATCGAAACACGCTACGCGTCGCTGCTCGGGCGAAGCTGCTGGCCGAGTTCCGTGACGCCAGTCGATTGCCTGAGCTGCTGGATTTTCCCGCTATTCGCAACAGTCGCCTGCTGGTGCTGGGCGAGGGCAGCAACGTGCTGTTCACCGGTGACTTCGACGGCACCGTTCTGGTGATGGCGACCCGCGGCGTGCAGGTCGAGAGCGATGGCGACAGTGCACGCATCGCCGTGGCCGCCGGCGAGCGCTGGGATGACTTCGTGCGCTGGACTCTGGGCCAGGGCTATGCCGGTCTGGAGAATCTGATCCTGATTCCCGGCACAGTGGGCGCTGCACCGATCCAGAACATCGGCGCCTACGGCTGCGAAGTGGCCGAGTTCATCGAAAGTGTGGAAGCGTGGGATACCCGCGAGCACTGCGTCGTGACCCTCGATCACGCCGCTTGCGCGTTCGCTTATCGCGACTCGTTGTTCAAGCACGAGCCGGGGCGTTACATCGTCACCGCGGTGCGTTTCGTGTTGCCACGCAGTCGCCCGCTGCGCACCGACTACGCCGGCATCAACGAGCAGCTGGCGCGGATGGGCGTGGACAAGCCCGCACCGTTCCATGTCGCCGAAGCGGTGGTGCATCTGCGCATGAGCAAGCTGCCCGATCCCGCGGTGATCGGCAACGCTGGCAGTTTCTTCAAGAACCCCATCGTCGATGCCGCGCTCGCCGAACAGCTCAAGCGCGATCATCCCGGGCTTGCCGTTTGGCCACAGGCCGACGGTCGCTGCAAAGTGTCGGCGGCCTGGCTGATCGAGGCAGCCGGGTTCAAGGGCATGCGTGAAGGCGACGCGGGCATTTCCCAGCGTCATGCGCTGGTACTGGTCAATCACGGCAAGGCGAGTGGCCCCGAATTGTGGGCGTTGGCCCAGCGCGTGATCGCCGGTGTGCAGGAAAAGTTTGGCGTGCGGCTGGAGCCGGAGCCGTTGGTCATTGGCGCAAGCGCTTGAAGCCGGCTGTAGGCTCTCGACTACAACTCGCGGCGCACCCAGGCATGCCTTATGGCACACGGATACCCGCAACGGCACGCTCAGAATCAGCTAGATAAGCCATGGAGCGCGCGGCTCGCGACGCGACTCCATCCCGTTCGGTAGTCACCAGGAAGCACATGCATGAAGTTGCATAAACTCACCACCCTGACATGGAGCGTATGGCTTGGCATGGGGATGCTGGGGGGTGTCGCCCATGCGGCCACCGCAACGCCAGCTGCGTCCAGTCAAAGCAGCAACGTGCTGCGCGCAACACTGAAGAACGGGCTGCGCGTGGTCATCGTGCGCGACACCCTGGCACCGATGGTGACCACCCAGATCACCTATCTGGCCGGCGGCTATGAAACGCCGAAGGGCTTTCCCGGCACGGCGCACGCGCTGGAACACATGATGTTTCGCGACAGCACCGGCATGACCGGCACGCAGTTGAACGTGATGACCGGCAAGATGGGTGGTGACAACAACGCCTTCACCACCAACGACGCCACGCAGTATTACTTCGTCGCGCCGTCAGCCTATCTCGACATCCTGCTGCACATCGAAGCCACGCGGATGCAGGGGCTGCTGGTCAGCGACAAGGACTGGGCGCTGGAAAAAGGCGCGATCGAGCAGGAAGTTTCGCGCGATATTTCCGATCCGGGTTTCCTCGCTTTCCAGAAGGTTGAAGATGCCCTGTACGCAGGAACCGGTTACGCCGCGGATCCGCTGGGCACGCGTCCTTCCTTCGACAAGACCACGCCCGATCTGCTGCGGCAGTTTCATAAGGATTGGTATGTGCCGAACAACGCGATTTTCGTGATCGTCGGCGATGTCGATCCGCAGGCCACGCTGGCCAAGGTGAAAGAGCTGTTCGAGCCAATTCCCGAACGCGCCACGCCCGAACGCGTACCGATCAAGCTGCAGGCGTTCAAGCCGCAGACCATCTCCAGCAGTACGCCGCAAGGCACCGGTTCGGTGCAGTTCCTGTATCGCATGCCGGGCATGCAGACGAAGGATTTCGCCGCAACGCAGGTGCTGATGGACGTGTTGGGCAACGCGCGCAGCGACCTGTCGGAACTGGCGGTGCAGGGCAAGGTACTCAGTGCCGATGCGCAGATCCAACCGTTCTCGCACGGTGGCATCGGCGTGGTCGAGGCCAGCTTTCCGAAGGGAGGCGATGCGAAACAGACGCAGGCGGATCTCGATCAGGTGATCGCGCAACTGCTGAAGGACGGTGTCCCGTCCGATCTGGTCGATGCCGCCAAGCGTTCGGAAATCACCCAGGCTGAGTTCAACAAGAACAGTGCAGTCACGCTGGCCAGCGCATGGTCGCAAGCCCTGGCCTGGCAGGGGCTTGATTCACCGGACGAGGCCGAGCAGCAGATTCGCAACGTGACCGTGGATGACGTGAACCGGGTCGCCCGTGCGTATCTGAAAACGGATGGCCGCGTGACCGTGGTGCTTACGCCCGACCAGAACGGCAAGCGGCCGCCCGACAGCAACGGCTTCGGCGGCACCGAGTCGTTCGGCAGCAAGGACAAGGTCGATGCGCCACTGCCGGAGTGGGCAGAGCAGACCCTGCGCACGCTGGCGATGCCGCACTGGACGCTGGCGCCGGTCGACATGAAGCTGGACAACGGCATCCGCTTGATCGTGCAGCCGGAATCCATCAGCAAGACGGTTACCGTGGTTGGCCATGTCGATCAGGACGCCGGCTTGCAGGAGCCGACGGGGCAGGAGGGTGTCGGGCGCTTGCTGTCGTCGTTGTTTGACTACGGTACCCGCAGCCTCGATCGCAGTGCGTTCCACAAGGCGCTGGACGATATCTCGGCGACTGAATCGGGTGGCACCGATTTCAATCTGGCCGTACCGAGTGGCCAGTTCGACAAGGGCATGCAGTTGCTCGCCGACAACCAGCTGAATCCCGCATTGCCGCAAGCCGGCTTCGACGTGCAGCGCAGCTCGCTGGCGCGCACGCTCGCCGGCGAGATGCAGTCGCCCGACTACAAGATGATGCGCGCGCTGAAGCAGGGTTTGTTGCCTGCCGGCGACTCGGGTTTGCGCCGAGCCACGCCTGAGACGGTTGCCGCCCTGACCCTGCCGCAGGTGAAGGATCACTTCGCAAAGACCTACCGCCCGGATCTGACCACCCTCGTGGTGGTCGGTGATGTGACGCCGGAACAGGCCAAGGCCACGGTGGAAAAATACTTCGGCGGCTGGAAGGCCACTGGTCCCAAACCTGATGTCGTGCCGAAGCCGGTTCCACTCAATCCCGCTGGCTACACGCTGGTGAACAATGCCTACGCGTCGCAGGACCAGGTGCTGATGGGGCAGGTACTCGACGTCGACTTGTACAACCCGGATCGGTTTGCACTGAAGCTCGGTAATGATGTGCTCGGCGGCAACGGCTTCGCTTCGCGCCTGATGACCGATGTGCGCGTGCGCCACGGCTACGCCTATGGCGCAGCCTCGGGCATGCAGTTCGATCGTTCGCGCTCGTTGTTCTACGTGGAGTACGGCAGCGACCCGGGCAAGGTGGCTCCGGTGGATGGGCTGATCCGCCAGAATCTGGCGGACATGCAGAACACGCCAGTGAAAGATGACGAGCTGATCAACGCGCGTCAGTTCGAGATCCGCTCGATTCCGCTGGGCGTATCCAGCGTCAACCATATCGCACGCTCGCTGCTGAGCTGGGGCTACAAGGGCCAGCCACTGGACGAGCCAATGGTGGCGGCAAGCTATTACCTCAAGCTCACGGCAGCGCAGGTGCAGGACGCGTTCAAGAAGTACCTGAAGCCGGAGCATATGGTGCAGGTAGTGCAGGGGCCGCCGCCGGCCAAACACTGAGTAGCGCATCGTCCCGGCCCGCGCATTTCGCGGGCCGGAGATCGTCAGGCTCTCGGAGTCTGTCTGCTTGCCAAGCGATCATCGTCCCTAAAAACATGAGAGCGAGTTCTTCTGTGGGAGCGATTTCAGTCGCGATCGCACTATCTGAGGCTGCTCAGACAAATCGCGACTGAAGTCGCTCCCACAAGAGCCCGCTGTTACGCATGGAGAGCGTAGGTTGGGGTGAGCGTAGCGATTCCCAACGTTTTTCCGGAGGTTGGAGTGCGTGTTGGGCATCGCTGCGGTCACCCCAACCTACGCGTCGGCCTGGGGTCATTGGCGCTAGTTGAGTTTGTCGTCTTTGTAGTAACGCGCCCTTGGCGGTGATCTTGCGTGCAAACATAGAATCTCCCACAAGAGACGACGCTCAGAGGCTGGGTTGGAGCCGAACTTCTCGCGCGAGCTGCGATAAAAAAAGGGCTGTGGGGAGGTTTGAACAATCCCTCACACTTCCCTCGTCAAAAAGACGCTGTACGGATCTTCAACGTAGTCCGCAAATGGCCCGCATGGCTTAAATCCAAAACTGGCATAAAGGCGATGGGCGGGCACAAACGCCGCCATCGAACCGGTTTCCAGGCTTAGCCGCCGATAGGAACGACGCTTGGCCTCATCGAGGATGTGGCGCATGAGCGCTGCCGCAACGCCCTTGCGCAAGTGCAAGGACGCCGTGCGCATGGACTTGATCTCGGCGTGCCGGGTATCGAGCTCCTTGAGCGCCGCGCAACCCATCAATTCAGCGCCCTGCCATGCGCTCCAGAAAGTGATTTCCGGCTTGCGCAGCGCGTCGAGGTCGAGCGCGTGAATGCTTTCCGGGGGAGAATGCAGCGCCATAGCTTGCAGGTGTTCGTGCAGCAACTGGGCAATCGCCGGACCACTCAAATCATCGACGCGAATATCCATGGCGGCCTGCATCTGCTGCTGTTTGTCACGTTTCTCGGTACTACGTCCGCCCTGCGTCGACGTAGTGCCGGCTGCCGTCCGCGGCATCGAAATAGACGGCAACCATGGCCCCACTTTCCGGATCGACAAAACGCTCGCCGGTGTCAGACCAGCGCGGATCGGGTCGGGCCTTGCCGACCGGTTTGTAGCGCCAGCGTTCGATCGCCAGCCCTACGATCAACAACAGGCCGCCGATCAGCAGTTGCGGCAACAGCAGCACGAACAGGCCGGTGATTGCCGCCAGCGCCGCGCCGAGAAGCAGCGCGGCGCCGATGACATAGAGTGTGATCGACAGCATCGCTGCGGACTCAGGCTGGCGGATCGAGCACGACGGCGGTGCCATAGGCGACGATCTCGCTCATGGTCTGACCGATCTCCGCCGAATCGAAGCGCATCATCACGACGGCATTGGCACCCATCGCGGTGGCATTCTGCACCAGCCGGTCGAGCGCATGGCGGCGTGCCTCTTCGAGCATCTGCGTGTATTCGTGGATTTCTCCGCCGACGATCGAGCGCAGGCCGGCCATCAGGTTGCCGCCGATGCCACGGCTGCGCACCACCACGCCGAATACCTGGCCTTTGACGTCCCTGACCTGGCGTCCGTGAACATTTTCAGTCGTGACAACGATCATCTGGATCCTCTCCTTGCTGAGTAATCGGTGAGTCATGCGGCGACAAGCCAGTTCGAGTTGGGCCGGCCGACGCGCTGACAGCTATCGCTTGTCCGTCAGCGGCGTGTCTTGGACAGCAAGCGCAGAAGTTCCATGTACAGCCATACCAGGGTGACCATCAGCGCAAACGCGCAGTACCACTCCATGTACTTCGGTGCGCCCTGTTCGGTAGCGCGTTCGATCATGTCGAAATCGAGTACCAGGTTGAGCGCTGCCAGCCCGACCACCAGCAGGCTGAAGCCGATACCCAGCGCGCCCGATTCGTGAATGAAGGGAATCTGGATACTGGTAAACGCACGCAGGCCCATATCCACCAGATACAGCAGCGCAATCGCACCCGTGGCAGCGACCACACCCATGCGGAATTTATCGGTCACCTTGATCAGGCCGGAGCGGTAGAGCAGCAACATGGCCGCCAGCACACCTACCGTCAGCATCACCGCCTGCAACACGATACCCGGATAGCGCAACTCCAGTACCGCAGAGATGCCACCGAGAGCGAGGCCTTCGGCCAGTGCATAGAGAGGAGCGGTAAGGCCGGCCCAGCGTTGGGCGAACGTCGTCACCAGCGCCAGCACGAAGCCGGCAATCAGGCCACCCCACATATACGGCGTCACGGCCGCCAGCGCCGCTGCCGTGTTGCCGCCACCGGCGGCGGTCGCGAAGGTATGCCAGGTCCAGCCACCGCTCAGGATCGTCAGCGCCAGCAGCAGGGCGGTCCTGGTAATGGTGCCGTTCATCGTCATCCGCTCGCCAGTGACGGTCAGTCCCTGGAAAGCCTTGTCCTGCAGTACTGGATTGCCTGAGCGCATTGTCCGACCCCTTGGAGGTTGCCACGAACGCATCGCATGCGTTGCCAGCGGCCATGCTAACGCGTTGCCGACATGACGTCAGCCGGCGGGTATGCGCACTGCGAGCGGGGTCAGCTGTGCCGGGGTTGTTCCAGGTTCGGCAGAAACACCGTGATCAGGCCCATCAGCGGCAGGTAGGCGCATAGCTGGTAGACGTACTCGATGCCGTGGGTGTCGGCCAATTGTCCGAGTACTGCCGCGCCGACGCCGCCCATGCCGAACGCGAAGCCGAAAAACAGTCCCGAGATCATGCCGACCCGGCCCGGAATCAGATCCTGCGCGTAGACCAGGATTGCCGAGAACGCCGATGCAAGGATCAGCCCGATGATCACCGTCAGCACGCTCGTCCACATCAGGTTCGCATGTGGCAACAGCAGGGTGAACGGCGCGACGCCGAGGATCGACACCCAGATCACCCATTTGCGTCCGATACGATCGCCGATTGGACCACCAATCAGCGAACCGGCCGCCACCGCGAACAGGAAGATAAACAGATGGAACTGTGCGCTCTGCACCGACACGCCGAATTTATGGATCAGATAAAAAGTGAAATAGCTGCTGAGACTGGCGAGATAAAAATACTTCGAGAAGATCAGCAAGCCGAGAATGGCCAGCGCACCCATGACTTTGTTGCGCGACAGCGTCACCACAGGAAGGTGACGCGCCTGCGATTTGCTGCGCGCCACGTGATGCTCGCCATACCAGCGACCGACCTGCAGCAGCACCACGATCGCCAGCAGCGCCGCCAGCGAAAACCAGGCCACGCTACCGCGTCCGTACGGCACGATGATCCACGCGGCCAGCAATGGGCCCAGCGACGAACCGGTATTGCCACCGACCTGGAACAACGATTGCGCCAGCCCATGCCGGCCACCCGAAGCCAGTCGTGCCACCCGCGAGGATTCAGGATGGAAGATCGACGAGCCGGTACCGACCAGCGCAGCGGCCAGCAACAGCACCGGGAAATTCGGCGCGACCGCCAGCAGCAACAGGCCGCACAGGGTGAAACCCATGCCAACCGGCAGCGAGTACGGCATCGGCCGGCGATCGGTGACCATGCCGACCAGCGGTTGCAACAGCGAGGCAGTGAGCTGATAAGTCAGCGTGATCAGGCCGATCTGGGCAAAGCTCAGGTGGAAGCTGTTCTTCAGGATCGGATAGATCGCCAGGATCAGCGACTGGATCATGTCGTTGAGCATGTGCGCGAAGCTGATGCCGCCGAGTACGGCAAATTGGGTGCCTTCGCTCGCCAGCGCGCTGCCCGGCATGTCGGTCGACATCGGCATCGCGGTAGGTGACAGCGGGGAGGTTTCGACGCGGGTTTCCATGCTGTGCTCGATCAGGGGTGGTTCTTCGGCATAGCCGTTGCGTTGCCGGGAGCGCCACTTTAGAGTGGCTGGCGTCGGCCCGCACACATCGGTGGGTCAAGTTCTATCGAATTCGGGCCAAGATCCCGTCATCATGCGCAACACACGCGTCATCCACTACGAAGATACGCCGCGCGATGTCGTCACCACGGGTAACGACTATCCGCCGCACTATGTGTTGCCGCGACACGCCCACAAGCGCGGGCAACTCCTGTACGCCGCCACCGGCGTGGTCACGGTGATCACGGACGAGGGCAGCTGGGTAGTGCCGCCCCGTCGCGCGCTGTGGATTCCGGCCGGCGTCGCGCACGAGGTGCGCATGAGCGGTGCCGTATCCACTCGCAGCGCGTATGTGAGGTACGAGGCTTCTTCAAACCTACCGGCACATTGTCGGGTGATCGGGGTTTCGCTGCTGTTGCATGCCTTGCTGCTGGAAGCCGTGGACTTGCCTGCCGAGTACGCGCTGGATGGTCGCGATGGTCGGGTGATGGCACTACTGCTGGACGAGATCGCCGCGATGCCGGCGCTGACGCTCAACACGCCGTTGCCACGTGATCCGCGTCTGGCCCGTCTGTGCCGTGCGCTGATCGCCGCCCCCGCGCTCGAAATCGATATCGATGCGATGGCGCTAAAGGCCGGCATCAGCCGGCGCAGCTTTACGCGGCTGTTCCGCCAGCAGACCGGCATGAGTTTTGGTGCATGGCGCCAGCAAGCGTGCCTGCTGGCCGCCTTGACCCGGCTGGGCAGTGGCGATTCAATTACCCAGGTGGCGATCGAGCTGGGTTACAGCAGCGCCAGCGCGTTCACAGCCGCGTTCCGTCGTGTGCTCGGCGCCGCGCCCAGTCGCTATCTGGCATCGCACGAACGCATCGCCCGCAGCACGGCGGATGGCTGATCAGGGCATGCTGGCGAACACCGCAGTCACGGGGTTGTCAAAGTGCTGCGGCAAGCTGGGTAAGCCACCTTGTCATGCCTCTCACCGCGCCTGCACTGCATCGCGGGTTACCATGCTCCTCCAGATACAAAGCCGCAGATACAACGACGGGCCGCACTCGCGACCTGCCTGACCGGATCATGGAATGTACCGATGAACACCCGCATCATCCGTGAGACTTCGTCGACCGACGCCTCCACGCCGGCCGCCAACGATGCCGTGCCGCCCGTACCGGCACGCGATCTCAATGACAGCCGGCTGTACATCAACCGCGAACTGTCGCAGCTCCAATTCAATATCCGTGTGCTGGATCAGGCGTTGGACGAGCGCACGCCGCTGCTGGAGCGGTTGAAGTTCCTGCTGATCTTCTCGCGCAACATGGACGAGTTCTTCGAGATCCGGGTGGCTGGGCTGAAGGGCCAGGTCGCGCTGGATCATGAGCTGATCGGCCAGGACGGTATCCCACCCCGGCGCGCACTGGCCGAGATCAGCGAGATCGCGCACCGGCAGATCGAGCGGCAGTACACGATACTCAACGAACGCATCCTGCCGGAGCTGGCCGAGCAGGGCATTCGCATCGTGCGTCGCACACAGTGGTCGCACAAGCAGAAGCTGTGGGTGCGTCGCTATTTCCGCGAAGAGGTGGCGCCGCTGGTCACACCGATCGGCCTCGACCCAACGCATCCGTTTCCGCTGCTGGTCAACAAGAGCCTCAATTTCATCGTTCGCCTGGAAGGCGTCGATGCGTTCGGCCGCGATTCCGGTTTGGCGATCGTCCCGGCGCCGCGCGTGCTGCCGCGCCTGATCCGCATGCCCGAAGCGATTTGCGAGGGTGGCGACAACTATGTGCTGCTGTCGTCGATGATCCATGCGCACGCGGACGAGTTGTTCCCCGGCATGCAGGTGCTTGGCTGTTACCAGTTCAGGCTGACCCGCAATGCCGATCTTTCGCTCGATCCGGAGGACGTCGAAGACCTTGCGCTGGCGCTGCGCGGCGAGTTGTATTCGCGTCGCTTTGGCGACGCGGTGCGACTGGAGGTGGCCGACAACTGCCCGAAGGATCTGATCGACTACCTGCTCAAGCAGTTCGGCCTCAGCGAGTCGGAGCTGTACGAAGTCAACGGTCCGGTGAACCTGGCGCGACTGTTCCGGATTGCCAGTGAGGCAGGTTACCCGCAGCTGCAGTACGTGCCATTCACCCCGGCGTTGCCAAAAGCGCTCAAGCATGCCGAAGATCTGTTCCAGGTCATCGGCAAGCAGGATGTGTTGCTGCTGCATCCTTACGAATCGTTCTCGCCGGTGATCGATCTGCTGCGCCAGGCAGCGAAGGATCCGCAGGTGCTGGCGATCAAGCAGACGCTGTACCGGACCAATGCCAATTCGGAAATCGTCGACGCGCTGGTCGATGCGGCGCGCGCCGGCAAGGAAGTGACGGCGGTAGTGGAGTTGCGTGCGCGCTTCGATGAGGAGTCGAACCTGACACTCGCATCGCGCCTGCAGCAAGCCGGCGCGATGGTGATTTACGGCGTGGTAGGCATCAAGACGCACGCGAAGCTGATGTTGATCCAGCGCCGCGAAGGCAGTGAGCTGGTGCGCTATTCGCATATGGGCACCGGCAACTACCACACCGGCAACGCACGGCTATATACCGATTACAGCTTGCTCACTTCCGATGAGGCCTTGTGCGAGGACGTGCACAAATTGTTCAGCCAGCTCACCGGCATGGGCAAGGTGTTGCGCATGAAGAAACTGCTGCATGCGCCGTTCACGCTGAAGAAGACTTTGCTGGAACTCATTGCGCGCGAGACCGCGCATGCCGAGGCCGGCAAGCCGGCGCAGATCATCATCAAGGTCAATGCACTGACCGAGCCGAAGATGATCCGTGCCTTGTACAAGGCCAGCATTGCCGGAGTGTCGATCGACCTGATCGTGCGCGGCGTATGTTGCCTGCGCCCGGGCGTGGAAGGTGTCTCGCAGAATATCCGCGTGCGCTCGATCATCGGGCGCTTCCTGGAACATAGCCGCGCTTACTGGTTTGCCAATGACGGCGAACCGGCGCTGTACCTGTCCAGCGCCGATCTGATGGAGCGCAACCTGGATCGCCGCGTGGAAAGCGCGTTCCCGATCGAAGGCAAGAAGTTGCAGCAGAAGGTACGCGACGTGCTGCAGCTTTATCTCAACGACAACACCAGCGCTTTGCTGATGCACTCCGACGGTCAGTATGTGCATCCGTCATTGGCCAGTGGGGAAAACACCCGCAACGTGCAGACCCAATTGCTGGATAAAATCTGCGGGAGTGGCACCAAGAACAACCACTGATGGTGCGGTTGGGCAGCGTATGGTCGTCTGAGCTTCTTCAGGCTGGCCGACGGCGCTGCCGCATCATGTTTGCGACTCGCCGCCGGCGGGTCCCCAGAAGATCACCCAGGTGGAAAAGTCCGCAGAGAAATTCTCGAAGCGGTGTTCGACGCCGGAGCCCACAAAGAACACATCGCCCGCCACGAAGGCGTGCCGGACCTCGGCAATAACCAGCTCGCCAGCGCCGGCCTGAATGATGTAGAGCTCATCGCGTCGGTGGGGCTGCTGTAGATCACTGCCAGCGGGCGCGTAAAGTCCTACCGACATCGAACCGTGCGAGAACCCCTGCGCGAAACGCTCCGCTGCCGGCGACTGCGGCGATGGTGCGCCGGGAATACGGGCTAGCAGCTCGGACAACGATGCTTTCATGGCACGTCTGGCCTCTCCAGCTTCAGCGGTCGGCTCAAATGGGTTTGGCGAAGAATATTGACGGATGGACTTTTCCGTCGCCTGGCTCGAAGTAGAGCCCGTGTCCCTCCAGCTGATTGGCGGTCGTCAATTTTGCCGTCACCGTGCCTGATTCGGTCGCGCGATTGCCTTCCTTGGACCAGAGGAACGTCAATATCTGGTCTTTGAACGTCCCCTGGATCGAAAACGGCTCACCTGCGTCAGGACCGGTGAGGCAGATGTATTTTCCACTGACCCGACCGCCAATACAGCTGATTTCGATCCTGAAAGTACCGACGTCGCCGGAACCCTGAAAGTTTTCTGTTGCCTCCCAGGAACCTTCGATCTGCTTCGCCTGGCGTCGCAGATCCCCGTCGAAGATGCTCTGCAGCCAGGGCCAGCTCTGCTGTAAAAGCAGCACCACAAAACCGCCGAGGACTCCGATGAGCAGGTCGTACGCCGGTTTTGCCATCGTGATTCCAAGGATGGATACAGTCGTTTGATCAACTACCATCGTCATATCCCCCAACGCCTGGATGATCAGTTTTCCCGGTCGGATTGAAGCGGCGGCCGGGCTGTCTGTCTTGATGCCTTGTGAGCTATCTCTCAGATCACCGCTTTTCTTCCATGAGCCCGACCAGGTTGCCATCGGGATCGCGCAGGAAAGCCAGCCACAATTCGTGGTCTGGCAGCTTCGCGACGAAGTGAGGAGCCTGCTCGCCGGATGCTCCGCGATTCACAATCGCGGCATAGGCTGCAGCGATATCGGCAACCTTGAAGTACAGAACGGAGTTTGCGCCGATGGTCCCCGCACCCTGCGGCGTGCTGAGCATGACCCGCACCGCGCCAGCGGACAGGAAAGCCAGATTCGGTGCAGGGCTGAACAGGAAGGTCAAACCTAGCGCATCCCGATAAAACGGCAACGCCTTTTCGACGCTGCTGACGGTGACAGCTATCTGTCCAATCTCGGAAAGCTTGATTTCCACAAGTCTCCCTCCGTGATGTTCAACGCCTGAGTCAAACGGCGCGTGGTGCGCGCGCCGCCCGGATCGTCAGTTGGGCACAGCGGCCAGTGTTCTTTGAACCTTTGCACGCCATGGAATGGTGATGAGAAGAATCACGTTCAGGAGTAGGGCGACGGGTGAGAAGGTTTGGGTAAATACCAGCAGGACGATGGTCAGGATGGCGGGCAGCGCGACAAGCCACGGCGCTGCATATTTCTTGACCCAGACCTGGTGGGCAGCCACGGCATACATGATGCCAATGACCAGCGCGCAGATGGCAGTGGGGACCAACCTGCTGGTTGCGTACAGCTGCAATGCGCCGCCAGCCAGGTTCGCGAATGCCGAGTAGGCGAGAATGCCGAACATGGTCATCATCATCCCCCTGCGTGGTTTGTCCAACGCCCGAGTCGAGTGGCGCGCACCCCCGCGTACGCCAGGACGAAGCAGCGGGATCACTTTACTACGGAGAGGGCGTGCCTGGTCCAGGCCTGGTCAGGCACTGTTCTTGCCCGCGCATGACACACAGGAGGGGCCCATCAGGATGTTGGGCCAGGAGCGCCGGGCATCGTTCAACCCGGCCGCCGCGCGCCCAGCAGTACCAGCACTTCCTGTGCGCTGCGCAGGCGTTCGGTGGCGCCGGGCAGGTCCAGGATGATCTTCAGCTTGTCCTGGCCGTCCAGCTTGTAGACGCGGGGTAGGCGCTGGATCAGCTTGATGATGGTCATCGGATCGACCTCAGGCTTCTCGCGGAACACGATACGGCCGCCGTTGGCGCCGAAATCGAGCTTGCGGATGCCCAGCGGAGTGGCCATCAGTTTCAGGCTGGCGACGGCAAACAGCTGTTTGGTCGGCGCGGGCAGCAGGCCGAAGCGGTCGATCATCTCGACTTGAAGGTCGCGCAGATCGTCCTCGCTGCGTGCACTGGCGATCCGCTTGTACAGCGTCAGGCGGGCGTGGACGTCGGGCAGGTAGTCGTCCGGGATCAGCACCGGCATGTGCAGTTCGACTTCGGTCTCGTGTTCGCTGCTGAGGTCGAAGTCCGGCACTCGGCCGGACTTCAGCGCACGCACCGCGCGGTCGAGCAGTTCGGTGTAGAGGCCGAAGCCGATTTCCTGGATCTGGCCGGATTGTTCGTCGCCGAGCAGTTCGCCGGCGCCGCGGATTTCCAGGTCGTGGGTAGCTAGCGTGAAGCCCGCGCCGAGCTCTTCCAGCGACGCGAGTGCCTCCAGGCGCTTCTGCGCATCCGCCGTGATCGACTTGCGGTCGGGCACCACCAGGTATGCGTAGGCACGGTGATGCGAGCGACCGACACGGCCGCGCAGCTGATGCAGCTGAGCCAGTCCGAAACGGTCGGCGCGATCGATGATGATGGTGTTGGCGGTGGGAATATCGATGCCGGTTTCGATGATGGTGGTGCACACCAGCACGTTGAAGCGCTGGCGGTGGAAATCCGCCATCACGCCTTCGAGTTCACGCTCGGGCATCTGACCGTGGGCGATACGGATGCGTGCCTCGGGCACCAGTTCCTCGAGCTCGCGCACCGTGCGTTCGATGCTCTCGACCTCGTTGTGCAGGAAGTACACCTGGCCACCGCGCGACAGCTCGCGCTGCAGCGCCTCGCGGATCGTCGCCGGATCCCACGCCGAAATAAATGTGCGCACGGCCGAGCGATGCGCCGGGGGCGTGGCGATCAGCGAGAGGTCGCGCAGGCCGGCCATCGCCATGTTCAGCGTGCGTGGGATCGGGGTGGCGGTCATCGTCAGCAGGTCGACTTCGGCGCGCAGCTTTTTCAACTGTTCTTTCTGGCGCACACCAAAGCGCTGCTCCTCGTCCACGATCACGAGACCAAGATTCTTGAACTTGATGTCCGGCTGCAGCAGTTTGTGGGTGCCCACGATCACGTCGATCTGGCCGTCCGCGAGACGCTTAAGCGCGTCGTTCACTTCCTTGGTCGATTTGAAGCGCGACAGTACGTCCACGCGCACCGGCCAGTCGGCGAAGCGGTCGGCGAAGTTGCGGTAATGCTGCTGGGCGAGCAGGGTGGTCGGCACCAGCACGGCGACCTGCTTGCCGGCGGTGGCGGTGGCGAACGCGGCGCGCAGCGCGACCTCGGTCTTGCCGAAGCCGACGTCGCCGCAGATCACGCGGTCCATGGCGCGTGGCGCGGCGAGATCGCTGAGCACGGCTTCGATCGCGCTTTCCTGGTCGGGAGTTTCCTCGAACGGGAACGTGCTGCCGAATTCCTCCACCAGCTGGCGATCGATCGGCATCGACTCACCACCACGTGCTTCGCGTTGCGCATAGATCGCCAGCAGTTCGGCCGCAACGTCGCGTACTTTCTCGGCGGCCTTCCTGCGCGCGCGCTCCCACGCGTCGCCACCCAGCGAATGCAGCGGCGCCAATTCCGGTGCGGTGCCGGAGTAACGGCTGACCAGTCCCAGCTGCGCCACAGGCACGTACAACTTGTCACCCTTGGCGTACTCGATGGTGAGGAACTCGCCATCCATGCCGCCCACGTCCATCGAAATCAGGCCCTGATAGCGGCCTACGCCATGATCGACATGCACGATCGGCGCACCGAGGCTGAGCTCGGTGAGATCGCGGATGATGCTTTCCGGATCGCGTGCTCCGCCGCGACGACGTTTGCGGTCGCGCTCGCTGCGAACACGCTCGCCGAACAGCTCGCGCTCGGTGAGCACGGTGATGGCTGGCTTGGTGAGCGCAAAGCCTTGTTCGAGTCCGGCGATGAAGATGGCGAATTTCGGCCCCGCTTCTGCCCCCGCTCCTGCTGGCAGCAGAAACGCCGGCCAGCTCTCCACGTTCTCCGGCTTCATGCCCGCAGCGGCCAGCGACTCGATCAAGGCCTCACGTCGGCCAGCCGAATCGGCGGCGATCAATACGCGGCCTGGATAGCTTTCGATGAAGTGTCGCAGCGAGGTGCCGGGCTCTTCGCCCTTGCGGTTGAGCGGCAGCTCCGGCGCCGGCTGGGTGCCGACGCTGACGGCGTGTTCGTGGCCAGGTTCGACCACTTCCACGCGCAGGCGCTTGTTGAACTGCTCGCGTAACAGTTCAGGCGACAGATACAGCTCGGCCGGTGGCAGTACCGGGCGTTCGATGTCGTGCGCGCGCTGATCGTAGCGCTCGGAGGTCTGCGTCCAGAATTGTTCCGACGATTCGTTGACACCCTCGCCAAGCACGAACAGCGCATCGTCGGCGAGGTAGTCGAACAGCGTGGCGGTCTGCTGGAAGAACAGCGGCAGGTAATACTCGATGCCGCCGGGCGTCACGCCTTCCTTCATGTCCTGATAGAGCGGGCAGCGACGCACGTCGATCGGGAAGCGCTCACGCAGATGGCTACGGAAGTTTTTGGCGGCCTCCTCGGTGAGCGGGAATTCGCGCGCGGGCAGCAGTTCGATCCGGTCGACCTGTTGCTGCGAGCGCTGGGTTTCCGGATCGAAGCTGCGGATCGATTCCACTTCATCGTCGAACAGCTCGATGCGGTACGGCTCGGCCGTGCCCATCGGAAAAATGTCGATCAGCGCGCCACGCACCGCGAAGTCGCCGGGCTCGGCCACCTGCGGCACGTTGCGATAACCCGATGCTTCCAGCCGGCGCTGTTCAGCGGCGAGGTCGAGCTTCTGGCCCTTCGTCAGCACCAGGCCGGAACCGGTGATGTGCGAGCGCGGTGCGATCCGCTGCATCAAGGTGGCCACCGGCACCACCAGCACGCCGCGTTTTACGCTGGGCAACTGGTACAGCGTGGCGATGCGTTGCGAGACAATCTCCGGGTGCGGGCTGAACACGTCGTAGGGCAGCGTTTCCCAGTCGGGGAAATGCAGCACCGGCAGGGCGTCGGCGAACACCTTCAGCTCGGCCTCGAGCGCTTGCGCACGTTGCGTGTCGCGGGTCACCGCCACCAGCAAGCCCTGATGCGAGCGCGCGGCCTCTGCGATCACCAGCGCGCGCGCGGAGCCGTGCGGTGGCGTCCAGTAACGGCGTTGCCTGGGCGTGGTGGGCAGGGGCGGGTGCGGGATCAGGCTGGGCATAGGGGACGCGTGTTCAAGGCGCAGCCATGGAGCCGCGACGGGGAAAGCGGGCAAGTGTAACGCGACCGCCCCGGGTCGCCTCGCATCGTGTAGTAGCGCACCCTGTGCGCGATGTCTTGCTGTTGATGTACCCCGGCAGGCCATCGCGCACAGGGTGCGCTCCTACATGGAGGGTTACAGCTTCAGCGTGATCTGTGCGGTACCCGGCTCGTTACGTTGCAGGCGCCGGACGAAGCCCAGCTCCTTGCACAGCTCCAGCATCGGCCGGTTTTCCAGCAGCACATAGCCCCAGACTTCCGCCAGGCCACGGCGGCGGCAGTCGTCGACCAGTCGCTTCATCAGCATGGCGCCCAGCCCGACGCGGGACCAGTCGTGCTCCACCAGCACAGAGAATTCGGCGCTGTCGGCGGCCTCGTCGACATAGATGCGGCCGACGCCGCGGATCTCGGCAGGGGCGACCGATTCGTCGACCAGCACCAGGGCGGTTTCCAGCGCCGGATCGATCTGGCAGAGGCGCTGCGCCATCGGTAAGGGCAGCTCGGACATCGCGTGCAGAAAGCGGCGGCGGATGTCCTCCGGCGACAGCCGGACGAAGCAGCGCCGCAACGCGTCCACGTCGGTCAAGTCGATGCTGCGCAAGCGCAATTGGCGCTGGTCGTGCGTGGACACGATTTCGCCTTTTGGCACTTCTTGCACCAGGCGTGGCGCAAAGCGGTCGCGGCTGCGCGGTGGCAGCACGGCATGTTGCGACGGGGCGGAAAAGTCGATGGCAGGTATCGGTAGCATGACCATACTTTACCGTACTGTGTGCGCTGCAACATGAATAAAGGGGCGCATGCTGTCCGTTGGATGGGGCGGCTTAATGCCGCACCGCCTGCGATCCAGGCGTGAAGCCTGTGCTGGTGGCGGTGAAACGGCCATGAGACCGTTTGCGATCGTCGCCAGGCCGGCCACAATGCAACCCATCAGCAGGAGGATTGAGCATGACCAAGTCTGCAATGGGTATGACTGCGATCCAGCTCGAGACATTTTGCGGCCACTGGCCGGGCGTGACGCGCGACATCAAATGGGGAGCGGATCTGGTGCTCAGTGTCGGCGGCAAAATGTTTGCGGTGACGCCATCGGACGGCAGCGAAGGCGGCCGATTTTCGTTCAAGGTGGCGGACGAGCGCTTTCTGGAACTCACCGATCAACCGGGCATCATTCCGGCGGCCTATATGGCGCGGGCGCACTGGATCTCGGTCATCGAGCCGCAGCGCTTCACCACAGCCGAGCTGGAGTCGTTTGTGCTGGACGCCTATGTGCTGGTGCGCTTGAAGTTGACGAAGAAATTGCAGGCGGAACTCGGTCCGCTGCCGACCCTCAAGGCAGGTGAAAAGTGAAACAACACCTTGGCGCGCTGGCGCTCGTCGTATCCGACTACGACGAAGCGATCGCCTGGTATACGCGTGCGCTTCGCTTCGAGGTGATCGAGGACACCGATCTCGGCGGTGGCAAGCGTTGGGTGCTGCTGGCTCCGCCGGGTTCGCATGAAACCCGTTTGCTGCTGGCCTTGGCGCAAGGCAACGAGCAGGCCTCGCGCATCGGCAACCAGACGGGTGGCCGCGTGTTCCTGTTTCTGCACACTGATGATTTTCAGCGCGATTGGCATCGCATGCGCGCCGCCGGCGTGCGCTTTCGGGAAGATCCGCGCGAAGAGTCCTACGGCACGGTCGCGGTGTTTGAAGATTTGTATGGGAATGCGTGGGATTTGCTGGAGATGAAGAAGTGATGCTAAGCGGTCAACGTGGTTGATCTGCTGACTGCGCGTTGTCCGTATCGCATCTTCGTCGCGCATCAAGGTTCAACGGAGAAGGTTGGGCCGCAAGCGCATGCATGCTCCTGCGCCAACGCAGATAAACAAGGTGCCTCGAGCCGTGGTGGCGGGAGGCACCTCGAACTATGACGCATTGCCAGCTTCTGGCTGGAGCTGTCGTATCAGAGCACGGCGACCCTTACGTCGGCATGTACGCTCTGGCCCGCTTCGCAAGCGAAAGCGGGGGCGATTCCAAGTACAGAGCGCGTAGGGATAAGGCTGCCGACGACGATGGTGGGCGTACTCAGTACGTCGAGCCGATAGCGTTGTCCGCTGCTGTCCGGCAACTGATCAGCGAACTCGAACGCGGCATTTGTATCCGTCGCGCGGTAGGCGGTCTGGTGCGTTTGCTGGTCGATCAGGCGAACGACCGCGTTGGGCAACGGTTTCCCGGAGTAGTCGTAAGCGGTGCCGGTGATGAGGCAGGTGTCGGACGACGCGTACGCGTCGAGCGCCAGGGTTGCGAGCAGGGCAATCAGAACGAGGCGGATCATGGGGATACCTCCAGCGGTGCGAGGAGTGCATCCCTGCTTGTGGGCTCACGATCGGATTTTACCGCTCTACTGCGTCGGTAAGCACGATTCACTGGCCTGTTTGCGGGCCAATCGATGCGTGAACCGACCTTTAACTGGACATTTACGGTTGCCGCGAAAACGATCTTGTGGGGCAGGTCGAATGACGTGTTGAGCTGGAGCGTGAAGACAGGATCGGGTTGCATCGGCGCCTTCCGACACTGAGATCTCAATGCAAAAAACAGGCGTTTGTTTCGCAGCGCACTTCGGCCGCATCGAATCAGTCGACCGCTCGCTTGGCAATTTCGGCCACGAACGCATCCGAGTCCGTCGCTCCAGTATTGCCAAGAATAATGATCGTGATGTCTTGATCGAGGACGTGGAAAAACTGGCTTTGGGCGCCCATGATCGCGCCGGGCCTTTTTACCACCGGGTGTTTCTTTCCCTTCAAGGTCGTGTCGTACGACCATAGTCCATAGCCATAGTCGTCCAGCCCGGGCTTGATCAAGAGGTCGAGCGTTGCCTGCTTGATCAGCTTCAGGCCGAAAAGGGCGTTGGAGAATTTCATGAGGTCGTTGGTGGTTGAGTACATCGCCCCGGCGGCGTACCAGTTCTCGGGATACGCTGGCAGATCATTGGACAAAACCTTGCGATCGTCGCGATAAAAATACGTGTCAGCCAGGCTGTTGATGATGTCGCCCTGATGCAGCAGGCCGCTGTCATTCATCTTCAGGGGCCGAAGGATTTTCTCCTTGAGGACCTGCTCATACGGTTCGCCGTAGAGATGCTCGATGATTTTTCCCAGCACGACGTAATCGGCATTGTTGTAGTTGAACACTTTGCCGGGAACGCTGATGAGAGGACCGCTGGAATACTTCGTCAGCAGCTGATCGCTGGTGTGGGGCATCTGGTAGACGGGGATGCCATCACGAATGGCGGTGGCTTGATCGGAGATCCCGTCGAAACTCGGCAGGCCAGACGTGTGATTGAGCAACTGCTGGATGGAAACCTTGTTCCCGGCTTCGCCTGCGTAGTCGGGTAGGTAGGTCCGAATCGGCTTGCCAAGATCAAGCTTGCCCTGCTCATGAAGCTGCAGGATCAACACCGATGTGAACAGCTTGGTGATGGACGCGATCTTGTATCGGGTGTGTTGGGTGTTGGGAACTTCAAAGGGAATGTTGGCCAGCCCAAAGCTTTTGGCGTAGCGGATATCACCGTGCTGCTCGATCAGAATCGAGCCGTTGAAATGGTGCTCCTTTGCATACGTGCCGATAAACCCATCCAACGCCGTTGATTGGGCAAGTACGCCCAGGGAGAGGAGCAACGCGACAATCAGAATGAGAAGTTTCATGGGATACCCGGGCCTGGTCTGCAAAGTCGTATCCACGCAGCTTCAGCGCGCCAGGACGATGACGATCTTCATCGTCGCCTGTCTATGAAGGCGCGCATTGGCCGGTGTCCGCAGCTTTAGATACTGATGGTCATGCACCGGTTGCAATGGCTAGTTGTGCTGGCGTCGAGATTCATGCGAAGGCGCGCACGGGCATGGGGGAGTGCGCTACGCTGATGTCCATGGGCAACCAGCATCGGGGCATTGATATGCGCGCACCAGCGGGTTCGATCGTGGGGCTTTGCTCTGCCTCCGCCACCATGTGTGCCATGGGCATGGCGTTTCTCGGTTACTGGGGTGTGCACGAACCGGTGCCCTGGCATTGGACAGATCGCTTCGTCGTGTTTCTCGCATTCGCCAGTTTTGCAGCGCTCGGCTCGGTCGCCTGGATCGTCACCACGCCGGTTGCCGAAGAGGGCGCCGAGAGAGTAGTTGCTGCCAGGCGGGCGTTTGCCGTGGGCGTCGTCTCGATCTGGTTGGCCATTGTCATCGCCGTCATCGCGTCGCCCTGATGCCGTTCGTGGGGTATCGCCCCTCGACTGCGTGAGGTGCCTTCGACCCATCGTGGCAATCAGTCCGCGATATCCGGCTCGAAAAAACTCCAGCGCACGTCGTCGAACTGATCCTTCATGGCGCGCTCGACGATGTTGATCGCGTCGATCAGGTTGCGATCGCTGGTCGCCGGCATCATGCGTGCCTTCACCGCGACCATGACGTCGGGACCCATCTGCAAGGTAATCAAATTCAGTACTTCGGCGACTTCGGGACGATCGTTGAGGAAGCTGAGCAGTTCGGCGCGACGGCGCGGATCCACGCCCTGGCCGATCAGCAGTGCCTTCACTTCGATCGCCAGCAACACGGCCACGATGAGCAGCAGCGCGCCAATCACCATGGTGCCCAGCGCATCGAAGATCGGATTGCCGGTGAGCATGGTGCCGCCGATCGCCAGTGCGGCTACGCACAGGCCGAGCAGAGCGGCCAGGTCTTCACCGAAGATCACCAACAGTTCGCTGGAACGGGTTTCGCGGAACCATTGCCACAGGTTTTGCTCGCCGCGCACCTTGTTCACCTCGAGCATGCAGCCGCGCATCGAGATGCTCTCGGCGACGATGCCGAATGCCAGTACGCCGAGCGCCAGCCATGGCCATTTCAGCGGTTCCGGCGCGGTGAGTTTGTGAATGCCTTCATAGACCGAGAACATGCCGCCGACACTGAAAAGCAGCATCGCCACCAGGAACGACCAGAAATACAAGGCGCGGCCCCAGCCCAGCGGATATTCATCCGATGCGGGTCGTTTCGCCTGGCGCATACCGAGCAGCAACAGTCCCTGGTTGCCGCAGTCCGCGAGCGAGTGCACGGCTTCGGCCAGCATCGCGCCGGAGCCGGTGATGATCGCCGCAAAAAGCTTGGTGGCGAAAATCGCGAAGTTCGCGCCCAGCGCGAGCAGGATCGCCCTCAACGAATTGGCGTTACCGGACATGTTTCATCCCCTCGGCAATGGCCTGTAGTGTAAGGCACCGAAAGAACTTTCGAGTCACGCCGTTGCTCAGTCATGGCGTCCATGCCATGCGCGCTGCAAAATACGCGTATGACCCATCAGGAGTCTCTGCCGGCGCCAGCGTTGCAAACACTGGTAGCCGCTTACTGGTCCATCGATGGTGTCACCGACGGCACGTCGACGTCGCGGCGGGTTTTGCCCGATGGCTGTGCCGATCTGATCTGTGATTTCAGCGAGACATCGCCGAGCATGCGCTGGGTTGGCACGATGACGCGCGCGATCGAGGTGCAGGTCGCAAGTTGCCGCAACCTTTTCGGCATCCGCTTTGCCTCGGGAGGTTTGTTTCCGCTGCTCGGTGCCCCGCTTTCACTGCTGACCGATGACAGCGCCGAGTTCGCTGCGTTGCCGGCGCGGGCGTGGTGTCCACCATGGAATCGATGGTGTGAGGATCGCAGTTTCGCTGCACGTTGTGCACGGGCCGATGCGAGCCTTCTGGCCGTTTTGCCGCGACTGTCAGTCCCGTCGGCGATGTTGCTGATCCAGCGTCTGCCGTATGCGCCGATGCTGCCGACGGTGTCCGCGCTGGCCGAGGACGCCGGTATGGGCCTGCGCACATTGCAACGGCATTTCATGGATCAGCTCGGCGTCAGTCCACGACAGCATCTGCGCTACCTCCGTTTCGAGCGCGCGCGGGAATTGCTACTAAGGCACGATCATCGGGCCGTCGATATTGCGATGGCGGCGGGCTATAGCGATCAAGCGCATTTCGTGCGCGAGTTTCGGCGGTTTTCCGGGATCACGCCGGGACGCTGGCGCTGACGCGTTTGTTCAATACAGGGCAAGCCCGCTGGGGCATGATGGTGTTCTGACTGCCCAGGAGCGCTGCCATGACGTCACCCGTTTGCCAAAAGGCCACGCCTGTCTTGTTTGTGGAAACCATCGCGCCCAGTCTTGCGTTCTGGCGCGACCGCTTGGGCTTTGCGATCACCGCGGAAGTGCCAGGCGAGGATGGGCCGGTATTCGTGATACTCAGCGGCAATGGCATCGAGTTGATGCTGCAGACCACCGCCTCGCTGGCTGCCGACCCAAATGGGGCGGCGTTGGCATGGCGCGGCGACCGCAGCTGTCTGTTTATCGAGGTGGACAGTATCGACGCGCTTGCCCTCACGATGGAGGGATGCGAGATCGTGGCGCCGCGCCATGAGACGTTCTACGGTGCCACCGAGATCGGCTATCGCGAACCGGGTGGCCACTTCGTTACGTTCGCGCAGTTCCATCGCTGAGAGAATGGGCTGGTCGCGAGCGAGCCGGTCTTCGTAAAACCCGCAAAGAGTGCACTCCTTCAGCGGATGCCGACGCCCACGCCCACGCCGAATTGAACGTTGTTGCGGCCTGCATTCATTTCCTTGGGTGTCCACACGTGGGATTGCGCCACGCTGACCAGCGGAAACACGTAGTTCGCTTCGCCGACCATGCCGACGCGGGTGCCGTTGAGTTTGCCGCTCATCGTCATCAGTGCACCGGCCGGGTAGTCGAGCGGCTCCACGTAGCCGGGCATCACGGCAATGAAGCGGCCGTTGCCGATGTCATTCAGCTGGGGTCGCTGCGAGGAGTCCAGCGGGTAGGCAAGCAGCTCGATCTCGCTGTGGTTCGCGAACGTCGTGACCTGAACGATGCGTCCGCCCCAGATCACATCGCCGCCGGGATAGCGTTCAGGCGATTGCGCCACCAGTGCGGGTGGGGCGGTGATCGCATTGGGAGCGTTCTTGTAGATCGGTGCCGGCGCACAGGCGACCAGCACGAGGGCCAGCAGTGGGCAGAACAGGTGGCGCAAGGAGCAGGTGGCGATACGCATGGTCGAACTCCGACAGATGAGTTGGAACAGGGTGGCCGCTGGTCGCGGAGACCCTGGCCGTGACCTTATGCTACAACCGGCGCGTGTCAGCAAATTGTGTTGCCTGTGCGCGTCAGCGTGGGCGACCGGGTCCGGTTTTGCGTGGCGGACGTGATGACGGTGAACGTGACGAAGGTGAACCCGACGTCGGACTGGAGGAAGTCGGGCCCGACGGGGGAGTCCGTGAAGAGGGAGTCCGCGAAGAAGATGCGCCTGAAGAAGGTGCACGCGATGAAGGCGCACGCGAGGAAGGTGGTGCCGATGACGGCGCGCGCGGCGGAGGCGCGCGCGATGCCAGCAATCGCAAAGCCGCCAGGCGCGAAGGCGGCAGCGGACTGGGTGCGGGCGGTTCGGCACCTTCCTGCAACAGCCAGTCCAGCTTCCATTCGGCCGGTCGATCTTTTGACAGCAAGCGCGCCATCGCCTGCAGGGGTTCGCGCAGAGTGTCGTCAAGTTTCCACGGCGCATTCAGGATCACCATGCCGGAGCCATTCAGGCGCAGCGGCGAGTCGTCTGGATGCACCATCAATTCCGCGCGCAACACACGCTTCGCACCGCAGCGTGACAGCCAGCGCAGGAACGGCTGCACCTGGCTGCGCAGCTTGATCGGATACCAGATCGCGTAGACCCCGGTGGGCCAGCGTTGCATCGATGCCTTGATAGCCTGTTCGATTCGCTTGTACTCGGCCTCCTGTGCCTCGTACGGGGGATCGATCAACACCAGGCCACGTTTTTCCTTCGGTGGCAGCAGTCCGCTCAACGCCTCGTAACCGTCACGCTGATGCACGTGGATGCGTGGATCGCGACGAAACAATTCATGCAGCAGCGTCGCTTCCTCTGGGTGCAACTCGCTCAGCTGGGCGCTATCTTCGGCGCGCATGGCGTTGGCGGCCTGCAACGGTGAGCCGGGATAAACCTTCAGGCCTTCTTCGTTGCCGGGCACCGCAAGAATGCTGTCCAGCCAGCGGCGCAGCAGCGGCGGCAGGCTGCTGGCCTTGGCGGTGCTGCCATGCAGGTCGGGATACAGTAGCCGCGAGATGCCGTCCTTGAATTCACCGGTCTTGCCGGCTTCCCTGCTGTCCAGCGCGTAGCAGCCGCTGCCGGCATGGGTTTCGATCACGCAGAACGGTGTCGGCTTGCTCTGCATCGCCTCGATCAGCGCCAGCAGGACGGTGTGCTTGAGTACATCGGCAAAGTTGCCGGCGTGATAGGCGTGGCGATAATTCATGGCAGGCACGGCGAGCAGGGTGGTCAAGTATAGACGTTGAGGGCCCAAGCCCCGTTGGAGCCTGCTCCAGAGTTGGCAAGGACGCCTTCTGGCCGTACGCTCGGCGCATGTCCCTGCACCTTTTTCGCCGTCTGCGCCGTTGCCGCCTGCTGTTTGCGCTGGCCCTGTGCGCGTGGCTGGCGATGGGTAGCACGGCCTGGGCGAAGGCGGATTGTTGCGCGTCGGTCGGGATGCAAGGCATGGCGGCGATGCACGCGGGCGCCCCGATGCCCCATCCGCCCCATCATCCTTCGGATAGTTGCCAGTGCGCCTGCAGCCACATGACCGTCGATCTGTCGGCGGTGCAGGGGCTGGCGCCAGCGTCCATCATGCCCGGGCAGGCCGGCTGGCAGGCCGCGATCCAGGCGGCACCTCAGCCCGGTTACGCGCCCCCCTTGCGACCTCCGGCCACCTGATCCTTCGAGAGTCCACCGGCCGCCAGAGGCGGCTGTGCTGCGTCTGCGCTTTCACGAAGGAAAAGATCCATGAACAGGCAAGACCCGCGCGGCTTCCAGTTGCCGCGCCGACGATTCGTGCAGGGACTGGCGTTGGGCGGCGTGGCTGCCGCGCTGGGCTTGCGCGGTGGCGAGCTGTTGGCGCAGCAGGCCGCACCGCGCGCTGAGTTGCGCGGCACCCATTTCGATTTGGCGATCGGCGAGCTCCCAGTCGATTTCACCGGGCATCGCCGCATCGCCACCGTAGTGAACGGCCAGCTACCAGCCCCGCTGCTGCGCTGGCGACAGGGCGACACCGTCACCCTGCGCGTGCGCAATCAACTGCCGGTGACCAGCTCGATCCATTGGCACGGCATCGTCCTGCCGGCCGACATGGATGGTGTGCCGGGGCTGAGCTTCGCCGGTATTCCACCCGGTGGCGAGTATCTGTACCGCTTCACCGTGAACCAGAGCGGCACCTACTGGTATCACAGTCATTCACGCTTTCAGGAGCAGACCGGGCTCTATGGGCCGATCGTGATTGACCCCCGCGAGGGCGAGCGTCATCGCACCGAGCGTGACTACGTGGTGCTGCTCAATGACTGGAGCGACACGGATCCCGAACGCATCTACGCAAACCTCAAAAAGCAGAGCGACTACTACAACGTCGGCAAGCCCACCGTTGGGGACTTCCTGCAGGACGCCGGTAAACAGGGTGTGCGCGGCGCCATGGCCGAGCGGCGCATGTGGCAACAGATGCGGATGGATCCGAGCGATCTGGCCGATGTCTCTGCGATGACTTACACCTATCTGATGAATGGCCACGCGCCGGCTGGCAACTGGACCGGCCTGTTCGATGTCGGCGAAAAGGTAAGGTTGCGTTTCATCAACGGCGCGTCGATGACATTTTTTGACGTGCGTATTCCAGGCCTGAAAATGACCGTGGTGGCCGTCGACGGACAGGACGTGGAGCCGGTCAGCGTGGACGAGTTCCGCATCGGTACCGCCGAGGTTTATGACGTGATCGTCACGCCATCCGCCGACCGTGCGTGGACGATTTTCGCGCAAAGCATGGATCGCAGCGGCTATGCCCGCGGCACACTGGCGCCGCGCATGGGCATGAGCGCCGACTTGCCGTCACCCGACCCCAGGGCATTGCTGACGGTGGGCGACATGATGGGAACGTCGATGTCGATGCCGGGCATGGCGGACATGAATCACGTGGCGACGGAGCATGCCGCCATGCCGACACCCACGGCACCGCTGCCGACCGGCGTGGAAGCGGACATGCGCGTGCCGCGACCGCGCACCAGCCTCGACGATCCCGGTGTCGGCTTGCGCGACAACGGTCGCCGCGTGTTGAGTTATGCGGACCTGCACACGCTCGATGCGCCGATCACGCCCCGAGTGGATCGTGAACTCACCTTGCACCTCACCGGCAACATGCAACGCTACCTGTGGTCGTTCGACGCCACCCGCTTCTCCGAGGCGCCACCGTTGCGGCTGAAGTATGGTGAGCATGTGCGGGTCACCTTGATCAACGACACGATGATGACCCACCCGATCCATCTGCATGGCATGTGGAGCGAGCTCGAGGATCCGCATGGCGAGTTCCAGCTGCGCAAGCACACCGTCGTCGTGCAGCCGGCGCAGCAGATCAGTTACCGCGTCAGCGCGGATGCGATGGGCCGATGGGCCTACCACTGCCATCTGCTCTACCACATGGAGGCGGGCATGTTCCGCGAGGTGGTGGTGGCATGAACGTGCGGGGAAGACTGATTGTCGCGACCCTTGTCCTGCTGTCGGTCGACACCACGGCCATGGCGCAATCGAGGGATCGCGACATGCAGGCGATGCCGACGTCGTCCAGCAGTGCAGCAGCACCGATGGCCGGCATGGCGATGCAGGACATGCCAGGCATGGACATGCCGCCGACGAAGCGAAAGCCCGTCAGCAAGGCTGTGCCGGTCAAGCATCCTCACCCGGCACCTGCATCGGTAAACGTGCAACCGAATGACGCCATGTCGTCACCCATCCACACCGATCCGGCCATGCCGATGCGCGCGCCGAACGACCACGTACCGCCGCCGGCACCCCGGCAGCCGTTGTCTGCGATGTCGCCCACGCAGATGGTCGACACGATGCAGATGAATGACCAGGCCACACGCGCCATGTGGATGTTTGATCGTCTGGAGTATCGCGACGCTACCCGTGGCGAAGACAGCGCGGCATGGAATGCCGAAGGCTGGTGGGGCGATGATCTGAACAAGCTGTGGCTGAAGACCGAAGGCGAGCATGATCGCGAGGGCACCCGCGATGCGAGCGCCGATCTGCTGTGGAGTCATGCGACGTCGACATTCTGGGACTGGCAGCTGGGTGCGCGTCACGACTTTGGTCAGGGCCCGTCACGCGAGTGGGCGGCTGCGGGTGTGCAGGGACGGTCGCCGTACTGGTTTGAAATCGCGGCCACGTTCTATGCCGGTCCACAAGGTCGCACGGCAGCGCGGCTGGAAGCAGACTACGATCTGCTATTTACCCAGCGGCTGATCCTCAGTCCTGATCTGGAACTGAACTTCTATGGCAAGGACGATCCGCAACGCGACACCCGTTCTGGCCTCGCCGAGGCGGAAGCCGGCCTGCGCCTGCGCTACGAATTCAGTCGCCGCTTTGCCCCCTATGTAGGCATCGACTGGACGCGGCACTTCGGTCATTTCGACAGCCAGTCAAACGATCTGCCGGCGCGCGACACCACCTTCGTGGCGGGCGTGCGGTTCTGGTTCTGATTTATCGCATCATCGGGAGTTACGCATGAAATATTTGCTCATCGTGTTGTTGCTTGGCGTGCTGGCGGTCATCGGCTTCGTCGGGGCTGGCTGGTACAACGTGGGTGCCGACAGTCCACACTGGAAAACCACCTACACCCTGATGCAGTTCGCCCGTGAGCGCTCGGTCGCGTATCACGCAAGGGACTTGAGCGTGCCGGCTGATCTCGGCGACGAGGCAGTGATCCTCAAAGGCGCGGGGCAGTACGCGGCGATGTGCACCGGTTGCCATCTGCAACCGGGCATGAAGGAGTCCGAGATACGACCAGGCCTGTATCCGCAGCCACCGGACCTGTCGCAGATGCGGGTTGATCCGAAGGAAGCGTTCTGGGTGATCAAGCACGGCATCAAGATGAGCGCGATGCCGGCGTGGGGCAGCAGTCACGATGACGCCACGATCTGGAGCATGGTGGCATTCCTGCAGAAATTGCCCCGACTGACGCCCGCCGAATACAAGGCCATCGTGGCGAAGGCACCACCCGATGACGACATGGAACCCATGCATGACGAACATGCCGATCCATCGGCGACGCATGACATGTCGATGCCGGCAGCTGCAGCCAGCGCGGCCGCAACTGCCCGTCACTGAGTGATCCGGCCGCTACGTACAAAGACATGTCCTACGCATCAACCGTTTCCTACGCATCATCCGTTCGCCCTGAGCGTAGCGTTGCGAAATTGAAGGGCAGGTATTACGTATCCTCCGTTCGCCCTGAGCGTAGCGTTGCGAAATTGAAGGGCAGGTATTACGCATCCTCCGTTCGCCCTGAGCGTAGCGTTGCGAAATTGAAGGGCAGGTATTACGCATCCTCCGTTCGCCCTGAGCGTAGCGTTGCGAAATTGAAGGGCAGGTATTACGTATCCTCCGTTCGCCCTGAGCGTAGCGTTGCGAAGTCGAAGGGCACGCGGGAAACTATTTGCGGGCCAGGTGAATAAGCACAAGGACTCAGTAAGCAACCGTAATGCGCTGGCGCAACGCATCACGCTGCTCTATGCGGTCGACCAGCGCAACCGCATAATCGGCCACCGAGATGCGGCTCTCGCCCTTGGCATCAAGCAGCAGTTGGTCGCCACCAACACGGAACTTGCCAGTGCGCTCGCCGTCCTGGAGCACGGCGGCCGGACTGATATACGTCCAATCCACGTCGGCCTTGCTGGCGCGAAAAACGTCCAGCGCCTTGGCTTGAGCCTCCGCCTCGGGTTTCCACTCAGCCGGGAAGTTCGGGTCATCAATCACCCTCACACCCGGCGCGATTTCCAGTGAGGCGGCGCCGCCCACCCACAGCAGGCGCTTCACGCCGGCCTTCGGCAGGTTGTCCAAGAGCACGCGGGCGTTGGCGGGCAAGCTGTCGGGATTGCCGTCGCGACGAGCCGACAGGCTGGCGACTACGGCGTCTGCTCCGCGCACAGCGTCAAGCCAGCTGGCGGCATGGGCGACATCACCCGTGACAACCTTCAGCGGGTCGTTGCGCTGAGCAAGACGGCTCGGGTCGCGTACGACGGCAACCACGTCGTAACCGCGTGACAGCGCTTCATCGAGAATCGCATGGCCGATGTGGCCGGTGGCACCGAACAGTGCAATTTTCATGGCAGATTTCCGAGAGATGGGCGGATGGGGCACAGCATGCGCCGGCTCCAGAGCATCGATGATCATGCCGCTGAAAATCCACCGTAAAGCTACGACACACCGCTCTGCGGACGTATCAGTCGACCATGCCGTGGCTCTCGGTCGTGCCAAGCGACTCCGGTTGTATCGGCTGCTGGTCCCGGCGATGCAGCAAAGGATGCATGAACACCGCGGCGAGGATCACCGCCACGCCAGCGTAAAACCAGCCATCCAGCTGGCGCTGTTCGTTGAGCAGCACGACCGCCAGCACGATGGCGTATACCGGCTCAAGGTTGGTCACCATCTGGGTGACGAACGCGCTTAGGTGGCGTAGTGCCACCAGCGCCAGCGTGAACGGCAGCAAGGTACAGCCGAACGACAGCGCAAGCAGCAGCAGGGTGTCATGTGTATTTGGCAGCACGAAGGCCGCGCCCGAATGGGGCAACAACGGTGCCAGCACAGTAAGAAGCGCGGTGCCGGTACCCAGTTCGATGCAGGTCACGGTCAACGGATCGCCGTGTTCCACCAGTCGCTTGTTGAGCGAGCTGAACAGCGCCACAAGCAGTGCCGACAGCACCCCTACCGCGATGCCCAGGCGCATGCCGTGTGGCACGCCGCCGACCACCATCGCGACGCCGGGCACCACCGCAATGCCGATCATCAATTCGCGTGGATCGAATCGACGGCGTGCGATCCACGGTTCGATGAAAGCCAGAAACACCGCCCCCAGCGCCATGCAGGTGGTGCCGACCGACGCATTCGACAATTTGATCGCGGCGTAGAAACTCAGCCAGTGCAGCGACACCAGCACGCCGATGCCGGCATACGCCCAGCGCAACCGCGCGGGCATCGCGAACAGTCCGCGCCATACTTTGGGCATCAACAGCAGTGCAACCACCACCAGC
Organism: Rhodanobacter sp. MP7CTX1; assembly: GCF_014205795.1. Lineage (GTDB taxonomy): Bacteria > Pseudomonadota > Gammaproteobacteria > Xanthomonadales > Rhodanobacteraceae > Rhodanobacter. Next base: position 51,365 of record NZ_JACHCN010000016.1, read on the forward strand.
AACATGCGCCACCACACCAGCGGCAGTGCCGGCAGCGTGATCAGCTTGCCGAGGATCGGGGTGAAACCCCATAGCAACACGCAGAAATGGATCTGCAGGCGGGCTTTGCTGACGGGTTGCATGCGGGGCATCGGTTGGGGGCGTGACCCGCATTCTAGCTGGCGCGACGGGCGAACCCGCCTATCGCCGGCCATTCGGCCGCTCCCACCGTGGGTCCGTGTGCCCCGCGCAACGTTTTCAACGTGGGTCGCCTGATGGTGCGCCCGGGCTGGGCGCACCATCAGGCGGTCGATCAATGAACGTCGTGGGTGTGCGCGTGCTTCTTGGCGGCGTGCTCGGCGTGTTCGATCGCGTGCAGCTTGTGGCCATGTGCCAGGTGAGCGTGATGGCTCGCCTTTTCGTGCTGGCCGGCTTCCGCGTGCTTGGCGGCTTCGCGGTGATGGCGGGCGGCCTCGTCGAGGTGCTTGGCCGCTTCATGATGGTGATGATGAATTTCGTGCTGGTCGCTCATGGAAAGCTCCTTCATCGTCGGTGATCTCGATCCACAGGAAGATCGAGATCACCGACGGTAGGCGCGCGCAGTGACAGTGGTATGACCTGTCGCGCAACCGCGGTCTAGTGCGCTGCGGGGCTGGCTGCCTTGCCGGCTGGCGTGGCTGACGCCGGCGCACGCATCTCATCCAGTACGGTACGGCAGGTGTTTTCGCTGGCGTCCGAATTGTGGCTGGGCGCCACCAGCGCGAGCAGGGCAGCGGCGGGAGCGGCGACCACAGCCAATGTGACTACGCCGGCACCACGCATCAGCAAGGGCCCTTTCTGCACCCCGACGTCAGGATTCTTCAGCGTGCCCCTGACATAGAGTGGCGAACGCAGCGAGAAAATGCGCACGCCCTTGGTGTGAGGCACGACATCGAGGTTGAGCTGTTCGTTGGCCATGTTTGCCGTGCCAGTGACATTGACGGTGGCATCCTCCGTATCGAGCACGAACAGTCTTGCGTCGAACAGGCCGTCGTTGGCCACCAGATACGACGCGGCGCAATTGATCTTCACCGTCTTGTCGCCAAACAATTTGCCGATGACGATATTGCCGACGTTGAGGCCCGCGGTTTCCAGCAGTGTCTTGCTGATCGCGCCGTCATTCATCAGCAGCTTCAACTCACCGTTGGCATGATCCAGCAAGGCCGCGATCGAGTTACCGCGCATGCCCATGTCCGCGTTGCCGTTGATTTCGCCAAGGCTGGTCTGCATCGACTCGAACGTCGGAAACAGTTGCTTCAGCTTGAGGTGTCGCGCCTGCAGTTGCAGCTTGCCCTGCATCGGCGACGTACCGCCGTCCAGACGGACGTGACTGTTGACGGTACCACCGGCAACGCCAAAATTCAGCGGATCCAACTGGAGCAAACCGTTGCTAAGGACCAGGTGTGTGTTCAACGACTGGATGGGTAGGCGCGACCCACGCAAGATACTTGCGGCGCTGAAATTCACATCGGCATCCATTACCTGCCAGCGATCGGTGCGGAAGGGCTCGACCGGCAGGGCCTTGTCGGTAGGTTGCGCGACGGCGTCACCGCGCTGTTGTTTCTCAGTGTTGGAATCGGCTCCGATCAGGGGTGCCAGATCATCAAATTGCAATACTTTTGATTGCACGGTGCCGCTCAGTTTTGGCCGCGCGCCGGCACTGCTGTAATCGAGATCGCCCGAGAGATCGCTGCCGCCCACCCGCCCGCGGAAATGCTGATAGCTGAATTGGCTGCCGTTGCCATGGAATTCACCTTTGAGCCGCCCTTCGGTGGCAAAGGGCGGCGTGTCGGGCAGCGTGATGCCGATGATCGGATACAGCTTGGCCATGCTGGAGCTGGCGAACCACAGCCTGAGATTGAGCGCCGCCAGGTGGGTCGGGTCGGTCAGCGTGCCGACCAGGCCAATATGGCTGTCACCGATGTGCAGCCTGGCCTGTATCGGGAACGGCAGCTCGGTCTGTTGCAGGGCCAGCACGGCACCGATCCGGCCGGTACCGCTGGCTGGCACGCCTTGATAGATGCCATCGGCCTTCCAGGCGAACTGGTAGTTCGTCTTGCTGGCGGCGGCATGGCTTTCGCTGGCGTTGTCATTGTCTTCGGCATTGGCCACGGCCTCGCCCGCTTTCGAACCCGCAGTCTTGTCGGCCTGTGTACGTGCTTCGGCGGATTCCTGCGCCACGATCTGATCGAAGGGAATCGCCTGTTGCAGCGGTTCGACGCTGATCTTGAGGCTGATCTTGCGCAGCGCATCGTTCAGTGCGATCTGGCCCCGGTCGAAACCGACCGCGCCCAGATCAAGCGTCCATGTGGACGGCGTGCGACTTTGCGGCAAGCTGAAATCCCACGTGGCTTGTCCTTGCAAGTTGCGTTCGAGATCAATGTCAGGCTGTGTCAGCTGCATTGACGGAATGCTGATGCGATGAGCCAGCAACCCCAGCGGTGATAGCCGAAAACGCACTGCATCGAGACGCGCGAATTGCGGCTGGCTTGCCCAGGACGGATTGGCGATCTGGACATCGCGGGCAGTGAATTCGGGCCATGGCACCATGGCTGCCAGTCCGCCCACCATCGGTTCGCGCTGCCAGGTCGCGCTCAAATCGCCGTTGATCGTGAACGGGCGACCAATCGCCAGACCGATTTTTTCATCGAAGTAGGGCTTCAGCCGGTTCCAGTTGAAGTGCGTGATGACGATGACCAGCACGACGACCAGCACCAGCAGCGTGCCCGTCATCCAGCTCAGCACCTTGCGGCTGCGTTTCATTGGTTGCTTCCGTGTATCGCCCTGCATGGGCGATCCCATGGCAGCAGTGATAACCAAGTCGACGGCAAGGTTATGTGTGCAAGTGCCCCGTCGGCCCGGGGAAACGTCCTGCTATCGCGCTGCCAGCGGCTGTTGCGCTATGCCGCGACGCGTTCGCGCTGGCGACGACCGATGCGGTAGACCGCGGCAGGCGGCAGGTTGAACAACACGCTGCCGATGCGCTCTGCCACGAGATCCAGGCGTTCCAGCAAATGGCGTGGCAACGGGCAGCGTGGGCCATAGGTGAACTGATAGAACGCCCCATCGGCGTGCAATTGCCGTTCGAACACGCCCTGGATGATCGCGGCGACCTGGGTGGCCGGCATCGACAGCAAGGGCAGGCCGCTGACCACCGCACTGGCCCGCTCCTCGCCGAATATCGGCAAAGCGTCACCGAGCCGCGCCGCATCCATGCTTAGCACGTGGGCGCCTGGATAGCGCCGGGCGAGCGCATTGGCGAAGACAGGGTCTGCTTCGATCAGCGCCAGACGATGGGTCGGTACGCCGCGGGCGAGCAGGGCACGGGTAAACACGCCGGTGCCGGGGCCCAGCTCGATCACCGGGCCGTCGAGATGGTTGACGTGGGTCGTCATCAACCGCGCCAGCGATGACCCTGACGGAGCCAGCGCGCCGATGCTGCGTGGAGCTCGCAGCCACGCGCGCAAAAATGTCAGAGTGTCGCTCACGGCATCAAGACTTCCGGGGGTGATGGTTACGCGTGCAGGCGGCCGATTTCCAGGCCCACCAAGCGCACAAATTAACCGACAAGGCTGAACACAATGTTTTCACGGGAGATCCGGCAGCAGCAACGGCAGACGTCAAGGCTTGGTTGACGCCGCGGTTTGGGCTGCGCGCATCGGTACGTCGATGCCGCACAGGTCGACCTTGCCGGCAGGTGTGGTGTAGAACGCGTCGCGGCGATTGCGCTTCGCCTCGATCAAGGCGGTGAACGTGGCGCTGTCGGTACGCAGCACTTCGATCGAGGGTCGTTGCGCCGCGGGCAGATCGGCGGCCAGGCGCACGGACTGGATGGCGGTTCGCTGAGCAGGATGGGTATAGAAGCCCATGGGTGCGGGACCACGGGGCAGGCCCGACAGCAGCGGCATGCCTTCAAGCACGCGGCCGACCACCGCCAGATTGCGGTCCAATCGGCGTGGGGCCTGGCCGATCACCGCATACAACTCACTGCCGCTGCCGGTTTCCGGGCCGTTATCGCGCCCGACACCAACCATGCCGTAACAGTGGGTCAGCCATTCCTGCCCGCTGGCCGGATCGCGCGCCACCGGAAAACCTTTGGAAAAACCGACTTCAGGTGCGTAGACGTCGCCATCGGGCAGGGCCGTCCACGGCAGTTTCAGATCGATTGGGCGGGTGAATTCCGGTGCCACGGTGCTGCTGGCCTTGCCCAGCGGTCGGATCCTGGCCGGGTCGCTACCGTCGTTGCCAGCCGGATCACCCCACTGGGTCACGAAGTTGTCCTGCACCCGCTCGATCGCCAGACCATCGAAATAGTGCTCGCGTACCAGCGTGCGGATATTTGCCGCATGTAGCGGGGCAAAGTCTGGCGCCAGTTCGATCAGTACCCGTCCGCTGGACAATTGCATGACCAGCAGATTGTTTGGGTCGGGCTGGCGCCATTCGGCAGCGCTGGACTTGGTCAGCAGCTCCTGCGACGTCGGCGTGGGCTTGCCCTGATCGGCGAGCGCGGGCAACGCAAACAGGCTGGTCAGCACGAGGGCGGCGACGAGGTGACGGCAGCGCAGCATGGAGTTCCCCCTGGGACAACTGATCGGCAGAACCCGCAACTTAGCAGAGCCGGGAGTGCGGCAGCTGCGAAGTAGCGAGGAATTTACGCAGTCCGGAACTTTGCATATAGCTCCTTTACGGCCCCCGGTACCAACATGACCCATCCGCTTTGTCTACCGACATGGGTGTGCCGTTGTGACCATCATGATTATTCAGGGGCCTCACGCAACCGCCAGATCTCTCAGCGCTGAACTTCTGAGTCATCTGCAGCAATTGGCGCGTGCGGCAGGTCGCACATTGGAGATGTGTACCTGCGGCGGCTTGCGTGAGTTCGTCGCACGCGTGCGCGCCGGGCGGTCGCAAGCCGTAGAGTTCATGCTGCTCGACCCAGGGGAACTTGCACAGCAGGTACAGGCGCATCCAGAGGCTGGCCTCGGCGATGCCCTCGATGAGCTGGCCACGCCCTATATCGAAGTCCACGACGACAGTGACGGCGCGCTGGAATCCAGGGACTGCTCGCACAGCGCCCCCCAGGCCACCATCATCTTCAATGGCGACCTGGCCGTCAGTTACAAGATCGCTCTGGGCATCGCGCTCAGGCAATTGAGCAGCTCACCGTAGATGCCGCTCTACGCACGTATGGAGCTCGACCAACGGGGGAGGTCGGCAGGCGCCGTGCTATCGGGGTTCATGGGGTCACTTGCATCGCTTGGGATTTGTAATATGATGATGATCATATCAACGCGGCGAGACGTCCATGCGCTACGACACCGAGCACAAGCAAAAGACCCGCACCAAGGTGCTGCAGGCGGCCGCGAAAGCGATTCGCGCTGACGGTCCGCATCGTGTCGCGGTAGCTGGCGTGATGGCCGATGCCGGGCTCACGCATGGCGGCTTCTACGCCCACTTCGCCTCCAAGGACGAACTGGTCGCCGCGGCGATCGAGCACATGTTCGATGAAACCCGCGCGCGCGCGCAGCACGAAATGGAAGGGCGCGGCCCCGCCGAAGGGTTGGTGGCGTATATCGATTTCTATCTCTCCAGGAAGCATCGCGATGCACGCGACAGCGGCTGCCCGATGGCTGCCCTGGCCTCGGACCTGCCGCGGCTGGATGAAGCGGTGCGCGAGCAGTTCGCTGACGGCGCAAGTCGACTTACCGCCACGCTGAGCGAAAAGCTCGCTGCGCTGGGTCACGTCAATGTCGACGCGGAAGCGCGCTCCATGGTCGCCGAGCTTATTGGTGCGCTTTCGCTGGCGCGCATCGAGCCTGATTCGAAACGCTCGGATGCCATCCTCTCCGCCTCACGCCATCAGCTGAAAGAGCGGCTGGGCCTGGAGGCAAGTGCGTGAGCATGGTGACCGACATCGGTGCCGGCCTGAGCGGGCTGGAGCAATTACGCGCGTTCATCGCGTCGGGCCAGCGGCCGGGTATCGCTGATGCGCTCGACTTCGACCTGGTCGAGGTGGCCGACGGCCGTGCGGTGTTCGCCGGAGTGCCGGGGCCGCATGCGTATAACCCGATGGGCATCGTGCATGGCGGTTACTTCGCCACGTTGCTCGATTCGGCCTGCGGCTGTGCCGTGCATTCGAAGCTGACTGCGCAACAAGCGTATACAACGCTGGAGTTGAAGATAGCCTTCCACAAGACGGTGACGGCGCAGACCGGTCGCGTTCGCGCCGAAGGGGCTGTGATCACGATCGGTCGTCGCGTGGCATTTGCGGAAGCCAGGCTGATCGACGCCAGCGGCAATCTCTACGCGACAGCCACGTCTACGTTGCTGGTGATGGAGCGATGAGCGCCGAAACGTTCCGTTTCGTCATCGCTTTCGCGCAGCAAGCCCGCAGCGCTTGCTCCTGTTGCGCCACGCATTGCTCGTCGCCGCGGTCACCGTGCGGCTGGAAGCAGCGAGAACGACTGAGGCACGACGCCAGGTATTCCCCGCAGCTTTCTTTTGAAAAGACTATGCCGGCGAATGTTGCATGACCCGGCGAAGAGCGATGGCGCTTCGCCAGGGCCCCCATACCCAGCCATCTCGACAGAGGTAACGAACGATGAAGATCAAGGGCAGCACGGCACTCGTCACGGGTGCCAATCGTGGATTGGGGCTGGCTTATGCGAAGGCATTGCTGGCGGCTGGTGCACGCAAGGTCTATGCGGGTGCACGCGACCCATCAACCGTTAAGCTGGCAGGTGTCGTGCCGCTGAAGCTCGATGTCACCAGCGCCGAAGACATTGCCGCAGCAGTGGCTGCATGCGGCGACGTTGACCTGGTGATCAACAACGCAGGGATCATCGGTACCGACGACTTGCTCGGCAGCAGCGGGGTGGAAGGACTGAGGTCGGTTCTGGAAACCAATCTGTACGGCGTATTCGCGGTGAGTCGCGCGTTTGCCCCGGTGCTGCGTGCCAATGGCGGTGGCGCACTGGTCAACATGCTCTCTGCCTTGAGTTGGGCCAGCCTGCCGACCACCGGTCCCTATTCGGTATCGAAGGCGGCCGCATGGTCGCTCACCAACGGCCTGCGCAATGAACTGCGCGAACAGGGCACCCTCGTGGTTGGCGTACACGCCGGTTACATCGATACCGACATGGTGAAGGGCGTCGATGGCCCCAAGTCGCGTCCCGAGGACATCGCGCAGGCAGTGCTTACGGGCATCGAGGCCGGCGAGCAGGAAGTACTTGCTGATGACACCGCGCGGCACGTCAAGGCGGGTTTCGCGCAGCCGCAGTCGATGTATCTCGGCGCAAGGAATGCCTGAGGCGACGGACAGCCAGCTCTTCGAGGGAGGTCTTCATCAAGAACGCAGCGATGAAGACTGCCTCGAAACCTGGTCTCAGGTCATCAGCGTTCGCCGAGGCCGCGACCACATTCAGGGGTAAGTCCTTTTCGAGAGGCTCTCAATCTGGGTCGCGGTGGGCGGTAGTTGACATTGCTATCGGAGCGCGACGACCCAGGCGACGACGTCCGTGGTCAGCGTATCCGAAGCTACGCCAAAGGCATTGACCGCGCTGACGACGGCCTTGTCGCTGGGCGCGGAGCGCGCCTCGAAGCTCCTTGTGGCGATGATTCGACGCGTGTGAACTTCGACGACCTGCGCGTCGTAGCGGATCACTACGATCGGTGCGCCGTTGATGTATTCCGTCTGAAAGGCCCGAAGCTGTCCGTCGAGTTCACGATCTGCACGTTCGTTCGCATCACCGTTGCTGACCAAGGCGAGGCGGGCATCCATCCGAAAAGCATCGACTAGACGGTCGCGTACCAGCACCGCTGCATCGTCACTCCAGCGTGCGCCCTGATACACGGTAATTCGCGATGCATCAGGCATCACGGCAATGCGGTTGGAATCCAAATATCCCGTCGCTTTCGGTGTGTTGATCCGCAGCGACCAGGTGACCGGCGGCGACGCAGAGGGTGGCGCCCCGGTAGCGGCCGGCAGCACGTAAACATCCCGTGTCTCAGCTTTGGGCAGGATGGAACAGCTCGCTACCGCCGCAGCGAGCAGCACCGCGATGCCGACTCCGATGGCTCGACGAATCATGGCTTGAATTCCTTGGTTTGTTCGCGACCCAGGATGTAACGCGTGGGATTGTCGTTGATCTGACGCACGATTTTGTGCAGCGAGTTGATCGTCTCGTGAAGCTCATGAATCGTCGGTCCGAGCTCAACCAGACCCTGCGCACCACTATCGATGGCGTCTCGATTGGCTACAAGAATATGGTCCAGCGACTCGCTGGTTCTCTCCAGCGACGCCAGGGTCTCGCGAGCGCTGGCAAGTGTCTGTACCCCTGGGCCGGTCACCAGGCCGTTGGCGTTGTCGATCAGCACCCTGGTTGCCTTGAGCGTGTCGTTGGCTTGTTTGCTGGCCAGGGCAAGTTGACTCAGCATCGCGTGGATATCTGCGCGATCATCGGACACCGTGCTGGTTATCTTGTCGATATGGTCGAGCGTTCGCCCGATGCGGGCCGTGTTCTCCGGCGATAGGAGGGCACTGGCGCGCACCACCGCCAGGTTGATGTTGGTGACAAGATCCTCGCCATTGCTCAGTAGTTTGGCCAGCGGCGACGGGTCCGCGATGATGCGCGGTACCGAGCCGTCTGTTGTTTCGAGAGGTTGGCTTGGCGGCGCTCCACCGCTGAGCTGGATGACGGCAACACCCGTGATACCCGTCAACGCGAGCTTTGCACGCGTATTGGTTCGCACGGGCACATCACCGCCAACACGAATTCGCGCGATGACTCGGCGTGGATCGGTGGGATCGAGTTGAATGCGATAAATCGTACCGACCTTGATGCCGTTGTATTCGACGGCACCGCCTCTGCCCAGGCCGGTCACCGCCTCGTTGAAAATGATGTCGAATTCGTGGAACTGACGCTCGGCGCTCGACCGTGCGAGCCAAACGGCAAACAAAAGGCCAGCGCTCACGATGAGCACAGTGAAAATTCCGATAAGCACATGGTGCGCGCGAGTTTCCATAGTCAGTCTCCGCGGGCTTCAATAGATGGGGCGGTGCGCTGCTCGGATTGAGCTGCTCGGCCACGAGGGCCGTGGAAATATTCGTTTACCCACGGGTCGTCTGCAGCAGCGACTTGCGCAAGCGTTCCCGCCACCAAAACCCGCTGGTGTGCCAGAACCGCCACGCGATCACAGACTGTGTACAAGGTATCCAGGTCGTGCGTGACGAGAAAAACGGTAATGCCGAGCGCGTTGCGCAAGGTCAGCAGCAGTTGGTCAAACGCTGACGCACTGATCGGATCAAGACCCGCCGTGGGCTCATCGAGGAACAGTACTTCGGGGTCCAGCGCCAGTGCGCGTGCCAGCGCAGCACGTTTGGTCATGCCACCGGAAAGTTGTGACGGATATTTCGCGCCAGTAGCAGCGGGCAAGCCGACCAACGCGAGTTTGACGGCCGCCAGATGCGTCGCGTTCGCGCGCGACATTCCGGTGTCCTCGATGAGCGGCATCGCGATATTTTCAAAAACGGTCAACGAGGAGAACAACGCGCCGTCCTGAAAAAGTACCCCGAAGCGTCGCTCGATAGCCGAACGCGCGTCCTCCGACAGGGCGAGCAAGTCCTGCGAGAAAACCCGGACGGACCCTGCATTCGGACGACGTAAACCAACGATGGATTGCAGCAGGACGGACTTGCCCGTACCCGAGCCACCCACCACGCCGAGGATCTCGCCCGGATAGATATCGAGGTCAAGATGATCATGGACAATCTGTTCGCCAAAGCGATTGACCAGGCCGCGCACCTCGATGATTGGTTTGGCGTCCATCACCATCCCATCTGCATATAGAAAATGGCGGCTATCGCATCGACCAGGATCACAACGAAGATCGACTGCACAACAGACGAAGTGGTGTGCTCACCCACCGATTGCGCGCTACCTGAAACCTTGAAGCCCTCCATGCATCCGATCGTTCCAATGAGGAACGCAAAGAACGGCGCCTTCGCGATCCCAATCAGAAATTGCGAGACCTTGATGTCGGCCTTGAAGATGGAAATGAACTGGACAGGTGAGGTGCCCAAAGTAAGCTGGCAAACCAGGGCGCCGCCGATAATGCCCGCCATCATCGCAATGAAGGTCAGCAGCGGCAGCGATATGAGCAAGGCGAGAACGCGCGGCATGACCAGCAGCTCCACGGGGTCGAGGCCCAAGGTTCGCAGGGCATCAATTTCTTCCCGCGCCTTCATGGAGCCGATTTGCGCGGCAAACGCGCTCGCGGTCCGGCCAGCCAGGAGGATGGCCGTGAGGATGACGCCGAACTCCCTGAGAAACGCGTAGGCAACGAGATCCACAGTAAAGATGGACGCGCCAAACCCCTTGAGGACGGACTCGCCGAGGAAGGCCACGACGGCGCCGACCATGAACGACAGCAGGGACAGGATGGGTACGGCGTCAAGCCCGATCTGTTCGACTTGCGCCACAAGCGAGGTCACGCGCCAGTGGCGTGGCTGGAATGCAGTCCGGGCGAACGTCTCGAAAATAAGTCCGATGAAGCCCAGCAGCGTGGCAGTCTGCTTGACGAAGTCCTCAACGGCGCAACCGATGCGCGCAAGCACGATGGGAATTACCGCGCGCTCACGCGGAGTGGGTGGTCTTGAGCAGTCGATCAGCGCCTTTCCAACCGCATCAAGAAGCGCGCGCCGCGTCGAGGGCATCGCTGACTGGGAGCTTAGGGACGCCAGGCGCGCCGGGCCGAACAGATCTGAAAGCAGGGAGGCGCCGGCCGTGTCGAGAGCGGCTATACCGGAGATATCAATCTGGGATCCGCTCATCACATCGGCGTTGATGCTCAGTATCTGCTCACGGATCGTGGCGTAGTGGGGAAGCGTCCAGTCACCGGTCGCTATCGCCACTGATTTGCCTTCGCGCGTCTCAAACCGAATAGAGCCGGTGCCTGCTGGTCTCGGCATCTGCATTCGATGTGGCGCAGTCGCATTCATTCGAATTTCCCAGGGGGATCCGTGACGCGTTTGTGCTCTACGTAATCAACTTGTCATTCGCAATGGGCGGCATGTAAGTCGACCGACAAATCGCGCTGGGGCCTCCGGGAAGCTACCGTCTTGGGTCAACGAAAGCGGCCACCGGTGTTCGATGTCTCTTAACGCGCCTGTTCGACTCCACTGGGATCATACTTCTTGATGATAGCGCCGAGAGAATGTTCGACATAGGGTCCGTCCACCGCAGTAGTCCGAAACGCCATTCACACTAACCAGCCCAGGAGAGTCGCGATGTCTTCATCTACCGAACAACGGCCGCCGCTTCCCCCGTTCACGCGTGAAACGGCCATTCTGAAGGTCCGTCTTGCCGAAGATGGTTGGAATTCCCGAGACCCGGCCAAGGTGGCGCTCGGCTATTCGTTGGACACCAAGTGGCGAAATCGCGCGGAGTTCGCGAACAACCGGGAAGAGGCGAAGGCGTTCCTCGAACGCAAATGGAAAAAAGAGCTGGACTATCGCCTGATCAAGGAATTGTGGGCGTTCAATGACAACCGGATCGCCGTGCGTTTCGCCTATGAGTGGCACGACGATTCAGGGAACTGGTTCCGCTCCTATGGCAACGAGAACTGGGAGTTCGGCGAAGACGGCTTGATGAAGCATCGTCATGCAAGCATCAACGATATGCCGATCCAGGAATCAGAACGTAAATATCACTGGCCCCTGGGCCGACGTCCAGATGACCACCCGGGCCTTAGTGAGCTTGGGTTGTAGGCAGGGTTACGATCCCAGGGCGCCGTCTTGCGCAGCCGCATGGCGCAAACCTGTCTGCCAAGGCATAGGGACTGCAGGACATCATCGCGACATATTTAATGGTCAGGGCCAGGCGTTCCGCGGCGTCCGCGTTTTTCGAGCGTCTCGCTGGCCCACAGAATCCTGGGGCACCTTCATCCTCCTTCAGACGCGGGTAACGATTCATCCGTAGGTCCGAACGATTTGCGGTCGGTGGATGCGAGCACGGCTTCGAATAGATCATCCATGCTCGTTCCTTTCGGTGCCGCAGCGAGTACTGGTTTGAGACGGCCGTCCAAAAGCAGCATGGAGAAGCCGTGGATCAGGGACCAGCCGCCGATGATGTTGCCCAACTCTTCGACGGAGGGTGTGTCGGTGACGACACCGCGTGCCTGAGCCAGCAATCTATAGGCCTCCGCGCGCGCTGCGACAAACGATGGACGACTGATGTCCAGGCGGTCCGAGCGAAACATCAATTGGAAGAGGGCAGGGTTCGCTCCGGCAAAGGCGACGTAGGCGCGCGCGCCATCCCAGCGCTTGCGATGGGGCGATGCGTTGATCTCCTTCAGTTGCGCGGCGAATCGTGCAAATCCCACGGCTGCCAGCTCGGTCAGCAGGCCGGGCAGATCGCCGAAATGATGGGAGGGCGCTGCGTGCGACACACCGGCTTCGCGAGCAGCTGCGCGCAAGGTAAGTGCAGGCAGGCCGTCTCGCCGAATGATGGTTTCGGCGGCCGCAAGAAGGGCCTCCCGCAAGGCGCCATGGTGGTAGGGGGTCGTTTTCATGGATTCAATCTTAACACTGTAAAGATTTTACTTGACAAGGTCTTGCAGTCGAATTTAAGCTATCTAGACACTGTAAAGATATGAGGCCCGCGGCTGCTCATAACGCCGCGCCGCAGGCCAACCCCACCGTCACCTCTAGTCAAAGGCGATACCCGACCAAGAGAGCGATCACCAGGCCACAGCAGCTCTGGTGGGAGACCCGATATGTACGTGCAGTTCGATCACCACCCCATGGACCAACGCCTGCGGATGCCCTCGGCGGCTGCGGGCGGTCAGCCAGACGGCCAAAGCGATCTGGCGAGTCCCTGTGAATTTGTTGCGGTCGATGGTGGTGCTGACGAGGTTCGCGCGTCGCTAGCGCGGCACGAGCCCCGTGGCCCGTGCACGCAGACCGCTTTCACGCCGGCCGATACGATCGTCGCGCGGATCTTCATGGGGCCGTGCGCGCTCTCGGTGAAGCTGGGAGCGCAGTGGATCAGCTGCGGCGAGGTGAGCGAGGGCTGTTTGCATGTGAGTCCCCCACAAGAGGGCGTGCGCACCGAATGGCGCGCCGCCAGAGAGGCGTTGATTCTGCATGTGCCTGTTCGCTATTGGCGTTCACGTGTGGCGAGTGATTTGCCCCTTGCGATGACCCCTCACGAGTTGGGTACATGTGTCGACGCGCCTTTATTGCAACTGGCAAAGATGCTCTTCTGCGCTGCGTTGGATGCGCACGATCCTGCTTTTGCCAGGCACCTGGTGGATGCCATCGTGGCGCGTATCAGTGTGTTGTTTGCGCAGCGCACGGTGCCGGCTGCTGCCGTTGTACGCAATGGGTTGCCGCGTTGGCGCCTGCAGCGTGTGGTCAGTTACGTCCGGGAGCACGTGAGTGACGCCATCAGCCTCGCGGATATGGCGGCGGCCGCAGGCATGTCCGCCATGCATTTCGCGGCGCAGTTTCGTGCAGCCACGGGACTTCGTCCGCATCACTATCTACTTCAGTGCCGTATCCAGCAGGCAAAAGTGTTGTTGATGGATACGACGCGCTCGCTGATCGATATTTCCATCAGCGTGGGATTTCGCACCCAGTCGCACTTCACCACGGTGTTCAAGAACTTCGAGTACACCACGCCCATGCAGTGGCGTCGAAATCGCGTGCAAGACATGCATTGATCGCGGCGCAACCAGGCCTCGCTTCTCAACCATCGGGCTATAGACCTTTTCTTATCGACCCGTCATAGGTAACCGACTCATGACCAACAAACGACATCGCACATCGACCAAGGCACCCTTTCTTGCGCGGGGTGCTGCATGAATCGCACCGTACTTATTTCTGGTGGCGGTGTGGCCGGGCTCGCACTCGCTTATTGGCTGCAACGCGAAGGGTTCACCACAACGTTGATTGAGCGATCGCCCGAGCTGCGCAGCGGAGGCCAGGCCGTCGATATTCGTGGCGTGGCATTGGACGTCGTGAAGGCCATGGGTCTCCACGATGCCGTTTATGCTCGCCGCACAAGGTTAGGCGGCATGTCGATTGTGGATGCCGAGGGTCGGGAGATCGAGCGTACGGAGGAGCGAACCTTCAGCGCAGGCCGTCTGGATAGCGACGATATCGAAATCTTCCGCGACGATCTTTGCGGGCTTTTGTTGAATCAGGTGGGTGAGCATGTCGAGTACATCTATGGCGACAGCATTACCGCCATCCAGCAGGATGCAAACAGCAACGCCGTGTCTTTTCGCAGTCACCCCGACCGACATTTTGACTTTGTGATCGGTGCCGATGGCGTTTACTCCAATGTGCGCAAGCTGGTGTTTGGCAGCGATACATCTTTTGTAAAACCATTAGGCGTCACGATGGCCTTGTTCACGACGCCGAACCTGATCGACCTGCAGAGCTGGCAGCTCGCTCATCGCGAAGAGACGGTCGGCTACGTGATTTACCCCAGCTTCGACCAGACGCAGTTGCGGGTGGGTGTGGGATTCGGCGCGGAGCCTGGCGAGGTGTCCCGTAACGACGTGGCCGCTCAGAAGGCGATGATTGCAACGAAGTGCAAGCATCTCGGCGGTTATTTCCCGCAGCTGCTCGACGCCATGCGTGATACGTCCCAGTTCTATTGTGGGGATCTCGCACAAATCCATATGCCGGGCTGGACGCAGGGTCGTGTCGCGCTGGTAGGGGATGCTGGCTATTGCGCGTCGCCGTTCTCGGGGCAGGGTACGAGCCTGGCGCTGGTGGGGGCGCTGATCCTGGCCAAAGCATTGGCGCAAACCCCTGAAGATTTCGCCTTGGCGTTCGCCGCCTATGAGGAGCGCATGCGGCCTTTCGTGAAGCTCAATCAGGAGCTGGTGGACATGGAGCGCCGCGGTCACGTCCCCGATGATCAACTCACTGCCGCGAAGTACGGTATCTCACTCGACGGTTTGCTTTAAGCCCAGCGTTACCCCGCGCAATGGCAGGTGTACAGCGCGCATCTGCCTTTGGTCTCATGCAAGACAAGCACGAAAGACAACGCATGGCCCATGCTTGCATGGTCCATGCGTGTCGGTGGTCTCCTCTCTTGGCGAGGCTTAGCGGCCGTGCTCGTTGGCCACGTCGGCGGCCAGGCGCAGCTCTTCATTCGCCTCGGTGAGCAGTTCCTTGGCACGGCCGGCGTGACCGCCGAGGCGTGAGTCGTTGTCGAATTGTGCGTCGCTGACAAGCTGCCACGCCTGAACAATGTATTCCTGCGCGCTGCGCAGGTTGCCGTGGCGGTTGCCGATATCCACGTGGGGCGCTCCCTGGGCCATGGTGGCGCAACCAAAGGTGCAGGCAGCGCCAAGCAGGGCGCCGATCAAAAATGCTTTCTTCATGTTGATGAACTCTCGTCGGATAGTGAAAGAAAATGGTCCGACCACGCCGGGTCGGGAATGGAATGAGACATCCTTGTTCGGCGAGCTGCCGATACGAGGTCGACGGCGATAGCAATCCTTCATCGGGTGCCGCTATGGAGCGTGCCGGTAGGCGCTGCTCCGGAGTGACTACCACTCGATCGCTTGATGACCTGTGAGCTTATGGTAGGCAGCTCGGCAGCCTCGCGTTTTCCTTACCGCACGCGGCTTTTTCAAATGCCACGGCGCAGACGCGTGGATCTGCTACTGGCGCTTAATCCGCTATGTGGCGACCAAAGGTGAGGCCTGCATTCGCGTCGAACAATTTGAGCAGGGTGTCGATGCGATGGTCGTAAGCGCGATCCAGGCAGGCGGCGTCAGCCTCACAGGCCTCGCGTGCCTTTAGCCATTGGCGCTGGTCGCTGCGCAGCATGTCGTCGAATTCGCGGTACGCCATGCCAGCGGCGGAAGGTTTCAAGCGCAATAGCAGTTGGAAGTAGGCCGCCAGTGTCACGTCTTTGGCACCCAGCGCGGGCGATGCGCACACAGCCTTCTCGGCGCGCGTCGATGCTTTGCCGCAATCGAAGCTTGCCACTTGGGCATGTGCAACACTTGCTGCAGCGAGTAAAAGTATTGAAAACAGTGCGCGGCGTGCGCTGTAACCATCCAGAGAGGCTAGCTGCGGGGAGTGGGCTGCATGGGTGGACTGATTCATGAATCATTGTCCTCGGGTTAGGCGTTGTATTCGTCATGGAGAGTTGTGCGGACGTACGCCTTCATTGTGTTGTTGTAGACCTGTGGCGCTTTGCACAAATGCACGGTCTTATGATCTGCATGAGCAGATAAATGGTGATGCATGAATAACCATCGTTCGTATTGGAAAGACGGCGTGGCAACTGGAAAGTAGAAGATGGCGTGCAGATATCACCATAAGCTTTCAAACGAAATGAGGTTGTTCGCCATGTGCCACGACTTTGTCCTGCTACGTCCACGCTATCGCCTTTGCGCGATGCTGCTTCTCGCGATACCGCTGGCGGGGCTTGCTCAAGCCCCATCCTCTTCCCAATACCAGTCACCACCGCTGGTAGTGCCGCAAATCCAGACGGGTAGACCGATTGTTGCCACGTACCGATGTGTCGGTGGTCAAAGTTTCAGGGTGACGTACTGGAATGCAACCAACGGACAGAGTTTTGCACTGCTGCCCGTGCAAGGCCGGCCGATGTTGCTGGTGAACGGCATGTCCGCAGACGGCGTGCGCTATCAGGCCGGCTTCGTAACGTGGTGGAGCAAGGGTCGGGGCGGCGATCTTTATGACACGCGTGTCAGCGCCGATAAACCGGTGCTGCGGGGATGTCAGTCGAAGTAGCAGGCGCCCTGAACAAAGGCCCAGGGTGCTGTTGGATTTCGGCCAAACCCTCACTCCGTTCGCCCTGAGCGTTGGCCTGTAGTGCCGAAATCGAAGGGCACGTGTCGAGTGCCCTTCGACTTCGCTGCGCTACCCTCGGGGCGAACGGAGGGACTGCTTGCGTTTGCTCAAGGTGTCGCGGCAGTGCAGGTGTTGGGGGCAGCCTTGCCATCGAAACGATCGGCGATCCAGGCAACCGCCTGCATCGCACTGTCGCTGCCGATAAGACCATGATGGACACCGGCCCACTCTTGATACATTACCGTGCTGCCAGCGGCGCATAGGCGCTGCACATAGGAGCGTGTGACCTCGGGCAGGACGAGGCGGTCGGCGGCACCCTGGGTTATCAGTACAGGTATATCAGACGGTAGCGTGCCAGGAATGTTTTGCTCAAGCAGCGAATGCCAGGGTTCCAGTTGAGTGACATCGGGTACGGAAAGAAACTGCTGTTCGAGCGGACGTTGCGAGTAATGCCGTAGCACCATGTCGTAGATTGATTCGATGCATTCGTTGGCTAGCGCATTGACCGCAGGCATCGCGGCGGGTTGCACGACCTGATCGATCGGTGCGCCATAGACGCGTTGCCATGACCATAGCGTCATCGCGGTGACGTTACGGCCGCCATCGGTGTCCGCATCATCGCGGAGCAAGGTCTTCAGGTCGGTCGCGGGCGCCGCAGCAGCGACGCCCTGCAGACGTAGTTCGGGTGCGTATTCGCGCGCAATGATGGCGCTGAACAAGGCGGCCTGACCACCTTGCGAGTGTCCCCACACGGCATACCGATCACTGGCTTGCGCACCGGGCAATTGCCGCGCCGCGCGTACCGCATCGATTACCGCACGTGCTTCGCTTACGCCCACCAGATAGGGATGCGGCCCTGCGGTACCCAACCCTGGGTAGTCCGTTGCCGCCACGATGTAGCCGTGTCGCACCATGTCGCGCAGGCCCATCATGGTCTGGAAAACGAAAAGCGCTTCAGATGGCGCGCAGCGAGATACGACCCCGGTGGTGGGATGAGCCCAGGCCACGATGGGACGTCCGTCGGCAGGTGCAACGCCTGCCGGAATCACCACCACCCCGGAAACGGCGATCGGCTCGCCGTGCAGGCCCATCGAGCGATACAACACGCGATAAGCGTTGGCACCCAAGGGCGCACCGCTCATCGGCTCCATGCGAATGATGGAACCAGGCACGCCCTGCGCCTGTTGCACGTCATACGTGTAGAACGCATCGCTGGCGTGCGCCTGGTCGATGCCGAGTACGGCCTCGCCCAAGCTTGCGCCGGCCAGTGTCAGCATCACCAAAGCCAGCGCGCTGGCCACGCGTCGGCGCTCTTTGGCGAAGGACTTTTTCGGCTCTACAGTCATCGCTGTGCCCTGAGACCGCTGGTTCGTAGGCATCGCGCTCATCCTGCGGCCATGGCCCACGTAATGAAGCCGGTGTTGATCAGGGTGAAGACCATGCCAACGATGAAGACACCGTCTGCCGCGTAGGCGATCCGGTGATTTTGCTTGCGATTGCGCGTGCGTAATGCCCAATACGACAGCAACGCCGACAGCAGATACAACATGGCGTTGATGGAGAGCAGGTCATCGCCGGTCACGTCCTGGCTGCGCAACTTGATGACCATGCGAAGTATGCCAACCACGGTCAGGCATACGCCGACCATGACCGATGATGCAGTGAGGATGTGCACGCAGATGTCTTCATCGAGCGCTCTGCTGCGACAGATCCGGGTGTCCGCCGTTACGGGCGTAGAGGGTAGGGCGCGGTGTGCAAGTTTCATGGCGTCGGTATGGGACAAGTGATCATGAGAGTTTGGCTGGTGGCCAGCGGGTGGCTGCCCGTGAGTCAGTGACAGAGTGCTGATGCACCTTGCTCATGACCTTGGTAGGCATGGCGCATTGTGGCGACAGCACCTGCGGCGGCCTTTTCGATTGGCAGGCACGCTTTCAAATTCGAACGGTCGTCGCATGGCGCACTGCTTTTCGGCCCGCTGAATGCTCGGCTGCCAAGGACATGGGGTCTTGGGGGTGGGGTGGACTTGGCGACTGTGATGCATACAATGCAACACAAGAATCCATACATTTGAGTGCCGCGATGCCAAAACTCCGCGAATTGAGCTGGACGCCGAGCCTGCCGGCCAACCGGGGCCCGATGTATCAGGCCATCGCCGATGCCATTGCAGGGGACATTCAGGCGGGACGACTCTCTCCCGGCGACCGCCTGCCAACGATGCGGGCGCTGGCGTCGTGGCTCGGCATCGACTTCACGACGGTTACCCGGGCCTATTCCGAGGCGGCCCGGCGCGAACTGGTGGACACGGAAGTGGGCCGTGGCACGTTCGTGCGCAAGCGGCCTTTGCCGCCACCGCGCACGGTGACGGTCGGCGCGGTGGAAATGAGCATGAACCATCCGCCCGAATTCGACGACGCCGCTTTGTATTCACGCATGTGGCAAAGCATGCGCAGCGTGGAAGCCATCGGGCCGGATCTGTTGATGCGTTACCAGCCGCCGGGCGGCACCAGCCATGGTCGTAACGTAGGCACGCGCTGGCTGACGCCGCGTATTCCTGACCTGTCGCCAGATCGCCTGATCGTGTGTTCGGGCGAGCAGGGGAGCCTGCATGCCGTGCTTGGTTTGCTCATGTCGCCCGGTGACACGCTGGCGGTCGAAGCACTGACTCATCCGGGCATACGCGCGCTGGCTGCGCTGTTGCGCATCCGGCTGGTGCCGGTGGCGATGGACGAGCATGGCGTGATACCCGAAGCACTGGAGACGGTATTTCGGGAGCAAGGCCCCAAGGCCTTCTATTGCATGCCGACGCTGCACAATCCAACGACCATCACGCTGTCATTGGCTCGCCGCGAAGCGGTAGCAGCGGTGGCGACCCGGTATGACGTGCCGATCGTCGAGGACGACGACTACGGCGCGCTTACGGAGCTCTCGCCGCCGCCATTGGCTGTGCTGGCGCCCCATCTGACGTATCACATCGCGGGCCTCGCCAAGTGCCTGTCGCCGGCACTGCAGATGGCCTATCTGGTGGCGCCCAATGCCTGGACTGCCGCACGCCTGACGTCCGTGTTGCGCGCGACGGCAGGCACGGTGGCTCCACTCAGTGCCGCGGTGGCTTCGCACTGGATCGAGGATGGCACGGCCGCGCTGGTGATGCGCGCCATCCGGGAAGAGTCGGCCGAGCGGCGCGCGATCGCTCGCCGCATGCTACCTCGCACGCAGCTGGCGATGCCCGCAGAAGGCTTCCACCTATGGCTGCGCTTGCCTGAGCCATGGACCAGTGGCGAATTCGTCGGTGGCCTTCGCCACGCCGGCATGGGCATTGTAGGACGCGAGGCATTCAGCGTAGGGCCGTCGCCCGAGGCGGTGCGCATCGCCCTGGGAGCCAATACATCGCGTCAGCAACTCACGGACGGCCTGGGTATGGTTGCTGATCTGCTCACGCAGTTGCCCATGATGTCTTCGACTGTTGTCTGAAAGCGAGCAGGGCTTTTCGGATCAGTCGTTTTTCGAAGGGCGTAGCTGGAGAATTTCCGCGCTGGCGCGCGGAACCTCGCTGATGAGCGACGCCGGACGATAGTTATGGCGCCGCCAAAGACTCGGCGTAGTACCGGTGAAGCGTTTGAACACGGTAGTGAAGTGCGCTTGCGTGCAAAAGCCCACATCCAGCGTGATGTCAATCAGTGCGCGATCCGTCGTTGCCAGCAGCGTCTTTGCGCGATCGATCCGACAGGCCAATAGATAGTCGTGTGGACGCTGGCCGGTGGCGATACGAAACTGTGCCGCAAAATGCATGGGTGACAGGCTCGCTGCGGCGGCCATATCCGACAGCGTGATGGTTTGGCCCAGGTGCAGCTGCACATACTCGCGCACGCGCTGCAGTCGCCAGCGCGGCAACGCAATGCGTCGTGGTGGCTGACCGTCGGTCAGCTGGGCTTGCGTCAGCAGGTGGAAATAGCGTGACACCATGGCGGCAGCCACCCGCTCGGCATATTGCCAACCGCACATCTTGTCGTCGGCGGCCAGCAGGGCGCGCCCGAGCTGCGCGATCGCATCGTCCTGAGACACGCCCACCGATGCAAGGCCGCCCAACAAGTGCAGACCATTCGAAGCCTCGGCCATCCGGCGCATGAAGGCCTCGGACAGATGCAGGTGCAGAATCTCGCAAGGCGTATCGAACTGCGCGCGTAAAGTCTGCCCTGGCGCACTCAATAGAAAGCTGCCGCTGCGCCATTCGCCTTGATGGATCTTGCCGGCATCGGTGGACAGTGCTAGCTGCGTCGTCCGCATGAAAAGGCTGGCCACGTAGTAGCCACGCGGATTGCGTGCCGCATAGTCGCGCGTCGTTTCGCGTTGATCGCTCCAGTACGAGGCGACCACCTGGCGTCCGCTGCGTTCGACGTCCACTTCCGGCAGGCGCCATGACAACTCGCTGTGGACGGCGGCTACATGACGAACCGGTGCGGTGTGGCGATGACCGCGATGTCCTTGCGAAGACATCGTTGTCATTTGAGCGTAGATCTGATGCATCTGTCCTTCCTCCCGAGGTGGACAAGTCACCTAACCCCTGCTGCTCTGCACATTGATTGGATAATGTGGCTAAAGTCAGAAAATAGTATGCATACAATTTTGGCGTGTCAAGTGCAATTTTGTCCTGAACGGGCCGCCAACGGCTCGCGCAACCCGGCGATATATCGCTCATAGTCCGCGCAAAGGCCGCTTGTGGGCTTGAGTTCGCCGAGCGCCGCGTCATATAACGATGGCACGCTAATTGTATGGATTTCCTGATCCGATCCATGGGGGCCAGGCCTGATCGCGGCAGCGCTTCATGTGACGCTGTGCTGCCGGGCGAGCGCTGTGGCCGGAGTGAAGCTGGGCTGATCACGCTCTGCGCCCAAGCCTGTTCGCTGCGCACCGTTCGATTTGGAAACGAATCATGCGCAGTGAAAAAAGGCGGTGCGTATCGGGAAAGGCCATCGCCACCCACGTGGAAGACTGCGCTCCTTCTTACCGGTGGGGTAGCCGCGTGCACTTGATGTCGCGAACAGGTCTGCCGCCGGAAGAACCGTCAAACTTTTCCGGAGTGGCACATGATCATCAACAGCACCACCCATGCCCTTACGACCTTGGCATGCGCCATCGGCCTTGCCGTCGCCGCGACGACGGCCGTTGCGAGCGGTACCGATTCGACCCCGCCTGCCGCCGTTCAGACAAACTCAAATGCAACCTCGGTGGCCCCGCTGCCACCCGATCAGCTCGACTCGCTGGTGGCACCTATCGCGCTGTATCCAGACGCACTGGTGGCGCAGTGCCTGAACGCCGCCACGTTTCCCGATCAGGTTGCCATCGCCAGCTACTGGTTGAGCCAACACAGTTCTCTTACCGGTATCGCGCTCGCTGCCGCTGTAAACAGTCAGTCGTGGGATCCCAGTGTCAAGGCACTCACGCAGTTCCCTGGCGTGTTGGCCGATCTGGCACAAAATCTCGCCTGGACATCCGGTCTTGGGCAGGCTTATCACAACCAGCCGGCGGACGTGATGGATGCGGTGCAGGCGATGCGCGCGAAAGCACAGGCCGCGGGCAACCTGCATTCGACGCCGCAGATTCGAGTGGTGCAACAGGCGCCGCAGACGATCGTCATCCAGCCGGCCAATCCGCAAGTCGTCTATGTGCCGCAATACAACCCCACGGTGATTTACGGCGCACCCTTTGTCGTGCCGTATTACCGACCTGTCTTCGTGGCCGTCGCACCCACCATCTCCTTTGGCGCAGGCATCGTCATTGGTGCGGGGTGGGGCGGCGGGGTCGGCATTGCTGGCATAGGCGGGGGTTTCAACTGGGGCTTCAATGCATGGAATGTGCGGTGGGGTGGTGGTGGCATCGGTGGTGGTGGCGCCGTCATCTACAACCACAACACGTACATCAACAACACGTACATCCACAACACGTACATCCACAACAATATCTGGCACGGCAACAGCTACTCCTATAACGGTTACCGGCCATGGGGGCCGGGTCCCCATGGGCCGTGGCCCTATGGGCCGCACCCTTATGGCTATGGACCGCACGGCTTCGCGCCCGGCAGTGATGCCATGCATCGCTACGACAATCAGTTGGCGCGGCGCTATCCCGCCGATGGCGGCGACACATGGAAGCACGATGGTTACGGCCCAGCGGGCGCCGCTCGCGAAGGCTTTGGGCCACACGGCGATGCTTACTCGCATGACGCAGACGCGCACGCGTTCGGTGGCGGCCCAGCGGGCAATCGGCCGGGTGGTTGGCAAGATCGCGGCGACGACGGGCACTTCAACTCGTTTGCCGGCAATCGTCCTCGCTCGGCCTGGAACGGCAATGGTGCGTCCAGCCGTGCCGAGAGTTTTCGCGGGCACGCCAGCATGGCCCGCGCTCGTCAGGCGCCGCACTGGGGCGGCGGCCGCCGTCGTTGATTTCGCTTGTGCCGGGAACTCTCAATCTCCAACTTTTATAGGTGAATCATGAAAGCAGTTGTTTCTCTCAGCCACACGAAACGAGTCAGTGCGCGCGCGGTTTGTACGCTTGCGATGGCGATCGCCGCCAGCATGGGGCTTTTGCACGTCAATCAGGCGATCGCGCAGTCCTCGCAGGAATACTTTTCCCAGCCCGAACAGGCCGGCCAGGCCTTGGCGGATGCCGTTCGCTCCGATGACGACTTCGCGGTGGCCACCATCCTCGGTCCCGCGGCCCCGAAATTCTCATCCGGCGATCAGACCGAAGACGCCAACGCGCAAAAAGCCTTCGTGCGCAAATACGACGTGATGCATCGGTGGGCACGCCTGAATGATGGCAGCGAAATTCTTTATGTCGGTGCGGACAACTACGCCTATCCCTTTCCGCTCAAACAGGATGGTGCTCAACGCTGGCATTTCGACGGCTTCGCTGGCGCGGATGAAATACAGGCGCGCCGCATTGGCGGCAACGAACTGCTCGCTATGGATGCCATCAACGCGATCGCTGGCGCGGAAGAGGCATACAAAGTGAAAGAGCGGCAGTACGCGGCGCGTATCATCAGCAAGCCAGGCGCACACGATGGTTTGTATTGGCCAGCAAGCAAAGACGAGTCGCCAAGTCCGCTCGGCGATCTGCGCGACCTGCAGGTCTGCACTTCCTGCGCTGGTGGCGGCCAGGTGTTCGACGGCTATGTATTTCGCATCCTGACGGCGCAGCAGGCGAGCGCCAACACCGGCACATCGAGCTTCGTGGTGAACGGCAAGATGACCGGCGGTTTTGCGGTGCTCGCCAGCCCCGTCAGCTATGGCAACACCGGCATCATGAGTTTCCTCATCGACCGCGATGGTGTCCTTTATCAAAAGGATCTGGGTGCGACAACAACGACCGTCGCCTCGGCTATCCATTCCTACAACGCCAAGGATGGTTGGGAAGTAGCAAACTAGAACATCAACGCAAAGGATGTGCAGTTTGTACTTGAGGCCCGACACCGGAGTGGTGTCGGGTTTTTTTGCAGTGTCCCTGCCAATGTCCTTTGCTGCACGTCGGCGAGCGTGCTCCTTTAGAGTCATGCGTAGCGTTGCGCGCGAAACAGCAAGGCAGATTGCCCTTTTGAAATGGGTCCTCGGCGTGCGACGGGAGATCCATGAGTTCGTGCGCGTTCGCGCGCCCATCGATATCTCATCTCCCATTTGAGGCTTGTTCGATGTCCCCGACGCGCATCGGCAGCCTGCCGCCGCTTGCAAAATGCATCACCCGCTCGTCTTCATTTCCTCGTAAGGGCCTCTCGATTCGGATTCGCCGCTTCCAGTCATTCCGATAGGAACATATCGCGCACGTAATGATGCGAATTGGAAAGTTGCGTGGAAATTGGAAATCGTCACGCATGTGGCTCCGCAAGAATGCTATCGAATCAAAGCAACTTGCGAGTATTTCCATGGACAACGATTTCAACCAGCCATTCGTTTGCGCCGATTGCCGCTTCGTCTATGGCGAGATATTGGCGTTCGACAGCCATCCGGATAGGGATCCGCCCCCTTGTCCGCGCTGCGGCGCCCGCAATGGAGCTGTATCGACGATTGAATGCATTTACGACACCGCGTGGGCGTCACTCATGCGCCTATGACAGGGCTGGCCAGGCGCCTTCGCTCGCGCCCCTCTCGTCCTCCCCGGAGAAGAGTGCGCTCAATCGTTGGTCAACCCGATACTGCATCCGCGCGATGCACCATCACACCCTGCTTCGAGAATGCCGTACGCGTGGCGCGGTCGGCTGAGCGCTCGACGACCAGATGCTGAACTCGCGCGAGATCGGCCACCTGATATGCTGCCACCGCGCCCAGCTTGTCGTCAGTGGCCACCACCACGGTTTCGTCGCTGGCTTCGATCATTGCGCGTTTGAATAGCGCTTCCTCGCTGTCAAAACCCCACAGACCGTGTGCGGCATCGATGGCGCAAGTTCCGGGAAAGCACAGGTCTGCGCGTAGCCTTCTCACTTGCTCCACTGCCTGCGCGCCGATGGCGCCGCCAATGGAAGGACTGATGCGGCCGCCGACCAGCAGCACTTCGAAATCTTCGCGATCCAACAGCAATTGCGCGATATGCGGCGCATTGGTGATCACACTGAGCCCGATGCCCATCGGCAGCGCCGCTGCGATGGCGACATTGGTGGTGCCGGCGTCGATCAACAGTGTCTGTCCCGGCTTCACCAGGCTCACAGCCTGGCGTGCCAGCGCTTGCTTGCGCAGTGGGTGCTCATTGCGCCGTTGCTTAAGCGGCGTCAGCGTGATTGCGGGCAGCAGCGCGCCGCCATAGACGCGTTTGCACAAGCCTTGTGCCGCAAGTTCACGCAGATCGCGTCTGATGGAATCTTCCGATACCTCGAATGCCTCGGCCAGCTCGGCCGCCACGACGCGTCCTTCGTTGCGCAACCGTGCCAGGATCCGCTGCTGACGCTCCCCCGGAAACACATTGCGATCGTCGATTGAAGGCGGGGACTTAGCCATGGCTCATCGCCCATGTTCCGCGTTCGAGCAAGCCGAGTTCTACCAGGTGTTCGCGCAGGCCAGCCGGATCGTGGAACCACCAGCCATGCATGCCCAGCGGCTCGACCGCCGCCACGTTACGTGCAGAGTCGTCGATGTAAAGTGCCGTGGCGGGATCGACCGCATAGCGCTCCAACAGTCGCTGGTAGATGCGTGGATCAGGTTTCACCAGGCCTTCCTCGCCGGACACCACAATGCCTTCGAACCACTGCAGGAAGGGATAAAGCTGCCGCGCGACCGGAAACGTCTCTTGCGACCAGTTGGTGAGCGCCAGCAGGCGCACGCCGCGCGTCTTCAGTTCCGCCAATATCTCAACGCTGCCTTCGATGGGGCCAAGCAGGGTCTCCTTCCAGTGCAAATGATAGGCGTCGATCAGCCCGGCATGCTCCGGGAAGCGTGCACGGAGCAGCGCGGTCCCTTCGGCCCACGGACGGCCGGCATCCTGCTGTTCGTTCCATTCGCTGTTGCACACTTCGCGCAGGAACCATTCCATCTGCGCATCATTTTCGATCAATTGACGGAACAAGCGTCGCGGATCCCAACCGATGAGCACGTTCCCAAGATCAAAAATTACCGTATCGATACGTTCGCCCATCACCGCACCATCCTCGCCGACAAACCCACCAGCGCCAGTAATCCGGCCATCGCCACGAAAGCGACCGACAAACTACTGGCATGCGCTACAAAACCGATCGAGGCCGGCCCGCTCAGCAAGCCTACATAGCCCAGCGTGGTCGCGGTGGCGATCGATACTGCTGGTGGCGTGCCAGGCAGATGGCCGGCCGCACTGAACATCACCGGCACAATATTGGAAGCGCCAAGGCCGATCAGCACGAAGCCAAGCAATGTCGCCATCGTCAGCGGTACGCAGGCCACCAGCAGAAAGCCCGCCACCGCAACGCCGGCACCTACGCGCACCGTCCATACCGGACCGTGACGCGCGATCAGTCGGTCGCCGGAAAAGCGTCCGGCCGCCATCGCCACCGAAAAGCATGCATAGCCGAAGCCGGCCGATGCCGGTGGCATGCCCCGTACGTCGCGAAGGAATAGGGCGCTCCAATCCAGCATCGACCCTTCGGCCATGAAGCTGACGAAGCACATGAGGCCCAGCAACCACGCACGCGCGGGCGGCATGCCGAGCCGGCTTTTCTGCCCGATATCCACGCGGTACGAAGACGTATCGCCACGCAAGCCATTGCGCAGCCACAACACGGTCAAAGCCAGTGCGATCGCGATCGTGATGGCAGCGCCGGGCAACGCCAGCCCAAGCGCCAGCAGGCCGCTCAGCAAAGCGGCACCCGACAAGCCGCCCACGCTGAAAAGCCCATGAAAACCGGACATCAGGCGATCGCCACTGCGGTGTTCCACCTCGACGGCATAGGCGTTCATCGCCACGTCCACCGCACCCAGCATCACCCCGAAATAGAGCAAGGTGCCCACCAGCATTGTGACGCTGGATACCTGCGCGAGCGCGGGCAATGCCAGGCACATCAGTAGTCCGGCCGACACGATCACCGCGCGGTTACCCCACCGGTGCGCCAGCCAGCCCACGAATGGCATCGACAGCATCGAACCGCCACCGAACGCCAGCAGCGCCGCACCCAGCTGTGCGTCGTTCAGCCCGAGGTGAACCTTGACGTACGGCACCATCGGCGCCCAGGTCGACATGGCTATGCCGGAAACCAGAAAGATCAGCCGCGTGGCCCGCCGCGCGGTGGGGAGCGAAGCGGCACCGTCGCTGACAGCGACGGGGTCAGGGGTCGTTTCCACACGTAGTTTACCTTGTCAATATTGCGGACAAATATATACAAACGTGCATAAACGTGCAAACGATTCACCACGCCAAGTCGTCGCGAAGTGCGGTCGACGCTGTCAATGACGACTAGCGTGACGTAGCACGGGGGATCGGTACCTCAAGGAGGCCCTGCGATCGAATGCTGCTTCAGGAGGCCTGCGGCAAGTAGCTGGGTCTGGTCGCCGTCAGGCCTTGCTTCACTTGCACGGTGCGTTCATCGGCCAGCACCTCGTCCAGGCCCGATTCGAGTCCGTCGAGCGCGCGTTTGACGATTTCCTCAGCACTCGACTTCGGGGCATCGAACTCGCGCGCCAGGTCGGTATCGACAAAGCCCATGTGCAGTCCCAGCACCTGCGTCTTCTGCGCCGCCAGTTCGAGGCGCAGGGCATTGGTGAGCGACCACGCGGCAGACTTGCTCGCCGAATAGGCGGCCATCGCGCCGCTCACCCACGAGACCACCGACAGCACATTGAGCAACGCGCCACCGCCGTTGGCCTTGAGGATCGGCGCAAAGGCCTTGCTCATGTGCAACATGCCGAAAAAGTTGGTCTCGAAAATGCGTCGCGTGACGTCTACGCTATCCGCTGCAAGAAAGCCGCCGGACTGAGCGATGCCGGCGTTGTTGATCACAAGCGTTACGTCTGACGCCTGTTTTGCGGCTGCCGCCACGTCGTCCGGGTTGGTGACGTCGAGTCGCAAGGGCAAAACACCAGGCTGCGTGATCGTTGCGGGGTCGCGCGCGCCGGCGTAGACCTTGCGGGCGCCGCGGGCGAGCAACTCGCGTGTGAAGACCAGGCCGAGCCCGCGATTGGCTCCGGTGACAAGGACAGTAGCGTTTTCAATTTTCATAAGAAACTCCAAGGGTGGGGAAAAGCAGCAGGAGCGTCGCTTTTAAGCCGGTCGTGAACCGGTTCGTCCGCCGATGGCACGACGAACCGGCTGGGCCATGCGTTACGCCGTGATCACTTCCGTGACAACTTCAATATTGCCCTTCGTTGCCTGGGAGTAAGGGCACAGCTGATGAGCCAAGTGCGCAATAGCTTCCGCCATGGCCTGGTCCACGCCCGGAATGCGGACGGTGAACTTGGCTCCAAGGGACCAAGCCGGGCTGGTCGTCTCGCCCATATTGACCTGGAGGTCAACCGACGTGTCTGCGGGCAGCGCGACCTTCTTCATCGAGGCAGCGGCACCCAGGACGGTAATCCAGCAGGCCGACCACGCGCCTGCGAAAAGCTGCTCGATGGTGGGATGCAGTTCGGCGGCCATGAACTCATAGCTTTTTGCACCCGCGGCCGACACCTTGATGTCGACGACGCCATGCTCGCCACGCTGAACGGCGGGGTCACGGTTGACCTTGGTGTGGGCCAAGCCGGAGTAACGGACTTTTTCGATCTTGATCATGAGACATTCCTCACAAGAGGTTTTTTGGGGGGCATATATCGCGTGAGCCGATCGTCCCCGAGAGGAGTCGCTCTTTCATGGGGTGATCGGATGGATGGAAAGGCTAGAACTTTCCAAATCGAGGCACTAGACGGTAGATTTGAGAGGCAACCTTCCACAGGTGAGAGGGCATGGACCGACTTGAAACCCTGACCATCCTGCTGAACAGTGAGCGGGCTCGGCGAGAAGCTGTTTCTTGAGTCGAACGCGCTCACTCCCATGCTCAAGAAGCTGGAGGGAATGGGCTTTGTGGAGCGCTTGCGCGATGCGGAAGACGAGCGCGTCGTCCGCGTTCACCTGACCAGGAGTGGGCGCCGCCTTCGTGAAAAGCCTGACCTGAGGACTTTACGAATTTTTATAGCAAAGGCGTTCGCGCAATCGTGGCGTTGCGAAGTCCAGGAATGCACGCAGCTTGAGTGGTACGTGGCGTTGTCGCGGATACACCAGGCTTGCGGGCATGGGCGTGGGTTCGAATGCCTCAAGCAACCGGACCAGTGCCCCTGACTTCAGTGGGTCGACGATTTGGTCCGACAGGACGCGGGCGATGCCGGCGTCGGCGATGGCAGCGATGACTGCTGCTTCTGCCGAATTCACAGTGAGGCGCGAGGATACCTGAACCACCTGCGAGGTTTGGCCCGAACGAAACTCCCATTTGTCTGCGGCGGAATATCCCTCGTAGGTAATGCAATCGTGTGAGAGAAGGTCGTCTGGATTTTTTGGTGCGCCGTGTGATTTGAGGTAGGCGGGACTGGCACACAGCACGCGGCTGATGAGTGCTATGCGCGTGGCCACCATATCGCTATCGGGAAGTTCGCCGAGGCGTACGGCGACATCGACATGTTCTTCCAGCAAGTTCGCGACGCGATCGCTCAGCTGGATACGCGCGCGAATTTCCGGATACGCGTGCAGGAACTCCACCAGCACGGGGACAACATGATGACGGCCGATGACCTGCGGTGCGCTGATGATCAGCTCTCCCTGGGGCGAGCGATACTCGCCCGTCGCCGTGCGCTCGACCTCCACGAGGTCTTCCAGGATGCGCCGACACGAGGCGACGTAATCACGACCCGCATCGGTCAGAGTGAGCTTGCGCGTGCCTCGCAACAAAAGGCGGACATGCAGGTGTTCTTCCAATTCCGACACACGACGGCTGACGGTGGCCAGCGGAATGTGCAGCTGGCGACTGGCCGCGGAAAGGCTACCCGTGTCCACCGCTGCCAAAAGGATCGTCATGGCTTCGAGTCGGTCCACAGCCTTTCACCGGTGGAAGGATGCCTACCGAATTTACCGCCTAGTGGGTGGATCCGGAAGGGCCTAATTTCTACCCGTTCCATGCGCCGCGCAAAAGAACAGTTCCACTCGGCGGCGACCGGTACTTCTAGCCTCCAGGAGACACGCCATGTCCAAGACCACGTATCCCGCCAACCGAGCTGCCTATCTGCTGGTCGATCCGTACAACGATTTCCTGTCCGATGGTGGCAAGGTTTTTCCCTTCATCAAGCCGATTGCCGACCAAGTCGGGCTACTCGACAACCTGCGTAAGCTCGATCGTGAGGTGCGCGACCACAACGTTCCCGTCTTCTTCGTTCCGCATCGCCGCTGGGAGCCGGGCGACTATGAAAATTGGGACCACCCCAATCCCAACCAGAAGAGGGTGTTCCAGGGTCACCATTTCGCACGCGGCGAGTGGGGTGGTGAATGGCATCCGGACTTCACACCGAAGGCGGGAGACACGATCGTGCATGAGCATTGGGGTTCGAGCGGGTTCGCCAACACTGACCTCGACTTCCGCCTGAAGCAGAAGGGCATCACGCACGTCATCGTCGCAGGCCTTCTGGCGAACACGTGCATCGAGTGCACGGCACGCTATGCAAGTGAGATGGGCTACCACGTCACGCTGGTCCGCGATGCCACGGCCGCGTTCAAACCGGAGATGATGCATGCCGCGCATGAGCTCAATGGCCCCACCTTCGCACACTCGATCGTGACGACGGACGAGCTCGTCGCGAGCCTGGCGGAGTAAGCGAGGGCCGGCAATGGCGTATTGTCTCTTCTTCCGCGGCCAGTCACGGGGCGCAGCGAGTCGGGTTCGATGCCAAGGCCGGAATCGACTCCGTCTCATTACGACATACCTGGGGAAGGTCTGAACAACTCGGTGTGCGAGGCCGCCTGATGGGTGTCAGATCACCTCCGGCGACATCTTCGCCGAGTTCGGAAATCCACAGCGACGATCAGATCAGTGGGGCGGCGTATCCGCGTGATCGTCGTCTGCCCGCCCGAACTCAGGCAGGTACCGGCCGAAGTTCATTTCGAAGTCGCCCGGAACACCGTACGCCATACTGCGGAGCTTGATGCGGCGCGCCTGCGCACCGGGCGAGACCAGGGTTGAGAAGAATGCGTCGATGCTCGACTGAAGCTCGGTAGCTGTCGGCGTCCCGAACCGATTGATCTGGGCTTTCGCCGCGGCCAACGTCTCACGGTCGAACGAGGCCAGACGCCGGCCGAGCGCATCGACGAACGAGTCGAGGTCGTCATCGTCCAGCGTGCGGTTCACCCAGCCATAGCGCTCGGCGATATCAGCATCGAAATCGTCGGCGCTGAGTACGATCTCGATTGCCCGCGAGCGGCCGACCAAGCGCGGGAGCCATTCCAGCGCCCCGCCGCCCGGAACCAGTCCGACACCGACCTCGGGGTTGCCGAACAGGGCGCTTTGCCGGCTGGCGAAGCGCATGTCGCAGGCCAGCACGAACTCGTTACCGATGCCGCGCGTGCGGCCGCGAATCTTGGCGATGCTCGCGACTGGCGTGGACGAGAGGCGCAGTACAAAATCGCGCCAATCGCCCAGCACCTCTGGCCGTTCAGCTGCCTTGGCCACGTCGAGATGGGCGACGAAAAAATCGGGATTCGCTGACTGGAACACGACGACCTTCACGGACGGGTCCGCCTCGAGGTCGGTCATCAGCGCCCCCAATTCGTCGATCGTTGCGGGAACAAACATGTTGATCGGCGGGTTGCTGAAGGTGATCGTCCACCGACCCGGATAGGTGCGGTCGATGTTGAACTGTGAAAGGTCAGGCATGGCGCATCTCCTAAGGCGAGTGGGGGCCAGATTTGCGTTCAAGGTGATCTGTGGACAATGGGTACCTCCGCAGCGATGGCTTCGTCGCCGCTTGTGCCCAGGATGGTGTCGGCATCCACCACGATCCTCACAAGGGCAGATCCTTACCCGTCTGCTCGCTTATGAGGTACTCAACGTACCAGTCCGGCCAATTCTCATCGCGTTGGCCACCAGTCCGCTTCTCGTGCTCGCCGTGCGCGGCCGCTGCCCGCCGCAGCGCAGCCACGAAGTCCCTCGACGAGGCGAATGTCGTGGCGCCTGGGTCCAGGCGCCCGGGTCTTCGCTGGGTTACCTCCTGGAACAGCCAGCCATTGCCGTCCGGATCGCTGAAGGAGGCGAACGAGCGGTAGCTGTTACGCTCGGGATCCGGACCGCTAACCCGAACCCGCCCGAACAGGTAGTGCTCGTCCGGGCCGGCGAAAACGCCAGCGGCATCGTGAAATATTTCACTGACTTTCACTCCGCGACTGAGCAGGTCTTTGCGGGCTGCCTCGACATCGGAGACGATGAGGTACAGCCCTTGGGCGGAGCCGGGGGCGGCCGTGGTGATGTTCTTGCCGAAGATGATCGAACACCCGGAACCGGGCGGCGTGAAATGGATTCGCCGGAGGTAGCCATCATCCGAGGCGTACTCGGCGTCCAGCCTCCGCCCCAAGCCACCGTAAAAGCGCTTGGCGCGATCGACGTCGGATACAGGGATGACGACGAGCTCGAGTTTCATGTCCACACCCCGCGCATGCGGGGTCTCATCTGCAGTGCTGCTCATGTGAACCTCCCATTACTTGCGCCGCAACGCGGCCTTTGAGATTGACGGCAAGAAGGCTTGCTGAGCGGAACCGGGCATGGTCGATGAGGGCGCAGCCGGCCATGGCTGCGTAGCCAGGCTTGGTTGCTCGTGCTCCCATTCACGGGGCCTTCTGCGAGCGGGCATGGACGCGAGCCATGTTGATGGTGACAACGACCATCAGAACCGTCACCTTACAAGGGCAGGTCCTTACCCGCCTGCTCGCTTATGAGGTACTCGGCGTACCAGTTCGGCCAATTCTCATCACGCTGGCCGCCGGTACGCTTCTCGTGCTCGCCGTGCGCTGCTTCCGCTCGCCGCAGCGCAGCCGCGAGATCCTCTAATGAGGTGAATGTCGTGACACCCGTGTCGATGCGGCCGGGTGCTCGATGGGTGAGCTCCTGGAACAGCCAGCCATTGCCGTCCGGATCGTTGAACGAGGCGAACGAGCGGTAGCTGCTACGTTTGGGATCCGGACCGCTAACCCGGACCCGCCCGAACAGGTAAGGCTCGTCCTGGCCGGCGTACACGCCAGCGGCGTCGTGGAACACTTCGCTGATCTCCACTCCACGACCGACCAGTTCTTTGCGAGCCGCCTCGACGTCGGAGACGATCAGGTAGAGGCCTCGGGCGGATCCGGGGGTGGCCGCGGTGACGTTCTTGCCGAAGATGACCGAGCACCCGGAACCGGGCGGCGTGAACTGAATCACGCGGAAGTAGCCATCCTCTGAGGGGTAATCAGCGTCTAGCCTCCACCCCAGGCCGCCGTAAAAGCGCTTGGCGCGATCGACGTCCGAAACAGGGATGACGACGATCTCGAGCTTCATGTCCACGCCCCGCGCATGCGGGGTCTCAACTGCAGCGCTGCTCATGGGAACCTCCGATTACCTGGGCCGCAACGCGGCCTTCGAGATTGACGACAACAAGGCTTGGTGAGCGGAACCGGGCTGTGAACATCAACGAGACCGGCGCGGCGCGAAGTCCTGCTCGCCCTACCGTATGTCGGGCCGACCGTGACGATAGGGCGGGCATGGCTCGGCCGCCCATGGCCGCCCGGACCTCACTCCGACATCAGGTGCGTTGCGTGGGTGATGGTCCCGCCTGCGCGTAGATCCGCAGCGACGAACGCGGTTTCGGCAAGCTCCACTTCGGTGGCGCCAGCCTTAAGCGCCTCACCCTTATGGATTTCGATGCAATAGGGGCATTGCGTGGTCAGCGCAACCGCCACGGCCATCAGCTCCTTGTACTTCTTCGGGATCGCGCCGTCAGCGCGCGCCGCCTCGTCGAACGCGAGGTAGCTTTTCCAGGTGTCGGGCGCCTTGGCACCGAGCGACTTCAACTTCTTCATATTCGCCATGTCGTACATGCTCATCATCTTCCTCCTGCGCTCTTGCGCGACGAATTACGCACAGCCGAGCCGCCTCATCAGTGACCAAGGCATGCGCGATAGGGGGCGTGTCAGCTAGTGGCGGTTAGTTTGCCCAAGTAGTCGTAGCTGGGCATCGAAAAAAAGAGCAATAAACCTGGACCCGCAGTGGTGAGTACGCAACCGAACTACTACCCAGATCACACTCAGTAAATTTACGGAATCGGGGCTCTGTTCTCGGCAAAGCCATCGGAGCCTTCGTTGATATCCTCGTGGCGCTATCGGTGGTGCATATCCGTAAAACAGGAACTTCAAGACATCGTCAGGTCTGCGCCTGGTGACAAAGTGTGTGCGCTTTTGGAAATCAAAGTACGTGCATTGCTCGGCCGTTACGTACGCACTTTTCCAATCGCTAAATCGTAAGGTTCGTAGACAAATATCCAAAACAACAACTTAGGATGTCGTGATCGCGCAGATCATCTTCACCTTGGTAGCCAAAGTATGTGCGGCGCTTGACCTGCGGACCACCTGTGGAGGGCATTTTTTCCAAATGCTCACTTACGAACATCCAGAGTCAGCCTCGTGCGACACGGGGCTCGCCCGGCGTGATCCGACTTTCATTCTTTCATGAGTGCTGCACGCAGTTCGCAGCCGTCTTGCGATAAATCTTTTGAACGACAGAATGCCCTTGATTGTCGCGCTGCCATGCCAAGTGCTTCCCTTTCGGCAGGCAAACCTTTCGCCGCACCCGATCCGAAACACCAGCCGAACGGCTTCATCAATCAGCTGCATCGACCGACTGAGTCCGCAGCAGTGCCCTCGCGATCAAACGTTGCAATAACTCCTGGAAAAGTTGGTGTCACGAGGATCGCCTTTGAAGTCTTCTTCATAGCGCAACGGCAGCATTCACGAATTCATTACTTATCCACGGAAAGAAGAGCATAGGATCGCCAACAGTTCACGCGTTGTTATCAATTCGCGGGAAGCTTAGACCGCACCCACCGATGTCTTTCGGCAATGCGAGGGGTTCCATGGATAAGCCCGTCCCAGGTCGGCGTCAGTTCCTCATCGGCACCGCTGTCGTGGTAGGCACCGGCCTAGCTGGGGTCCTCGGTACGACGGTCCGTGATGGCGAGTTGGGTGCTCCGCCGCGTAGTTTTAGGGGAGGCGTTCCCTGGACCGAGGGTCAGGCGGATGCGCCGCCGGGCGTTTCAGGCGAAGACTATAAGTTTTTCACCCCCGCCGAGCGCATGTTTATTGAGGCCGCGGTTAGCCGTCTCATTCCAAACGATGAGGTCGGCCCTGGAGCCCTCGAAGCGAATGTGCCCTTCTTCCTGGATCGGCAACTGGCAGGACCCTTCGGTCGCGGTGATCACTATTACTTGGGCGGACCGTGGCCCAAAGGTACGCCCGAGCAAGGTTATCAGAGTCGTTTTTCGCCGGCTCAAGTGTATCGCGCGGCGATTGCCGCGATCGACAAGCACACACGCGCGAACTTCAATGGCACCGACTTTGCGAAGCTTTCCGACGACGATCGCGACAAGTTGTTGAAGAGCATGGAGAGCGGATCTCTCCAACTCGAAGACGGGGTCGATGCGAAGACATTCTTCACCATGTTGTTGCAGAACACCAAGGAAGGTTATTTCTCCGATCCGATTTATGGCGGCAACAAGGACATGGCGGCATGGAAAATGATCGGCTTCCCCGGTGCGCACTACGATTATCGGGAATGGGTGACTCGCCACGGTGAACCGGTGCCTTTTCCGCCAGTGAGTTTCAAGGGCCGTCCAGGCTGGAATGGGGAGAGCTGAGCATGGTGACGACCTTGAAGCCGGTTGATGCCGTCATCGTTGGATTTGGCTGGACCGGCGCCATCCTGGCTCAGCAACTGTGCGATGCAGGTCTTGAGGTCCTTGCTCTGGAGCGCGGTCCATGGCGCGACACATCAACGGATTTTGCAACAGGATTCGCTCAAGATGAGCTGCGCTACATGTGGCGGCATCATCTTTTTCAAAACGTCTCCGACGACACGCTGACGATCCGCAACAACGTCAATCAGACCGCGCTGCCGATGCGGCACCTTGGCTCATTTCTTCTAGGCACGGGTGTTGGCAGCGGTGGTGTGCACTGGAACGGTCAGATATGGCGATTCCTGCCATCGGATTTTCTGACCAAGAGCCACAACCAAGAACGCTACGGAAAGCAATCGGTTACCGACTACGATCTCACGGTACAAGATTGGGGTGTGACGTACGACGATCTCGAACCTTTCTACAATCAGTTCGACGTACTGTGCGGGACCAGCGGGAAGGCGGGCAATCTCAACGGGCAGATTCAACCCGGGGGCAATCCGTTCGAGGGTGCACGCTCAGCGGAATATCCTACGCCGCCCATGGCGCAAACGTATGGTCCGACATTATTCGGTAAAGCCGCAACCGATCTTGGACGTCATCCGTTCCCTCATCCCACGGGAAATCTGTCGCAGCCCTACGTCAACAATCTCGGTGCACAGATTGGAGCTTGCACGTATTGCGGCTTTTGCGAAAAATTCGGTTGCGGCAACTACTCCAAGGCCAGTCCGCAAACCACCGTCTTGCCCTATGTCATGGCCAAGAGCAATTTCACGCTGCGCACGGAAAGCGAAGTGCTGAAGGTTGAGTTATCACCCGGCCGCAAACAGGCTACAGGAGTCAGCTACGTCAACAGCGCCGGTGAAGAATTCTTTCAGCCAGCGTCGCTGGTGATCCTGTCATCCTACATTCTGCAAAACGTGCGTCTCTTGCTGCTTTCGGGCATTGGCACGCCGTATAACCCGCAGACCGGTTTGGGTGTAGTGGGGAAGAATTACGCGTATCAGACGATGTCATCGGTGAATGTTTTCTTCGATGACAAGCTGATCAACCCGTTCATTGGCGCCGGTGCACTTGCCACCGTTGTCGACGATTTCAACGGCGACAATTTTGATCACTCGGGGCTCGGTTTCATTGGTGGCGCCTACATCGCTGGCATGGTTACTGGCGGTCGTCCCATCGAAATGATCTATACGCCTCAAGGGACGCCTGCATGGGGCTTGGCATGGAAGCATGCGGCGGCCAAGAACTATCTCCGATCGTTTAGCTTGAGCGTCCATGGCTCGTGCATGAGCCATCGCGGGAATTATCTCGACCTGGATCCCACGTACCGCGATATTCATGGCCGCGCGATGCTGCGGATGACGTTCGACTTTACGGACAACGAACACAAGATGTCCGATTACCTGACCGATCGCGCTGCTGAGATCGCGAAAGCGATGAATCCCCGGGAGATCAAACTCAATCGGCGTACCGGCTCATGGAACGTGGTGCCATACCAAACCACGCATAACACGGGGGGAGCGATCATGGGCGATAACCCCACCAACAGCGTGGTCAACAAGTACCTGCAAAGCTGGGACGTGCCCAACGTATTCTCGATGGGTGCCGGCGCCTTTCCCCAGAACGCCGGCTATAACCCCACCGGCACCGTGGCCGCGTTGGCGTATCACTCGGCGCAGGCAATCATTCAGCAATATCTTAAAAGTCCCGGTCCATTGGTACAGGCGTAAATGCCATGCGCATGCTACTTCGTGTCGTAGGGGTGCTGATTGTTCTCGGTCTTTTTGTGGGCGCTTATTCAGCCTGGGGTCTGAGCCGCGTCGCCGCGTTACCTGCCGGACCCGTAACATCGGTGGCGGCGGCAAGGATATTGCTGAAGCCCATCGCCGATGGTCCAAATGCGGCGCAGCTTCGCGAAGGGCAATATCTGGCCAGGGTTGGCGATTGTCTGTCATGCCACTTGCGCGCTGACGGCGAGCCGTTCGCCGGCGGCCTGGGACTGAATACGCCGTTCGGGGTGATCTACACCTCGAATATTTCTTCAGACCCTCACCAAGGCATCGGCAATTGGACGCCCGATCAGTTCTATCGTGCCATGCACGATGGCATCGGTGGTCATGATCAGCATCTGTATCCCGCGTTTCCGTATCCGTGGTTTCGCAACCTTAGCCATCAGGACGACGACGCCCTACTTGCGTATTTGAAGACGACGCCACCCGTCAATTATCAACCGCCCGACAATAAAATGGTTTTCCCGATGAACGTGCGGGCTGCCGTATCGGTGTGGAACCTGCTGTCGTTGCCGCAACAGCCAAAGATGCAAACGCCGCAAGGCGCCACTGCCGAATGGCTTCGTGGCCAAGTGCTTGTCATGGGGCCTGGGCACTGCAGTCAATGTCACACGCCACGCAATCTTTTGGGTGCGGACAAGCAGGGTAAGGCGTTCCAGGGCGGCCTGCTGGACAACTTTGTCTCGCCTGACCTGACGGGCAATCAGCGGACGGGTTTGGGACGTTGGACCATCGACGACATTGCCGAGTACTTGCGTACGGGACGAAATGCTCGCGCAGCGGCAGGCGGCCCTATGGGTGATGTCGTTACTTATTCGACGTCGTTGATTACCGACGAAGATCGGCATGCGATTGCGTTATATCTGAAAAGCTTGCCTGCTAGTGCCGATGTTGACGTGACAGCCCCGGATCCAGCATCGATGAAGCGCGGCGGGGCCATTTTCTCCGATGCATGCACGGCTTGTCATCTCGAGAACGCCGTGGGTCAACCAACGCTCTTCCCACCACTGGGGAATAACGCCGTCACCCAACAAAACGATGCCACCGGGGTGCTGCATATCATTTTAGCCGGGGTGCGCGTGGGTCCATCGCCAACTCGTCCTTCTCCTCTGACCATGCCGAGCTTTGCGTGGAAGCTTACTGACCAGCAAGTGGCAGACGTCAGCACCTACATTCGAAATAATTGGGGCAATCGGGCCTCTCCGGTAGGAGCCGCGGACGTCGCAAAACTGCGTGGCAAGTTGCAATTGGATGAGCTTCATCTCACCGACAATTCTGGCGATCACTAACTGCTGAGTTGTTGGTGAGCGAGGAAAAGAGCGTCGCTTGCCGAGGCGTAGCGTATTAAGGATCTGCCATGAAAACGACTCGAGTCATCGCCCGTGTAGCATTGGCACTTGCGAGCACCCTGGTGCTTCAACTGGCGCTGGCGCAGCAGCCAGGAGTCCATCGCACTGAGCTGCAGCGGCACGATATGAGTGTCCCTGGCTGGGAGGCTGTCGAAGTGCGCATCGACATCGATCCAGGAATGATCGTTCCCAATCACAAGCACCCCGGCGAAGAGGTTGTCTACGTTCTTCATGGCTCGCTCGAGTATCGTCTCGAAGGCAGTCCCCCCGCGATGCTCAAGGCCGGCGATTCTCTCTTCATTCCGAAGGGAGTGGTCCACAACGTTAAGAATGTTGGAAGTGATAACGCGTCGGAAGTCTCGACGTATATCGTCGAAAAAGGAAAGCCTCTCGCCGAACCGGTTAAGTGATTCAGGTGATGACAATCATCGACGCAACGCGCGCGTGACTCAATTACTTGGTAGCAAGCCGGCTTGACCAGCCCCATGTGTGCCTCGGATAAGGGCGCCCACCGAATTCGTCCGGCTTTGGGGCCCGTCTCCGCGCAATGCTTGGCTGCGCGATCGAGGCAGTCGGCCACTGCGCCCGCCGTCACATCACGGCAAACGGACGCGTCCCAACGATTACCTATCGCAATCGCTGGGACGGAAGGCCGATCAGGCCCGCTGGCCACCAGAAGCCGTGATCCGTTCGCCGGTCACCCAGGCCGAATCGTCGGAGGCCAGGAACAGCGCTACGCGAGCGATGTCTTCTGGCTGGCCCGGGCGACCGAACGGGATCGTGGCGACCACGGCTTCGACGGCCTCTTGCGGCCAACCCAGAGCCGCGATGCCTTCGGTGATCGTGGCTCCGGGCGCGATGCTATTGACGCGAATCTTCTTCGGCGCGAGTTCGACCGAGGTCACGCGCGTGACGGAGTCCACAGCGCTCTTGGACGCAGCGTAGATCACCGAGTTGGGCATGTAGCCGATGCTGGCGATGGAACTAATGTTGATGATGCTGCCGCCGTTCGGGCCGAAGTATTTCGCCGCCTCTTGCGTTGCAGTAATGACGCCGAGGACGTTCGTGCTGAACTCACGATGGAATTCCTCCTCCGTGGAGTCCTGCAAGGGTCCAAAGGCGTAGACGCCCGCATTGTTCACCAGGATGTCGAGCGTGCCAAAGGCGCGTTTCGACTCTTCGAACAGTCGCTGGATATCGGCGGTCTTCGAGAAGTCGGCCCGGATGGCTATAGCCTTGCCGCCGGAACTCTTGATCTCGGCGACCAGGGCATTCGCCGCTTCCTTGCTGGTCGAGTAGTTCACGACGACCGAGGCGCCGGACTGGGCGAAAAGCTTGGCGATGCCGGCACCGATGCCTTTGGAGGCGCCGGTGACGACGGCGACCTTGCCGGTAAGTGTAGTCATGATTTTGTGTCCTGCAGTGACGGCGCCACGTTGGCGTCTGGATGCACTGTCGTCGATCGATGGACACGCGAGTAGGTGCGTCGACAACTAAGACTTATTCGTCAAATGGATGGCTCCCCACGCTCAAAATGGGCGAACATGTCCAATAGTGGGCCGTCGAGAAAAGGAAGATCGTCGCTATCTGAGCAAGCCCTATCACCACGGATTCGCAGAGCCGTGACCTTCATTTCAGGAGTAGCATTCCATGACCAAATTTGCCTTGTTCGTCCGTCTCGAAGCCAAGCCCGGCCAGGAGGCTGCCCTCGCCGACTTCCTCGCCAGCGCACTGCCGCTCGCCAATGCCGAGTTGGGTACCGTCGCTTGGTTTGCGTTGCAGTTCGGCCCTTCGACATTTGGCATTTTCGACGCCTTTGCAGACGAGGAGGGTCGTCAAGCTCACCTGCGCGGCCCCATCGCGGCTGCATTGATGGCCAACGCCGCTGCCTTGCTCAGCACCCCGCCGACCATTGAGAAGGTCGATCTGCTAGCGACGAAATTGCCTGGCTAACAGACTTTGGCGGCGGTCCGCGCCGATGCGGGCATCGAACCGACGATTGCACGCATGCGCAGCATGCTTCGATCGTGACGCCACAGCTGCACCGCGCAAGCTCGAAGCCTAGCGACGAAGTTCCGCGATCAGATACTCGACCAGCGCGCGTGCCGAGGGCTTCGGTCGTCGGCCTGGAGTGAACATGCCGTGGACTTCGATCTCGCCCATCTTCCAGTCGGGAAGTAGCTGAATCAGCGAGCCACTGGCGAGTTCCGCGCGACAGCCCCACAGCGACGTGGTCACGACACCGATCCCCGCCACGGCGGCCGCTACCGCCGCCTCGTTGAAGGATACGGTCAGGCGGGAGTTGATGCGGACCGATACGCTTTGGCCATCCTTCTGAAACGACCATGTGCCGGCGTTCGTTCCAGCAGGCCCGACGATGGCCGCGTGAGCAGCCAAGTCTGCGGGCGTCTGGGGCGTACCCCTCGACGTCAGATAAGTCGGGGACGCCGCGATCAACCGCTGCGTCCGCCCGATCACTCGCGCGGTGGCGCTCGAGTCGGCCAATTCGCCGAGTCGTAGTGCGACATCGACACCTTCTTTGATGGTGTCTTGCCGTTGATCGCTCATCAACAAGCTGACGTTTAGTTCCGGATGATGCGCAAGGAAGCCTGGCATCAAGGGGATGATTTCGCGCACGCCAAAGCTTGCAGGCATGGCCACACGTAATGACCCGCGCAGTTCCCGCGATCCACGAGCAGTGTGATCGGCTTCCTCAAGCGACGACAGGATCGCTTCGACACGGATGAGGTAGTCGTTGCCGACGTCAGTCAGCGTGACAGCCCGCGTCGTGCGGGTAACCAAGGCCGCGCCAACGTCTTCCTCCAAAGCCGCGATGATCCGCGATACTGACGGCTGTGA
The DNA here is from genome assembly GCF_014205795.1 of Rhodanobacter sp. MP7CTX1. GTDB lineage: Bacteria > Pseudomonadota > Gammaproteobacteria > Xanthomonadales > Rhodanobacteraceae > Rhodanobacter. The sequence continues at coordinate 93,600 of NZ_JACHCN010000016.1, forward strand.
AAGATCAAGTTCTCGCGCCGCAGCAGAGAAGCTTCCCGTGCGGGCAACGCGCACGAAAAGTCGGAGCGCCAGCAGCTTGTCGTTCATTCGCGGAGTGTGTCTTAGACCGAGCGGTGGCGGCAAGTAGGCCCTGGCGCTGATTCCGATACCCTCGGACACCCATGTATGTGCACTTTTGGAAACCAAAGTATGTGTAGTGGAGACGTCTTGTGTACGTACTTTGCTGACTTTTGGGTAGCAGAGTATGTACGCGGCTAACTAGAACAAAAGCTTAGGCGATCATGCTCGTTGGGTGCATTTCTGATTTGACAACCAAAGTATGTGCTGGACGGGCCGATGGAGCATTTCAGCCATCTTGCCTTCGAGCAGATAGAGTAACGGTGAGCTCGCAATTAGTCGCCGTCTTACCTCCATCGCGACTCACCATCGTATCCGCAGCTCACCCTTGAGCCCCCTCGGAGCTCGATGACATCAGCAACGAAATTTCCGTAGACGTCTTCGTGTATCAGCTCTGTAGAGCCTCTAGTCCAAATGCGGAGACGATGGTCTTCGCCACAGGTTGCCAATAGTCCGTCGTGGAGAAACCTGACCGGCGAACGGCTGCGTCATGCGCTTTGAAAGACGCCAATTCGTGTAGATCGCGAATTGCTGATTGGCGCGATGCCGCGTAGTGCGAAGTGCGACTGGTGCTATCCCGTACTGGCGTTCACGGCTGTCCATGAGTACGCCGCCGCAACAAGCGTGTGCCCGGCTCGCCATCCTCAAAATGAAAAGTGGCCGGTTCCCCGGCCACCCTTCAAGCGTGTCACTGAACCAGGATCAGTGGCTCGAGCCAATGCTGGTGTTCTGACCACCAGCCGCCGAGCCTTGCAGACGGCTCGCCTGCACCTGCGTGCCCGCCGGGATGACCAACGGATTGCCCGCGGCGTCGGCGACCCTGAACGACTGGAAGCCGCTGCCATTGCTTTGCCACTGGTAGACGTCGCCGGCCGTACCCACCCACAGGATGTCGGCCAGGCCATCGCCGTCATAGTCGGCAATGCTCGCCATGGCATAGCCCGGAGCGACGTTGAGAGTTTGCTGCGACTGCACGGCGAAACCGTTCATCTGCCACCACGCCATCTGATTGCCAGCTGGGTTGGTCCAGATCAGATCGGTATTACCGTCGCCGTCCACATCACCCGCACCAAACAACACGAAACCAGCCGGATGATCGGCAATACGGTGAGTGACAAAACCGCCCTGCTGGTCGTTGATCCACACATAGACGCTGTTGTCGGTCGTGCTGGTCCACACGATATCGGCGTAACCATCGCCGTTCACATCGGCCAGGGTCGGAATAAAACCCGCGGCCACGGTGGTGATCGGCGAGATGGTGGCTTCATATTGGAACGTTGTCCAACTGTAGGCGACCTTCCACCAGCCGAACTGGTGCGTTGTCGCGTTGAACCAGAACAGTTGCGATTGCTTGCTGCCATCGGGCGTACCCGCGCCGATCAATTTCCATCCGGCGCCATAGGAACTGCCGATCGACATCGGGAAATAGTTACCGGTGCCATCGCCGTCCCACAGATACAGGTGATTGTCCGGCCCGGTCCACGCCAACTGGCCAGCACCATTGCCACCAAGAATATTGCCGATGGCACCGATACCGTACCCGGCGGCAATCGATTGAGTCGCTGTCTGCACAACCACCGAGCCCTTCATGCCCAGCGAGGTGAAGGTGCCCTTCGCCGGATCCACCAACGCGATATCGCTGAATCCATCGCCGACGCCATTGGAGGAGGACATGAAGTCGTACGGAGCCACATAGCCGCGCTGGAATGGCCGGTAGAACTTGGCGACCGCTTGCACCAGGTTCGTCACGTTGACGCTACCCAGACCGGTAGCATTGTCATAGCCAGCATTGGTCATCCAGGCGGGTGCCGGCGGGGTCAGGCTACCGGCGTAGGAAATGCCGAACTTCTCCACCTGCGCGCCTGAATAGCATTCCCTGGAACCAGCCAGGCAGGGTTCGGCGATGTCGCCTACGGTGATGTCGTTGAACACGCAACGGCTGTTGATCGCGGCACCGTTGGAGGAATTGCACGCGGCCAGCATCGCCGTGTTGGGCGAGCCATTGGTGCCATATTCCTTGGCTGCAAGAGAGTAGAACGCAGGCAGGATGTTGCCGCTACCAGGCAGAAGATATTTACTTCCGTCGTTCCCCACAGCCTGGTTGATCAACGCCTGCACGCCCGCCATTGCAGGTGCGGCGAACGACGTGCCGCCTGCGCTGTTGTAATACACGTCGTCAGGATTGCTGTAGTCGCAGGGCGTGCCACCGACGTTCGGATCGGACATGCAATACACCAGCGCGTGACCGAACAGCCCATTGGCAGCGAACAACGACACATCGGGCAGGGTGCGGAAGTTGTAGTTGCTACTACCGTACACGCCTGTTTGCCATGGCTGCTGGAACCAGTTCGTGCTGGCGCCGCCGCCACCGCCAGCGGTATTCAAGAATGCCTGCTGCTCAGCCGGGCTAAGGTTGTTACAGGACTCAACGGCGCTGTCGAAATTGAGCAAGGGATAGATCACGCTGCTCGCGCACGAGTCGTTCCAGGTCATCTCCGGCACGTAGCTGACGGCAGAGGAATTCAAGGACAGGTTGGTTGAGGTCCAGTACTTGTTCGCCTCTCCCCGATCATCGAAATCGGTACCACCCACAGCAACGTTGTACGGCGTAGAACCCAGGCCGTTCACAGTTGAACCCTGGAAGGACACCTCCGCGCCTTGATCGCACGCCACCGCACCCGCGTCGCCGGACGAAACGAATACCGTTACGCCCTCCATCGAGGCTGTTTGCCAGAGGAAGCCGGCGAGACCGGCCATGCCATCCACAAAGCCGTCCGGTTCACACTCACCGTAGCTCAGGCTCAGGATTCCCGGCATCACCGCGAAGCGGCTATCCGAGCCAAGGGTGATATTTTCTGCCGCCTGGAACGGGCCAAAAGTGGCTCCCCCCTGATCGCTGCACGATGCGACCACGATGTTGGCATCCGGTGCAGCCGCGCCGGCCCATTCGGCATCCAGCGCTGCCTCGCCTTCGTCCGGATAAACCGCGCCCGGATCGGGGCAACTGGTGTCTGCCGGATAAAGGAGTGGCTGGATATAGCTCACCGTGCCGGTGGCGTTGGCTGGCAGGAATGCCTGGCGGAAAGCCTGGATGTCCGACGGCAGCACGTCCGACTGCTCAAGCACGACCACCGTCTGTCCTGCACCGCGAATCTGCGTGCCCTGTTGCCAGAGCGGATTGACGTTGTAGATCGTATTGAAGTCAGCCGGTGCCACGTCATACGCCGTACCGGAATTCGTTCCAGGCGGCACGGTGAAGTTTGGTGCTGATGCATCCTTGGTTGCGGTCTGCCATTGCCCGCTCTTCTTGTCTTTCTTCACCAGTCCGACATTGCGATAAAGCGGCTTCGGAAAGAAGTTGTGCAAAGGAGCCGCATTCTGCACTAGCGGCTGCAATGCAGCCGGAATCTGCTCCGCTCCGGCGTTGGCGAAATGCTGCTCGCCGTTGACCGAGTAGCTATGCAAGCTGGTATTGAATGCCTTGCCAAGGGCTCCGGCGGTGCCGGAGAAGTGAATGGTCATTCCCGTCGGCGATACCGAATTGACGGTCAAGCCCTGTGACTTGATCCATTGCGTCACCTTGTCGATATCCGACTGCGCGGGTCCGAACATCTGACCGATCTGCGTGGGCGTCAGCCAATGATGGAAATAGGGTGAGCTCGGATTGGTCAGCTGGGCCGAGTAGGCGTCTGCATCCTTCTGCTTGTCATCGCTTCGCTTCAGCAGCAGCGTGACGTTGCGGATCAGCTGCGTGGAAGGCAGCGGCCCCGTGTCGTATTTGGCTACTGCCAATACCGGTCGACTACCCTGCACGGTCGCCAGTTTGCCGTTGTCGATCGCGTCGTGGATTCGCGGACTGTCCGGCTGATAATCCGGATAAGCATTTGTTGCTTGTGGTGTCGCCGCCGACCCCACCGGTGACACGACGCCCCCGAGCGTCATGGCCAGCGCTACGCACCATGGCCGATACCGTCTTTCAATAAGCATCAGATATTCCCTGAGGGAAAATGAGAGACGCCACCCAAGGCCGAGCGGGATGCTTTGCGCCCCCGTTTCTTCTGGCCTAGGCCTTCCCGTGACGTCTTGCGCGGACACCCCCTCTTTGGCGCCCGGGCCGCCATACGCTACAGCGAGGAGCCTTTTTTCTCACAAACCAAAACTTACCTCATGCTCACCAAATCCTTCCTTGTCGCTCACCAAATCTTTCCATGCGATCGCGCATGGAAACCAGATCGCCTGTTCAAGACACCGCGTGGAGCGGTCGTCCAAGTCCGTAGCCTTCCAGATGTCTATGCGGAGAAATTCCAGTGCGACGCCGATCAGGAAAAGAGCGCCGAAGAAGACTCGATCACGATGATTCCGAGTCGCTCACCAAGCTTTCTAGTGTGAGCAGTGCTTGGGAATGAACTGCGATGATCACCGGCAGTTCAATGAGCTATCTGCGGTCCACACGAAGGGTGCTACGCCGCTCCTTAGCTATGCGCGGCAACATTTTCGCTCAACAACGCACCCAACCACGTGAGGACGAGTACGTTGTCCGGATTGCTTCGCGGTGAGTTCTATAGCAAGGCGCGATGCCTGCAAGCGGAGCGCATGGCAAATCCGAGCAAAAATGCTCTTTCGACAAAAGTGAATTGCGCCATCGACTAATTGTTGAAGCGATCAGATCCGACTATCGTGCACGCCATCGAGTTCCTGTCCACCCGCTACCGCGTTTTGCGATGAGCGGGCCAGACAACCTGGCGACCAGAATGAATCCGGCCGATATCGAATTCGGTGCTGCAGATCGGTGAACGCTCCTCTGACGAATTGGCTCGTTGTGCTGGCTCAACGGCCTGCCTGCGCAGGGGGGTTCTCGTTTCTACGGTGATGGACGCCGCGGAGCTGTCGGTCCGATCGGCGTCAAGGCCAAACAACTATTCTTTTTTTGGAGTAAAGCATGAGCACATCACAAAAGGTTGTCGTCGTTACCGGCGCGTCGCAAGGCATTGGCGCTGAAGTCGTGAAGGCGTTTCGAAAGCTCGACTACCGCGTTGTCGCGACCTCGCGCACGATCAAGCCGTCGGACGATCCGAACATCCTGACGGTAGCTGGTGATATCGGTGATCCGGCAACCGCCCAGCGTGTCATCTCCGAAGGTGTCGCGCGATTTGGCCGGATCGACACGCTGGTGAACAACGCCGGCATCTTCATCGGCAAGCCTTTCACCGAAAACACCACTGAAGACTACAACGCCGTCATGAACGTGAATATGGCCGGCTTCTTTTACATCACCAAACTCGCCATCGCCGAAATGGAAAAGCATGCGAGCGGCCACGTGGTAACTGTCACCGGCAGCATCAGCAACGGTATCAGCGGCGCGCACATGACACTGGCGGCGATGACCAAGGGTGGCTTGAACGCAGCTACCAGGACGCTGGCGATTGAATACGCCAAGCAGGGCATCCGCGTGAACGCCGTCGCACCGGGCGTTACCAAGACGCCAATGCATCCTGTGGAATATCACGACATGCTGGGCGGCTTCCATCCGCTGGGCCGCATGGGCGAAGCGAGCGAAGTCGCCAGCGCCATCGTGTTCCTGGATTCGGCAGAGTTCATCACGGGAGAAATCCTGCACGTCGATGGCGGCCAGAGCGCCGGACGGTAAGCGACGCCGACGGAGCCGTTCGCGGCGTCGCGAAGGGCTCTGCATTGCTTCCTGCAAGGGCGAAATGATATGCGCGATACGCAATTCACCGATGAAAAAGACTAGCTTTCCACGCGTCTGATCCCCTCCCGCAAGAAGTCAGCTTCCGCAGCCGCTATCACCACGCCCCCGTACGGCGAGTTCAATAGGGTGGTGCTGCTCAATGAAGAAGGCGCGCTTGCGGGTACGAATGGCCGGCGTGATGACAGCCTCCCGGATATCGCGGTGGCGCCGTCATCTCGCTGACTTTTCCGGCCGCCGGACGGATGGCATTCGACGTCAAACAGTCGCAGCCGGCCATCCCTGAAACGCCGAAAAATATATCGCCATCGTCAATGACGTCCCATCAGGTCGTTCCGCTGCGATAGCAGGACAACGCCAGGCGATTCAGGCCGGCGTTTTTCAGCGCGTCTACAGGAAACCATATGCACACAACATCAAACCCGGCGGCGCAGCGGGCGTCACTGGCTGTGCTGTTAGCCACCAGCTTCGCCTTCATCATCGTCCAGCTGGATGTCACCATCGTCAACGTCGCGCTGCCCAGGATGGGCGCAGAACTTGGCGCCCAGGTCAGCACCCTGCAGTGGGTGATTGATGCCTACACGCTGGGCTTCGCGACCTTCCTGCTGTCGGCCGGCGTGGTTGGCGATAAATTCGGCTCTCGGCGCGTGTTCCTGAGCGGCTTCGCCCTGTTTACGCTGGCCTCCATCGCCTGCGCGCTGGCGCCGTCGGCGATGGCGCTGAACGTGGCGCGAGCCGTGCAGGGGGTGGGCGCGGCGCTGCTCGTGCCCAGTTCGCTGGCCATCCTCAATGCCACCTATGCCCACGACAAAAACATGCTGGCCAAAGCGATCGGCTGGTGGACGGCGGCCGGCGGCGTATCGATTGCGGCTGGCCCGCTGATCGGCGGCCTCCTGCTGTCGACGACAAGCTGGCGCAGCATTTTCTGGGTCAATGTACCGATCTGCGTGATCGGCTTCGCGCTGACGTATTACGTCGTGCCGCGCACGGTGACGAAGGAGTCGTCGCGCCACTTCGACCTGCCGGGCCAGCTGTTGTCGGTGCTCGCGCTGATCAGCTTTATTGCCGCGGTGATTGAGGTGCATGCACTGGGCTTTTCCAGCCGGGTGGTGCAAGGCGGACTTGTGCTGGCCTTCGTCGCCGGTGTCGCCTTTCTGATGGTCGAGAGTCGTGTGCGGGCGCCGATGCTGCCGCTGACCCTGTTCCACAGCATGAGTTTTTCGGGCGCCGTGCTGTTTGGCGTGCTAGCCAATTTCACCTATTACGGCGTGATCTTCGTGCTCAGCTTCTACCTGCAAAAAGTGCGCGGCTATACGGTGATCGAGACCGGCCTGACTTTCCTGCCGCTGACCGGGATGGCCTTCTTTTCCAACATTGCTGTCGGTCGCCTTTCGGCGCGCACCGGACTGCGCGCGCTCATGGTGGGTGGTGGCCTAATCGGTTGCTCTGGCTACGCGTTGCTCGGCATCTTCGGCATCTCGGACCATGCGACCTTCCTCGACATGCTGCCGGGCCTGGCGCTGATCCCGATCGGCATGGGCTTCGCGGTGCCGGCCATGACGACATCGATTTTGTCCAGCGTCGAGCGGCACCAGGCAGGGACGGCGTCGGCCGTGCTGAACACGGCGCGCCAGGTGGGCGGCGCAACCGGCGTCGCCATCTTCGGCGCCGTCGTGGCGAGCGGCACCGGCGCGGCCGTCATGGGCGGCGTGCGGAGCGCATTGCTGATCTCGGCCGCGCTCCTGCTGGTGGCTGTTGCCATTGCGTTCTGGAGCCGCGCCGGCACGACGGCGCCGGGGCACAATCGCGCCAAACGTTCCCCCGACGCTGGTCGAAAGGACATTGCAGTCAAGAGTTACACATCGTCCCAGTACGGGGGTGATCCGATCGCATCGACAAGGAAAGCAGATACCTCGCGCACCCTTTGAGACCGCAGTCTGTTCTCAGGCGAGAGAATTTGAATGTATAGCTCGTCAGCGTATGCGGAGATATCCCAGTCGGTCAGCAAGCTCACAAGCTTCCGATCTTTAAAGCTTGTGGGATCGAACAGCCAGGTTGGGAACAGCACGATTCCGCGTCCTGCCAAAGCGGCGGACACCAATACCTCAGAGTTGTTGCTTCGCAATGGGCCACTCACATTCACCGGCTCAAATTTCTCTTTGGAAGAGTGTCTGAAATTCCACCTTTGCGATTCTTGCGGTCCCTTATAGACGAGGCAACTGTGCCTCAAGAGGTCTTCCGGAGTTTGCGGGGTGCCGTGCAAAGCCAGGTATTCAGGGCTTGCAGCAAGCAAGTATCGATGAGCGCTCACGACCTTACCTATCAGCCCCGAATCTATCAATCGCCCCACGCGGATGGTGATATCCGCACCCTCTTGCACCGGATCGATAAAAGCATTTGTGAGAGTGAGTTCTACCGACAGGTCAGGATATTGGGCTAGCAGCTTGTTGACCAGGTTGGCGATATGGAGCCTGCCAAGCGCTTCTGGCGCGTTGATCCTGACCAGTCCCCGGATACCGCCGGCCCTAAGGGCGAGCTGATCTGCAGCGTCATCCAGAAGCTCGATAGCCTCGCGCACCTGCGCATAGTAGAGCTCCCCCTGCTCGGTGAGCCTGACGGCACGCGTGCTTCTATAAAAGAGCTGCTGTCCCAGTTCCTTTTCCAGAGATGCAATGAACCGCGACACCGACGAAGCTGGGACCTCAAAGTGCCGGGCAGTGGCGAGAAAACTGCCCGTCGTTGAGACCATCAGAAAATAACGTAGGGCTTGGACGTGCATGGCTGCCTTTTAGCATCTTCTCGCGCGCGACGTTTGGATTAGGCCACTTCCAGCACGAATTCAACGATCACGGGCATGCCCAGCGGCATGCTGGCAACACCTAGCACGATGCGGACGGGTAGCTTCTCCTTGCCGAATAGCTTGAGGAGTAAATCCGTCGCGCCGTCAGCCACTTTCGGGTGATCGGCAAAGCCCTGCGTGGTCGCCATGTAGACGGTTAGCTTGATTATTCTGGTGACGTGATCGAGCGAGCCAAGGAATTCACGAGCGGCAGCCAAGCCGCTGAGCATCGCTTGCTCAGTCGCCAGTTTACCTTGCTCGGTGGTCAGGTCCTCGCCAATGCGTCCGCGAACGATCGGCTCGTGTCCCCACACCGGCACCATGCCGCTGAAGTACACAAGATTACCGCTACGCACCGCCTCCACGTACGAGCCAAAGGGTGAAGGCGGTGGAGGGAGAACGATGCCCAACTCGGCGAGCCTTTGTTCCGCGCTCGCTACGCTGTCGGCGCTCATCACCATTTCCCCAGATGGCCGCCGCCGTCCACGCGCACCGTTTCACCGGCGATCGGGCGGTTGGTCCGCGGCGATGTAATGCTGACGATGCTGCCGCCCGTGCCCTGGGTCAGCATCTGGCGCACCACGCGCAGGGTCACGAACAGGAAGCCGTCCACATTGATCGACTGCAGCTTGCGGTAGTCCTCAATGGGAAAGTCGACGAACGGCTTGCCGATGAAGGTGCCGGTGGATTGCGTTTTCATAGGGTTCTCCAGTGAAGGGGGTAAGGATCTGGAGGCGAAGTCTGAGCCGGCGACCATCGCTTGATTGGACGGGACAATGTGGAATCTCTTCCCCGGCCATCGGAAATTATCGACATGCTCAATCTCAACGATATCGCGGTCTTCGTGAGGGTGGCGCAACTTTGCAGCTTCAGCCGCGCAGAGCATCCGCTGGGGATGTTGGTGTCCACAGTCAGACCTTGGGTCAGCTTGCTGGAAGGCCATACCTGAGAAGCTGTGGTTGGCACCGCACTGCGAATCTGAAACGTCCGCCAACCGGCGAGGAAAAGCGTTTGAGTAGCACCTGCGCCTTCGCACGATCGGGTTGCCTACAAGAATGGGTGAGTCTCAGATCGGCCTGCGACGAATGAAGCCAATGTCTGTACATGTCCTCTGACTGGACTTACCCCGATCCCTAGACACATCGGACCCTCACAAGGAAGCCTGTTCAAAGGCTTCGGGGCTGACACCGCCGATGTGGCTGTGCCGACGG
>NZ_JACHCN010000017.1 GCF_014205795.1 Rhodanobacter sp. MP7CTX1
CAGCACCGCTGACGAAGCGAGGTGGGAGGCGTCCATTCCATTTCTTTTGGTTACTTTTCTCTTGGCCACGCAAGAGAAAAGTGACTCGCCCTCCGAAGGAGGACGAAACGCTCTTGAGCTCTTGAGCTCTTGAGCTCTTGAGCTCTTGAGCTCTTGAGCTCTTGAGCTCTTGAGCTCTTGAGCTCTTGAGCTCTTGAGCTCTTGAGCTCTGAAGAAAGCCAAACAGCAAACCCAGAGCATCGCGACTGAAGTCGCTCCCACAAGATCAACAACAGGTCAGGCGAAGCCGCGCCGCCTCACTGCCCCTGCGGCAGGATCAACATCGCATCGCCATAAGAGAAGAAGCGATACCGCTGCTCGACCGCATGGCGATACGCGTCCAGCATGAATTCGCGCCCCGCCAGCGCCGACACCAGCATCAGCAACGTCGATTGCGGCAGGTGGAAGTTAGTGAGTAGGCCGTCGATGCTGCTGAAACGATAGCCAGGAAAGATGAAGATCTGAGTTTCGCCAGCGAACGGATGCAGCTCGCCGTCTTTGCTGGCGCTTTCCAGCGCACGCACCACCGTGGTACCCACCGCGATCACGCGACCGCCAGCAGCGCGAGTGCGGCGAATCTGTTCGATCAGACTGGCGCCGACATTGAGCCACTCGCGGTGCATCTGGTGATCTTTCAGATCATCCGCACGCACCGGCTGGAACGTGCCCGCACCGACGTGCAACGTGATGTAACCGAAATCGACTCCCCGCTCGCGCAGATCGGCCAGCATCGCCTCATCGAAATGCAGACCGGCGGTGGGTGCGGCGACGGCGCCGGGCTCACGCGCGAACACGGTCTGGTAGCGCTCCATGTCGCCGGCATCGGCATGCCGCTCGATATACGGCGGCAAGGGCATTTCGCCGAGCTTGAGCAACAGCTTTTCCAGCGGCTCAGGTGCGTCGAAACGCAATCGGAAAAAGCCTTCATCTCGCCCCAGCACGACGGCATGGCTGCCATCGGCCAGCTCGATCCGCCCGCCCTCCTTGGGCTTCTTGCTGACACCGAGCTGCACGATGGCCTCGTGCGCACCGGTAACGCGCTCGATCAGGATCTCCACCGCCCCGCCCGTACTCTTGCGGCCGTACAACCGCGCAGGCAAGACACGCGTGTCGTTGAATACCAGCAGGTCACCCGGCCGTAGGAATTCGGGCAGCTCACGGAATAGCCGGTCCTGTTGCGTGTGCGCGGCCACGTCGAGCACGAGCAGGCGGCTGGCCGACCGCTCGGGTAACGGCACCTGCGCGATCAGTTCGGGCGGCAGTTCAAAATCGAAATCGGACTTCTTCAAGATCGGCTCGGCTAGCGCCCGGGGGCGACGGAAAACGGCGCATTATCCCGCAGCGGGCGCCAGCCAGCATGTGCAGGTCCGTTCTGGCCAAGGCGCGGGTTTACAGCCAGCCCTTCTGTCGCGCCATGCGATACGCCTCGATGCGGTTCGCGACGCCGAGCTTGCCGATCGCTTCGGACAGGTAATTGCGCACGGTGCCATGCGAAAGATTCAACTGCGTGGCGATGTCACCAGCCGATTGACCCTCGCCGGCCAAGCGCAATACCTGCCGTTCGCGATCATTCAGCGGATCGGCTTCCGACCACGCTTCCAGCGCCAACTGTGGATCGATCGCGCGGCCACCGCGATGCACGGTGCGCAGCGCTTCGGCGAGATTCTCCGCTGGCGCATCTTTGAGCAGATAACCCGACACACCGGCATCCAATGCGCGCCGCAGAAACCCGGGCCGCGCGAACGTGGTGACGATAACCACCTTGATCGGCAATTCCTGACGCTGAATGCGCTGCGCCAGTTCCAGCCCGGTCAGGCCAGGCATTTCGATATCGGTAACCAGCACGTCGGGTTTCAGCCGTTGCAGCTCGCGCCACGCGATCTCGCCATCGGCTGCCGAGCCAAGCAACTCGATGTCCGATTCGAGATTGAGCAGCGCATACAGTGCACCGCGCACCATCGCCTGGTCCTCGGCTAGCAGGACGCGAATCATGTGATCTTCCCGTTGTATCGACCGGAGCCGATGGAGGATGTCATACCCTGGATGGGCATAGGTAACACGGATGGGCTCATGCGGCGGGTTGACCGGGAGCTGTGTTCGTCAGAGGCTCGCTGATGGGCGTGTCCGGTGCAGATCGCGACGCTTCAACCAGACGCAGAATCGGCACCGGAACCACCACCCGCAGACGTGTTCCCTGGCCGCGAGGCGACTCGATCGATAGCGTGCCACCCAGCGCACGCACGCGCTCGCCGATGCCGCATAAGCCATTGCCATCACGGTCAATGCCGCCGCGACCGTCGTCGCTGATCTGCATGCACACGCTGGTGCGTTCGCGAACGATGTCGATCTTCGCGGAACCGGCACCGGCGTGGCGCGCAATATTGGTCACTGCCTCGCGCAGTATCAACGAGAGGCCGCGCTCGATATCGCCAGGCAGGTCGGCGGGCGGTCGACCGTAGTCGAGATGCACCCACGACGATTCCAGCAGCAATCGCGCCGACGCCAGTTCGGCAGCAATATCGGTGGCGCGGATACCGGTTACGGCACTGCGCACTTCAGCCAGTGCGTGTCGCGCCACCTTTTCGGTGTCTTCCACTTCGCGTCGGGCCGCTTCGGTATCGCGATCGAACAGCTTGCGCGAGAGCTCGAGTTTGAGCGTGATCAGTGACAGCGTATGGCCGAGCAAGTCGTGCAGATCACGGCCGATGCGCTCGCGCTCGGCGGTCGCAGCGAGTCGGCGCACTTCGTCATGCGACAGCCGAAGTGCTGCGTCCTTCTCCTTGCTCATGTGTTCAACCGCGGTGATGGTGCTGACGACCAATGCAGTGGCGGGAATGATTACCAGCAGTGAGGGCGGATAGCCGATCCACCAAGCCAGCGCGACGAATGCGGCGTTCATCAGCAGCAGCTTCACTACATACACGCGGAAGGGCGCGTTGCAGAAACGCAACATCACACATCCGTAGACGAAGTAGCTCAGACCGCTCCCATACCAGGGCAGCAGCCCCAGGCTCAATGCAGCCATGCCCAGCGGATAGAACTGCACCATGCGTCGTGGCGCCAGCTGCATCTTGGCGAACAGCAGCAGAAACACCGGCAGGGAGCCCAGCGTGAACAGCAACCAGCTCCGCGTATAGCCAGCGACTCCATGGTCGAACAGCGGCGTGACAAAGATCCACATCAACCACAGCAAGTGCACGCTGTCGGCCCACGGCGACTTGCCGTGCCGGATGTCGTCGGCCACACCGGAATCCGGTGCCGGCGTAAACCATCGGGCAATGAAGTCAGGGATCATGGCGCGGCTTTTCGCAAAAGGATCGATGTGCACAGCATGCTACTTCAACCAGCCCTGCGCAGGCGGCGCGTCGCCAGCAGCAAGAACGCTACTGCGAACCCGAGCAACACGAGCATATGCGGCCATAGCACTCCCTGCCGCAGGCCCACAGCAGCCAGTGCCAGCTGGTCGAGATGATAGCTAGGCCATACCGGCGCAATCTTCTGCAGGAACTTCGGCAGCATCGGCAACGGAAACCACAGACCGGACATGAACGACATCGGCAGGTAGATCAACTGCAGCATGCCCGGTGCGCCCTGACCCTTGATCAACGTGCCGACGAACATGCCCAACGCGCAGAATGGCAACACACCCAACGCGCCCGTCAGCAACAGAGCAACCATCTGAACCGGGGTCAGCACAACATGTCCCAACGACAACGCCAACATCAGCAGCAACAGAATGACCACGGTGGCGGCAGCCATCGCCATCAGCATCTTGCCCAGCAGATACGCCCCCGGCGGCATCGGTAGCGCACGCTTGAACGTCAGCAATCCACCATCGCGCTCGAGCGCCAGCGACACACCGAAGCCGAACAAGCCAGGACTCATCACGCCGAATACGCCGTAGCTGGCGAGCAGAAAGCGCCCCGCGTCGACGCCCTCCGACTTGGCCATCAGCACGCCAAACAGCAGATAGAACATCGCGGGAAACAGCATGATCGGCAACATGAAACCGGGAGCACGCATGTAGCGCAGGCATTCGGTGCGGGCCTCCTCCAGGTAGGCACCAAGCAGGCGACGTGGCGGCATGTCGCTGGTCGCTTCCCGTTGGGCGAAAGACATGGCGGTTTCCATCTCAGGCTGCCTCGCGTTGATCGGTATCCGATGCTTCGTCAGCATCACGGGTGAGTTCAGTGAATGCCTCGGCCAGGCCGGCACGCTGCACTTCAAGCTCGCGTAGCTGCGCATCGGCATCCAGCAGGCGGCGCACCACGATTTCGGCATCGGCCGTCGTGATATGCAGTCGTTCGCTTTCCTGCCAGACCTCACTGACTTCAGGCCAGCCGCGCAGAGTGTCGACCGTCAATGCACTGAGGCAGCGAATGCGCTTCAGCGCTACCCGCGTACGCAGAGCTTCGACCGTGCCTTCGTGAATCATCCGACCGCGCGACATCACGCAGACGCGGTCGGCCAGCGCTTCGGCTTCTTCCAGATAGTGCGTGGTCAACAGCACGGAACAGCCCTCGGCGAGCAGCTGGCGAATCGCCACCCACAATTTCTGCCGCGCCTCGATATCCATGCCCACGGTGGGCTCATCCAGAAACAGCAGCTCGGGCCGGCCACACAGCGCCAGCGCAAACTGCACCCGACGTTGCTGGCCACCGGATAGTTTCGCGTAGGGCCGTTTGAGCAAATCGGTGACACCGGCCAGCGCCGCCGTTTCGGCCAGCTGGCGTGGGTTCGGGTAATAACTGGCGGTCAGCCGCAGCAGTTCACCCACTCGCAGTGTCGGCGGCAATGCGGCGTCCTGCAGCATGACGCCGATGCGCCGACGTGCCTGAATCTGCTGAGGATCCTGTCCGAAAAGCTCAACCGTGCCAGCATCGGCGCGGATCAGCCCCAGCAACAAGCCAATTGCCGTGGTTTTGCCGGCGCCATTGGGCCCCAGCAATGCGAGCAGCTCGCCACGCCGCACGACGAGATCGGCGCCATCCAGTGCAGTAAGTCGACCGTAGCGCTTGACGGCACGGTCGAGACGGGCGACGGCTGGGCTGGAAAGCGTCATGGGGAACCTCCTTGCATGCTGCTTATCCTGCGTTGTGCAAGGGCATTCGGGGAGTCGCCGACGTCAGTCATCGGGGGTGACAGCCGTCATCTGGCGCCCTGGCACGGGGTTACGGCGGCGCGTGCCGCAAGGTATCCTGTGAGGGATACGGCTGCCTGCGGCGGCTCGAAGCATCTGAAAACATTGAGGAAGCGCCGGATCGTCTCGCGTTTCCAGCTACACATTCACTACCTTCCGCAAGCCCGGCAATAGATGCCGGCCGTCGGATCCACGGAGAAGCCATCATGGGCGTGATCAATCAGTTGCGCGAACTGCGCGAATTCGGCGGCAAGCCCCGGACCACGGGTCTGGACGATGCCAGCATCGAGCGCATGGCGGCCAACGACACCTTGCTGGTTCAGGCGATCGGCGAAGCCGTGGCGCGCCATCGCGAGCTGCGCGCCGACCTGGCAGATTTCCTCAAGCTGGATGAAGTCGAGCAACTTGCCCAGGCTCAAGCCGGTTTCGTCAATTTCTACCCCGACGACGCGATCAATCCGTACCTGTCGGCTGCCGCGCGCGGACCGTGGGTCATCACGCTGAAGGGCGCCGTGGTGCACGACAACGGCGGCTACGGCATGCTCGGATTCGGTCACAACGACCCGGCGATTCTCGACGTGCTGAGTCGCCCGCAAGTGATGGCCAACGTCATGTCGCCCAGCATCTCCCAATTGCGCTTCAGCCGCGCGCTGAACAAGGAACTGGGCCACACCCGTGGTGGCAGCCCGTATACCCGTTATCTGTGCCTGAACTCGGGCTCCGAGTCGGTCTCGCTGGCCTGCCGCATCGCGGACGTCAACGCGAAGATGATGACCGACGTCGGTGGCCGCTATGCCGGTCGCTCGATCAAGCGCCTCGCGGTGAAGGGTGCGTTTCACGGTCGCACCGACAAGCCCGCGCTGTATTCGGACTCCAGCCGCAAGACCTATCAGCAGCACCTCGCCAGCTATCGGCACGAAGACACCCTGCTCACCGTGGCACCTTATGACATCGCGCAGCTCGAAGCAGTGTTTGCCGATGCCGACAAACATGGCTGGTTCATCGAGGCGATGTTCCTGGAGCCGGTGATGGGCGAAGGTGACCCGGGCCGCGCGGTGACGCCGGAGTTCTACAAGGCGGCACGTGCGCTGACCGAAGCGCATGGCACCTTGCTGTTGATCGACTCGATCCAGGCCGGCCTGCGCGCGCATGGCGTGCTGTCGGTCACCGATTATCCGGGCTTCGAGAAGCTGCCGGCACCGGACATGGAAACCTTCTCCAAGGCGCTCAACGGTGGCCAGTATCCGTTGTCGGTGCTGGCGGTCAGCGCACGCACCGCCGGGCTGTACCGCAAGGGCATCTACGGCAACACCATGACCGCCAACCCGCGCGCGCTGGACGTGGCACTGGTCACGATGGATCAGCTGACCGACGCCGTCCGCAACAACATCCGTGAGCGCGGCAAGGAATTCGTCGACAAGCTCAACGCGCTGAAGAACGAACTGGGCGGCCTGATCACCAAGGTGCAAGGCACCGGCCTGTTGTTCTCCTGTGAGCTGGCGCCGGAGTACAAGTGCTACGGCGCCGACTCGACCGAAGAGTACATGCGTGAACGCGGCGTCGGCGTGATCCATGGCGGTGTCAACTCGCTGCGCTTCACCCCGCACTTCAACGTCACCAGCGCCGAAGTGGATCTGGTGGTGGCGAACCTGCGCAAGGCGCTGCTGGAAGGCCCACGCAAAGCCAAGGCCGAGGCGGCCTGAGCACCCCGGGTTCGAACTGACCCATCGACGGCAACGCGGCCCATGCGGCGTTGCCGTAGATGAATACGACTTGCACGACACTTTCGCACCTCCCCACGACGGCCACCCGGCAGCATAGACTGGCGCCGCCGGCAGCTGCCGGTCACCATGGGAGGGTTCAACGATGTCGATGTCATTACGTCTGCTTGCCATCAGTGCCGCTTTCGCATTTGCCGGCACCGCCTTTGCGGCAACGCCGCAGGCCAGTACGACCGCCCCGGCCAAGACACTCACTCCGTCGCAACAGCACATGGCCGACTGCAGCCATCAAAACGCCGGCAAGAAAGGCGACGACTACAAAAATGCCGTCAGTGCCTGCATGAAGGGCGACACCGCCGCTGCCCCGACCAAGACGCTGACCCCGTCGCAGCAGCGCATGGCCGACTGCAATCATCAGAACGCCGGCAAGAAAGGCGACGATTACAAGAACGCCGTCAGCGCCTGCATGAAGACCCACTGATCCGGTTGCCACCGGATCAACGATTCAAAATCTTGCGCACGCGGGGCGTCGCCTAACCGGGCGGCGCCCTTTTCTTTTGCGGCTATGCTGATGACAGCCCACTCGGCAGGCAGCCATGAAGATCATTGAAGTCCGTCATCCGCTGATCCAGCACAAGCTCGGCCTGATGCGCCGCGCCGGCATCAGCACCAAGGAATTTCGCGAGCTGGCCTCCGAGGTCGCCGCGCTACTCACTTACGAAGCGACCAAGGATCTGGAAACCGTCGAGGAGCAGATCAACGGCTGGGCCGGCCCGCTGCAGGTACATCGGATCAAGGGCAAGAAGATCACCATCGTCCCGATCCTGCGGGCGGGTCTGGGCATGTTGCCCGGCGTACTCGACATGATCCCGTCGGCCAAGGTCAGCGTGGTTGGCGTGCAGCGCGATGAAAAAACGCTGCAAGCGATCGCCTACTATGAAAAACTCAGCGGCCGCATGGACGAGCGCATCGCCCTGATCGTCGACCCGATGCTCGCCACCGCCGGCACCCTGATCGCCGCCGTCGACATGTTGAAAGCCGCCGGCTGCAAACGCATCAAGGGGTTGTTCCTGGTGGCCGCGCCGGAAGGCCTGAAGCGCATCGAAGCAGCGCATCCGGATATCGAGATCTATACCGCCGCGATTGACGAACGCCTGAACGAACACGGCTATATCCTGCCCGGCCTCGGCGATGCCGGCGACAAGATCTTCGGTACGAAGCTGCTGCCGTCGACCGATTGAAGCCGTCGACCGATCGAAGCCGAGGCCCGCTCTTGTGGGAGCGACTTCAGTCGCGATGCTCTGGTTTGAGTCTGCTGTTTCGCTTGCTTCAGAGCTTAAAGGCTTTCGCCTCCGCTGGAGGACGAAAAGCTCTACTCCAAAAGACAACAAACCGAGCTAGAGCATCGCGACTGAAGTCGCTCCCACAAGAGCCATCGCGCATAGGGTGCGCTCCTACAAAAGCAGCAAGAGCAGCGACAGATCACGGACAAGGGCCCTGGGCCCCGGCCTGCGCCGGGGTGACGAGGAATTAGCGGTCCCGCGAACAGCAAAACCTGATCTAGCGACTGAAGCGATCGGTCGCCTCCAGCAACTCATGCATGATCCCCGGCTCGAACGCCGAATGACCCGCATCCTGCACGATGCGCAGATCAGCTTCGGGCCACGCACGATGCAGATCCCACGCGCTGCGCATCGGACAGACCACGTCGTAACGACCTTGCACGATCACCGTGGGAATCGCGCGGATGCGATCCACGTTGCGCAGCAGTTGGTCGTCGTGTTCGAAGAAGCCGCCATTGACGAAGTAGTGGCATTCGATGCGCGCGAAGGCCAGCGCAAATTCGTCCTCGGCACTGGACGCGATATGCGAGGTGTCCTGCCACAGAAAACTGGTGGCGCCTTCCCATACTGACCAGGCGCGTGCGGCGTCACTGCGCGCTTGCGCGTCGTCACCGGTGAGGCGGCGGTAGTAGGCGCTCATCAGATCGCCCTGCTCCGCCTCCGGAATCGCATTGAGATAGGTCTCCCACGCGTCCGGGTACAGCGCGTCGCAGCCTTTCTGGTAGAACCACTCCAGCTCCCAGCGCCGCAGCATGAAGATGCCGCGCAGCACCAGCTCGGTCACCTGGTCTGGATGTTTCTGCGCATAGGCGAGCGCCAGCGTGGAGCCCCACGAACCGCCGAACACCTGCCAGCGATCGATTGCCAACTGCTCACGCAGACGTTCGATATCCGCGACCAGATCCCAGGTGGTGTTGTCGGTCAGTTCCGCGTGGGGCGTGGATTTGCCACAGCCGCGCTGATCGAAAAGCACGATGCGATAGACGGCCGGATCGAAGAAGCGCCGGCACTTCGCATTGGTGCCGCCACCCGGGCCGCCATGCAGAAAGACCACCGGTTTGCCGTTCGGGTTGCCACTCTGCTCGTAGTACAGCGTGTGCAGCGCGGAGACCTTGAGAAAGCCGCTGTCGAAAGGCTCGATCTCGGGATACAGCGAACGAAGTTGCGGCGACATGACGGCTTCTCTAAGCGAACGGACAAGCCCATTAGGCTAGCACGCGGCAGCTTTCCGGGCCCCTGCCGCTTGCCCTCAGTCGCTCACAAACAGCTTGCCTGGATTGAGAATGCCGTTCGGGTCGAACACTTTTCGCACACCATGCATCAATGCAATTTCCGCCGCGCTGCGAGTGCTTTCCAGATACGCCCGCTTGACCAGACCAATGCCGTGTTCAGCCGAGATGCTGCCGCCATGACGCTGCAAGGTCGCTGCCAGCAGCTTGGTGACATGTTCGCATTGGGTAATGAAATCCTCTTCGGCCAGCCCATCGGGGCGCAGCACATTGATGTGCAGATTGCCGTCGCCGATATGGCCAAACCAGACCACTTCGATATGCGGATATTCGCGCATAAGCAAGGCGCGCATCTCGTGCAGGAAGGACGGCACGGCGCTGATGCGCACCGACACATCATTCTTGTAGGGCCGCCGCGGTGCAAGGCTTTCGGTAATGCCGTCGCGCAGGCGCCATAGCGCCGTCGCCTGTGCTTCGCTTTGCGCAATGACGCCGTCACTTACCCAGCCTTGCTCCAATGCATGCTCGAACGCCGCCAGGGCGACTTCCTGCACCCGCTCGTCGGTCGCATCGAACTCGGTCACCACGTAGTACGGATAGTCCCCGTCGATAGCCCGCTGCGCGCCATGCGCGAGAACGTGCTTGAGCGCATGATCGGTGAAGAACTCGAACGCCTGCAAAGCCAGCCGCGCGCGGAACAGTGCAAACACGTGCATCAGCGCGTCCATGTCCGGCAACGCCAGCAGCATCACCTGCGACGGCGGCGGCGGATCGGTGAGTTTCAGCGTCGCCTCCACCACGATGCCCAGTGTCCCTTCCGAACCAATCATCAGCTGACGGAAATCGTAGCCGCTGGAGTTCTTGATCAGCGCGCGATTGAGCTCAAGCAGTTCGCCGTTGCCAGCCACTACCTTCAAGCCGGCGATCCACTCGCGCGTATTGCCGTAGCGAATCACCCGGATGCCGCCTGCATTCGTCGCGATATTGCCGCCGATCGAACACGAACCGCGCGCGGCGAAATCGACGGGATAGAGCAACCCGTGCCCGCGTGCAGCGTCATGGACTGCTTGCAGGCTGATGCCTGCCTGCACGCTGAGTGTGCGGTCTATCGCGTTGAAATCCAGCACGCGGTTCATCCGTTCCAGGCTCAACACCAGCTCGCCGTTGGCAGCTACGGCGCCGCCGGACAACCCGGTACGACCGCCCGACGGCACGATCGCCACACGGTGTTCGTTGGCCCAGCGAACGATCGCCTGCGCTTCTGCGATGCTGGCCGGCAGGGCGATCGCCAAGGGTGCCGGTGTCCAGCGGCGGGTCCAGTCGCGGCCGTAGTGCTCCAGATCGCCAGGCGCGGTGAGCAGCCGCAGGTCGGGCAGGCATCGGGTCAGTTCGGCAAGACGCGCGTCGAGCATGATGGGCTCCAGGAGGTTCACGCAGCCTGCCAGTCGCTTGCCGCCGAGTCCAGTGCTGCAGCGCCGCAAATTGTCGCCAGCTCTGGCATAGTTAGACCACTTCAATCAGACCCCTCATTCCAGGCCACCGCATGCAGACCTCTTATCCCCGCCAAGACATCAAGGTATTGCTGCTGGAAGGCGTCAGTGCCAGCGCGGTCGAGAGTTTTCAGCGTGCCGGCTACAGCCATGTCGAGCTGCATGCGACGGCATTGCCGCAGGACGAGCTCAAGGCCCGCATTGCCGACGCACACATCGTCGGCATCCGCTCCCGCACGCAGCTCAGTGAGGACGTGCTGGCACAGGCCAAGCGGTTAATTGCCGTGGGCTGTTTCTGCATCGGCACCAATCAAGTGGATCTGACGGCCGCCAGGAAACTCGGCGTACCGGTGTTCAACGCGCCCTACTCCAATACGCGCAGCGTCGCCGAGCTGGTGATTGCCGAGGCGATCATGCTGCTACGGGGCATCCCGCAGAAGAATGCGTTGTGCCATCGCGGCGGCTGGACGAAATCGGCGAGTGGCAGCTACGAGACGCGCGACAAAGTGCTTGGCATCGTCGGCTACGGCCATATCGGCACCCAGGTCGGCGTGCTGGCTGAGGGCCTCGGCATGCGGGTGATCTTCCACGATGTCGAAACCAAGCTGTCGCTGGGCAATGCGCGCGCCGTTTCCAGCCTGGATGAGCTGCTGGAACGTGCGGATGTGGTCACGCTGCATGTACCGGAAACTCCCGCCACGCAGATGATGATCAAACGCGAGCAGCTGGCGAAGATGCGCGCCGGCGCCATGCTGATCAACGCTTCGCGCGGCAGCGTGGTGGATATCGACGCGCTGGCCGCGGCACTGCGCGATGGCCATCTGGCCGGTGCCGCCGTGGATGTTTTCCCTGTGGAACCAAAGGGCAACGACGACGCGTTCGTCTCGCCACTGCTCGGCATGGACAATGTGATCCTCACGCCGCACATCGGTGGCAGCACGCTGGAGGCGCAGGACAACATCGGCATCGAGGTCGCCAGCAAGCTGATCCGTTATAGCGACAACGGCTCAACCCTGTCAGCGGTGAACTTCCCCGAAGCCACCCTGCCCGAACACCCGCACAGTCGTCGCCTGCTGCACATCCATCGCAACGTGCCTGGCATGCTGTCACGCATCAACGAATTGTTCTCGGCCGGCAACATCAATATCGACGCGCAGTTTCTGCAAACCGATACAGAAGTGGGCTACGTCGTGATCGACGTTACCGCCGACGCGACACAGGCAACGGCGCTGAAGGAAAAGCTCGCCGCGATTCCGGGCACTTTGCGCACTCGCGTACTTTATTGACGACGATTTGCAACGCCGATGTTGGCGATCACGCACCGTCATTGCTGTCAGATCCTGACAGCAATGACGGTCCTGAGACGCTCTGGATAGTGGGTTTCGTCCCGGTCTGCGGGCATCATGAACAGACTGCTCTATCGCGGCTGCGCTCATGTCATCACGAACCAACCTTGGTCCCATAGTGCTCGCAGTCGGCATGCTGTTGATCAGCATGGTCTCGTACCAATGCGGTGCGTCGCTGGCCAAGCACTTGTTCCCACAGGTTGGCGCACAGGGTGCTACCGCCTTTCGGCTGGGGCTCAGCGCGCTGATGCTGCTGCTGTGGCGGCGGCCGTGGCGCCGTTTGGGCAAGCAGCGCAACTGGCGCGTGCTTTGGGGCTATGGCCTTTCGATGGGTGCGATGAACATGGTGTTCTACATGTCGCTGCGCACGATCCCGCTGGGCATCGCGGTGGCATTGGAATTCACCGGGCCGCTGGCGTTGGCGCTGTTCGGCTCGCGCCGATGGCTCGACTTCGTCTGGATTGCGTTGGTGGTGGCT
This sequence comes from Rhodanobacter sp. MP7CTX1, assembly GCF_014205795.1. Taxonomy (GTDB): domain Bacteria; phylum Pseudomonadota; class Gammaproteobacteria; order Xanthomonadales; family Rhodanobacteraceae; genus Rhodanobacter. The sequence goes on from NZ_JACHCN010000017.1 coordinate 12,787, forward strand.
GGACTCGCCCTGCTGCTGCCGCTACGCGGACAGATGCAGGCGCTCGATCCGGTTGGCGTGATGTACGCCTTGGCCGCCGGCGTGGGCTGGGCGCTGTACATCGTGCTGGGTAAGAAAGCGGGCGTGGCTTACGGCGCAGACGCCGTGACGCTGGGCACCTCGATCGGCGCCCTGCTGGCGATACCTTTCGGTATTGCGCATGCCGGCAGCGCACTGCTGTCGCCAACGCTGTTGCCGTATGCCCTGGGCGTGGCAGTGCTCAGTTCGGCCCTGCCGTATTCGCTGGAGATGGTCGCGCTGACGCGCCTGCCAGCGCGCACGTTCAGCACCTTGTTGAGCCTTGAGCCTGCCATCGCGGCCCTGGCTGGCGTGGCGTTGCTGGACGAACGACTCACCCTGCTGCAGTGGGTGGCTATCGCGACGATCATCGTGGCCGCGGCTGGTACCGCGTTGAGCGTACAACAGCCCATGCTCGCCGAGCCGCTGGCGAACTGAGAGCCATCAACCAACCGACGCCGCAGTGAAGTCCTCGTGGGTACTCGGCATCTTCCAGGATGCCCCGTACTTGACGGTGACTGCGTTTGGTCCACACGCGCTGCTGTTTGCCTCGCCTTGATATCCACACGGCCCGAAAACAGTTTCCGCATGCCCTTCCACTCCGCTGCGCTCCGGATGAACGGTTTAGACGCACGCATGAAAGCGCACGTGGCCGCCGAGTCGCTCGCCCACCAAACAAAAACGGCGCCCAAGGGCGCCGCTTCAGTCGTTACTTTACGAATTGGTCGGGGCGGCGGGATTCGAACCCACGACCCTCTGCCCCCCAGGCAGATGCGCTACCAGGCTGCGCTACGCCCCGACGATTCGTGAACCCGTAATTCTAGCAGCTTCGGCACGTGTGCCGGAAGCGTTCAACGACGCAGCAGCGTCAGTACTTCTTCCAGCTCCATCCGGACCTGGCGCACGATCTGGTGCGACATGCTGGCTTCCATCCTTGCCTGCGGGCCTTCCAGCCGCGCACGCGCGCCGGTGATGGTGAAACCCTCGTCGTACAGCAGCGAACGGATCTGCCGGATCATCAACACATCGTGGCGCTGGTAGTAGCGACGGTTGCCACGGCGCTTCACTGGATTGAGCGCGGGAAACTCCTGCTCCCAGTAGCGCAGCACGTGGGGCTTTACACCGCACAACTCGCCGACTTCACCAATGGTGAAGTAGCGCTTGGCCGGAATGGCGGACAGTTCGGTGTTATTCCCTTGGTCCAGCATAACCCTCGACTCTTACCTTGAGTTTTTGTCCTGGTCGGAACGTCACCACGCGCCGTGCGGAGATGGGAATCTCCTCACCGGTTTTCGGGTTACGCCCCGGTCGCTGGCTTTTCAGCCGCAGATCAAAATTTCCGAAACCGGAGAGCTTGACCTGTTCCCCGTTTTCCAACGCCTCGCGAACCACCTCAAAATAGGCGTCCACGAATTCCTTGGCCTCACGCTTGTTGAGACCCACGTCGAGGAAAAGCCGCTCGGCCATTTCCGCCTTGGTCAGCGCCATCTCATCCTCGCAGCTTTGCCTTGCATGTCTGCTCCAACGCAGCGATTGCTTCTCGTACGCATCTATCCGCGTCGTCGTCAGTAAGGGTGCGTGAAGCGTCCTGTAAAATCAAGCCCATAGCGAGACTTTTTCGGCCCACTTCGACCCCCTTGCCGCTATAACGGTCGAACAGCTGCAGTTCTTTCAGTCGGTCACCAAGGCTATCGCGGACAGTTTGCTCAACCTGTGACCAGCTGACCTCTTCCGGCAGGTCCATCGCGATGTCGCGACGCACCATGGGGAAACGCGGAACCGCCTGGGCCTGCGGCAGGCGACGCGCCAGCAGCGGCTCCAGCGCTATTTCCAGCACGTGCACATCGGCGCCCAGATCCAGCGCCTTGGCCAGCTGCGGGTGCAGCGCGCCCAGGTAACCCACCGTTTCGCCATCGCGCGCCACTCGCGCACCGCGGCCAGGATGCAGCCACCCCGGCAAGCCATCGGAGTGCACCGACCAGCGCTGCGGCTCGCCACCCCAGGCGATCAGGGCATCGAAATCGCCCTTGATGTCGTGGAAATCCAGGGCGCGGGACGCTTCGCCCCACTGTTCGGCATGCGCATTGCCGCAGGCGACGATCGCCAGGCTCGGCGTCTCGACCGGCGGATTGCCCTCCGCAAAGACTCTCGCCACTTCGAACAGGCGTATCCGCTCCTGCTGGCGGGCGCGATTATGGCGCAGCGCCTCGATCAGCCCCGGCAACAACGACGGTCGCATCACGGCAAGGTCAGCCGATAGCGGATTGGCCAGCGGCACCAAACGCTCGGTGAAATTCCAGCGCGTCAGCAGTTCGGCGGCCACAAAGGACAGATTCACTGCCTCGTAGTAGCCGCGTGCGGCCAGCTGTTCGCGCAATGCCAACTCGTTGATGCGCCCCTCTGGCTCGATCGTAAGCGTGAGTGCACCGGTCGGCGTGCGGGTGGGGATGTTGTCGTAACCGAAGATGCGCGCGACTTCCTCGATCAGGTCTTCCTCACGCTCGATATCGAAACGGCTGCTCGGTGCAGTGATCTGCCAGCCGTCGGCATGGGTTTCGACCTGCATGCCCAGCGCGGTGAAGATGCGGGCCACTTCGGCGTCGGCGACATCCACGCCCAGTACGCGCTTGAGGCGTGCACGGCGCAGTTTCACAGCGGCCGGCTTCGGCAGGTCGGCGAGATTTTCCGCGACCAGTACCGGCCCCGCATGGCCGCCGGCAATCGACAGCAACAGCTCGGTGGCGCGCTCCAGTGCGCGACGCGGCAGTTCTGGGTCGACACCACGCTCGAAGCGATGCGATGCGTCGGTGTGCATGCCGAGCTTGCGCGCACGGCCCATGATCGCGGCGGGCGCGAAGTGCGCGGATTCAAGAAAGATATTCCGGGTGGCGTCGGTGACCCGCGAATCGAAGCCGCCCATCACTCCAGCCACCGCGAGTGCCTTGTGCTCGTCGGCGATCAGCATGAAGCCTTCGTCGAGCTTGGCCTCGCTGCCGTCGAGCAACTTCAGAGTTTCACCGGCACCCGCGTGGCGCACCACGATATCGCCCTGCAGCGCATCGTTGTCGAACGCGTGCAGCGGCTGACCCAGTTCCAGCATGACGTAGTTGGTGATGTCCACGACAGCGCTGATCGGGCGCAGGCCGGCGCGACGCAGGCGCTCGGTCAGCCACAGCGGGGTGCGCGCCGCAGGATCGATACCTTCGACCATGCGGCCAAGGTAGCGTGGTGCGTCCTTGCCTGCCTGCAACCGAATGCCGCGCTTCGCCTGCACCGTTACCGGCGCGGCAGCCTGCACGGGCACTTTCACCGCGCTGCCGAACAGTGCAGCGACATCGTGTGCGAGGCCTATCAGACCCAGGCAATCGGGACGGTTCGGCGTGAGCTTCAATTCGATGCTGGCATCTGGCAAGCCCAGGTACTCAGCCAGCGACTGGCCGACTGGCGCATCCAGTGGCAGCTCGAGCAGGCCCGAAGCATCGGCATCCACACCCAACTCCTTCGCCGAGCACAGCATGCCGAACGACTCGACACCGCGCAGCTTGGCCGCCTTGATCGCCATGCCGCCGGGCAGGCTTGCACCCACCGTCGCCAACGGCACCTTGATGCCTACGCGTGCGTTCGGCGCGCCACAGACGATCTGCAGCAGCTCGCCCTGCCCCGCGTCGACCTTGCAGACCTGCAGGCGATCGGCTTCGGGATGCTTTTCGGCGGCGACAATCTCGGCCACCACCACACCGGCCAGGCCTTCGCCCAGCACGGTCAGTTCTTCCACTTCCAGCCCCGCCATCGTCAACGCGTGGGCCAGCGCGGCGCGATCAGCCTTGATCTCGACCAGTTCACGTAGCCAGTTTTCGGAGAATTTCATCGTGTACTCACTTTGTTCGAGGGGCGAGGGACGAGTAGCGAGGGCGCCAAAATCGATGTTCGCTTTAACCTGCGGGCTTGCGCCCTCGCTACTCGCCCCTCATCCCTGCTCTCATGCAAACTGCTTCAAGAAGCGCAAATCGTTCTCGAAGAACGCACGCAGATCGGACACGCCGTAGCGCAGCATCGCGAAGCGCTCTACACCCAGGCCGAACGCGAAGCCGGTATAGCGCTCCGGATCGATGCCGCAGTTCGCCAGCACGTTCGGGTGCACCATGCCGCAGCCGAGTACTTCGAGCCAGCGCGTGCTGCCATCCTCCGCATCCCAGCGGATATCCACTTCGGCCGATGGCTCGGTGAAGGGGAAATAGCTGGGGCGGAAACGCATCTCGAAATCGCGCTCGAAGAACGCGCGGATGAACTCGGCGAGCGTGCCTTTCAGGTCGGCGAAACTCGAGGTCTCATCGACCAGCAAGCCCTCGATCTGATGGAACATCGGCGAGTGGGTCTGATCGGAATCGCTGCGATAGACCTTGCCCGGCGCAATGATGCGGATCGGCGGCTGGCGGCCCTGCATCGCGCGAATCTGCACCGGCGACGTATGTGTGCGCAACAGCCGGCCATCGCCGAAATAGAACGTGTCGTGCATCGCGCGCGCCGGGTGGTGCGGCGGAAAATTCAGTGCCTCGAAGTTGTGCCAGTCGTCCTCGATCTCTGGACCGTCTGCGCGCTGGTAGCCGAGGCGCGCAAAGATCGAAGCGATGCGCTCGAGCGCGCGGGTGATCGGATGGATGCCACCGCGCTCGCCGTCGCGCCCGGGCAGGCTGATGTCGAGCTTCTCGGAAGCCAGCCGGCGATCCAGCTCGGCCTGCTCAAGGGTCTGCTTGCGCACGGCCAGTGCATCGGCCAGACGATCCTTGACCCGATTGACCTCGGCTCCGCGCGCCTTGCGCTCATCCGGCGCCAGCGCACCGAGCGCCTTCAGCGCAGCAGTGATGATGCCGCTCTTGCCCAACAGACCCACGCGCAGCGCGTCGAGCGCCTCCAGCGTATCTGCCTTTTCGACTTCGGCCAGCGCCTGTGCAGCGCGGCTTTCCAGGTCGTCCATCGATGCGACTCCGACTTGCTGCCTGATTGAACGGATTGACGAATGCCCCAACGCAAAACGGGGAGGAGGCTGTGGCCTCCTCCCCGCTTGCTTTACATCATATCGTGCTGGCGCGAGCGCCCGACGATCAAGCGGCCAGACTGGCCTTGGCCTTCTCGGCGATCACTTCAAACGCCTTGATGTCATGCACGGCGATATCGGCAAGAACCTTGCGGTCAACCGTGATGCCGGCCTTGCTCAGACCATTGATCAGGCGGCTATAGGACAGACCGAACATGCGCGCAGCGGCGTTGATACGGACGATCCACAGAGCGCGGAACTGACGCTTGCGCTGCTTGCGGCCGATGTAGGCGTACTGGCCAGCCTTGATGACGGCCTGGTTGGCAACGCGGAAGACCTTGCGGCGGGCGTTGTAATAGCCCTTGGCACGACCGATAACTTTTTTGTGACGACGACGGGCGGTAACGCCACGCTTTACACGAGCCATGGTTTATCTCCTCGTCTTACAAGTACGGCAACATGCGCGCTACACCCTTGGTGTCGCACGCTTTCAGATGATTCGGTGCACGCAGACCACGCTTACGCTTGGTCGACTTCTTGGTCAGGATGTGTGACTTGAAGGCGTGGCCGCACTTGATTTTACCCGACGCGGTCTTGCGAAAACGCTTCGCCGCCGCCCGGTTGGTCTTGATCTTGGGCATGATAATGATCCCTGCTTGGGGCTTGCCGTCATAAGGCAGCTCCGGTTTCTGACTGATCTGGCGGTGATCCTTTAGATCACGCTTTCCGTCCTGCCACGATCGGTTCACGACCCGTCCGTGTGGGTCGAACCCGTAATCATACGGGTTCATGAAGCTCAATGCCAGCGCGCAGTGCTGACTTTCGCCTCCTTTCCCCTCGGGAGAGGATTGAGGTGAGGGTGCGGGGCTGGCACGAAACACTTGTTCTTGGGGCTCGAGGCAAGCCCCGAACCCTCACCCCAGCCCTCTCCCAAGGGGAGAGGGGGTAGAAGCGAGGCCTGTTGGGGCTTGAGGCGAGCCTCGAACCCTCACCCCACCGCTTTCCCAAAGGGAGAGGGGCAGAAGCGAGGGCAAAAGCAGCGTTACTGCTTCTTCTTCGGCCCGATCATCATGACCATCTGACGGCCTTCCAGACGCGGGAACGACTCGATCTGGCCGTTCTCGCCGACGTCTTCCTGGATCTTCTTGGCCAGATTCTGGCCCAGGTCCTGGTGCGACATTTCGCGACCACGGAAACGGATGGTGACCTTGACCTTGTCGCCCTCCTCGAGGAATCGAAGCATGTTGCGCAGCTTGATCTGGTAGTCGCCCACGTCCGTGACCGGACGGAACTTCACTTCCTTGATCTCGACCTGCTTCTGCTTCTTCTTGGCGGCCTGCGCCTTCTTCTGCGCTTCGAACTTGAACTTGCCGTAATCCATGATGCGGCAGACCGGCGGGTCGCCGTTCGGCTGGATCTCGACCAGATCCATGCCGGCTTCCTGCGCCAGCGCCAGTGCCTCGTCACGGGTCAGGATACCGAGCTGTTCAGCTTCGGCACCAATCACACGGACCCGCGGAACGCGGATTTCCAGGTTACGACGATTGCCCTTGTTGTCGGTGGTAGCGATACCACGATCCTCCAGAAGAAGTAATAAAACTGACCGTTCGGCGCTCAGCGCCGGGTTTCGGTCACCAGTCGCTCAACGAAGTCGGCCAGCGGCACGCTGCCCAGATCTTCACCTGAGCGGGTACGCACGGAAACAGTGCCAGTTTCTTTTTCGCGGTCACCGACCACCAGGAGATAGGGCACTTTCTGCAACGTGTGCTCGCGGATTTTATAGCCGACTTTTTCGTTGCGCAAATCCGATTGTACTCGGAAACCTTTGTCGACAAGGGTTTGCGTTACTTGCTGGACATAATCCCCCTGCGCATCAGTGATATTGAGCACCACCGCCTGTACGGGGGCCAGCCAGGGCGGCAGCGCTCCGGCGTGGTGTTCGATCAGGATGCCGATGAAACGCTCCATCGAGCCCACGATGGCCCGGTGCAGCATCACCGGATGCAGTTTCTGGGAGTGTTCGTCCACATATTCGGCGCCCAGGCGCTCGGGCATCATGAAATCCACCTGCATGGTGCCGACCTGCCAGGCGCGGCCGATCGAGTCCTTCAGGTGATACTCGATCTTCGGAGCGTAGAACGCGCCCTCACCCGGCAGCTCGGTCCATTCCACCCCTGCAGCACGCAACGCATTGCGCAGCATTTCCTCGGTGCGATCCCAGAATTCATCGGAACCGATGCGCTTGTCCGGCCGCAGCGCGAGCTTGATCGCCACGTCGGTGAAACCGAAATCCGCGTAGACCTTCATGGCCTGCAGATGGAAGGCAGTGACTTCCCGTTCGACCTGTTCCGGCGTGCAAAAGATATGACCGTCGTCCTGGGTGAACGCGCGCACGCGCATGATGCCGTGCAGCGCACCGGACGGCTCATTGCGATGGCAGCCACCGAATTCGCCGTAACGGATCGGCAGCTCGCGATAGCTGTGCAGACCGGTGTTGAACACCTGCACATGGCCAGGGCAATTCATCGGCTTCAGCGCGTAGGTGTGCTTCTCCGACTCGGTGAAGAACATGTTCTCGGCGTAGTTGTCCCAATGCCCGGACTTCTTCCACAGCGACACGTCGAGCACCATCGGGCAGCGCACTTCCTGGTAGCCGCTGCGCTTGTATACGCCGCGCATGTACTGCTCCACGGCCTGCCAGATGGCCCAGCCGTTCGGGTGCCAGAACACCATGCCCGGGCTTTCTTCCTGCTGATGGAAGAGATCCAGCGCCTTGCCGATCTTGCGGTGATCGCGCTTCTCGGCCTCCTCCAGCTGGTTCAGGTAGGCCTTCAGATCCTTGTCGTTCAACCACGCGGTGCCATAGATGCGCGTGAGCATCGCGTTGTTGGAATCGCCGCGCCAGTAAGCGCCCGCCACCTTCATCAGCTTGAACGCGCGCAGCTTGCCGGTGTTCGGCACATGCGGGCCGCGGCACAGGTCGGTGAATTCGCCCTGCGAATACAGCGAAAGCGGCTCGTCGGACGGAATCGATTCGATGATCTCGGCCTTGTAGTTCTCGCCCATGCCGCGGAAGAACTGCACTGCCTCGTCGCGTGACTTCACGCTGCGCGTCACCGGCAACTGTTCGGCGACGATCTTTTCCATCTCCGCCTCGATCTTCGGCAGATCATCAGGCGTGAACGGGCGCTCATAGGCGAAGTCGTAGAAGAAGCCGTTGTCGATCACCGGGCCAATCGTGACCTGCGCGCCCGGGTACAGCCGCTGTACGGCCTGCCCCATCAGATGCGCGGTGGAGTGACGAAGGATGTCCAGCGCTTCGGGACTCTTGTCAGTGACGATCTGCAGGCTGGCGTCGTGCTCGATCTGGAAACTGGCATCCACCAGCTGGCCATCGACCTTGCCGGCCAGAGTTGCCTTGGCAAGACCGGCGCCGATGGAGGCGGCCACTTCTTGCACGGAAACGGGATGATCGAACGGCCGCTTGCTGCCGTCGGGTAGCGTGATCTCAATCATGAAAACCATTCTCTGAAAAGCAAAAAAGGGCGTAACGCCCTTTCTAGGAAACGCGAAGGCGTGGTGGATGTCAGCGCTGGAACCACGTAGTTGCCATGTCGCACACTCGGCCAGCGCGAAGCGCGGGCCACCTTCGTTTTATGGATAATGCCGAAACGCTAGTTTAGCTGAAATCCGCTGTCAATCCTCGGCACCAAAGCCCTGCTCAGAACGGCTTGGCCAGCACCAGATAGATCACGCCCAGTAGCAGCAGCACCGGCAATTCGTTGATCCAGCGCAGCGCCCGCGACGACGGCAATGCATGGCCTGTAGCAAGGCCCTTGAGCAGGCGCCCAGCCCAGATGAAATAGACCAGCAACAGCGCCACCAGGGTCAACTTGGCGTCGATCCAGTGCATCGCGCCGGTCACGTTCGGCAACGTCGCGGGAAACACCCGCCAGCCCTGCCACAGGATCAGTCCGAACAGGAACGCGAGTCCGAACATGCTGTGCCCAAACTTGTACAACCGCCGCCCCATCAGCTGCAGTCGCGCCTGCACCGCCGGCTCGTTCGCCGTCTCGGCCAGGTTCACCAGGATGCGCGGCAGATAGAACACTGTGGCCATCCAGGCGATGACAAACAGCATGTGAAAGGTCTTGATCAACAGGTAGGTCATGGCAACCGGCAGGTGGACACTGCAGCGCGCAGTGGACGCGATGATAGCGCCCGACCTGCTGGATCACGATGTGTCTGACGGAGTGGCGTACTACTGATCTGCAGCGTGCGAGGCCCTCGGAGAGTCGATCAGTCCCGCACGGGCGCGATACGCAGCAGCAATGCCTGCAACAAGCGCTCCTGCTGTGCGGCACCGAGCGGCGCGTTGTGGCGATCGGTCAACTGGAAAAAATCCTCGACACGCTCGCCAAATGTCGCGATGCGTGCGTCGTGCACACGTACTTCGGTGTGCAGCATGACTTGCGCCACTGCGGCCAGTAGTCCTGGCCGATCGGTGCAGATCAGCGCCAGCTGCGTGCGGTCGCCAGCGGCGTGGAAACTGATCTGCGGCGGCATCTGGAAGTGCTTCTGATGCCGCGACATGCTGCGCTTGCCCGGCTCCACACCGGTGGATTGCACCAGTGCACGCTGCAGACGCTGTTGCAGTTCCTGTGTGCGATCAGCACTGGCCGGCTGCTGACTATCCGCTTCCAGCAGCAGGAACGTATCCAGCGCCATGCCGGTCGGCGAGCTGAGGATGCGTGACTCCACCACCGAGAAGCGCAATCGATCCAGCATCGCGGTGATGGTGGCAAACAGGCCGTCGCGATCAGGCGTGTAAACAAACAACTCGGTACTGCCACGCACCGACAGCGGATGCGCCGCGACCATCGGCACGACACCTTGCGCGCGCAGGATCGCACCGGTCTGCCAGGCGATCTGCTCAGGTCGATGACGCAGGAAACTGAGCGTGGGGAAATCGGCCCACACGCGCAGGGCATCGGCTTCGGCGTAGCCTTCATTCATCAGCAGCGCCAACGCGTACTCGCTGCACTCACGCACACGCACACCGGCATCGCGCGGCAGTTCCACATCGCTGCGCAAGGCATAGCGGGTGGCTGTATACAAGTCGGACAGCAGTCGATCCTTCCATCCGTTCCATAGCCGCGGACTGGTTCCGATGATGTCGGCAATCGTCAGCATGTACAGCTGGCCCAGACGTTCGCGGTGTCCAACGAGTTCCGCAAAATGGTGCACCACATCCGGGTCGGTAATGTCCTGGCGCTGCGCGGTGGTGCTCATCAGCAGATGCCAGCGCACCAGCCAGGCGACCCGCTCGATGTCGCTGGGGGGCAGGCCGAGTCGCGCACAGAACACGCGCGCATCTTCCTCGCCCAGCATCGAATGATCACCGCCGCGACCTTTCGCGATGTCGTGAAACAGTGCCGCCAACAGCAGCAACTCGGGCTTGGGTAATGTCGGCCAGATTTCGCAGCCCAGAGGAAATTCACGCTGCGCCGCCGGATCGGCAAAGCGCGCCATGTTGCGCAACACGCGCAAGGTATGTTCGTCCACCGTATAGACATGAAACAGGTCGTACTGCATGCGGCCGAATACCTTGCCGAACGCGGGCAAGATCGCCGCCAGCAGGCCGTGCCGATTCATCCGCCACAACGCTTCCACCGCCGGCGCTCCACGTCGAAGCAGTCGCAGAAAAGCCGCCAGGACGTCGGGGTCATGCGCCAGCGCATCGCCGTGCAAGGCCGTGGCCTGGTGGATGCGCCGCATGGTGTCGGCGCTGAAGCCCATCACGCCCGGCTGATCCAGCCGGGCGATGAAAATCTCCACCAGGGCAGCCGGCCGCTGCAGGAACAATTGCAGGTCACGCGCCGCCAGACGCTTGCCGTAACGCACGAAATCCGCGCCCACCGGCAACGCTTCGCCGGGCGGCTCGAGCATCTCCTCGAAGCGTTCGGCCACCTGCATGCCGAGTCGTTCGACCTGGCTCGCCGCACGGTAATAGCCCTGCATGAATTGCTCCACGCCGAGATTCTTCTCGTGTTCATCCTCGAAACCCAGGCGCGCGGCGAGGGCGCGCTGGTAGTCAAACAGTAGCCGCTCCTCGGCCCGCCCCGCCTCCAGATGCAAGGCATAGCGATAGCGGCGCAACGTGACTTCGGACTGTTCCAGCGCAGCCTGCTCGGCGGGTTCGAGCACCCCCTCGACCACCATGCCAGCCAGGTCAGCCGCATGTGCCAAACGCCACCCCAGCCAGCGCAGCGAATCGAGCGTACGCAGTCCGCCGGGACCGTCCTTGAGGTTCGGCTCGAGGTTGTAGGCCGTGTCGTCGAAGCGGGCATGCCGTGCATTGCGCTCGGCCAGCCGTGCAGCCAGATACTCGCGCGGAGGCCACAGTTCGGGGTCATCGACGATGGCGGCCAACCTGACGTCCATCGCCGAATCACCGGCTAGCCGGCGTGCATCCAGCAGACTGGTGAACACACTGGCGTCCTGTGCCGCCAACGCACGACATTGCGTCGGGTCGCGCACGGCGTGACCCACCTTCAAACCGACATCCCACAGCGTGGCGAAGAACTGCTCCAGCGCGCGCAACCGGGCCGGCTGGGGCGCCTCCACCAAGGCCAGCAAATCCACATCCGAATACGGAAACAGCAGGCCACGACCGAAGCCACCGACCGCATACAGCGTCGTTCCGCTTACCTCGCCGAGGCAAGCCATCCACACATGCGCCACCACCCGCTCGACCGACTCGCCGCGCCGCCGAGCCAGCACGCTGGCATCGGCACCATCACGGAACGCGGTGGCAAGCATGCGGTCGACGTCGCCCAGCAACTGGCGCAAGGCGCGGCGCGCCTCGACCGAAACACCGGAGCGTGGCACGGCCACCGGCAAGCGGGGCAGAGCTGGCAGCGGAACGGAACTGAGTGTCACCGACATGCCAGACGAAGCTCCGAATGCGCCAGATTTCCCTGTAGGAGCGCACCCTGTGCGCGAATTTCCGCCAACCGATCGCGCACAGGGTGCGCTCCTACAGAGGTGTCACGTCAGCTCAGGCGTCCGGCCACGCCGTGAGTATCTCGTAACCATTGTCGGTTACCGCGATGGTGTGCTCCCACTGCGCGGACAACGAATGGTCCTTGGTCACCACCGTCCAGCCATCCGGCAGCTGCTTGGTTTGCGGCTTGCCGGCGTTGATCATCGGTTCGATGGTAAAGGTCATGCCTTTCTTCAGCTCCACCCCGGTGCCGGGTTTGCCGTAATGCAGCACCTGCGGCTCGTCGTGGTAGACCTTGCCGATACCGTGACCACAATATTCCCTGACCACGCTGAAGCCGGCCGCCTCGGCATGCTGCTGGATCGCGTGACCGACATCGCCCAGCGTGGCACCCGGACGCACGGCCTTGATGCCGTGCATCATCGCCTCGAACGTGGTGTCGACCAGCCGTTTGGCCAGTACACCGGGCGTGCCGACGAAATACATGCGGCTGGTGTCGCCGTGCCAGCCGTCCTTGATCACGGTGACGTCCAGATTGACGATGTCGCCGTCCTTCAGCACCTTGCCGGGGCTGGGGATGCCGTGGCAGATCACGTGGTTGACCGAGCTGCACAGCGTCTTGGGAAAGCCGTGATAGCCGACATTGGCCGGAATCGCCTGCTGCACATTGACGATGTGCTCGTAAGCGAGCCGATCCAGCTCCTCGGTGGTAACGCCGGGCTTGACATGATCCTTGAGCATGGCCAGCACTTCGGCGGCCAGCTTGCCGGCAACGCGCATGCCTTGGAGGTCTTCCGGGGTTTTCAGGGTAATGGCCATGGTCACGCCTAAATGGATCTTGCCTAAATGGCGACAGCAACAGGGCTGTTCAATGTTGAATCAGCCCGCAACTTGCCGCCTCGCCGGCGTACCGGCTATAATTTCGGAGTTTTGCTGATCTGACACGACCATTCAAACGGTCGTCACAGCGCAAAGCGAACCGGGATTGTAACCGCCCCGCGGTACAACGCCCAACCAACGCCACACACGTATCGGCACCGCCTTCGGGGTGCTGCGACTCGCCCATCACGCAGTTCAATGACTGCACCGGGCAAGCCGCGGTCGAAGCCGGGGATGCGTGGAGGTCCCAACCCCCAGGCCTATAAAGGCCAATGCAAGGAGTTACACCCATGGCACAAGTCACCATGCGTCAGATGCTCGAAGCCGGCGTCCATTTCGGTCACCAGACCCGTTACTGGAACCCCAAGATGGCTCCGTACATCTTCGGCGCGCGCGGCAAGATCCACATCATCAATCTCGAAAAGACCCTGCCGCTGTTCACCGACGCGATGAATTTCCTGTCGGGTCTGGCGCAGAAGCGCGGCACCGTGCTGTTCGTCGGCACCAAGCGTTCGGCCCGTGAGCCGTTGGCCGAGGAAGCCGCACGCGCCGGCATGCCGTTCGTCACCTCGCGCTGGCTCGGCGGCATGCTGACCAACTTCCGCACCGTCAAGCAGTCCGTGTCGCGCCTGAAAGAGCTGGAAGCGGCCGAGACCGACGGCAGCTTCGAGAAGCTGGTCAAGCACGAAGTGCTGGCCCGTCGTCGCGAGCGCGACAAGCTGCAGGCCTCGCTGGGCGGCATCAAGGACATGAATCGCCTGCCTGACGCCTTGTTCGTGATCGATATCGGCCACGAAGACATCGCCGTGCAGGAAGCCAAGAAGCTTGGTATCCCGGTGATCGCCGTCGTCGACACCAACTACAACCCGGAACTGGTCGACTACGCCATCCCGGGCAATGACGACGCCATCCGCGCGATCCAGCTGTACGCCCGTGCCGCTGCCGACTCGATCCTCGAAGGCAAGGCTGCTGCGCCGGCTGCCGCCCAGGGCGACGCGAACGACTTCGTCGAACTGGACGAAGAAGGCAACCCGGTCGCCAAGGTCGACCGCAAGCCGGCACCGCCGCGCCGTGATGCCGCCCCCAAGAAGGGCGCCCCGCGCCGTGAAGGTGGTCGCGACGGTGGCCGTGATGGCGGCCGTGGCCCGCGCAATGACGGCGCGCCCGCAGCCAAGTAAGTCATGACCGTGTCGCCGTGGTGGCTGAGCCGCCACGGCGTATCCAAAGCATTCAGAGGTTTACCATGAGCAATATTTCCGCCCAACTGGTCAAGGAACTGCGCGAGCGGTCCGGCGCCGGCATGATGGAATGCAAGAAGGCCCTGGTCGAGAACAACGCCGACATCGAAATCGCGATGGAATGGCTGCGCAAGTCCGGCCTGGCCAAGGCTGACAAGAAGGCCAGCCGCGTTGCCGCCGAAGGCCGCATCGTTGCTGCCCAGACCACCGGCAAGGCCGTGCTGGTCGAGATCAACTGCGAGACCGACTTCGTCGCCAAGGACGCCAGCTTCCTGAAGTTCAGCGACGCCGTCGCCGATATCGCCCTGAACTCCGGCGTCACCGACGTGGCCGCACTGAAGGCCGCCGCCTACCCGGGCCACAGCAATGTCGAAGAAGCCGCCAAGACGCTGATCGCCACGATCGGCGAGAAGATCGACGTGCGCCGCATGGCCCGCGTGGAAAATGCCGGCACCATCGGCAGCTATATCCATGGCGGCCGCATCGGCGTGCTGGTGGCGCTCAAGGGTGGTTCCGAGGAGCTGGCCAAGGGCATCGCGATGCACGTGGCAGCGATGAACCCGGCGCATATCCGCGCCGAGGACGTCCCCGCCGAATTCCTGGCCAAGGAAAAAGAAATCGCGCTGAGCCAGATGTCCGACAAGGAAAAGGCCAAGCCGGCCGAAATCCTCGAGAAGATCATCTCCGGCAAGGTCCACAAGATCGTGTCCGAAGTCACCCTGCTCGGTCAGCCCTACGTGCTCGACACCAATGTCACGGTGGCCGATGCACTGAAGAAGGAAGGCGCCGACGTCATCTCGGTGGCCCGTCTGGCCGTCGGCGAAGGCATCGAGAAAGTGGAAGAGGATTTCCACGCCGAAGTGATGAAGCAGGCTGGTCTGGCGTAAAACGCCTCGTTCCGCTTGTTCCGGAAGGCCACGGGAAACCGTGGCCTTTTTCGTTGGGGCTGTAGCGCGAAGGACGAGTAGCCAGGGGCGAGGGACGAGTAGCGAGGGCGCGAAAACCGGATGGTGTTGCAATCGTGGGCTTACAAGCCGACTTGGGGTATGACATGTCGCCCTCGCTACTCGCCTCTCGTCCCCCGCCCCCGCTCTCCGCTACAATGCATCTGTTTTGCCACACACAATCCGGAGATTCCATGAGCGACCAGCCTAAGTTCCACCGCATCATGCTCAAACTCTCCGGCGAGGCATTGATGGGTGAGGCCGACTATGGCATCGACCCGAAGGTGATCGGTCGGCTCGCCGACGAGATCATCGAGGTGCAGCGAGCCGGCATCCAGATCGGCGTGGTGATCGGCGGTGGCAATATCTTCCGCGGCGCCGGGCTTGCCGCTGCAGGGATGGATCGGGTCACCGGCGACCACATGGGCATGCTGGCCACGGTGATGAACGCCTTGGCGATGCAGGATGCGATCGAGAAACGCGGCGGCTTCGCCCGCGTGATGAGCGCCATTCAGATCCACGACGTGGCCGAGGATTTCATCCGCCGTCGCGCGATCCGTCATATCGAAAAAGGTCGCATCGTGCTGTTTGCCGCCGGCATCGGCAACCCGTTCTTCACCACGGATTCCGCCGCAGCCCTGCGCGCGGTCGAAGTAGGTGCGGATCTGCTGCTGAAGGCGACCAAGGTCGATGGCATCTACACCGCTGACCCGACCAAGCACAGCGACGCAGTACGCTACGACCGACTGACCTACGACGAAGTGATCGAGCGCAAGCTGGCGGTGATGGACACCGCCGCGATCGCCTTGTGCCGCGACGACCGTATGCCGATGCGCATCTACGACATGACTGTACCTGGCAATCTGATGCGGATCATGCACGGCGAGCCGATCGGTACGCTGGTCTGCGCTGACTGAAGCGCAGTCTCACTGCTATATAATTCTTTGTCTTGCCAGATTCACCGGGAAACTCCACATGCTCAACGACATCAAGAACGATGCCCAGACCCGCATGGGCAAGAGCATCGACTCACTCAAGCACGACCTGACGCGGATCCGTACCGGCCGCGCCAGCACCTCGCTGGTGGACAACATCAAGGTGCCCTACTACGGCGCGGACATGCCGCTGACGCAGGTCGCCTCGGTATCGCTGGCCGACTCGCGCACGATCATCGTCACACCGTGGGAAAAGAACATGGTGGCGCCGATCGAGAAGGCCTTGATGGCCTCCGATCTCGGCATTACGCCGACCACCGCCGGCACCGTGATCCGCCTGAACATGCCGCCGCTCACCGAAGAGCGTCGCCGGGAACTGGCCAAGCACGTTGGTCATGAAGGCGAGAACGCGAAGATCGCGATCCGCAACGTGCGCCGCGATGTGTTGGGGCAGGTCAAGGATCTACTCAAGGAAAAGCTGATCACCGAAGACGAAGAACGCCGCGTCGACGACGAGATCCAGAAGCTCACCGATCGTGCGGTCAAGGATGTCGACGCGGTGGTGAAAGCGAAGGAAGAGGAGCTGATGGCCCTTTGATGACGACGTCGGGAGCCACCGCCGCGCACCGTTCCGCGCCGCTCATCGTGGCGAACCCGCACGGCACGCTTACCCTCCCTCCCCTGCGGGGAGAGAGTTGGAGTGAGGGGACCCGCTTGCCGTGCACCATCAGTGACCAAACGGCATGACCATCAAGACCGAGGCCGACAAGGTTCCGCGCCATATCGCCATCGTCATGGATGGCAACGGCCGCTGGGCGAAGGCGCGTCATCGCCCACGCAGTTTCGGCCACAACGCCGGCCGCAAGGCCGTGCGCGAAGTGGTGGAATCGTGCCTGCGCGAGGGCGTGCAGGCATTGACCCTGTTCGCATTCTCCAGTGAGAACTGGAAGCGCCCGGAGGATGAGGTCGGCGCTTTGATGGGTTTGTTCCTGCGCGCACTCGACAAGGAAGTGGACGAACTGCACGGCTATGGCGTGCGCCTGCGTTTCATCGGTGACTTGAGCGCATTTGACGAGCCGCTGCGCGAGCGCATGAAGGCGGCAATGGTGCGCACTGCCGGCAACGACAAGCTGCACGTCAACATTGCGGTGAACTACGGTGGCCGCTGGGATATCGTGCAGGCTAGCCGGCAGGCTGCCGAAGCGGTCGCGCGCGGTGAGCTGCGCGCTGACGAAATCGACGAGGCCCGGTTGAATCAGTGGACGAGCCTGGCCGAACTGCCGCCGCTGGATCTGTTCATCCGCACCGGCGGCGAATGTCGCATCAGCAACTTCCTGCTATGGCAGGTCGCGTACGCCGAACTATATTTTACCGATACCTTGTGGCCCGATTTCGACCAGGCCTGCCTGCGTCGGGCCATCGAAGACTTTGCCCGCCGCGAGCGCCGTTACGGCCGCACCGGCGAGCAGGTCGCCGCCACTTCTTCCTAAGGATTCCGATGCTGCTCCAGCGCACCCTCACCGCCCTGCTGCTCGCGCCACTGGTGATCCTGATCATCCTGTTTGCACCGGCAGGCGTCTTTGCGACCGTCGCCGCCGTGGCGTTTCTGGCCGCCTGGTGGGAATGGACTCAACTGAGCGGCCTGAAGAGTGCTTCGTGGCGCATCACGAGCCTGGTCGTGGGCGCGATCGTATTCGCCTTGCTCTGGTGCGCTCGCACCACCGCATTGACACCTTTGATGCTGGCGGCGGGCGTGGCCTGGTGGCTGCTGGCCTGCCTGTGGCTGCGCAACTTCGCGTTCGGCGCCGCGCCGACGCGCGAAAACCTCGCGCTGAAATTGGTGGCCGGCGTATTCGTGATTTTTCCGGCATGGGTGGCGATCGTGAGCATTCACGAACGCGTACCCCACGGCCACGGCTGGACTCTGTTCGCCCTGCTGATTGTCTGGGCGGCCGACATCGGTGCCTATTTCAGCGGGCGCGCGTTTGGCAAGCGCAAGCTGGCGCCGCAGATCAGCCCCGGCAAGACCTGGGCCGGCGCCTATGGCGCGATGGTGGCTGGCGTGCTGGTCACCACGATCGGCGGCTGGCTGCTTGATGTCCGCGGCGCCCAGTTGCTGGGTCTGGCTCTGCTGGCCGTGGTCACGGTCAGTATTTCGATCGTCGGCGACTTGATCGAAAGCCTGATGAAGCGGCACGCCCAAGTGAAGGATTCGGGCACCCTCTTTCCCGGCCACGGCGGCTTGATGGATCGCATGGACAGCGTGTTTGCCGCACTGCCGGTGTTCGCCGCCGGCTTGTTGCTGCTGGGTCTGTGACGATGAAAAAAGTAGCCGTTCTTGGCGCGACGGGTTCCATTGGCGGCAACACGCTGGACGTCATCGCACGTCACCCGGAACGTTTTCGCGCAACCGTGCTGACCGCTCACCGCCAGGTGGAGGCACTGGCCGAATTGTGCGTGCGGCACCGGCCAGACCTGGCCGTCATCGCGGATCCGGCGCTGGAAGCGGAACTGTCGCGTCGACTCGCCGCCGCCGGCGTACGCTGTGAAGTAGCCAGCGGCCAGGCCGCGCTTGCCGCCGCCGCGGCCAGTGAACTGTGCGATACGGTGGTAGCAGCCATCGTGGGCGCCGCCGGGCTGGACTCCACACTGGCTGCCGCGCGAGCCGGCAAGCGCCTGCTGCTGGCCAACAAAGAAGCCATCGTGATGGCCGGGCCGCTGCTGCTTGAAGCAGTAGCCGCCGGTGGTGGCGCTTTGATTCCGGTCGATTCCGAACACAACGCACTATTTCAATGCCTGCCGGCCCAGTGCCTGCCGGGACAACCGGATTTACGGGCGGGCGGCGTCCGGCGGCTGATCCTCACCGCGTCTGGCGGCCCATTCCGCGGCCACACGCGGGCGCAACTGGCCAACATCACGCCGGATCAGGCCTGCAAGCACCCGAACTGGGTGATGGGGCGCAAAATCTCGGTCGATTCGGCCACTCTTATGAACAAGGGCCTCGAAGTGATCGAGGCGCATCATCTGTTCGCGGCGCCAGCCGACGCGATCGAGGTCGTGGTGCATCCGCAAAGCCTGGTGCATTCGCTAGTCGAATACGTGGACGGCTCAGTGCTGGCCCAACTGGGCAATCCGGACATGCGCACGGCGATTGGCCATGCCCTGGCGTGGCCGGAGCGGGTCGAGACCGGTGTAGCCCCCTTGAACCTGGCCGCTTGCGCGCCGTTGGCGTTCGAAGCGCCGGATCTGGTGACCTTCCGCTGCCTGGCGCTGGCGTTTCAGGCACTGCGCGCCGGCGGCGATGCCCCGGCCGTGCTGAATGCCGCCAACGAGATCGCGGTGGAAGCTTTCCTGGCTGGCGCACTGCCGTTCCTGTCCATCGCGGATGTCGTGGAGGCGGTACTTGCGGAACTGCCGGCGCAAGCCGTGGTCGATATCCCGACGCTTTGTGAACGCGACCGGGTTGCCCGAGAGGCGGCCCGTCGCGTTCTGCGCAATGCTTGCTGATATTCTTGCACTGATGACTCCCCTCAACGGCACTTGATGACTTCCTTTTTCGGCTCGGTATTCTGGTTGCTGGTCACGCTTGGCGTGCTGGTGACCTTTCATGAATTTGGCCATTACTGGGTCGCGCGCCGCTGTGGCGTCAAGGTGTTGCGCTTCTCCGTCGGTTTCGGCAATGCGATCTGGAAGCGTGTGGGCCGCGACGGCACTGAATACCAGATTGCCGCGATCCCGCTGGGTGGCTATGTAAAGATGCTCGACGCGCGCGAGGGCGAGGTCGACCCTGCCCTGCGCGACCAGGAGTTCACCGGAAAGTCGGTGTGGAAGCGGATCGCCATCGTGGCCGCCGGCCCGGGCTTCAACCTGATCTTTACGCTGGCCGCGTTCTGGCTGATGTTCATGCTGGGTCGTCCGGACGTCGCACCGCTGGTGACCGCCAAACCGCATAGCATCGCCGCCGAAGCGGGTATCCAGCCGGGCGATCGCATCCTGAGCGTCGATGGTCAGGCGGTGGCGACCTGGAGCGACTCGATGGACGCCATCGCGAATGCACTGCTCGGGCGCAAGCCGATGCCGCTTACCGTGCGTGGCAGCGATGGCCGCTCGCGCCAGCTTGTAGTGCCATTGAACCAGCTGCCACCCGGACAGGCGGTTGACCAATACCTGGATCAGCTGGGCCTGCAATCGATGCCGCCGCTCGCGCTGGCCGCCACCGTCATGGCAGACCAGCCCGCCGCACTGGCCGGCATGCAGGGCGGTGATCGCCTGATCAGTGTCAACGGGCAGCCGGTAAGTGACTTCTTGGCGTTCGGTGATCTGGTACAGGCCCAGGCGACAAAATCGCCCAAGCTGGTGATCGCCGTCGAACGCGCCGGCCGACCACTCACGCTGAACGTCATCGCCAGATGGGCGTCGCTGGAAGGTCAGCCGCTGAAATGGGTGATCGGCGTCGGCCCGCCGATGGCCGAACAGGTCACCGTCCACTACGGCCCGATCAAGGCACTCGGCGCATCGCTGCAAACCACCTGGCACAACGCCGCACAGACCTTCAGCATGCTCGGCAATATGCTGAGCGGCCAAGCGTCGACCCGGAACCTGTCCGGAGTCATCGGCATCGCTCAGGTCGCCAATGCATCGGCCAGCATGGGCCCGGCCTGGTTCCTGCAGTTTCTGGCGCTCGTCTCGCTGAGCCTGGCCATCCTCAACCTGCTGCCGATTCCTGTCCTGGATGGCGGGCACCTACTGTATTATCTTGTGGAGTTGATCAAAGGCAGCCCGGTCAGCGAACAGGCAATGGTCGTCGGCCAGTACATCGGGCTGGCGTTGCTGTTCACCCTGATGGGGCTGGCGTTCTACAACGATATCCACCGCATGTTGCTGTCGTGATGTCCATGACCAGCGATCGCGGCCTATCGGCGACCCACTTGCTTGCGCCTTCCGCTGTACAACGCGGTGGCGTTTTACATGATGCACTCCTGCGGAGTGCGGACTCTCTTTCGAGACAGGGCCAGTCCCTGTTTCATGCGTTGATCGGGGCGGCCGCGCTGGCCGTCCCATCGAAATAACCCAACGGAACCGACGATGAAGCGTATCGCCGCGCTGATCCTGCTTGCCTCCCTCTCCGCCAATGCGTTTGCGTTCGACCCGTTCGTGGTGTCCGACATTCGCATCGACGGACTCAGCCGCATTTCCGCTGGCACGGTATACAACTACCTGCCGGTGAACAAAGGCGACCGGCTGACCAACGACGAGGCCCAGCGGGCCATTCGCGCGTTGTACCAGACCAAGTTCTTCAGCGATGTGGAATTCGATCGCGACGGCAGCATCCTGGTGATCAAGGTGGTCGAGCGCCCGTCGGTCGCCAAGCTGACCCTGCGCGGCAACAAGGACATCAAGACCGATGACCTGAAGAAAGGCCTGAAGCAGATCGGCCTTGCCGAAGGCGAGACCTTCGATCGCCTGGCACTGGACAACGTGCAGCAGGAACTGATCCGGCAGTATCACAACCGCGGCAAGTACAACGTGTCGATCATCCCGCACGTGACCGAGCTGGAACGCAATCGCGTTGCCATCGACATCGAGGTGCGCGAAGGCAAGGCTGCAACGATCAAGGAAATCAACATCCTCGGCAATCATGCATTCGCCGACAAGGATATCCGCACGGGTTTCGAGTCGAACACTCCCAATCTGATGTCCTGGTATTCGAAAGATGACCAGTACTCGCGCGAGAAGCTCTCCGGTGACCTGGACAAGGTTCAGGCCTATTACATGAACCGCGGCTACGCCGACTTCGGTATCGATTCCACCCAGGTGTCAATCGCGCCGGACCGTCGCTCGATGTATATCGACACCAGTGTGAAGGAAGGCGACGTCTATACGGTGTCCGACGTCAAGCTACTCGGCACACTGATTCTGCCGGAGTCCAACTTGCGCCGCTGGGTGTTCATCAAGCAGGGCGACATGTTCAATCGCGCCGCGATCGAGGCCAGCTCCAAGGGTATCAAAGCGGTGCTGGCCAATATCGGTTATGCGTTCGCCAACGTCACTCCGATCCCCAAGCTGGA
Source organism: Rhodanobacter sp. MP7CTX1 (assembly GCF_014205795.1). Classification (GTDB taxonomy): domain Bacteria; phylum Pseudomonadota; class Gammaproteobacteria; order Xanthomonadales; family Rhodanobacteraceae; genus Rhodanobacter. The sequence goes on from NZ_JACHCN010000017.1 coordinate 34,949, forward strand.
CAAGGAAAAGCACACGGTCGACCTGACCCTCTACATTGAACCGGGTCAGCGCGTGTATGTGCGCAGGGTCGTTTTCTCGGGTAATACGCGTACCGAAGACAATGTGTTGCGGCGCGAGATGCGTCAGCTTGAAGGTTCCTTCTACTCGCAGGCCGCGATCGACCGCTCCAAGATCCGTTTGCAGCGGCTGGGTTACTTCAAGAAAATCGATATCGACAAGAAGCTGGTGCCTGGCACGCAGGATCAAGTCGACGTCTCGGTCAAGGTCGAGGAGCAATCCGCCGGCAGCCTGCAGTTCGGTATCGGCTATTCGCAGTACTCCGGCCTGATCCTGTCCGCCTCGGTGACGCAGAACAACCTGTTCGGCAGCGGCGACAGCGTGTCCCTCAGCGGCCAACGCAGCACGTACAGCACGCTATACAGCGTCAACTACTACAACCCGTATCTGACCGACAGCGGTATCGGCATTGGCTACAACGCCAGTTTGTCGAAGACGAACTACGGCGACATCAGCGAGTTCGCCGATTACTCCACCAGTGCCAAGAGTTTCTCCAGTTACCTGGGCATACCCATCACCGAGACCGATGGTCTGCGCCTGGGCTTGGGCCTGAGCAGCAACAAGGTCAATACGATTCCGGGTTTCACCCCGCAGGTGCTGATCGACTATCAAAATGAAATTGGCCACGACACTGTCCATACGTGGACCGGCACCTTTGGCTGGACCCACGATACCCGTAACGGTTACTGGGCGCCGACACGAGGTGGCAAGCTCTCCGTGTCAGCGGATGTTGCGCTGCCCGGCTCCACCGTGCAGTACTGGAAAGTGACAGCGGAAGCGAATCACTACTGGCCGATCGGCAAGGGATTTGTGCTGTTCCTGGATGGCCAGGTCGGCGATGGTCAGACGTACGGCAAGAACGGCATCGACGATGCGTCTTACAAGGCGCTGGAAAGTCAAGTCACCGACCACACCCTCGTGGATATGCGCGAGCAGTTCCCGTTCTTCCAGAACTTCTTCTCTGGTGGTGTGCAGGACGTGCGCGGCTTCCAGGACAACACGCTGGGACCACGTATATGTATCGCCGCCAACGCCCAGCCGACGACAGGCGGCCTCTGCCCGGACGGCAGTCATGCCGAACCGATCGGCGGCGCGTTCAAGGTGCTCGGCAAGGCGGAACTGTATCTGCCGCTGCCGTTCCTGAAGGACGTCAATACAGCGCGAGTGTCCTGGTTCGTCGATACCGGCAACGCTTACCAGAACATCCAGAGCTTCAATGCAAGCACCCTGCGTGCCTCGACAGGTCTGTCGTTGCACTGGCAGGCGCCGATCGGCCCGCTGATCATCAGCTTCGCGTTGCCGTTCCGCACCCAGCCCGATGACGGCTTCTATGAGGAGCGCATCCAGTTCACGTTTGGCAGCACGTTCTAAATCGACGCAAAATGTGATGGGAGCGCGGCCAGCCGCGCTGCCTTTTGGTATGTCCGTGCCTGCACGGACATAGCGTCTTGGAATCACCTGAGTGTCCTGGAGAAAGCACGTGGGCGTGAACGGCTCTTATTCTCTGAGCGAACTGGCCGAACGCTTTCAACTGTCGCTACATGGCGACGGCGCGCGCCTGATCGATGGCGTCGGCACGCTGGCGGGGGCTGCCCCCAGCCAGCTGAGTTTTCTCTCCAATAGCAAATACACCGGCCAACTGACAGCCACCCGCGCTGGCGTCGTACTGTTGCGCGAAGAGAACCTCGCCGACTGCCCGACCGCTGCGCTGATCGCCAAAGATCCCTACATCGCCTACGCCAGGATCGCCACGCTGTTTGAACGGTTGCCGGCCGCGCCGCCTGGCATCCACCCCAGCGCCGTGATCGCCCCTGGTGCACGCATCAGTTCCAGCGCCAGCATCGGCCCCTGTTGCGTCATCGAGGATGGTGCCGTCATCGAGGACGGCGCCGTGCTGGGTCCGCATTGCGTCATTGGCACAGATTGCACGGTCGGTGCGCAATCGCGACTGGTTGCGCGGGTCACACTGGTGACCCGGGTCACGCTGGGTAAACGGGTGCTGGTACATCCCGGCGCGGTGATCGGCTCGGACGGCTTCGGCCTTGCGTTCGATCCCAGCGCATTCGACCACGGCGGCTGGATCAAGCTGCCGCAGCTCGGCGGCGTGCGCATCGGCGACGACTGCGAAATCGGCGCCAACACCACGATCGACCGCGGCGCACTGGACGACACCGTACTGGAAGAAGACGTGCGACTGGACAACCAGATCCAGATCGCCCACAACGTTTACGTCGGCGCACACACCGCGATGGCCGGTTGCGCGGCCGTAGCCGGTAGCGCCAGGATCGGCCGTTACTGCATGATCGGCGGCAATGCCGGCGTGTTGGGGCATCTTGAACTGGCCGACCGGGTTACCATTACGGCCAAGAGCCTGGTTACGCATTCGATACGCGAGCCGGGCGAATACTCATCAGGCGTGCCGCTGCAGGACAACCGCCAGTGGCGGAAAAACGCGGCCCGCTTCAAACATCTGGACGAGTACGCGCGCCGACTGTCGGCGCTGGAAAAGGACAAGACCCATGAATGACAAAACCACGGGAATAACTCTGCCGGCAAACGTGGAGCAGATCCAGCAATTGCTGCCGCATCGCTACCCCTTCCTGCTGGTGGATCGCGTGATCGAAATCGTGCCCGACGTCAGCGTGGTCGCGTTGAAAAACGTGACCATCAACGAGCCATTCTTTCAGGGTCACTTCCCCGGCCATCCGGTCATGCCCGGCGTGCTGATCATCGAGGCGATGGCGCAGACCGCCGGCCTGCTGACCCAGATCAGCAGCCGCATGAAGGGCAACACCGGCAGCCCGCTGTTCTATCTGGTCAAGATCGACAACGCACGCTTCAACGCACCGGTCGTTCCGGGTGATCAGTTGCGCCTGGAAGTAAGCCAGAAGCGCCTGATGCGTGGCATGGGCCTGTTCGTGGCGCGCACCCTGGTCGAGGGCAAGGAAGTGGCCAGCTGCGAACTGATGTGCGCCGCGAGGTCCGAGAAATGATTCACCCCACCGCGCTGATCGATCCCTCTGCCGTCATCGGTGCGAATGTCAGCATCGGTGCCTACAGCGTGATCGGCGCCGAGGTGGAAATCGGCGACGGTACGCAGATCGGCCCTCATGTGGTGATCGAAGGGCCGACAAAGATTGGGCGCGACAACCGCATCACCCAGTTCGCCTCGCTCGGCGGTACACCGCAGGACAAGAAATTTGCGGGCGAGCACACCGAACTGGTGATCGGCGATCGCAATCTGATTCGCGAATTCGCCACCATCAATCGTGGCACCGGCGACGGCGGCGGCATCACCCGGATCGGTAACGACAACTGGCTGCTCGCCTACGTGCATGTCGCGCATGACTGCAAAATCGGCAATCACGTGGTGTTCTCCAACTATGCCGCACTGGCCGGCCATGTGGAGGTTGGCGACTGGACCATTCTGTCGGGCTATTCCGGTGTGCACCAGTTCTGCAAAGTCGGCGCGCACGCCTTCATCGGCATGGGATGCCTGGTGGGGTCGGATGTTCCGCCATTCGTGATGATGGCGAACGAACAGCACGGTCGTCCACGCGGGATCAACAGCGAGGGGCTCAAGCGCCGCGGTTTCGATGCAACGCGCATCTCTGCGATCAAGCGAGCCTATCGGACCTTGTACATGGCTGGCCTGTCGCTACCTGAAGCACGCGAACAACTGATTACACAAGCGCAGGCTAGCGACGACGTGCGCGCGATGATCGAGTTTCTCGAAAGCAGCGAGCGAACACTCGCCCGTTGATATGTGCGCTGATATGGGCGTAGCCCATATCAGCAAATCAAACACCTGGCTTCGCTCTGCGGGAGTTACAAGACATGCAGATGGCTGAACCCGGTTCGCAAACCCCACTCATCGCCATCCTCTCCGGCGAAGATTCCGGCGACCAGCTCGGCGCCGACCTGATCGTCGCGCTGCGCGAGCGTTACCCGCAGGCGCGGTTCGTCGGCATCGGTGGCGCCCGCATGCAGGCTCAGGGCTTCGAATCCTGGTACGACATTCATGAGCTCTCGCTGTTCGGTTTCAGCGAAGTGATCAGGCATCTGCCGCGGTTGCTGAAGTTGCGCAAGGCCCTGGTGGCCCGGCTTCTGAAGGCGCGTCCCGCGGTAGTGATCGGCATTGATGCGCCGGATTTCAATCTCGGCGTGGAGCAACGCCTGAAACAAGCCGGCTTGCTCACGGTGCATTACGTCAGCCCGTCGGTTTGGGCGTGGCGCGAAAAACGTGCGGAAAAAATAGGCCGCAGTGCCAGCCGTGTGCTGTGCCTGTTTCCGATGGAACCGCCGATTTACGCAAAGCACGGCATCGACGCGCGCTTCGTCGGCCACCCACTGGCAGACCGTTTCGCGCTGGTCTCCGATCGGGTCGGTGCGCGTGATTTTCTGCAGCTGCCCCAGCAGGCTCCGATCCTGGCGGTGCTGCCCGGCAGCCGACTGTCGGAGCTTGCCCGGATGGGCGAGACTTTCATCGCCGCCGCGACACAGGTCGCTGCTGCGCTGCCCGGTCTGCGCATCGTGATCCCGGCAGCGAATCCGCAGGTACATGCCAGGCTCAAGGCGATCCTCGCCAAGGGTCCGCGCGACGAAGCCGTGCCACTGCTGCTGGAAGGCAACGCGCACGAAGCGATGCTGGCCGCCGACGTGGTGCTGCTGGCTTCCGGCACCGCCACGCTGGAGGCAATGCTGGCCAAGCGGCCGATGGTGGTCGGCTATCGCGTCGCACCGCTGAGTTATCGCATCGCACGCGCGATGAAAATGCTGAAAACCGACGTGTATGCGTTGCCAAACATCCTGGCGCGCGCCAGCGGTCTCGGTGACGAGTTGCTGGTACCTGAGCTGATGCAAGACAATTGCACGGCGGAGAAGCTTGCTTCCGCTACGCTGGCGCTGTTTCGCGACAGCGAACGCCGGGGCCGTATCGTCGCGGCATTCGAGCAACTGCATCAGGCGTTGCGCGGTGGGCTGCAAGGTCACGCAGGGGATCGCGCGGCTGAGGCGATTGCCGAGTTGATGGAAGAAAAGCATGTTGGTCGATGAGCTCAAGGCGAGTACCCGCTCCTCATCTCAATCCACTCCCCACAGGGGAGAGCAGGCGAATGCGAAGAGCTTTCTTGTAGCGGGGGTTGACGAGGCTGGTCGCGGTCCCTTGGCCGGTCCCTTGGCGGTGGCCGCCGTGATTCTCGATCCGACCCGACCGATCGCCGGCCTGGACGATTCCAAAAAACTCAGCGAAGCAAAACGCGAAGCGCTTTACCCGCAAATCATCGAATACGCGCTGGCCTACTGCGTGGTGTTGATCGAGCCCGATGAGATCGACCGCCTGAACATTTTCCAGGCCACCATGACCGGCATGAGCCGCGCCGTGGCCGGCCTCTCACTGGCCGCCCATGAAGCGCTGATCGATGGCAACAAGCTGCCGCGGGATCTGCCCTGCCCCGGTCGCGCGATCGTCGGTGGCGACGCGCTGGAGCCGGCGATCAGCGCCGCCTCGATCCTCGCCAAGGTCAGTCGTGACCGCTTGATGGTGGCGATGCACGAGGTTTACCCCGGCTACGGCTTCGCTGTGCACAAGGGCTACCCAACGCCAGCGCATCTAGCCTCACTCCAGCAACTCGGCCCCTGTGCACAGCACCGCCGCAGTTTTGCGCCGGTAAGGTTGCTGCTTGATCAGGGCACGCTATTTTAAGGCGTCCTGTTGAGTTGGCGAAGTGCCACTGCCACACAGGCAACGCAGCCGGCGTCCGAAAGCATGCTGATCCTGTGAGCGAACAGACAGCACATAGCCCATTGGTCATGGGCAACCATACGCTGTCATCGCGCCGGAAATTCGAGCGTATGCAGCTGCCTGCGATCGCGCATCGGGCCAGATTGAACAGCGCATAGCCCATTAGTCACTGCAACTTTTTCAGCCGTCTATGCATCCATAGCTGACAGGACTCAAAAGTCAGCATGGACGCATCGGTCTTACCGGCTGTCCGCGCAAGCATTCGCCTGCCAGCCGTCATCTGCGCATCCATCAGAACCGCAGGAGTCGTACATGTTATTTCCGACCAACCGCGCATTCGTCACCGAACAGGCGCCGTCGCCAACTGTCTCCAAGCCGTCATCGGTCGCCGCTGCAGCGCCCGCTACAGTCGACCCATGCCCTTCGCACACCGACTACGACCTGCACCCGCTGACGGTACGCCATCTCGACCACTACATTGAGCATGATCTCGCCGACGAACGCTTCCATGTTCGCTGATCGTATTTGATGGGTGTGGGACAACGACGGGCAGCTTTCCGGGGCTAACCTGGCGTTTTCTACTCGGCGGCCTGCAACCGCAGCATCCGAGTGAACCCGGCACAGGAGTGTGCACAACGTTTCGCCTAACCACGGCGGATGTCAATCTTGCCGCTGGACGAAGTGCCGGGTAGCCTGCACGGACTCACTGCACAAGCCAGCATGACCGTCCGCTACACCCATCTGCACCTGCACAGCGAATATTCGCTGGTCGATTCGACTATCCGCATCAAGGCGCTGGTCGAAGCTTGCGTGCGCGCCGGAATGCCCGCCGTGGCGCTGACCGACGAATGCAACATGTTCGCGCTGGTGAAGTTCTACAAGGCCTGCAGCGCGGCGGGCATCAAGCCGATCGGCGGCTGCGACCTGTGGATCTCGGCGCCGGATGATCCGCGACCATGGCGGTTGACCCTGCTGTGTCAGAACCGCGAGGGTTACCTCAACCTGTCACGGCTGGTCTCGCGCGCCTGGCGTGAGGGTCAGCATGGGGGCCGTGCACTGGTCGAGGCTGGCTGGCTACATGCCGAAGCCACCCACGGACTGATCGCCCTGCTCGGACGCGACAGCGAAGTCGGCCGCATCGCCCTGCATCAGGGCATCGACACAGCGCTGACGAAGCTGCAGCCGCTCACCCGACTGTTTCCGGATCGGCTTTATCTGGAGCTGACCCGTTGCGGTCGTGAGGGCGAGGAAAACTGGAACGCCGCCGCCCTTGCGCTGGGCACCGAACTCGCGCTGCCCGTACTGGCCAGCAATGACGTGCGATTTCTCCGGCAGGACGACTTCGAGGCGCATGAGGCACGCGTGTGCATCAATCAGGGCCGCGTGCTGGCTGATCTCAAGCGCCCACGCGACTACAGCAATCAGCAATACCTGAAATCACCCGAGGAGATGGCGACGCTGTTCGCTGATCTGCCCGAGGCGCTGGAAAACACCGTCGAGCTCGCCAGGCGCTGCAGTCTGGAACTGGAATTCGGCAAGTACTATCTACCCGACTTTCCGGTCCCCGAAGGGCACGACCTCGCCAGCTATATCCGTGAGCTGTCGCGTGAAGGCCTCAAAGAGCGTCTCGCCGCCGCGCCGCTCGCGGCCGACCGTACGCAGGAGGACTACGAAGCGCGACTGGAACGCGAGCTGGACGTCATCATCGAGATGGGCTTCCCCGGCTACTTCCTGATCGTTGCGGACTTCATCAACTGGGGCAAGCAAAACGGTATCCCGGTCGGCCCAGGCCGCGGTTCCGGCGCCGGTTCGCTGGTCGCGTGGGGGCTGAAGATCACCGACCTGGATCCACTGCAGTTCAACCTGCTGTTCGAGCGATTCCTCAATCCCGAACGCGTGTCGATGCCCGACTTCGACATCGACTTCTGCATGGATCGCCGAGACGAGGTGATCGACTACGTATCGCGGAAATACGGTCGCGAACGGGTGAGTCAGATCATCACCTACGGCTCGATGGCGGCGAAGGCCGTGCTGCGCGACTCCGGCCGCGTGCTCAGCATGGGTTACGGCCAGGTCGACAAGCTGGCCAAGCTGATTCCGCCACGGCCGCTCGATCTCACGCTGTCCGATGCGCTCGGCCGGTCCGAAAAATCGAAGAAAGAAACCGATCGCGTCGTCAAGGAATTCTGCGAGGCTTACGAGCACGATGAGGACGCCCGCGCGCTGATCGATCTGGCGCTGAAACTCGAAAACCTCACCCGCAACGCCGGCAAGCACGCCGGTGGCGTGGTGATCGCACCGACCGCACTCACCGACTTCGCGCCGCTGTACTGCGAAGCGGGTGGCGGCGGCGTAGTGACCCAGTACGACAAGGACGACGTCGAAGCCGTCGGCCTGGTGAAGTTCGACTTCCTCGGCCTGCGCACGCTGACGATCATCGACTGGGCAGTGAAGGCGATCAACGTTCGGCGCGCGAAAGCCGGCGAAGCGCCGCTGGATATTTCGCAGCTGCCGCTGGACGATCCCAAACCGTATCAGCTGCTGAAGAAGGCGCAGACAGTCGCGGTCTTCCAGCTGGAATCCTCCGGCATGCAGCGCATGCTGAAAGACGCCAAACCCGACCGCTTCGAGGACATCATCGCGCTGGTCGCGCTATACCGTCCCGGCCCGATGGACCTGATTCCCAGCTTCATCGCGCGCAAGCACGGCCGCGAGGAAGTGGAGTATCCCGATCCGCGCGTCCAGCCGATCCTGCAAGAGACCTACGGCATCATGGTCTATCAGGAACAGGTCATGCAGATGGCCCAGATCGTCGGCGGTTACTCGCTCGGCGGCGCCGACCTGCTACGCCGCGCGATGGGCAAGAAAGACGTCAAGAAGATGGCCGAGGAGCGCGCCAAGTTCCGTGAGGGCGCCGCGAAAGATGGCCTGCCTGGCGACAAGGCCGACACCATCTTCGACTTGATGGAAAAGTTCGCCGGTTACGGCTTTAACAAGTCGCACGCGGCCGCCTATGCGCTGGTCAGCTATCAGACAGCGTGGTTGAAGGCGCACTACCCTGCCGAGTTCATGTCCGCGACGATTTCCGCGGACATGGACAACACCGACAAGGCGGTAACGTTCCTCGACGAATCGCGTGCGATCGGCATCACAGTGCAGCCGCCGGACGTCAACGCGTCGGACTACATGTTCGTCGCGATCGAGCCAAAAAAGATCCAATACGGCCTCGGCGCCATCAAGGGCGTCGGTCAGGGTGCATGCGAGGCGATCGTCGCCGAACGCAGCCACGGCCCGTACACCAACCTGGCGGACTTCTGCCGGCGCGTCGATCCGACCAAGCTCAACCGCCGTGTGCTGGAAGCGCTGATCCTGTCCGGTGCGCTCGATGCGCTGGCGCCGACTCGCGCCAGCCTGATGTTGCAGCTACCCGATGCGATCAAGGCCGCCGACCAGCATCTGCGCGACAAGCAATCAGGCCAGAACGACATGTTCGGCGCCGCGATGGCGATGGGCGCGACGACGCCGGTGGTGCACATCGACCTGCCGACCGCGCCAGAGTGGCCACTGGAGCAGAAGCTGCAGGGCGAGCGCGACACGCTCGGACATTACCTGTCCGGCCATCCCACCGATCCATGGAAGGATGAACTAGCCCAGCTCTCGACCTGCCCGCTGGGCGAGATTGGCGATCGCTACCAGCCGCCGAAACCACGCAAGAACGACAACGACGACGGCAACCGCTTCCGCCGTGGCCCGGATACGCCGTGGACGATCGCCGGCATGGTCACCGCCGTGCGCAAGCGCGGTGACAGCGATGCGTTCGTACGCATCGAGGATGGCACCGGCAGCATCGAGGTGAGCTTCTTCGGTGAGCTTTACCAGCAGGTGGCGCCACTGCTCACCCGCGATGAGATGCTGATCGTCGACGGTGGTCTGCGCATTGACGATTTCTCCGGTGGTGGCTTCCAGTTGCGAGCCCGCAGCGCCACCACGCTGGCCGACGCCTGCCGTAAACACGCCCGACTGCTACAGCTGAAATTGAATGGCGTCGGGCCCGGCTTCGTCGAACAACTGCAGCATGCGTTGACCGGCTATCGCGGTGGCCGCGCCACCGTGATGCTGCACGGCTATCACAACCGCAATGCGCAGGCCGACCTCGAGCTTGGCGAAGAGTGGCGCGTGGACGCCATCCCCGCCTTGCTGCGTGCCGTGCGCGCCATGCCCGGCGTGCAGGCCGCGCGCCTGCGCATCGTCAAGCAGCAGGACTCTTGATGTACTCCCTCCCCTGCTTGCAGGGGAGGGCTGGGGTGGGGTCGCTCTTTTGCCCGAGGATCAAAAGCACCCCCTCGCAACTTCCCCGTGCAAGCAGGGGGCAGGGCAAGGCTGAGCTCTACTTCTTGCCGCCCCGATCCATCAACGCCTTCAGATCAGCGAACGGATTGCCGGTAGCCGCCGGCGCATCCTGCACTTCCATGACCCCGCCGCGCACATGGTCGATGTGCCGCGAGTGTTCGTTGTCGTGGCAGTACACGCACAGCAACTCCCAGTTGCTGCCGTCGGGCGGGTTGAAGTCGTGATCGTGGTTGCGGTGATGCACGGTCAGCTCCTGCAAGTTTTCGCGAGTGAACTCGCGCGCGCAGCGACCGCAGATCCACGGATACATCTTCAGCGCGCGCTCGCGATAGCCCAGTTCGCGCTGCTCGGCGTTGCGCCGCGCCTCGGCCACGATGCGGTCGAGCTTGTTGTTGTCGATGGGTGGTTTGGTCGGCATGGTCGGGTCCAGCGGTAAGACATTCGTTGGCGCGGACGATAGCGCAATCGGCCGCCATTCGCAGGGTCCCGGGCGGGTCCGCCAACAGGTCCGGCGGCACCCATCGCCCATACGGCGCCGTTCTCGTCTTTTCCCGGGTAACGGTATACTGAGCCGCTTCTGTGCCATGAAATGTTGCGAATGAACCCTAACTTCCTCGATTTTGAACAACCCATTGCCGAACTGGACGCGAAGATCGAAGAGCTTCGCCATGCCAGCCATGGCCAGGCATTCAATATCGATGACGAAGTCGGGCGCCTGCGCGAGAAGCTGAAGATCAAGACCGCCGAGATCTTCCGCAACCTCAATTCATGGCAGATGACCCAGCTGTCGCGCCATCCGGGCCGGCCGTATACGCTCGACTACATTGGCGTGATCTGCGAAGAATTCCACGAACTGGCTGGCGATCGCGCCTATGCCGACGATGCTGCCATCGTCGGTGGCCTCGGCCGCATCAACGGCCGGCCGGTAGTGATCATCGGCCACCAGAAAGGTCGTGATACCAAGACCAAGGTGCGCCGCAACTTCGGCATGCCGCGCCCCGAGGGTTATCGCAAGGCGCTGCGCCTGATGAAGATGGCCGAGCGCTTCAAGCTGCCGCTGCTGACCCTGATCGACACCCCGGGAGCCTACCCCGGTGTCGGCGCCGAGGAGCGCGGCCAGAGCGAGGCGATCGCACGCAATCTGATGGAAATGGCCGAACTGAAGGTGCCGATCATCTGCACCGTGATCGGTGAGGGCGGCTCCGGTGGTGCGCTGGCCATCGGCGTGGGCGACCGCACGGTGATGCTGCAGTACTCGACCTATTCGGTGATCTCGCCGGAAGGCTGCGCCTCGATCCTGTGGAAGAGCGCCGACAAAGCCAAGGACGCCGCCGAAGCGCTCGGCCTGACCGCACCGCGCCTGCTGGAGCTCGGCCTGATCGACAAGGTGGTCCGCGAGCCGCTGGGCGGCGCCCATCGCAATCCGCAGTCGATGGCAGTGCGCCTGAAAGCCGTGCTGCTGAACCAGCTCGACGAACTCGAAGCGATGCCGATCGGTGACCTGCTCGAACGGCGCTACAAGCGCCTGCGCAGCTACGGCGCGTATCAGGAATAAGCAACGGTCGGGTGGCAGCCTGTGGGAGCGACTTCAGTCGCGATGCTCTTGCTTCCTTCATTGGCATCAAGAGCATCGCGACTGAAGTCGCTCCCACAAGATGGCTGGTTTGCCGGCGATAATCCAACCCGCGTCTCTAGGGCGTTACCATCGGCTTTGCCTTCCTGCTGCCGGGATCCGTCATGGCCAACGTCACCACGCACAAACTCGCCGTACTGATCGACGCCGACAATGCGCGCCCGGCCATCGTCGAGGGTCTGCTCGCGGAGATCGCCAAGTACGGCACGGCGCACGTGAAGCGGATTTACGGCGACTGGACCAAGCCCGACCTCAACGGCTGGAAGGAAGTGCTGCTGCGTCACTCGATCCAGCCGATCCAGCAATTCCGTTACACGGTGGGCAAAAACGCCACCGACTCGGCGATGATCATCGACGCCATGGATCTGCTTTACGCCGAGCGTTTCGACGGCTTCTGCATCGTTTCCAGCGACAGCGATTTCACCCGACTGGCCTCGCGCGTGCGGGAGTCCGGGCGCATCGTGTACGGCTTCGGCGAGCGCAAGACGCCTGAGCCATTCCGTACCGCATGCGACAAATTCATCTACACCGAAGTACTCCTCGGCTCGGCCTCCACCGAGGCCGAGGCCGCACCGAAACAGCGCTCGGCAAAGGAGCTGCGCGGCGACACGCACTTGCTCAGCCTGCTGCGCAACGCGATCGAGGCCGCCTCCGACGACACCGGCTGGGCGGGGCTCGGCGCGATCGGCAGCATCATCAATAAGCAATCTCCCGACTTCGACTCGCGCAACTACGGTTACGCCAAGCTCAGCGGGCTGGTCAATGGCATCGGCCTGTTCGAGACGGAAGAACGGCACATCGGCAATGGCAAGCACATCTACGTGCGGCCCCGCGCCAGCAAGAAGTGAGCGACCCGCTGTCCCAGCACCTGCTTGCCGCCTTGGCGACGACGCCAGCCGCACCGCTGTGCGTCGCGTTCAGCGGCGGCCCGGATTCGAGCGCGCTATTGCATGCGCTGGCACGACTGCCCACGGCGCGCGCACGCGGTCTGCGCGCGCTGCATATCGATCACGGCCTGCACCCGGACAGCACGCTGTGGGCCGATCACTGCCGGAACTTCTGCGCCGCGCTTGACCTGCCATGCGATGTACGGCGCGTGCAAGTCGAAACCGGCAAGGGCAACGGGCTGGAAGCCGCCGCGCGCCACGCGCGCTACGCTGCTTTCGCCAGCGAACTGCGTGAAGGTGAGTACCTTCTACTCGGCCATCACCGCGACGATCAGGCCGAGACTGTATTGCTGAAACTGCTGCGCGGAGCCGGTCCGGAGGGCCTAGGCGGCATGCGGGCGTTGCGGCCGCTAGGGCATGGCCAGTTGTGGCGCCCGCTGCTGACGCTGTCGCGGGCGCAATTGCGTGATTACCTCAAGACCCACCAACTGGACTGCATCGACGACCCATCCAACGCCGACACGAAACTGGCGCGCAACCACCTGCGCCACGAGATCCTGCCGCGGCTTATGCAGCATTGGCCGCACGCCGTCGATTCGATCCTGCACAGCGCCGCGCTCAGCCGCGCCGCGGCCGATACGTTGCAGACACAGTGGCTGGCTGAATTCGAGGCCCTGCATGACCGCGCCACGGACAGCCTGGATGCCGCCGGTTGGCGGGCGCTCGATCCTGCCCTGCGTGAGCCCTTGCTGGATCACTGGCTGCATGCGCTGGGCCTGTCTGCGCCCACCACGGCGCAACGCCAGCAGATCGAACGCCAGTGCGGTTCACGGGCCGGCCAGCTACCGTGCATCCGCTGGCCCGGCGTGGAGCTGTACATCTGGAACGGGCGGCTATGGGCGTTGTCGCCCCGCCTTGAGATCGCTGCTGACTGGGAGGCGCACTGGCGCGGAGAACCGCTGACCTTGCCTGATGGCGGCGTGCTGGCACTGACCAACACCGACAAACGCCTGCCCGAACCGCTCCTTGTGCGCCTGCGTCGCGGTGGCGAGCACATCAAGCCGGCGGGCGACGCCCACACCCGCGAATTGCGCGACTTGTTCCAGAAGCAGCGGGTTCCACCCTGGCAGCGCAACGTCTGTCCGTTGCTCTACGCCGGCGATGAGTTGGTCGCCGTTGCCGATCGCTGGATCAGCGCTCGCGGCGAGGCGATTTTCCAGACGACCGGAGCCCGTCCGCATTGGGAAGTGGCGCGCTGAAGTCGTGCTTTGGGCCGCTTCGAATAACCTGCAACACGCTCGTCCCCCTGCGGCAGGCGCCCAGCGCTCTCAAGCTTCTGAAGATCAAGGGCACTGGGTTCCGGCTTTCGCCGGAATGACGAGCTAGAGAGCGACCTGTTCGTCATCCCCGCGAAGGCAGGCACCCAGCGACTTCGAGCTCTTCGTGATCACTGGATGCTGAATTCCTGCCTACGCAGGAATGACGAGCCGGAGCGGTTTTCCAAGCTCTTCTGCGCAAAAAAATGTGTCCCCACCGAAGCGATGCCGATTGATTCCCTGCCTGCCCTGCGTTAGCGTTGCGGCCCATGGCCAAGACCGCTCCCGCTTCCGTCAAAACCCCGCCTCCGGTCGACTTTGAACGTTCCCTGGACGAACTGGAACAACTGGTCGCGCGGATGGAAGGCGGCGAGTTGAGTCTGGATGAATCGCTCGCTTCGTTCGAGCGTGGCATCGGCCTGTACCGTCATTGTCAGCAGTCGCTGGAACTGGCCGAACTGCGTGTGCGCCTGCTGCTTGATCCCGATGCCCCCGACAGCGCCGAACCGTTTGAACCCGAACTCTAAGCTCGGCCCTACCCTGCAAGCGTTGATCCTTCGTGCCGAACAGGCCTTGGATCGCTGCCTGCCGCCCGCCGAACAGTCCCCTGCCGCGCTGCATCGCGCGATGCGTTACGCCGTGCTTGGCGGCGGCAAGCGGCTGCGCCCGCTGCTGGTTTACGCCGCCGCTCATGCGTTCGGCGAAAGCGACCCGCAGCTCGATGCGGCCGCCTGTGCGGTGGAGCTGATCCACGCCTATTCGCTGGTTCACGACGACCTGCCCGCGATGGACGACGATGCCCTGCGCCGCGGCCGTCCGACCTGCCATATCGTCTTCGGCGAGGCGATGGCGATTCTCGCCGGCGACGCGCTGCAGGCGCTGGCCTTCGAGATCCTGGCCGATGACCCCGCGCACCAGACCGACGCCACCACCGGCATCGCCATGCTGCGTGTGCTCAGCCGTGCCTGCGGCGCCGAAGGCATGGCCGGCGGACAGTCGCTGGACCTGGCGGCGGTCGGCCAACAGCTGACGCTGGCCGAACTGGAGCATATGCACGCCCTCAAGACCGGCGCCTTGATACGTGCCTCGGTGCAGATGGGCGCGCTCGTCGCGCGTGCCGATGCCGAAGCGCTGCAAGCGCTGGATCGCTACGCCCACGCGGTAGGCCTGGCGTTCCAGGTGCGCGATGACATCCTCGACGTGGAAGGCGAATCGGCCGTACTCGGCAAGACCGCCGGCAAGGATGCCGCCGCCGCCAAGCCCACCTTCCCCTCGATCATTGGCCTTGACGCCTCGCGCGCACGACTGGCGGAACTGATCGAATCGGCGCTGGCGGCGATTGAACCACTAGGCAACAAGGGCTCTCTGCTGGCCGAGCTGGCTCGTTACGCCGGCCATCGTGCGCATTGAAAGGGCGACTTACGCACATTCGAAGTAGCCAATAGCCATCCATCACGCAATAAAAAAGCAGCCTCACGGCTGCTTTTTTATTGCGTGAACTGACCTCGATTACTTGATCAATCTCAGCGTGAACGGGTAGCGGTAGCGCACACCTTCATTCGCCTTGATAGCCGCGATGATGGTGAATACCAGCCAGCCGATACCAATGATGATCCACAGCGGAATCGCGATGATCAGGCCCACACCTAAGGTCATGATCGAAATCAGCAGCAGGATCAGGAGAGCAATCGCCACCGTGATATTGAAATTCAGCGCCTCTTTGCCTTGGTCATCGACGAAGGGCATGGTGTCTTTCTTCACCAGCCAGATGATCAGCGGGCCGATGAAACAGCCCCAGCCATGACCGAAAGCACCGGTGAGAATGGCGCCAAGCAGGGCGGACAAATGCGCGAACATCGCCCACTGACGCTGATCGGCCGACGGGACATCGACTAGCGGCGGGTCGTTCGGTGAAGGCGGAATGACGGACTCGGGTGGAACGCTCATGCGTATCTCCTCAGCGTCGACAATCGCCGGCCCATTGCCGGTTGCGCTGATGCTAGCAAGCCCCGCCCGCTTTGCCGAGGGGACTTGCGGCACCGCAAGGCGCCAACTTCGGCGGCCTCCTACTCGCCTGCTACCGTCATCCGTTCCAGCAGGATCGAGCCGGTCAGGATGTGCGAGCGAGGATCGACGTCCGCTCCCACCGCCACGATGCCGGCGAACATCTCGCGCAAGTTCGCAGCGATCGTGATCTCCTCCACTGGATAGGCGATCTGCCCGTTTTCGACCCAGAAACCGGCTGCACCGCGCGAATAGTCCCCGGTGATGGTGGATACGCCCTGCCCCATCACCTCGGTGACCAGCAGCCCGGTACCCATGCGTTTCAGCATGGCGGCGAAGTCGTCCTTCGCATGGTCCGCGCTGCCCGGTTCCACGATCAGGTTATGGATGCCGCCCGCGTTGCCGGTCGATTCCAGCCCGAGCTTGCGCGCCGAATAGCTGCCCAGCACATAGCGCGCCAGCACGCCGCCCTCGATCAAGGCGCTGTCGCGGGTCGCCACGCCCTCGGCGTCGAAGCTGCCTGAGCCCTGACCGCGCAACAGCCGCGGCAACTCCATGATGTTCAGCCATGACGGCATCACCTGCTTGCCGACGTGGTCGAGCAGGAAACTGGCCTGGCGATACAAGGCGCCGCCGCTGACTGCTCCCAGCAAATGTCCGATCAGCCCCCGGGCCAGCTCCGGCGCAAACAGCACCGGACACTGCCGCGTCGACAGGCTGCGTGCGCCCATGCGTGCAAGGGTGCGCTCGGCTGCCCGGTCGCCGAGCACCTTTGCGCTCATGAAGTCGCCGGCCGCACGCACGCTGTCGTACCAGTAGTCGCGCTGCATGCCGTCCTCGTCGCCGGCAATCAGTGCCAGCGACAGCGAATGCCGCGTGCCTCGTTCACGCCCGACGAAGCCGTGCGAGTTCGCATACACCGACAGACCTTGCCCGGCCTGCACGCTGGCACCGTCTGAATTGCTGATGCCGGCATGGGCGCGTCCGGCGTCCTCGATTTCGATGCCCAGTTCAATCGCGCGGGTCGTGTCGATATCCCACGGATGCCACAGGTCCAGATCAGGAAACGACGTCGCCATGCGCGCCGCATCGGCCAAACCCGCCGCTGGATCAGCTTCGGTATAGCGCGCGATCGCGCAGGCCTGGTCCAGGGTCGCCTGGATCGAGTCCGGATGCAGGTCGGCGGTGCTGGCCGAGCCCTTTCGCTGGCCGAAGTACACGGTAAGCCCGAAACCACGATCGCGGGTGTGCTCGACCGTCTCCACCTCACCCAGGCGCACGTTGACGCTCAGCCCGCTATCGATGCTGGCGGCGACCTCGGCCTGGCTGGCGCCGGCGGCGCGAGCGCGACGAATCACATCCTCGGCCAGTTCGGCCAGTCGATCGAGCTCTTGCTCGCTCCGATCTGGACCGCTGTGAGCCGACAAATGGCGGTCCTGGCTGATGGCGCGTTCGGTCACGTTGGGCTTCCTGGAGGTTTGACGAGTAGAATAGTCGGTTCGCGACCACCGACCCCGATGGGGTGCAGTGCCCAAGATGGGGTCGGCTCGGCGAAATGCAAAGAGTTGGGGAGAACGCCCATGCAACCAACCGCCGGCATCTATCGTCACTACAAGGGTCAGCGCTACCGCGTGCTGGGTACCGCGCATCACAGCGAAACGCTGGAGCCGCTGGTGGTTTATCAGGCGCTCTACGGGGACCACGGTCTATGGGTACGCCCAGCCACCATGTTCACCGAAACCATCGAGCTGGATGGCGAGCCGATCGCCCGCTTCGCGCTCGAGCAAGCCGAGCCCGGCACCGACGACCCGCACATCTGACCATCGCCCCATCCCTGGAATTGAAACCGTGAGCCCGAGCCGCAGCCGCAATCAAACCGAACTCGACGAAGAGGACTACGGTCCCAGTCGCACCCAGCAGCGTCGCGAAGCACTCGCGGTACTGACGCTGGCTGCCCAGTTGATGGAGCTGCCGCCGAGCCGGCTGGCGAAACTGGAACTGCCTGAAGACGTGCGCCGCGAGATCGACGTCACCCGTCGCATCACCGCGCATATCGCGCGCAAGCGCCAGCTCGCGTTCCTCGCCAAGGTCATGCGCCGCTACGACGACGCGGACTTTGCTTCGGTGCGTGGCGAACTCGGCGAGAACCGCGAGAAGCAGCGCCAGGAAACCGCCGCGATGCACCGCCTCGAAGCGATGCGCGATCGTCTGATCAGCGAGGACGAAACGGCACTCTCCGAACTGATCACAGAACACCCGCAGATCGATCGCCAGCATGTGCGCTCATTGATCCGCCAGGCCCGCACCGAACGCGATGCGAACAAGCCGCCGCGCGCGTACCGCGAAATATTTCAGCTACTGAAGGATCTGGCTGCAAGCGACAGCAAGCCCGACGCCTGACGCCGTGGCGATGGCTCCTTGCAGCTCGGGAGCCATCAGCTGAGCGTGCTGAAGCGCACGCAGAAATCATTCGGCGATACCCAGCGATCATGCAGGACGCAAAGCCGGCTACCGCCGATGCTGGCTCCATAAGCTGAGCCGAACACCGCCAGTCCTGCGACACGCTGCTCGGTCATGCGGCGATCGTCCAGACGATGGCGGCAGCCAGCGCAACCCGGCTGGACCACCTGCTCGAGGCAACTTGTGGTCGGCTCAGCCTTGCTGGCGTCGCCTGTCGTGCTCATCCGTGCCCCAGGCTGTCCCAGTACGTCGCAAAGACATGGGCGGACATCACGTAGCCAACAATGACGTTGACCACGACACCGGCCGTGAACGCGAGAAACGGTTTCCAGCCGGTCGCGCTAAGCGAACGCAGACGCGTAGTCAGCCCGATGCTGAGGAAGCAGAACGTGAACACCCAGGTGCGCAAGGCGCTAATCGGTGCGACCAGTTCCGGCGTGACGATCTTGCGGTAGTCCGCCAGCGAATAGGAACTCGCGAGCCACGTGATCAGGGCCGACGCCAGCAGGAATCCAAGCACGAATTTCGGGAAGCGTGCCCAGATCTCGCGGGCATCCGCCTTCTTAACCTGCACGCCATCCTCCAACGCATCCCAGCGCGTCGTGGCCACCCAGGCCAGCGAGAAGGCCCAGATACCGATCCAGATATCCCGACCCACCACTTTCATCAACGTGAAGTTCTGCACCGCGGCATCCGGCGCGCCGGCAATCGCACCGCCGGCATGTCGGGCGATGTCGCCATAGGTCTGGGCAGCGGCAATGCCCGCCGCATCGGCGAACTCCGAGGTCCCGATCCAGGCGCCGGCCACCCCTGTCGACAAGCCGAGTGCGTGCGACGCAAACGGCAACACGAAGATCATCACGATCGCCCATAGTATGACCAGCGTGATCGCTACCGAAGCCTGCTCGCGCCGCGCGCGCACGGCGCCGGCAATCGCAATCGCCGCCGACACGCCGCATACCGCACCGCCGACCCCGAGCACGGCAGCAAAGCGCCGGTCCAGCCCCAGAGCCTTGCCGACGAGAAAGATCACGAAGAACGTCAGCAGGGATACCACTGTCGCCTGCCCGACCGCCACCGGACCGGCCCACACCAGCAAGGTGAATGGCAGTGTTGCGCCGAGCAGCACAATGCCCACCTTGATATAGAACTCGACGCGCAGACCGACCTGAAACCACTCGGGCAAACGGACCAGGTTGGACACCAGCAGCCCCAACAGCAAGGCCAGCAGCGGCGCCTCGAGGTTGTAGTGCGATGCCTGGCTCCACGCCGCCGTCTGGAAGATCAGCAACGACACGACAAACAGGATCAGGAACGCCGGCAGGAAATGCGCAAGACGCTGCTTGAGTACGTACAGCGCACCGCCGAACAGCGCCGCGAACACCACGAATAGCGCCGCGTAATTCGGCAAGTGCGCAACGAGGTCCTGGCCGGCCTGCGACAGGCTCGACCATTTCGCTGGTGCCGTGGCGAGCCACTTGATACTGCCGCCCGAGGCGAACAGTACCCAGGCCACCACGACCACCAGCAGGCCGATCCACACCGACCACCAGTCCTCGTTGAAGAACAGGCCTCCGCGTGCCGTCCGGTTCGTGGTGGATATGGACGGCCGAACGTCCTGCGGAAGATCACGCGTCAATTCATTCATCGCCACACCCCAAAGGCTAAAAGCAGCCACGGCTAAAGTGTTGATGCGCGCGGACGGCGCGCGAAATGACCTTTTGCTCTATCGATATGGCCATCCCCGATGGCGGCACTATAGATGGGCGCACCGCAGTAAAAATATTGTCGCCCCCCGAAAAGCAGCCAAACGCCGCGACCCCGACGACCAGGCAGACGCGAGAACAGCCGCGTTCCGCTGGACGCGTTCAGGTATTGGCCGCCCACCTTTCCTGTCAGCGTGCCTGCGCTTTGGCCGCCTCATCAAGTAGCGCATCGAGGTCGGCGCGCCGTAACAGGCGGCCGTCGAGCAGCACGGCGTTGATGCGCCGAGCGTTGTGGATGTCCTTGGTCGGATCGGCGTCCAGCAAGACCAGGTCCGCCCGTTTGCCGACTTCCACCGTTCCGCGCGTATCCGCCATGCCGAGGAATCTGGCCGGCTCAAGCGTCGCCGAGTACAGCGCCTCGCGTGGGGTCAGACCCGACTCGACCAGCATCTCCATCTCATCATGCAAGGCAAAGCCCGGATAAACCCCGGGCATGGGCGAGTCGGTTCCCGCCATGATCGGCACGCCGGCCTGGTGCATGACCGACACGATCTGATGGGCGATCGGCCAGCGACGCTTCGCCAGCGCCGCGTCCTCCGCTGTGTAGCCGGAAAGGAATCGCTCCCAACGCGTGTGTTCGTCCGCGCGCAAATATCGCCAGCGGGGATCTGACCTCGGCGACCCATTTTTTGCCAGCGAGTCTTCGTCGGCAAGCACGAGCGTCGGAACCTGTACCTGACCGGTGCCCGCGATTACTTTGGCCACGTTTCGGCAGATGCCAAGATCGAACGCAGCCAGCGTCCGCGCCTCCTGTGCATCACGTCGCGCAGTCAACGCGTCGCCAACGAGGCCGCGGCGTTCTTCGAGCAGGGGCGCTTCGATCGACGAACAGGCCTCATAGGCCTGCATCAGGTGCTCGTTGCTGCGCTGACCTGCCTCGGCCGTTACCAGCAGCGGCACGCCTGCCGGCGCGTGGCCGACCACTGGCAGAGAACGCGCTTGCGCTGCAGCGAGGACAGCACGCCAATGCGAAGCCGGTATCTCCGAGAAGACCTTGATGAAATCGGCACCGGCATCGGCCGCAGCGTCGACCTGGTGGGCCGCATCCTCCGGCGAGCTGCCGTACACGGCGATGCCGGCAGCAAGGATGCGCGGCGCGGCGAGTTCGCCATCATCCAGGGCCTTGCGCCAGCGCTTTACCAGCAGCATGGATGCCGCATCGCCACGCATCTCCCGCACCCCGGTGACGCCGTTGGCAACGTACAGTGGAAACGACCAATCGTTCGGCGGCCGACGCGATGAGAGGTTGAACAGGTGGACATGCATGTCCACCAAGCCGGGAATCAGAAACCTTCCGCGTCCATCGACACGCCGAGCCGGCGCCGGAATATTCGCGTCGTGTGGCGCAACGATCGCGACAATACGACCGTCATCGACTAGAACCGTTCGCGGCCCCATCGAACGTCCGTGCTCAACGTCGATGACGGTGACCTCGGTGATGGCAATGGTTTGCCGCTGAGGCAACGGCATCGCTTGCGCGACAGCCATGCAGGCCAACCATGCCAGGATGCACGGAGTTACCAGCGACACCATCCACTTCGCGACATCGGCACGCATGTCCGCCCCCTCGATCATGAGATATACGAGCCAGCGTAAACTATCGTCGGTCTTGATGGACGGCCAGATGGCAAACCCATAGCGTCCACTTACGACGGCGCCCTAAACCTGTGGCGGCCATTCGTGCCGATCTCGCTCAGCCTCCCCGCCTCCATCAAGTACATAAATTCGCGTAGTCGCTGATAGCTCCATTAAGCTGCATGCTCGGCTCAAATCACTGCTGAACGTGAATGCACGCTGCCGTGGGCGGCGCAAGGTCACGTATCGAGGCCAGATGCCTGATTTCACTGTCCGCACCTTGCTTGAAACGCCGTCCGTCACGGTCCGGGACGTTTATTGCAGTGGGACGTGTCGGCACAGGAGTGACGAGGAGTGCACCAGCAAGACTCACCTCGTGTTTCCCTACCGGGGTACTTACCTGCGCCATGTCGGTGAAACCCAGGCGGTTGCCGAATCCAACCAGGTGCTTTTGTTCAACGCCCTCCAGGGTTACCAGGTCAGCCATCCCGTAGATGGCGGCGATGCGAGCCTGGTCCTTGTGCTGGATGAGGAGTTGCTGCGCGAGTTGGCGCCCAAGGCGCTGACCTGGGACAAGAACGCCTTCACGTTTCGACAGCAGCAGTTGGGCATCGACCCGCGGGCCCAAGCCTTGGTGGCGTTATTGCGCCACAGCCTGCGGGAGAACGTAGCCGAACGACTCGAAGCGGAAAGTCTGTCATTGACACTCGCGCAGCGCAGTCTTGGCTCGAGTACGACGCATAGCGCGGGCGCGAATGCGGGGCGGCAGCGGCTAGCCGATCGCACCAAACTGATCCTGGCCAGTGATCTTTCCAGGAGGTGGGCCCTGGCGGACATAGCGGCCAAGGTTGGCGTCTCTCCCGTCTACCTGACGCAGGTATTTCAACAGGTCGAAGGCGTACCCCTTTACCGCTATCAGTTGCGCCTTCGCTTGGCCCACTCGCTGGACTTGCTGGGGCAGTACGAAGATTTGAGCCAGCTGAGCCTTGAGCTCGGGTTTAGCAGCCACAGTCATTTCAGCGCTTCATTCCTGAAGACTTACGGCCGAACCCCGACCGAATTCCGGCAAGTCGCACTCCGCCGATAGACTCATGCCTTCAAGTTGCTAAAGATTTTGACAGCGGCCCGCGCAGACCCCTGACTAAATAGCCCTACCCGGACTTCGGGTCATTGAGGGCAGAGTCATGAGTGGAAATACTTGCGCAGCGTGTGACTACGAACTGGACGAAAATTCAGTAACTGTGACCTTGGGTGGAAAAACCGTCGAAGTCTGTTGCGAGGAGTGCGCGACAAAGCTGAAGGAAGCCTTCAGCGCCGCCGCTTCGTCGAAGATCGGCTGAGCATGGATGGATGGCGGGCGCTGGCCACACGGTCATCCAGACTTGGTCATGACTAGTCAGGCATGTGGAACAAGATCTCGGAGCCGTCGCGCCGTTCGTGCGCGGCGTGCTTCTGAACAGCAGTCTTTGACGATACCCAACGAGAACACCCCATGAGCATTGCCAGCGCAGCACCTGCGGCCAATAACAGGACCGTCGCCGTGTACGGCGCCTACGGCCACACCGGGCGTTTCATCGTGGCCGAGTTACTCAAGCGCGGCTGGACCCCCATCCTGAGCGGGCGCGATCCGGTTCAACTACACGCATTCGCTTCAGCGTATCCATCACTGGACGTGCGGCCTGCCTCAATCGACGATCCAGTCTCACTCGATCGTGCATTGGCCGGTGCCGTGGCCGTCATCAATGGCGCGGGTCCCTTCCTGGACACAGCAGCGCCGCTCATCGAGGCTGCCCTGCGCGCCAGAATCCACTATCTGGATCTGGCTGCCGAACAGGCATCGGTGCTCGCCACCTATGAAAACTATTCTGATGACGCCCGTGAGGCTGGTGTCGTGCTGCTGCCCGCGATGGCCTTCTACGGCGGATTCGCCGATTTGCTGGCGACCGCTGCCATGGGTGACTGGACAAGCGCCGACGAGATTCAGATCGCCGTCGCCCTGGACTGCTGGCTACCGACCAAAGGCACGCGTCTAACCGGTGAACGGAACACCGTGCCGCGCGTCGTCGTATCCAACGGTGTGCCGACACCATTGGCCAATCCGCCACCTACCCGCCACTGGGATTTTTCAGAACCGTTCGGGACGCAGGAGGTGGTGACCCTGACCCTGTCCGAGATGATCACCCTCTCGCGTCATCTAAAGGTTCCTGAAATAAACGCCTACATGAACCTGCATCCTTTAAAAGACCTCCGCGACACGACAACGCCGGAACCCACCGCCGCCGATAGCAGCGGACGCTCCGCGCAAACGTTTCTACTGGATGTGGTCGTGCGCAAAGGCAACCAGTTGCGGCGTGCCTCAGCGACGGGGCGAGACATCTATGCCGTCAGCGCGCCGTTGATCGTGGAAGCCGCGGCTCGGATCATCGAACACCCCGCCAAACCACGCGGTGCTTTTGCCCCAGGAGAGATCTTCGACGCCCGCGACTTTCTCCAAACACTCAGTCCCGAGAATTTCACTGTCAAGATCACATCTCATGAAGCCGCCTAGCAGCGCGCCCGGTTTTTATCGTGAGCGCACGACCAATAAATTCAAGTAACGTTGCGAGCTGGTTTTGAACCCACTCTCTGAATGTCAGCTTCTGGCCGCGAATGGTCCTTGCGCAACGTACGGTGAGGCGGCAATCTCAGGATGTCCGTTATCGACCGAGGCTGTGTGAAAACGCAAATTTGCGTTTGAGGCTGGTCAAGATTTGCTCAAATCGGGGCGTGTAGATTCGATTCTGAAGCTCTGACGTTCGGTAAGTCGTCTAGAATTCGCGCAGGAGGCACACGCTTGATGGAAGCTCGGAGTTTTCACACAGCCTGGACCCAATACGGACATTTCGGAATACCCCAGAAACGACGCTATACCGAGGTTGGCATGAAGCTCTATGGGTACAAGGAAGGGAGTCGCAACGAACGCGGACCGGCGGCGCTATCCGAAGTTACAGTGGTGGCTAGCCCACACGAACTGAGGGCCATTGCTAGACTACTTGGCGATGTTGCGATCGAGATGGAATGCGCGAGCTTCGATCACGTGCATCTGGCTGACCGCGTTGCCACCTTCATTGAAGGTCCGCAGCTCGTCTTCATGAAGGCGGATTAATCACTATTGTCGCCGCCTATTTCCGACCCGTAGCGGACAGCATCGACGCCTAACTTTGGAGACTTCCTTGGTCCTTTTCGCGCTGACAAAGCAGGGCGTGGCAGAAATTCTCGACTCGGTCATTAGCCGCGAGACGGCGCTCTGGGTGAATCACGGACTATTGGCGGCGCCCGACTTGGAGCGCTTGCGCGCGGAAGGGTTTGAGCTGACCAACTTCACGCGATGGATCGATCCCGCTGATCAGGCCGACATCGAGTCGGCCGTGGAGACCATCAGGGAGCACCATCCAGGCCAAGTTTTGTATATTGAGCGGAGTTGGTAAGAATGTCTGCCTCCGACTGGGAACGCCATCAAGTGTCGATTTCAACAGCTAAATCTTTAGGTAAGGGGTAGTTGTGAAGTCAGGCCTGAGCTTTCGGAAAGTGTGGCAAGACGAGGACGTGGTGGAGTTGGAAATCGCCAGCCGTGGCGATGCGTTTCTGTCCTGCGTCCAAGTTTATGCAGATCATCAGCATCTAAATGATGTTGTCTTGGGTCTCAACGGATTCAAGAAAGACGTTCATCATGGTGTCTTCGAAATCTCTTTTGGACAGTTCACACCGGAATATGCCAACGGAGCCTTTCGTGCGCAGCTCAGCTTTCTGGAGTTGGGGCGCGGATACGTATTTATGACGGTGAACTCCCAATCAGCGTGGGCAGATTTCGCCAAAAGGAAGGTGGCCAACCAAGCAACATTGCACCTCAAAAGTGAGCCGGCTTTGCTGGACCGCTTTATTGAAGAGCTGACGAAGTTGACGGCGGGGGACTCAGACGAAGCTTTTTTGGAGGTCGTTTAGAGCCAGAGCGTTACGGCCGCTTTTGGCCGCGAGCGGAAGTTGCGCGAAGGTCGAGCGAATAGCACGCTGCTAATGAAAGGTGGAGTCAGGTTGATTTCCCTGTACCGGTTCGAGTTCCCGCATCCACGCGCTACGGATGCCCGCTACTCGTAGCGGACATTCCGGAGTGATACGCAGCGCTGATCCGGCCTGACTTTGGCGTCTACGACGCCGTGCCACCCACCGTCATGCCATCGATTTTCAGCGTCGGCTGACCAACGCCGACGGGCACGCTCTGGCCGTCCTTGCCGCAGACACCGACGCCTTCGTCGAGCTTGAGATCGTTGCCGATCATCGACACGCGGTTGAGCACTTCGGGGCCGCTGCCGATCAGGGTCGCGCCCTTGACTGGGCGGGTGATCTTGCCGTCTTCGATCAGGTAGGCCTCGCTGGCGGAGAACACGAACTTGCCGTTGGTGATGTCGACCTGGCCGCCGCCGAAGTTCGGTGCGTACAGGCCGCGCTTTACCGAGCGGATGATCTCTTCGGGGTCATGCGAACCGGGCTGCATGTAGGTATTGGTCATGCGCGGCATCGGTAGCGTGGTGAACGACTCGCGGCGGCCGTTGCCGGTGGGCGCCATGCCCATCAGTCGCGCGTTGAGCTTGTCCTGCATGTAGCCCTTGAGGATGCCGTCCTCGATCAGCGTGGTGCACTCGGTCGGCGTACCTTCGTCGTCGATGCTGAGCGAGCCGCGGCGACCGGAAATGGTACCGTCGTCGACGATGGTGACGCCGGGAGCGGCGACACGCTGGCCCAGGCGGCCGGAGAACGCGGAGCTGCCCTTGCGGTTGAAGTCCCCCTCCAGCCCATGGCCGATCGCCTCGTGCAACAGCACGCCGGGCCAGCCGGGGCCAAGCACTACGGTCATGCTGCCGGCCGGCGCATCGACCGCCGCCAGGTTCACCAGCGCCTGCCGCACGGCTTCATCGGCGAACGCCAGCGCGCGGCCATTTTCGATCAGTTCGCGGTAGCCGTAACGACCACCACCGCCCGCATTGCCCTGCTCGCGACGACCGCCCTGCTCGGCAATCACCTGCACACTGAGGCGCACCAGCGGACGTACATCGGCCGCCAGGGTACCGTCGGAGGCAGCGATCAGGATCGTGTCGATGGTCGCGGAGAGGCTCACGATCACCTGTTTCACGCGTGGGTCGCGCGAGCGTGCATACGCATCGACTTCGCGCAGCAGTGCGATCTTGTCCGGATTCGGCAGGCTCTCGACCGGATCGATGGCCGGATACAGCTGACGCGCACCGTTGAGCGCCAGTGGCTTGCCGGCGCCGTTGCCATCGTTGGCAATGGCACGTGCCGCCCGTGAGGCTTCCAGCAGTTGCGGCAGCACGATCTCATCGGAATACGCGAAGCCGGTCTTTTCGCCGGAGATCGCACGCACACCTACGCCCTGCTCGATCGAATGGCTGCCATCCTTGACGATGCCCTCTTCCAGCAGCCATGACTCGCTGCGCGAGTGCTGAAAATACAGGTCGGCCGCGTCGATCGACGGCCCCATCAACTGGGTGAACACACGGTCGAGGTCGCCGGTGGCGATGCCGCCGGGGGACAGCAACTTGTTCTGCGCTAGCGCAATCAGGGAATCCATGGGTGTCGGTGTCATCAATGGTCAGTCAGGAACTATCCCACATGGGGTTGCCAATGGCAGCTTTAAAGCTGCGGCGCGCGCTCTGGGCTACCATGCGCGGCAATGCCAGCCGGCGTCTCACGTGGAGGATCACCATGGGCGATCACTCAAAACGACAAGCCACCCGCGACGCCATCAAACGCACGGTGAAGGCTCCGGTGGAGGAGACCCGCGAGCTGCTGCGCGGCGACGGTGAGCTCAAGCCCGGCCTCGGCATGATCACCAGCATCATTGCGTTGTCGCTGGGCTTTCTGTGCCTGCTGGCGGTGCTTGCGTTTCACTTTCCGCAGTACCTGACCACCCCGGACCTGCGCCATAAGTACTCGGTCGACGTGCTGCGCCAGTTACTGCTGGTCGGGCTGCTGGTGGCCGGAGGCATGTCGCTGGGAAACCTCATCCTCAATCGCCAGCGCAACCTCAGCATCGTGGCGTTCCTGCTGGTGATCGCGGCGGTCGCGCTGGGTGGCTCGCGCGTGCCGGTGGGCAATTTCGCCGATCACACGCCGTATATCGGCCTGGACTGGTTCATCCTCGACCTGCTCGGCTCGACGCTGATCTTCGTGGTGATCGAGAAACTGTTTCCGCTGTACAAGGGGCAGACGCTGTTCCGCAAGGAATGGCAGACGGATCTGAAACACTTCGCGGTGAATCACTTTATCGTCGGCCTCGCGTTACTGACGGTGAACTTCCTCCTGCATCACCTGTTTGGCTGGCTGGTCAGCAGCAACTTCCAGCAGACCGTGCAGCACATCGCGTTCGTGCCGCAGCTGTTGCTGTGCGTGCTGGTTGCAGACATGGCGCAGTACTGGACGCATCGTGCGTATCACGAGGTGCCGTTTCTGTGGCGCTTCCACGCGGTGCATCACAGCGTGAAGACGATGGACTGGCTGGCCGGCTCGCGCCAGCACATGCTTGAGCTGATCTTCACTCGCGTATGCGTGCTGGCGCCGTTGTACATCCTCGGCTTCAGCGAGGCGGCGATGAACGGCTACATCCTGATCGTCGGCTTCCAGGCGGTGTTCAACCACGCGAACGTGCATCTTCCGTGGGGACCGCTGAAGTACCTGCTGGTAACGCCGGATTTCCACCACTGGCACCACGCATCCGACCAGGAGGCGATCGACAGGAACTACGCGGCACACTACGCGTTTATCGATTACCTGTTTGGTACTGCCGTGAAATCGAAGAAGAACTTTCCCGAGCACTACGGCGTGGTCGGCGACTACATGCCGGACGGTTTCATCCGGCAGCAGCTGTTTCCCTTCCGTAACCGCAGCACACCGACCGAACCACCGCAGCAAGAACCGCTCTGATGGCAAGGCTGGTCATCGACCGGCCGAGCCTGAGGCGGCGGGTATCACATTGCCCGCCCCGCCCGGCAGACTGCCGGTGGGGTTGAGCAGCGGTGCAGCGGGCGGCGCGCCTATTTCGCGCTTTTCAATCAGGGTCATCACGGGTTTGTCCCAGCTGCCGGTGATCTGATAGCGCGCACTGGCGGCCTTGCTGAAACTTCTTCCGAGCAAACCCTGTACTGCAAACCCAGCCGCCGCACCGATCGGGCCACCGACCACCGCACCGACCAAAGGCAGGCTGTTGCCGACATGTGGCATTACCCACACCTGCTGGTCAAAATCCTTGGCACGCAGACCGGTACGACCGGTGATGCTGATGTTCGCGGCAGGGCCCTTCATGAACAGGTTGGTGGTAGTGGCATTGCCATCGGCCAAATGAAAATCGCCGGTGATCGAGTCGAAGGCAAGGCCCTTGCGGAAAACATCGCCGAAATCCAGCGACAGCCGGCGCGGCAGTTCGATCAGCGAAACCAGACCGAGCAAGCGCCCCTTCATGGGCGTTGTCGCTTCGGGTATATAGCCGTTGCTGACATGAATGCTGAGTGCGCCATCCATGTTGGCCAGTGACAGCGCGCTGGGCGCGCCGGGCCAACTGGCATCGAGCTGGTCGTTGGTCTTGCCGCCATTGACCATGCCCTCGAAACCGAATGCACCCAGCATGGTGCCGAGATCGTCGGACGCAAAACCAATTTTCAAATGCGTGTGACTGTTGCTGGGGCTGCCATTCCAGTCACCGCTGGCATTGATCTGCACGCTACTGGACAACGCACGCAGCTGCTCGACATGCATGCCGCTCGCGGTCGGCCAGGTTTCCAGGCGAGCCTCGCCCAGTTTCGCGTCACCCAGTCGCAGATCAGCTACGTAAAGATGGAACGGCGGCAGCGCCGCGGGGTTGATGCCGGTGTTGGCGGGATCCGTGGCCGGCGCGCCTGCTGCCGCCGCGGTCTCCGCCGCCGTGTCCTTCGGCCAGTACAACCGCTGCAGCCGTGCGGTGAGGCCGCGCTTGTCCAGATCGGTCGGTATGGTGAAATTGCCGACCATGGCGACACCGTCGACGTCCGCGCTCAACCCTTCGGCTTGCGGTTTGAGCTGGATCTTCATCGACCCCAGCGAATGACCGAACCACCCGGCCTGGTCGGTGCTGATATCCAGGCTCTCCAGCCCAGGACCACCACTACCGGCGCCCGCAGCGGCGTGCGCTACCCAGCCGGTGACATCCAGCTGATCTGCATGACCGCGAATGCGCAGGTCCCGCGCGGGCAATCCGTCTGGTAGCTGATTGCCGAATGCCAGCGTGGCCGCCAACGGTTGCTGCGCACCCGCCGGCAACCGCAAGTGCCCGCGTGCGACCTGGCCCAATGCAAACTGCAGATCGCTGCCGCTGACTGGCAGGTTCATGCTCAGATGCAAGGGCAGGCTGGCTGCCTCCGGCTTGTTCAGCGGCGCCGGCAGATCCAGCGAAGTACCACTCAGCGGCGAGTCGACACTGAGGGTCTGCGCCGTCGCGGTGCTACCGGAGACATGGGCGAGCGCGTAACCGACGGTGAAATCACTGCGACCATCGCCCAGCTGACCCAGCCATTTCAGCGACGGGTAGTCCTGCACCAGTTCGGCGATGCTATAGCTGCCTTGCAACTGCGCCGACAGTATGGTGTTCGGGTCGCTGTTGGCAGCGGCAATCGCCAACTGCAATTTGGCCGGACGGCCGTGGAAGCCTGCATCCAGCGAACTGGCCTGCAGACCAGCTTGCGCGCCATGCGCATCGAAGCGCAGCGGGCCGTTGAGCTTGTCGAGTTTGAGATTCCAGTCCGGGGCGTTGAAGTCTGCATCCTTCAACTGCGCGGTACCACTCAATTGCGCGACCGCATCTTTCTTCAGTGGCAACGCCAGATGAAAATCAAACGTACCGCTGCCGCCCAGATTCAACTTGGCCAGCGTATCGGCCTGGCGAATGCCGATCGGGCTTTTGCGTACAAACTCCATCAAGTCGGCACCGCTGCCATTGCCTTGCACATTGAGATCGAGCAGGCCATCGCCGAAGTCGGGGATCAAGGCGGTCGCCTTGTCCGCCTTCACACCCAACGACTGACCGCCGCTGGCTTCAATCAACATGCCGCTATTGATGAAGTTGGCCACCGCGCCGACACCCTCGGCGCGTGGCCAATCAGGACCGTAGTCGAACGTGAGGTCGCTGATCTGCGCCCGCGCCTCGAAGCGACCTTCGTTGTGATGGAATGGCCAGTCCGCCATATCTCCACGCACCAGTACCTGGGCTTGATCGACGCTTCCGCTCACCAGTGCGCGATCGAGCCATGCGATGGTGGGGGGCGGCATGGAGTTGGGCCAGAACAACTTGGCTGCGGGAACATCGGCATGATCCACACTGGCGTACAGGTCCAGGATAGGCGCGCCCTGCGCTTGCAACGTCACTTCGCCACGCGCGTGGCCGGCGTAACCGGCCCCGACAAAATCGAGTGTGTCGGCACCGAGGTGCGGCACGCCATCCTGCATCCAGAACGCCATCGTGCCGCCCAGCTTCGACAGCACGAACGGCTGGCGGAACAGGTGTGGAAATTGCAGCGTGCTGACTTGCGCCGGCAGCTCCAGCGACAGTGCTTCGGCATCGCCACGCAACTCGCCTTGCAGCTGGCTGACTCCCGGCAGTGTGCCGACGGCATCGATGCCCAGATTCTTGAACGCGAGATCGAGCTCCTGCAGTCCGGCGCCCTGATTCCACTTCAGTGCAAGCCGGGTCAGATCGCCGCGCGGATGGCCACTGCCGACCCATTGTGCGAGACCCGGCGCGAGATCCGGCTTCAGCGCCAACCACGGCAGCAGCGGCGACAGTTGCAGTTCGCGCGCGGAAAGGTCGACGCTGAACTGCGGAGTGCCGGGCTGATGCAGCGCAAGCGCCAACGCGCCGCCATCGTCACTGGCCCAGCGCACCTCGTAACCGTCGCCGGTCCGGCGTAGTCCGGCCAGTCCGTGCAAGGCGCTCACGCTGGCGTAGGCACCGCTGGGGGCGGTCACCGTCAGGCGGTCCAGGTCGAATCGGGACACGCTGCTGGTCACCCTGCCCTTGTGCCAATCCAGCCACGACGCCAGTCGACCATGGCCCTGCGGCAAATAGCCATCCAGATCGACACTATCCAGCAATGGCTTGAGATCGATATCGTCGGCACTGATCCACAGCTGGCCGGAGCTGCCGTCCGCACGAAAGCGACCTGCCGTGCGAAAGGCCGCCGCCTCACCTTCTCGACGCAGCCTGCCGCCGATGCGGATCTGGGTGCCCTGCCAGCTCAGCCGAAATTGTGGGGACAGCAACGCATAGCTCTTGCCATGCTTGGCATCGGTGATGACGACCCGCAGGTCTTCGAGCCACAGGTCGATCGAAAAGCGGCCCAGCGATAACGGCTGCCGACTCGCATCGCCAGCCAGGCCAATGCCGTTGACGTGCCAGCTACCGTCGGCATCGCGCGCCAGATCGACCTGCAGGCCACGCACGTACAGATTGAGCAAGTGCCGCGAGGGCAACAACCAGCCGCCGAAATCAAGTTTCAGTTCGGATTCGGGAAGCTGCAGCATGTCGCCCGTCTCGCCCGCCGCCGCGCCCACCGTCACGTTGTGCATGATGAACAGCGGACCGGAGGCCGTCCAGCGTCCCTCCAGCGAGGCAAAACTGACCGGTCGCTGAAGCCGCTGGCTCAACTGCGCCGCCACCCACTGCGGATGCCGCGCCAGCAAGGGCAAGAGCAATTGGGTCAGCGCCATCAACACGGCGAGCAGGATCACCGCTGTACCGGCGGTCCAGCCCAGCGCGCGGGCACAGCGATGCAGCACTCGTTGCCACAACGGGTTCACGCGCCGCAATCCGGGCCAGATTTACAGCAAGACGACATCAAACTGTTCCTGCGAATAATGCTCTTCAGCCTGGAAGCGTATGCTTTTGGAGATGAACTCTTCCAATTCGGCGATCGCGCTGGATTCTTCCTCCAGAATCCGGCTCACCACCAGCGGATTCGCCATCACCAGCAACTTCTCGGCATTGAACTGGCGTACCGCCCGAGTGATCTCGCGGAAAATCTCGTAGGTCACCGTTTCGGCGGTTTTCAATGCACCGCGACCGTTACAGGTCGCACAGGGCTCGCACAGCTGGCGCGCCAAGCTTTCGGTGGTGCGCTTGCGGGTCATTTCCACCAGCCCCAGCGCCGACATCGGGTAGACCGTCGTCTTGGCATGGTCGCGCGCCAGGCCCTTGTTCAACATGCGCAGCACCTGGCGCTTGTGTTCCTCATCGATCATGTCGATGAAATCGATGATGATGATCCCGCCCAGGTTGCGCAGCCGCAGTTGCCGCGCCGCCGCCTGCGCCGCCTCCAGGTTGGTGCGATAGACCGTCTCCTCCAGGTTGCGCGTGCCCAGGTAGGCGCCGGTGTTGACGTCGATCGTGGTCATCGCCTCGGTCTGATCGACGATCAGGTAGCCGCCGGATTTCAGCGGCACTTCCTTGCGCAAGGCGCGCTGCATTTCGTCTTCGACGCCGTACAGGTCGAAGATCGGCCGCTCGCCGTCGTAGTGTTCGATGCGGTCGTCCAGGCTCGGCATGAACTTGTGCACGAACTTGACCACCTTCTCGAACGTGGTGCGCGAATCCACCCGCACTTTCTCGATGTCGTCGTTCAGCATGTCGCGCAGGCTGCGCAACGGCAGCGACAGTTCCTCATAGACGCGTTCGCCGACCTTGGCCTTGGCGATGTTCTCCTGCACCACCCGCCATACCTTGGTGAGGTAGGCCACGTCGAAGGCCAGCGATTCGGCACTCTGACCCTCGGCATTGGTACGCACGATGTAGCCCAGCGGATTGTCACCAATCAGCGAGCCCAGCACGTCTTTCAGCCGCTGACGCTCGACCTCGTCCTCGATGCGCGCGGAAATCCCCAGGGTGCGGGCGTACGGCAGCAGCACCAGATAGCGCGAGGGTATCGACAGGTGGGCCGACAACCGGGCGCCCTTGGTGCTGATCGGATCCTTCACCACCTGCACCACGATTTCCTGGCCCTCGTGCACCAGCTCGCTGATCGAGGGAATGTGACCATTGCCGTTGCCGTTCGATTCCACGCCTTCGGCGGACGCCGGCAGCGGCGGCCTCACGATGTCCGACGCATGCAGAAACGCTGCGCGGTCCAGCCCGATCTCCACAAACACGGCCTGCATGCCGGGCATCACACGCTGCACCCGGCCCTTGTACACGTTGCCGACGTAGCCACGCTTGGATGCCCGCTCGACGTGCACTTCCTGCAGCATGCCGTTCTCGACCACGCCGACCCTCGTCTCGCGCGGGGTGACGTTGATCAGAATTTCTTCGCTCACCACATACTCCCCAGTTAGACGATCTTTATAGCGGCTGCACATGCGAACTGTCGATGAACCATTTCGCGATCCGGACGTCCGAGGTCTCGCCGACGCGAAAATCATGCCGCATCTTCGTTTAGGCTTGATCAAATTCCAGGGAATTCGCATGAAATTGTTGCTGGTGGAAGACTCCGAGCGCCTGCGCCAGACCCTGCAACACGGCTTGCAGGGTGCCGGTTTTACAGTTGACGCCGCTGGAGACGGCGTGGAAGCCTGCGGTTTCCTGGCCAGTTACGACTATGACCTGGTGGTGCTGGATCTGATGTTGCCCCGGCTCGACGGCATTGGCGTGCTGCGCAGCCTGCCTGCGGGTGGTCGCCGCCCGCGCGTGCTGGTGCTGTCCGCCCGGGACCAGGTGCCCGATCGGATCGAGGCGCTCAATGCCGGCGCCGACGATTACCTGATGAAGCCCTTCGCATTCGACGAGCTGGTCGCCCGCCTGCATGCGCTGGCACGCCGGCCGCAACAGGCGCAGCCGCTGGCCCTCAGTCATGGCCCGCTGGCGTGGGATCCCCGTTCGCAGAGCGCCAGCGTGAACGGGAAGCCGCTGCCGCTGACTCCGCGCGAATTTGCCGTACTGGGCCTGCTGCTGCGCCATCGCGGCCGCGCGTTCAGCCGGCTGGAGATCCTTGAACGCACCGCAGGTAGCGACAGCGAAGTCTCCGACCGCAGCGTCGAGGTGCTGGTATTCGGGCTCCGCCGCAAGCTGGACGCGGCCGGCCTGCCCGGCCTGATCGAAACGCGGCGCGGCGCGGGGTATCTGATTCCATGACCATATCGCCATGAAGCCGGCCTCCCTTGCCGCGCGTATCTCCACCCTGCTGGTCGTCACCAGCCTGCTGGTGCTGGGCGGTGGCTCCAAGCTGATGGACTGGCGCATCGACCATGAGATGGAAAAGCGCTTTGAGCAGAATCTGCTGACCCAGGCCAGCACGCTGAGCAGTACCGTCAAACTCGAACAGGATGCGACGTCTGGCAGCCATAGCCAACGCATTGAAGCAGGCGTGCTTGGTGGCGACAGTCTTACCTACTACGAACTGCGTTGCGACGGCATGCCACCACTGCGCAGCACACCGCCCCCACCGATCACTCCGGCTGGCTGGCCGCAGGCGGCTGGCCCGCAGCCAAGTTTCGCCAGGCTGCACCATGCCGATCAGTATCTTGGCTCCGTGCAATTGTCGTTCCCCGCCGAGCCCGGCGGCGGCAAGGTGCCAGGCTCGGACGGCCAGCCGCATGCTCCCCGCATCTGCGCGCTGTTGTTCGAACAGGACCGCCATGCGCTGTATCAGATCGATCTGGCAGTCGACTGGATCCTGTTGCTCAGCCCAGCGCTGGCGCTGGGTATCGCGCTGATTGCGGTACCACTGATCGTGCGTCGCGGCCTGCGCCCGATGACGGCACTGGTGGATCGCATGCACGACATCGGCCCGAACGCGCCCGGCCAGCGCCTCGCTGCCAGCGGCATGCGCGAACTTGACCCGCTGATAAACCGCTTCAACGACGTGCTCGGCCGGATGGATGACGGCCTTGCCCGCGAGCGCCAGTTCGCCAGCGGTCTCGCCCACGAAACGCGCACCAGACTGGCCGAGTTGCGCGCGCTCACCGAAGTCGAGGTGCGCTACCCCAGCGGCCGCAGCCTGCCCGAGATCCTCACCGAAGTCGGCAACATCGGCGCCGAACTCGAAGCCACAGTGACCGCGTTGTTGCTGTTGACCCGGCTGCAATCCGGACTCGAGCAACCGCAGCTGCAGACGCTCCCGCTCGCATCGTGGCTGAATCGCCAACTGCAGCGACATCACGGTGCGGCCGCGGACTTCGGCATCACCTTGCACACCGAAGGCACACCGCCTGCCCGCCTGCAGACCGACCCTGCGCTACTGGAAGTCGTCATCGGCAACCTGCTGGGTAACGCCTGTGCCTATGCGCCGAGAGGCGACACGGTGACACTGCGCCTGACGGCAACCAGGCTGAGCATCGACAATGCCGCCCCCAGCCTCGACGCCGAAGATCTGGTCAACTTCGGCCAGCGTTTCTGGCGCAAGCAGTTGCCGCATGCCGGGCATGCCGGACTAGGCCTGGCACTAGCCAGTGCGGCGGCCCAGGCGCTGGGCATGCAGCTGGATTTCCGGCTCGATGCCGCGCAACGATTGCATGCCACGCTGGCGTGGCCACGCCGGATGACGCAGGAGTCCGATTCATGACGACGGTGGCTCTATGACAACACCCATCCTGCTCGCCTGGAGCGGTGGCAAGGACTGCCTGCTGGCAATGCAGCGATTGCTCGCCGATCCGCAATGGCAGTTGGTGGCTCTGCTTACCACCGTCAATCGCAACTACCAGCGCGTCGCCATGCATGGCGTGCAGCGTGACGTGCTGCTGGCGCAAACCACCGCGCTTGGCCTGCCACTGGTCGAGGTCATGCTGGACTGGCCCGGCAGCAACGAAGCCTACGAACAGGCCCACTCGCAGGCACTCGTCGAGGCTCGCATGCGCTGGCCGGGCATCCGTCATTGCGCGTTCGGCGACCTGTTCCTGGAAGACGTGCGCGACTATCGCGTACGCCAGCTGGGCCGCGACAACTGGCGCGCGGTGTTTCCGTTGTGGGGCGAAGACACCGCTGCTTTGTCGCGACGCTTCATCAGCGAAGGTCATCGCGCCGTGTTGTGCTGCGTGGACACCCAGCAACTGCACGCCGACTATTGCGGCCGTGACTACGATGCCGCGCTGCTGGACACGCTGCCAGCCGGCATCGATCCCTGCGGCGAACGCGGCGAGTTCCACACACTGAGCTACGGCGGCCCCTTGTTCCGCCAGCCTCTCAAGCTTCGTCGCGGCGAAAGTGTCTTGCGCGACGGGCGCTTCCAGTTCACCGATTTCCTGCTCGACGATAATGCCGCGGCCCACTGAAGGCCACATCCTGCCCGACGTGCTGCGGCCCGGGCTCAGGCTGGTGTTCTGCGGCACCGCCGCCGGCAAGCGCTCCGCCGCGGAACGCGCCTACTACGCGCACCCTGGCAATATGTTCTGGCGTGCGCTATTCGAAGTCGGCCTGACTCCGCGTCAGCTGGCCCCGACAGAATTTCTACTACTGCCCGACTACGGCATCGGCCTCACTGACCTCGCCAAGCGCCACGCCGGCAACGACAACGAACTGCCGCAGGACGCCTTCGAGGTGCCGGCCTTGATCGCCAAGATCGAACGCCATGCGCCGCGCATGCTCGCCTTCACCAGCAAGCATGCCGCGCGCGCCCTGCTCGACCGGGCCGTTAACTACGGCTTGCAGGACAACACTATCGCGGGCACGCAGTTGTTCGTCTTGCCCTCGCCGTCGGGACAGGCCCGCGGCCACTGGAGTCTGGCGCCTTGGCAGGCCTTGTCAGATTCCGTCAGGAGGCTTTAATCGTTTGTCGTCGCAAGCTGATCGACATCAGCGAAAAAGCCCGCGTGACCGCATACCAGTAAGCGTCGAACTTCACTCAGCTCGTGACGTGCCCTGCGCCCCGAGGATAGGTCCGAGGCATCCGGACTGTCCGGCAGAAGCCACTCAACCCTCTTCGGCTTGCCAGGCCAAAGAGCCTCGTCAACCGCTCCCAGTAGTTGCAAATGAGAGTGATTAGCGATAGCGTTTAGACATCGCTGGCCCCGGGGGAGAGTCGCGGGGCAAGGATCGGTGCAGATGCGCCATGGCCGCCTGTACCAGCATCGATGAGTCCTCCGCGGCTCTCTACACAGTTCACGGTTACGCAGGAGCTCCATGACCACCCGCCGCCAGCTCTCACGACGCGGAACATTCACGATGTCGCCTCAAGCCCTGCGCCTGACCACGCTGGGGATGGCGATCACCGGCGCAGTCTCGTGCAACGCGTGGGGCGACGATCTTCCAAATGGGAACAATGCGACGCCCACGGCGAATACTCCCCAAACAGCGGTGACCCTGACGCCGATCAAGGTGACCGGAGCCCACGTCGAATCGCCGCACGACATTCCGCAGTCGATCGACACGATCACCCAGGACACGATGACCGACCAGGGCGTAACGCGTGTTCAAGATGCGTTGCGCAACGTTCCCGGGATCACGCTCAATGCCGGTGAAGGCGGCCAGCACGGCGACAGCATCAACCTGCGCGGCCTGTCGGTTCCCGATTCATTTTTCATGGACGGCATTCGCGACCTGGGCACCTACGAGCGCGACAGCTTCAACCTTGAAAGCGTCACCGTGCTGAAGGGACCCTCATCGGTACTTTTCGGCCGCGGCTCGAGCGCGGGCGTCATCAATCAGGTAAGCAAAACGCCGGACCTTACCCCGCTGGGCTATGCCAGCATTTCCGTGGGCACCAACGATGGCGTGCGCTTTACCGGCGACTACGACACTCCGCTCGGCGCGACGACCGCCGCCCGTCTGAATGTGATGAACGAGCACTCGAATGTTGCCGATCGCGACTACGTTTTGAATCGACGCAGTGGCATTGCGCCATCGATCGAGTTTGGCATCGGTACGCCGACGCGGTTGACGCTGAGTTACTTCTATCAGGAAGAAAACAATATCCCCGACTACGGGATTCCGTTCATTGGCGACGTTCCGGCCCACGTACGTCGGGAAAACTATTACGGCCTGCTCGACTACGACCGCACCAAGACGAATGTAAACATCGCAACGATCCGCTTCGAGCACGACTTCAGCGCCAACACCACGTTCAGCAACACGTTGCGCTACGGCGACTACAAGTCTTCGTATTTTTCCAGCGCACCGTTTCTCGGCAACGACTTTGTTCCGCCGCCTCCGCTTGGGACGCCACTGTCCGACATTCTCGTTTCGCGCGACCAGCCAAGCTCCTCGACGAATCTCAGAAACCTGATCGACCAGGCCAACATCACCTCGAGCTTTGACATGGGCGGCTTCAGCCACCTGGTCATCGCAGGCATCGAGTTGAGCCATGAGAATTCCGACATCACGCGATACGTCAACGGCCTCGACATCATCCCGCCGACGCCCCTGCTGAATCCGGATCCGCACCAGCCAAACATCCAGCCGCTCATCGTGGATTCGCTGCCCCAGGCCAAGGGTGATGACGAGAGCGCGTATGTCGTGGACACCATCAAGCTCGCCGAGCAGTGGGACCTCAGTGGCGGCTTGCGCTGGGATCGCTTCAAATCGGAATTCAGCGAAGCATTGGCTGGCACCCGTTTCCAGCAGGACTATATCGATCTGGCGCCTCGCGCCGCACTGATCTACAAGCCCGACAGCGCACAGAGTTACTACGTTTCGTATGGCACGTCGTACAACCCGGCCATTGAATACCTGACGCTCGCTCCCACTGACGCGAGCATCGCGCCGGAGAAAAACAAGACCTACGAATTCGGCGCGAAGATCGATGCATTGGATGGCCTGCTCGACCTTACCGGAGCCGTCTTCAAGACCGATCTGACCAATGCACGCAATGCCGATCCGGATGACCCCACCGTGCAGCAGCTACCGTTCGACGAAACGGTCAAGGGTCTCGAACTGGGCCTCACAGGGCACATCAGCCCCGAGTGGGATGTCAACGCCAGCTATACCCATCTGCTGGCCAAAATCGTGAGCACCACCGACCCTGAAGCACTGGGCCGCGAAGTGCCCAACGTGCCGCACAACGCACTGAATACCTGGACGACATACCAGATCAATTCGGCATGGAAAATCGGCGGCGGCTTCAACTATCAAGCATGGCGCTTCGCCGATACGCACAACACCGCCCATGTGCCGGGCTATGTCCTGTTCAATGCAATGGCGGAATATGAGCTCAACGAGCATGTCGAGTTTCGGTTGAACCTCACCAACCTGACCAACAAGCTGTACTTCCGAAGTTTCTATTACACCGGCCCCGATGAAAACCACGCTGTTCCGGGTGCAGGACGTACCGCGATGCTCACCGCGGACTTTACGCTCTGACAGGCGCAACGTGCGGGCTGTGCGACGGTCGACTCGTTGCATGCGGTGATGGCTATTCCAACGACCATGGACGCTTCGTCAGCATGACGGAAACAAACCTCGCTCTCGCGGTCACGCAGGCATGACACCGGAAGCATTACGCGATCTTCTGCAGCACGATCCCCTGCGTGCAGCGTCCACCGTGCAAGCGCTCGCCGATCAGGGCGTCGCCGCAGCGCAACTGTTGTTCGGCCGGATGTTGCTGGAAGGTATTGGCTGCGTAAAAAGCCCGGCGGCCGCGCTGGCCTGGTTTCAACGCGCTGCTGCAGACGATCATGCCGAAGCAATCAACATGCTCGGGCGCTGCCTGGAAAACGGCTGGGGCACGGCAGCGGACACGCAGCGGGCTTTCGAGTGCTATGCGCGTGCTGCACAGCTCGGTGACGATTGGGCGCAATACAACCTGGGACACATGTACCTGGATGGCCATGGCGTAACGCGTGACCCCGCGCTCGCGATGCACTGGTATGCCCGAGCGTCAGCACAAGGCCACGCGCGCGCCATGAACCTGCTTGCGCGCTGTTATGAGGAAGGCTGGGGCATCTCGAAGGATCCCACGCAAGCCGCGGATTGGTACCGCCGATCCGCCGAGGCCGGCTATTTTCGCGGGCAATACAACTGGGCCACCGTGCTGATGGCAAGGGGGCGCACGGATGAAGCCTCCGCCTGGCTATCGCGCGCAGAGCAAACAGCGACGCCTGCAGTGCGTCGCGTCATCGCCGACTATGTGGCGCGGACTGAGCACTCCGCGACACATGCGTCGGCTTTCCCGTCAGATCGTCACGCTGCCGCAGCGGGAACGAGGCGAGCGTACTGACCTGTAGCGCGAGTCAATGACCCGCATGCGCCAACTGAAATGCACGCGATGCCGCATTCGCTCGGGCGATACGTTCTGCGGTGAGCGGATGGCTGGAGAGATAGCGCAATCCATCTCCCCTCCCCACTTCAGGACGTACGCGTTCAAGCGCCTGTATGGCGCGAACGAAAGCCGCCGGATCGATGCCCTGACTTGCAAGCGCGTTGAACGCGAAACTATCAGCGTCTTCCTCAAAAGCACGCAAATAGTGGCTATCCAGCAGAAATATCGGAATGCCCGAAGCAAGTCCGCCAATGGACGCAACATCGCCCATCAACATGCTCCCCACAATGACTACACCCGAGCTGCGCAATACCAGACGCAGCATGTGGTGATGGGCCTGGTGACCGAGTTCATGTGCGGTGACGGCGATGAAAGCCTGGTCGTCGGGGAGCGCGCGAACGAGCGCATCGGTGAATACAACGCTGCCATCGGGCAGCGCAAATGCATTGGCGCCCAGCAGGGGCGACGCGTAAAAGCGAATCTGCACCGGCGGCATACCGGTCAGGCGATCAGCAAAGTGCTGAAAGATCGCCTGCAGATGCTGGCGGCGATCCAGCGACAACCTGGTAGGCAGCAACGCCCGACCCTCCAGCACGGCCAGCGACTGGCGTCCCATGGACACCTCAAGCGCATGCGGCATGTTCATCGCCAAACGATCCGCCCCCCAGGGAAGGCCGAACTCGAACAGCGCGCCCAGTGTCGTTACAACGACAAAAATGCCGATCAGCGCGGCCGGCCAGCGCCGCTCAAGCCAGTCCACTAC
This sequence comes from Rhodanobacter sp. MP7CTX1, assembly GCF_014205795.1. Lineage (GTDB taxonomy): Bacteria > Pseudomonadota > Gammaproteobacteria > Xanthomonadales > Rhodanobacteraceae > Rhodanobacter. The sequence continues at coordinate 76,757 of NZ_JACHCN010000017.1, forward strand.
CCTCTCGAGTCGGTGACTGTCCGCAAACCAATCCGCGGGCAGCAGGTCATGATCGACCTGGATATGTGCGCCGTCGGGCAGATGCAATACAAAGGGCACGCCGATGACACGCGCACTGGGTTCCACCACCACCAGCGACACCGCATATTCTCTGCTGGGTCCGCGCCACTTCAGGCTGTCGCCATCACGCCACACATCAACATGTATGGCGTGGCTTGAGCGCCCGTCGAAAAAGACACCCGGAATCATGCGATCACAATCCGATATCGATGCCCAACAGGCTATCCATCTCGGTGCCGGCCGCACCTACCTCAGCATGCGCAAACGCGTCACGCACGAAGTCGTTGAGTTCGCCGTCACCGTTAATTTCCAGATGCTCCGCGCGGTACCGTGCCAGTCGGATGTGTGCCCAGGGAATGGCCAAGCCGATCGAGCAGAGGATGCCAAGCGCGTTGCCGAGATACAGGTTCAGCATCGACCAATATTTCAACGAAGAACGAAAGCTGTATTGCCCCAGGTGCGCCTGGTTATAAAGCAGGTTGGTCATGCGGACGTGCACGTAAGTCCACACACCCAGATACATGGGCGCCATCACGGCATATATCGCCAGAATGAAACTAATCGGAGGCGCCTTGGGATTAAAAGGTTGATGACCTTGCGCTGCAAGCGTGAACTTGCTCACCAGACCCACCAGGATCATCGTGGGAACCAGCCACGCCAGCCCCACCGCGATGACTCTCCAATACATATGGAAATAAACAGAAATCTTGCTGGCGAAGCGAAACGACTTGCCGCCGAAATGGTGATGTTCAACCATCCACGCCTGCTGATTACCTTTTATCCACGGATAGATGCCGCCAATGCCGGCAAATATGCCGAGTAAGCCGACCAGCGGATGTCCACTGACGGTCAGAAAAATCATGAGCAGGAATGGAATGCCCATCAGAATGTAGGCAATGAAGTACCACTGATAGGCGCCGCTGTAATCGCTTACAAAATAGAAGCGCAGTCCTCGCCACGCCGTGTAACGGGCGCGAAACATCAGGCCCTTGACGATCATCCATGGCATGAATGCAGCGAGTGCCAGACCAGCGCCTACCTGCAACGGCTTGGAAAAATGCCCGGCAATCACATACAAGGCAAACAGGACGCCGGTTAACAAACGCCCGCGGAGAATGGGCAGTGGCTTGGCCAGATACTCGAATGGCGAATCTGCCAGTACGGTATTGGCGTACATGTAACGTCGCGTACGCACCGACGCCCAGGCGGAGTAAATGCCCAGCGTCACGACGCTTAATGCGACGTTGACGATCCAGATACGAAAATAGTCTTTGGCATTACCGCGAAAATCGAAGCGGTGCGAAGTTTCGGCAGCGCGAACGGGCGCAGCATCAACCTCGGGAAAGAACACACCCGAGGCCATAGTCTCGTCATGCATATCCTGGCTCCCCTCAATCCCTTAAGGCTTCCCCCCGGAAGCGAAATGAGTCTAGCGGAAAACAATACGGAATCCGCTAGTCCGATTTTGGGAGCCGGAACCGCTTGATACGACAAGTTTCAAACGGCAAGCCCTCAAGCGATCGATGTCTGCTGATATTGCTTAGACCTCGCTCGTGCATGATCGGCGCCTTGTTCGTCGATTAAGCATCTGGGCATGTCGATGTCCGCTGTTTGCAAGAAACTTCGAACGCATCAGCTCGATATGCTCCGCTTCCGATATCTCGCACCAGCTACTCGAAATCCATGGTTGCCAGCTGCCTTGGCGTCGAAAAAGGGTGCGCACCGAGCACCAACGGCAAGGGACTGATTGACGCCTCGCCGAGCGTCGCGTACAAGTGTGGAGCGTAAACGCAAGAACTTGCGTTTTCATTGTCTGCCTACTTGTCCCCGCTCCGGCTTGGCCAGAGGCCTCCTGGCAAACCAGCCCCAAGAAACTCAACGATGCGTAAGAGAGAATTCACCGAGAGCCAGATCTTTGCGACCTTGCAGCAAGTCGAAGGGGGCCGACAGGCCAAGGATGTGTGTCGGGAATTGCGCATATCGGGCGCGATGTACAACGACTGGAAGTCCAGGTACAGCGGGATGAACGCGACTGACGTGCAGCGGGTTCGCGACCTCGAAACGGAACACAGCAAGCTCAAATGGATGTATGCGGAGCTGGCGCTGGAGAATCACGCCCTCAAGGATGCCATCGCAAAGAAGCTGTAGACCCGCCACGCAAGCGCCAGTGCTGATCTGCGTGACGGACAACGCCGCCACCTACGCCCTGGCAAGCCCTCAATCGATCGGAGTCTGCCGATACTTGCTCACATCGCGCTCCTGTACGATCGGTCCCTTGTTCGTCCAGGCCTGCCGGATATAGCTGACCACTGCCGCCACGTCGGCGTCGCTCAGTTGCTGAGCGAATGGCGGCATCGAATAGGGCCGTGGGCTTGCGGCGGTCAGCGGCGCGAAGCCGCCCAGCAGAACCGAGCGAGTCGCATTGATGCCGGTCGGTTCAGTGACCGATGAATTGCCATTGAGCGGCGGGTAGATGCCCGCCACGCCGTTGCCGTTCTTGCCGTGGCAATCTGCGCAGCGTTGCGTGTAGATCTGCTCACCATGCTGGATAAGCGCGCTGGTGTTGAAAGGCGGCTTCTCTTCCGGCAGTGGCGCCCGCGCCGGCAAAGAATGCAGATAAGTCGCCACCGCATGCAGATCGGCATCGGTCATGTGCTGGGTGCTTTGCGCGACGACGTCGGCCATGGGACCAAACGCTGCGCCTTTCGCGGACTGGCCGGTTTTCAGCAGATCGACAATGTCCTGCTCGTTCCAGCCCTGCAGGCCTCCATTACTCTGCGTGCTCAGATCCGGCGCATACCAATTTTGCTCCGGGATCTGGCCACCGGTCAGATGCACGTCCTGCGGCGTGCCGCCGAGAGTGTCGCGGGCTGCGTGGCATTCGTTGCAATGCCCCAACCCCTGCACCAGATAGGCGCCACGGTTCCACTGCTCCGACTGGCCCGGGTCGGGTACGTACACACCTTCCTTGAAATACAGCGCGCGCCATGCCGTCAAGCTGTTGCGCAGGCTGTATGGAAAATTCAGCGCCAGCGCTGAAGGCGGCTGACGCACCGGTGGCAATGATTGCAGATACGCAAACATCGCCAGCGCGTCGTCATGCGTCACCTTGGTGTAGGAGGTGTAGGAGAACGCCGGGTAAAGAAGTTCGCCGTGACGGCCTTTGCCGACATGCAATGCCTGCCAAAAATCCTCGAAACTCCAGCTGCCCAACCCGGTTTCGCGATCCGGCGTGATATTGGGCACTGGAATATTGCCGAATGGCGTGGCCAGCGAACGTCCACCGGCGTACCCCGCACCGCCCTGCGCGGTATGACAGCCGGCACAGTCGCCGGCCGTGACCAGATATTCACCCTTGGCGATCAACGCTGGATCGCGCAGCGTCGTGGCGTCCACCTTGCTCATCGCTGGTGACGTCGGCTGGTGACCGCCGCCCCCGAAAAATAGCCATCCCAATACACACACCAGCAACAACCCGCCAGACACCACGAGCAGCAGCAACAGTCGACGGAACCAGATCATGCCCCACCCCCTGCTGCTGCATTTTTAACTGCACCCAACACACCACACGGCAGCATCGGCTTCACTGAACCGGCCGCTTGCGCATGCGTGTCGGCCGGCAACTGCCGGCTGGCCAGCCATGCCGCTACCGCGGTGATATCCGAAGGGCTCAAGCGACTGGCAACCAATGCCATGCAATCCGGCGCCTTCATCGCGCGGGTATGCGTGCGCCAGGAGCCGAGTTGGGAGCTGATGTAGTCATAAGGCAGACCTACTAGGCCAGGCGTGGACGGCTCGACGCCTGTCAGCTGGTTGCCGTGGCAGCTGGCGCAGGCCGGGACCTTGAGCGCCGGGTCGCCGCTGTTCACCAGTTGTTCGCCACGCTGCAAAGCCTCTGCACCCACCGGCGGCAACGGCGAGCGGCTGTAAGGCACCTGCTGCGCGGAAAAATATTCAGCGATCTCCTGCATGTACGCGGGACTCAGCTGACGTACGGTGTATTCCATCGGTGCGTACTTGCGCAGACCGTTCTGGAAACCCTGCATCTGGCGCACCAGATAGGCGGCTGGCTTGCCCGCCAGCCGAGGGAAAAAGTCGCTGCCCGGCTTGCCTTCGCCATGCACGCCATGACAGCTGGTGCAGGCGGCGATGCGCTGTTGCAGGGTGTCCGGTATCGTCGGCGCGTCACTGGCGCGGCTGGCGCTACCAAACAGCATGAGGGCAACCAGCAGCACCGAAGCACCGGCTGGCCTGGCGGAACGTGCTCGAGCGTTGGTGTTCATTCGCGAAGTATAGGCTCAGCCGGCGGAGGCGATTCATCCGCTGTGCAGTTAAGCTGGATATCGCGACAACATGCCACATTCGTCAAACGGGGGGGTGCCGTGATCCGTTCTTCCATCTGTCTCGCCGCACTCGTCTGCGCACTGCTTGGCACACCGGCCATCGCCGCCGATACCACGATGCCTGACCTGGCTTACTCGTCGATCGCGCAACTGCAGCAGCGCATGGATGGCGGCACGCTCGATAGCAGGCAGCTCACGCAGCAGTTCATCGAACGCATCCAGCAAATCGACCAGTCGGGCCCCTCGCTACGGGCCGTGCTGGAGATAAACCCGGATGCGCTGAAACTCGCCGCTGCGCTGGACCGGAAGCGCGCGAAGACACACGGCCCACTGTACGGCATCCCGGTGTTGCTGAAGGACAACATCGACACCGGTGATCGCATGCTCACCACCGCCGGTTCGCTGGCGATGATAGGTGCGCCGGCACCGCACGACGCCGCGCTGGTGGCTCGCCTGCGAAAAGCTGGCGCGCTGATCCTCGGCAAGAGCAACCTGAGCGAATGGGCGGACATGCGCTCCGATCACGCCAGCAGTGGCTGGAGTGGCCGCGGCGGGCAAACGCGCAATCCCTACGCACTCGACCGCAATCCCTGCGGCTCCAGTTCGGGTTCGGCAGCTGCCGTGGCGGCCGGGCTCGTCACGGTGGCGATCGGTACCGAAACCGACGGCTCGATCATCTGCCCCGCATCGATGAACGGCATCGTCGGGATCAAACCTACGCTGGGCTTGGTTAGCCGCAGCGGCATCGTGCCGATCAGTCACAACCAGGACACCGCTGGCCCATTGGCGCGCAACGTGGCTGACGCCGCGGCCTTGCTCAGCGTGATCTCCGGCAGCGACCGGCACGACTCGGCCACCGTCGAGGCACACGCTCATGCCACCGATTACACTCGCTTCCTCGACCCGGATGGTTTGAAAGGCAAGCGCATCGGCGTGGTGCGCCAGCTCGCGGGCTCCGAGCCCAACGCCGATCGTGTGCTTGAGCAGGCGATTGCGACGATGAAGGCGCAAGGCGCAATCATCGTGGACCCGGTCACTGTGCCGCACTTGAGCGAACTGGGCGCGCCGGAATCGATCGTGTTGTCATACGACTTCAAGCATGACTTCAACGCCTATCTCGCCATGCGACCCGGCCTGGCGGTGAAGACCCTGGCCGACTTGATCGCATTCAATCAGCGCGAGCCGGCGCGCGAGATGCCATGGTTCGGGCAGGAAACGCTGGAGCACGCCCAGACGAGGGGGCCGCTGACCGAGCAGGTCTATCTCGACGCCCTGGCGAAAGCGAAGCAGCTGGCGGGCCCCCAGGGTATCGATGCGGCGCTGGCGAAAGATCACCTCGACGCATTGCTGGCGCCGTCGCAGGGACCCGCATTCGTGACCGACCCGGTGCTTGGCGACCATATCGTCAGCGCTGATCCCAACCTCGGCGGCGCCTCGCAACCCGCCGCCGTAGCTGGCTATCCATCGATCACCGTGCCGGCGGGCTGGGCCCACGGCCTTCCCATCGGCATCGTGCTGTTCGGCGCCAAGTGGAGCGAGCCCACGCTGATTTCGGTGGCCTACGGTTTCGAGCAGCACACCCATGCCTGGCAGCCGCCGAAATTTTTGAGCACGGTGGACGAGATCACGATCAGCGCCTCAGGCGTGCCCTGAGCGCGGATCTAAAGTTTCCATGCTCAGATAAAAGAGGGCTCAGACAAAAAGAAGGCGGCCAATGGCCGCCTTCTTCCTCTCAGCGAGCGAGGTGGACTCAGCCCGGGCCGCCCACCGACTTGCGCACGATCAGCATCGCCAGCTCCAGCGACTGCTCGTAGTTAAGGCGTGGGTCGACCATCGATTTGTAAGCACGATCGAGATCCGTTTCGGACAGATCACGCGCGCCGCCCATGCATTCAGTGACATCCTCACCGGTCAGTTCCAGATGGACACCGCCCAGTCGCGTGCCGGCTGCGGCATGGATATCGAACGCCTGATCCAGCTCGCCACGGATATTGTCGAAGCGGCGTGTCTTGTGACCGTTCGAGGTGCTCTCGGTATTGCCGTGCATCGGATCGGCGATCCACAGTACACGGCGCCCTTCGCGCTTCACGGCTTCGAGAAGCGGCGGCAATGCTGTCGCAATGCCGGCGTTGCCCATGCGATGGATCAGCGTTAGCCGGCCCGGTTCATCATGGGGATTCAACGCATCGATCAGTGGCAACAGCTGCTCGGGTTTCACTGTCGGACCGATCTTCACCGCGATCGGGTTGCTGATGCCGCGGAAATATTCCACGTGTGCACCGTCCAGCGCCGCCGTGCGCATGCCGATCCACGGAAAATGCGTGGACAGGTTGAACCAGCCACGATGGCGCGGCACCTGCCGCGTCAACGCCTGCTCGTAATGCAGCAGCAAGGCCTCATGCGAAGTGAAGAAATCCACCCGCGAGAATCCGGCGATCGGGCCCGCCAGCGTTTCCATGAAGCGCAGCGAGTCGCCGATACCCGCCACCATTTTCCGGTACTCGGCAGCGAGCGGCGAATGCTCGACCCAGGCCAGATCCCAGTATTCCGGATGATGCAGATCGGCGAAGCCGCCATCGATCAGCGCGCGCACGAAATTCATCGTGAGCGCCGAATGCGCATGCGCCTGGATCATCCGCCGCGGATCGGCCCGACGCGCGGCAGCTGTGAAATCCTGACCATTGATCAAGTCGCCGCGAAAACTCGGCAGACTCACGCCATCGCGAACTTCCTGGTCGGTGGAACGCGGTTTCGCGTACTGGCCGGCAAACCGGCCCACGCGCGACACCGGGCGCTTCAAGCCGTGGACCAGTACCAGGCTCATCTGCAGCAGGACTTTCAGCCGATTGGAAATGATCGGGCTGGTGCAGTCGGCAAAGCTCTCCGCGCAGTCGCCACCCTGCAGCACAAAGCGCTGACCTTCCTGTGCCTCGGCCAACGACTGCTTCAGCGCCAACACTTCCCATGAGGTCACCAGGGGCGGCAGCCGGGCGAGCTGTTCGCTGGCCGCGGCAAGCTCGGCGGCATCGTCGTACTGCGGCTGCTGTAGCGCCACACGTTGCTGCCACGAATCGGGCGCCCAGTTACTGGGAGCAAGAGCGTTGGAGAGAGCTGGATTCATCGGTGCAACCTTGATAGCAGTTTTCGCGTTCACTTCAGTTCGTTCGGCGTCGCGTGGCCACCATCGTCAGCGCGGCCAGCAGGACAAACCACAGCAGGCTCCACGCCGGCATCGGCAGGCCCAGGATCGGCTCGACTTTGGCGCACTCACCGGAGCCAGTGAACACCAGTTGCATCACCCTGGCGAAGGGAAATGCGCTGAACATGTAGTCCAGCGGCGGCCCGCAGGACGGTACCTGGTCGGCCGGCAGCGATTGCACCCACAGGTGCCGGCCAGCCACCACGATGCCGAAGATGGCACTGAGCAGTGCCCCGCCGGAGTACACCCAACGCGCCCCGCCACGCGGCGCATGCAGCGCGCCCAGCAGGAAGAACACGGACATCGCCAGGAACGCAATGCGCTGGAAAATACACAGCGGACAGGGATTCATGCCCAGCCGGTATTCGGCATACAACGCGATCCCGAGCAGCCCGGCGCAGATCAGGAAGCCCACAAGAAAACTGAAACGGTACGACCAGCGAAATGGATTCATGGCGGTTGCTGGGTTGCGGAACAACGACATTACCCGTTCACTGGCTTGATGTCAGCAGCGATCGCCACATTTTGACGGGAATTCGTGGCGCGGCATGCCTGCAAAACAAAAACCCGGCTGGTTGCCCGGCCGGGTTTCGTGTTTGGACGTCTGTACGCCCCATCGACCGAAATTAGGCCGATGACCTACTCAACCGAATTACTCGGCGTCGACAGCCTCGACCTGCGGACGACCGACCAGCTCGACATACGCCATCGGCGCATTGTCGCCGGGACGGAAACCGCACTTGAGGATACGCAGGTAACCGCCGGGACGCTCGCGGTAGCGCGGGCCCAGCTCGACGAACAGCTTGCCGACCGCTTCCTTGTCACGCAAGCGCGAGAACGCAAGGCGGCGATTGGCAACACCGTCGGCCTTCGCGAGCGTGATCAGCGGCTCGGCCACGCGGCGAAGTTCCTTCGCCTTGGGCAGGGTGGTACGGATCAGCTCATGCTTGATCAGCGACGAGGCCATGTTCTTGAACATCGCTTCGCGGTGGCTGCTGGTGCGGTTGAGCTTGCGTCCAGATTTTTGGTGGCGCATGGCAATAACTCTCTATCTGTTGTTATGAAAAGCCGGCACTCAGGTCCGACTTCCCGCGGTAAATCCGCTATTAGGAGCCTCTGTGGAACGGGCTCTTGTGAGAAGTGCGGCCATGGGTGGCCGCCTCTGGCGCTTGGCGAAGGCGTCAATTACCCGCTCACCAAGCAGCTGACAAACAGCGATCAAGGATGATCGCAAAAATACAGCAGCAGCCACGAATGGCCGCTTCTGGCACCTAGCGAGAGAGCTAAGCTCAAACTCGCCAGTGCGCCGGTACCGCTGCGATCATGCGTGATCGCAAAAAACAACTTATCAACCCAGCTGCATGCCGTGCGACAGACCCGGCGGCGGCCAGTTCTCGAGCTTCATGCCGAGAGCCAGACCACGTCCACCCAGCACATCCTTGATTTCGGTCAGGGACTTCTTGCCCAGGTTCGGGGTCTTCAGCAGCTCGACTTCGGTCTTCTGTACCAGATCGCCGATGTAGTAGATGCTCTCGGCCTTCAGGCAGTTAGCCGAACGCACGGTGAGCTCCAGATCGTCGATCGGGCGCAGCAGCAACGGGTCGAAACCGCTCTTCTCCGCCTTGTCGGTAGCGCTCTCGCGACGCGAGAAGTCACCGAACACCGACAGCTGGTCGTTGATGATTTCGGCGGCCTTGCGGACCGCGTCTTCAGCACCGATCGTGCCATTCGTTTCGATATCCAGAACCAGCTTATCGAGGTTGGTGCGCTGCTCGACACGAGCCGCGTCCACTTCGTAAGCCACGCGCAACACGGGCGCAAACGACGCATCGAGCTGCAGGCGACCGATCGGACGCGCTTCATCATCCGGATGCTGGCGCGTGCTGGCCGGCTGGTAGCCGACGCCGCGACGCACCTTCAGACGCATGTTGAGCGCGATGTCCTTGGTCAGGTGGCAGATCACGTGCTCGGGGTTGATGATTTCCACCGAGTGGTCGACGACGATGTCGCCGGCCGTGACCACGCCCTTGCCCTTCTTGGACAAGGTCAGGGTGACTTCATCACCCGTATGCTGACGGATCGCCACGTCCTTGAGGTTGAGCAGGACTTCGATAACGTCCTCCTGCAGACCTTCAAGCGTGGTGTATTCGTGCAGCACGCCATCGATTTCGACCTCGACGATGGCACTGCCAGGAATCGAGGAGAGCAGTACGCGACGCAGCGCGTTGCCCAGGGTATGGCCGAAGCCACGCTCGAGCGGCTCGACCACCACCTTGGCGCGGTTAGCTCCGAGCTGTTCGACGCTGAGGCCTCGGGGCCGCAGCACACTAGTTGACGAAACTGCCATGCAGAGCTCCGGTAATTACTTCGAGTAAAGCTCGACGATCAGTGCTTCATTGATGTCAGACGGCAGATCACCGCGATCCGGCACCGACTTGAACGTACCTTCAAATTTCTTGGCGTCGACTTCGACCCAGATCGGACGCAGATCCATGGTGTCGAAAACGGTTGCCGCTTCCTGCACACGCAACTGGGTACGTGCGCGCTCGGTCAGCGCAATCGCGTCGCCCGGGCGAACCTGGTAGGAAGGAATGTTCACCTTCTTGCCGTTCACCAGGATTGCCTTGTGGGCAACCAGCTGACGAGCCTGGGCGCGGGTCACCGCAAAACCCATGCGATAGACGACGTTGTCCAGACGGCTCTCGAGCAAGCGCAACAGGTTTTCACCGGTGTTGCCCTTGGACGTCGATGCCTTGGTGTAGTAGTTGCTGAACTGACGCTCAAGCACACCGTAGATGCGCTTGACCTTCTGCTTCTCACGCAACTGCACGGCGTAGTCGGACATGCGCATGCGCTTGTTGGCGCCATGCTGACCGGGCTTGTTTTCCAGCTTGCACTTGGAATCAAGTGCACGTGCCGGGCTCTTCAGGCTGAGATCTGCACCCTCACGACGGGCGAGTTTGCAGGTAGCTCCACGATAACGGGCCATGGGTATGCTCCTTAGACTCGACGCTTCTTGGGGGGACGGCAGCCGTTATGCGGAATCGGCGTGACATCGATGATGTTGAGCACCTTGTAGCCCAACGCGTTCAGTGAACGCACTGCGGACTCGCGACCCGGGCCTGGGCCCTTGATACGCACTTCCACGGTCTTCACGCCGTACTCGCCTGCAGCGCGGCCAGCCTTTTCGGCGGCAACCTGCGCAGCGAACGGGGTCGACTTGCGCGAGCCACGGAAACCGGCGCCGCCGGCAGTAGCCCACGACAAGGCATTGCCCTGGCGATCGGTGATGGTGACGATGGTGTTGTTGAAGGAGGCCTGCACGTGTGCCACGGCATCCGTGACAACGCGCTTGATCTTCTTCTTGGTTTTGACCGGCTTAGCCATATTCGAATCCGTTACTTCTTGATCGCGCGACGGGGACCCTTACGGGTACGTGCGTTGGTACGCGTGCGCTGGCCGCGCACCGGCAGGCCACGACGGTGGCGCAGACCACGGTAGCAACCCAGGTCCATCAGACGCTTGATGGCGATACCCACCTCACGGCGCAGATCACCTTCGACGGTGTATTTAGCGATTTCGTGGCGGATTTTCTCCACCTCGCCTTCACTGAGGGACTTGATCTGGGTGGTGGGAACCACGCCAGCATCCACGCAGACTTTCTTGGCCCGGCTGCGGCCGATACCGAAAATGCTCTGCAGACCAACCCAGACATGCTTCTGGACCGGCAAATTGACACCCGCGATGCGCGCCATGATGTACTTTCTCCGATGTGTTTCGTGCGCGGTAAACGCGCAATTCTAACCTGAATTACCCTAACTGGAAAGCCCTGCGACACCGCGGTGCCGCGACTCTCCGACGGTAGCCATCTGTTTGCAGCATCAGCTGCGGCGCAGATTGGCCTTCTTGAGCAGACTCTCGTACTGGTGACTGACCAGATGCGCCTGCACCTGAGCCGTGAAATCCATCACCACCACCACCACGATCAGCAGCGACGTGCCGCCGAAATAAAACGGTACATGCCAAGCATTTTGCATGAACGACGGCACCAGACACACCAGCACCAGATACAAGGCTCCGACACCGGTCAAACGGGTCATCACCGAATCCACGTAGTTCGCCGTGGCCTTGCCCGGACGGATACCCGGAATCAGGGCACCCGAACGCTTGAGGTTATCGGCCGTCTCTTCGGCGTTGAACACGATCGCCGTATAGAAGAACGCAAAAGCAATCACCAATACCGAAAACACGATGTCATGCAGCGGATTGCCAGGACTCAGCGACTGCGTCAGATCCTGCAACCAGCGCGACTGATGGCCAGTGCTGAACCATGCGACCGCGGTTGCCGGGAACATCAGCAGACTCGAGGCGAAGATCGGCGGAATCACACCCGCCATATTGATCTTCAGCGGCAGATGCGACGTCTGGTTCATGTAAGCCCGTTGCCCGCCGGACCGCCTTGCGTAGTTCACGGTGATGCGCCGCTGGGCGCGCTCCATGAACACCACAAACGCCGTCGTCGCCAACACCAGACCCAACACCATCAACAGCTTGAGCAGAGACAACTCACCGTTGCTGGACATGCCGAGCGTATGCACCACCGCACCAGGCAGACCGGAAACGATACCCGCGAAGATCAGCAACGAAATACCGTTGCCAATGCCACGCTCGGTCATCTGCTCACCCAGCCACATCAGGAACATCGTGCCGGCAGTCAGTCCAACGACCGATGACATGATGAAACCGAAACCCGGGGTGTAAACCACCGGTGCACCACCGGCAGCTACCTGCCCTTGCAACGCCACCGCAATACCGAACGACTGGAATGCTGCCAAACCCACCGTGGCAAAGCGCGTATACATTGTCATCTTGCGCTTGCCGGCGTCGCCTTCCTTGCGCAGCCCCTGCAGACTGGGAATCACCGAGCCCATCATCTGGAACACGATCGATGCCGAGATGTAGGGAATCACGCCGAGCGCGAACACCGAGAACCTGGACAAGGCCCCGCCCGAGAACATGTTGAACAAGTCCATCAGGCCATTGCCGTTGACCAGGTTGCTCATCGCTTCCGGGTTGACGCCCGGCACCGGAATGAACGAACCCAGTCGAAACACCACCAACGCAGCAATCACGAAGAAGATGCGCTGACGAAGCTCCGTCAACTTGCCGAGCTTGCCGAGCTGTGTGCCCTTAGCTGCAGCCACTGTCGATTACTCCACGCTGCCGCCGGCCGCTTCGATGGCTGCCTTGGCGCCGACCGTAGCCAGCAGACCCGACAACTTCACCGCGCGACCGATTTCACCCTTGAGAACCACTTTGACCTTCTTCGCGCGGCTACTGATCAGGCCAGCCTGATGCAGCACGACGACGTCGATCACGTCACTCTTGAGGTTGGCGAGCTGATACAGGAAAACTTCCTGGCTCTCAGCCTTCTTGAGCGAACGGAAACCAACCTTCGGCAACCGACGCTGCAGCGGCATCTGGCCGCCCTCGAAACCATACTTGTGGGTACCACCGGCGCGGGCGTGCTGACCCTTGTGTCCGCGACCAGCGGTTTTGCCCATACCCGAACCGATACCGCGACCGACGCGCAGGCGCGTCTTGTGCGAGCCGGCGTTCGGCTGAATGTCATTAAGACGCATGATGCTTACTCCTCGACCCGGACCAGGTAATAGACCGTGTTGATCAGGCCACGCACCTGCGGGCTGTCCTTCAGTTCACGGACGTCGTTGATCTTGCCCAGACCCAGCGCCTTGACGCTGAGGCGGTGACGAGCCTGCACGCCGCGCAGGCCCTTGACCAGGCGCACGCGCACGGTCTTGTCGGCGGTTGCTTGTGACTTAGCCATTGCCCAGCACCTCATCCAGAGTCTTGCCACGCTTGGCGGCGATCTTCTTGGGCGAGGCGACTGCCTGCAGGCCCTTGATGGTGGCGCGCACCAGGTTGATCGGGTTGCGCGAACCGACGGCCTTGGCCAGCACGTTCTTGACGCCGACCACTTCCAGCACAGCGCGCATGGCGCCACCAGCGATCACGCCGGTACCTTCCGAAGCAGGCTGCATATAAACGCGGGCTGCGCCGTGGTTCGCCTTGATGGCGTACCACAGGGTGCCGTTGTTCAGTTCGATGTTCACCATCTGGCGGCGGGCACGCTCCATCGCCTTGGAGATGGCAACCGGCACTTCACGCGCCTTGCCATAGCCGAAGCCGACCTTGCCCTCGCCGTCGCCGACCACGGTCAGCGCGGTGAAGCTCATCTGGCGGCCACCCTTGACGGTTTTGGCCACGCGGTTGACGGCAATCAGCTTTTCGAGCAAGCCGTCCGAATTTTCGCGATCGTTAGAAGACATGTTCTTTTCCATGTGCCCGATAATCCGGGACTTTGCTTGCGGCTGAGCCGCTTGGAGTTGTAGGTGATGCAACGGGAATCAAGGTCACCTGATTCCCAGATCGTGCTTGTAAAATCTGGCTTTTAGAACTTGAGACCCGCTTCGCGAGCCGCATCGGCCAAGGCCTTGATGCGACCGTGAAAACGGAAGCCGGAGCGGTCGAATGCCACCGACTCGATACCTGCAGCCATCGCACGTTCCGCAACAGCCTTGCCCACCGCAGCAGCGGCAGTCAGGTTCTTCGTACCCTTGAGGCCTTCGGCAACCGACTTCTGCACGGTGGAGGCAGCAGCCACCACGTTCACGCCGGAAGCGTCGAACACCTGTGCGTAGATGTGCTGACCCGTGCGGTGCACCGACAGGCGGGCCACAGCCAGCTTGCGGATATGGCAACGCGTGGACTTGGCGCGACGCAGGCGGTTTTCATTCTTGTTCATCATAATTTCCTCGAAAGCGGATCGGCTTAGTAGGGACTCCTGGAAGAGTCTGGTCACGCATGACCAGACTTTCGCGAAGGGACCCGCATTACGCCTTCTTGGCTTCCTTCAGCGTGATCTTCTCACCGGCATAACGCACACCCTTGCCCTTGTAGGGCTCCGGCGGACGGAAGCCGCGAATCTTGGCTGCCACCTGACCCACGCGCTGCTTGTCGGCGCCCTTGATCAGGACTTCGGTCTGCGTCGGGGTTTCGATGCTTATGCCTTCCGGCGCTTCGAACACCACCGGGTGGGAAAAGCCCAGGCTCAGGTTCAGCGACTTGCCCTGCATGGCAACGCGGTAACCCACGCCAACCAGCTCAAGCTTGCGCTCGTAACCGGCGAACACACCCTGGACCATGTTGGCCAGCAGCGCGCGAGCAGTACCACCGAACTTGTCGTCGGTACCTTCAGCGAGACTGATGGTTGCAACACCGTTGTCCACGGTGACGGAAACGCCCGGCAGGTGATGCACGGACAGCGTGCCCTTGGGGCCCTTCACGGAGATCGCGTCAGCAGCGACGGTCAGCTCCACGCCCTTCGGCAGGGTAATCGGTTTTTTGGCTACACGTGACATCGAAAGACTCCTTATGCCACTTGGCCGATAACTTCGCCGCCCAGACCCTTGGCACGGGCCTGCGCATCGGTCAGCAGACCGGCAGAAGTCGAGATGATCGAGATACCCAGGCCGCCGAGAACCTTCGGCAGTTCGTCCTTGCCGCGGTACACACGCAGGCCGGAGCGGCTGACACGGGAAATGGTCTCGATGGCCGGCTGGCCCTCGAAATACTTGAGCTTGATCTCGAGCACCGGCTTGCCTTCCTCGGTGGAAGTCTTGGCGTCGAGGATGTAGCCCTCGTTCTTGAGAAGGTCGGCGATCGCCAACTTCAGTTTCGACGACGGCATACGGACGGCCGGCTTGCCCATGGACTGGGCGTTGCGGACGCGCGTAAACAGATCGGCGATGGGATCAGTCATGCTCATGAAAAAGTCCTTCAGAGTGCACCGATATCCGATAAAACCGGAAATCAATTAGATTGTGAGCCGACGCTTACCGCCGGCCTGCTTTACGCAGACCGCCGACTATATCAGCATTACCAGGTTTTAGCGAACATCAAATGCGGTAGTCGCATCAACGGCTGCATGACGATGCAACCGGGAGAACCGGTCGCGAGGCATTCACCCCGCGAACGAGCTCTGCAAATCATTGTTTTACAGCAGCTTGCTTTACAACAAACTGCTCTAAACCGTTATTACCAGCTTGCCTTACGCAGACCCGGCACGTCACCGCGCATGGTTGCTTCACGCAGCTTGTTGCGGCCCAGGCCGAACTTCGCATAGACCGCACGCGGGCGACCGGTCAAGGCGCAGCGGGTGCGCTGACGCACCGGACTGGCATCGCGCGGAAGCTTCTGCAGCTTGGTCTGTGCAGCCATCTTCTCCTCGTAGGAGGCGGTGGTGCTCAGCACGATCGTCTTCAGCTCGCCGCGCTTGGCGGCGTACTTCTTGACGAGTTTGGTCCGCTTGATATCGCGGTTCACCATTGATGTCTTAGCCATGGATTACGCGCCTATCAGTTGCGGAACGGGAAGCTGAATGCTGCCAGCAAGGCTTTCGCCTCTTCGTCGGTCTTGGCGGTGGTGGTGATGGAGATATCCATACCGCGCAACGCATCAACCTGATCGAAATCGATCTCAGGGAAAATGATCTGTTCCTTGATACCGAAGTTGTAGTTGCCACGGCCATCGAAGGCACGCGCCGACACACCACGGAAATCGCGGACGCGGGGCAGCGAGATGTTGATCAGGCGATCAAGGAATTCCCACATCTGCGCACGGCGCAGCGTGACCTTGCAGCCGATCGGCCAGCCGTCGCGGATCTTGAACGAGGCAACGGAAACGCGCGCCTTGGTCGTGATCGGCTTCTGGCCCGCGATCTTGGCCATATCGGCCACGGCGTTCTCGAGCACTTTCTTGTTGCCCGCAGCTTCGCCCACGCCCATGTTCAGCGTGATCTTGGTGATGCGGGGAACCTGCATCACGTTCTGGTAGCCGAACTGCTCGGTGAGCTTCGCCAGTACCTGGTCTTTGTAAAATGTTTCAAGGCGCGTCATGACTTGTGTTCCTTACGCGTCCACGACCTCGCCATTCGAACGGAACACGCGGACCTTGCGCCCATCTTCGAGCGTTTTGGTGCCGACGCGTTCACCCTTGTTCGTGGCGGGGTTGAACAGCTGCACATTGGAGAGATGGATCGAGGCTTCACGCTCGACGATGCCGCCAGCCTGATTGGCCTGCGGGTTCGGCTTGGTGTGACGCTTGATCAGATTCACGTTGGAGACGAATACACGATCGTCTGCAACACGCAGCACATCGCCGCGCTGACCTTTGTTTTTACCGGTGATCACGAGGACCTGATCACCTTTGCGGATACGGTTCATTTCTTGACTCCGCTCAGAGCACTTCGGGAGCAAGCGAGACGATCTTCATGAACTTCTCGCTGCGCAGCTCGCGGGTAACCGGTCCGAAAATACGGGTGCCGATCGGCTCGAGCTTGTTGTTGAGGAGGACCGCTGCGTTGCCGTCGAAACGGATCAGCGAACCATCGGGACGGCGTACGCCCTTGGCGGTACGAACCACCACGGCATTATACACCTCGCCCTTCTTTACCTTTCCGCGGGGAATGGCATCCTTCACGGTGACCTTGATAACGTCACCGATCGCGGCGTAACGACGCTTGGAGCCGCCGAGCACCTTGATGCACATCAGTTCCTTCGCGCCGCTGTTGTCCGCTGCGGAAAGCGTGCTTTGCATCTGGATCATGGCTGCACCCTCCCTTAGACTTTGGCGCGCGTGATGATTTCAACCACGCGGTGATGTTTGGTCTTGGACAACGGACGGCACTCGGCGATACGTACGAGGTCACCCTCGTTCGAACCCAGGTCGTCCTGCGCATGCAGCTTGGTCGAACGGCGGATGATCTTGCCGAGCAGCCAATGCTGCACCTGACGCTCGACCAGCACGGTGACCGTCTTGTCCATCTTGTTGCTGGTGACACGACCCTCAAGGGTACGCGCCTGCTTCTTTTCTGCTTGAATCTGGTTGTCGCTCATATCGGCCGTCCCTTACTTCTTGCCGCCGAGCACAAACTTCGTGCGGGCGATGTCACGCCGAACGCGGCGAAGCTGGTGCGGCTGAGTGAGCTGGCCGGAACCCTTTTGCATGCGCAGGTTGAACTGCTCCTTGCGCAGGTCCAGCAGATGCTGCTTCAGCTCGTCGGCCGACTGGTTATTGATATCTTTGGTGGCCATCACATCACCGCCCGGGTCACAAATTGGGTCTGCACGGACAGCTTCGCTGCCGCCAGACGGAACGCCTCACGCGCCGTCAATTCGTCGACGCCCTCGATTTCATAGAGCATGCGACCGGGCTGGACTGGGGCGACCCAGAACTCGACGCTACCCTTACCGGCACCCATTCGCACTTCGATCGGCTTCTTGGTGATCGGCTTGTCCGGGAACACGCGGATCCACAACTTGCCACCACGCTTCACGAAACGGGTGATGCAACGACGGGCCGCCTCGATCTGGCGCGCGGTGAGCGCGCCATGCGTGGTGGCTTTCAGGCCGTACTCGCCAAAGCTGACGAGGTTGGAGCACTGGGCCAAGCCGTCGTTACGGCCTTTGAATTGCTTGCGGTATTTGGTTCGCTTGGGTTGCAACATGGCAACTCTCCTTACTTCGCAGTCCGCTCGCGGCGGCCGTCACCGGCCTCGCGACGCGAATCGTTACGACGACCTTCGCCACCTTCGCGGCGCGGCTGCGAGGACGGCTCGTCTTTCGACTCCTGCGATGCAGCTGCCAGGTCGAAGACTTCACCCTTGTAGACCCACACCTTGATGCCGATGATTCCGTAGGTGGTCTTCGCTTCGGCGGTGCCGTAGTCGATGTCGGCGCGCAGCGTATGCAGCGGCACGCGGCCTTCACGGCTCCACTCCGAACGAGCGATCTCGGCACCGTTCAGACGACCGGAGACGTTGATCTTGATACCCAGGGCACCCAGGCGCATCGCATTGCCGACCGAGCGCTTCATTGCGCGGCGGAACATGATGCGACGCTCAAGCTGCTGAGCGATCGACTCGGCCACCAGCTGGGCGTCAAGCTCGGGCTTGCGCACTTCGCTGACGTTGATGTGCGTCGGAACGCCCATCATGTCGCTGACTTCCTTGCGCAGCTTCTCGATATCCTCGCCCTTCTTGCCGATCACCACGCCCGGACGGGCGGTGTGGATCGTCACGCGTGCGGTTTTAGCCGGACGCTCGATCTGGATTTTCGAGATGCCGGCGGCAGCCAGCTTCTTCTTGAGCATGTCGCGAACCTTGATATCGGCCACGAGATACTTTGCGTAATCGCCCTTGTTGGCGAACCACTTCGAGTTCCAGTCCTTGGCAATGCCGAGGCGGATTCCGGTGGGATGAACTTTATGACCCATCGTCTATGTCCCCGGTCAGTTACCAACAACCACAGTGATGTGGCTGGTGCGCTTGAGAATGCGCGAACCGCGGCCTTTGGCGCGGGCATGCATACGTTTCATCGCCGGACCTTCGTCAACGAAGATGCTGGCCACTTTCAACTCGTCGACGTCGGCGCCGAGATTGTTCTCAGCGTTGGCGACGGCCGACAGCAGCACCTTGCGGACAAGGATGGCGGCTTTCTTGTTGGTGAAGGTGAGCACGTCGCTGGCCCGGCCCACGGGAAGCCCGCGGACGAGATCAGCCACCAGGCGTGCCTTTTGCGCCGAGATGCGGGCGCCACGCAGGATCGCTTTGGCTTCGGTGCTCATCACTTGCCCTTCTTGTCGCCGACATGGCCCTTGAACGTACGGGTCACCGCGAACTCGCCGAGCTTGTGCCCGACCATGTTCTCGTTGATCAGGACGGGTACGTGCTGACGGCCGTTATGGATGGCGATGGTCAAGCCGACCATTTCCGGCAGGATCATCGAGCGACGCGACCAGGTCTTGATCGGGCGCTTGTTATTGGCGGAAACCGCAGCTTCCACCTTTTTTACGAGGTGAAGGTCGACGAACGGACCTTTCTTCAGAGAGCGAGGCATGTCGGTTTCCTGTTACTTCGTACGACGACGCACGATGAACTGCTGCGTGCGCTTGTTGTTACGGGTCTTGTAGCCCTTGGCCGGCGTGCCCCACGGGCTGACCGGATGACGACCACCTGAAGTCTTGCCTTCGCCACCACCGTGCGGATGGTCGACCGGGTTCATCACCACACCGCGAACGGTCGGGCGAATACCCAGCCAGCGCTTCGCGCCAGCCTTGCCGAGCTTCTTAAGGCTGTGCTCGCCGTTGCCGACTTCGCCGATCGTGGCGCGGCAATCGACCGAGACGCGACGCATCTCGCCGGAGCGCAGACGCAACGTGGCGTACCCAGACTCGCGGGCTACCAGCTGCACCGAGGCGCCAGCGCTGCGGGCGATCTGCGCGCCCTTGCCGGGACGCAGTTCGATGCAGTGAATGGTGCTACCCATCGGGATGCTGCGCAGCTGCAGGCAGTTGCCAGCCTTGATCGGCGCTTCGTGGCCCGAGACCAGACGGTCGCCCACCGCCACGCCCTTCGGCGCGATGATGTAACGGCGCTCGCCATCGGCGTAGCACAGCAACGCGATGTGCGCGGTGCGGTTCGGATCATATTCAATGCGCTCGACGCGGGCGGCAATGCCTTCCTTGTCACGCTTGAAGTCGATGATGCGGTAATGCTGCTTGTGACCGCCGCCACGATGACGCACGGTGATGCGGCCATGATGGTTGCGACCGCCGGTCTTGGACTGTGACTCGGTCAACGCCGCGTACGGCGCGCCCTTGTACAGGCCTTCCGTGCGGACGCTTACTGCGTCACGACGGCCCGGCGAGGTCGGCTTGTGGTTGATTAATGCCATTTCACAAAACTCCTGGCTCAGGCCTTGGCGGACACGTCGATGGTCTGGCCATCGGCAAGACGCACATAGGCCTTGCGCTTGCCCTGGCGGCTGCCAGCGCGGAAACGGAAGGACTTGACCTTGCCTATCGTGTTGACGAGGTTCACCTGTTCGACCTTGACGTCAAACAGACTTTCCACGGCAGCACGGACATCGGCCTTGGTTGCCGTAGGGGCAACGACGAATACGTACTGGTTATGCTCGGCGAGTCGCGCCGATTTCTCGGAAATGTGCGGCGCGCGCAACGTGTCGAGAATGCGTTCGTTGTTCATGCTCATGCCAGCCACTCCTCGACCTTCTTCACGGCGTCAACCGTCATCACCACATGGTCGGAACCGACCAGGCTGACCGGGTTCAGCGCCATCACATCCAGCACATGGATATACGGAATGTTGCGAGCGGCCAGGAACACCGACTCGGAGGCGTCTTCCGACACCAGCAACACACGACCGGAAACTTCCAGCTCAGCCAGCTTGGCAACCATCGCGGAGGTCTTCGGCGTCTCGATGCCAAAGCTCTCGACAATCTTCAGGCGGTCCTGGCGGATCAGCTCGGAAAAGATCGAGCGGATCGCGACACGGTAAGCCTTGCGGTTGACCTTCTGCTCATAGCTGCGCGGCTTGGCTGCGAAAGTGCGGCCACCACCGACAAAGATCGGCGCACGGTAATCACCGTGACGGGCACCGCCGCCCTTCTGCTTCTTGAACTTCTTGGTGGTACCGGACATCTCGCCGCGCGACAGCTGCGACTGGGTGCCAGCACGACCACCTGCCTGATAGGCAATAACTACTTGGTGGACCAGGGCCTTCTTGTACTCACCGCCGAACACTTCGTCCGACACGCTGAGCGGCTTGGCGCCAATGACATTAAGTTCCATGGCGTTCTCCTCAACCCTTGGTCGTCGGGCGGATGATGACGTCGCCACCGGTTGCACCCGGTACCGCGCCCTTCACCGCAATCAGGTGACGCTCGGCGTCGACCTTGACCACTTCCAGACCCTGCGACGAACGGCGCACGGCACCCATGTGACCGGACATCTTCTTGCCCGGGAACACGCGACCCGGGGTCTGACGCTGACCGATAGAACCCGGCGCGCGATGCGACAGCGAGTTACCGTGGGTAGCGTCACCCATCTTGAAGTTCCAGCGCTTGATCGTGCCCTGGAAGCCCTTGCCTTTCGACACGCCGGCCACGTCAACGATCTGCCCGACGGTAAACACGTCGTCAGCCTTGATCTCGGCGCCCACGGTGTACTTGCCGAGATCGTCGGCAGACACGCGGAACTCCCACAGACCACGACCCGGCTCAACCTTGGCCTTCGCGTAATGACCTTTCAGCGGCTGCGTCAGCAGGTTTGCGCGCTTGGTGCCCGCAGAAACCTGGACGGCGCTGTAGCCATCGTTATCATCCGTCTTCAACTGGGTCACACGATTCGGCGTCGCTTCAATCAGCGTCACCGGAATCGAGCGGCCATCTTCAGTGAAGAGTCGGCTCATGCCGCATTTGCGGCCTACCAATCCGATACTCATCTTCGTATCCTGTCTGTCGCTCAACCGAGCTTGATCTGAACATCAACGCCAGCGGCGAGATCAAGCTTCATGAGCGCGTCCACGGTTTTGTCGTTCGGGTCGATAATGTCGAGCACACGCTTGTGAGTACGGGTCTCGTACTGGTCGCGTGCATCCTTGTCGACGTGCGGAGACGTCAGGATGGTGTAACGCTCGATTTTTGTCGGGAGCGGAATCGGGCCGAGTACCGTTGCGCCAGTGCGCTTGGCCGTCTCTACGATTTCGCTAGCCGAGCGGTCGATCAGACGATGATCGTACGCTTTCAGCCGAATCCGAATCTTCTGGTTCGCCATAACCGTGTCCTGTTGTCGAAAGAACGTAATGTGAAACGAAGCGGCTTCTCACCGCCTCGCACAACCCTTTACCACCACACCGGTAGCCGCAGATAAATCACACGGCCCCCAATTCGAAAAGACCAGGCGAGCGCAATGATGCGGCTCGCCTGGGCTAAAAATCGATTCACGCAACAAACATGATCAACGGGGCAAGCCCTGTGATTACATTGGATTGCGAGGGCCATCCCGGCCTGCGAACTCGAAGCACATCCTGTGCCTCATTTCGCGGTAGATCGACCGAAGTAAACCCTCGGTCGATAAGCAAGCTACGCAGTATACCTGCAAATATCTGCCAAGTGAAGTACCCCGGTAACAAATTCAGAAAACGGGGTGATTCACGGGGCCCGACAGGCACGGAGCCTGTCAGCACAAGGCCGCGCGGCGGCCTTGTGCTTGAGAACAACTTCTTACTTGATGACCTTGGCCACCACGCCGGCGCCGACGGTACGGCCGCCTTCGCGAATGGCGAAACGCAGGCCTTCGTCCATCGCGATCGGGTGGATCAGGCTGACCACCATCTTCACGTTGTCGCCCGGCATCACCATTTCCACGCCCTCCGGCAGCTCGCAAGCGCCGGTCACGTCGGTGGTGCGGAAGTAGAACTGCGGGCGGTAACCCTTGAAGAA
>NZ_JACHCN010000018.1 GCF_014205795.1 Rhodanobacter sp. MP7CTX1
CCGCGGCCGGAGATCGAGAACACGTCTTCCACCGGCATCAGGAACGGGCGGTCAATCACGCGCACCGGCTCCGGAATGTAGCTGTCCAGCGCGTCAACCAGCTTGATGATCGCCGGCACGCCGATGTCGCTCTGGTCGCCTTCCAGCGCCAGCTTGGCCGAACCCTGGATGATCGGGGTGTCGTCGCCCGGGAAGTCGTACTTGCTCAGCAGCTCGCGCACTTCCATCTCGACCAGCTCGAGCAGCTCAGCGTCGTCCACCATGTCGGCCTTGTTCAGGAACACGACGATGTACGGCACGCCCACCTGACGCGACAGCAGGATGTGCTCACGCGTCTGCGGCATCGGGCCGTCCGCGGCCGAGCACACCAGGATCGCGCCGTCCATCTGCGCCGCACCGGTGATCATGTTCTTCACATAGTCAGCATGGCCGGGGCAGTCGACGTGCGCGTAGTGGCGCTTGGGCGACTCGTATTCCACGTGGGCGGTCGAGATCGTGATGCCACGCGCCTTCTCTTCCGGCGCGGCGTCGATCGCCTCGTATGCCTTGAACTCGCCACCAAAGCGTTCCGCACCGACCTTGGTCAGCGCTGCCGTCAGCGTCGTCTTGCCGTGATCCACGTGACCAATCGTGCCGACGTTGACGTGCGGCTTGGTGCGTTCGAATTTACCCTTTGCCATGCGCGCTAAACCCCGATGGAGTCAATGATTTGAAGGAAACGCCCTTGCGGGGCGGTAACCGTAACGGTCGTAAAAGATGGTGCTCATAACAGGAATCGAACCTGTGACCTCTTCCTTACCAAGGAAGTGCTCTACCGACTGAGCTACATGAGCACTGAACACATTGCGAGAGCCAATGGAGCGGAAGGCGGGAATCGAACCCGCGTAATCAGTTTGGAAAACTGATGTTCTACCATTGAACTACTCCCGCCCTGCGCGGAACCCGTCTGGTGGAGGGAGGTGGATTCGAACCACCGAAGGCGTAAGCCAGCAGATTTACAGTCTGCCCCCGTTGGCCGCTTGGGTATCCCTCCAACAAAGAACGCGTATTGTGTGGATCGGGCGCTGAGCTGTCAACACCTAATGGCGTCAAATCAGCACGCCAAGGCGTTTTTTTTGAAAAAAGTTTCTGCGGGGGATCAGTCCAGTTGCGCGCCGCGCAGGTCCACCAATTTTGCCATGCCCTTGGACAGTTCCAGTAATTTTTCTGCCTCCGCCTGCAACCGGCGCTCATTGTCATCGCGCGGCTCCCAGCGCGGCACCGGCGTCGGCTTGCCATCCGGGCTGTCCAGCGCCACAAAGACCATCACGCAACTGGTGGCCAGCCGCTGCTCGCCCTTGCGCAGATCGCGTGCCAGTACGTCCACGGCGAGATGCATGCTCGAGGTACCGGTGTGGATCAGGTGCGCCCGCACGCTGACCAGATCGCTGATCAGGATCGGCGCGACAAACTGGATACCGCTGACTGATGCCGTGACGCAATACGCCCCGCTCCAGCCTACGGCGCAGGCATAGCCGGCCTGGTCGATCCACTTCATCACCATGCCTCCATGCACCTTGCCGCCGAAATTGACGTCGGTGGGTTGTGCAAGAAAACGGAAAGTGACTTCGCTTTGCTGGCCTGGCATGCGGACTCCAATGAAGAGGCGGATGAATTGACCGCGCATTATGCGCGTATGCAGTGATCTGTCGCCCCCCCGAACCCGACGATCAGCGCAGATCCAGCCGCATGGGCATTGTGACGAGCCCCTCGGCGGTCTTACTCATCGGCCCGTTCAGCACAAAACCCAGGCGCAGATAAACCGGCACGGCTACCAGGGACGAATTCAGCGTGAAGCGACGGGTGCCGGCACGACGCACGGCATCGCGCACGACGCGTTGCCACAGCCGTCCTGCAATGCCGCGACCTTGATGGCGCGTGCTCACGAAGAATTGAAACAGATGGCTGTCATCGCGCATCGCCGCCACGCCCACCAATCGATCGCCGATCAGCGCGAGATGAAAACGCCGGCCCTCCGCAATCATTGTCCGGATCGCCTTCGCGCTCATGCTCGCCAGTATCTTCACGGCCGCAGCTGCCGGCTGCCCGGGCAAGATCCAGCGGCGCGTCACGCGTCGCGCGAGTTCGCCAACGGCGCGCGCATCTTCAAGTCGAGCAAGGCGGTAATGGACGTCGGCAGGCATAAATTCATTTCAGCAGCCGCATGACGGCGTGGCAAGCCGGCGCAAAAAAAAAGCCCCGGCAAGGGCCAGGGCATTCGATCGGTTCGCTTAGGTTGGGGTGCAAACCCCAACATTCCCCAGCAATGCGTTGGGATTCGCCAATGCTCATCCCAACCTACAGCGTTGCTCTCGTCCCCATCACTACAGGGAAATCTCGAGCAGGCTCAGACGTTGAAACGGAAGTGCAGGATATCGGCTTCCCTGACCAGGTAGTCCTTGCCCTCGAGCCGCAACCGACCGGCTTCCTTCGCGCCAGCTTCGCCCTTGTACTTGATGAAATCGTCGAACGCGACGGTCTCGGCGCGAATGAAGCCCCGCTCGAAGTCGGTGTGGATCACCCCGGCAGCCTGCGGCGCGGTAGAGCCAGCCTTCAGCTGCCACGCACGCACTTCCTTTTCGCCGGCAGTGAAGTAAGTCTGCAGGCCGAGCAGCTTGTAGCCGGCGCGAATCACCCGATTCAAGCCCGGCTCGTCCAGACCCATATCCTTCAGGAACTCATCGCGGTCGGCATCTTCAAGCTGTGCCATTTCCTCTTCGATGGACGCACACACCGGCACGACTTCGGCGCCTTCGGTGGCGGCGCGGGCGCGCACGGCATCCTGCAGCGGGTTGTTCTCGAAACCGTCGTCGGCCACGTTGGCGATGTACATCAGAGGCTTCAGCGTGAGCAGGAACATGTCACGCACCAGCGCCTTTTCCTCGGCATCCAGCCCGATCGATCGAGCGGAACGACCCTCGTTCAATGCGGTGGCCAGCTTTTGCAGCACTGGCTTCTTCGCCAGCGCCTCCTTGTCATTAGCCTTGGCCGCACGCTCGGCCTTGTTCAGCGCCTTTTCCACCGACTCCAGGTCGGCCAGCGCCAACTCGGTGTCGATGGTTTCGATGTCGGAGATCGGGTCGACCTTGCCGGCGACGTGGATCACGTCACCCTCGAAGCAGCGCACCACGTGGGCGATCGCATCGACTTCGCGGATGTGCGCGAGGAACTTGTTGCCCAGGCCCTCGCCCTTCGATGCGCCAGCCACCAGGCCGGCAATATCGACGAACTCCATCGTGGTCGGAATCACCCGCTGCGGCTTGACGATTTCGGCGAGCTGGGCCAGACGCGTATCGGGCACCGGCACGATGCCGACGTTCGGCTCGATCGTGCAAAACGGAAAGTTGGCCGCGGCGATACCCGCCTTGGTCAGCGCGTTGAACAGAGTGGACTTGCCGACGTTAGGCAGGCCGACGATGCCGCATTTGATGCCCATGACTTGGAATCCGGGTGTTGAATATCGTGAATGGAGAATGTCGAAAAAAAATGGGAGGCACTGGAGCGGGCTTCAACTATTCCCGGCGATGCCTGGCGTGTGCAGCTGGTGCATGGCCTTTTCGAACTGGCCATCCACCGCCAGCGGCAGCACGTTCAGCGCGCGGGCGATGCCATCGAGGATCGCGTCCTGATCCTGCGCGGAAGGCCGGCCCAACACCCAAGGCGTGACCTGATCACGATGGCCAGGATGGCCAATGCCTACGCGCAGACGATGAAACTTGCCGTGATCCAGATGCGCCATGATGTCGCGCAAGCCGTTCTGGCCGCCGTGGCCGCCATCGAACTTCATGCGTACGGTGCCGGCGGGCAGATCCAGATCATCGTGCGCGATCAGGCACTGCTCTGGCTCGATCTTGTAGTAGCGCAGCGCCGAAACCACGGCGATGCCACTTTTATTCATGAAGGTGGCCGGCTTGAGCAACCACACCTGCTCACTGCCGATCCGCACCCTGCAGGTTTCGCCGTGCAGCTTGCCGTCGAAACCAAAGCGTTCACCTTGCCCGCTGGCAAGGGCGTCCACAAACCAGAACCCGGCGTTGTGCCGGGTTCGGAGGTATTCGGTACCGGGATTGCCCAGCCCGACAATGAGTCGCAAACCAGCCATGCGCTCGAGCAGCAGTAACGCCCCGCGTCCCGATGGAACGCGGGGCGTCGCAGCTTACTTCTTGTCGTCTTTCTTGGCTGGCGCGGCAGCAGCGGCCGGAGCGGCAGCAGCTGCTGCATCGCCTTCGGCCGGAGCGGCGTCGACTTCTTCCTGCACGGTATTGGCCGTGACCACGGCGGTATCGTGGCTCTCGCCCAGATGCAGCGCCACGATCTCGACGTTTGCCGGCAGCTTCAGCTCGGACAGATGAACGATGTCGCCGGGGTTCAGCTCGCCCAGATCCAGTTCAATGAACTCGGGCAGATGCTTCGGCAGGCAGGAGATTTCCACTTCGGTCAGGTTGTGCGAGATCACCACGCCGGAGGTCTTGCCGGCCGGCGACTTTTCCTGATTCAGGAAGTGCAGCGGAACGCTGACGCGGATCGCCTCATTCTCGTTCACGCGCAGGAAATCCATGTGCATCATCAACTGCTTGTACGGATGCTTCTGCCAGTCGCGCACCAGCACCTTCTGCACGTTGCCGTCGACGTTCAGGTCGAGCACCGAGGAGAAGAACCACTCGTGCTTGGCGGCGAGCAGGATGGTGTTGTGCTCGATCTGGATGCTCTGCGGAACCTGGCCGGCGCCGCCGTATACAACGGCCGGCACGAAGCTCGCATGACGCAGGCGGCGGCTCGCACCTTTCCCCTCGTCCTTGCGGCTCTGTGCCTTGATTTCATGAGTCTTGGTCATTTCAGTATTGCCTTAGGTTGTGTTGTGCCGTCTCACGACGGCTTGCATGGTTCCCCCGCGACCAGAGGAACCGGTTTTTAGAGACGAGGGACGAGTAGCGAGGGCGCAACAACCGACTACTCCAGATGGCGCCCTCGCTACTCGTCTCTCGTCCCTTAAAGAATCAATCCACGTACAACGAACTCACCGACTCGCCAAAGGCGATACGGCGAATCGTTTCTGCCAGCAGCTCGGCGACCGAGAGCTGGCGGATCTTCGCGCAGGCCTGTACTTGCGGGCTCAGCGGCAAGGTGTTGGTGACTACCAGCTGGTCAAGCTGGGAGCCTTCGATATTGCTGACCGCCGCGCCCGAAAGCACCGGATGCACGCAGTAGGCGACGACTTTGCGGGCGCCGCGCTCCTTCAGTGCCGCCGCTGCCGCGCACAACGTGCCGGCGGTGTCGACGATGTCGTCGACCAGCACGCACGATTTGCCGTTCACGTCGCCGATGATGTTCATCACCGTGGCCACATTCGCTTTCGGCCGGCGCTTGTCGATGATCGCCAGATCCGCGTCGTCCAGTCGCTTGGCCAGCGCGCGAGCGCGCACCACACCACCGACGTCCGGACTGACCACGATCAGGTCGTCCATGCTGTGATTGCGCCAGATATCGGCCAGCAGCACCGGTGAGGCGTACACGTTGTCGACCGGAATATCGAAGAAGCCCTGGATCTGGTCGGCGTGCAAGTCCACCGTCAGCACCCGGTCGACACCCGCGGCGCCAATCATCCGGGCAGCCAGCTTGGCGGTGATCGGCACCCGCGCCGAACGCGGACGACGATCCTGTCGGGCATAGCCAAAATACGGAATAACGGCGGTGACGCTGGCCGCCGAGGCCCGCTTCAGTGCATCGGTCAATGCCAGCAACTCGAACAGGTTGACTGCGCTCGGTGCACCGGTCGGCTGCAACACGAACACTTCCTGTCGGCGGACATTTTCCTCGATCTCGATCTGTACTTCGCCGTCGCTGAACGTACCGACCTGCGCCTTGCCCAGCGGCACACCCAGGCGATGGGCGACATCCTCGGACAGCGTGCGGTGCGCGTTACCGGTAAACAGCATCATCGGGGTGGACGTGTCCACAGTATTCACCTCGGAACCGATAGCCATCTTGGACCATCATGAATGGCTGGGGCGGCAGGATTCGAACCTGCGTATGCGGGAATCAAAATCCCGTGCCTTAACCAGCTTGGCGACGCCCCAGTAGTATTTTTATGCGCTAGTGCTTTTGAACGTACTCGCCGACCGTCGCCATGCTGCCAGCGACGGCCTGTTGTCTGTGTCGCTCAGACCACGCCGCGATGGCGCGCCAGAGCATGTTGCAAGGGTGAAACATCAACACCCGCAGCCACCTGTGCCGTGAATGCCGTTGGACACTGTCCGGCAATCAGCATTGCCCGATCGAATGACCTTGCTTCCAGAAACACGCAGCCACCGCTGCCGGAAAGCCGTGCCTGACCGAAGCTGCCTAGCCAGTCCAGCGCAGCGGCCACCCGCGGGTGTCGCGCGCGCACCACCGGCGCAAAGGCATTTTCCGTCGTTTCGCCAGAAGCAAAGGATGAAATTGTCGCCCGCGGTGCATTTCGTGTCAATTCAGGCGCTTGAAAAAGCTCGGCCGTCGGCACCGAATCGTGCGGATCGAGCACCACATAATGGCGCGACGGCAGGTCCAGCGGGGTGAGTTGCTCACCGACACCCTCGGCCCAGGCCGAGCGGCCTCGCACGAACACCGGCACGTCGGCGCCGAGCTGGCGACCCAGTTCGGCCAGCGCATTGTCGTCCAGATCCAGCTTCCACAGCAGATTCAGCGCCACCAGCACGGTTGCCGCATCGGAACTGCCGCCACCCAGGCCGCCGCCCATCGGGATGCGCTTTATCACGTCGATATCGACGCCGGCCGCCACCGCCGCATGGCGCTGCAGCAGCTGCGCCGCACGCACCACCAGGTCCGTATGGGCGGGCACGCCGGGCACGTCGCTCAGCCGCTGGATTTCGCCGTCATCGCGCAGCCGCAGCCGAATCTCGTCGCCCCAGTCGAGCAGTCGGAACACCGTCTGCAGCTCGTGGTAACCATCCTGACGACGATCGGTGATGCGCAAGAACAGATTCAACTTGGCCGGCGCCGGCCAGATCGTCCATTTGTCCCGAGCGGGAGCTGCCAGTGGTCGGCTCATGAATACCCGCAGGCGGTCGGGAAAGCCGTTTTCCTCGTCTCGCTGGCGGGCATAGGCGAATGCCGGGTCCTGCTTGTCGACCAACGCAAAGCCATGCTTGGCATAGAACGGCGCGTTCCAGCGCACGTCGGCCAGTGTGCCCAGATCGATCCGCCGAAAACCGGCGGCACGCGCCCACTCGCAGGCGTGCTCAAGCAGGTCAGCACCAATCCCGCGCTGCCCATACTCCGGCAGCACGTCGATTTCGGCCACAGCGATGGCGTCATCGCCGCCCTCAGTGTCCAGCCAGACAAAGCCGACCGGCACGCTTGCCTCGTTCAGCGCCACCCAGACCAGGCCGCGGCTGATGGCCTGCTGCAACAGTTCCGGCGGGATCGACATGGCGGCATAACTCGACCACGCCGCATGGCCGCGAAACAGCTGCACGGCCTTGCGCTCGATCGCGCACAACGTGGCGATCTGATCGGGGTGCGCGGGTTCGATGGAAAAAGGCATCGTGGTTGCCAAACTCGTCATGACGACCTTGCACCGTGTCCATGACCGGCGCCAACGGGCACCAAGCCTGAGTCTGACCGGGATTGCGCCGGCTTTACCAAAACGGGCCCTACTGAAGCGGAGTTCACTGCTGCGGCATTTTGGAACAGCGTCACTGAAAGCTCCACGAGTCTATCGACAGCCGCACCTTATACGGCGGATTCGCGGCGAACACCTTCTTCGGTAGCGGTGGCTGGCGCCCCTCGTCCCATTCGGGATAGTCGACTGTCCAGCCATCCTGCTGCAGCTGCGCCGGCAACCGATCCGTACCAAAACTGAGTTCGGCCGGGCCGCTGTCGGCACGCAGGCCCAGCACCCAGGCGCGGAGATCGCGCAGCGGCACATCCCAGCCCAGCGCCTTGTGCATCAGTGCCTCGGCATCCGGTCCCTGCAGCGAGCCGCCCTTCAATCCTTCGAGCACCGCACCATCCGGACCACCGCTGAGACGGAAATTCGCACCCGAGAGCGTCGGTCCGCGCATCACGAATACGTAGTGCTCGCCGTCCTGGGTCCAGCTGAAACTGCCCGTGCCGCTTTGCTTGCCGTCGGAGACACCCAGCCGCCCCTCCAGCACCCAGTGATCGGTGTGGGCCAGCGCCTGCTCACGCCCCTGTTGCGCATTCAGCAAACCAGTGTCGCCCTTCATGCGCACCGCGGGCACGCAGGCGGCCAGCAGCAGCGGCAGCGCAGCTGCGATAAGTCGGAAACTTCGCTTCATGGATGCAGGCGCCTCAGGGTGTCTTGCAGGCTGTTGCTGTGTGGGTCGATCTTGCGCACCTCTTCAAAGATCCGCTGCGCATCCTGGCGATGCCCCTGCTTCCACAGTACTTCGCCCAGATGCACGCCGACATCGGCATCCTTGTTCGCCAGCCACGCACCACGCAGGACTTCCGCGGCCTGGTCCAGGTGACCCAGGCGGTATTGCAGCCAACCCCAGGAATCGGCGATCGACGGATCATTGGGTTTGGCGGTACGGGCGACCTGTATCAGTCGCTCAGCCTCGGGCAGGTCACGGTTCGCATCGGCGAGGGTGAAACCGAGTGCATTGCTGGCGTCGACGTCACCCGGTTTGATTTTCAGCAGGCGTTGAAAATCCTGCACCGCCAGATCGACCTGACCCGCCTCGGCATAGGCCAGGCCACGGTCGTACAACAGCCCCGGATCGTCCGGCGCGACCAGCAAAGCGCGACCGAACGCCGCCTCCGCCTGCGGATACTGCTGTTCACGCAAGTACAGCTCGGCATCGACCTGATAGGCCTGGCGCAATTGCTCGGGCTGATCGAGATAATCCAGCTGCAGCTGCCCTAACAATTGATGCGCCTCGGTCCCCTTACCCTGCGCCTGCATGAGCACCGCGCTGCGCAGATCCGCGTCGAACGCGTGCGGATCGTCATCATCAACCTGCCCGTACCAACCCAGCGCTTCGGCGTCGAGATGCTGCATTTCGGCCAATTGTCCGAGTAGATAAGCACTGTGCTGACGCACGTCCGGTGGCGCCTGCTGCAGCTGCTGATAAAGCGCCGCCAAGGCCTTGGTGTCCTTGCTTTGAGCGGCCAGGGCCGCGCGCAATGCGTAGGTATCGGCATTCTGCGGACCATGCTCGAGCAGTCGGGATGCCGCCGCGTAGTCGCCGGACTGACTGAGCATGCCGGCGTAGGCCAGCCGCAGCTGGATGTTCTGTGGTGCCTTGGCGATCGCCTTCTGCAGCAGCGCACGGGCACCTTGCTGATCACCGTCCTTGGCCTTCATCTGCGCCAGCCAGGCGTACGTTTCGGCACTCCCGAAACGCTGCGCGGCCGCCTCGGCAAGCCCCATGGCGTAGGCATGCAGGCCGAATTTGTCGCCCATTTCGCTCATCGCCAGCCAGGCCTGCGCGTCCGCCGGCAATCGTTGCGGGGTGGCCAGCGATTCCAGCAGACGGGCTGCCTGTGCCTGGTCACGCGCGCCCAGCAAGACACGACCGAATTGCCTCCAGGCATCCTTGTCGCCGCTGCCGATCAACAGTTCCAGCTGGCGATGAGCCTCATCGGTGTCGCCACGGTCAAGCGCCAGTTCGGCCCGAGCCTCGGCCAAACCGGCGACCGAGGCACCGAGCGCCTGCCAACGGTCGATCGCGCGCTGCGCGGCGGCATCGTCATGTACGGCGATCGCCAGTTTGGCGGCGCGTTCGGCCACCCGCGGATCGTTGCTCAGCGCCATCGCACTGCTGTAATACGCCGCTGCCGACGGCAGATCGGTGCTGCCCAGCGCCATCTCGCCGGCCATCAACTGGGCCAACAGGTCATGTGCGGCATCCGGGGTCGCCACGGTCACCCGCGCCAGCGGTTGCGCGGAGGCCGACTTCTGGGCCGATCGGGCCGACATCTCGGCACATCCACACAAAACCAGCGCCAGTGCCGTTGCTGCCGTAAAATGCCGCAGTTGCTTGAACTTGGCCGCCCTGCTCCGCACACTACTCTCCATTCGCCTACCTATCATTCGCACGTTTCGGCCGTTTCTGACATCGCACGGCGTGCTCCGCCAAGCTTAGCCTACGCCGCCGACTACATCTCGCCGAGTTGCTTCTCAAACCATGCCGCTGATCGCCCTCGGACTCAACCACCTCACCGCGCCGGTCAGCCTGCGCGAACAGGTGGCGTTCGATCTGGACGCCGCAGGTGCAGCCCTGCTCGAGCTGACCCGCGAGCCCGGTGTGGAAGAGGCACTGATCCTGTCCACCTGCAACCGCACTGAACTGTACGTCGGCGTGACGCCCGGTGCCGAGAACATTCCGCAGGCGTGGTTGAGTCGTCATCATCATCTGACTCCCGGCAAGCTGGACGAGTTCCTGTATCGGCACGATGAACGCGATGCCGTGCGTCATATGTTCCGGGTTGCCACTGGGCTGGACTCGCTGGTGTTGGGCGAACCACAGATTCTCGGCCAGGTGAAGGACGCCTACCAACAGGCGCGCGACGCGCAGGTACTGCGCGCACCGCTGGATCGCCTACTGCAGCACACGTTTGCGGTTGCCAAGAGAGTCCGCACGGATACCCGCATCGGCGCGCACACGGTATCGGTCGCCTTTACCGCGGTGCGGCTGGCGGAGCAGGTGTTCACCGATCTCAAGCAGGCCTGCGTGCTGCTGATTGGCGCTGGCGATACCATCGAACTGGCTGCGCGGCATCTGTCCGACAAACAGGCGCGGCGGCTTATCGTCGCGAACCGCACGCTGGAAACCGCACAGGAACTCGCCGGTCGCTACGGCGGTTACGCGATTGCGTTGGCCGACCTGCCACAGCACCTGGCTGAGGTCGATATCGTGATCTCCTCCACCGCCGCACGGCAGCCGGTGCTGACCCGCGACATGGTCGAGAAGGCAATGGCGACGCGCCGACGCAAGCCGATGTTCATGGTCGACATCGCGGTACCGCGCGATATCGAAGCAAGCGTGGGCGAGCTGCCGGACGTTTACCTGTACGGCATCGATGACTTGCGCCAGGTGATCGATGACAACCGCCGCTCGCGCGAAGCCGCCGCGCGCGAAGCCGGGGCTATCATCGATCTGCAAGTCGATCGCTACATGGCTTGGCGCCGCGCACTCACCCTGAAGAATCCCGCGCTGGACATGCGCCAGCATGCGGAGGTCTACCGCGACGAAGTGCTGGACAAGGCCCGAGCCATGCTCGCCCGTGGCAAGCCGGCGGACGAAGCGCTCGCGTTTTTGGCCAACACACTGACCAACAAACTGCTGCACCATCCCAGCGCGCGCTTGCGCGAAGCCGCGCTGAGCGGCGACCTGGAGCTGCTGCACGCGGCAGGCAGGCTCTACGGGCTGGATGACGAGCAAGTCGTTCGAGACGAGTCGCGAGAAGGGGACAGATAGCGAAAGCGGCTGGCTGCCGCTGTTCGCATGCAATCTGTGGATTGCGATCTGTAACGGTAAGGGCCTCACTGCCCTGCCCCTCGTCCCTCGCCAATCGTCCCTATCCCATGACCCCATCGATACGTCGCAAGCTCGAAGCACTGGCCGAACGCCATGAAGAGATCGGCCTGCTGTTGAGCCAGCCCGAAGTGCTCACCGACAACGCGCGTTTTCGCGCACTCTCGCAGGAATACGCGCAGCTTGAGCCGGTCGCGAACTCCCTGCATGAGCACGATCACGCCGAGCGCGAACTGGTTCAGACGCGTGTCATGCTCGATGATCCCGAACTGCGCGAGATGGCCGCCGACGATGTGCGCCGACTGGAGCAGCGGCTGCTCGATCTGGACAGCGAACTGCAGCTCCTGTTGTTGCCGAAAGATCCGCGCGACGAAGCGAATCTCTACCTCGAAGTACGCGCCGGCACCGGTGGCGACGAGGCGGCGATTTTTGCCGGCGACCTGTTCCGCATGTATGTGCGCTATGCCGAAAGCAGGCGCTGGCACGTCGAAATTCTCAGCGAGCATGCCGGCGAACATGGCGGCTACAAGGAAGTGGTCGCCCGCGTCGAAGGCAACGGTGCGTATTCGCAGCTGAAGTTCGAATCCGGCACCCACCGCGTGCAGCGCGTGCCGGAAACCGAGTCGCAGGGGCGTATCCACACTTCAGCCGCGACTGTCGCAATCCTGCCCGAGCTCGACGAGATCGACGAGATCGAGATCAACCCGGCCGACCTGAAAACCGACACCTTCCGCGCGTCCGGTGCGGGCGGCCAGCACGTCAACAAGACCGACTCGGCCATCCGGATTACCCATCTGCCGACCGGCACCGTGGTGGAGTGTCAGGAAGAACGCAGCCAGCACAAGAATCGCGCCCGTGCGATGAGCCTGCTCAAGGCGCGCCTGCTCGATGCGGAACGCGGCAAGCAGAATGCCGCGCAAGCCGAAGCGCGACGCCTGCAGGTCGGCTCCGGCGACCGCAGCCAGCGTATCCGTACGTACAACTATCCGCAGGGTCGCATCACCGATCACCGCATCAACCTCACCCTGTATCGCCTGCCCGAAATCATGCAGGGCGATCTGCGCGAACTGGTCGACACACTGACCCGCGAACACCAGGCCGACGAGCTGAAGTCGCTCGCGGACGTCTGAGTCACTGCTTTGCACCTCCCCCTGCTTGCAGGGGGAGGCTGGGAGGGGGTGCTTTTGATTCTCGGGCGAAGAGCGACCCCACCCCAACCCTCCCCTGCAAGCAGGGGAGGGAGCCGGTCCTTCGGGCTCATGGAAAACTTGTGATTTCGCGCCGCTCGAGCTTGGCGGTTTGATCTGCGTGGGTTAGCTTGACGCCGATGAACACCACCACCCACTCCGATCCCGAAGCAGCCATCGGCCGGCTCGTCCCGCTGCTTCAACAAGGTGACTTCACTGCAGCGGAAGCGTTCGCGGCGCAGGCGCGAAAAGAGTTCCCGTTCGAGGGCGAACTGGCCCGCCTGCATGGTGTCGCATTGTTGCAATTGCAGCGGCGGCCCGAAGCGCAGATCGCGCTTGAGCGGGCGGCCGAACTGGCGCCCGCCAGCGTAGAGGTGCAATGCAATCTGGCCAGCCTGGCCATGCAGAACAAAAATCCCGACGCAGCCATCGAACGCTTGCGCGCAACCTTGCGCCGCGCGCCTGGCCACCCTGCCGTGCTGCAAGGGCTCGGCAACGCATTGATGGCTGCTGCCCGCTATTCGCAAGCGCGGGAATCTTTTGCGATGGCCACCCATGGCGCGCCGCAAAATCCGGGATTGCGGCTGAATCTGGCCGCGGCCGAACTGCAGCTTGGCCATGCAGAACAGGCGGAAATCTATGCGCGCGAGGTGCTGCAGATGGCGCCATCGTTCGATGCCGCGCATGCCTTGCTAGGTCACATCCTGCGCGCGCAAGGGCGCGCGCAGGATGCCGCCGACGCCTACCAACGCGCCGAACGACTTGCGCCCGCGAATCCGCAGCATCCCTTCCATATGGGCCTGATGCTGGACGAAGGCGGTCGGCTTGACGCCGCCGTGCATGCCTACGCGCGCGCGCTGCAGCCCGGCAGCAGTTATGGCGCGGCGCTGAGCCAGCTGGTGTTCGCCAAGCGTCGGCTGTACGACTGGCAGGGACTGGATGAACTGAGCAAGCAACTGCATCAGGCGGTTGCCGATAGCCGCGAGGGCGTTACGCCATTCGCGTTTCTAGCCGAGACAGCGAGTGCCGCCGAACAGCGCCGATGCGCGACGACGTTCGCCCGTGGCATCGAACAAAGTACGGCGCCACAGCGACAGCAGCTCGGCCTGAGCCCTGCCATCGCCAGGCCCGATGCGCCGATCCGTGTCGGCTTCGCCGCTGATGGTTTTGGCGAACATGCCACTGGGCTGTTGGTGGTTGCCATGTTTGAAGCACTGGCCACGCACGCCGAGCTGGAAATTCACCTGTTCGCGACGGCGCCAAGCGATCATGGGCCGATCCGTCAACGGCTGGAAACGGCTGCACAAATGCACGACGTGGCCAAGCTTACGCATCCTCAAACGGCATACGAGATTCGTGCCGCCGGGATCGAAGTGCTGTTCGACCTCACCGGATATTGCGGCAAAGGCAGTGCCGAGCTTTTCGCCCTGCGTGCGGCGCCAGTGCAGGTCAACTGGCTGGCGTATCCGGGCACTTCCGGCGCTCCCTGGATGGATTACGTGCTGGCAGACGCTGTAGTGGTGCCAGCGTCGCAGCGCACCGACTACAGCGAACAGGTGTTGCGTCTGCCACGCTGCTTCCAGCCCAACGACACGACGCGAGTACTTGCCGCGCCGCCCTCGCGAGCAGAATGCGGGCTGCCCATGGACGGTACCGTCTTCGCCTGCTTCAACAACGCCTACAAGATCAATCCCGCAGGATTCGCGCGCTTCATGCGGATCCTGCAACAGGTGCCCGATAGCGTGCTGTGGCTGCTGTCCGGACCTGCCGGCGCGGACGATCGCCTGCGCGCGCAAGCTGCCGTGCAGGGCGTTTCAGCGGAGCGACTCGTGTTCATGCCGCGCCTGCCGCACGCCGACTATCTGGCGCGTTTTGCGCATGTCGACCTGTTCCTGGACACCCTGCCCTACAATGCACACACCACCGCATCCGACGCGCTCTGGGCCGGCTGCCCGCTACTCACCTGCATCGGCGACACGTTTGCGGGCCGCGTCGCTGCCAGCCTGCTCCATCACGCAGGTTTGACTGAACTCATCACCGATACTGAAGAAGCTTTCGTCGCGATGGCTTGCAAGCTTGGCAATGACCGCGCGATGCTCGCCACTCTGCGCGAACATCTCCTGCAGCAACGTGAGCAAAGTCCTTTGTTCGACATGCGCGGTTTTGCCGCCGACTTCAGTCGCGCCGTACAAGCGATCGGCGCACGTCATCGCGCGGGTCAACCACCGATCGATCTGGACTGCTGAGAGCCAGTTCTTAACTAGGGAGCCATCATGAGCAAGCGGGAAAAACGCGCGCTGGAAGAACTGCAACTGGATCTGGTGCGGCTGCAGTACTGGCTGAAAGATAGTGGCAAGCGACTGCTGGTGATCTTCGAAGGACGCGATGCCGCCGGCAAAGGGGGCACCATCAAGCACATCACCGAAGTGCTGGATACCCGCAGCTACCGCATCGTCGCACTCGGCAAACCGAATGAGGTCGAAACCAAACAGTGGTATTTCCAGCGCTACGTACCGCATCTGCCAGCGGCCGGCGAGTTCGTGCTGTTCGATCGCAGCTGGTACAACCGCGCCGTGGTGGAGCCCGCCATGGGCTTCTGTACCGACGCCGAATACATGGCCTTTCTGGATGCGGTCCCCGCGTTCGAGAAGCTGCTTACCGATGACGGCATCATCGTGATCAAGTACTGGTTGGCCGTGGATCAGGCCGAGCAGGAGGAGCGCTTCGACCAGCGTGCCGAGAACCCGCTCAAGCGCTGGAAACTGTCGCCGGTAGACCTGGCCGTACGACAGAAATACGTTGAGATCGGCAGGCTGCGCGACACCATGATCAAGCGTACGCACAGCAAGAAGGCGCCATGGTTCGTGGTCGATTTCAACGACCAGAAGCGTGGCCGGATCAACCTGATACGACATCTGCTGCAGCAACTTCCGCTGAAGGACGAACCGATCGCCAAGGTGAAGCTGCCCAAGCTCAAGGGCCCACCAAAACTGGAACACGTCACCGACAAGGCATTGTGGGTGCCCGACACACTTTGACGATCAGACGGTGTGAAACCCGTGCAAGTCCTGGTCGGGCCCACCCTCA
This sequence comes from Rhodanobacter sp. MP7CTX1, assembly GCF_014205795.1. GTDB lineage: Bacteria > Pseudomonadota > Gammaproteobacteria > Xanthomonadales > Rhodanobacteraceae > Rhodanobacter. The sequence goes on from NZ_JACHCN010000018.1 coordinate 15,818, forward strand.
TCAGGCAAGTCCTCGCGACTGACGCTTTCCACCTGCGCCGCCGGCGGCCCCCGGCGCAGCCAGCGCTCCAATCCATCCAGCGCATCCGCGGATCCAGTCGCCAGCACTTCAACGCAACCGTCCGGCTGGTTCTTCGCATAACCGCTAACGCCCAGCGCCAACGCCTGGGCGCGGGCACTGCCGCGATAGAACACACCTTGCACCCGGCCACTGACGATGAACCTGGCCGTCGGCATTACTGGCCTCCAATCACCGCGCTCAGCAAGGCGGGAGTAACCGGGCCGATAAAGCGCTTGGCCACCTTGCCGGTCGGATCGATCACCCAGGTCGTGGGCAAACCGCGTGGCTCGTCAAAGTCCTTGGCCGGCTTGTCCAGCGTGACCTGGGCGATGGGATACGACACCGGATGCTTGGCGACGAACGCCTTGATGTCGGCCGGGTCGCTGTCGTCATACGCCAGCCCGATCGCCGTGACATTCTTGTGCGTGCTGACGAAGTTCGAGATGTCCGGCATCTCCTTGATGCACGGCACGCACCAGGTCGCCCAATAGTTCACGATCACCCATTTGCCGCGCTGCGCGGACAGATCGTATGGCTTGCCATCGAGTGTGGTGACCTGCAGCGTCGGCTGGGTGGGCATGGCGGCGTGGGTCGGCAACGCGAGAGCCAACGCCAAGGCCAGCACGGCGGATTTGAACACATTGAAGCGCGGCAGGATGGAATACAACGGGGTCATGCAGGGGTTTCCTTGCTATCGGACGCGGCGTCAGCGTCCCGGGGGATAAATCTGGTCGAGCCGGACGCCCAGCTTCGTCTCCAGTGATGTGGCCAGTGAGTTCAGCAGCCCCAGTAACGTGGGCGACAATTCAACACCCAACGCCGCGGCTTCCTCCGCTGGCTCCAGCGGTAAACGATAGCGGGTATGGCCGTAAATCTGTAGCAGATCGGTGCTGGCCGGATCGCGTGTGAGCAGCCAGCCATCCGAAGCATCGCGCTTGATCAGTTCGGCATGCTCGAGCTCACCGAGGTACTCACTGATCGACGTGCCATGCAGGTACGGCTCGCTCGACTGCAAATCGGTCTGTTTCACACTGCGCCCCGCACGCTGGGCCTCGACGAAGTGCCGAAGTACCAGCAGCAAGCCGAGGAATTCAGCACCCTCCGGCAAGCCCTTTTTCGGTACCTGATATTCGAACGAAGGGATCGAGGCGGTGATCGAAGCGCCAAAGATCACGATGACCCACGACAGGTAGATCCACAGCAGGAAAATCGGAATCGCTGCCAGCGCACCGTAGATCTGCTGGTAAGTGTGCGCGCTATGCACGAATAGCCTGAAACCCCAGCGAACGATCTCGAACAGCACGGCACCGAGCAGCGCGCCAATCGTGGCATCGCGACGCGACACATGCTGGTTGGGCACCAGCGTGTACAACAGCCACAGCGTGACGAAGGTCACCACGAACGGCAGAACGCGCAGCAGGCGGCCGCTCAGCCCGAGCTGTCCCGCCGTATCCTGCAATAGTGGAAGTGCGGTGATGTAGGAAGTCAGAGCAACGCCGCCCACGACCAGGATCGGCCCCAGAGTCAGCGCAATCAGATACAGCGACAGGCGCGAAACCCAGTCGCGCGACTTGCTCACGCGCCAGATGCGATTCAACTGATCTTCGATGCTGACCATCATCGATATAGCGCTGAACAGCATGACCAGCAGGCTGATCCAGGTCAGCTTGCTGGCATTGCTGGCGAATTCGTGCAGCGCCTGTTGCACGCGCTCGCCTGCCGCCGGCACGAAATGGTGAAACACGTAGTGGGCCAGCGTTTCCCGTGCGGTTTCAAATAACGGAAGCACCGGGAACACTGAAATCGCCGCCAGCACCGCCACCATCAGTGGTACCAGCGACACCAGCGTGATGTAGGACAGGGCACCAGCGGTCTCGAAACAATTGTCATCGAGAAAACGCTGCCAGAGGAAGCGGCTGAAGCTCGATGTGCGGTCGCGGTCGTAACGCAAAGCCATGGACATCCCTTCGTGAATTGCCACCCCGCGATCGGCGTGACGGCAACATCGGCGGTATCGCTCGTTACACTAGCGTACCGCCACTGAATGTTTTCAACGCATGAACGAGATTCTCGTCCTCTATTACAGCCGCGGCGGGCATACCGCCCAACTGGCACGACTGATTGCCCGCGGCATCGAGGAAGTGCCCGGCATGCGCGCTCGCCTGCGTCAGGTGCCTCCAGTGGCGCCAGTGACCGAAACCGCCCAGCCGCCGGAACCTGAAGACGGCGCGCCGTATGTGCAGAAGCAGGATCTGCTCGAGTGCGTAGGACTGGCCATGGGCAGCCCTACGCGCTTCGGCAACATGGCCGCACCGCTGAAGTATTTCCTGGACTGCACCGGCGCCGAATGGGCCAGCGGCACACTCGTCGGCAAACCGGCGGCACTCTTTACGTCCACCAGCACCATGCATGGCGGCCAGGAATCCACCCTGCTGTCGATGGCACTGCCACTGCTGCATCACGGCATGCTGCTGCTCGGCGTGCCATATACCGAGCCGGCGCTGACCACCACGCAAAGCGGCGGCACACCCTACGGTGCCAGCCATGTTTCCGGCGCCAAGGGTGAAAATTCGATCAGCGAACACGAACGCGAACTGGCCCGCGCACTGGGCCGCCGACTTGCCGAAACAGCACGCAAACTGGCGACAGCCGGATGAGTGCAAGCATTCCGTTGCCGAAAGAACAGCGGCTGGGACTGCTCGCCTGGGCCGCCCTGGTCGCGCTGCAGTTGATCTGGCATGCGTGGCTGTTCCCACCACAGCACACGCCGACGTGGCTGGTGCTGGCGATCAGCGTGATACCCCTGCTGCTGCCCCTGCTGACGATCCGCGATGCGCGCCGCGCGCTGCTGTGGGTCGGCATCCTCAGCCTGTTTTATTTCTGCCACGGCATTGCCGAAGGTTGGAGCTCGTCCAGCGAACGCTGGCTGGCCCTGGTCGAAATCATCCTCACCCTGCTACTGATCGGTACGCTGGGCGCCGGAGTCAAACGCAAACAACGCAGCTAGCGGCGCCTGACGGATCAGTTCTGCGCGAGCTCAACCAAACACCACCATGCTCTGTCGGCTCAGCGCCACCGGCTCGCCATGCGGCCCCCACAGCATCACGCTCTGCTGGGTGTAACCGTCGCGGGCGGCGATGAGTTCGGCGTCGACGCGCCAGTCATCCATGCCCAGATCGTCGTAACGGTGGCGCAACAGTTCGATCATCCAGGTGAGCGAGCTACCAGGGGTCGGCGTGGCGAACATCGACAGCGCAATCGGAGGGATGAAATCGGCGAACGCGAGCACGTGAGTTTCGTCTGGCTGGCCTTCATCGCGCAATGAAAGTCGCAGCACGGCCTCACGTTGATGGCCACCGCTGAACGGCAGGTCCCCGCGTAGCCAGCTGGCACGGAAGTGCTGGGTGAAGGCAGGCATCCGGCCTTCGACATAGCGCAGTTCACGCGGTGTCGGACTCGCCACCGGCGGTTGTTGAGGCTGGAAGTTCAGCACCGATGGCCGCGCGCTTCCGAACACGGCGACCAACCGGCACAGTGTCTGCTCGCCGTCGTACAGGCTGGCCTCGACCTGGGTGGCGCTGCGACCTTCGCGCAGGCGTTGCGCGCGAATGCTCACCGTACCAGCGGGCACCGGCGCCACGAACGTCGTCTGCAGGCTGCGCAGCGGCATGTCCGCATGCACCAGTTCGCGCATCGCGCGCAAGGCCAGTGCCGCCTGCAGGCCACCGAACGCGCTACGCCCCTGCAGCCAGTCTTCGCTGACCGTGGCCTGCCAGCCGTCACCATCGCGTATCACTGTCTGCATGGCTTCTGAAAATCGCATGTTGCCCGACCTGCACTGATGAAATGACTTTCGATGATGCCAGTACTGCGCCGGCTATGCGCATGTCTATACTCAACATCTGGAATCTGGACGGAGCGCGCCATGGCCTTCCTGCAGGACCCGCCACAACTGCCGCACCCGTATCGCGGGCCATATCGCAGCGACCTTGCGCTGTCTGCCCTGCTTGACCGCGCCTTGCCGGCCGAGCGCCGTGCCGCGCTAAACGTAGATCTCGAGGCACTCGGCAACTACTCGCAATTGGCATGGCAGCGCGCCACGCATACCAGCCGCCGCAAACCAGTACTTACGCAATGGGATGCCTGGGGCCGCCGGGTGGATCGCATCGAACTCACCACGGCCTGGCTGGAAGGCCCGCAACTCACCACGCGCCACGCCGTACTCGCTGCCGGGCACGAAGCGAACGCCAATGCACGACTGGAGCAATTTGCCCGCGTCTACCTGTATCACCTTGCCAGTGAGTTCTACACCTGCCCGCTGGCAATGACCGACGGCGCCGCCACGGCGCTGAAAGCTTGCGGCAACCAGAAGCTGATCGAACGCGCACTGCCGCATTTCCTGAGTCGCGATGCCGCCACCTTCTGGCTCAGCGGCCAGTGGATGACCGAAAATACGGGCGGCTCCGACGTCGGCCTCACCGAAACCATCGCGCGGCAGGACGCGGATGGCCAGTGGCGATTGCATGGCCGCAAATGGTTCAGCTCGGCGGTGGTCGGCGAAGCGGCCCTGGCCTTGGCGAGACCCGAGGGTGCCGGCACAGGCACGGCTGCACTGGCGTTGTTCTACGTCGAGACGATGGACGGTGAGCGACGCAAACCCGAACTCGTCATCGACCGCCTGAAAGACAAGCTCGGCACGCATGAACTACCCACCGCTGAAATCCATCTCGACGGCCTACTCGCCTGGCCCCTCGGCGAACTCGCACACGGCGTGCGCCAAGTCGCGCCGATGCTCAACGTCACCCGCACCTGGAATGCGATCTGTGCGGTAGCCAGCATGGCGCGCGCCATCAGCCTGGCACGAGATTACGCCACGCGACGACAAGCGTTTGGCCGTCCATTGATCGAACAGCCGCTGCATGCGCAGACGCTGGCCGACATGCAGGCGGAGTTCGAAGGCGCTTTCGCGCTTGCCTTTGAAGTCGCGCACCTGCTTGGCCGAGTCGAGCACGACGCTGCCGCGCCGCACGAAGTTGCGCTGTTGCGCCTGCTCACGCCGCTGGCCAAGTTGTGGACCGGCAAGCTGGCGGTAAAGCTGTGCTCGGAGGCGCTGGAGTGTTTTGGCGGCGCCGGCTACATCGAGGACACCGGACTGCCACAACTGTTGCGCGACGCGCAGGTGTATGCGATCTGGGAGGGCACCACGAATGTACTGTCGCTGGACAGCCTGCGGGCACTCGCCGGTGACACGTTCGCGGCACTGCGCACAGCCGTCGATGACTGGTCGGCCGACGCCACCGATACCGTCGTGGTGGGCTCGATTCAGGCAGCACTCGATGCGGCATCAGCTTACCTCGACGGTCATGCTGCAAGCCGCGAATCGCTGGAAGCGGGCGCACGTGGCCTTGCATTCACACTGGCCCGCTGCGCGAGTGCGGCGCTGCTGGCACGGCAGGCAAGTTGGTCAAGCCATCACGGCGATCCGTACGCGGCGGCCGTGCTGCGCCGCTTCGTTGGCCACGGCCTCAATCGACTGGTGGCACCGGACGCCAACAACACCGCCCTGTTGCTAGGTTAGGAACGGCCCTTGTGGGAGCGACTTCAGTCGCGATGCTCTGGTTTGGCTTTGCTGTCTGGCTTGCTTCAGAGCTTCAGGGGTTAAGAGCAAAGCCAGAGCATCGCGACTGAAGTCGCTCCCACAAGAGCAAATAAGGACGCTGGGCTCCTGGCTTCGCAGGGGTGACGAGAAATGGGCATTCCTGCGAGCACCCGCTCTGCCCTCTGCCCAAGGGAGAGGGCAGAGCGGGGCGACAGAGCCCACTCCCATCGACCCCGCACGGGCTAAAATGTCCCGTCCCCTCATTTGGCTCACCAGCATGCAGCATCTGACCATCGTCACCACCGGCGGCACCATCGACAAGATCTACTTCGACGACAAGTCGGACTACAAGATCGGTGCGCCGCAGATCGGCGAAATCCTCGGCCAGCTCGGCGTGGCGTTCCAGTTCGACGTGATTCCGATCCTGCGCAAGGACAGTCTGCACATGGGCGCCGAAGACCGCGCGCTGGTGCGCTCGACAATCGAGGCGCAGCCGCACCGCCACGTGCTGGTTACCCACGGCACCGACACCATGGTCGAAACGGCACGCGAGCTGGCGCACATCCAGGGCAAGGTGATCGTGCTGACCGGTTCGCTGAACCCGGCGCGTTTTCAGGGCTCGGACGCGGTGTTCAATATCGGCTGCGCGGTGGCTGCCGTGCAGACGCTACCGGATGGGGTCTACATCACCATGAATGGCCGTGTGTGGGATCCGGCCAAGGTGCGCAAGAATCGTGATGCGAATCGGTTCGAGGAAGCGGCTGGTTGAGAGCGGCCGCATTGGTTGGTGCGCGCCCCGCATTTCGCGCACAGGGTGCGCTCCTACACAACGGCGTCCAGCCTAGAGCATGCCTGTTTCGAGTTTCGCCGCGTCGGACATCATCGAATGGCTCCACGGCGGATCGAACACCAGGTCCACATCGGCTTCGCTGACCGTGGGGATCATCTCCAGCTTGGTGCGCGCGTCATCCACCAGGATGTCGCCCATGCCGCAACCGGGCGCGGTCAGTGTGAGCTTCACGTACACCTTGCGTTCGCCCGATTCGGTCTGCTCCAGGCTCAGGTCGTAGACCAGTCCCAAGTCGACCACGTTCACCGGGATCTCCGGATCGAACACCGTGCGCAGCTGATCCCACGCCAACCTTTCCACGTCTTCGTTGGTGGCATCGGCGGGCACCTCGATCGCCGGCGGAGGCTCCTTGCCAAGGGCGTCGGCATCCTTGCCCGCAATGCGGAACAGATTGCCTTCCACATACACGGTGAAACTGCCGCCCAACGCCTGCGTGATATAGCCGATCTGGCCCGCTGGCAGGCCCACCACGTCGCCTTGCGGCACCAGGACGGCGCTGCAATCGCGCAACAGGGTGAAAGGTTCGCTGCTTAGACTGAAACCGCTCATACCACTCGCCAGTGAAGATCCACAGGTACGACAAAGCGTCGAACCCAGCTGCCTATTATGCCGCCCGCTGCCCGGGCCTGCTTGTCCGAGATCGGGTCGGGATCATGGAACTCAAGGGAATCTGCCGCCCCGAGTCCTGCGTGGCACCCGCTTATCGTCACGCTATGATGGTCGCTTTGCCGTCGGATAAATGCATGCAATCGCCTGTTTTGCCCCGTAGGTGCGCATGAGCGCCCGCAACCTTTTCGCGAATGCGTTCGCCATGTTCAGTGCCTGCATGCTGGGATTGGCTGCGGGGGCGATATGGATGGTCGCAACGCTCTACCTGCGCCAACCGCTGCCATGGCTGGCGCTACCGATCGGGGCGCTGCTGGCGTGGGCAATACGCCTTGGGGTGCGCCCACCAGGGCCCGGCGCCGCGCTACTGGCAGCGCTGGCAACTGCATTGGCGGCCATCTATGTGAGCGTGCTGATCGCGGCAGCAAATATCGCCGGTGACCTGGGTATGGGCCTGATTGATGCTCTGCGTACGTCCGGAGCCGGCATGCTGTGGCAATTGGCGCACCTGGCGCTGACACTCGTGGATGTCGGTTGGTTTATCACCGGCGCTGTGCTGGCCGCCGTGCTCGCATTGCGTCCACTGCGTCGCCGGGCACCCCCGCAGTAGGACAGCCCCCCGGGCATCGCCCGGAGGGTTCAGGGGAGACTGAGCCACTCGGCAGCGACGCGTGCAACCTCGGCAGCACTCAAAGTATTGGTGCCGACGGCGGTGTGGGTCTGTCCGCAAGGACCATATTTCACTGCGCAGGTCACCGAGAACAGGCCGAGCGTGGGTGTACCGGCGGCCACGGCCAGATGCATCACGCCGCAATCCGCGCTGATGAACGCGTCCATGTTCGCAATCACCGAGGCGAGACGGCGCAGGTCGCGGGTGTAGTAAGAGGGGAAATTTCCGCCAAGCTGGGTCTGGCCATGTTCCGCCACCAGGTCGACGATCCGCACATCTGGCCGCAGGGTTTGAAGTGCGATGACAAATTCCACCCACCAGGCCGCGCTGTAACGTTTGGCGCCAGTCGCATTGGCAAAGATGCCGACCACGGGTTGCGTCCTGGACCGCTGCACTGACTCACCGAGAACGGCGGCAAGCGCCTTCCCCGCCTGCTGCTGCTCCTGCTCGGACAGCCGTATGTTGGGCGAGGGGTAGGCTCGATCGATCTTGCCGGCGTACGCCATGCGCAACAGAAAAACGCCCCGGTGCCCGAAGTATTCCGGCCACGGCAAATGATTCCACGCCGATTCGCCACTTCTCAACCCATCAGGAAGTCCCAGCTTGTAGCGGGCCTTCACCATCGCCAGCAACAGCCGTCCCGATTGCGAACCGTCACAGGCATCGATGGCCAGATCGTAGGAGTTGCGCCGCAGCTGTCGCAGCAAACCGACCGTGAAAAACAGATGCCGTGCAATTTTTTGCGGCAGGCTGAAGATCTGACGAATCTGGAAGCGATTCGTGAACACGTTCTGGGCCGCATTGCCGCCGGTGACAAGGTCGATTTCAGCGCCTGGATAAAGAGCTTCCACTTCGGCCAGCAACGGACTGATCAGGATGGCATTGCCCAACCGGTGATTGGGTCGACATATGAGTACGCGATGGATGCCGCGTGTCGGCAGCTGACCAGGTTCGCAAAGCCCACGCTTCACCGTACCGAATAGACGGCCAAAACAACTCGCGATGAAGCGGCGCCGAAAGTCGTCCCAGGGTCGGGGTGCTAGCGGAGGCGGCGCATCGCTGAACGCGATCGCGGCAGCGCGATGGATCGAAGTGTCGCCACTGTCATGAGATTGCATGGCGCAAGGTAGTCAGCGCCGCTTAGTTCACCCTTATGGAAGTTCTACGTAGAGGCCTTGATGAGCCGAGCGCTGGTGTCAAACCCTACGCGCTCGCACCCTCAAGCATCCAGCGTCTTCAGTTCATTCACCAGTTCAGCGGCGGCGGCCTGACCATCGCCGTAAAGCATGCGTGCGTTGTCCGCATAGAACAGCGCATTCTCGATGCCGGCAAAACCGGTGCCCTTGCCGCGCTTCACCACGATCACGTGTTTCGCATTGCCGACGTCCAGAATCGGCATCCCGTAAATCGGCGAAGCCGGATCAGTCTTGGCCAACGGGTTGACCACGTCGTTGGCGCCAATCACCATTGCCACGTCGGTGACCGGAAACTCCGGGTTGATCTCGTCCATGTCGGCAATCAGATCGTACGGCACGCCTGCTTCAGCCAGCAGCACGTTCATGTGACCCGGCATGCGGCCGGCCACCGGGTGAATCGCAAACTTCACTTTCACGCCGCGCTTGATCAGCAGCTGCGCAAATTCCCACACCTTGTGCTGCGCCTGCGCCACCGCCATGCCGTAGCCAGGCACGATCACCACGCGTTCGGCATACGCCATCATCACTGCTGCGTCGGCGGCGTCGATGGGCTTTTGCGCCCCATCGATCGCCTGCGCCTCACCGCCGGCTGCGCCGAAGCTGCCGAACAGCACGTTGCCGATCGACCGGTTCATCGCCTTGGCCATCAGCTGGGTCAGCAAGGTGCCCGCCGCGCCGACCACGGTACCGGCAATGATCATCGCCTCGTTGCCCAGTACGAAGCCCTCGAACGCGACCGCCAGCCCGGTGAATGCGTTGTACAGCGAGATCACCACCGGCATGTCGGCGCCGCCGATTGGCAGCGTCATCATCAGGCCGAACAGCAACGCCAGCGCAAAGAAAACGGCGATCAACGGCAGGCTGGCGTGACCGCTGGCCAACATGATGCCGACCACGACAGCCGCGGCCAGCAACAGCAGGTTGACTGCACGCTGAGCCGGAAATACGAAGCGCTTGTCCAGCCAGCCCTGCAACTTGGAGAACGCAATCAGCGAACCGGAGAAACTCACCGCACCGATCAGCGCGCCCAGCACGCCCAGCGAGAGTTCGATCGGGCTCAGTGGCACCACGACCGGGATCGGCTGCAATGCGTTCACCGCCCAGCTCTCCGGCCGCAATGGCGAGGTATCCGGAATGCCTGCGGGATGCAGGAGCAGCATATTGCGCACATAGCCGATCAGCTCGACCGCACCGATTGCCGCCGCCGCACCGCCGCCCATACCGTTGTACAGCGCCACCATCTGCGGCATCGCAGTCATCGCCACGCGCCGGCCGGTCCACCACGCTGCGCCGACACCCATCAGCACCGCCGCGACAATCAGGCCGAGGTTATGCATATCCGGCAGGAAGAACGTGGCCAGTACGGCCACCAACATGCCGAAGCCCGCCCATACGATGCCGCCACGTGCGGTACGTGGCGAACTCATCCGTTTCAGACCCAGGATGAACAGCAGCGCGGCGAGGAAATAACAGCCCTTGATCAGTATCGGCAACCAGACCATCACTTGCTCTCCTTGCCGGCGGCGGGCTTGCTGGACTTGAACATCTCCAGCATCCGCTCGGTGACCACGTACCCGCCGGCGGCGTTGCCGGCGCCCAGCAGCACCCCGATAAAGCCGATGGTCATCTCGAACGGCGTCTGCGCCTGCCCTAGCGCGATCATCGCGCCAACCAGCACAATACCGTGGACGAAGTTGGAGCCGGACATCAACGGCGTGTGCAGGATGACCGGCACCCGCGCAATGATTTCATAGCCGGTAAATGCGGCCAGCATGAAGATATACAGCGCCAGGAACCCGTCGATCATGACCTCACCCCGCCAAGACATCGTTGTCAGTGCATCATACGGGTGCCAGTCAACCCGCGCGAGCCTGCCGCGTTGAATACGGGAGTCGAACCGATGGAGCCCGAGGATGCATCAACCGACGATGCGGCCATGAGCAGCGTAGCCGGCATGCTCGACGCGGAATTGTTGATCGAGAGTGCAGCCGAAGTGCCTGCCACACTGGATGCGTTCCTGGCGCAGGTGGAGCGGCGGGCGTTCCGCATGGCCGAGCTGCAGTTGCGCCATCGGGAGGACGCCATGGATGCCGTGCAGGACGCCATGCTGCGGCTGGTCAAGCACTACCGCGACAAACCCGCCGTGGAATGGCCACCGCTGTTCTGGGGCATCCTGCGCCGCCGTGTTGTCGACCTGCAGCGCCGGCGCAAGGTGCGCTCGATCGTGGTTGGCTGGCTTGGCGGTGGCCGTGACAGCGACGGCGACGAGCTGCCCACGTGGGAGCCCGCCGATCGCAGCCCTGGTCCGCTCGATCGCCTGCAGGACCGGCAGTCGTATGCGGATATGGCAGCAGCGGTAAGGCAATTGCCGCAACGCCAGCGCGAAGCTTTCATGCTGCGCATGCTGGAGGGGCTGGACGTGGCGGAAACCGCCGATGCGATGGGCTGCTCCAAAGGCAGCGTAAAAACCCATCTGTCGCGCGCCATGCATCATTTGCGCGACCAACTGGAGGACTGGCGATGAACTCGCTCGACAAACATCTCGAACAGCGCGCTCGCGAGCTCTATCATGAGGCAAGTCAGCGTATCGACCCGGTCACCGCCGGCCGGCTGCGTGCCGCGCGCAGGCATGCGCTGGCAGCGGCGCAGGCGCCAAAACATCATGCCACCCGCTGGTTGATTCCAACCGGCGCGTTTGCGGCGATCGCGCTGGCCACCTTGATGGTGTGGCAGCCCGTGCCGCACGACACGGTAACCTCGTCGAAGCAGGTCGTCGGCATGCCCGGTTCGAGCGTCGACATGGATACCGAACTGCCGCCAGACGCCGACAAGACCGACCCGAACCTCTACCAGAACCTCGATTTCTACGGCTGGCTGGCCGCCAACGGCAGTCCGCATGATCAGCCGGCGAAGCACTGAACCATGACCCGATCCCGTTCGTTGAGTCTGCCCTTGCTGTTCGCTGCGCTATTCGGTGGTGCGCTCGCTGCGCCGCTGCATGCGCAGGCTGGGCCGCCGCCGTCCGGGAATGACATGGTGGCGCACCCGTGGAGCAGCCTCGATCCGGCGCAACGCGACGTGTTGGCGCCCTTGCAGGATAAATGGGACACCCTGCCACCGCGTCGACAGGCGATCATGCTGAAACGCGCCGAAGTCTGGACCACCCAGTCACCGGCAAAGCGCGAAGAAATCCGCGAGCGCATCGCCCGCTGGCAGCAGATGACGCCGGAACAACGCCGGGTGGCACGCGACAACCAGAGCAAGTTCCGCCAGCTGCCGCCAGCTCAGCGCGAAGAGCTGCACGCCGCGTTTGAACGCTTTCAGCAGCTGCCCCCGCAACAGCGCGAGCAGCTGATCCGCCAATGGCAGGCACTGCCTCCAAATCAACGTATGCAGTGGCTGAAACATTCCGGCGCCGACGTCCCACCTCCGCCGCACAACCATCGATAACCGACCCCGCAGTGCGCGGGTGCTACTCGTTACATGGGTTGGTGGTGAGCGTAGGGAAGCCCAACGTCTCGGCGGGCTGCTTGAGGTGTTTGTTGGGCATCGCTGCGCTCACCCCAACCTGCTCGCGAACGCTCTTGTGGGAGCGACTTCAGTCGCGATAGCTCTAAAAGCATCGCGACTGAAGTCGCTCCCACAGGTTACTTTCTACTTGGGGCTTTTCGCGCACAGGGTGCGCTCCTACACGCGTGCTTCGCCGGCGTGGCTCAGGCAGCTTTTGGCGACCAGTTCGTCGGCGAAGTCCGGCTGCAACGCACCGTCACGGATCAGCAGCTCGCAGAAGTTGTAGACATTGCGGGCGTACATCTCCGACGCATGCAACGGCGCACCGGCAGCCAGGTTCAGCGGGCCGAGAATCGTCACGCCAGTATGCTCGACCCGCTCGCCCGGCCGGGTCAGTTCGCAGTTGCCGCCGCTCTCGGCAGCCAAGTCCACGATCAAGGCGCTCGGCTTCATGCCTTCGACCATCGCTGCGGTGAGGATCTTCGGTGCCGGCCGGCCAGGTACCGCCGCCGTGGTCACAATCACATCGATCGATTTCAGATGCTCGGCCAGCGCCTGCTGCTGTGCGGCGCGCTCTTCGGCGGAAAGTTCACGTGCGTAACCGCCGGTGCCCGCTGCGCTGACGCCCAATTCGAGAAACTTCGCGCCCAGCGATTCCACCTGTTCGCGGGTTTCCGGACGCACGTCATACCCTTCAATCTGCGCCCCCAGCCGACGCGCAGTGGCGATCGCCTGCAGGCCAGCCACGCCTGCGCCGATCACCAGCACTTTGGACGGCCGGATGGTGCCGGCCGCGGTGGTCAGCATCGGAAAGAATTTCGGCGCCGCCTCGGCGGCTATCAGCATGGCGCGGTAGCCGGCAACTGCCGCCTGCGAACTCAGTACGTCCATCGCCTGGGCGCGCGTTGTACGCGGCAGCAGTTCCAGCGAGAACGCGGTCAATTTACGCGCGGTGATTGCCGCGATGCGCTCGGCTGCGCCATACGGACGCAACTGGCCCACCACCACGCTGCCCTCGCGCAGCCCGGCAAAAACGGTGTCGTCAGGCGGCAATACGCAAGCGAGCAGGTCGGCCTGCGCCAGCACGCCAGCCGCATCGGCAAACTCGACTTCGGCATAGGCACTGTCCGGGAAGCCAGCGCTGCGGCCCGCATCATGCTCAAGCAACACGCGCAGACCCTTGCCGCGAAACTTCTTGGCCATTTCCGGCGTGATGGCCACGCGGCGCTCCCCGGCAGCGGTTTCACGCAAAGCGGCTACGGTGATCGGCATGGTGCAATACCCCTCGTTGGTTTGAACATCTTAGCGGGACTTGAGGCCGAGAGGTTTTGATCCGGCCAGGATGAGAAGAGTAAGCTGGCTAGCCGGCAGATGCGGCTCGCGCTGCACGGGGTCATCACTCGGCAGCGTCTCCACAAGGAAATCCGGATGTCTTTATCCCCCAACGCTTTCCATGACTTGCTGACCCTGGCACGTAGCGCACGCCAGCAAGCCTATGCACCGTATTCGCGCTTTCTTGTGGGTGCGGCGCTGCTGACCCGCGATGGCCGCCAGTTCAGCGGCTGCAATGTGGAAAACGCGTCTTACGGCCTATGCAACTGCGCCGAGCGCACGGCGCTGTTCAGTGCGGTGGCCGCCGGTTGCCAACCCGGCGATTTCGCGGCGCTGGCGGTGATCGGCGATACCCCCGACCCGATCAGCCCCTGCGGCGCCTGCCGCCAGGTGATGTCGGAACTGTGCGATGACGCGATGCCCGTGCTGCTGAGCAATCTGCACGGCGATCTGCAGGAAACCACCGTCGAGGCCTTGCTGCCGGGCTCGTTCAAATTGCCGCTGCCGGTGGCGTAATGGTTCGCGCGCTGGCGGAGCGCCAGTTAGCATGGGCATCCCTGCACCGCTGAGTTCGCCCATGCCCGCCGCCCTCTCCCTGCTTCAGCAACGCCATTCCGCCCCTTCGCGTCAGCTCGGCGAACCGGCACCGGATGAAGCCACGCTGCGGGCACTGCTCGAAGCGGCGATCCGCGTGCCCGACCACGGCAAGCTGGTGCCATTCCGGTTGATCCGTCTGCACGGCGACGCGAAGCTGCGCTTTGGCGAACAGTTGAGTGCTATCGCCATCCGCAACAATCCTGAATTGTCTGAAGCCAAGTACGAGAAGGAGCGCTTGCGCTACACCTTTGCTCCGCTGGTCATCGTTGTGATCGCCAGCCTGCAGGCTGACAGCAAGATTCCCGAAATCGAGCAGAAACTCTGTGCCGGCAACGTGGCCTACAACCTTTTGCTGGGTGCCTACGCGCTGGGGTTTGGCGCGCAATGGCTGACCGGCTGGGCCGCCTACAATCGTGAGGTGGCCTCCATCCTCAAGCTGACCGAGAACGAACATGTGATCGGCTTCGTCCACATGGGCACGCCGCAAATCGAAGTGCCCGATCGCGACCGTCCGGCCCTGGCCGACGTGTTCAGCACATGGACGTCGTGAACGCACCGTCCAGCGGGCCCGCAAACCTGCCGCCGGCCGTCCATCTCGTCGATGGCAGCCTGTATGTGTTTCGCGCCTGGCATTCGATGCCGAACGAGTTTTTCGATGCCGAGGGTCATCCGGTCAACGCCGTGCATGGCTACACCCGTTTTCTGTGCGAGCTGCTGGAACGCGCACAGCCCGAGCACATCGCAGTCGCATTCGATGCCTCGCTGACCAGCTCGTTCCGCAACGCGATCTATCCGTCTTACAAGGCCAATCGCGAGTTGCCGCCACCGGACCTGGAGCGACAGTTCGTGCAATGTCGCGCGATCACCGAGGCGCTTGGCATCCAGGTGATGATCGACCACAGCTTCGAAGCCGATGACTTGATCGGAAGTACGGTGTGGAACCTGCGCGCACTAGGCTGGCGCAGCGTGATCGTCTCCGCCGACAAGGATTTCGGCCAGCTGCTCGGCGAACACGACGAACAATGGGACTACGCCCGCAGCACGCGCTGGGGGCCAGCCGGCGTCCACGAAAAGCTGGGCGTACACCCGCACCAGGTTGCGGACTACCTCGCGCTATGCGGCGATGCGGTCGACAACATTCCTGGCGTACCCGGTGTCGGCGCAAAAACCGCCGCCGCACTGCTCACCCATTTCGGCAGCCTGGACACCCTGCTCGACCGCATCGACGAAGTCGCCTTTCTTCGCCTGCGCGGTGCCGCCACCTGTGCCGCGAAACTACGCGAACACGCCGAACAGGCACGGCTGTATCGCCGGCTTACCCGCATCGCACTGGATGCGCCCGGAGCCATCAGCGTCGAGTCACTGCTGCGCCGGCCCAGCGAACCCGGCTCGCTCGACAGCCTGTGCGAACAATTGGGGTTTGGCGCATTCACCCGCAGCCGGCTGCGTGCGTTGCTGCGCTGAGAACATGTCCACGCCGGTTGTGAGGACCGGCCGCGCAGGTCAACATGTGCGCTGCACCCTGATCCGTGGCCACTCATGAACGACCATACAAACCGCATTCCCGCCGATGCCAGCGCACCCGTGGAAACCCTGTATGAAGGCCGTTGGCTGAGCCTGCGCAAACGCGGCCGCTGGGAGTATGCCGAGCGCAACAACCCCGGCGGCGCGGTGATCATCCTGGCGGTAACCCCCGATGACACGGTGCTGTTTGTCGAACAGTACCGCGTGTCGATCCTGCAGAACACTATCGAGATGCCGGCCGGGCTGGTCGGCGACATGGCCGACCAAGTCGACGAAAGCGCCTTGCTTGCCGCGCAGCGTGAACTGGAAGAGGAAACCGGCTACCGCTGCCAGCGGGTGGAATTTGTCCACCGCGGCCCCTCTTCATCCGGCATGAGCACCGAGATGATCACGTTTGTGCGTGCCTGGGATCTGGAAAAGGTTGGTCCGGGCGGCGGCGATGAATCAGAGAACATTGTGGTGCACGAGGTGCCGCGCCGCGAGGCAGGCGCCTGGCTATTCGCGCGCGCCGCCGAAGGCTATTCGATCGATCCGAAACTGTTCGCCGGACTCTGGTTTATCGAACACGCCAATTTGCGACAGCCCACACCGATAGACGTCTAGACGGCTGTTCTTTGCTTAGATCCGCTCGCGAGATTTTGTGGGAGCGACTTCAGTCGCTCCCACAAGAGCATCGCGCACAGCGTGCGCTCCTACAAGAACAGCAAGCAACAGCTCGCGCTATCCGCCAGCGACAGGCATCGCCTGCCGGTTGCATTCATACGCAAGTCAATCGTTGTCCGTCTGCCGTCGCTGAAGTTGCTTCCAGCGCCAAGCCGCCACCGCCGCGCCAAGCAACGTGACCAGCAGCCAGTAACCCATAGCCTGACTGTCGTTACCAAGCCACAACACGCTGGCCACCAGGCCTACCGCCAATGCGCCCACCGCGAGCGCCAGCAGCGGATCGCGTCGGACGCCGTAAGCATGAAGCAGCAGAAGCGCGCCAATTGCGGCCAGCAACACGGCCAATACCTGCTTGATCAGCACGAATCCTGGTGGCACGGGGAGATCGGGAAAGATGTCGAGTAACGGCGCATCGCCGACCTCCACATCCAGGCCTTTGCCATCTGCCGTATCGGCGGCCGCTACCAGCCGACCGCCATCGATGCGCGCCACAATCGTCACCTGCTGCTGCGGCACTTCATTCCAGCTCACCCGCACATCGCCCACTCGCGGATCGCCTGGAGTCGCGCTGGTCACCAGGTAATTCTGATATTGGCTGAAGCTGGCGGCGAGATTTGCCGGCAGCGCTTTCAGGTCGGGTGTCGCCTGCTGCGAACTGGGCAATGCGTGCAGCACCTCTGGCGACAGTGCGAAGCCGCCGACCTGTACCAAGCCGGCATCGAACTGTTTGCTGCTGAGCGGAAAGCTGCTGGGATTGGCATGCCCGGCCGGCCTCTCGAAGTGACTGGCATCGAGCAATCGACCCACCCAGTCCTGCTCGTAATGCACTTCATTGCCAATGCGCACTTCGCGCCACTGGAACATTTCCACGTTGCGCACCAGCACCGGGGTACTCACGCGCAGATTGAATTCGGGGTCCGTCGGAGCCTCCACCACGACGGGCGTTCCGACAACTCTCGCCATGAAGCCGTGCTGGCCGACTTGCGGACCGACATCGGCATCGAGGTCGATCACCTCACCGCCATGCCGCTCCGCGGCCGCTCGATAGTTGAGCAGGCCGCGTGCCGTCATCGCCATCAGCCCGACGCCAGCCAGCATCAGCAATGCACCGATGCAACTGCGCGCCAGGGCGCGCGCGGGCGTCCATCGTCCAAGATCCATCAAGCCGCTCCAGCCAGAGGTTGCAGCAGCGCACCGCTCAGTACGCGTTGTTCGTTGGTGGTACCGAAGCGACCGCGCTCGTCACGGGTCAGCTGTGCCACCGCGCAATCATGGTCATGCGTGAAGAACAGCCGCACATCGCGCGCCAGCTTGTCTTCGAGAAAAACGCGCTTCTCGTCGATCAGTTTCTCCGGCCAGCGGTCATAACCCATGGTGATCGGCAGATGCACCCAGAAACGGCCCGGGATCAGGTCGGCGCAGAACACCACGCCACCTACTTCGGCCAGCATCAGGCCCGGCGTATGGCCGTCCGAAAAGCTGAAATGCACCGCTTGCCCGAGTGTCTGCGAATACTCGCCATCGACCAGTTCCAGTCGACCGCTGGCTTCGAGCAGCAACTGCAATTCGGGGATAAACGAAGCGCGGTCACGCGGATGCGGTTCGAGTGCGCGGCGCCAATGTTCGGCGCCCACCACGAAGCGCGCATTCGGAAACAACAGTCGCAGTGGTTGATCTGCTTCCCATGCCGCCAGCAAGCCACCGGCATGATCGAAGTGCAGGTGCGACAGCACCACCACGTCGATCTCTTCATGCGTCAGACCGACAGCTGCCAGCGAATCGAGCAGCACATGCTGCGACTCGACCACACCATAACGCTCGCGCAACGCGGGCTCGAAAAACGCGCCAATGCCGGTCTCGAACAACACATTACGGCCGTCCAAACCTTTCGCCAGCAGGCAACGGCAGGCCAGCGGTATACGGTTCTGCTCATCCGGCGCAATCCAGCGCGACCACAGTGCCCTGGGAGCGTTGCCAAACATGGCGCCGCCATCCAGCTGCTGTGAGTTGCCGATCAGCGAGAACAGTTCCATGGCGCTGCTACTGCACCTTGCCGAGGCCCGAGGGATGACGCGGATCGCTGGCCGCATCGAGCTGGTTGGTCTTGCGATCCCAGGTGACCACGTTCATGAAGCCCCAGGACTCGCGCTGCTTCATGGTGTAGCCCATCTTTGTCAGTTGCTCGGTGGTCGCCGCATCGAACGTACCGTTCTCCACGCTGACATCGTCAGGCATGTACTGATGATGGAAGCGCTTGTGCGCGACGATCTGCTGCGCGCTTTCGCCGTCGATGAAATGCAGGATGCCTTCCAGCACCTGGGTGATGATGGTCGAGCCGCCGGGCGAGCCGATCACGGCGGTGCGATCGGCGCCGATCACGATGCTCGGCGACATCGACGACAGCATGCGTTTGCCGGGCGCCGGCGCATTCGCCACGTTGCCGAGCAGGCCGTAGACATTGGGCTGGTTCGGCACGAGCGCAAAATCATCCATCTCGTCGTTCAACAACACGCCGGTGCCGCTCGCGACGAAGGTGGACCCCATCGTGTAGTTCACCGTGGCGGTGACGGCAGCCATGTTGCCGTCGGCATCGATGATCGAGAAATGCGTGGTGTGCATGCCCGGTTCGCTGGCCGCGGCCGGTGGCAGCATCGACGACGGTGTGGCCCGATCCGGCAGGATGCTCTGGCGCAGACCATCGGCGTAGTACGGCGACAGCAGCATGTCCAGCGGCATCTTCACGAAATCCGGGTCGCCCAGATAGTCGTTGTGATCGCGGAACGCACGACGCATGGCCTCGACGACCAGATGCACACGATGTCCCTGGTCGAGCTTGCCCAAGTCGAAACCGGACAGGATGTTGAGGATCTCGACGATCGCCACGCCGCCGGACGACGGCGGTGGCGCGGTGACGATGCGGTAACCGCGATAGTTCACGGTCAGTGGCGTGCGCTCTTTCGCCTGATAGCTGGCGAGATCAGCCAGCGTCCAGTTACCGCCGGCAGCATGTACCGCGGCGATCAGCTTGTCCGCCGTGGCGCCACGATAAAATCCATCGCTGCCCTGTTCGGCAAGCAGCTCCAGCGTGTGTGCCTGATCCGGATCGTGCCAGAGCGCACCGTCGGTCGGCGGCGTGCCATTCGGCAGATACTTCGCTGCCGAGGCCGGCCAACGTTGCAGGTCTTTCTGTTCTGCGGCAATCGCCCCGCGCATGCGTGGATCCGGCTGGAATCCCTCGCTCGCGATACGAATCGCCGGCGCCAGCGACTGCTTCAAGGACAGCTTGCCGTAACGCTTGGCAATCAGGGCCAGTCCAGCCGGTTCGCCGGGGATGCCAGCAGAAAGCGGCCCCTTCAACGCGGCATCGCGATTCGGGGTGCCATCCGGGTTGAGATATTCCTTGGGATTGACCGAAGCGGCCGCTGCTTCGCGGGCATCGATGAATACGTCGTGGTCATCCTTCGCCCGATGCAGCACCGCCATGAAGCCGCCGCCGATTCCGGAACTCTCCGGCTCGACCACCGACAGCGTGGACGCCACCGCAATCGCCGCATCAAACGCATTACCGCCCTTGGCCAGCACTTCGAGACCGGCATTGGTAGCTAGGAAATTCGCGCTGGCGATGCCCGCGTGGCCGGGGCGTTGTTGTGCTTGTGGACTTGGAGCAGTGGCCGCCGCAGCGGTTTTCCGGGATCCGTCTTGCTGGAGTCCATCGGCAGCAAATGCGGCGCCGCCAACCAGCAACAGGCTCAACGAAAGCGCGCCCAATGACGGCCGACTCAACGACGGCAGCCGCCAACGCAGGGGGAAACTCATGCCGCTGACTCCTTGGCCATCAGGTATTGGTATTTGAGGGTGAGCTGTTCCGACGACTCGACGTGTGCGGGGTCGGTGATGATGCACTCGACCGGACACACCACCACGCACTGCGGCTCGTCATGGTGACCGACGCACTCGGTGCATAGCGCCGGGTCGATCACGTAATACTCCTCGCCCAACGAGATTGCCTTGTTCGGGCAAACCGGTTCGCAGACGTCGCAATTGACGCAGGTGTCGAGGATTTTCAGGGACATGGCAGTCGATACTACATGCTGGGGTTTGACGCTCGGGGATAGCGCACGGGCCGCCAACGGCGACCACCCCGCGACCACGCCCCATCCATGCGGGAAACGGTGGCCGGTATCATCCGCGCCGGCATGACCGGCGGGGACGAGGGTCATCACATGGCGACGAAGCGAACAGTCGCACCAGTCGCCTTCAAGGTGTCGGTGACGCGCTGCTCGTCGGCCTTGTCGCCAATGAACAGGACGATTACGCCCTTGAACGAGCCGGCCTTGGCATCCTTGAATGCCGCCGTGACCAGGTCAGCGGTCTTGCTGGAATCCTGACCGGCGAAGGCCAGCAGATTGCCCGGCAGCACGCCGCGGGCGACGGTGTCCTGCACGCTCTGCAGCTGACGGTCGTTCTGGGCCTTGTCGTCATCGCTGACACCCGGGGTCACCATGTAGGCATACGGCTGGCTGGCGGTCATGCCCTGCATGTTGTTCTGTACGAGCTGGCCGAGGTAGGCATTCCAGGCCTTGGTGTCAGTGGGACTGGTCGGCTTGACCGCCTGCTGTACCTGCGGGGCGGCCTGCTGATCGTCCTCCTGCTTGCCACAGGCACTGAGGGTCAACGCAGCGGCCAGTGCGACGGCAGCAATGAGAGCGAACTTACGCATAGTGATCACCTTCTATTTCGGATTGCTTGTTGGAGCCAGACCGGCTCTTCTGCCAGCGCTGCCGCATGGCCTGTTGTACCGCCGGATGCACGAAACCGGAGATATCGCCGCCGAGACGGCCGATCTCGCGCACCAGCGACGAGGAAATGAAACTGTATTGCTCCGCCGGCGTCAGAAACAGTGTTTCCGCCTGCGGAATCAGATGGCGATTCATGCTGGCCAGCTGGAATTCGTATTCGAAATCGGACACCGCACGCAGTCCCCGGATAATCACCCCTGCACCGATTTCCTCAACGAAGGTGGCCAGCAGGCAATCGAAGCCGCGCACCTCCACGTTCGGCAAGTCGGCCAGCGCCAGTCGCGCCAGGGTAATCCGCTCGTTGATGCTGAAGCCCGGCCCCTTGCTGGAGCTGTCGGCCACGGCCACCACCACCCGGTCGAACAACGGCGCAGCGCGTGCCACCAGATCTGCATGACCGTTAGTGATCGGATCGAAGGTGCCTGGATAGACAGCCAGACGCGGATTGGCCAAAGGTTTGTTCACGAGACGAAACGGCAGCGAAAAGTAGCCCTAGCTTAACGGAAGCTCAGGCGTGGCGCCTCCTCCCCGGGCTCATGTACAGCACGAATGGCCCTGCATCCCTAGCGCTGATAAAGCGCAAAATGCACCTCGCCGGCGTGGCCTTCGCGGTGCAATCGCCAGTTCAACGGCAACGCCGGCGCGCTGGCGCGCGACGATTCCACATAAATCCACGCCTGCGCGGACAGCCAGCCGCCCTGTTCCAGCTGCTGCGCCAGCGTCGTCCACAGACCCAGGGTAAACGGCGGATCGAGAAACACCAGATCCTGCGGCTGCGGCACCCCTTGCAGAAACAATCCCGCTTCAGCCGCCGCAACCTGGCCACCGGTCGTCTTGAGCCGCTCGAGATTGGCGCGCAACGCCTGCACCGCGTGCGCATCGCGTTCGACGAATTGCACGCTGGCGGCACCGCGTGACAGTGCCTCGATGCCAAGCGCACCGGTACCCGCGCACAAATCAAGGCAGCGCGCACCGGCGATAACCGGTGCCAGCCAGTTGAACAGCGTTTCGCGCACCCGTTCGGCGGTGGGCCGCAGGCCCGGCAGATCAGGAACGTTGAGACGCGAATTGCGCAAAGTGCCGCCGATGATGCGGATGCGCCCGGGTGCCGCGGCGTGTCGATCGCTCATGCGCGCCACCGTGGCGCCGGGCTCTCACGGGGCGGTACAGGTTGGAGTGTTAGCATGCCGCCCATTGTCTTTGAATCACAGCCGCAATGCTCAAGTTCTGGAAGAAGAAACCCGCCGAAACGAGTTCGGAGCAACCCGCCACCGTCACGGCGCCACTCGACGCTGCAGCGACGGATAGCGCCGACCCGGTGTTGAACGAGGCGCTGGTGCAAGTCCCCTCGCCTGCCCACACGCACACCGACAGCAAGCCCCTGGCCGGCCCACTCGGTAGCAATGCGGCAACCACCGAAGTTACGGCAGCAGCGGAGGCCCCCGTAGCGCCGAAGCGAAGCTGGCGCGACCGGCTGTCCGGCAACGCGTTCGCGCGCGGCCTGGCCACGCTGTTCGTGCGTCACCCCAAGCTCGACGACGATCTGCTCGACGAGCTGGAAACCACCCTGATCACCGCTGACGTCGGCATCGAGGCCAGTACCGAACTGGTCGAAGACCTGCGCAAACGCATGCACAAGCGCGAGTTTGCCGATGCGCCGGCGCTGCTCGCCGCCCTGCGCAAATCGCTGGTTGCCCTGCTCAAGCCGGTCGAGAAGCCGCTGGATATCCGCGGTCACCACCCGTTCGTGGTGCTCACCGTCGGCATCAACGGCGCTGGCAAGACCACCACCATTGGTAAATTGGCCCGCCGCTGGCGCGACGAGCATCACGCGGTGATGCTTGCCGCCGGCGACACCTTCCGCGCCGCCGCAGTAGAGCAGCTGAAAACCTGGGGCGAGCGCAACCAGGTCCCGGTGATTTCGCAAGGCCAGGACGCCGATTCGGCCAGCGTGATCTTCGATGCGCTGCAAGCCGCACGCTCGCGCAACATCGACGTGCTGATCGCCGACACCGCGGGCCGACTGCACACGCAGGGCGGTCTGATGGATGAGCTGGGCAAGATTGCCCGCGTCCTGAAGAAGCTGGACGTCAACGCGCCGCACGAAGTGCTGATGGTGATCGACGGCACCACCGGCCAGAACGCCGTGAGCCAAGTACGCCAGTTCCGCCAGATCGTCGGCGTCACCGGCCTGGTCGTGACCAAGCTGGACGGCACCGCCAAGGGTGGCGTGGTGTTTGCGCTGGCGCGCGAATTCGGCTTGCCGATCCGCTATGTCGGTCTGGGCGAAACCGCCACCGACCTGCGCGTGTTCGAGGCCGAAGCATTTGTCGACGGCCTGCTGCCTGCGAACCTCGGCCGCAATGAACCCAGCCATGATTGAACCCCGGCCGGCGCGAGGCTGAACGATGGCGCGTCGGTTGCGACTGATCCTGCTCGTGCTTGGCGGCCTCGTGATGGCGGCTGTGCTGGTCGCCGTTGTCGCGGCCGATCTTCTCCTGCAGCCCGATCGCTTCACCGCCATGCTGCAAACGCAGGCGCGCGCCGCCGGGCTTGAACTGCACCTGGCCAACCCGGCCACGCCGACCTTGTTTCCGCGCCCGGCGCTGGATCTGTACGGCATCACCATCAGCGCACAGGATGCCAACGCGCCGATCCTGCTCGCTGCACGCGGCCGTCTGGCGTTGCCATGGCGCACGCTGTTCGGTGGCCCGACCGTCATCACGCAACTGCAGATCGATGCGCCCAGGGTGGATCTGGACGCGCTGCAGGCATGGCTTGCCGGGTTGCCCGCGCGGCCGGAAGGCAGCGCGCCCAACATCCCGCGCATCGACACCGGCGTCAGCATCGAGCGTGGCAGCGTGGTGCGTGGCAATAAAGTGCTGCTCGACAATGTCGCCCTCGAAGCCGGCAGCCTTATCTCGGGTCAGACGTTTCTGCTGCACATGTCGGCTACCAGCGCCGCCGGTACGCCGCTTCAATTGCAGCTGTCCGCCATTCCGCGCATCCAGGGCAATACCTTGCAACTGGACAACATCGCGCTGCAGCTGTCACAGGGCACGACGCTGACACTTCAACTGACCGGCAACGCGCACTGGCACGCCGAAGCTGACGTGTCGGCAAACCTCGCCGGCAGGCTCGAACAGGCCAAGGCCGGCCAATACGGCATCTCGCTGGTTTTGACGCCGGCCGATGAAAACAATCCTCTATTGCTCGCGCTGAAGCTGGACGGCCCGGACAATCACGCCGATATGCGCCTGCCACCGCTGGCATTGGCGCATTGGTGGAGCCAGCTCGGCGACAAGCAGGGATCACCGCTTACGCTGCCGCCGGCCAGCGGCCATCTTGAAGCCGCAAAAATCGAGACCGACGACATCAGCATCGAAGGATTCACTCTGCAGGCCGGCGATGATGTGCCCGCCGCCAGCAGCACCGCCGCGCCAGCCAAACCCGCCGCCAGCAAGAACCCATGACGGTAGCCACACGCCTGCTGCGCTGGTTCGACCAGCACGGTCGCAAAGATCTGCCATGGCAGCGCAGCACGGAGCCAGGCCGGCGCGATGCGTACCGCGTTTGGCTATCCGAAGTGATGCTGCAGCAGACCCAGGTTGCCACCGTCGTCGGCTATTTCGAGCGCTTCGTCAACGCGCTGCCGACTTTGCGTGATCTCGCCGCCGCCGACGAAGACACCGTGCTCGCGCTGTGGTCTGGCCTCGGCTACTACCGCCGCGCGCGCTTCCTGCACCGTGCCGCACAGCTCTGCGTCGCCCAGCATGGCGGCGAACTGCCGCGCGACTATGACGCGCTCAGCGCGTTACCGGGCATCGGCCGCTCCACCGCCGGCGCGATCCTGGCGCAGGCACACGGCCTGCGCTTCGCGATCCTCGACGGCAACGTCAAGCGCGTACTCACCCGCTACCACGGCATCCATGGCCACCCCGGCCAGAGCGCAGTAGAGAAGCAGCTATGGCAGTACGCCGAAGCACACACGCCTAAGACACGAGTCGCCGACTACACCCAGGCCATCATGGATCTGGGCGCCACCGTCTGCGTGCGCTCGCGTCCGCGCTGCGAGAGCTGTCCGCTGGCCAGCGACTGCATCGCCCATCGCGACGACCTCACCGCGCAGCTACCCAGCCGCAAACCAGCCAAGCGCATCCCCACCCGCGCCACCGTCATGCTGGTGCTGCGTGATGCACGCGGCCGCGTGCTGCTCGAGCGACGTGGCCCGCAAGGCGTGTGGTCGGGCCTGTGGAGTCTGCCCGAAGCAGCCGATCCCGACGCGGCGTGGCGCATCGCGCAGCAACATGCACGGATCGACGACGCGCAAACCCTCACGCCGTTCACCCACGTGTTCAGCCACTATCGACTGCAGATCGAGCCACTGCTGTTCGACCGCGCGACAGCACAGCACGGCATCGCCGATAATCCGCACCTGCGCTGGTGCAGCGCCGACGAACTGACCGCACTCGGCCTGCCCGCACCCGTGCGCAGTCTGTTGCTCCAGGTCAGCGACATCGACTGACCCGAACACCGCAACCAGCCTCTTCACCCTGGCCGCTCCCCAAAGGCAGCGCCGACAAGGAACGAAACCATGAGTCGCACCATCCATTGCAGCAAACTTGGCACCGACGCCGAAGGCCTGGATTTCGCCCCCTGGCCCGGCCCACTCGGCCAGCGCATCTACGCCGAAATTTCCAAGCCCGCATGGCAGCAATGGCTGGCCCACCAGACCATGCTGATCAACGAAAATCGCCTCAACCCGCTAGACCCGAAAGCCCGCCAGTTCCTCAGCGCCGAGATGGAGAAATTCCTGTTCGGCGGCGACGCGGAAAAGCCCGCCGGCTACGTCGCACCCGACACCGAGTCTTGACGAAAACCCGCGTATTAGGTTTAATGCGCGGCTCCACGTGACACCAGCAACCCTCGCGGTTGCCCAATTCTGGCCGGGTAGCTCAGTTGGTAGAGCAGGGGATTGAAAATCCCCGTGTCGGCGGTTCGATTCCGTCCCCGGCCACCATGTAAAGCAACGACTTAGGCCATCCTCACCGGATGGCCTTTTTCGTTGTGTAAGTCCTATGTAAGGCTGGCGCGCGCTTGCCGGCGAAGGAAGAAATGGGACGTTCGCCGCCAGACGTTGGCTGACCGCTTCGCATCCGCGAGGCTCGCAGGCAGTCCGCCATTGACTTCGGGTAGAAACCGGTCCAGCGTTCCGGTCAAGTGAGCAAGCCATCAGGTAAGATGGCAAACGGCCACAGCAGCACGGCATCACGGCTAACGCAGCAAACGGCACCGCTGGACCACCACCAGCATAGCCAAACGCTCTAGACAGCCACACGCCCCAAGCGCCACGGCCCCACGCCCCACAGTCCGGAGCCGCTCACACTCGTGGCAAGGTATGGCGAGGCATGGGCCGCAAAAACGGCAGGAAAAGGCAACCTTCTGGGTTGCCTTTTTTTTGCCCGGTTCGCCTCCCGCCTTCTGACAAATGGGTCTCATGCGTCACACCGTCACACGCCCGGCTTCGCACGCTCGTCGACCGCAGGCACAATGGGTGAAATAAGTCAGGGGCAAGCTATGCGGCGAATAAGTGGATGGCTCAGAAAGGCGCGCCCGTGGCTTCCCTACGCTGTTGCCGTGATTGTGCCCGTCGGTGTCGCTGTTCTGACCTGGATTTTGATCAAGCCCGTCGAAGGGAAGGATGTAGCCGGGTGGCTGTTCCCAATACTGAGCACATTCGTAGGCGCGTTCTTGGTTTTCCGCCTGCAAGAGGGAAAGGACCGGAAAAAAGAACGCGATCAACAGATCAACGAAGTGAATAGGGCGCTTCTGACATTAGCCACGCAGTACAACCACCTTAGCAACTACGAGCGCAACTTACTCTCGCTTTATACCAGTCGGGTTGCGCGCTTGATCGGCCTTTCCGCCATCGGGCTAGGAACTCGGTTCGACGCAAGAATCGAAACCGAGAAACTGATGTTTCTCACGTACAGCGGTCAGGCCAAACTCCTGGGTGAACTGTCGGTGGAACAGGAGAGGTTTGATTCGTGCAGGGAAGTCGTAGCCGCTCGGTGTCAACTATTGCTCGGCGAAGTGCATCACCTGATCGAGAAGGCCGGTATTAATGGACAGCCCCGGTCGGAAGAGATCTTACGTAAAGCTCTCGGGGAACGTGTTTTTGGTTCGCTCGACTCGGCCTCGGAACAGGTCTATTACCACGTCCCAGCTACCGTCAAGAGCCTTCTTGAAGCTTCAAAAAGGCTGCATGCGCTTGCCGAAATTATGTTTCCAGAGGCTACGTTCATCGCTGTAATTCCGCCCAAAGCTCAGGCTTAGAGTGCGGGCTTGGTAAGCGTTTGCAAAACAGGGGAAATATATGGTTACCGATTCGACCGCGAAGGCCCGCAACTGGTGGAAATTCGCTTTCTTTGTTGCGCTCGTTGCATTCGAAGTGGCGCGAGAAGAGGTCATCGTTCAGGCCCACGAGCCGTCTACTGGGAACCTGTTCGACATGCAATCCAATGGGAACATGGTAAGCGCCGAGGGCCAGTGGTTTCGTAGCGACTCGGGGTCGCCTTTGGTTTCCAATGCCACCGCGATTCAGTGCGAAAAGGACACCAAGACCTGTATTGAAGCCCAGACCACGCTGTTGAACTACGATGTTCGAACTGCCTACGCGTCGATCAGCGTGTATGACATCACCGAGTTCACGGATACTTCCGTGACGTATGAGAATGATTCCGCAATCTGCGCTACTTATCGCGTGCACATCGACTTGGCGCAGAAGCGCGTGACGGCGTCCACGGACCTAAAACAAACCTCTGAAAAAGTATGCGCGAAGATTGAAGCTCACATCCCAATGGAATTGAGCGACTCCATTCGGCGGCAGCAAAGCAATGGCCCGTGGATGGAAGGTCACTTCCTTCCCCTGTTGCGTTTGATAAGACATCAGTAAACAAAACGGCCGACGCGCTCGCAAAAAAGACCGGGCACCCGCGCCGCTGCCCGGTCAAAGCCTCGGGCGATCACATATCATCGAAAATGTTTTGCGCGGCTGGTGGACTCGCGCAGATGCGGGCGCCGTCGCTCGGCGTCAGTCCCAGCAAGGTCAGGCAGCGCTCAAAGCGGCGCAGCACCGGAAGCAATAGCTCGTTCGGGTTGTTGCGGAGGGTTTGCAACAAGACGGCAAGAAAGAGCCCGGGGTCAGGTTCATTTTCCGCCAGGCTCAAGTCTACGGTTGCACGATTTTCTTTGGCCTCCCACGCTCCTGGATGGCGGCAACACGGTCGAGCTCCGCTTCGATCGCCTCCTGGAAACGCGTCGTTCCCAGCGCGCGTTGCTTTTGCACGTAAGAGCGAATCTCGTCTAAGCGGTCATCGCTGATGGCATCCAGGAACAGTTCGCGATAAGCCTTACACCTTTCTTCAGCGTTTGAGCCCAGCGACAGATATTCGGCGTGCGGCTCCACCAATCGATCATCCACTCCGCAGGCGTTGGCGTGGTAGCTGCTCCACGCATATCGCTCCGGGGTATCGACCATCGCCGCACGTACCGGATTCAATTCGATGTAGCGATAGCAAGTGAGCAGGTAACGCTCGCTATCGATCAGGCACGCTTTGAACCGTCCTTCCCACAGCGTACCTGTGCGATGGTAAGCCTGATTGAAGTAGGCCACGTAGCGCCGTCCCAGCCGCTGCATGACGTGCGAGATGGCACCGGCACCCTCCGGCGTCACCAGAAGATGTACGTGGTTGGTCATCAACACATAGGCGTGTACACGGCAACTTGTCTGCTTTGATGCCTCACGCAACGACTCAAGATAGAAACGGTAGTCCTGCTCTTGCAAGAAGCACGGCTGCCGATTGTTGCCTCGCTGGATCACGTGTTGTGGCACGCCAGGCAGATCGAGACGGGGTTGACGTGCCATGGCGCCATCCTGGGCCGGAATGATGCGCCATCGTCGCAATCCTTACCGAGCTTTGCTGCCCTCCAACGCCCTCCCGGAGCGTCAGAAAATGAACCTGACCCCGACCCCGCTATTTGCGCGAGAGTGAATTGACGATCGCCTGAATCCGGCCACGCACCCGAGAAGGCGTGCGACTTACTCTATATACCGATGCATCCCTACTGAGCGCGTGAAAGCGCCAACGCATAAGACGAGCTGAGCTATATTGCGGTCAGCGTGACTGGGGCACGCGTTAGCGAGAAAGCCAAAAGGAGAGGCACCATGGCACTTATCAAATGCAAGGATTGCAACGCGGACGTGAGCGACGCGGCGCTGGCCTGCCCCACGTGTGGTCGACCCATGGCATTCCAGGCGAGCGCTACAGAGCGGGCGTCACCGCCGCCTGAGACGCGAATGCCCAAACCCAGGAATCCAACGCGTGGCATCGCCCTGCTGATACTCGCTTGTGTCGCTGGCCTCATTTTCTGGATGTATCTATCACCTATCAGTCACTCGACTGTAGACATTCAACTACCGTCTGCTGCCAGGGCAAAGCCCGCAACGGCGCCCGCAGCCACATCGACGGCCAACCAGGCACCGGCCACGGATGACGAACATTAGCCGACTGGAAAGTTCGGCCGGCCCAGTCGTTGGCGATACGTCGGGAATTTGAACAGTTTATTTGGTCTATGTATAAGATGGCGAGACCGCACTGATCGGAACATCGTTCCAAGTGTCGGTCTACGGGGGAGTGTGATGTTCAAGATGGAATGCCGTCTCGGCTACCTCATTTTTTGTTGCCTGCTCGGTGTGGTTTTAACCACAAATACGCTAGCCCAAAGCGTGCGCGCAGGGGAGTCTCTGCCCGCGCCGGCGAGTTCGTCGTCCGCACCCTATTCACCCACCGTGTCATTCGGGTATTTGCCCGCGTTGCAGGTTGCCACGCCAAAGCCCAACAGTCCCTATGTAGCGAACGATTTCAATGGCGACGGTACGTCTGATCTGCTTTGGTTCAATCCCTCGCTTAGCAAAGTGGGTTATTGGACGATGACGGCCACCACGGCTGGCGTGATCTTTTCGGGAGGCGGAGTCACGCGAACCGGTAGCCGTACATTCAACGTCACACCCGGATATTTCGTCGGCGCTTCGGGAGACTTCAACAATGATGGCTATGCCGACCTGATCTTCACGAGTGCCAACCGTGACCTCTGGCTTTGGACCAACAACCACCAGGGCGGCTTCACTTCGACGGAAATCGGCACTTACCCCAGCCAATGGCAATTGGTGGGTGCGGGCGACATCGATGGCGACGGTTATGACGATCTGCTTTGGGTAGATCCATCGGATTGCGAGTTCGCCTACTGGACCATGCGTGGTGGCGCCCGTACGGGTTACAAGATCATCCCCATTGCGTGTGGCTACTACCCAATGGGTATTGGCTACTACTCGACCAGCAACCGTCTGAGCATCCTGTGGACCAGCGCCGCACATGACCTCTACGTCTGGGACAGCACTGCCAACGGCTTTGTTTCAACCAACCTCAGCATTGACCTGACCTACGTATGGGCTTTCGGTGGCGGCTTTATGGGAAACAGCATGGGTCTGGAGTTCTGTCAGCCGTATGACGGTTCCGATGGCCCCCTAGGTTACGGCTCAGATTACGGCGCTCTGTATTCCCGCACATTTGATGCGAGGGGCAATCAGACTGGCTTTGCAGGCGAAGAAAACTGGGGCGGTGGTGGATTAAGCGTTCTGGGCTCGGGGGGATATATCATCCAGGCCGACGGCGTAAACGCCACTGGCCTGTATACGATAAATCAAACGTCCTCAACGATCAGTACTGGCGGATTGCAGGGCTCGGACCGCAATTTCTCGGGCAATGCGCCCGACTATCCGGGCGACGACGACCAGTGGACCTATCCCGTAGGATGGTACGTCGTTGGCGCTCCGGTAAACGGCACGGCACCTTTACCCTGGCACTGAGTGCAAAATCCGACCAGCCTTGATAAAAAAGGACCGCTCTCAAGCGGTCCTTTTTTTTGCTGTTTGCGACAGGTTCTTGGCAATCGCGAAGAAGCGCGATACCGGTGGGTGACCCCGCACTACCCTTGACGTGACACCAGCACATACCCTTTTCCGTGCACGGCATTCAGGGGTAGTGGAACACCAAGTACCTGCAACACTTTTTTTCGCAAGCGGTGGATCAACACATCAAGCCGCTGCGAATCAAAATCGATACCTTCCGCCGCGAATTTCTCGATCAGCGCATCGCGAGACATGACCTCATTGGCGCTTTCCATCAAGGGAGCCAGCAATCGACTTTCGGATTGGGTCAGGGCGACCACGCCTCCCACCGGCGACAACAGGCACCAACCGTTGGCGTCGAGATGCCAATGACCGGCAACCGGGTGTGGCGTTGTTCGCAACCGCCTCGCAAGGCTGTACAGCGTGGCCGCCAACAGATCGATATCGATCGGTTTGGACAGATAGGCATCGGCACCTTCACTCAGGCCCCGTATGCGGTCAGTCGTTTCCGCTCGCGCTGTGAGCATGATGATGCCGATACTGGCAATCCTCGCGCGTAGCTGACGTGCCACCTGGAAACCGTCGGACTCGGGCAGCCCCACGTCCAGCACCACGATGTCTGGGGGACGTTGCTGGATTTGCTGATTCAAGTCAGCGGGGTGCCCGATGGCCGCCACGTCGAAGCCAAATTGCAGCAGGTTGGGTACAAGCACGTGGTCCCGCAGCAGCTCATCGTCTTCCAGCAGGAGGACGCGTAACGACGGCTGGGAACTCAAAGGCTTTTCGGAATCAGGGCGTGAACGCATAGTCGAAGCATATTGCATGTGCAGTCGAGATCGTTTCGACACTCATCATACCTGCCCTGCCTTGCGAGGGCCGATCCATGTATTTGCGCATGTGCTGAAACGTCACCAAAAAAAAGAGGCCGGTAAGGAAACCCGGCCTCGATAACTTACATCCTTTTTGTCTTAGTAGGGCGAGGAGCCCAGACCCGGGGTGAGAACGTTGTTGACAGAACCCGCGCTACCCGCCACCACCCCACCCTGCAGGCGGTTTGGCTGGATCTTGGCACCGGCAGGAATAACCAGCGGATTGCCATTTCGATCGGCTACGCGGAACGAACCAAAACCGCCATTGCCATTGCCCTGCCACTCGTAGACATCTCCAGCAGTACCCACCCACAGGAGATCGGCCACGCCGTCACCGTCGAAGTCCGCGATGCTTGCCAGGGTGTAACCCGGTGTCACATTGAACGTGTGCTGGGAAGCAACGGTGTAGCCATCCACCGTCCAGATGGCTATCTGATTGCTTGCGGCGTTGGTCCAGACCAGGTCCGTGGTGCCATTGCCAGTGAAGTCGCCGGCACCGAACAGGGTGAAGCCAGCCGGACGATCCGAAGTGCTGTGCGCAACGTAGCCGCCTTGTTGGTCGTTGATCCACACATAGACACTGTTGTTGTTCGGGCTGGTCCACACGATGTCGGCATAGCCATCGCCATTGACATCGGCCAGCGTCGGCACGTAGCCCGGTGCTACCTTGGTGAGCGCCGAGACGTTGACCTGGAGTTCACCACCATTGACGAACTGCCACCAGCCGAACTGTGCTGTGCTGGCGTTGAACCAGAACAACTGTGACTGTCCGCTGCTGTCGGTAACAGCCTGGCCGGCCAGCTCCCATCCAGCGGGGAACGGAGACCCGACTGCCTGTTTGGCATAGCCGCCCGATGCGTCACTTTCCCATATGTAGAGTTGGTTATCCGGGCCGGTCCATGCCAGCAACGGGATGTAGTAGCCACCCAAGTTGCCCTCCGCGCCAATGCTATAGCCCGGGCTGATGGCTTGGCTGACACTCTGCAGCACGGTACTGCCCTTCATGCCCAGCGACATCAACGTGCCCTTGACCGGGTCCACTACAGCGATATCGCTATAGCCATCCGTCAGCACACTGTCGTTCGACATGAAATCGTAGGGCGGGTAGTAGCCATGCTGGAACGGCTTATAGAATTTCGTGATCGCATTGACCAGGTTAGTCGCGTTGATGCTGCCAAGTCCGGTCGCCAGGCTATAGCCGGAGTTGGCGAGCCATGCCGGCCCAAGTTGAAGAGTGCTGCCGCCATTGCCCACGGCAATACCAAGCTGTTGGGTGGTCGCACCGGAATAGCAGTTGTTCGTGCCGGCAAAGCAAGGCTCATCGATATCGCCAACGGTAATATCGTTGAATATGCAGTTGCTACTGATGTTCAAGCCGTTGGAAGCATTGCACGCCTGCAGCATCGCTGTATTGGGCGAGCCATTGGCGCCGTATTCCTTCGATGCAAGCGCATAGAACGCGGGGAGTACGTTACCAACCGGTTGACCGACACTCTGGTTGATCAGTGCCTGCACGCCCGCCATCGCTGGAGCTGCGAACGATGTGCCGCCGGCACTGTTGAGAACGACATCATCTGGATTGCTGTAGTCGCAAGGCGAGCCCTGCACGACCGGTGGTTCGTCCGGATCGCCGCTACTGTTCTGAATGACGTCGGACATGCAGTAAACCAGTGCATGGCCAAAGAAGCCGTTGGCGGCAAACAGCGACACATCCGGCAAGGTGCGCGCATTTTCATTGCTCTGCCCATAGATACCGATCTGCCACACGGGCTGGGCGTTCATGATGCTCGAGCCACCGCTGCCGCCGGCGGTTGAAATCAGTCCTTCCTGGCCTACGGTTGGGTCGTTACACGCAGTGATGCCGTCCGGGAATTGAAGCAACGTATAGATCACGCTGCTGGCACACGAATCGTTCCAGGTCATTTCCGGGACATAGCCCACAGCCGACTGATAGTGCGCCAGATTAGCCGAGGTCCAATACGGGCCGTAGTTGGTGAAGTCGTTGAAGTCGGTGCCGCCGACTGCCACGTCGAAGGGTGACGAGGCCAAGCCGTTGACCGATAAGCCGTGTGTAGCCGCTGGCTGGTTGTCGTCGCATCCCACCGAACCGGAATCTCCGCTGGATACAAACACGGTGATGCCTTCGGACGCGGCGAGCTCCCACATCCCGTTGGCCAGGCCAAGGGTGCTCGCATCCGTCATGTCGTCTTGCTCGCACTCACCGTAACTGAGGCTGAGAATCGACGGTTCGGGGTTACCGATCAGCCTGCCGATGATGATGTTTTCTGCGGCCTGAAGCGGCCCGAAAGTGGCACTGTTGGTGTCATCGCAAGTAGCGAATTCGATATTCGCATCAGGAGCGGCAGCTCCAGCCCATTCGGTATCCAACGCGGCCTCCGGCTCGTCGCCATTGCGGGCCGGATCCGTACAGCTGGTATCACCGGGAAAGATCCCGGGATTCACAAAGCTCACCGTGCCGGCGGTGTTGGCCGGCAGGAAAGCACTTCGGAAAGCCTGGATATCCCCAGGCAGCACCTCGGTGCGCTCCAGCACCGCAACGGTTTGGCCAGCACCGCGAACAGGCGTGCCTTCATTCCACAAGGGATTGACGTTGTAGATCGTGTTGAAGTCCGCCGGGACCACGTCGTACGTAGTCTCCGGAATGATGTCGCCCCCGGGCACGGTAAACTGAGGCGCACCGCCAGCCTTGGCAATGGACTTCCACTTGCCGGTTTTCTTGTCGCGGGTCACGGTACCGACGTTGTGATACTGCGGCTTGGGGAAGAAGTTATTCAGTGACGCAACACCAGCGACAACCGGTGCCAGCGCGGCTGGAATCTGCTGTCTGTCAGTATTGGCGAAATGTTTTTGGCCATTGACCGAATAGCTGTGCAGTGACGTATGGAAAGCGTGTCCCAGTGCATTCGCCGTACCCGAGAAGCGAATCATGGTACCCGTCGGCAATACTTCAACCGAGGTCATGCCCTGGGCCTTCAGCCAGTCGGTGACCTTGCTGATGTCGGCCTGTGCCGGCCCAAACAATGTGCCGGCCTGCGTTGCCGAAAGCCAGTGGTGAAAGTAGCTCGACCCTGGCGTGCTCAGCTGATGAACGTAGGCATCGAACTGCTTTTGCTTGGCATCGCTGCGCTTGAGCAGCAGGACGACATTGCGGATCGTCTGCGTTGATGGCAATGCCCCGGCATCGTTGGCCGATACTGCCAGCGCGGGAACAGTACCCGCGGGGACAAAAGTCGAATTGTCGACGGCCTTCGTAATTCGTGCCGTGTCCGGCGAATAGTTCGGATAGTAGTTGGCTGCCTGCGCGGGCATCGCGTGCGCCCCCGCCGAGAAGGCGCCGGTGAGCAGCAGACCTGCCCCCGCCAGCCATGAAGTGGATCTTGTAGACATGCTACCCCCAGAGGTTGAGTAAAAAGCCACAAGCACAGACCACCGGTGGCGCTGCAAGGCGTCACCGTCTATGTATTTCCCATGGCGTCGCGGAGCTGTACCCCTCGATACAGCTTGCTCTACACCACCCTAGCTCACGCACCAGGTTTTTGCACATACAAAACCTTGACTAAACTTTCAAAAACTTTCCATAGTGGGGAGGGGACCTGAAATCCGCTGCCCACTCCCTCCGGCGTGATCGGTGGCTGGAAATCCGGGCCCGCGGAACTCCACACACCGTAGCCGTTCGGCGAGGACGTCATGTCCCGCCGTCGACCACGGCTGACATTCATGACTAGCCGCTGTGGGAAGAAGAAAAACCATGTTCGAGAACTTGCAAGGCTGGCTGCGCCGAATTCCGATCGACGATCCTGTGGATCGGAGCAACGCGTTTTTCATGCAGTTCTATTTCGCGTTCATGGGCTGCTCGATTCCCCTGAACAAGATATACGTGCTGATGAGCGTAAACCCGCGCACGCTCTATCAAGTGCTTGGCGACGTGCTCCCATGGCCGAAGGTAGCCCTTGGTATCGACCTTGGTACGGATTTGGCGATCACCATCGCGGCATGGCTCGGCGTGTACCTCACTCGCAACGGACATTTCCGGCAGGCGGTGGCCTGGTTTCTCGTTGTAGTACTTGGCTCGGCGGTGCTTGCATACGGAACGCTGGGTTATTCGGAAGGAAGCAACGATCAGATCCTCGTTACGACCTTGGTTATCTCCGGCCTGATGCTTGGTCGTCGGGCTCTCTGGAATGTTTACGGCGCGATCATCCTTTCATTCGTCGTCGGGATGACCGGCGAAATGTTGGCGCACCGGCATGTAGTGCATGTCATGAAAGGCGCCTACACCGCGCTTCCCCAGGCAGCATTCAGTTACCTGATGGTGGCGATCATTCTGGACCGCAGCATTCAGGCGTTGCGCACCAGTCTGGCTCAATCCAATGCCCATCGGGAGCAGCTGCAGCAGGAGATTGCCGAGCGCGAACGCACGCAGGAGCAGCTGCTGCACGCGCAGAAAATGGATGCCGTGGGCAAGCTCGCCAGCGGCGTGGCTCATGACTTCAACAATGTTTTGGGAATTATCCTCGGGCTAACGTTGGCCCGTCGTCGGCTCGATGAGCCCGGCGTCAAATCTGTCGACGATGCCCATGCACTCGCGCGGGTCCTTGAACATATCGAACTGGCTGCGCGTCGGGGTGCAGCGGTCTGCCGCAAGCTACTCAACTTCAGTCGTCGCGATATCACTCATGCGGAAACCTTCGACTCTGTCGAGGCCCTCAGCGAGTTGGAGCCATTGCTCCGCCAGTTGCTCCCGCCAAACGTGCAGTTGTCGATCGACTCGGCAGTCAATCCACTGCCCATCCACTTTGATCGCAGCGAGTTCGAACTGGCTTTGCTCAATCTCGCATCCAACGCCCGTGATGCCATGCCGGACGGTGGCACATGCACGATTTCGCTGGCTCAAGAAGAAGCCGCCACGGTGGCGCTGTGCATTCAAGACACCGGCGTGGGAATGTCTGAAGCAGTGAGATCACGGATCTTCGAGCCGTTCTTCACCACCAAGGCGGTTGGATCCGGCACCGGGCTTGGCCTCAGTGTCGTATACGGGCTGGTCCGCCGCGCGGGTGGGGAAATCAGCGTGGGGAGTGTGCCAGGCCAAGGCACCCGGTTCCGCATCTCCCTACCCATTGCCATGGCGCCCGTCACGAATGTCCCGCTGCCATTGCTGGAAACACGCCCTCGCGTGCTGCTGATCGATGATGATGACGACTTGCGTGCGCTGCTCGTCTCTACCTTGCGTAGCGGTGGCTGTGAGGTTAGCGAGGCAGCCAACGGGGCTGAGGCAGAGCGATTGGCTGAAGCCATGCAACGGCCGCCCCATGTCCTGGTCTGCGACCACACCATGCCCGATACAGATGGTGCAACGTTGTTGCGCAAGTTGCGCGAGAAATTGCCACACGTTCCGGCCATCCTTATTTCGGCATATCTGGATACTGACGGCTCATCGGCTCATCCCGCGGACCCCTTCAACGAACGTCTTCCGAAACCCTTTTCACCGGATACGTTGCTCGCACGCGTCCGTGCAATCGCCAGCCTCCATCGATCAATCGCCGAGCCTGATATATCCGCTGTTTGAAGCAAGTTTCGCACTTTGGACTTCCGCCGGCGCTGTCGCCTCAATGCATGCTCCCAAGATCAGCAAAGCGACGCTCGGCGGATTCGATGGGGTGAGCGAGTAGCAGATAACATCGCGGCGCTTTGGCCAGAGCGCCGGAGTGGACAAAACAGCGGTCAGGTTCTGAGGTATCCCGACGTTTTCATGCAGGAACGCCAAGCTGATCGAGCAAACCTAGCGTGGGCTGGCTTATCTGTTCGATGAGTCGACTGAGCTGGATCTGTAGCCATCGTCGCACCAAGGCTTCGCGGCCCAGACGCATAACTGAGTAAAGTCGCCGTTTCGATCGAAACGGTGCCAGCCATTGGTCGATGCCGCTCGCTTCGCATGCCATGCCGACCAGCCATGTGGCGAACGCGGCCAGCGCGCTGAGCAAGAGCAGCACCTCGATGCGAGGACCTTTGCGCGTGAGGCTGTCTTCGAACGCTTGCCCGTAACGATGCGATTTGAGGTCGCGAAACGACAGCTCAATTTGCATGCGTCGCGCGTACAGCGCGATCAACTGACGCGCAGCGAGCTTGAGACTTGGCGAGGCCATCAACAGCCATGGTTCGCGCTCCCGTTGCGCATGCTTGCGGCTATTTGAATTACGTGCCGGCACACCTTTCCGATTGCGCTGCTTGCGGCCTCGTGGCGGCTTGGCATGCAGCACTACGTGCGCGGTCAGTGGATTGCTGCGCACGATCTCCATCTGCCCAAGTTCGCGTGAACTTCGCTTCGCCAGTTCATACATGGCCTTGCACGATACCCACTGCGACGGTTCGTTCGGCACCTCGACGGGTTTGAGATACGTGGTGTTGCGCAAGCGCCCCAGCCACTGCCAACCCATCGCTTCGACCGCCCGGAACCATGGCGCCCGGAAGCCGGCATCCGTCACCAGGATCGGGCATGCGCCATCGGGCAGCACGTGTGCCAGACGTTGCAGAAACTGCTTCTCGGCCCTCGGCGAACCTTGCTGCTTGCCGGGAAACACCATGTCCAGGATTGGCAAGGAACGACCACCGACCGGTATCGCCGCGCGCAGCAGATGCCAGCTTCGATCCTGCTTCAGATCCGACCAATCGATCACGATGACGGGCTGCTTATTGCGCACCAACCACTGTGTCATCGCTCGATAAATGTGCTCGCGCTCGGCGTGCAGATGATGATTGCCCAACAACCGATCCAGCGCCTTCAGCGGCGCGCGAATGCGCTCCGCTCCAGGCCACGCGCGCGCCAGATCCATCAGCGTCAGGCGTCTGCCGTCAATCATCGCCTCCACAGCGCGCAGCAACACGCGGCTGCGCAACGCATGCATCGAACCCAGTGCATCGCCCAGGCACTTTTGCAATACTTCGGTGGCGCGCATGGTGTGGTCTCCTCTGGCTTCGTAACCCATGAGGAATGACCGCATCATGCGTGCACTGTTCCTTCAATCAGCATGCAAGGTGTGTTGGTTGATCGAGAAGATTCGCGGGGATACCTCAGACTCTGACCCCAGTTTCGATTCCCGGAGGCGCCCTTCCGTGCCGCGTAACGCCAGCACGTATTAAGTACATAATTGTGGCGAAGCCCATGGGAGACCACTGATGTACAGTAAATTCCTTGCAGCCGGCGCCACGCTGGCAGTGCTCTCGTTCACCGGATCAAGTCTGGCGCAGACTCCGTCAACAGAAAGCCCATCGAGATCATTTAGTTTTCTTGGTTTCCCGACGAAGATTCTGGTCTCCGGGGCTGATACTGGAGGCGCATCCGCCTTATTGGACATCATGATTCCGAGCAACTCTGGTCCGCCTGCCCACATTCATTCTCGGGAAGATGAGGTCTATCTTATCAAGAGCGGCACGTTCCGATTTCTGATGGACGGGGTGTGCTTGCAGGCGGGGCCTGGCGCTACCGTATTTATGCCCAAAGGGCACTTTCACACCTTCAAAAACATATCGAAGCAGGCTGGCGAACAACTCATGTTTGTCTATCCCGCAGGTATCGAGCAATTCTTTTGGGAGGTGCACGAGCTTGGCTTGAAAATGCCCCAAGATTTTCAGAAGCTAAATGAGTTAGCCAACAGCAAGTACGGCATCAATCATGTGCCCGATCATGATTTTCATGCAGGCACTTGCAAGATCGTCAAGGCGGTTAAGTAAAAAATCGAAACGATTTTGGCTTAGCGTTGCGCGTTTGCATCAGGAGTACAACGGCATTTACGGCAAATACAATTGAATGACCGCTAAGTAGCAGCCATTCCATCACCCTCAATGACGGCTGCTGGCCGCGAACGGAAGTTGCGCGAAGGTCGGGCGGATGGCACGCTGCCAAGGTCGGCTTACGAGCGAGGCTGTGTGAAAACACAAAGTCAGAGTTCGATGTGGCCGAGCGATCAGTGCAACGACAAATAGCGCGGAAGACAAAGTGCAGCCTACGATCAGTGATTCAGGCGAGGATCGCCTGGATCAGCGGCCTTACCCCAATGATCTTCATCACTCGCTTCATGTTGGGCAACGATCAGGTGATGCGGAAGAGCCCAGAAGAGCCCAGGGTGAGGTTCATTTTCCGCCAGACCGAAACCTATGGTTGCATGATTTTCCGCGGCCTCCCACGCCTATGGATGGCGGCAACACACTCGAGCCTCGCTTCGGCCGCCTCCTGGAAGCGCGCCGTCCCCAGCGCGCTCTTTCTTCGTCAGAGCGCGCCACGCTTCGCGCGCCCGCCGACCGCAGGCACAATGGGCCCACTTGCTAAGGGACGGATGCCAACGTCAGTTTTCGCCCCGCAGCGGAAATAAGCACGCTAAACCATCAAAAAAGGGGTCTCATGAAGTACATAGCAACTCTGCTCGCTACGCTCGCGGTAGCGAGTTGTTCCGTGCCCCGATCTGTTAAGGAAGGCGGTCCAGTTGTGGGCCAGACGGTCCGCGCGAACAGTAAGGTTTTGGTTTTGAATGTCAGTGACGGTCAAGAGCAAGGCCAAGCAGCCGCCACCGGAAGTGGACAAGGCATGGTTGCTTCCATGCAAAAAGCATTGACCGCTCATGCAATACCGATGTCCACCTCCCCTTCGATATCGCTCGAAGCAGGCTTCGATGAAGCTAACAAGGCGGGTTTCGATTACGTGATGAAGACAACCATCACTCTTTGGGAAGACAACGCCACGGCTTGGTCGGGAAAGGGCGACAAACTTAGTATCTCCGTCGAACTGTACGACGCTAAATCACACCTGCTACTGGCTGCCGCTACACAAAAGCGCGTCGCCACAGGATTCACGATGGTATCGGGTACGCCAGATCGATTCGAGGATGAGTGCGCCACTGGTGCGCTAGGCCAAATTTACGGATGGCCGCAGAAGTAGCGGTGGCGTGAGGGCAAAGGGGACGGAGGAAGTTAAACAACTGACAGCTGCAGCAGAGACCGACGCGAGACCAAACAGGACCCGTGGGTCCGTATATAACGCAGCCAGGTGACGCAAGGAGCCTCCGATGCAGTTATTGGTGAACATTGATGTAGACGATCTCGCCCGTGCAATCTCTTTCTACTGCAGCGCGTTTGACCTCACAGTGGGTCGTCGCTTCGGAGTAGACGGCGTCGAGCTGCTTGGTGCTTCGTCTGCGATCTATCTACTGGTCAAGGCCGAGGGCAGCACTCCTTCCACCTTCACGAGTCAGAAGCGCACGTACGGACGTCACTGGAGCCCAGTGCACCTGGACTATGTAGTGCCCGACGTCGAGTCAGCATTGCAAAGAGCCATCTCGGCTGGTGCAACGCTGGAGAAGCCAGTTCAAACATTCAAGTGGGGCAGCATAGCTCTCCTGGCTGACCCGTTCGGTCATGGTTTCTGTCTGCTGCAGTTTCTTGGCAAGGGCTACGATGAAATCGCGCAA
Source organism: Rhodanobacter sp. MP7CTX1 (assembly GCF_014205795.1). Lineage (GTDB taxonomy): Bacteria > Pseudomonadota > Gammaproteobacteria > Xanthomonadales > Rhodanobacteraceae > Rhodanobacter. The sequence goes on from NZ_JACHCN010000018.1 coordinate 57,542, forward strand.
GGCTAGGATCATTCTCTTGTTTTGAGAACCATTCGATATCCCCTGCCGAACAAAGGGGAAGGAGGTGGCTAAACCACCGACATCCACAGCGGCAGCCGACACGAGGCCAATGCGGGATGACCCGCGAGAAGACGGTCGAGAGCTGAGCCCAGCGCCCGGCTCAACTACCTCCGCTCCCCTTTGGCTAGTTACGACAGTTCACTTCTTTACCGTATTACGACCTGTTCTCGCAGCTAAGGTCGCGCCCATGCGGCGTAGCGTGGCCTTGTCGTCCTCGTCAATCTCGGGCTGCAGATCGATGTCCGGGGGCGGGTTCGCGTAGTGCTTGCGGCTTCCGATGACCTTGATCCACTTGCTGCAGAAACGGTCGTAGACGGACCATGGCAAACCATCAGACTCAACGAGCGCGCGCTCGGCGCGCAGGGCGATCTGATGGGCGTCGCGGTATGGAAACTTGAGCGAATGCTCAAACAGCATCTCCACTACTTCGTGCATCACGATGAAGCGATCGATATCGTAGATCTTGCCGCGGTGCTTTAGCTGTGGCGGAAGTTCGTGATCGATATAGACGGTGTCACCCTTCCTGTTACAAGAGCCTACATAGGGGACGTCGTAAAGGCGCACAACCTTTACGGACTTCATCATTGTCGCCGCGGCTTCATCGAGGATATGGCTGTTCACCAGCCACTCCCCAGGTTGTGGTCGGTGTCCCCAGCTCATGCGGTCTTCCTCGACAGGCGCGATTTGCGCGAGAGTAAAATGGCGATAGTCTGAATCCGGCCACGCACCTGGGAAGGTGCGCGACCCAGGTTATAACCGATCAGATAATGTCTCAGGCACTTTTAATTGCACACCCAACAATCGGCGAAACCGACACCGTAGTCAGCCTGTACCGCATGGCATACTCGACACGCCGAAATGGCAGCCGTGGCCTATCAGGTCACATCCCAACCGAAATCCATTGTTGTGAACGGAGGGACCATGAAACAGATCCACATCCTCCTGAGCGTGGCCGCCTTGGCGGTAAGTGTTGGCGGGGCAATGACAGTCTCGGCAGCAGGCGCCGACGCCGACAAAAGCTCGATGATCTTTGGTGGCACCCTCCCTCCCGGATACCGCGACTGGAAGTTGATCTCCGTAGCCCACGAAGAAGGCAACCTCAATGATCTGCGCGCCGTTCTCGGCAACGACGCAGCGATCAATGCCTATCGGGAAGGTAAGCTTCCGTTCCCCGACGGGGCCATCATTGCCAGGATCGCCTGGCGTTATGTTCCGTCGGAGGAAAACAACAAAGTCTTTGGCCACCCCCAATCTTTTGTTGCGGGGCCGCCGACAAACGTCCAGTTCATGGTCAAGGACTCGCAGAAATACGCCTCGACGGGCGGCTGGGGGTTCGCTCAATTCAGCGACGGCAAACCCGACACCATCTCGGTGCAAGGCTGTTTTTCCTGCCACGTGCCCGTCAAAGATCGCGACTTTATCTTCACCCGCTATTCGCCTTGAAGTATTTCTTGTAGTCCTGACTTGCACGCAGACATTTGCGTAGCAGCCGCTTGAATCGATTCAAGCGTTGCTTTCCAAATACAACGATTTCGCTTGTTCCGCCAAAGGCCGCGAGTCTATATTCGGTTTCGCGCCCCGGACCGTGGCGACCGGCAGCAGACGGCAGTGGAAAGTAGCGTTGCCACATTCGCAGCTTATGCAGACAGAGGGGTAACTATCGTGCGATACACACTCTTCGACCGCCGCAAAGATGAACTGATTCTTTTAGCGCGCGTATTGCTGATGATCCTGTTCGTGCTGTTTGGATGGAGCAAGCTGACCGGCTTTACGGGTGCGGTCGCCATCATGGTCGCGGAGGGCACGCCTTTACCCACCGTTGCGGCCGTTATCGCCGTCGTCATGGAATTCTTCGTCGGCGTCGCGATCGTGCTTGGCTTCTACACGCGACCGCTCGCACTTCTACTCGTCCTATATACGCTAGCCACCGCCGTAATCGGCCACCACTACTGGACGATGCTCGATGGCGAGCGCGCGGCGAACATGATCAATTTCTACAAGAACTTATCGATCGCGGGCGGCCTGCTGCTGTTGTGCGTCACGGGGCCCGGCAAATATTCGATCGATCGTAGATAGGGGACGGCAGCCAAAGGGGCAGAGTCATTGATTCAACTTGTCAGGAAGCCGCGCCCGCAGGGAACGGAAGTAGTTGGACTACTGGAATCAGCAGCGGAGGCCGACGCAAGGCGACCGCGACAAAAAGGGCGGACGAAGTTGAGCCCAGCGCCCGCTTAACTACCCTATCTCTTCGCATTTTGCGAAGGTAAGCGTCGAGAGCGAGGCCGTGCGTGCGTGGTCGACTACTACCGGATCGCACAATCGTGACGGAGCGTGGATCCCACGCCGGATCTCCCTGACATGTCCGACACCTTTTCGCGATGGAGGCGGCCTCGCCCGTTTCCTCAATCGGGCGAGGACGGCGATGTCCTTTCGCCGTGCTCGCCACTGTTCTTGCTACCAGGCCGAACTGACCCTACGCATAAATATGCGTGCACTCAGTTCGTGTCGGGCGTTATGCGCTGCGCCGAGACGGTGCCGGTGACACTTCCCAACACCGTCGTGCCGTTTACGCCAAACTGAGTGATCACGAACGTACCCGAGTAGGAGTTGCCGCTGCGATCCAGTTGAAGCTGTTCGCGGACATTGCCCGGCCCGACGAAGACCGTTCCGGTGGGATCCCAGGCTAGCGTGTAGTGATTGAGCTTGTAGCCATAGACACTGGTGTGCCTGAACGTTCCCATGCAGAAACTGCCGCTCGGCGGTGCCCGTCCGGAATTCATGATTTCGGTGCCGTCGGCGTGCCAGGTCACGAAGCCCGCATCCAGTTGGGCGCCGTCAGGGATGCCGGGATTACCCTTCGACGTGAAAGTGACTTGCCACAAGCCTGTAATCGGCTCGAGCAATTGCAGCGGGTTCACGGCACTTGCCGCGGCACTATTGGCGGCTGCGGAGGCTTGGGTGGCCGCCGAGGCCTCGACTACCGCCGCCGCCGCGCTGTTCGGCAAGGTGCGTGGCAACGACCAATGGAACGAGCTGGGCGTGCGGTAGTCGGGGATGCCGCAGGCATTCGCCTTGGTGGAAAGCGTGACGGCGGACACTCCCAACGCAGTGATGACGATGGCTGTTTGCAAACGTGTATTCATGGCAGGTCTCCCATTTGGATGCAGATGACCCGTCGCCGGTCCTGCAGAGCCGGCGGCGACTCGCTGAGGAGCATGCTATTCACCGAGCCAGGAGTCATGAGGACGCTGTGGGGAAATTGTGATAAATCCCGTCCAAAACGCTTGAGCGGGCGATACTGATCGGTGTGATAATGCGGCGGTGGGCACCGGTAAACCTCCAGGACGTGCTGCACCAGCCGGCGTGTTTTCCTTCGCCGACGTGCAGGTGGATGTCGGTGCGCATCGTCTGACCCGCGGCGGAACGGAAGTCGGTCTTGAGCCCAAGGCGTTTGCGGTACTGCTCGAATTTCTGGCCTATCCGGATCAGATGCTCAGCCGCGACCAGCTCCTCGATGCAGTTTGGGGCCATGCCTATGTCACGCAGGGAACGCTCAATCGCCTCGTCGCCCAGTTACGACGCGCATTGGGCGACGACATCAAGGCGCCACGCTACATCCAGACCGTGCACGGGTTGGGTTACCGCTTCATAGCACCATTGACCAACACGTTGAGCGCAGCACCGCCCGCGTCGAGTTTTGCGCCGACCGTGTTGAGTTTTGCTCCGCCGGTGCAAGCACGCTTGCCTGAGCGCACCGGCACGTTGATCGGGCGTGAGCGAGCGATCGTCGAACTCAGGGAATTGCTCGGCAATGCACGTCTGGTCACGGTAACCGGACCGGGCGGCATCGGAAAGACGCAAGCCGCGCTGGAAGCCGCGCGTGTGTGCACGCAAGCATTTCCGGATGGGATCTGGTTGTTCGACTTCACCCCTTACACGGACGGTGAAAAGTTGGCGCGCACCCTGGCACATGCGTTCGGTATCCGCGATGCGCTTGACGCAGACAATCTCCTCGAAAGGCTGGTCGAGGTGCTGCGAACGCGCCGCGTTCTGCTGCTGCTCGACAACTGCGAGCGGGTGGCCGAACCTCTCAGCCATCTGGTTGCGTCTTTGCTATCCCTTTGTGAAGAGCTGCGCGTGCTGGTGACCAGTCAGCAGTGTTTGCATTGCGCGGGCGAAACGATTTATTCACTGCTTCCTTTGGAAGCGCCGGTGTCGGGGAATTGGGCAAGCGCCGACGAAATCGCGCTTCTGGGCATGGTGCCTGCCGTGCAACTGTTGCTGGTGCGGTCGCGTTCGCTGGCTTCGGGATTCACGCTGACGCCGACGAATGCCGGCGCCATAGTCGAGCTGTGCCGCCGCCTGGATGGCTTGCCGCTCGCGCTGGAATTGGCCGCCGTGCGACTGCGCCTGTTGAGTCCCGAGCAATTGCTGCTACGCATACAGGATCGTTTCCAGTGGTTGGCGGATGCGCCTGCGGGACGAACGGCCCACCACCAGACACTGGGCACACTGATCGACTGGAGTTTTGCGTTGCTGTCGGAGCGGGAGCAGATACTGCTGTGCGCCCTGGGCGTGTTCGCCGGCGGCTGGACCCTGTATGGCGCCACGGCCATCGGCGCGGCTTTCGAACTTGACGGTGAACACACGCTGGATCTGCTGGGCGGACTCGTTGACAAGTCGTTGGTCGCGGTCGATGCCAGCATCAGTCCGCCGCGTTACAGCCTGCTCGACAGCGTGCGATTGTTTGCGCTGGCGCGCCTCGGCAAAAGCGATGACGAGGCGCGTGTCAGGCGCGCGCACCTGGCGTATTGCATCGATTTCACCGCCCGCGTGGATGCGGAACTACGCGGTGAACGTCAGCAACTTTGGGTCGAGCGTACGTTGCGCGAACAGGCAAACCTGCAGGCGGCATTCGACTACGCACTGGCGCAGGCGGATCTCGCCGATGACACGATGATCCTCTGCGCCAATCTGTGCTGGTACTTCAGAGTACAAGGTGAGTATTACCACGCAAGCCATTGGCTGGACCTGGCACTACAGGTATCGCATACGCAGACTTTGCATCGTGCGCGTGCGCTCATCGCCAATGGCATGACCTATCAAGCTCGGCAGATACACACACGCGCCGTCCTGCTGCTTCAGGAAGGCATCGCGCTGGCCACGCAGTTTGGCGACGATGTGCTCGCCGCGTCAGGCCAGGCTGCGCTTGCGTTCGTACTTGCAGGCTGCGGTGACTTCGACGGCTCAGATCGTTGCGTGTTGGCCGCGCTGTCCGTCGCAAAAAAATACAGCTCAAACTGGTTGCGCTCAATGGCGCTGTTGGGCCGTGGCATTGCATGTGCGATGCGCGGTCAGCATCGCGATGCGGAAGCGTGGTTGAGCGAAGCCGCCGAACTGACGTCATCGCCTGGCGATGACATTTTTCAGCACGCTTACGTGTCGGTCAATCGCGGATTGCAGAGGTACCAACTCAATGATGTACGCGGTGCAGCTCAGGACTTCTTGCGCAATCTCGAGCTGTTCATCGGGTTGCAGCACCGACGTGGCATTGCCGGTTGTGTTGAAGGCGCGGCGTATCTGGTACTCAAGCAAGGCGATGCCGACTGCGCTGTGCGGCTGCTTGCCGCTGCCGCGCGCGTGCGCGACCTGACCGGTTCGCCACTGTTCACGCAATGGCACGCTGTTCATGCCGAGGCCGAAGTCAGTGCGCGTGAAGTCCTCGGCATTGCCTTCACTGCTGTCCATAAGCTGGGTGCCGCCGCGCGGTTCGAGGATGTGGTCGAGCAGACGCGAACGTTGTTGGCCGAACTCGCCGCATGATCGCCGCGCTCAGAGAGAAACAACCCCGCCGGATCGTACTTCCGGCGCGAGTTCTCCAGGCGCGCGCGTGTGACGGCATCATGCGTTTGCACATGCCAGTCGCCAACTTCACCGGCGAAATTCACCTGCATTCCGTCACACGCCCAGGGCGCAAACGAAGACCGCAGTCCGCGCACCCACTCGCGTACCTCGGTGAAGTTTTTCGCTGCGGGGGTATGGCCGATCGTGTTGATGAAAAAAGCCGCATCATTGTGCACGAACGCGCTGGCATCGGCCGGTAGGAAGCGACCGCACCTCCCAGATGGTGCACGTGCACTTGGCACAAGGGATCGGGCGGCGTGGCAGTGTTTGGGACAAGCTACCTCCGCCCCCTTGCAGTTCACCGTTTGGCCTGATGCCACACATTGGCCCCGACACCTTTTCGCGATGGAGACAGACTCCCCCGTCTCCTCTACCGCGAGCACGGCGATTTCCTTTCGCCGTGCTCGCCACTGTTCTTGCTACCAGGCCGAACTGATCATACGGACAAATATCCCCACACTCAGTTCGAGTCGGGTGTTATGCGCTGCGCCGAGACGAGGCCGCCGATAACCCCCAACACCGTCGTGCCGTCTGCGGCGAACTGAGTGGCCGACCAGGCACCTGAGTAACTGTTGCCACCGCGATCCAGTTGAATCTCTTCGCGGATATTGCCCGGACCAACGAATACCGTTCCGGTGGAATCCCAGCCCAGCGCGTAGTGATTGACCTTGTAGCCGTAGACACTGGTGTGCCTGAAAGCGCCCATGCAGAAGCTGCTGGTCGGCGGTGGCCGTCCGGAATTCATGATTTCGGTGCCATCAGCGTGCCAAGTCACGAAGCCCGCATCCAGCTGGGCACCGTCCTGGATGCCGGCATTGCCCTTCGACGTGAATTTGAATCGCCACAGGCCTGTGATCGGCTCGAGCGCCTGCAGCGGGTTCACGGCACTTGCCGCGGCACTATTGGCGGCTGGCGAGGCCAGGGAGGCCGCCGAGGCCTCGACGATCGAGGCCGCCGCACTATTCGCCAGGGTGCTTGGCAACGACCAATGGACCGAGCTGGCCGTACGGTAGTCGGGCATGCCGCAGGCGTTCGCCCTGGTGGAAAGCGCGACGGCGGATACTCCCAACGCAGTGATGACGATGGCTGTTTGCAGACTGTTATTCATGGCAGGTCTCCCTATGGGTTATCGAAGAACCGTCGCTGGTCTTGCAGAACCGGTAGCGGCTCGCTGAGAAGCATGCTATTCACCGAGCCAGGAATCATGAGGACGCGATAGGGAAATGGTGAGAAATCCCGTCCAAACCGCTTGAACGGACGATACCGATCGGTGTGATAATGCGGCGGTGGACACTGGCAAACCCCCAGGACATACGGCAGCAGTCGGCGTGTTTTCCTTCGCCGACATGCAGGTGGATACCGGTGCGCATCGTTTGACCCGCGCCGGAACGGAAGTCGGTCTCGAGCCCAAGGCGTTTGCGGTACTGCTCGAATTTCTGCTCCATCCGGATCAGATGCTCAGCCGCGATCAGCTGTTCGACGCAGTCTGGGGCCACACCTACGTCACCGAGGCAACGCTGAATCGCCTTGTTGTCCAGTTACGACGCGCGTTGGGTGACGACATCAAGTCGCCTCGCTGTATCCAGACCGTGCGCGGTTTGGGGTACCGCTTCATAGCGCCACTGACCAGCACGTCGGGCGCAGCACCGCCGACGCTGAGTTTTGCTCCGCCCTTGTACGCACGCTTGCCTGAGCGCACCGGCGCGCTGATCGGGCGGGAGCGAGTGATCGTCGAACTCAGCGAGTTGCTGGGCAGTGCGCGCTTGTTGACGGTAACTGGACCGGGCGGCATCGGAAAGACGCAAGCCGCGTTGGAAACAGCGCGCGTGTGCGCGCGCGCATTTCCGGATGGAGTCTGGTTGTTCGACTTCACCACTTTCACGAGTGGCGAAAGCCTGGCACGCACACTGGCAGATGCATTCGGTATTCACGAAGCACCCGGCGTGGACAATCTGCTCGAAAGACTGATCGCAGTGCTGCAGACGCGCCACGTTCTGCTGGTGCTCGATAACTGCGAACGGGTGGCCGAACCTCTCAGCCATCTCGTTGCTTCATTGCTATCCCTGTGCGCAGAGTTACGCATACTGGTCACCAGTCAGCAATGTTTACATTGCGCGGGCGAAACCCTTTATTCACTGCCTCCACTGGAAGCACCCGCGTCGGGTGCCTGGTTAACCGCCGCCGAAGTCGCACGTCTGGCCATCGTGCCTGCCGTACAACTCTTGCTGATACGGTCGCGCTCGCTGGCTTCAGGATTCGCGCTGACACCGACGAATGCCGGCGCCGTAGCCGAGCTGTGCCGTCGTCTGGATGGCTTGCCGCTCGCGCTGGAACTGGCCGCGGCGCGACTGCGCCTGTTGAGTCCCGAGCAATTGCTGCTGCGCATGCAGGATCGTTTCCGGTGGCTGGCGGATGCACCTGCGGGACGAACGGCCCACCACCAGACACTGGGCGCACTGATCGATTGGAGTTTTGCGTTGCTGTCGGAGCGGGAGCAAGCCCTGCTATGCGCTTTGGGCGTGTTCGCCGGCGGCTGGACGCTGGATGGCGCCATGGCAATCGGTGCGGTGTTCGAACTCGACGGTGAACAGACGTTGGAGCTGCTGAGCGGACTCGTCGACAAATCGCTGGTCGCGGTCGATGCCAGCATCAGCCCGCCGCGTTACAACCTGCTTGACAGCGTGCGATTGTTTGCACTGGCGCACCTCGATAAAAGCGAAGACGAGGCGCGTGTCAGGCGAGCACACCTGGCGCATTGCATCGATTTCACTGCGCGAGTGGATGCGGAAGTGCGCGGCGAACGTCAGCGACTCTGGGTCGAGCGCGTGGAGCGCGAGAAGGCGAACCTGCAGGCGGCATTCGATCACGCGCTGGCACACGAGGAACTCGCCGATGGCGCGATCACGCTATGCGCCAATCTATGCTGGTACTTCAGGATGGGAGCCGAGTATCACCAGGCTAACCAATGGTTGGACATGGCGCTGCGGGCATCGCACCTGCCGACTCTGGATCGGGCGCGTGCGCTCATCGCCCATGGCATCACCCAACACCAGCGCCGGATACACACCCGCGCCGTCTTGCTGCTTCAGGAAGGCATAGCGCTGGCCGCGCAGCTTGGCGACGATGTGCTCGCCGCGTCAGGCCATTGTGTGCTTGCGTTCGAACTTGCGTGCCACGGTGACTTCGACGGCTCGGAACGCTGCGTGGAAGCCGCCCTGCCCGTCGCGCAAGCACACGGCTCACGTTGGTTGCGCTCAATGGCGCTGTTGAGCCGCAGCATTGCATGTGCGATGCGTGGTCAGCATCGCGATGCGGAAGCGTGGTTGAGCGAGGCCGCCGAACTGACATCATCACCTGGCGATGATGTCTTCCAGCACGGTTACGTGTTGATCAATCGTGCATTGCAGAGGTTTCAGCTCGATGATGTACGCGGTGCCGCCCAGGACTGGTTGCACGATCTCGAATCGTCGATAGGGTTGCAGAACCGGCGCGGCATTGCCGGTTGTGTCGAAGGCGCAGCTTATTTGGCGCTCAAGCACGGCGATGTCGACTGCGCTGCGCGGCTGCTCGCAGCCGCCGCGCACGTGCGCGATCTAACCGGTGTTCCCATGCTCCCGCAATGGTTCGCGGTTCATGCCGAGGCCGAAGCCAGTGCGCGTGAAATTCTCGGCATCGCGTTCGAGGCTGTGCAGAAGCAGGGTATTGCTGCGCGGCTCGAGGATGTGGTCGAGCAGACGCGAATGCTATTGACCGAACTCGCCTCCTAGTCGCTGCGTACGGGCAAAAGCAACCCAGCCGGGTCGTACTTCCGGCGCAAGTTCTCCAGGCGCGCACGCGTGACGGCATCATGCGTCTGCTCATGCCAGTCCCTGACTTCACCGGCGAAATTCGCCTGCATTCCGTCGCGCGCCCAAGGCGCAAGCGAAGACCGCAGTCCGCGCGCCCACTCGCGTACCTCGGTGAATTTTTCCGCTGTTTGCGCACGGCCGATCGAGTTGATGAAAAAAGGCGCGTCACGATGCACGAACGCGCTGGCATCGGCCGGCAGTGCAGCAACCGCACCTCCCAGATGGTACACATGCACATCGCACAAGGCATCGGGCGGAGCGGCGGCGTTTGGGACGAGAGCATCGATCAGGGCATCATCGAGCACATCCAGGGTCGACGTCGTCCAGTAGTGGTGATCGCCGGCAGGCGCATTCACGTCGAAAGTCTGCTGCCAGGCAGCGTACGGCATGATGCCGCCGACCCTGCCCAGCGGCTGCCCGAAACCGATGAGCGGTGCGAGTGCATGCTCACCGCGCACGGGATCACCACTCCAGCAGTAGCCAAGTGCAACGACGCGTTGACCATGTACTTGTGGTGGCAGGAAGGGTGCTGGTGGCGCCGTCGTGAACGCCAGCATGAGCGTGCCCTGCTCCGGCGCCATCGGTGCGAATTCGCGAAATGCGCGCAGCAGCGCGGGCGCAGCCTCAAGCGGATGGAATACGGCTCCGGCAAACACCTCGCCGACCGCATGCAAGCGAAAAGTAAATCGCGTCACCACGCCAAAGCCGCCAGCGCCGCCACGCAATGCCCAGAATAAATCGGCATGCCGGTCGGCGCTGGCTACGAGACAACGGCCATCCGCCAATACAACGTCGGCTGCGATAAGATTGTCGATTGCCAGACCGCAACGGCGCATGAGCCAACCGACGCCGCCGCCCAGCGTCAAGCCACCGACGCCGGTGCTCGAAATGAAACCTCCGGTGGTGGCAAGACCGTATGGCTGCGTCGCCGCATCAACGTCGCGCCACAATGCGCCGCCTTCGACACGCACGATACGCGCCTGCGCATCGACTTCGACGCGATTCAGGGCGCCAAGATCCAGCATCAATGTACCGTCACGCACAGCGAGACCCGCAACATTGTGGCCGCCACCGCGTATGGTGAGTGGGAGGCGCTCCTTGGCCGCGAATTTGACGGCAATACTGACATCCTCAGCGTCCGCGCAACACGCGATCGCCAGCGGCCGGCGATCAATGGCGCCGTTCCAGACACGCCGGCGTTCTTCGTATTCCGGATTGCCTGGGCGTAACAGCGGACCTCGCATGGCGTCAGCCAATCGCTGCAGTGTTTGCGTTCCGGCATGACCTGATTCGGCAGCCATCACCCACTCCCATTCAGCGTTGCAGACTGCTCCCTACGATGCAGTCAATGTTGGATCACTGAGTCGACCAGGGCCGCCGCCTGCCATCAAGCGATGCCTGCGCGGCTGCAGGTTGACTATGATCCTCGTGCGGCAGTCCTGTCATGAGAATACGGTGAGGATTCGGTAATGCGCATGTCCGATCGAAACATGCGGTTGCGCGTGGTCGCACCGAGAAAGGGCGAAAAAGGGGACGGGGGTAGTTAAACCATCGGTATCAGCAGCCCATGCGAAGCGACCACGAGGAGAAAAGCGGGCGAAAACCGAGCTCAGCGCTCCGCTGAACTACCGTGGCCCCCTTTGCCGGTCGCCTTTGCCGAATGTCATTTCCGCACGCCGTAGCCGTGACCTTGCCGGGTCACATCCCTCCGAAGCCCATCAAGGCGATGATAGTCTCGGCCACAGGTGCCGAAAACGGCAAGAGCTCCTTGATCTTTGGAAGCACCCTCCCCGCCAGATACCGCGACTGGAAGTTGATCTCCGTCGCCCTCGAAGAAGACAGCCTCAATTTAGCGACGGCAAACCCGACGGGGCGGCGGTGCGAGGCTGCTTCTCCTGCCACGTCCCCGTCAAAGCTCGCGACTTTATCCTCACCCGTTATTCGCCTTGAAGGCTACCGCCGACAACGGTGACAGAGACCCTGAGAACGATTTAGCACGCGATGATCAGGCCTGATCTTTCATGACGCTTCTGACGGCGAGAGAAAGATCAACCTGGGTGTAGGGTTTGCGCAGGAGTTGCAGGCCTTCCGCCATCTCGGCCATCGCGATTCTCTGAGCGGTATAGCCGGAAGTCAGCAAGACGGGAATCCCTGCGTGCTTGATCTTCATTGCCCGCACCAGGTCGATGCCATTCATCTCACCAGGCATGATGACGTCGGTGAAAACCAGGTCGATACGTTCGCCGCGGTCCATCAACTTCATCGCTTCACTGCCGGTCTCGGCTTCCAGCACGGAGTACCCGAGGTCTTCCAAAAGACTGCTCGCTACCGCGCGCACGTCACTATCATCTTCGACAACGAGAACAATCCCCTTGCCTCTGACCTCCACCGGTGTGTCCGCAACGACTTCGGTCGCCTCGAGAGAAGTCGCTCGCGGCAAATGGATAGAGACCGTTGTGCCGATTCCAGGGCAGCTTTCGATGCTCACGAAGCCACCAGACTGTCGAGCGAAGCCATAGACCTGGCTGAGTCCCAGCCCGGTGCCTTTGCCGACTTCTTTGGTCGTGAAGAATGGCTCGAATACCCGCTCGATGACGTCCGGCGTCATACCCACGCCGGTATCGGCAACCGACACCGCAACATAGTCACCGGCGCTGGCACCATTGGCCGTGGCAGCTTGCACGTCCAGCATGCGAATCGTGGTTTTCAGCGTGAGTGTTCCGCCTTGTGGCATGGCATCTCGCGCATTGATGGCAAGATTCAGGATCGCGGTTTCAAGCTGATGTGCATCGGTGCGGCAATACCATAGCTCGGGCGCTGCCTCGATCTTCACGGTCACTGCCTCGCCCACAGCACGATCGAGAAGATTCGCGAAAGTGTTGATCAGGTCATCAATGCAGATTGTCTCTGCACGAAGGTCCTGGCGCCGCGAGAACGCGAGAAGTTGCTGGTTGAGCGTTGCCCCACGTTCAACGCCGTGTCGCGCCGCCGTAAGGTAACGCGTGATCTTTTCGTTCTTTGCGACGCGCTGATCCAGCATGTCCAGGCTGCCGCCGATGACCATCAACAGGTTGTTGAAGTCATGCGCGATGCCACCGGTGAGCTTACCGATGGCCTCCATCTTTTGCGATTGGCGCAGCTGTTCTTCGACCTGCCTGCGTTCGGTGACGTCGGAGACAACTCCGCTGATGCGGATCGCTTTGTCGTTAAGGTAAAAAGTTCGACCCTTGACCTGCACCCAACGGACCGCGCCGTCGTTCAGTCGGTGTATGCGCCTCTCGAACTCGACCGAGCCCGAGCTTTCGGCACGCAAAAATTCTTCGTTCACGGCATTGCGATCGTCGGGGACGAACTGCGAGAGCATCGTCAGCAACCCCCAGCCTTTCACGCCGTTCACCTGGCCGAAGATCTGATCGTGACGCGTCGAACGGGTCAGCGTGTTGTTGAGCAGGTCCAAATCCCAGTGGCCCATCTCAGCGGCATCAAGCGCGAGCTGCAGGCTATCCTCGACGCGACGGCGTTCATCGATCTCACGGGCCAGCCGCAAGTTCGCCGCAGCCAGCTCATGGCTGCGCTCCCGGCTGCGAGTGAGGTCAGTGATGACGCCGCAGAGTACCTTCGGCATCTGCTCGTCGACCTCGAGGTCGGCGATCGACATGTTGACCGGCACTACCAGACCATTCGACGCCAGCAGCGATAATTCAGCGGAGCGACCAAAACCACGATCGAGGGTCATTAGGCGACGGAAGGCAAAGATCTCTTCACCTGCCAGAAAGCGCTCAATGGACTCGCCGATCAGCGTCTGACGATCGGCGCCTACCAACGCGGCAAAGCGTTGATTGCAATACAGCATGACCCCGTCTTCGCTCAGCGTGACGGCGCCCTCCTGCATCTGCTCGATCAGGACGCGATACGGGCGATCGGCGTTCTCAAGCGTATAGACCTGCTGGCCACTAGGGCCGCCCACAACCAACGCATCGACTTCGCCATTTCGTATGGCATCAAGAGTTTCCTCCGCTTCGCGCAACCGATCCTGCAGCTCGATGAGCTGCGAGTGCTCGATGCTGGAAAATTCGGACGGACGGTTCATGGCTACTCGTGGTCACCTTTGCCGAGCGGCGCTATATCAAGACCGGCAAGCACGCGCTCCCGATCGGACAGATCACCGATGATGCGTCGCAGCGGCTCGGGAAGAATTTTGACCAGGGTCGGCGTGGCGATGATTTGCAAGTCCTTGGTGGCCTCGGGATCCTGATAGACATCCACCACTTCAAGATCGTAGCGTCCCTCAAGGTTTTCCGCGCAAATGCGGCGCATGTTCTCGATGGCCCTCGTCGAACGTGGCGTCGACCCTGTGATGAACAGTCGTAACTTGTACTGACCTTCTGGCAGATCGGAATCGTTGTGGTCAGTCATGTCCGGCTCCCTGTCTTCGAACGGATATCGAGGCCAACCAACACTCGTTCGGTATTTGAAAGGTCGCCTATGACGCGTTTCAGTGGTTCGGGTAGTCGTCGAACCAGAGTCGGCAGCGCTACGATCTGATCTCCCGCGGCAAGCTGCGGAGTGACCAGGAGGTCGATCACCTCGATGGTGTAGCGTCCGGCAAGATGGGTTTCGCAAAGTTTCTTCAGGTTGGAAATTGCGGCCAGTGACTTCGGCGTCTGGCCTGCAACGTAGAGGCGCAGATCAAAACCGTCCGCGACTGGCTCGTCTGAAACTTTCTCGAGAATCTCGTGGTTACGGTTCTTTTCGCTCATGAACGCAGCCCGCGGATCGAGGCCATTTCGGAACGCTCGGATCCGATGGAGAGCTCCCTTGTCTCCTCCTGTTCGATCAACGTTTCGACTTCCGTCTCCTCGGTTTCGAGCGAGGCCCTAAGTTCGGCGATCTGCCTCTCGACAGCAGTCCGCTTCCTCGCCACTTCGCGGCGCCTCCGCTCTGTAGCCTGTTTGCGCGACAGGCTTGCCTCGCGTTCGCGTGCTTCCTGGGCTATGCGAGCGGTGCCCGTCAACACGCCGTCCGGACCGACGTACGCGTCGACCATGTGGATGCCGTGATTTGTAAGCTGATATTCCCTCAGCTGCTTGGAGTGATTCATACCTCGCGATTTCAGCAAGTAGAGCACTCGATTGCGTTCGCCATTCGCCTCCATGTCCTTGAGCGAGATCCAGGTGTCCATAAGTGACGACACGCTGCGTTCGCTCTCCGTCATCTGTTCGCCCGAAGTGGACAGACTGGTGAATAGCGCGGTAATGCCCTTGCTTTTGCAGATGTCGGCCAGCCGGACCAGGGTCGAATGTATTTCGAAAGACGGGCCGCGAAATGCGGAGATCGGATCGACCACGATGACTTGCGGCGCGAACTCCTCAATATCGCGATTCATCCGCGCGAGATGCATCTCGAAGCCATACAGGCTGGGGCGGGCCGCCTGGAACTCCAGCAACCCCCGCTCGACGTGTTGACTGAGATTCATGCCCACCGAGGTCATATTGCGCACGATCTGATCTGGCGACTCCTCGAACGCGAAATACAGGCAACGCTCGCCGCGTCCGCACGCCGCATTGACGAACGACGAGGCGAAAGTCGACTTTCCGGTACCGGCGAGGCCCGAGACCAGGATGCTGGATCCCCGAAAGAAACCATGAATGCCGAGCATGTCGTCCAGATCGGACACACCGGTCGGCACGGCTTCTTGCGAAACGCTGTGTCCCAGCTCTGCCGATGTAATAGGCAACACGCTGATGCCATGTTCATCGATGAGGAAAGGATATTCATTGGTGCCATGCGACGAACCGCGGTACTTAACGACACGCAGACGACGCGTGGTGACCTGTTCCTCGACGCGGTTGTCCAGCAGGATCACGCAGTCGGATACATATTCTTCGATGCCGTAGCGTGTCAGTTGGCCATCGCCGCGCTCGCCCGTGATGATCGCGGTAACGCCCTTGTCCTTGAGCCACGCAAACAGGCGGCGTAATTCGGCACGCAAGATGGCTGAGTCGTCGAGTCCGGAGAACAAGGCCTCGATCGTATCGAGCACCACGCGTTTGGCGCCGATGGAGTCGATCGCGTGACCGAGTCGCACGAACAGGCCCTCCAGGTCATATTCGCCGCTTTCCTCGATCTCGGCGCGCTCGATGTAGACGTGATCAATGACCAATTGCTTACGTTGGACCAGGTCCGCGACATCATAGCCAAGCGATGCCACATTGGTTTCCAGATCCCGTGCCCGTTCCTCGAAACTCATCAACACACCGGGCTCGCCGAATTCGGTGGAGCCATTGATCAGAAAGGTCATCGCGAACAGCGTCTTGCCGCAGCCGGCGGCGCCACACAACAAGGTCGGCCGACCTGTCGGGAGACCGCCAAGCGTCAGGGCGTCCAACCCCTTTATGCCAGTCGGCGTTTTGCGCAGCGCCTCAAGGCGGGTGGCACTTGCCGTTGCGTCGGTGTTCTTGCGCTTTGCTGCCACAGGGTGCTCCATTCGATTGCTGTTTGGTTAGCACTTCATCTGTCCGGACCTAAGGCTCTTCCAGCATCGCCTCGGACCGCCCTGGTGACGAAGCACGGACTGCCGCAGATTCAAAGCTACGGAATGTTAGTTCGGCGTGATGCCGGCTCCAGACCTGTCAATGCAGCTTGTCTCCCTCGCCGTTGCAGCCTGAGGAATCCTAAACGATCAGAGGCCTCGAAGGCGCGCAAGGTAACTGTTATGACGGAGCCGTCGCCGGCGTGAGCAGCACTCGACGCCATCTCACGGCATGAGATGCCTACCCTCTCTAATTCGGCCAACCCAGCCGAGACCTGCCCATGAACGCCCTGCCCGATCGCTATGCCGCTGCTGACGAACTGGTTCTTCGCGACCAACGCGACGGTCGCACCCTCGCTCAACGGCTCTCCAGGCGCTATGCCGCGCGGATCACCGGAGCGTTCATGGTGCCGGGGCGCGAGGGATCGTTCGCGCCACTGCCCGATGATCTTCCGCCGGCACTGGCCCAGGCGTTGCGCTCGCGCGGGATCGAGCAGCTCTACAGTCACCAGGCGCAGGCGTGGGCCGCAACACAAGCCGGATCACATGTGGCGGTGGTCACGCCGACCGCGTCCGGCAAATCACTCTGTTACACGCTACCGGTGATTACCGCGGCGATGAGCCAACACGCCAAGGCGCTGTATCTCTTCCCGACCAAAGCGCTGGCGCAGGATCAGGTGGCCGAGTTGCTTGAACTCAATCAGGCCGGGGCGCTCGGTGTCAAAGCCTTCACCTTCGATGGCGATACGCCCGGCGATGCGCGCCAGGCCATCCGCTTGCATGGCGATGTGGTCGTGACCAATCCGGACATGTTGCATCAGGCAATTTTGCCGCATCACACCAAGTGGGCGCAGTTCTTCGAGAACCTGCGCTATGTCGTGATTGACGAGGTGCACACCTACCGCGGGGTGTTCGGCTCCCACGTCGCCAATGTGATCCGGCGCCTGAAGCGGGTCTGCGCGTTCTATGGCGTCACGCCGCAATTCATCCTCTGCTCGGCCACCATCGGCAATCCGCAGGAGCACGCCGAAGCGCTGATCGAGGATGTGGTCACCGCCATCACCGAGAGCGGCGCGCCCTCGGGCGACAAGCACGTGCTGCTGTGGAACCCACCGGTGATCAACCCGGAGCTCGGATTGCGCGCATCGGCACGGTCGCAGACGAATCGCATCGCCAGGCTGGCGATCAAGTCGGGAATGAAGACGCTGATCTTCGCGCAGTCGCGCACGATGGTCGAGGTGCTGACGAAATATCTCAAGGACGTGTTCGACCACGACCCGCGCAAGCCGCCACGTATTCGTGCCTACCGTGGTGGTTACTTGCCGAAGGAGCGCCGCGCCGCTGAGCGCGACATGCGCGCGGGCAACATCGACGGCATCGTCAGTACCTCGGCACTGGAGCTGGGGGTGGACATCGGCAGCCTGGACGTCGTGGTGCTCAACGGTTATCCCGGGTCGATCGCTGGCACCTGGCAACGTTTCGGTCGGGCGGGCCGCAGGCAGCAGTCAGCGCTTGGTGTGCTGGTGGCAAGCAGCGATCCACTCGATCAGTACCTCGTGCGGCATCCTGAATTCTTCCAGGAGGCCACACCCGAACACGCGCGCATCCAGCCGGATCAGCCGCTGATCCTGCTTGACCACATTCGTTGTGCCGCATTCGAGCTGCCTTTTACGGGCGACGAGATCTTCGGCAACGAAGCGGCGACCCCATGGCTCGAAGTGCTTGGCGAAGAAGGCGTGCTGCATCGGGAAGGCAACCGTTGGGAATGGATCGCCGATAGCTACCCGGCGATCGCCGTGTCGTTGCGCTCGGTTGCCGACGGCAACTTTCTGGTGGTCGATCGCACAAGTGGCCGCCAGACCATCATTGCGGAAGTCGACTACAGCGCGGCGGCCGTCACACTCTACGAGGGGGCCATCCACATGGTTCAGTCGGTGCCCTACCAGGTTGAGAAGCTTGATTGGGAGGGTCGCAAAGCCTACGTCACGCGCACGCAGGCCGATTACTACACCGACGCGATCGACTACACGAAGCTCAAGGTGCTCGATTGCTTTGATACGTCTCATGCCGGTTGTGGTCATGCGCATCACGGCGAGGTGCATGTGGTTCGTCGCGTCCCCGGTTACAAGAAAATCCGCTTCTATTCACATGAAAACATTGGCTACGGCCCAGTCAACCTGCCCGATCAGGAACTCCACACGACCGCCGTGTGGTGGCAGCTGGCGCAAGTCGTACTGGAGGCGGCGTTCGAGGAACGACAACAGGCGCTCGATGGCTTTCTCGGCGCGGCGTATGCACTGCACATCGTTGCCACGGTGGCGGTAATGGCCGAAGCGCGTGATCTGCAGAAATCCGTGGGCAGTGGCGATGGCGCCTGGTTTGTGAGTGCCGATACGCTCGGCCGTGGTCAGCTGCGCGGTGCAGACGGTCAGCCGACCGCCCTGTCAGCGGATACACCGTTTACGCCGACGGTGTATCTCTACGATGCGTTTCCCGGCGGCATCGGCCTGAGTGAACCGCTTTTCAATCGACGCGAAGATCTGGTTGCACAGTCTGTCACGCTGATCGAGCGCTGCGATTGTCGAGGCGGTTGCCCGGCGTGTGTCGGACCCGTGCTTGCTGCCGACGAAGACGCCGCCATCACGCCCAAGGCACTGGCGCTGCGTGTGCTGGCTTTGCTGGTGGCGCTTTGACCGCGCTGGTTGCCAGGCTGCGCCAGCTGCGCGCACAGACTGGTCAAGGTTCTCTCACCGTCGCGAAGCCGGCACCGGCAATATCCACGGATGTGCGCCGTCTGTTGCAACGGCATGCACAACTCAAGCAGGGCGCGTCATCGATTGCCTCGCGTGACCGCGAAGTTGCCGGCACCGAAATCGCACCGGGTCTGCGCTATACCGAGTGCCTTTTCGACTGGCTGCCTCCACCGGCCGTGGTGGACGCGAGCTTTGCGCGGATGGAGCCCGTGCATCACAGCCGTCTGCTGCACTTCGATGCCGAGACCACCGGACTGGCCGGCGGCACGGGCACGCGCGCTTTCATGATCGGTGCTGCCGATTGGGTCGACGGTCGCTTCCGCATCCGGCAGCTCACCATCACCAGCATGGCAGCAGAGACGGCGATGCTCCGCGTGTTCGCTGACTGGCTCAGCGAGGACACCGTGCTCGTGAGCTACAACGGCAAGTGCTACGACGCCCCGCTGCTGGCGACACGCTATCGGCTGGCGCGCTTGGCCAATCCGTTGCTCGGCCTCGGGCACCTGGACTTGTTGCATCCTGTGCGTCGCCGCTGGAAAGGAAGCTGGGAGAACTGCCGCCTGGCCACAGTAGAACGCCAGCTGTTGGGTGTGGTTCGAGAAGATGACTTGCCTGGATCAGAAGCACCTGCCGCATGGCTGACGTATCTGCGCGGCGGGTCTGCCGCCAATCTACGTCGTGTTGCCCATCACAACGCGCAGGATTTGAAGAGCCTCGCTGGCGTGTTGTTGCACATGGCGGCATTGGAAGCCAGGTAGCGCTGCCTGCCAGCTTCCGGGGCGATTATCGTTTTATATGCGGGCATTGCTTGAGTTCGATTCCAACGGCCATCGACGCAGTCAGGTCCGCGCAGGTCGTATGCATCACACGGTCGATAACCGTGCCACGAAGCATGTCTCTCGAATCAGCGGAGTTACCGCAGACAAAGGCTTCGTCAGCATCCGCAGTACGCGGGCACTACGTGAAGGACGCCGGTGTTGTCCTTCCTCGAGCAGCGCCGGTGTCCCGGTGCGTATCGGATCGACTCAAGTCGCCCAGTGGGCGTCGACCCACTGGGAAGCCCAGTCCTTCGCGTGCTCAACGGCTGCCCGCCTGGATAGGAAGAACACGTTGCTCGGCGCCGACGAGGCCATGGTGCTGCCGATGAAGTCGTGCTTGACGACGACCGCGTGCGCACGGAAACCACCGGACATCAACCGGGCCGGCTCACACATCAACAGGTATCCGCGATAGTGAAAGCAACGATCTTCCTCGTCCACGTTCGCGCTCTCCGCGTTCTTCATCGTGGCACGACTCTAAACCTTGGTAGGTTGAAGGAAACGTCAACACGAGAAGCCCTCTCACCAGCTTTCAACCCTCACACGCGTCCCTCACAACAAAGGCGATAAAGGAAGGCGAGTCTCTCAGGACTTCAGTTTCTTCGAAGGTCTTGAATTGCCTGAACTGTTGCGGGCGACCGCTTGGCGTATCAGCGTCTTGAAGGCGGACTCGTCGCCTTCTTCTGCTTCGAGAATGTCGATCGCACGGCGAGCGCTTCCGTCGAGACTCGCAGGCACGCCGATATCGAGCTGACGCTCGCCGGTCAAGCCATGGACGGCCCGACGCACTGATCCACCCGCATGGATCGGGCGACTTGCGATAGCGATGTCTGGACCTGCACCGAGGGGTTGCGTGTCCGGGCAACCCAAGCACGCTTTGACATCACGCGCACGTCTTGTCCGACAGCTAATGTCCGTTGGTGACGCAAAGGGACAATAACTACATGAGCGGTGACCGCCGCCAGCAGTCATGCGGTGAACGAACCTGGCGCAACCACAGGGTTGCGCCGCGCGGCAGACGTCAGGCTGTACGCGCAGTCGTCAGGCTTGTGGCGTTCCTTTTTGCCGGCTGGCGGTTCAGTCCGAAATCGCCAGCACGCATTCATCCGCCCCGCAGCTACGGCAACAGACGGCGAACACCGATAGGCTGTCCGACCCGACCGCCGCACCGAGCAGCCCCTCCAGGTAACCACTGAAAAACTTGCAGCTGGATTGACCGCCCTCGATGCATAGCGGGCTGTTGCGAATATGCAGTTGTTCGCCTTTGTGCTCGACCTCAACCAGCGCACGCAGCGCAGGCATGCCGATGTGCTCGATCGCTTCGCGCAAGCCGAGCTTTGCGCCCGGCGCATAGTCGCGCTCGAATACCCAGACGCCTGTGCGCTGCCCTGCCAACCAGAGAGACGACTCTCGTGCGGCTTCGGGTACCGAACGTTCCAGCGTTTGCAGCCGCTGGAAAATTAGCGGGTATTCGTTCTCGAGCTTCGGCAGCACCTTTACGACTGCCTCTTCGTCCGGGCCCTCTGGAATCAGCTCGACAAAAGGCGTAATTGCCACCGCTGCCGGTGCAGGCGACGGCGTGCGCGGAAGCACGAAAATGAATTCCGGCTCAGGCTCTGGTTCAGGCTGAGCGTCCGGCTCAGCTGAAACTACCGGTGCATCGAAGGACTCGGGCGCTTCAGCCCCAATAACCACTGCCACGGGCGCCGCCGCTTTCGCTTTCGCCGCCACCGTCGCGACCACTGGCACTACGTCGATTGTCGGTGCTGGCGCCGGCACGACAGCCTGCGCAGCCATCATGCGCGACGCCGCAAAATGCGGTTTCGGCGCGCCCTCCTCAAACGTCGACGCATTGAAACTGATGATGCGCTCATTCGCGTCCAGCGCCGCTTCGAGCTCGCGCTGCTTGCGTGCGGGTCCGCGCACAATCATCGTCAGCAGCACGCCGTTGGCGTCATGCGTGAAGCGTTGCCGCTGCAAGGTAAATCCGCTCGTGACGACGGCCCGACCGAGCTCGATCAGCAGGCCCTCTCGGCGTTCCGAGAGCGTCTGTATTTCCAGCTCGATCATCAGGCCCCCCTGTATTCGAATGCTGGTGAATTATGTTGTGGCGATACAATGAATGCTTACGCGAACTTGTAGTGTGATGTAGTTCCAGAAAACAGACTGCACGTGCATTTTGTTGGAGTCAAGGCATGATTCGTGCTTCGAAATTGCCCCGAAATATCCTCCGTTAAGCTAGTCCATCACCTCGATACCGTGGACCAGGCGCTTTGCGAATCGGGGCTGGCGCAGCTGCTCTAGCCACCAACTCAACGCGCGGCCTTCCTGGTCACCACGCCAGGCGGCGTAGAGGATGTTGGGTTCGCGCGGGTCGGCGGTGGCACGTTCGACCAAGGCGCCGCGCTTGAGTAATCCGGCGATGCGTTGGCGGGGTAACCAGCCAACGCCCAGACCTTCACGTTGCGCGAGAATTTTCGCGTGCATCGTCGGTACGGCCAGCGTCGATTGCCCACCGAGCAGGCCATAACTGCGGCCGTCTGCGCGATCGGATGTATCGGCGACGACCACCGCGCGATGGCTGGCGATCGCGTCGCGTGACAGCGGGGCCTTGATGGCCGCGAGGGGATGGCGCGGCGAAATGGCAAAAACCCACTCCATCACCCCAAGTTCGAACCATCGTAGTTGTGGGATCACGGGCGGCTCATTGGTCGCGCCGACAATAAGGTCCGCATGACCCTTGCGCAGCGCTTCCCAGGTGCCGCCCAACACTTCGTGGGTGACGCGCAGGCCGACGCCCGACTTCAACGCATCGAAGCGGTGGATTACCGGCACGAGCGAGGCGAATTCGAGTATTTCGTCGGTGACGATGTGCAGGCGATCTTCCCAGCCATTGGCGATCTGCTTTACGCGCTGGGTCAGCCGGCTCACGTCCAGCGCGAGGCGCGCTGCCTCATGGGTCAATAGTTGCCCGGCAGGGGTTAGTTGCAGTCGGTATCGACGTCGATCGAACAGCAGCGCGTCGAAGCGCGCCTCCAGCTGCCGCGCGGCATGCGAAACGGTTGATGGCGCCTTGCCCAGTCGTGCGGCCGCCCGCGAGAGGCTGCCGCTGTCGCGAATGGCTTCCAGCAGGGCCAATTCATCGTCTGACAACATGTGCAACCCCTTCGAACGAGTTCGTCGACGCGATGGTACGGCAATCCGCACAGAGCGGATCAGGATGGCCCCACTTCCTCTTACAACTCAGGCAATGGAGAACATCATGAAGCGTTTCGAAGGCAAGACGGTACTCGTTACCGGCGGAACCAGCGGCATCGGCCTGGCTACCGCCCAGGCATTCGCGGCCGAAGGTGCCACAGTCGTGGCAACCGGTCGCGATGCCGAGGCAATTGAGCGCGCCAAGGCAATACTCGGTGCCGATGCGCTCGTTTTGCGCAGCGATGCGGGTTCAATCGTGGCGGCGAAGGAACTCGCCAGCGTCCTGACGAGCAAGAACATCCGTCTCGATGCCGTGTTCATCAACGCGGGTATCGCCCGCTTCGCCCCGTTCACAGCCGTGGACGAGGCCCTCTGGGACGCCACGTTCGATACCAATGCCAAGGGTGCCTTCTTCCAGATCCAGGCGCTGGTTCCGCTGCTCAACCGCGGGGCCTCCGTGGTCATCAACGGTTCGATAAATGCACATCTCGGCATGCCCAGCTCCTCGGTGTATGCGGCCAGCAAGGCTGCGGTGATTTCACTGGCGAAAACGCTGTCGGCGGAGTTGTTGCCCAGCGGCATTCGCGTCAACGTAGTCAGCCCCGGCCCGGTTACGACGCCGCTTTACGGCAAACTCGGCATGGATAGCGCGACACTGGAGGCGACCGCCGCGCAAATTCAGGCGCAGGTTCCGCTCGGCCGCTTCGGTACGCCGCAGGAGATCGCTTCGACCGTGCTGCACCTGGCTGCGTCGGAGTCGGCGTTCATCGTCGGCACTGAAATCATTGTCGATGGCGGCATGAGTCAGCTTTAGTCAGCCCGCGTTGCCCACACTCTAGTCAAACCATGCTCAGGAGCAAGTGATGAACCAACGTCTGGATTTCTACGCATCAAGCCCCGCTGCCATCAAGGCCATGGTCGGTCTTGAGCAGCGCATCAACAAGAGTCAACTGGAACAACCGCTGGTAGAACTGGTGCGCTTGCGTGCCTCGCAGATCAACGGCTGCGCCTATTGCATGGACCTGCATTCCGGCGACGCACGCAAGGCCGGTGAGGACGCGCGTCGACTGGCGACACTCAGTGCATGGCGCGATACCCCATTTTTTTCTGAGCGCGAACGCGCCGCGCTGGCGTGGACCGAAGCATTGACGCTGATCCATATCGACCATGTACCGGACGCGGTGTGGGCAGCGGTACAGCCCCATTTCTCCCCTGAAGAAATCACCGATCTCACACTGCTCATTGTTGCGATCAACGGCTGGAACCGCTTCTCTATCGCGTTTCGCAAATCGCCCGAGTGAGTTGCAGTCCGTCGACTGGAACCGGGCTGTAGAGATCAGACAAACGCTCGCCGCATGGGCTCGGCTTCCGCGCTGGCGATCACATGCAACCCAAGGCGCTCGCGCTTGGCACGTCGCTTGGCGCGTGCAGCCAGCGTCGCGATGGTCTCTGCCCTGCGCGGGAACGGTAGTTTCAACCGGACAGCGCCGATCGCGATCGTGGTGAGCGGGAAAAACTGCGCAAGGCCACGCCGATCTTCGCCGTCGATGCCGCCGCGCACCAGATCCTGTGGATCAAAAAGCGCACATGCACGCTCATTGAATTGGGCGATGACGCGCTCGCAGCGCTGTTCCCAGTCCTCACTTTGAAACAGCACCAGAAAATCGTCCCCGCCTATATGACCTACAAAGTCCTGTGCTGGGTCTACCTGGGCGGTCAGGATATCCGCGAGTAGCCGGATCATCTTGTCACCACGAAAATAACCGTACTGATCATTGAACGGCTTGAAGTCATTGAGATCCGCGTAGGCGGCAACAAAAGGGCGCTTGCCGCGCAGGAGCCGCGTGATGTGCTCGGTCACCGGGATGTTGCCCGGAAGAAAGGTCAGCGGATTGGCATAGCGCGCCGCTTCGATCCGGTGTTCCGTCACTCTGCGAACCAGCGACTCTCCTGTTCCCAGGCCGAGGTAACGACCAGCCTGGGTGATGACGAAGCCATCAGTCAGATAACGCTGGTCCTCACCGCGCAAAATGTCGGCCATGCCCTCCACGGGCTGACGCTCGTCGCACAGCAGGGGCGTTTCATGCATGAACGTGGCGCAAGACTTTCGACCAAACAGCTCGCGCGCGAAAGGCTGGGCGAGTCCCTCCGTGAACACCCGTCGGTTGATCAAGCCGATCGGCCGACCCACGTCGACGACGGCGATGGCATGCAGACTCGGCTCGCGCGCGAAAATGGCCGCGACATCATCGTTGCTCTGCGCCTGCGTGACTGTTGGCGCATGAATGATGAGATGACCGGCGTGCATCGGTCGATGCGCAACCGGCCCGCGCGGTCGTGGTGGCACCGATAACGCGTGCTCACGAATGGCCTCGAGTGCCTCTGCCGTCACGCTTGCCGTGAGCGTGGGTGACGGGCGCCCGAGTAAAAAACCCTGTGCATAGCAGATGCCCAGCTCGCGCATCATGCGAAGGTCGGCAGGATTCTCGACTCCTTCGCCAACCAGGTCGGAGCCCAGAGTTTCCGCTACGCGGCATATGGCCTGGACGATGGCCAGGCGCTCTGCACTGTGCGCCAGACCATCGATCAGATAGCGGTCTATCTTGACGACCTCCGGATGAACTTCATTCCACATTTGAAAGTTGGAATGGCCGTTACCGAAGTCATCCAGAGCGACCCTCACCCCGCGCGCTCGCAGATACCCGATCGCATCGGCGAGCTCGGCCGGATTTTCGACGATGTCCCGCTCGGTCAACTCAATCGTGATACGGCAAAGGTCCAGTCCGGACGCGGAGAGTGCGGTGACGACCTCGTTGGGCAGCAAGCCACCATGCAGGATGGCCTGGGCGCTCAGATTGATGAGCAGCCGCCCGCTTCCGTTCTGTGCGGAAAAGGCATCGCACACGACGCGCGCCGCATGTAGCTCGAACTCGCCCAGCCGACCCTTTGCACGTGCAAGATCCAGCAGGTCGAGAATCGTGAGGCCCTCCGGGCCGGATGCCGGTCGGCTGAGTCCCTCATGGGCGACTACTTCCAGCGTGTCCAGCCGCACCAGCGGCTGAAACACAGCAGTGAGTCCACCGTGCCCGATGGCCTGGTCGAGAAGTGAGAAGCCGCGGGCATCAGCGTGCAAGGCGGGGGTCATCCGAGGGTTGCGGACATCAGGAGGAGAATTCAAGCACGCGCAGGTGTGGACCTTGCTGACGACCTGCGGCACTCATCACAGGAGGCTTAGGCACGGCAGCATCCACTTCATTTGCGCCATTGTGCAGGGTGAAGAAGTCAACCTCGCGTAGCAGTGCCGCAGCACTTCCTTGCATCGCACGACCAGCAGCGGTGGCTTCTTCCACCAGGGCCGCGTTTGCCCGCGTCATCGCATCCATGTCAGTCACGGCGTGGTTGACCAAGGCGATGTCTTTGGCATTGCCTCGGCCAGCAGCAGCCATCGCAGCAACCCACTGCGAAAGTTTCGCTACGCTGGCGGTCACGCCTTCGAGCACAGTTCCCGTACGACCGACCAGGATGGTGCCGGCATGCACCGCATCGTCACTTGCGCTGATCAGCTGCCGGATCTCTTGAGCTGCCTGGCCGGATCGCTGGGCAAGCTGACGTACCTCGACGGCGACCACCCCAAATCCGCGCCCGTGCACACCGGCTCGGGCAGCCTCGATAGCCGCGTTCAGTGCCAAGAGATGGGTCTGAAACGCTACCTGATCGACCAGATCGAGTATCTCGGTCATTCGCCGCCCGGTGCGCTCGATCTCCTTCATCGAGCTGATGGCCTCGATAACTGCCGCCCGCCCCTGCTCGGCATGAGCCTGTGCTTCGGAGGCTGCCCGATCGGCCTGATCGGCGTGTTGCGCGCCTTGAGCTACCGCAGCCGTCATGCGCGCCATTGAGGCTGCCGTTTCCTCAAGATGGGCGGCCTGGGCCTGTGTGCGTTCACTCAACGCGCCGTTGCCCTCGGCAATTCCAAGCGCGCTGTGCTCAACGATGGATGCCCGATTGCGCACCTGACCAACGACACGTTCCAGCTGCACATCCATTTGGCCGAGCGTGCGTAGCAAGGTGCCGACCTCATCCACGCGCCCGGCGTCGACGGGCTCACCTAGCATGCCGCGCGCGATTCTCGTCGCGACGGCCGAGGCGCGCTTCAATCGCCGTCCTAGTGACCGGATGATGCTGATATCGATCCATGCAGCAAGGCCAAGAGCAAAGCCAAGCAGCGCGAAAAGCCGCAGCAGGCCTTGATGGTTACCCACATGCTGGGCGGAGGCTTGATCCTGACCCTGGGATAGGGCCAGCCCGAAAAGGTTGGAGAAATCGCTTTTCAGTGGCACGAATGCCGACTCGACGTCATTGGACAACTTGAGTTGGGCCATATCGAACTGGCCCGCTTCAAGGATCGTCAGCGTCTCGTCGATCGTCTGATCGGCATCGGCACGATGCCTTGCGGTCAGATTGAGCAGCTGTTGTTGTTGCTGCGCCAATCCACTTCGACCCAAGGGCACCCAATGTCGTTCGACGTCGAGGCGGTTGCTCTTGATTGACGTGACCGCATCGTCCACAGAGGACGGCAGCCGGGTCAAAGCCGCGTGCACCAGAGCCTGCATCATGTCGTTGTAGTCGCTTTGAATGCGGCCAAGGTCGGCAACCGGCGCGAGCGTATCTCCAACGACCAGCTGGATACGTTGATCAGCCTGCGTAAGCTGCAGCGCGCCTGCGCCGCAAACGATGATCAACATGGCCGCTGAACCGATAAGGCGCAGTATCAGGCGGGTACTCAAACTCAATGTGGGCAGTGCCGGTATTCGATGAAACATGACTTACCTTCGGGGGGGACCAGGCTCGCAAGGCTTTCGGCCGTGCACTCCCGAACTTGAGGCGATTTAGGTATATTTCATATATATTTCAACATGTTGCATTTTTTGCTACGCTACCGTGACAATTCTATTTCACGCGTTTCAGGGGGATGGCCGGGCCTCTCATCGATATCGGCGCCGCCATCGACAGCAGGTTCTTCGTTAGCCACGATTGCTGGATTGATGAGCGAGCAGACACAAACAGCGATAGGCAGCTTTCTTGCCGCCCTTGCCCAAAAGGAATGCCGGGCAATCGGCAAGGCCCTGGCCAACAAGAGGAATCGCCATCGCGCAGTACATGAAGCGCGCAAGGCCATCCGTCGCCTGAGGTGCCTGCTCGCCCTGATCAGAAATTCGGTTGGTGATGACACGTCAGAGATCGAGCTGGCGCTGAAGTCGCAATCCAGGCGCCTCTCGGCGTTGCGTGACGCGCAAGTAGTTGCCGTGCTCGCCGACAAGTTAGGCGCCAATGACGAGACCGGCGAATGGACGGCGGCCGCACGCGAGTTGGCCGAACGGCGCGATGCCCTGCTTGCCAACGAGCTGGCGCAGGATCCGGGGTTTGCTCGGCGCATCGCGACCATTCATGACGTTGCCGCTGTGCTGGGCCAGCTGCATTGGAGGCGTATTACCCCCGACGCGCTACAGCGGGCCATCAAGAAAAGCCGACGCCGTGTCCTTCGGGCTGAGCACGCCACGAAGCAGATGGTATCCAACGCCAGCCTGCATAGATGGCGGCGATGCGTGCGGCGGCTTCGACTGCAACTGGTTGCCATTGCCGCACTCAATCGCTCGCTGGGTACAAAGGTATGTCATGTACGCGCGCATCGAGGTGAGTCCGTGAAAACCTTGACCCACCTCGCCGAGCAGCTGGGCCGGCGCCAGGACATCCAGGTCCTGCGTTCGGCGTTCAAAACTTTTTCCGACCCCTCGATCCTGCCCACCTTGCGAAAACGCCTGCGGATCGAAATGAGACTGGCCAAGCGCTAGCCATTCTTGAGCACCCTCGATTGACCATCGCCACCACACTGAAGCATGGACATAACCGCCCTGTCACGAGCGCTGGGCAAACTGCCAAGCATCATCGCTCCCCCTGAAGTCGACACCGTGTTGGCACAATACGTCATTCCCTCGAAAGTCGGCCTGTTCCGCATCATCCGGCACGGCCATCGTTGGCGCAGCCTGCTGGATGAGCGTGAATTGGGGCGCCACACCGCAGCCAGCGCTGCGCTGACCTTCCTGCGCGATACATGGCCGCGGGCGCGTCTACCGATGACACTGGATCGCTGGCGCTATCTTCCGGGCCCCATGCAAACAGGCCTGACCGCTCACGTGTCCATGACATAACCGTCGCACTGCACCATGGCGAGTGGCGGCAGGTGCCCTGGCTCAGTGCAGTGCGATTTGGGCGCTCGATGCACTGAACTCCTCCTGCGACGGAAGCAGTTCTGTCCCTGACGAGCCATTCGCCAGGCTTTGCATCCCGAAGAGAGCGGCATACGCTGATCAGGCCGGGTTCTTCATGGCGTTCAAGGGGCAATGGAGCCGCGACTAAAGTTTGGGCCTGGATCGTCGATAACGTTTCCATAGCCCTCTCTCGCATCGTTCCCCGCCCAAGGAGATAACCCATGAAAACCCTACTCGCCACCGCGCTGCTGCTGATCGCGCCGATCGCCGCCCACGCAGGCTGCACGGCCAGCAATTTCGCCATTGAAGATTTCCAGCAGACCACCGTCGGCTCCGGTGCCGCCTTGCATCTGAGCCTCAAGGGCAAGCTGGTAAACCATTGCGCCGCCGCCGCCGCTGCACAGGTTCGCGTTGATGCGAAGGACGGCAGTGGCAAAGTACTGGTCTCCAAGCAAGGCTGGCCCGCTGGCACCACGAATATCGCTCCGGGCCAGGAGATCGATTTCGATCTGGGCCGACTGGTCCATTACCAGCCCGAGATGCAGACCTACGCGGTGAGCGTCGGCCAAGTCAGCACCTGGTAAATCTCGCTCGGCGTGTGACCTCCTACGAGATAGGTGTTGAATCAGACACCGAAGCCATGGGAACGGCTTCAAATATCAAGTGCGATACGTTTTAGGCAAGCGGGCACTCTCACGGCACGACCTGGTCGTGCATTCCCCCGTGAGGGTCTCGCTTTGCTTATCTCTTCAGGCGAATCAGCGCTTACCTGGATACCTGTTACCGGGTCTTGCCTTTGGTCTACTCGCGAGTGTCACTGAGCGAGCGAACACATGGCGCGTTACGCGAATAGTCCGTGGGTTTTCCGGATGAAAGCAATCGCCATCACACCCTCGCCTCTCACTGTCGAGCATCACGTTGATGCGCTCGGGCAATTGTTTGCCTGACATTGCTGCTCTTGTGGGAGCGACTTCAGTCGCGATGCTCTGGCTTTGTTGTTTGGCTTTCGGAGCTTCAGAGCTTCAGAGCGTTTCGTCCTCCTGCGGAGGGCGAGTCACTTTTCTCTTGTGTGGCCAAGAGAAAAGTAACCAAAAGAAATGGAATGGACGCCTCCCACCTCGCTTCGTCAGCGGTGCTGAGAGGGTCGGGTGGACCCTCCGGGCC
>NZ_JACHCN010000019.1 GCF_014205795.1 Rhodanobacter sp. MP7CTX1
TCAAGCTCAAACTAAAAGGCCTGAGTCCGGTGGAATACCGGACTCAGGCCTTCGGTACCTAGCTTTCAACTGTCCAACTTTGTGGGGTCAGTTCACACGCGGGGATTTTTATTTCACATCGCTGAGAAACTACTATTAGAACTTGTACTGCGCCGACAGGCTCAGCACGTTGCCGTAGTCTTCGGAGTAACCCGTCAGCGTATCGAGGGTGGCGCTCTGCGCAGCGTTGATCGATGCGTTGTTGACAAACACATGCTCGTACGACGCATTCAGCTGGAAGTGCTCGCTGGCCTTGTAGCCAACGCCGATCGAGGCGAGCTTGCGCGACTCATCAGGCACGCGCGGCTCGCGGTACTGGGCAGTGGTCGGGGTCTGGTCATACGCCACGCCGGCGCGCAGGGTGAACTGGTCGGTGAGGTAGTACTCGCCACCGAAGGAGACGTACCAGCTGTTATGCCAGTTGAACGGCTGTGTGGTGGTCGGCTGCGCCGGATTGGCGTAGTTCACGGTCAGGTTCTTGAACACATCCCACTCGGTCCAGTCCGCATCCGCACCGAAACCGAACTTCTCTTCCTGGTGCCAATAGCTGAAGCCGACGGTCGCCGGGTTGGTGAAAACGGCGGTACCGTTGGTATGCGTGAACGGCAGGCCGCCGCCAAGCAACGGTGCCACCGCCGGATTGGAGAGCAGGGCGACAACGTTGTCCGGCACCGTGAAATTCGCGGTGCCTTCGAGGCGGTGCGAAATCTTGGAACGGTAGTCGACGGCCAGTTTGTCCTGCGAGGTCATCTTCCACTCGGCGGCAAGCTGATAGCCCCATGCCCAGTCGTTACCGTTGAGCTTGCCATAGCCATCCGAGCCCGGCGGCACCACCGCACCGACCTGCGCGCCCAGTGCCTGCGCCATGGCCGGGGAGATCTCGCCTGCCATGGCCGCCTGCTGGATCAGGCCCAGGCCGACCGCGTTGTAGTTGATCGCATTGGACAGCGTGGCGCTGGTCTTCTCCGCGATAGCGCTGACACCGAGGCTGAAGTTGCTGTTGATGTCGAAGGATGCGGACAGCGTGGTATCCAGCGACTGGAACTTGGACTCGAGTGCGTTGTAACGGCCGACCCAGTTCTGGTCGTAATTGGTCTTGAAGCCGAACGGCACGTCAAACGCGGCGCCCACGTGAATGCCATCGGCGACCTTGGTGGCGAAGTACAGTGCCGGCACCGGCAGGGTGGTACCGGCATCGCCGCCGTTGCCACCGCTGATCGGGCGACCCAGCGCGTCGGTCGCCGTACCGTGGAACTGGGTGCCGAAATTGATCGCGGTGATATCGGCCTGCAGGTAGGTGCCGTCAAGGTCGCTCATGGCGGCGGGGTTGTTGGCCACAACCGAGACATCACCGCCAGCGGTAGCGGAACCGGCATAAGCGCGACCCATGCCCGTGGCGCTGTTAGCCAAAAGTTGGAAGGCACTGGCATTGGCAACACTTGGCGCAACCAGCGCACCAACAATAGCTGCGCTCAACGCGGCGAGCGCGAGCGGACGGGCAGCGCCCGTAAGGGAACGGAAAGACATGTGCATCGATTGCTCCTGCTTATTCGTGAGGCGGATCGGGGATATAGCCGGGGCGGCGAATGTTATAATTCATACGCGCGTTTGAAGCCCCTGCGCCGCACTTTGCCCGCTCAGACAAGGTGTTGCAAGTGCATTTGCAGCAATTTAACGAGGAATATGGCAGTGCCTGAGCGACTCGTGGCGCGGCCGATTCGGCTGACCGGGGACCGAACAAGCTGATTCCCGGCAGCCCGGATGGCAGGCGGCACTGTACCCTCACCGCTAATCCGGGCATCCGACCCATCAACGCAGCCAGACTCAACGGGTAGTGCCATGCAATGTTTTGTCTATGCCAGCCTGCGCAAAGCCGACAGCTATCTATGGCTGGCCCGGCGCGATGGCTTCGACGTGCTGTCTGAGTCGCTGGTGTTGCTGCTTGGCGAATTGCGCTTCGTGCTGGAAGTTCAGCTGGATGATCAACGCAAGCTGCCGAACGAGGACACCGAACAAGTGCTCGAGCACCTGCGTACTCAGGGCTGGCACCTGCAACTGCCGCCCAAGGAGACGCTGGCTACCGCCAATCATCCTGCCTACAAGCATTCCACCCGGGATGATCGCGACGAGTGAATCACGTGTATCGCCACTCAGCACAAACCCGTGGTGTTAACACTTGGTTACCGTCTGTAAGTCCAACGATTTCTATACTGCTGCCATGACCCAGCCCAAATCGCGCCGCCGTCCTCCCCTCCTGCAAGCTCTCGCCTGGTTCATTCCAGGATGGGTCGCGATCGCCGCCGCCGGCCTGGCCACCCATCTGCTGACGCTGATTCCGCTGCTGCTGGCCAATACGTTGACCATGGCGGCGATCTGCCACGCGATTGGTTTCGACCCCGAGCCGCGCTTCGGTCGCACCGTGCTGCGCCGTGGCGCGGCACATCTGGTGATGTTCACCGGCTACACGGTCCTGGTCTTTCTGCTGGTCGCGTGGCCCATGTTGCAGCTGAGCCGGACACCCAGCCTCAGCGTGGTGCTGGAGTTGACCGCAGCGCTGGTTCTCGCGCTGGCGGCCTTGTGGCGGCTGTGGCCCGCGTTTGGGCTGGTGTTCGTTTGGGATGACGCCTATCCGACCCAACGGCATGGCTCATGGATCTTCACCGCCACCTTGCGCAGCATCGCGTTCGGCCGTCATCTGTCGCGCGAGGAACGTTTCTTCAGCCACTTTTTGCCGGCTGCGCTGGCGCTGCTGGTGCTGGCGTTCGGTGCGATCGCGCTGACCGGCCTGTATGGTGTCCTGCCCAGCGAATTGCGCATCACGGCGTTGGCGCTCTACGGCGTCGTGCTGTTGCCGCTCGGTTGCCTGATCGTCGCCAACCGAACGCTGCGCGCCTTGCTGTGTGGGCGCCATGGCAAGCACACAAAATCCACCATCGCGGCATCCGCCCGTGGCAACCCGAGCACATCGGCAACGATCGCGCCGGCATCGCTTGTCGCGGCGCCGCTGAACGAGCAGGAGCGCACCGCAGGGACACCAGAGCAGGCAGAAGCGCTACTGGCTGCCACCCGCCATGGCGACATCGAGCGCGCGCTGGCACTGGTTGCTGCCGGTGCCGACCCCAATACCGCGCCAACGCCACAGGACCGTGATCAACGCCCGGTCCTGATGCTCGCTGCACTACTGCCCGACACCCGCCTGTTGCGTGCGCTGATCGCCAAGGGCGCCGACGTGAACCGGGCCAGCGGCGGCATCACTCCGCTGCTCGCTGCCACTCGCGACAGCTGGCATGGCCGCGCTGAGGCCGTCCTCACGCTACTGACCAACGGCGCCAGTCCCTTGGTCGCCGATGCCGAGGGCAATACGCCGCTGCATGGCGCCGTGATCAGCGCCGAGCCCGGCGTGGCGGCGATGCTGCTGGACGCCGCCGCACTAATCAACGCACTGAACAAAGCGGGCATCAGTCCGTTGGCCGTTGCCTGCCGTGCCGCCAATTGGCCGCTGGTGCAGTTTCTGCTTGAACGCGGCGCCAAACCGGCACCCGCTGACGGTGAGCCCGCGCTGGTCGCCGCCACCGGCATCGCCGACGACGACGTCACCGGAGTCAAGTTGCTGCTCAAGCATCGCGCCGCCGTGAATGCCGTCGATGCACGCCATCGCCATGCGCTGCTGTCCGCCGCTGCCGAAGGTCACGAGCAGATCGCGCGCGCGCTGTGCGCGGCCGGTGCCGATGTCAGTCTGTCCGACCAGCACGGCAGTACCGCATTGATGGAAGCGGCGCGGGCCGGTGCCTGCGGCATCGTGCAAATGCTGGCTGAGGCACAACCCGATGCGCGCGCGCGCGACAACCACGGCCGCGATGCGCTGACGCTGGCCTGCCAGTCGCCGCACGCGCATGGCGAAACCGTGCGGGCGCTGCTCGCCCTTGGCGCCGAACCGAAAGCGCCCGGCAGCGATGGCCGCAGCGCCCTGGATCACGCCGCGGCCGCCGGTCGCTGGGACCTGGTCGCGCTGCTTGATCCGGAAACACCGCTGCCGGCCAGCCACAGCCGCGATCTGCTGGCCGAAGGCGCAGATACTCCGGCACACCTGCTGGACGCACTGCGCTTCGGGCATTGGGCGATTGTGTCGAGCTTCGCCGAGCGCGTGCGCGAATGGCCGCAGGCGCAGCTGGCGCAGTTGTATCTGGACCTGACCACACCGGGTCTCGGTGCCGCGCGCCGCTGGCTGCTCGAGCACGGTCTCGATGCCGAGACGCGCCTGCCGTCGCAGCTGCCTGACGATGCTGAAGCGGTGGAGTCGACGGTACCGCCAGCCCTGACACCCATGGGCCGTCGCCTGTTCGATGCCTTGTTGCAACAGTTGCCGGCATCCACCGAGGCACTGGATGATCTGCTGCAGGCGGGTGCCAGTCCGGCCGGTACCGGCCTGCTGGCGCTGGCGCTATCGCGCCTGAACGGTGCGGCGCAAAGTGCCGCATTGCCGCTGAACCTGCTTGAGCGCGGCGCGGATCCTTTCGGCCCCGATGCGCGCGATCGCACCCCGCTGCATCTGGCGGTGGTCAACATGCAGCCTGAATTGCTGCAGGCGCTGCTCGCACGCGGCTGCGATCCGAACACCCGCGATCGCGACGGTCGAACTCCCTTGTTTGCCGCGCTGGAACATGGCGCCCTGGCGCTGCCGCTGGTGCGCGCCTTGATCGCCCATGGCGCGAACCCGGAAGCGGCCGATGCGAATGGCGAAACGCCACTCGGGCTGGCACTGGAGCACCCGGCCGTGGAGCGCTGGCTGGATTGGCGCGATTGGTCGCGTCCGAATCGCCCGCTGCGCCCCGATGACCTCCCGGCGGCGGCCGCCGCCGGTGCGCTTGCCACCGTGCAGCGCTTGCTGGAGCTGGGTTTTGCGGTCGACACGCGTGACGAACCGGGTGCCTCGGCGTTGTTGCGCGCCTGCGGTGCCGGTCATCGCGAGGTGGCTGCCTGCCTGCTCGATGCGGGCGCTGATCCCACCCTGGCCGCCGGCAGCGGCGTGACCCCGTTGGCCGCAGCGGTCGCCGCGCGCCGCGAGGCGCTGGTCGGCTTGTTGCTGGAGCGCCGGGTTGCCATCGATCAACGCCTGCCGAACGACACCACCGCGCTGATGGTGGCCGCCGCAATGGGTTATCCGGAAATTGCCGAAGCGCTGCTGGATGCCGGCGCCGACGTCAACGCGGTCGATGCTGGCGGTCGCACCGCGCTACATGCGGCAGCGCAGTTCGGCTTCGAACACAACGACAGTCTGCGAGCACGCCGGCTGTTCGACAGCTTGCTCAAGCATGGCGCCGACATCAACCGGGCCGACAGCGAAGGCAAAACGCCGCTGCTGCTCTTGCTGGGCGCACAACTACGCCCCGGCAGTGATTGCGATGCCACACATATCGGAGCACTGGTGCCGTTGCTGCTGGATGCCGGAGCCAGGGTGGAACACGCCGACCAGCGGGGCGTCACTGCCCTGCATGCCTGCGCGATGCATGCCTTGCTGCCGCCGGCGCGCGTGCTGCTGTCGCGTGGAGCCGATCGCCATGCCGCCGACGCGTTCGGTCGTACAGCCGCCGATGTGGCCAGGCAACTGGGCTATATCGATATCGCGCATGAGCTGACAGCACGTGTCGGATCAGTTCCCAGCGTGCGGCAGACCTTGCGTCAGCCCGCACAGCCGGCCGACTGATCGGTCGACTCGGCGGCGGATCGACCGGTAGGGGCTGGCGTGCATGTGCGCGTTGGCAGCGAGCGCCAGGCGGTCATCGCCTGCGCCGTCTCGATGTCGTCGACTCGTTGACCCGGTAATCCGCCGACCACCGACACGGCACTTCCGCTTGCACTGCGTGGTGCCCACATCAGCGGCGGCCTGGAACCAAACAGCACCACTAGCGGGCAACCCACGGCGGCGGCCAGGTGGGCCGGCCCGGTATCCACCGACACCATGCTGTGAGCTACTTCCAGCAGGGCCTTCAGACGGCCGATCGGCAGCGCGGCAGCAGCGATCGGGAGCGATTTGGTATCGCAGGCCGCGAGCACGGTGTTGAGGTAACCGGCCTCGGCCGGTGACCCGCAAAAAAGAATTTGCGCCTGTGGCAGTCGGTAGCTGATCGCGCGCGCCAGCTCGGCCCAGCGCTGGGCCGGCCATGACTTGTCGTCATCATCGGCTTGACGCACGCCGTTCCAGCGCAGGGTTCGCTTATTGCCAGGCTGCAACAGCACCAACGGGCGTCCGAGCATGCCTTGCGCGCGCAACCAGGCATCCCGGTCGGCCCGCTCAGCCGCACTGACCTGCAGCTGTGGCGCGATGCAGGAGGACGGCGCCACCGGCGGATGAGTATCACGGAAGGCCGCTGGCGTCGTGTCGCCGAAACGCAGCAACCAGTCAACCCAGTGCTCGTCCTTCAGCATCGTCGTGTCCTGGATGAACTGGCAATGGGCGGCGGGCACACCGGCCAGCGCCAGCATCGGGCGCACCTTGGTACGTGCGCGCGGATCCGGCTCGCAGATGTAGAACGGCGATTGCCGCAAACGCCGCAATGCAAGCGTCGCGCGCCAACGCTGCGGCCGCGTCAACAATGACCCGTACTGGCTGCGCAACGGTATGCATCCGGCCACCTCGGGCTGGGCCGAATAGAGCACCGGTGTCCAGTCCCCCAGCGCCAGCAACTGACACGGCCGCCCATAGCGCAAATGCAACCGACGCAACAGCGGCTGCAGCAGGATCGTGTCGCCGAGCCGGCCAAGACGGATCACGACAGGGCTGATCTCTGCGGGGCTCTGAATCATCGGCATGACTTCAAGCAACGTCGGGAGCGGCGTCCGGTTGACATCGTACGGCGTACTGGCGCAAATCCCGCGTTCCCGCCCCCACGTGTTGGGCATCGCTGCGCTCACCCCAACCTGCATAGCCGCCGCGAACCTCGATCAAACCGTAGGTTGGGGTGAGCGCAGCGATGCCCAACATTCCCGCCCGACGTTCTCACATGGATGACCCTGGGTCATCCTCGCGTTGGCCTTTCGCGCGACCCTCAGTCCTCAGCGTTCAGCGGGACATCGGGTTCAAGCGAACGTTCGCGTTCCGCCTCCGGCTCAGCGTCTGCCTCGAATAGACGCTGCAGATCGACCATCGCATCAAGCGTGCTCTGCACCAGCTTGACTTCATCGTCATACACCAGCGACTGCTTGATCAGCAGTTTCTCGTCGTAGCGACGGAAGCGTGTCACCCGGTCCACCGCCATTTCATGCGACAGACCCAGCGCCTCCAGCGTCTTGCGGGTCATCATGAGGCTGGAATGAAACGTCTCGCGTATCGGCCGCTCCACACCCATGTCCATCAAGCGGAACACGTGCTGGCGATTGCGCGCGCGGGCGATGATCTTCAGGTGCGGATACTGCCGCCTTACCAGTCGTGCGGTACGCAGACTCGCTTCCGGATCGTCGGTGGCCAACACAAACACCTCGGCCTTGTCGGCCTGGGCGGCACGCAATAGCTCCGGTCGCGTCGGGTCGCCGAAAAACAGGTTGACGTTGCCGAAGCGGCGCGCGAAATCCACCTGCTCGACCGAATGCTCCAGCGCCACGAAAGGTATCCCCTGCGCCCGCAACACGCGTCCGATGATCTGCCCCATCCGACCGAAGCCGGCGATGATCACCCGTGGCGTATCGGTATCGATCGTGTCGAACTCGCGCGTCGGCTTCTTCGGTTTCACGTTCAACAGCTTCGCCACCAGCACCACCAACAGGGGCGTCAGTGCCATCGTCAGCGTGATCACCAGCACCAGCGTGTCGCGCAGGTCAATGCTGATCAGCTTCTGCTCGGCTGCCTGCCTGAGCAGCACGAACGCAAACTCGCCGCCGCATGCCAGCAACACCATCAGGCGCAACGTGTCGGAGCGATTGAGCCCGCCCAGCAGCCGCCCCAGCGGCCACAGCAGCAACCCCTTCAGCAGCAGCAGCGCCCCCACCAGGGCGAACACCCGTCCCGGCCGCTGCAACAACAGCGACAGATCCATCGACATGCCGACGCTGATGAAGAACAGGCCGAGCAGCAAACCCTTGAAGGGCTCGATATGGGATTCCATGTCGTGCCGGTATTCCGAATCGGCCAACAGTACGCCAGCGAGAAACGCCCCCAGGCCCGCCGAGACCCCAGCCAACTCCATGACCAGCGCCACACCCATCACGACCAGCAGCGCCGTGGCGGTGGAAACTTCCAGCGAGTCAGTACGCGCGACGAAGCGAAACACCGGTCGCAACAGATAACGGCCGCCAACAACCACCGCCAGGATCACTCCGATCGTGCGCAGCACGCCCAACAAGTCAAGACCGTGCGGGGTCGACGAGGACGCCAGCAAGGGCACCGCAGCGATCAGCGGAATCGCCGCCAGATCCTGAAACAGCAAGATCGAGAACACCTGCCGACCGTAGGCCGAGCCGGCCTCCTTGCGCTCAGCCAGTATCTGCAGGCCGAACGCCGTGGACGACAGCGCCAGACTTCCGCCAACGATCGCCGCCGCATTGCCCGAGAGGCCAAACAAGTAATACGCCAACGCGGCGATGGCCACGCTGCAACTGAGCACTTGCACCAGTCCGGTACCGAACACCGACCGGCGCATCACCCACAGACGTTGCGGCGACAACTCAAGGCCGATCACGAACAGCATCAGCACGATGCCGAACTCGGCAATCGTCGTGACCCCCGCGGTGTCACTGATCAGTCCCAGCAGCTGCGGCCCGATCGCCATGCCGGCCAGCAGGTAGCCCAGCACCGAACCCAGCCGAAAGCGCTTCGTCAACGGCACCGCGATCACCGTCGCCAGCAGAAACACCACCGCGGTCTCTAAAAAATGTTGGCTGTCCACGCGCGGCCACTCCGATCCGGGGGAGGCTCGATTATTCCACGCAGCCAGTATTCATGCGGGCAACGATCTTCACGCTCGATACGTCCGACTTTCTGCCCGGATGCCGAAAAAGATCAGGCCCGCACGTGGCGGGCCTGATCTGCGACAGGGGCTACGATCGCCCCGATGGGTGGCGTCCCTTACTTCTTGGGAGCGTCCGTCTTAGGCGCGTCTTTCAGGCCACGGTTGACCAGCATCGGCTCGATGCTCGGGTCCTGGCCGCGCCAGTCCTTGTACAGCTTCGCCAGCTCTTCGGTGTTGCCGCGCGACAGGATCATCGCGCGGAAATGGTCACCGTTCTCACGCGTCAGGCCGCCATGTTCCACAAAGCCCGCGAACGCGTCGTCGGCAAGCATCTGAGTCCACAGATAGGCGTAATAGCCCGCCGCGTAGCCGTTGCCCCAGATGTGCTGGAAGTAGCTGGAGCGGTAGCGTGGCGGCACATAGCTGAGGTCGATCTTGTCACTCTTCAGTGCTGCCGCCTCGAAGGCATCGGCATCCTGCAGCGGTGCGTCGGCACCGAGCGTGTGCCAGTCCATGTCAAGCAGGGCAGCGGCGACCAGTTCGGTCATGTTGTAGCCACTGTTGAACTTGCCGGCCTTCTTCAGCTTGTCGACCAGGGCCTGCGGCATCGGCTCGCCGGTCTTGTAGTTCTTCGCATAGTGGGCGAACACCTGCGGATCGGTTGCCCAATGCTCATTGAACTGCGACGGGAATTCGACGAAATCACGTGCGGTCGCGGTGCCGGACAGGGTCGGGTACTGCTCGTCGG
This sequence comes from Rhodanobacter sp. MP7CTX1, assembly GCF_014205795.1. Classification (GTDB taxonomy): domain Bacteria; phylum Pseudomonadota; class Gammaproteobacteria; order Xanthomonadales; family Rhodanobacteraceae; genus Rhodanobacter. The sequence continues at coordinate 9,730 of NZ_JACHCN010000019.1, forward strand.
CGAACAGGCCGTGCAGACCGTGGCCGAACTCGTGGAACATGGTGATCACGTCATCCACCGACAGCAGTGCAGGCTGGCCAGCCGCTGGCTTGGCAAAGTTGGTGACGTTGTAGATCACCGGCTTCTGTCCAAGCAACCTGGACTGGGTGACCATGTTGTCCATCCACGCGCCGCCGCCCTTGTTGTCGCGCTTGAAGTAGTCGCAATAGAACAGCGCCATCGACTTGCCGTCTTTGTCGAACACTTCGAACACGCGCACATCCGGCTGATATACCGGGATGTCCTTGCGCTCCTTGAAGGTCAAACCGTACAGCTGGTTGGCGGCATAAAACACACCGTTCTGCAGCACGTTATCCAGCTCGAAATACGGCTTGATCTGGCTTTCATCCAGGTCGTACTTGGCCTTGCGCACCTGCTCGGCGTAGAAGTCCCAATCCCACGGCTGCACTTTGAAATTGCCGTGCTGCTGGTCGATCACGGCCTGGATGTCCTTCGCCTCGGTCTGCGCACGGGCAGTGGCAGCCGGCACCAGTTGCTGCATGAACTTGAGCGCCGTCTCCGGCGTCTTGGCCATCTGGTCGTCCAGCTTCCACGCGGCATAGTTCGGGAAGCCGATCAGCTTGGCCTGTGCAGCGCGAATCTGCGCCAGACGCTCGATGATCTTGCGGGTGTCGTTTGCATCGCCCTTCTCGGCGCGATTCCAGGATGCCTCGAACAGTGCCTGGCGGGTGTCACGGTCGCTCAGGTCCTGCAGCAGTGGCTGCTGGGTGGTGTTCTGCAGCGTCAGCACGAATTTGCCATCGGCGAGCTTGCGATCCTTGGCCGCCTGCGTGGCGGAAGCAAGCTCGGCATCGGTAAGACCGGCCAGCTTGGTCTTGTCGTCGATCACCAGCGCGCCACCCTTGGTGGCTGCGAGCAGCTTGTTGGTGAACGACGTGCTGAGCGTGGATTCTTCCTTGTTGAGATCCTTCAGCTTGGCCTTGTCGGCCTCGGACAACTTGGCGCCGGCATGCACGAAATTCTTGTAGACCACCTCAACCAGGCGCGCCGACTCGGGGTCGAGCTTGAGCGTGTCGCGCTGGTTGTAGATCGTCTCGACGCGCTGGAACAGCTTGTCGTTGAGATAGATCGCATCCTGATGTGCCGCCAGCCTCGGCGCTTCATCCTCCTGCACTTTCTGCAGCGCGTCGTTGGTATTGGCGCCGGTCACCACGGCAAACACCTGCATCACGCGGGAAAGCATGGCGCCGGATTTTTCCATCGGCACATAGGTGTTCTCGAACGTCGGGGCATCCGGGTTGTCGGCGATCTTCTGGATCTCCGCCAGCTGCTGCTTCATGCCCTCTTCGATCGCCGGCTGATAGTCAGCGTCATGGATCTTGTCGAATGGCGGCGCCTGGTACGGCAATGTGCTGGCGCTGAAGAACGGATTGCTGGTCATGGCGGTTGCTGCCGGTGCGGCCGTGCTGGCGGTGGCCACCGAGGCGGTCGTCGCAGGCGAGGTGGCGGCGCTGTTCGGCTGCTGCGAGCAGGCGGCAAGAGCCATTGTGGTAGCAATCACAATAAGGCGGAGACGAGGCATCTGGTTTTCCCAATTGGCGCGTCCGGGCCCGGACACGGTAAGTCGTAACTCTCGACTTTACCCACTCAAAGGGGGTTTCTCCTAGCCCACAAGTCATGCCACCCATCGCGGCGTGGCTTGTGCAACCTGCCCGCCAATCGCTCAGGCCGCCCGCATGTCGCGCAACTTCCATGCCCCGCCGATCAGCAGAAACAACCGGTGCCGCACCACGCTCATCGGCAGGTCGGTGATCAGATCGACCTCGGTGTGCAGGTCGGCGACCTTGGCGTTTACCTGGGCAGCAGGGTCAACGGCAGCCAGGCTGGTGTCCACGGCATCCGGATCCGGCTGCCCCAAACGCCAGCGGTCGAACAGACTGTCATCGCGCAGCGCCTGCTGCAGCGCGGCCGCAAAATCGTTCGGACCGGCACCATCGTAGGCAAACCGGGGATCAGGCCCGCTGGCATGGGCCAGGTCGGCGATGGAAAGGTAGTAGTGGTTGCGGGCCATGAAGCCTCCGGCGGTGGGCGATGCACGTATCCAAGCACGACGGATGTGAAGCTCAGTCCAAGGCCGTCACGGCGGCCTCCAGCCGAATCGCGGCCTGCGCCGGCGCCAGGCCATGCGGCAGCACGCCCAGACATGGCGCCGGCAGTAGTTCGCGCAAGGTTGCCAGGTTTTCGTCCAGTGCAGCCATCGTCGGATCGATGCAGTTGCCGATCCAGCCAAGCAGCTTGCAACCATCCGCCTTGATCGCCTGCGCGCTGAGCAGGGCATGATTGAGGCAGCCCAGCCGCAAACCAACCACCAGGATCACCGGCAGCTGCCATTGCTTGGCGATATCCGACGCAAACAGCCCCGGCGCCAACGGCACCAGCCAGCCGCCAACGCCTTCGACCACCACCCGTTGATGGCCGCCGCGCAATGCGTCGAACGCGGCGCGCAATGGCGTCAGCGAAATCTCGACGCCGGCATGCGCTGCCGCCAGATGGGGCGAAAGCGGATCACGCAGCGCGATCGGGTTGATCAAGGCATAGGGCGGCGGCACGCTGCTGGCCGCCTGCAATGCCAGCGCGTCGTCGTTGCGCCATCCATTGGGAGTTTCCATGCAACCACTGGCCACCGGCTTCATCCCGCACGCGATGTACCCGGAGCCACGCAAGGCATGCAGCAGGGTGCACGCCGCATGGGTCTTGCCAATACCGGTGTCGGTGCCGGCGATGAACACAGCGCGACTCATTTCAGGCCATACCCGCGTAAACATTCCATCGTATTCCTTCCCTCTTGTCCGTTCTTCTTCACGACCGCACCTGCGGATGACCGGCGCATAATAGATCCTCTGCGCTACAACCTTTGCTGATGGAACCATGGCATGTTTGAACTGAAAGCACACACTTACGCCAGCAAACACGAACACTACGAAGACCTGCAACAGCAGGTCCGCGGCCTGCTCGCCGGCGAGCCCGACCTGATCGCCAACGCGGCGAATTTCGGCGCACTGATCTACCACAGCCTGCCCGACCTGAACTGGGCCGGTTTCTATCTGTACGACGGCAGCGAACTGGTGGTCGGACCTTTCCAGGGCAAACCGGCCTGCATCCGCATCGCGCTAGGCCGCGGTGTTTGCGGCACCGCCGCGCAGACACGGGAAACCCAGCTGGTGCGCGACGTGAATGCGTTCGACGGACACATCGCCTGCGACGCTGCCTCGCAATCGGAAATCGTGGTGCCGCTGATCAATGCGGACGGCACGCTGCTGGGCGTGTGGGATGTGGATAGTCCAGTCATCGACCGCTTCGACGAGGATGATCGAGCGGGGATGCAGGGGCTATGCGCGGTGTTCATGGAGGCTGTGCGCGGCTGATGATCCTGAGGGTCTGCCATTTGAGTCGGAGTACCCGCGAGATGCAGTTGATCTTGGGGGAGCGACTTCAGTCGCGATGCTTTGGCCTTGCTGCTGGGCTTGCCCGCTAACGAGTAAAACCAACGCCAGGGCATCGCGACTGAAGTCGCTCCCACAAGAGCTGCAAGAGCAGCAGAGAGGGCGCTGGGTTCCGGCTTGCGCCGGACTGACGAAGACACGCGGTCCAGCGAGCACCCGCCCCTCACCCCAACCCTCTGCCCGAGAGAGGGCAGTTCCGACGATGCTTCATGCGTCGACGTGATGCGCTCTTCAGCGCTCGCGCCCCTGGTGTGCACCTTCCCGCGGTTGCCGCAGCAAGGTCATGACTGCCTGCCGAGCTTCGTCCACTCCGGTACCGGCCGACGAAGAAAACACCTGCGCCGTAGCGTGCAACCCTTCAGCCGCAAACTGCTTGAGCAACGTCGCCAGCGCCTGCGTGGCCTGGCCGCGCGAGAGCTTGTCGGCCTTGGTCAGCAACAGGTGGCAGGGCAGCTGGGTGGCGAAGCAGAACTCCAGCATCAGCCGGTCGAACTCCTTCAGCGGATGGCGGATATCCACGATCAGGATCAGCCCGCGCAGGCTGCGCCGCTGGTGCAGATACGCGTCGATCTCAAGCTTCCAGTGCTCGCGCATCTCCAGCGGGACTTTCGCGTAGCCATAGCCGGGCAGATCGATCAGTCGCACATCCAGCGGCGGCTGGCCGTCGATCTGGGTCGGTGGTGGCAGGCTGAAAGCAACCATCTGCTGGGTGCGGCCCGGGGTTTTGGAGGTGCGTGCCAAGCCCTTGTGGCCGGTCAGCGCATTCAGTGCACTGGACTTGCCCGCATTGGAGCGGCCGGCGAACGCGACCTCGGCACCTTGATCGGCGGGCAGCTGGCTGATGCGGTGGGCGGCGAGCACAAATTGCGCGCCTTGCAGGGGATTCGACATGAGATGGTTTGACCAAGGTACGGTGGCACAGGGATAATTCTTCGGTTTCTGCCTGCTGCGGCCCGATGGCTGCAGTCAGCGGCAGTGTTTGGAAGTCGTGAGCAAGTCTTTTGGGAGTCAAGTGTATGAGTTTTCGGTCCGCTGGTTTTCGGCCCGCTGTTCTTGGATCTGCCGTAGCTCTCGTGTTCGCGCTGTCCGCCACTGCGCTGATGGCACAAGACGCCCAGCCGAAGACCTCCGCCCCAGCCGCCGCCAGCACGGCGGCCAAGCCGGCGGCCGCGGCCAGTACTGCAGCAGCACCTGCGGCCGCGAGCGCGCCTGAGGCTACGGCTGCGGTCAAGCCGGGCGACGCCACGGCTGGCCAGGCCAAGGCCGCCGTCTGCGGCGCCTGCCACGGCCTGGATGGCAACTCCAGCGACCCGCAGTATCCGAAGCTGGCCGGCCAGAGCGAACAGTACATCGTCCACCAGCTGACCAGTTTCAAGGCCGGCACGCGGCAGAACCCGATCATGCTGGGCATGGCCACGCCGCTGTCCGAGCAGGACATGCACGACATCGGCGCTTACTTCTCCAGCAAGACTCCACTGCCCGGCGTGGCCGATCAGGCGCTGGTCGCACACGGCGAAGAGCTGTTCCGTCAAGGCGATCCCAAGCGTGACATTCCCGCCTGCATGGCCTGCCACAGCATCGACGGCCGCGGCAATCCGGGCGCGATGTATCCGGAGCTGACCAGTCAGCACGCGCAGTACATCCAGGCCACGCTGAAGGCCTGGCACGACGGCGCCAGTTGGGGCAAAGACGCCCATTCCCAGATCATGCCGTCGATCGCGCAGAAGCTGAATGCCGATGACATCGCGGCGCTGGCCAGCTATGTCGAAGGCCTGCACAGCGCGGAAAATCAACCGCCTGCCGCTTCGCCCTGATCGATAACGCGCCGGCCTCATGCCGGCGTTTTCGGTTTCAAGACCCCCTGTTCGAGCTGTTCCATGTCGAGGTGTTCCATGTTGAAGCGTCTGCCGATTTTGTGTGCCGCCCTGCTCGCGCTCGCCGCCTGCAGCCAGAATACGGGCAACAGTGCCGCGTCCTCCACGCCGGCCAGCACGACCGCCGCCGCCGCGGCGACGGCTGCGCCTGCCACCAGTGCCGCTCCAGCGACGGCAACAACGGCCGCACCGGCAACCCCGGGCACCACAGCACCGGCTGCCAGCAGCACCACCGCAGCAGCTCCGGCAGCTCCGGCAGCGCCGGCGCCCGCGCCCTTCGTCGACAACGGCAAGTGGGTCGAGGGCAAGAACTACTTCCTGATCGATCCCGCGCAGCCGACCAGCCACCCCGACAAGATCGAGGTCACCGAGGTGTTCTCGTACGCCTGCCCAGCCTGCAACCAGTTCCACACGAGCATGGATCGGCTGGCCGCGAGCCTGCCGTCGAATGCGGTCGTCACTTACCTGGCAGCCTCGTTCCGTCCGGACGAAAACTGGCCGCTGTTCCAGCGCGCGTACTATGCGGCGCAAGCGCTGGGTGTGGCTGAAAAGACCCACGATGCGATGTTCGATGCCGCCTGGAAAACCGGCGAGCTGGCTACCTATGACTTGCAGGCCGGCAAGCCCAAGCCGCGCGAGGCTTGGCCGACGATCGACGATGTCGCCAAGTTCTACGCCAAGTACGGCGTCGACCCGAAGCAGTTCACCGGCGTCGCGAATTCGTTCAGCATCAACACCCAGATGAAACGCGCCGACGACCTGATGAAGGCTTACGGCGTCGACAGCACGCCGACCCTCGTGGTCAACGGCAAATACCGTTACACCATTATTTCAGCCGGTGGCGTACCGCAGACGATCGAACTGACACAGTGGTTGGTGGCCAAGGAAGCCGCCGGCAAGTAACGCCGTCTACGACTGGCCATTGCGGCCAACCGCCACCCACCGGAAGAGAAGCCACATGTTCAAGCGATTTGCCCGTCTGCACTTGCTCACCCTGCTTGGCGGCCTGCTGCTGACCACGGCTTGCACCGCGCAGTCCGGTGCGCCTGCGCCGTATACCGAAGGCAGCGAGTATGTGACGCTGCCCGGTCCGCACCAGCGCTACAGCAGCGATGGCAAAGTGGAAGTGGTCGAAGTGTTTTCCTACGGCTGCATCCATTGCGCACATTTCGCGCCGATCGCGGAAAAGCTGCGCAAGCAGCTACCGCCGGGCGTCGTATTCAAGCTCATGCCGGCGCCGTTCAGCGCCGAGTGGCTGCCGTTTGCTCGCGCCTATTACGCAGCGAAGCAGCTTGGCGTGGTCGAGCGCACTCACCAGCAGTTGTTCGATGCGAAATTTGCGCAACACTACCCGATCAATTCGATGGATGAACTGGCCGACTTCTATGCCCGTGAAGGCGTGAATCGGGAGCAGTTCATGCGGATCGCGACGTCCGACGAAACCACCACGAAGCTGAAGGGGGATCTGACACTGATCCAGAAATGGGGCGTGGATGGCACCCCCAGCATCGTGGTCGACGGCAAGTATCGGGTGAACAACGTGCAGACGCCGGACGAACTGGCTGCGGTGGCGCTGTGGCTGGCGAAGCGCGAGCAGAGCGGAAAATAAGCACGCCCTGCCTGCAGCGACTGACGCGACGTTCATATCGGGCGGATCATGCTCGGGCGCATTGTCCGGCCGGTGCCTTGATCTCCGTGACTGTCTGCCTTCCCCTCCCCTGTAGTGTGTTGCGATGAACCGCGCCGCGATCCTCCAAGCTGCCCCCGCCGAGCGCCGTCTGCGCCTGCTCAGCTGCAACATCCTGGCCGGCGCCAGCGTGCGCCGGTACAGCGAATACGTCACCCGCAGCATCAACGCCGTGCTGCCGGGGCGTACCAAGATGGACAACCTCGACCGGCTTGCCGAGGTATTGCCGCAATTCGACGTGATCGGGTTGCAGGAGGCCGATGCCGGCAGCCTGCGCTCGGGCTTTCTCAACCAGACCCGCTATCTCGCGGAAACTGCCGGCATGCCGTTCTGGAGCCATCAGCCGAACCGCGCCATGGCACGGCTGGCACATTCGGCGAACGGCCTGATCAGCCGGCTGGAACCGCATTCCGTGCTGGACTATCAGCTGCCCAGCCGCATCCCCGGACGCGGCGCGTTGCTCGCGCAGTTCGGCGAAGGCAGCAGCGCGCTGGCGGTGATGATCGCGCACCTGTCGTTGAGCGCACCGGCGCGTGCGCGCCAACTGGGCTTCATCGCCGAGTTGCTGCACGATTTTCCGCACGCCATCCTGATGGGCGATCTGAATACCGAACCAGGCAGCGTGGAAATGCGCCAGCTATTCACCAAATGCAATCTGCAGCCACCGGCACAGTCGACACTGACGTTCCCCAGCTGGAAACCGCGACGCGCACTGGACCACATCCTGACGTCGTCGGCGATCCAGCTGGACAAGGTGTGGACGCTGCCCCAGGCATTCTCCGATCACCTTCCGCTGGCGGCGGAAATCCGTTTGCCGGCTCATGTCGGTAGCGTGTCGCGAGGTCCACGTCGATGAGCGGAGCAGGCCAGATCAAATCGGGCTGGACAGGATCGAACTGGCCGCTGCTGGCACTGCCATGGCTGCTGTTGCTGGCGTTCGGATTTGTTGCCGCAGGTCTGCGCTTTCGCCTGATCGAATCCACCGCGATAGCGGACCTGTGCGGCAGTGGCCAATACTCACCCTGGTGCAACACGCGGCAGCTGCTGATACTCGGTTTTCAGCATCATGCCTACGACGTCAGCGTCTACGGTGTCGCCGCCCTCATTGCGGCGGCGCTGGCGCTGTGGTCGAAGCAAATCTGGATCGCGTGGCTGGCCGCCGTGCTGGGTGTTTTTGCACTGCAGCTGTATTGCTTCGAACCCGGTGCACTGGCGCTACTCATCGGTTGCCTGCGCCTGCTGCGCCTGCAAACCCTGTCGCACACGCCACCAGGCGAACAGCACCGGCAACGCGAGCAGCAGATTCAGTCCCAGCCATAACCACGCCACCGGCGTCAGCGCTGACTCCTGCAGCACCACGACGGCCGCCAGCAGCGGCAGGCAGATAGCCATCAAGCGCTCTTCCAGCCGTGGCATCGATGCGCTTCGCTCGGACAGCAAAGCGACCAGCGCATAGCCCACGCAAGGCAGCTCGAACAGGCCGAGCGGTAGATCCCGGTAGCGCCCGTCAAACACCAGCAGCAGGCCGTAGTACGTCAGCACAAACAGCCAGGCCATGCGCAGCCATGCGGCCGGCGCAGACAGCTGTTGCGCGACACCGGCCAGCCGCGCGGCAATCCAGCGCGCCAGCAGCAGCATCGTGACCAGCGCCAGAGCACAGACGCTCAACGACACCGTCCATTCCCACAGATCGCGACCGGCAAACCACATCTGCCGGAACTGCCAGGCCAGCGCGCAACCGCTGGCAAAACCCATCAGCGCCAGGGCTGCTATGCCTCGCCCACCTTGCCAACGTCGACGCCAGCAACCGATCGGCACGAACAATCCCGCCGCTATCAAGCCCGCGAGCCAGCCAGCCCACCAGCGCGGCTCCTCGGTCACCGGCCCCACCATCGAGAACTTCGGTTGGGCATACCTGTCGAAGATGCCCCAATAGCCGCCGGCGGTGCCTTCCTGCTCGCGCTTCCACGGCTGATCAAACGCCTCGATCACGTTGTACGGCATCTGCACCGTCGCGGCGTAACGCAGGAATTCGCGCAGATAGCGTGCCTCGTTCACAAGGGTGGCGTTGGCCGCCTGGCGGGCCCGCCCGGCGCTGGGCCAACCGGTTTCGCCGATCATCACTTGCTGACCGGGAAACGCCTGCTGCACCTTCGCATAGACATCAGCGACATGCTGCACTGCGCCTTCCGGCGGCACCGGTCTATCCTCCCAATACGGCAGGATGTGGATCGTGATGAAGTCCACCGAGGAGGCCAACTCCGGATGGCGCAGCCAGAACTCCCACACGTCGGCGTAGGTCACCGGCACATTGATCGCCGCGCGCACCTCGTGCAGATAGCCGGCCAATTGCGCCGATGACAATTCACCGCGCAGCAGCACCTCGTTGCCGACGATCACCCCACGCAATACCTGCGGATACTTGCGCGCGGTGGCAATGCCGAGCTGGATCTGTTCTTCGTTCGACTGGGCGTCGCCTCTCAGCCAGATGCCCATCAGCACTTTCATGCCGTAGCGTCCGGCGATTTCCGGAACGGCACTGAGGCCCTGCCCTTGCGAATAGGTCCGCACGCAGTCGAAGCGTTGCGACAACGCACGCAGGTCGCTATCGATGCGCTGCGGACTGATGAACGCATTCGGATCGAGCGGAGTCTCGCCGTTGCCGCGAAATGGTGCATACGACACGCAGGCAATCCGCGCCGATGGCGCATCAGGCAAGGCCACCGGCCGGCCGATCGCCCACCACCAATAGGCCCCGAGCAGCGCCAGCGCCACGAGCAACAGCCATGCCAACCCGTGCCGGCGATACATAGGCGAAGGTGCTGACGGCATACCGATTCCCTGTGGCTAAAGACTGCTGAAGACGAAGCATGCCAGCTTAACAGGCACCTGCAGGCACGCTCACGATCGGCATCGATCGGCCGGCTTGCACCCAGTCGACACGAAACCATGAACTACACTGCGACCAGATCGCCACGGGAGTTTCCATGTTTGCCAACGCCACGCCACAGCGCATACCGCTTCTATGCTGGATGTTGGCGGCCGGCTGCTTGCTGGCCACGTCGCTCGCGCAGGCGACCGAGCCCAGCGACGCCCAACGCGCCGCGTTCAAGCAGGCCTATGCCGCCGCGCAACAAGGCGGCGACGGCTGGCGCAGCCTGGCCGATGGCCTGCACGACTATCCGCTGTATGCGTACCTGACGGCGGCCGCGCTGGAGCACGACATCCAGCAGACCGACCGGGCCAGCGTGGAGGCGTATCTCAAGCAGTACCCGGACTGGATTCCTGCGACCGACCTGCGCCGCGACTTCCTGCTGGAACTGGCGCGCCGCCAGGACTGGAGCAATTTTCTCGCCATGTACCAGCCCGGCCTCGGGGACGCGCTCAGTTGCGACGCCTTGCAGGCGCGACTGGCACGTGGCGAAACGCTGAATTTCGACAAGGATTTGTCCGCGTTGTGGGACAAGCCGAGCCTGCCCACTGCCTGCGACCCGGTGTTTGACGCAGCGCATGATCAGGGCCTGCTGACCAGCAACCGTCTGTGGACCCGCATTGATATCGCCGCCGACGCCGGCCAGGGCGGCACCATAAGCAAGCTCGCCGGCTGGCTGGCTGCGGACGACAGCACCGCTGCGCAGCAACTGGCGCTGGCTTTGCGCGACCCGTCGGCCGCCGTGGTCGCGGCGACAAACTGGCCCGATACCCAGCGCTCCCGGCAAGCCGTCACGCTGGCGCTCACGCGGCTGGCCCGTCGTCAGTCCGACACCGCTGATACGGCGTGGCAGAATCTGCAATCACGCTTCAACTTCAGCGTGTTGCAGCGAGGCCAGATACTGCATGCGCTGGCGTTGTTCCATGCCACCGATTTCGACGCGAACGCGCTGGCTCGATTGATCGCGCTGCCGCCCGCCGCGCAAACCGATGCCAGTCGCGAGTGGCGCGTGCGCGTGGCGCTGGCGGAACAGGATTGGCCGGCCGTGCTGGCCGCGATCGACGCGCTCACCGAGACTCAGAAGCAGGACGGCGAGTGGCGTTATTTTCGCGCCCGCGCGCTGGCTGCGCTTGGCCGCAACGCCGAGGCGCAGCAGCAGCTCAGCACGCTGGCCACCGAGCCCACGTTCTTCGGCTTCCTCGCCGCCGATCGTCTACAGCAGCCGTATGCGATCTGCCCGCTGCAACTGGCCGACGACCCGCAACGCGAAGAGGCTCTGCTGAACCAGCCCGGCCTGCTGCGCGCATTCGAACTCTATGCGGTCAATCTGCCCAAGCTGGCCCGCCGTGAATGGACGCAGGCGCTACAGGGTGCCGATCCGGACACTTTGCGGCTGGCCGCCGATCTGGCGAACAAGCGCGGCTGGTACGACCGCGCCGTATTCACGCTGGCCAGTGGCGACGCGTTGCGGCTGTATCAGCTGCGCTTTCCGCTGGCCAGCCAGGATGGTGTGGTGCCGCAGGCCGCACAGTCCGGGATCGAGGCGGCCTGGGCATACGGCATCCTGCGTGCCGAAAGTGCGTGGATGAGCGACGCCCGCTCCGGCGCCGACGCGCGCGGCCTGATGCAGCTGCTCCCTGGCACGGCTGAACTGGTCGCCAAGCGCAACGGTCTCAACTGGGGCGGCGGCGATACGCTGTACGACCCGACCGTCAACATCACGCTGGGCACGCGATATCTGGCGCAGATGGCGGAGCGTTATAACGGTGCGCCGTGGCTGGCCAGCGCGGCGTACAACGCAGGACCGGGCCGCGTCGACCAGTGGCTGGCCGCGCGCGGCACGCTGACACCGGACCTGTTCGTCGCCACCATCCCGTTCAAGGAAACCCGCGAATACGTCGCCCGGGTGATGGCGTTCAGCGTAATCTACGACTGGCGCCTCAACGGTAAGGCGGTGCCGCTGACCACCCGCCTGAGCGCGATCGGTCAGCCGTATGGACTGCCAAACGCGATGTCCGTGCACAAGTCGGTCAGTTGCCCGGTCATCGTACCGGTCACTCCGCCGGGCTCGCCCTCCACCGCGCGCAGTGCTTCACCCTGATCCAGCTACACCGAATTCGCTTCACGCAAGGATTGACTCGTATGGCCGCACAGCACCTCGTTATTCTCGGCGGCACTGGTTTCGTCGGCAGCCATCTCGTACCGCGACTGGCCGCTGACGGCCACCGCATCGTGCTGCTCAGCCGCAACCGCGAGCAACATCGTGAACTCGGCGTACTGCCGAAAGTGACCGTCCGCAGCGCCGATGTCTACAACGACGACGTGCTGCGCCGCGAGTTCGACGGCGCCGACGCGGTGATCAACCTGATCGGCATCCTCAACACGCAAGGCTCGCATACGTTTCAGCGTGCGCATGTGGACTTGACCCGGCGCGTGATTGCGGCCTGTCACGCGAGTGGCGTCAATCGTCTGCACCAGATGAGTTCGCTGAAAGCCGGCCAAGGCCTGTCGAACTATCTGAAGACACGCGGCGAGGCGGAGACCCTCGTCAAGGCCTCCGGCCTCGACTGGACGATCTACCAGCCCAGTGTGATCTTCGGCGAAGGTGACGGACTCGTAAGCCGCTTCGCCGCGTTGCTGCGGCGCATGCCAGCGCTGCCGCTGGCACGCGCAAAGTCACGCATGGCGCCCACCTTCGTCGGCGACGTTGCCGAAGCGATCGCGCGCTGCGTCGACAGCCACAAACTCGGCCTGCGAAGCAGCTACGAGCTGTACGGTCCCGAGACATTCACGCTCGGCGAGATCGTCCACCAGATCCGCGACACCGCCGGGCTGCGCACCCCGATCATTCCGCTGCACGACAGCCTCGGCCGGCTGCAGTCACAGGTCGCCGGCCTGCTGCCCGGCAAGCCGTTCTCGTTCGACAACTTCCAGTCATTGCGTACCGACTCCGTCGGCAAGACGGACGGTTACGCCGCACTCGGCATCGTGCCGCAGCCGTTCACCCCGTGGCTGCCACGCTTGCTCGGTGGGTCGCCATTGCAGCGGCGGCTGGATGAGGCGCGCGCAGCACGACGCTGATCGCTCGCGTTCCTTCGTACGCCCCCACTCTATGAGACGCCGTAGGTTGGGGTGAGCGCAGCGATGCCCAACATGCCCCACCATGGCCAACATGGACGGCCGTCGTTGCTGGGCATCGCTGCGCTCACCCCAACCTACCCCCGACAAGCCACTCCTACGTGGCAGAATCAACCTTATGCAAACCTATCTCGTCGGCGGCGCGGTCCGTGACAAATTACTGGGACGGCCGGTGGTCGATCACGATCATGTGGTTGTCGGTGCACGGCCGGAGGATCTGTTGGCGCTGGGGTACAAGCCGGTGGGCAAGGACTTTCCGGTGTTCCTGCATCCGAAGACCGGCGAGGAATATGCGCTCGCGCGCACCGAGCGCAAGACCGGCCACGGCTATCACGGCTTCGTGTTTCAGGCCGATGCGACGGTGACGCTGGAGCAGGATCTCGCGCGGCGCGACCTCACCATCAATGCGATCGCCGAAGACGCGCACGGTACGCTGACCGATCCCTATGACGGCGTGCGCGATGTCGAAGCGCGCGTGCTGCGCCATGTCTCGCCTGCCTTTATCGAAGATCCGGTGCGCGTACTGCGTGTGGCGCGTTTCGCAGCACGTTTCGCACCGCTAGGCTTCACGGTTGCCGGGGAAACCATGGCGCTGATGCAGCAGATGGTGCGCGATGGCGAAGTGGATCACCTGGTGCCCGAACGCGTGTGGGCGGAAACCCGCAAAGCCCTGACCGAAGCGCAGCCATCCGCATTTCTACGCGTGCTGCGCGAATGCGGCGCGCTGGCGGTGCTGTTTCCCGAAGTGGATGCGTTGTATGGCGTGCCGCAGCGCGCCGAGTTTCACCCGGAGATCGACACCGGCGTGCATCTGGAAATGGTCCTCGACGCGGCGGCGCGGATTGCGCCAGGCAACGATCTGGTCGGCTTCTGTGCGCTGGTGCACGACCTCGGCAAGGCGCTGACGCCGGCCGACGAACTGCCCCGCCATGTCGGCCACGAGCATCGAGGCGTGGCTCCGTTGCGCGCGCTGACCGCGCGATTGAAGGTGCCGACGGAACACGCCGCGCTGGCCGAACAGGTGTGCCGCGAGCACCTGAACGCGCACCGCGCGTTCGAGCTGAAACCAGCCACCGTGCTGAAGCTGCTGAGCTCGCTGGATGCGTTGCGCCGACCTGCGCGGCTGGATGTTTTCCTCGCCGCCTGCGAGGCCGACAAACGCGGTCGACTGGGCCACGAACAGGACGAATACCCGCAGGCCGCCTACTTGCGCGAAGCACGCGCCGTGTCGGCCGCGGTCGATGCTGGCGCGTTTATCGAGCAAGGCCTGTCCGGCCCGGCGATCGGCAACGCGATGGAAGCGGCCCGGATCGACGCCATTGCCGCACTGAAAGCTACACGTTCGCTAAGCACGCCTATTATATAAAGCCCGAATGACTGGCTCCCGGCCTGGGCGCTGATCGATCTCATACATGCTGGAGTTCCCTGTGCCGCGCGCATTCGCCCCGATCTCGCCCTTGCGTCAACGTTTTCGCCCGCTGCTGTGGCTGGCCATCACGTTCCTGCTGATCTCCTTCATCACCCGTGTAGCGCTGCTGGTGATGTCCGGGCACGAGGTATCCCATGGCCCGTTGAACCTGCTGTATGCGTTTGGCGTCGGCCTCGGCTACGACCTGGTCACGTTTATCTATGTGGCGTGGCCGATGGTGTTGTTCCTGTGGCTGGTACCGGCGCGGCGAGCGCGCGTTTCGGGCCCAGGGCAATGGCTGCTTTATCTGGTCGCCATGGCGCTGTTGTACGCGGCCTGCCTCGGTCTGGTGTTCGTGCGGTGGCATGTGGCGCTGCATGAATCGTGGCCGCTGGTCGCCTTGTTCCTGTTTTTCCTGCCTATGCCGGCGCTCGCGTATTCCGCACGCAATGGCCAGATGGCGATGTATGTGATGGGTCTGGTGCTGCTGTTCGGGCTGCTGTTCATCGCCGCGTGCGAGCTGGTGTTCTGGAACGAATTCAGTGTGCGCTTCAATTTCATCGCGGTGGACTATCTGGTCTACACGACCGAGGTGATCGGCAATATCCGCGAGTCGTATCCGATTTTCACCTGGGTGGCGATGCTGGCAGCGCTGGCGCTGGTGGTGTTCGCATTGAGCCGACGCGGCCTGCGCACGCGCGATAGCGGCAGCCGCCTCTGGCAGCGCGGCAAGCTGGCGCTGCTGTGGCTGGTGCTGACCGTGGTTTCGCTGTTCGCCGTGAACGGCGGCATGAAGGATCGCACCAGCAACACCTACGTCAACGAGCTGGCTGGCAATGGTATCTATCAGTTCTTTGCCGCGTTCCGCAGCAGCCACCTCGACTACGCGAAGTTCTACAGGACGATGCCGCAGGACCAGGCATTCCGCATCCTGCACGATAACCTGCAGACGCCGGACGCCACCTACATCAGCACCGATCCACATGATCTGACCCGCGCGATCCGCCACGTGGGTCCGGAGAAGCATCTCAACGTAGTGCTGATCAGCGTCGAGAGTCTGTCCGGTGATTACCTGGGAACCTTCGGCAATACGGAAAACCTCACGCCGTACCTGGATTCGCTGGTCGGCCAAAGTGTGTTCTTCGACAACCTCTACGCGAATGGCACGCGCACCGTGCGCGGGCTGGAAGCGTTGTCGCTGTCGGTGCCGCCGACTCCGGGTGATTCACTGATCCGCGAACACAACAACGAGAATCTTTTTTCGATCGCCGACATCTTCAACGATCGCGGCTACCAGTCGGACTTTGTCTACGGTGGCTACGGCTACTTCGACAACATGAACTACTTCTTCAGTCATAACGGTTATCGCACGATCGATCGCGGCGATATTCCGAAGGACGCCCCGATCCACAGCCAGAACGTGTGGGGCGTGTCTGACGAAGATCTGTACACGCTGGCGCTGAAGCAGATGGACGACGCGCATGCCGCCGGCAAGCCGTTCTTCCTGCACATCATGACTACGTCCAATCATCGGCCGTACACCTACCCGGCGGGCCGGGTGTCGCAGATTGCACCGTCACGTCCCGGCGCGGTGGCGTACACCGACTGGTCGATCAAGGACTTCATCGCACGTGCGCGAGCCAAGTCGTATTTCGATGACACCGTGTTCGTGATCACCGCCGATCACTGCGCTTCCAGCGCGGGCAAGAGCAGCCTGCCGATCAACCACTATCACATCCCGCTGTGGATCTATTCACCGAAGAACTTCCCGCCGCAGCGCGTGCACCAGCTGATGGGCCAGCTGGATATCCCGCCGACGCTGCTGGGCATGCTCAACTTCAGCTACCGCACACGCTTCTTCGGCCAGGACATCCTGCAACTGTCGGCCGATCGCGAACATGCGTTCCCTGGCACCTACGAAAAACTCGGCTACCTGCGCGACGATGCGCTCACCGTGCTGGAGCCGCAGCGCAAACTGGAGCAGTTCAAGCCGGACTACAACACTGGCGACGCCACGCCAATCACACCGGTGAACCAGACGCTGGTCGAAAACGCGGTGGCCTACTACCAGGTGGTGAGCGACCTGTTCAAGCATGGCCAGCTGGCGCACCGGCCGACCGATTCGACGCCGGTGCAGCCGCTGCCGTTGCCGGCTGCCGCATCTTCGGTACCTTCACCTGCGAGTTCGGCGCCAGCGCCGGCGAGCTCGACTCCCGCATCTGCGAGCACCACGCCATAGGCGGAGTAGGAACGCATCTTGCGCGGAAGACTGTGGGAGCGACTTCAGTCGCGATAACGCTATCCGGCCCTCTCAAGCCAATCGCGACTGAAGTCGCTCCCACAATAAAGCTTTGCGCGGAATTTCAGAGTAGGTTTTACAGCCGGCCGCCTTGATCGGCGGCCAGCAGCTCCGCGGGTAGCGGCAGCACATCGATACCGCGGGCCAGCAGCATGGCCTGGAATCTTTCGCCCATCTGGTCCGGCAGCATGAGTCTCTTCACCTGCTGGGCGAGCCGGTACCGACTGTGCTCGTCAGCAACCTGCGCCTGCGCATGCTCGAAGACGTCCTGCAGCCCGGCGGCAATCAGGAATTGCGCCTGCGGAAGGTAGCCGGCCACACCGAAACCGGCGTGGTTGCCGGCCTCGGCGAGCGCGGTGAAATCGACTGAAGCGGTAAGGTCGTTCAGACCCGGAAGATAAAAGGGATCGTTGTGCGAGCGATGCCGGTAATGCGCCATCAGCGTGCCATCGTCACGCTCGGGCAGGTAGAACTCCCGACGCACATAGCCGTAATCGACGAACAGCAGCAAGCCGGCGCTGAGCGAGCCGGCCACCGCCTGGATCCAGTACGGCAACTGCGGCAGGATTTCCGAACGGTAGCCGTCGGCGAACGTCGCACCCAGGTCGCGCTCGACATGACGCACGGCACCAGCCACCAAGGCGTCGGCCGGACGATCGATCCGCAGCAGATGGCCTTCGCCATCCAGCGCCACGTGCTCTTCATAGACTTCGCCGCCGAGCACGGTGAAGCGCGTGGTCGGTAGCGCATCGATCACCTCGTTCGCAAACAGCACGCCTTGCCAGTCCTGCTCGGGGGGACGATCCAGCCATTGCACGCGGGCGTTGAGCTCGGTGGGGAGATTCATGCGCAACCGTTCGCGCTGACGCTCGCGCAAGTCGGCACTGGGTTCCAGGATCAGGTAACTCCGCGGCAACGTGCCAGCGGCCGCCAGCGCGTTGAGCGCCGCCTCGGCGAATGCGCCGCTGCCGCCGCCCAGCTCCAGGAAGTCCGCTTCGTCGCCGAGCATCGCCAGCACGGGCTGCACCGCGTTCACCACACAACGCGCAAACAATTCGCCCAACTCCGGCGCGGTGATGAAATCGCCGGCCGCGCCAAATTTGGCCTTGCCCGCACTGTAGTAGCCCAGCCCCGGCGCATACAGGCAACGCTCCATGTATTGCGAAAATGGCAACGGACCATGCGAGGCGATCTGCTCGCGCAGCAGCTGTAGCAAGCGGTCAGAATGCGCGCGTTCGTCGGCGCTCGGGTCGGGAAGTCGAGACTGCATGGAGGTTCATCGGTATGACGGCGGTGCAAGGATAGCAATCTTGATGTGGTGGCCCCGCAAAACCGAAGTCTCCGATATAGCGGTCCCGCGGCCCCCTCACCCCAGCCCTCTCCCCAAAAGGGAGAGGGGCCGCGGTCAGAAGTCCTTCTGCAGGCTCAGGAAGAGCCCGCGCCGAGGCCCGAACTGCGGCGCGCCGACGCCTACGCCCGTTCCGCTGCGTAGCTCATAGGTGCGATCCAGCGCGTTGATGACCGCCAATTGCGTATGCAGCTTGCCGAGGTTGTCGAAGTCGAAATCATGCGACACGCTGAGGTTGAGCTGGAAGTAGTCCGGCAAGGCGAGGCCGTTGGGAACCAGTCCGTCCTCGCGCAAACCGCTGCCGAAGAGGTAATCGGCGCCTATCTTGGTGGTATCGGTGATGGCGTAATTGATCCCACCCGACGAGGTCAGCTTCTGATCGTGATCGAGATAGATATAGTTGTCGGCGATGTACGCCAGATCTTCAGGACTGAAGTTGTACTGACTGGTAATCACGTTCTTGCCCACTGCCTTGCTATACGCAAAGTTGAAATAGGCCGTCAGCGGACCCTGGTTGTAGTTCAGGCTGAACTCGGTGCCTTGCACGCGACCCAGTGCGTAGTTGAAGGTGGAATAGATCAGCGCGGTACCGAACTGACCTTCATCCTGCAGACGGTCGACCTGGCGGTAGTACGTGTCCAGCCCCACGGTCCAGGCTGAACCGATGTTCTGCGAAACGCCCACATCGAAGTAGTTGGAACGTTCGGCCAAGGGCGTGTTGTTGCCGTAGTTCTTCACCGCATTGGTGGTGTTGGCGAATGCCTGGATGTCTTCGCTGGAAATCAGTTCGGTTTGCGGCGGCGTGAAGTAGCGCGAATAGCCGGCATGCACAGTGGTGCTGTCGGTTGCCTGCCAGACCACGCCAAGACGTGGGCTTAGCTGGCTCTCTGTACGGAACGCTTCGTATTCATCGCCGCGCAAACCGTAGTTCACCGTCCAGTTTTCACCAATGTTCCACTGATCCTGGACGTAGGCAGCCCAGGTCCTGGCCGTCACATTGGTACCCGTGTAGATATTGAATGGCGTGGTGCCGGCCTGCGTACCGTCCGGGTTTGCCGGGAAAACCAGCGAATTGGTATTCGTGTAAGCCTGATCAAAATCACCATAGATGCCGTAGCGCAGCGTATGGCCGTTACCCCACGGCATCGCGAAATCCGCCTGCAGTGTTGTCGCACGGTCGCCCTGGTTGATCTGCCCGGCAACGCCGTTGAACATCAGGTCGCCGATGTCGTCAGGCAGGTACTGCAGGCTGCTATAGCGCTCGCCCAGCGAGACCTGATAATTCGTATCGCCGAATTTTCCCTGCAGCGCCAAGACGCCGAAGCGCGCCTGCTCGTTCTGCTGCTCGTTCAAGTTGGCGGAGTTGAAGTTGACCGTATCCAGATAGCCGAACTGCGGCGTCTGATCCGGGTTGTTCGGAATCTGGAAGCGGTTATTGGAGAAACCAAACATGAAGCTCAGGCGCGTGTCGTTGTCGATCAGGTAAGTGAGATCGCCAAAGCCCTTCACCTGATTTGTGTGATCGTGGATGGGTGTGCGACTGGCGGTTGGGTTCTCGATGCCGACATCATTCTCAAGATAGTTGGCGGTGAAGAAATAACTCCAGTCGCCACTGCTGCCCCAGAACGAGGCATTCGGATTGAACGTGCCGAACGAGCCGGCGGTAACGCCTACGCTGCCGCCGTTCCCAAGCGCCGTTCCGCTCTTGGTGGTGATGTCCACCACGGCCGCCGTGCGGTCGCCGTACTGCGCGGGCAGCGCACCGTCCAGCAGCTTGACGTTCTGGATCGTCTGCGTATCCAGCGACTGGCCGAAGCCGGCGATCGATTCCGGGATCAACACGCCGTTGATGCGGTATTGCAGATTGGCGTGGTCGCCGCGCACATGCAGCTGACCATACGAATCCTGCACCACACCGGGCGCCTGCAACATCACCTGGTTCAAGGGCGTGGAATCGCCCAGCGGCAAGGCCGCAATGGCCTGCTGGCTGATCACATACTGGCTGCTGCCGGTGTCGGGCGACAAGCCATTGCGCGCCTGGTCCAGCGCTGCGGTGACGCTGATGGCGCCCAGATTCTGTGCCTTGAGACGTTTGTCGCTGCCACTATCTGCCGTGTCATCGCCCGTCGTTGGGGCCGAGGGTGTTGCCGTGGTCGTGACGGGGGCCGTCGGGCCCAGCGGCGCCGTTTCGGTGGCATGGGCAGTAGCTAGTGCAATAGCGAGACAGAGAGCCAGCATGGATCGTTTCATCGGGGGAGTCCGTCAGGAGCAGGGGTAAGGAGGCCGTGTATGTAATGTTATAACATTACTATGCGGTGACCGTCTTCCACCTGCGCCAAAAGTCATGCTCGCCGGCGAGACGTGCCGCGGGCCCTCACCGATGTGGCTCGCGCCACTTGCCTGAACCGCCCCCTCGCGCCGTTGCGTTCGGCTTCACATGGCTTGTCTAGACTGCATGGACGCCTGCGGCATCCACCGCACCAGGCCATGCGTAGCCAACGACGGAGCGATCCCTGCATGACCAAGCAAAGCCAGCAAGTCCCTGCGGTGATCGGGCCGGTCGAACACAACCGGGTCACTCAGGCCATTCTCGATTTCGTCAGCCAGGTGCCGCCAAGCAAGGTAGGCGACAGCAAGGATCCGGCCGCCGAAGCACGACGCCTGGCCAATCGTGCGGCCCAGCGCGCCGCTCTCACCGCCGGCTCGCTGGCGCTGCCACCCGGACCCTTGGGTTGGCTGACCCTGCTGCCGGAGCTGATTGCGATCTGGAAGATCCAAGGCCAGATGGTCAGCGATATCGCGTCGGCCTATGGTCGCGAAGCGAGCCTAGGCCGCGAACAGATGCTGTGGTGTCTGTTCCGGCATACCGCGGCGCAGGCGTTCCGCGATCTGGTCGTGCAGATGGGCGATCGGCTGGTATTTCGTCGCATGTCCTATGCCGTCGCGCAACGTGTGGCGAAGCAGATCGGCGTCAAGCTCACCCAGCGCACCCTCAGCGAAGGCATCTCGCGCTGGCTGCCAGTGATCGGTGCGCTCGGCGTCGGCGCGTATGCGTACTACGACACCGGACAGGTCGCCAGCACCGCGATCGCCTTGTTCAGTGGCGACGTCGTGATGGAAGACGCGGGCGACGAGACCGCCGCGGAAACCGTCAAACCGGCAGCCCGCAAAAAAGCGCCTTCCGTTCGCCGTGCCGTGAATAAGCTGGTCGATCGCGCGGTGACCGGCGCCACCCGCAAGATCGCCAATGCAGCGGCGCGCAAGGCCGCGAGCAAGAAGCCGCGCACCCCGAAAACCAAATGACAGTGCGCAGCGGGTGACGCATCGCAGGCTTTGCGGCAAGCTGTCCGCTGGATTGCCGCAGGAACCGACGCATGAAGCCACGCCATGACCGACCCGTCGCGCTGATCACCGGTGCCGGTCGCCGCGTCGGTGCGGTGATCGCACGCACGCTGCATGCGGCCGGCTACGACCTGGCGTTGCACTATCGTCGATCGGCGGAGGCCGCCCGCGTATTGGCAGACGAACTGGAGCAGCAGCGCGCGGGCAGCACCTTGCTGCTGCAGGCCGAACTGGCCGAGCTGCATACGTTGCCGCCGCTGATCGAGCAGCTTCTGGCGCATTACGGACGGCTCGACGCGCTGGTCAACAACGCATCGACTTTTTATCCCACACCCGTGGGCAGCGCGACGCCGACCCAGTGGAACGAGTTGTTTGCCTCCAACGCGCAGGCTCCGTTCTTCCTTAGCCAGGCGGCGATCCCGGCGTTGCGCGAAGCGCGCGGCGGCATCGTCAATCTGGTGGATATCTATGCCGAGCGGCCGTTGCTGGACCATCCGCTGTACTGCATGGCCAAAGCAGCGCTGGCGGCAATGACGCGCTCGCTGGCGCTGGAACTGGGCCCCGAGATACGCGTCAACGGAGTGGCGCCGGGCGCTGTGCTGTGGCCCAGCGACGGCAAGCCCTACGCCGACCAGCAGTCGATGATGGCGCGCACACCGCTGCAGCGTTCGGGCACGCCGGAAGATGTCGCCGGCGCGGTGCTGTGGCTATTGCGCGACGCGCCGTTTGTCACCGGCCAGATCATCCGCGTCGATGGTGGCCGAACGCTGTCGGTGTAAGGACACCCCTCCTGGGGTGTCCTTCACCAGGGTTACTTCTGCTTGCTGCGGAACGCCTGCTCCAGCAACGCGGAGTCGAAACCCATGCTTGCTTCGCCCGAGTCCGCATAGCGATAAAGCGCTGCCGCGTAGATGCCTTGCAGCGCAGCCTGAATCAGGCCGAGCACGATAAATCCGCACACCGCCACGACCGCCGCCAGCACGACCGCCACGATCGAATGCGTTGCAAACGCAGCACCAAACAGCACAGCGACGACCAACATCGCCAATACCATGACCAGACCAAATACCACGCCGATGCCGCCATTGCCGATCAGGTTCTCGCCCCAGCTGCGCTTCAGCAATTCCACGCTGCCCTTGACCGCATCCACCGGACCCACATCCTCATTGGCCAGGATGGGTACCACCAGAAACGTGGCCACGGTCCAGGCCAGACCAAGGAAGCCGATCACCAACCGGCCGATCAAGCCCAGTCGCTCCTGGACCATTCGCAACACCAGACCCACGGTCGCGGCAATGAGGGCATAGCCCAGGATGTTGGTCAGCTTCGACCGCGCCAGCGCGAAGCCGTACGCCACACTGGTCGGCTCACCGCTCAAATGTGCCAGCGCCACCCCGGTCAGCGCCGTCTGAAAAAAGATGATCACGAAGTACTGCACCAGATAGAACATGAACATCGCCAGGTAGGTACCTGCCGACATGCGCTGATGCATATCCTGTCCGGCATGCACGCTTCCGAATAACGTCATGCCAATCGGTATCAAAAAGCTTGCCGCCACCAACAGCGAACACAGCCCCGACAGCAACGGAAAGATCAACAACGACTTGTCCGAACGCAATACCGTCGCGCTCGCCTGCATCAGTGCCCAGCTACGTGCAAATTTCCCAGCCATGCGTATCCCCCCGCCCTGTGGATTGTGTAGGTGATCTTTGTATCACCCGCCGACAGCGTACGACAGTGCAGCCCGAGGCACCTCTTCGAGTTGCACAGCGCTTGTGGGAGCGACTTCAGTCGCGATGCTTTGGTTTTTCTGTTTGGTTTGCTTGTTTGAAGCTCTTAAACAAGTCAAACAACAGCAGAGCATCGCGACTGAAGTCGCTCCCACAAGAGCTTCGCGCACAGGGTGCACTGGGCAGAAACAGCAGCGACAGGTCAAGCGCAAGAGCGCTGGGCCACTGCCTTCGCAGATAAGGGGTGACGGGGAATGAGTGGTCCCGCGAGCACCCGCCCCTAACCCCGACCCTCTCCCCACAACGGAGAGGGGAAAGAGTGGTCGCGTCTACAAGGTCAACCCGACCATGACTCGGGTAGCAGCGGCTCGCGCTCCGCAGGAAAGGCAGCCCATAACTCAGCCATGCTCAGACCACTCACCGGGTGCCGGAAATCAGGCGCAATGTCGGCGATCGGCCGCAGCACAAATGCGTGCTTGAGTTCCCCGCGCGGAATCTGCAGATGGCCCGCCCCCTGCGTGATCAGCGCGTCGTAAAACACGATGTCCAGATCCAGCGTGCGGTCGGAGTAACGCGGCACATCGCGACGCCGGCCATGGCGATCCTCCAGCGCGTGCAGCCAGTCGTTCAGCGCGGATGGCGACAGATCGGTATCCAGCCCCACGGCCAGATTCACGAAATCCGCACCGGCAAAACCCACCGCCTTGCTGCGGTAACCCGGCGACACCGTGATCTCGCCAAAACGCTCGCGCAAGGCTTCGATCGCCGCGCCCAGATAACGCTGCGGCTCCAGGTTGGAGCCCAGGCTCAGATAGACCCGCGCCATCAGGCCGGCCGAGTGCCGCGTTCGATCCGCACGCCGACCGCCTTCGCGCCACGTACCGCACCGGGTTTGGACAACTTCAGGCGCACCCAGCTGACGCCGAACTCCTCGCGGATGATCGCCGCACAGCGTTCGGCCAGTGTCTCGACCAGGCCGAAGCTTGATTCGCCCACATAGCCGATCAGCCGCTTGGACACGTCTTTGTAGTTGAGCGTGTCAGCAATATTGTCGCTGGCCGCCGGGCGGGTATTGTCGAACGCCATCTCGATATCGAACGAAAGGGTCTGGCGCACGCGGCGCTCCCAGTCATAGATGCCGATGACGGTATCGATGCGCAGATCTTCGATGAAAACAATGTCCATGGGCGTGATCACTGAGGCTGTAGCCGTACAGGGTCGGCGAGCCGGCGCCGGGATGCAAGTCGCCGCGCCACATAGCCACCAAAGCCCTGCGGCGGCCGGCATGCGATCATGTGCGGATGAACGCCTTCAACACGCTCCCACTCAAACCCGCCCTGCTCGCCAGCCTCGAAACGCTCGGCTACACCGAAATGACCCCGGTACAGACGCAGAGCCTGCCGCCGATGCTGGCCGGGCGTGACGTGATCGCGCAAGCGCAGACCGGCAGCGGCAAGACCGCCGCGTTCGGGCTGAGCCTGCTGCAAACACTCGACTCCGACACGATTCGACTGCAGGCCCTGGTGCTGTGCCCGACTCGCGAACTGGCGGACCAGGTCAGCAAGGCGATCCGCAAGCTGGCGGCGAACATTCCGAACGTGAAGCTGCTGACGCTGTGCGGCGGCATGCCGCTGGGCCCGCAGCTCGCATCGCTGACCCACGACCCACACATCGTCATCGGTACGCCGGGGCGGGTGCAGGAACACCTCAAGCGCGGCAGCTTGCACGGCGGCGGCATCAAGGTGCTGGTGCTGGACGAGGCGGACCGCATGCTCGACATGGGTTTCAGCGAAGCGATCGACGACATCGTGGGACGCATCGCCAAGCATCACCAGACGCTTCTGTTCTCGGCGACGTATCCGCAGGAGATCCGCGCGGTGAGTCAGCGCATGCAGCGTGACCCGGTCGAAGTGACGGTGGATGCGCCCGTCGATGAGCGGCCGGCGATCGAGCAACGCTTCCACGAAGTGGAGCCCGCGCAGAAGATGGATGCATTGGCGCAGCTGCTGAGCGGCGACCGCGCGGAACATGCGCTGGTGTTCTGCAACATGCGCCGTGAGGTGGATGCGGTCGCACAGGAGCTCGACCGTCGCGGTTTCTCCGCGCTGGCCTTGCACGGCGACATGGAACAGCGCGACCGCGACGAAGTGCTGGTGCGCTTTGCCAATCACAGCTGCGCCGTGCTGGTCGCCACCGACGTCGCCGCGCGCGGACTGGACATTGCCGCGTTGCCGCTGGTGGTGAGCTATGACATACCGCACGATCCGGAAACCCATACGCACCGCATCGGCCGCACCGGTCGCGCCGGACAGTCCGGGTTGGCGATCACGCTGTGCACGTCACGCGAACGACCGAAGGCCAGCAACATCGAAGAGCTGTCCGGCAGTCCGCTGCCGTGGCGTCCATTGAAGATCGCGGCGACGCGAGGCAAGACGCTGCATCTGGCGCCGATGAAAACACTGGTGATCGATGCCGGCCGCCAGGACAAACTGCGCCCCGGCGATATTCTCGGCGCACTGACCGGCGATGCCGGATTGAACGCAACCGACATCGGCAAGATCGATGTATTCGCTACCCGCGCCTACGTGGCGATCAGCCGCGCGCTGGCGAACAAGGCGCTGGAGCGGCTGCGTGCCGGCAAGATCAAAGGCCGCAACTTCCGTGTACGGCCGCTTGGCTGATAACGTGCGTGGCCAGCGACTCCCACGCACGACCGCTCTCCTACGCAAGGAGCTGACCCGATGATCCGATCGCCCGGCCTGACCCAGACCCTCGCCCTCGCCATGTTGCTCGGCACTACCGCTGCACAGGCGGCGGTACCTGTCTACGGCTACAAGGTGGTGAACGTCTATCCACACGACACCGGCGCCTACACCGAGGGCCTGTTCTACAAGGACGGCTATCTCTACGAGAGCACTGGCCAGGAAGGCCAATCGACCGTGCGCAAAGTGGAACTGCAAACTGGCGAAGTGGTGCAGCGCTACAACGTGCCAGCGCAGTATTTCGGCGAAGGCATCGTGGACTGGAAGAACGAACTGGTGCAGCTCACGTGGCAGGACCAGACTGGTTTTGTCTATGACCTGGCCAGTTTCAAGCTGCAGCACACCTTCAATTATCCGGGCGAAGGCTGGGCATTGACCCGCGACGATCACCATCTGTACATGAGCGATGGTTCGTCCGTGCTCCGCATTCTCGATCCGAATTCGCTGGCCACAACCAGCAGCATCATGGTGACGGCCGACGGCGTACCGGTGACAAATCTCAACGAGCTGGAATGGGTAAAGGGCGAGATCTACGCGAACATCTGGCTGACCAACCGCATCGCCAGGATCGATCCAGCCACCGGTCACGTCGTGGCCTGGATCGACCTCAGCGGCCTGCTCGACGTCAACAAGCTGCCCGACCCCGGCAACGATGTGCTCAACGGGATCGCTTACGATGCGGCGCACGACCGGTTGTTTGTCACCGGCAAGTGCTGGCCGAAGCTGTTTGAAATCAAGCTGGTTCCGCGACCCATGCCTTGAGGCACATGCTCCCGCAGCCTGTTCGTGTTCTTTATGCGCACCCCCCGACGGACAGCGCGACAGACCGTCATGTCAACCGAATGCGCCGGCGGCACGTTGAAAACATTCTGCCGGTCTTGATTGTTGACGCTCCTGCTGCTGTCCGGGACGACGCCGTTTTGACAAACGAAAGTGCTTAAGTACGAGGAATGAACCCGTGGGAGATGTTTTATGAGTGCCGACACCTCGAAAGCCACCGGATTCTTTCACGAGCGACGTGGCTGGCTGATTGGCGGGGTCGTTGTCATCGCGGTGATCGTCCTGGTTGTGATCCATCTCCTCAATGCCGAAAAGGTCAAACCCGGCACGCCCGCGCAAGTGGTCAGCGCGGCCAAGGCGACTCTGGGCAACATGCCTGAAACCTTGAACGAACTGGGCACGGTAACTCCGATCAATACGGTCAACGTGCTGCCGCAGTTGAGCGGGTACCTGACGTCAGTGGGCTATCAGGAAGGCCAGGACGTGACCAAGGGACAGTTCCTCGCCCAGATCGACCCACGCCAGTACGAGATCGACAAGCAGCAGGCGCAAGCCCAATTGGCCAAGGATCAGGCGAGCCTGGGCCAGGCCCGCGCCGACCTCGCTCGCTTCACGCAATTGCATGAGCAGAAGTCGATTGCCGAGCAGACCTTTGTCGATCAGCAATTCACCGTCAAGCAGGACGAGGCTGCGGTGCAGGCCGACCAGGCGAATATCGCGCAGTTCGATCTCGATCTTGCGTATTGCCATATCACCGCGCCGATCGCCGGTCGGGTCGGCTTGCGCCTGGTCGATCCAGGCAATTTCGTCACCCAGTCGTCGTCACCGGGCATCGTGACGATCACCACCATGAAGCCGACCACCGTGCAGTTCACGGTGCCGCAGAACTCGTTGAGCAAGGTACTGCAGCGCTTCACTGCCAGCGGCAAGCTGGCGGTCACTGTCTATAACAGCGACAACAGCAAGCAGCTCGGCACCGGCGCGCTGTACGCACTGAGCAATCAGATGGCCACGGGCACCGGCACGGTGACCTTGCGTGCGACGTTCCCGAACGACGACGAGGCCTTGTATCCGAATGAGTTCGTCAACGTGCAGCTGCTGGTCGACACCTTGCAGCGCGCGGTGCTGGTGCCGACGCCAGCGGTGCAGAGCGGCGCGCCCGGTGACTACGTCTATCTGGTCAACGCCGACCAGTCCGTCTCCGTGCACAAGGTGACCCAGGGCCCCAGCGACGGCAAGAACACGGTCATCCTGTCGGGGCTCGCCGCCGGCCAGACGGTGGTTACCGACGGCATGGACCGTTTGAGCGACGGTGCCAAGATCAAGATCGCCGGGCCGAAGTCGGCAAGGCCCGCGGCGGCAGGCCGCGCCCCGGCGCCCGCCACGTCGTCGGCAAGCGCACAGCAGCGGGGCGAGCAGCGGGTACCAGGCACCGCCATCGCCTCACACATCTCGTAAGCGGCAGGCACGCAATCCGATGAATATTTCGCGCCTGTTCGTACTCAGGCCGGTGGCCACAGCGCTGTTGATGATCGCGCTTGTGCTGGTCGGCCTCGTCGCCGTGCGCTTCCTGCCGGTGTCGTCGCTGCCCGCCGTCGACTACCCGACGATCCAGGTGCAAACGTTCTATCCGGGCGCCAGCCCCAGCGTGATGGCGACCACGGTGACCGCGCCGCTGGAAGTGCAGCTGGGCGAGATCCCCGGCCTGCAGCAGATGACCTCCAATAGTTCTGCCGGGGCGTCGATCATCACCCTGCAGTTCGATCTTTCGCTCAACCTCGACATTGCCGAACAGAACGTCCAGGAAGCGATCAACGCAGCGAACAGCCTGTTGCCGGCTGGCCTGCCGGCGCCACCGACGTATGCCAAGGTTAACCCCGCCGACCAGCCCATCCTGACCCTGGCGGTAACTTCCAACTCGATGTCGCTGCCGCAGTTGCAGGACGTCGCGAACAATCGATTGGGCGCGAAGATTTCCGAGGTGTCGGGCGTCGGCCTGGTGACACCCGCCGGCGGCAACGTGCCGGCCGTGCGCGTCGAAGCGGATCCACAGAAACTGGCCGCGTACGGGCTCAATATTGACGATCTGCGTTCGTTGATCGCCAACGTCAACGTGAGTCAGCCGAAGGGCAACTTCGACGGTCCGAAGCTGGACTACACGATCAACGGCAACGATCAGATCCAGGATCCCAAGGACTATCTGGACACGGTGATTTCCTACCAGAACGGCGCGCCGGTGTACCTGCGCGACGTCGCCCGGGTCACCCAGTCCGCACAGAACACCGAGCAAGGTGCGTGGTTCAACAAGACCCAGGCAATTGTGCTGAACGTGCAGCGTCAGCCGGGCGCGAACGTGATCGCCACGGTCGACCAGATCAAGAAAGTACTGCCGCAGCTGGAGTCCACCCTGCCGGCGGGCATGAAGGTCGAGATCGTTTCCGACAGCACCGGCGTGATTCGTTCGTCGGTATCCGATGCCGCGTTCGAGCTGGTGCTCGCGGTGGTGCTGGTGGTGCTGGTGATCTTCGTGTTCCTGCGCAACGTGCCGGCAACCATCATCCCGAGCATTTCCGTACCGGTCTCTTTGATCGGCACGCTGGCGATGATGTACGAGCTGAACTACTCGATCGACAATCTCTCGTTGATGGCGCTGATCATCGCCACCGGCTTCGTCGTCGACGACTCGATCGTGATGATCGAGAACATCGTGCGCTATCTGGAGGAAGGCAGGACGCCGCTCGAAGCGGCACTCGAAGGCGCGGGGCAGATCGGCTTCACCATCCTCTCGCTGACCGTCTCGCTGATCGCGGTGCTGATCCCGTTGCTGTTCATGGGCGGTGTGATCGGTCGCTTGTTCAGCGAATTCGCGGTCACCCTTGCGGTCACGATCGTGCTGTCAGGCATCGTCTCGCTGACCCTGGTGCCGATGCTGTGCGCGCGCATTCTCAAGGCCCAGAAGGAGCGTCATCCCAGTCGTTTCGAACGGATCAGCGAAGGTCTGTTCAACAAAACCCTGGGGGCCTACGAGCGCGGACTGCGGTTCGTGATGGCGCGGCAGACGCTGACCCTGATCGTCTTCCTGGCGACCATGGTACTGACCGTGATCCTGTACATCACGATCCCCAAGGGCCTGTTCCCGGTGCAGGACGTGGGCGTGATCCAGGGCATCAGCATCGCCGACAACTCGGTCTCGTACACGGCGATGGTGGAACGTCAGACGGCGCTGGCGGAAGCCATCCTCAAGGATGCCGATGTCACCGGACTCACCTCGTATGTCGGTATCGATGGCACCAATACGACGCTCAACACCGGCCGTTTCCTGATCAACCTGAAAGCGCGCGACGATCGTTCGGCGACTGCAGCCGTCATCGCCCGGCGCATACAGGGCGAGGTGGCGAACATATCCGGCATCAGGCTTTACGCGCAGCCCGAGCAGGACCTGACCCTCGATACCACCATCTCGCCAAACCAGTACCAGTTCGTGCTGCGGGGACCGAACCAGCAGGCCTTCATGCAATATGTGCCCGACCTGATCGCGCGCATGAAGAAGATTACGTCGATTACCGATGTCACCAGCGATCTGAACAACGACGGCCTGAGCGTCAATGTCGAGGTCAATCGTCAGCTGGCCGCGCGCTATGGCATTACCGCGGCGACGATCGACAACGCGCTCTACGACGCGTTGGGGCAGCGCATCGTGTCGACCATCTTCGATCAGTCCAGCCAGTACCGCGTGATCCTTGTCGCCAAGCCCGAAAGCCTGCCGACGCTGCAATCGCTGGGTGAGTTGTACTTGCCCAGTCAAACCAGCAGCAGCGGCCAGGTGCCGCTGAGCGCCATCGCCCAGATCCAGGTCACCAAGTCACCGCTGGTGATCAGTCATCTGGCGCAATTCCCCGCAGTCACCATCTCGTTCAACCTGGCCAGTGACGCGTCGCTTAGCAAGGCAGTGAAGGAAGTCAATCAGGCCGAGCAGGCGGTGCATCTGCCGCCCTCGATCACGTCCTCGTTCCAGGGTGCCGCCCAGGCGTTCCAGGACTCGCTGTCCAGCGAGGTGTGGCTGCTGATCGCAGCACTGGTCGCCGTCTACATCGTGCTCGGCGTGCTGTACGAAAGCTTCATCCATCCAGTGACGATTCTCTCGACGCTGCCTTCGGCCGGCATCGGCGCGTTGCTGGCGTTGATGATCGCCGGCAGCGATCTGGACGTGATCGGCATCATCGGCATCGTGCTGTTGATCGGCATCGTGAAGAAGAACGCGATCATGATCGTGGATTTCGCACTCGTCGCCGAGCGCGAGCATGGCAAGTCGCCGGAGGATGCGATCTTCGAAGCCTCGCTGCTACGCTTCCGGCCGATCCTGATGACAACGCTGGCGGCGATGCTTGGCGCATTGCCGATGTTGCTGGGCACGGGCACCGGATCGGAGTTGCGCCGGCCGCTCGGCCTGGCGATCATCGGCGGTCTGGCCCTGAGCCAGATGCTGACGCTGTTCACCACACCGGTGATCTATCTCTACTTTGATCGCCTGGCGCAGCGCTTCCAGCCCAAGGCGCCCCAGCCATCCGATGGTCCGACTGACGAGCCGGCGCCCGAGCACACGCCGTGAGCATCCCCGGGCTATTCATCAAGCGACCGGTGGCGACCACCCTGTTGGCGGTCGCCATCCTGCTGTCCGGTATGCTGGCGTACACCAAGCTGCCGGTCGCACCGCTGCCGAACATCACGTTTCCGGTCATCGTCGTACAGGCAAGCATGGCGGGCGCCAGCCCGGACATCATGGCGTCAACCGTGGCCGCGCCACTTGAGCGGCGTCTGGGCACGAT
This sequence comes from Rhodanobacter sp. MP7CTX1, assembly GCF_014205795.1. Lineage (GTDB taxonomy): Bacteria > Pseudomonadota > Gammaproteobacteria > Xanthomonadales > Rhodanobacteraceae > Rhodanobacter. Next base: position 41,359 of record NZ_JACHCN010000019.1, read on the forward strand.
CGCCGACGTGAGCGAACTGACTTCGACGAGTTCCGTCGGCTCGGCGTCGATCGTCATCCAGTTCGGTCTCAGTCGGGACATCAATGGCGCTGCGCGCGACGTCCAGGCCGCCATCCAGGCAGCACGCGCCGATCTGCCGAGCACGTTGCGCAACAATCCCACGTATCGCGAGTACAACCCCTCCGACTCGCCGATCATGGTGCTGGCGCTCACGTCGAATACGCTGACCCGGGCGCAGCTCTACGACTCCGCCGACTCGGTGATCCAGCAGCAACTGTCGCAAGTGGATGGCGTAGGCCAGATCACGTTGGGCGGTAGCGCGTTGCCGTCGGTGCGTGTCGAACTGGAGCCCGATCAGCTCAACAGCTACGGCATCGGCCTGGAAGATGTGCGTGCCGCGATCAGCTCCGCGAACGCGAACAGCGCCAAGGGTCATATCGACCAGGGCGACCAGCGCTTCGAGGTCACATCCAACGACCAGATCAACAAGGCCGCGCCGTACCGCGACCTGGTCGTGGCCTATCGCAACAACGCTCCGGTGCTGCTGCGCGATGTGGCCGATGTGCAGGACTCCGCCGAAAATATCCGCAACATGGGGCTCTACAACGGCAAGGCCGCGGTGCTGGTGATCGTCTACCCGTTGCCCGGCGGCAATATCGTCAACACCGTCGCGCAGATCCGCAAAGTGTTGCCGTCGATCGAAGCCACTCTGCCACACGATGTTCATGTCGGCATCGCCGTGGATCGATCGCAATCGGTGAACGCCGCGGTGAACGACACCGAGCGCACCTTGTTCATTGCCGTGCTGCTGGTCATCGGCGTGGTCTTCATTTTTCTGCAGTCGCCGCGCGCGATTCTGGTGCCGGCGGTCGCGCTACCGCTGTCGATCGTCGGCACCTTCGGACCGATGTACCTGCTCGGTTACAGCATCGACAATCTTTCGCTGATGGCGCTTACCATCGGTACCGGATTCGTGGTCGACGACGCGGTGGTGGTGCTGGAAAACATCGTGCGCCATGTCGAATCGGGCATGGATGTGCGCGAGGCGGCTTTGGTCGGTAGCGCCGAGGTCAGCTTCACCGTGATCTCGATGAGCCTGTCATTGATCGCGGTGTTCCTGCCGATCCTGTTGATGCCGGGCATCGTCGGCCTGCTGTTCCACGAATTCGCAGTGACGCTCTCCATCGCGATCCTGCTGTCGCTGGTGATTTCGCTCACGGTGACGCCGACCATGGCGGCGTATGTACTCAACCGCAAGACGCTGCACTCCAAGGCCCGTTGGGCACTCTGGTACGAACGGCAGTTCGAGCGCTTCAAGAATGCATACGCGCGTTCGCTGACGATCGTGCTCGATCACGCGCTGCTGGTCGGGTTGACCCTGCTCGGCCTGATCGTGCTCAACGTGTTCCTGATCAAGCTGGTGCCCTCGACGTTCTTTCCGGAACAGGACAACGGCATCTTGACCGGGCAGATCATTGCCGATCAAAGCATCTCGTTCCAGGCGATGGAACAGAAGCTCGCTCAGTTGCAGGCGATCGTGCAGAAGGATCCGGCCGTCGAATCGGTGGCAGGCTTCACCGGTGGCCGCGCGCTGAATACGGCCAACGTGTTTATCGAACTCAAGCCGCTGGCACAACGCAAACTCACTGCATCGCAGGTGGTCGATCGTCTGCGCCCCAAACTCAACGGGGTTTCCGGCGCGAAATTATTCCTGCAGGCCGCACAGGATCTGCATATTGGCGGGCGGCAGTCGGCTGCTGAATATCAGTACACGCTGACCAGCGATGATCCCAACGCGCTGTTCACCTGGGTGCCCAAGCTGGTGGCAGCGCTGACCAAGGAGCGCGGCCAGGTAACGGACGTGAACTCGGACCTGCAGCAGAACGGCCTGCAGATCTACATCAACATGGATCGCGCCACGTCCGCACGCTACGGCTTCGCGCCCAACCAGCTCGACAGCGTGCTTTACGACGCGTTCGGACAACGCACCGTGTCGACCGTCTACAACCAGCTCAATCAGTACTTCGTGGTGATGGAGGTCGCGCCGAAGTATTGGCAGTATCCGCAGATGCTCGACCGCATGCGTTTCAGTACCGCGGCCGGCAACGCGAGCGGAACCCAGCAGACGCAGGTATCCAGCGCCCTCGTGAAGCCGGTCACGCCGGTCTCGGCAATCAGCATGGCTCAGGCCGCATCCACCACCAATTCGCGCAACGCGAATGCCGAGGCCAACCAGCTTACCAATGCCATCTCCAATGCCCGCGGCGGCAGCTCCAGCGGCAGCGCGGACAGCACGGCGAGCGAGACCATGGTGCCGTTTCCGTCACTGGCCGGGTATGTCAGCAACCACACGGCAACCCAGGTCAGTCATCAGGGCGGCCTCGTTGCGGCCACGATTTCCTTCAACCTGCCGCCCGGCGGCTCGCTGAGCAAGGCGACGATCGCTATCGATCAGGCATCGCGACAACTGGGCCTGCCGGCTTCCATCCACGGAAGCTTCGCCGGTGCCGCGCAGGTCTATGCGCAGTCTATGTCGACCATGCCGCTGCTGATTCTCGCGGCACTTGCGGCCGTCTATATCGTGCTTGGCATCCTGTACGAAAACACCGTGCATCCGATCACCATTCTTTCCACGCTGCCATCGGCGGGCATTGGCGCCACGCTGGCGTTGCTGATCTTCGGCACGCCGTTCTCGGTGATCGCGATGATCGGCATCATCCTGCTGATCGGCATCGTCAAGAAGAACGCGATCATGATGATCGACGTCGCCATCCATCTGCAACGCGACGAAGGTTATGAGCCGCAACGGGCGATCCACGACGCGGCCGTTATACGTCTTCGGCCGATCATGATGACCACCGCCGCCGCTGTACTCGGGGCCGTGCCGTTGGCAATCGGCATCGGTCAGGGCGCGTCGCTACGCCAGCCGCTCGGCATCACCGTGATGGGCGGGCTCATATTCAGCCAGGTCTTCACGCTCTATACGACGCCAGTGATCTACCTCTATCTCGACCGCCTGCGCGCAAGACTCGCCCGGTGGTCCGCCACGCTGCCGTGGAACACTCAGTCGGACGCAAGCGCATGAACATGAACATCCCTCGCAAGACGTTGGCCGCCTCGTTGGCGCTGCTGCTCGGCGGCTGCATGGTCGGGCCTGACTACCATCGCCCCCAGGTAACGGCACCGGTGCAGTACAAGGAACTGCCGGGCTGGACGGTGGCCACGCCGGCGGCTGCCACGCCAACCGCCGATTGGTGGGCCGGGTTCAATGACCCCCTGCTCAACCAGCTCGAGCCGATGGTGTCGGTCTCCAACCAGACTGTGCGCCAGGACTATGCGAACTATCAGGAGGCACTGGCCGAGGTGCAGGAGGCACGCAGCGCGCTGTTTCCCACGATCGGCGTCACTGGCTCGGCAACCAAATCGCGCAGCGCCGGCGGCAATCTTGGCAACAGCGCGGTGAGCGCTCACCCGATAAGCACCGCCGGCTCCCTCGAAGGCAATGTCAGCTGGGCACCCGACCTGTGGGGCAAGGTCCGCCGTACCGTCGAAGAGAACAAGGCGACTGCACAGGCCAGCGAGGCAACCCTGGCCAACGCCACGCTGTCCGAACAAGTTGCCCTGGCGACCGCCCTCATCGATCTGCGGGTGACCGACGCAAACATCGACCTGCTGCAGAAAACTGTGGATGCCTACACGGAATATCTGCGCGTGGTCGGCAACCAGGGTAAGGCCGGCACGGTGGCTCCGTCAGACGTCATTGGTGCGCGGACTCAGCTGGAGAACGCCCAGGCCAACCTGATCGCACTCGGCATTGCCCGCGCGAAAGACGCCCACGCGATCGCTGTACTGGTCGGCAAGAACCCAGAAGAACTCGATATTCCACACAGTACGGCGCTGCCGACGCTGCCAACGGTTCCGGTGGGTGTGCCCTCGACTTTGCTGCAGCGTCGTCCGGATATCGCCGTTGCCGAGCGCCAGATGGCTGCGCAGAACGCCGCGATCGGCGTCGCCGTAGCGGCCTATTATCCGAATTTTTCGCTGTCGGCCGCAGATGGCTTTTCGCAGTCGCCGCTGGCCGGCTTGCTGCATATCGCCAACCATGTGTGGTCGCTGGGTGCCGACGTGAGCGAAACCGTGTTCGATGGCGGCGAACGCCACGCCCAGGTTGCCGCCGCCAGAGCGGCCTACGAGGCCACGGTGGCGAACTATCGCGGCACCGTGCTGACCGCATTCCAGAATGTGGAAGACGACCTTTCCGGCCTGCGCATTCTCGCCCAGCAGGGCGCGGTGCTGGACTCCGCCGTACAGGACGCCACGCGTGGTGCGCAGATTGCGTTCAACGAATATCAGGCCGGCACCGTCGACTACACCACCGCGGCCGTTGCGCAGGCGACGCAGCTGAGCACGCAGGAAAGCGCGCTGAATGTGCAGCAGCAACGACTGCTCGATACGGTGTCATTGATCGGCGATCTGGGCGGTGACTGGTCGGCCAGCGAACTTGTCGATCCGCAGAAGGCCACTGTCAAACGGTGAGCGCGGCGCAAGACCCCGTTCTTCCCGGATCGAGTCCGGGGCGGGCTCTGGGCGTAGCGAAGTCGAAGGGCGTTCGTGAAACTACCGCGAGCCCACAAACAGAGTACCCCGGATAATCGTTAACCAGCTCGTCATCCCTGCGAAGGCAGGGATCCAGCAGCTGTAATTTCTGGAGAGTCAAGGCACTGGGTCCCTGCCTTCGCAGGGATGACGAGTGGTGGATCGAGGCTCCCAATGGCCCACCTGCCCGCAGTTGCTGCGGCTTATCTGCGAAGCCAGCGTGCCGCACCGCGACCCGCCCGCATACCACTGGCGAAACACGCGGTAAGCAGGTAACCACCCGTAGGGGCTTCCCAGTCGAGCATTTCGCCGGCAATGAACACACCGGGGCGTTTGCGTGCCATCAGCGTCTCGTCCAACGCCTCCAGCCGTACACCGCCAGCAGTACTGATCGCCTCGGCCACCGGGCGCGGCGCACGCAGGCGTAGCGGCAACGATTTGATCTGTGCGGCCAGCGCCACGGGATCAGCGAGCGTGGGCTTGCCGGTCAACTCGAACACCAGCGCGCATTTGGCCGGGTCGAGTCCCGCGCGACGACGCAGCCAGTCGCCGAGGCTGTGTTTGCCACGCGGTGCAGAGAGCCGCTCGGCAAGCGCGGTTTGCGTGTAGCCCGGCGCCAGGTCGAAATAGAGCATCGCCTCGCCGCGCGTGGCGATCTGCTCGCGCAGTTCGGCGCCGATCGCGTAGACGAGGCTGCCCTCGATCCCGTATTCGCTGAGCACGCATTCACCCTGGCGATGCTGCGCGATGCCATGGCGATCGACCCAATGGGCGACCACGGGTTTCAGCGGCGCGCCGGCGAAACGTGTGCGCAGATGCTCGCTCCACGCCAGCTCGAAGCCGCAGTTGGCCGGCTGCAACGGTGCGATATCGATTCCGGCGTCGGTCAACGGCGCCACCCACGCACCATCGGAGCCGAGTTGTGGCCAGCTGGCGCCGCCGAGCGCCAGCACCACGGCGTCTGTGGTCACGCTACGTTCCCCATCAGGCACTGCAAAACGCAGCGCGCCGCCGTCAGCCCAGCCCAACCAGCGATGATGCATATGGAACGTCACGCCGCTCGCATGCAGTCGACGTACCCAGCGGCGCAACAACGGTGCCGCCTTCAGGTCGCTCGGAAACACCCGGCCGGAGCTACCCACGAAAGTTTCCACGCCCAGCCCACGCGCCCACGCGCGCAAGGCATCGCCGTCGAATTCCTGCAGCCAGCTTTCGACCGCGCCGCGCCGCTCTGCGTAGCGCCCTACAAACTGCGCGAACGGTTCGCCATGCGTGAGATTGAGTCCACCCTTGCCGGCCAACAGAAATTTCCGGCCAACCGAACCCATCGCGTCGTACAGATCGACCCTGACACCAGCCGCGCACGCCACCTCGGCCGCCATAAGGCCAGAGGGCCCACCGCCAATGATCGTGAGTCGGGGAGTGGCTGCCTCATTCATCCGCTCATGGTCGCATGTCACCTGCTCCGATTGAACCGGTGACTTCGTTGGCTGCCGCATCCGATCGAGCCTGCGGCGAGCTGCAGCCGCGGTGCTCGACATGTAGCGCCATGGGCGAATTGCTTCGCCGTCCATCGACACCCGGTGGGCATTGCGCCGAGTAATCCTGATGTCGACGCGCGCATCCGCTGAATTTCACGTAAGTCGAATCAAGTGAATCACCGGTGATCAAGGATCAAAGCACATTCATTGTGTTCAGGAGAACAGAAGTCTCTTGTGATAGCCATGAAATTATATCGTTCTAATTGCGCATATTCAGGCAATGAAACCGATTACATGGCATTCAGACGTCGCATATATTCATTCGTCGAGTTAGCACTGTATTCGATCATATCTGATTGATTCCGCTGAAAATCAATCCTCTTCGAAGCAAAACTTTAGATCGTGCGTAAATGCATTTCGGCGAATCGTCTTCACACTTTTGTGAATAACGATAATCACCTAGCCGCGCACGACAATTGACCCGTTGATTCTGTGATCGATATCACCGGATACTTCAAAAACTCCTATTGACGCTCACTCATCAGCGCCCTACCTTCGGTCAATTCATCAATGGGAGTTTGATGAATGATCCCATTCAAAACGTCACTGACTTCATCGCGACGTTGCCGATAGAGAAAGAACACCTGCATGTGAACTCCGACGGATAAATCAGGGAGGGGGCGAGCCGCAGGGAGCACATGGGATCGCTGGGCAATCCAAGAAAACCCATGGCGTCGTGTCTGTCCACGCCGCCCACTCATGAGGTCCATACGGCCCCAGCGGCTTCGTTTGGCCTCAAAACTTAGGGAGTTCACAATGCCAAGCCATTTTCGCCTCAAGCTACTGGCTGCAGCCATCGCCATGGCGGCTGCCACGTCGGTCTGCGCCACCTCCACCAACAATGCCAGTGCCTTTGTCGCGCTGACCTCGCAACACGCCACCACGTTGCATAGTGGTGACGTGGCCGCCGGGCCGCTGGCCTTCTCGCAGCCGATGCAAATCGTGGTTTCGCTCAAGTTGCGCAATCAGTCGCAACTGAACAGCTTTCTGGCTAAGGCTCAACAGCCTGGCACGCCGACCGCACAGCGCACGATGAGTCAGGAGCAATTCGCCGCGCAGTTCTCGCCGACCCAGGCGCAGGCACAGGCCGTGGCGAACTATCTGACCCAGGCCGGCTTCAAGAATGTCACCATCGCACCGAACCGGCTGCTGGTTACCGCCGACGCCACCGCCGACTCGGTGCGCGCCGCCTTCAACACTACCTTTGAGAGTGTGCACACCCACGACGGCCGCAACGCCTTTCACAACACCAGCAACGTCATGATTCCCGCATCGTTGCAGGACAGCGTGCTGTCGGTAGTGGGCCTGGATACCGTGCATCTGTCGCACACGTTTGCGCGCTATGCGAACACGAACGCCGTGCACACCGCGGTGACCGGAACGGCAGTCGGTCACAACCCGACCAATTTCGCCACGATCTACGGTGGCACAGGTGTGCCGACCGCGTCGACCATTCCTGTCGGCATCATCGTCGAAGGCAGCATGACCAAGGTCCTCAGCGATCTGAAGTCGTTCGCGTCGACCAATGGCCTGCCAGCGGTCACCACCCAGGTCGTCGGCAGCGGCGGCAGCGATACCAGCGGCGACGTCGAGTGGGACCTGGACAGCCAGGACATCGTAGGCATCAGCGGTGGCGTGCAGAAGATCGTCTTCTACGACACCACCTCGCTGACCGATGCCAACCTCACCGCCGACTACAACGCGGCAGTGAGCGCGAATGCGGTGAAGGTGATCAACGTGTCGCTGGGCGAATGCGAAACCGATGCACAGCAAGCGGGCACCACCACTGCGGAAGACCAGATCTTCTCGCAGGCCGTGGCGCAGGGGCAGACCTTCTCGGTGTCGTCGGGTGATTCCGGCGCGGATGAATGCGGCACCGGCGGCGTGGTTCCGAGTTGGCCGGCCAGCTCGCAGTACGTGGTCGCGGCGGGTGGTACCGAGCTGTACACCTCCGGTGCCACGACCTGGGGCAGCGAGACGGTGTGGAACAATCTCAACGAGAGTGAAGGTGCGACGGGCGGCAGCCCCAGCACGTTCGAGCCGATGCCGAGCTGGCAGGTGGGCGTGGGGCAGAACGCAGGTCACACCACCCGTGGCGTACCTGACATTGCGTTTGACGCCAGCCCGGATAGCGGCGCGTTGATCATCGTGGACGGCCAGGCGAATCAGCAGGTCGGTGGCACGAGTCTGGCCTCGCCGCTGTTTGTCGGTTCATGGGCACGCATGCTGGCGGCCAAAGGCAGCACGCTCGGCTTCGCCGCACCGCTGCTGTACAAGTTGCCGGCGAGCACCTTCCATGACGTCACCTCGGGCAACAACAGCGGTGAGACGGCGGCCGTGGGCTGGGACTACACCACCGGCTTCGGCAGCCTGATCATGAGTCAGGAAGTCGCCAACATCGGCGGCGGAGGTGGCGGTACGGGCGGTACGCCGGCGGCCAACTTCAGCTTCACCACCAGCGGCCTGACCGCCAACTTCACTGATTCGTCCACCGACTCGGGCGGCACCATTTCGGGCTACTCCTGGAGCTTCGGCGACAGCGGCACCTCGACCGCTCAAAATCCCAGCCACACCTATGCGGCAGCCGGGACATACAGCGTTTCCGAAACCGTGACCGACAGCGTCAGCGGCGCCACCAGCTCCAAGACGGAATCGGTGACGGTCAGCAGCGGCGGCAGTCCGAGCCAGTTGCTCGTCAACACCGGCTTTGAAACCGGAAAGGCGACACCGTGGACGCTGACGGCAGGCGTGCTCTGCACCAGCGCAAGCTGCGGCAGCAGCGAGAGCCCGCATGCCGGAACATGGTTCGCATGGCTGGACGGCTATGGCGCTTCGCACACCGACACGGCATCACAGTCGGTAGCGATTCCCAGCGGCAAGACGAGCGCGACCCTGCAGTACTACCTGCATATCGACTCGACCAAGAAGACCGCAGCCGACACGCTAACCGTGCAGGTGCTGAATTCGTCCGGCACCGTGTTGTCAACGCTGGCAACATTCACGAGTCTCAACGCGGCCACGGGTTACACGGTGCACACGGCAAGCCTTGCTCCGTACATCGGCCAGACCGTGGTGATCAAGTTCACCGGCAAGGAGACTTCGTCCTCAGGCAATACTGACTTCACGCTCGACGATGTCACGTTGACTGTGCAGTAAATCGGGAAGACGGACGGCTGCGCAAACTGGCAGCTGTCGCAGTGATGGCAATGAAGAACCCGGCCGCAAGGCCGGGTTCTTTTTTCATCGCCTAATGACCGCCTGTCCAACCCTGCGCTCTATCCACCTTTCCCCCGCTCGCTCTTCGTTCCCTCTGCGTCGCAGCGGCCTCCGCTCCCTCTGCGCCCCCGCGGCCAACGTACCCTCTCCGTTCGCCCTGAGCGTAGGCCCGTAGGGCCGAAGTCGAAGGGTGCGCCTCGAGGGGCCTTCGACTTCGCTGCGCTACGCTCAGGGCGAACGGAGAGGGTACGAAGATCGACCGAGGGGAGAGGGAACGGAGCGCTGCCGGGAGGGCGAGCAGAGGATGCGAACCGTTACTCCATGCGCACACCCAACTCGGCCAAGTGTCGCAAGCCGTCGGCGCTGGGCAGCAGCGCGCGGCTGTCGCTCACGCGACGTAGCCAGTCGGCGTCCAGCATGGCATCGGTGAGCGCCACGCCGAGCGGGCCGCCTACGTGCAAGCGGCGCTCGGTCCAGTCTAGGCAACTGCGGCCACGCAAATGCAACAGGTGCTCCGTCGCATGCGGCTGCCATCCTGTATGTATCAGCGCGTCAACGGCCGCCGGCAGCAGACACAGTCCATCGCTGTTCGATTGCAGCCAGCCGCGCTCCAGCCACGCCTTGCACATCGCCACTCCCAGCTGGCCGGCAAGATGGCGGTAGCAAGTGCGTGCACGGCAAAGTGCCGGGTCGGTCACAACCACTCGTTGCGGACGCGGTGAGCGCGGCAGCGCCATCGACTCCAGCCATGCGGCCACTTCGTCGTCGGCAAGCCGGTAGTAGCGATGGCGGCCCTGGACATGCACACCGAGCAGACCACCCTCCAGCAAGCGCTTCAGATGGGCGCTGGCGGTAGCCGCGCCCACGTCGGCAGCGCGCGCCAGCTCGCCAGCCGGACGTGCGCTGCCGTCCATCAACGCCAGCAGCATTGCGGCGCGTGCCGGCTCGGCCAGCAGAGCACCCAGCTCGGCCAGCTGATAACGGTTGAAGGGGGCAGCGGCGGTCATGAACGCAGTCTAATCCGTGCCGGATTCAGGACGTTTCGTCACGCGGCGAACGGTGCGCCGCGCGCGAATCGCGGGCGCCTTCAAGGCCCCGCAGTAGCACCGCGCAACCGTGCCGTCAGGCTGGCCTTGATCGCCGGCCATTCGGAATCGATGATCGAATAATAGACGGTGTGCCGAACCCGCCCGGTAGAGGGAATGATCATGTGATTGCGGAACGTGCCCTCTTCCACCGCGCCCAGTCGAGCGATCGCCGTACGCGACCTCTGGTTGAGCGAATCGGTCTTGAGCTCGACGCGCATGGCGCCGAGTACATCGAACGCCTGCGTCAGCAACAACAGTTTCGCTTCGGTATTGGCACCACTGCGTTGATGGCTTGGGGTGAGCCAGGTCCAGCCGATCTCGAGCCGTCGGTGAGTGGTGTCGATGTTGGCGTAGCGCGTACTGCCGATCGCCTGGTCGCTGGCCTGATCGATGATGGCAAAGGGCAGCGAAACGCCGCGCCGCTGTTCGTCGAGCGCCGTCGACACATACGTCCGCATGTCTTCGGGTGTATGCACCTGATTGGGCACCCACTGCCACAGTGTGGGGTCCAGCCCCACCCGGGCAAGTTCGGCAATATGATCGAGCGTCAGCGGTTCGAGTCGCACGATACCGCCGCGCAGGACGACGGGTTCGATCTTCATGGGTTCGGCAAGCTGCATCGCGCACTCTCGTCAGTCAGCGTCATGGTCACGTTGCCGCATTCTCGTGGCTCAAGCATGGCTTTGCGACGTCAGGCGCGTGGTTTTGCGCGATGAGTCGGCGTTGCGGTCCACGGGTCGTCCGGCCATGGGTGGCGCGGATAGCGGCCTTTGAGTTCTTTCTTCACTTCCGGATACGTGCGTTCCCAGAAGCCCTTGAGATCCTGCGTCACCTGGATCGGCCGACCTGCCGGCGACAACAGATGCAAGGTCACCGGGATGCGGCCACCACCCACTCGCGGCGTGTCGATCAGACCGAACAACTCCTGCAACTTCACTGCCAGCACGGGTGGTCCATCGGGCGTGTATTCCAGTCGACGGTTCTGCCCACTGGGCACGGTAAGACTGTCCGGCGCTTGCGCGTCCAGTAGCCGGCGCTGTTCGTAATCGAATAGCCCGCCGAGCGCCTGCGACAGTTCCTCCGCGCTCAGCGCGTCGAGCCGACGCTTGCCGTTCAAATACGGTGCAAGCCATTCGTCGAGCGTGGCAAGCAGTTGCGTGTCCGAGACGTCGGGCAGTGCCTGCTCCGGCATCCACTCGCGCAATGCCTGCATGCGTGCGCGCAGGCGTCGTGCTTGCTCGCTCCACGGCAATGCATCGATACCCTTCGCGCGCACCGCGGCGAGTAACGCCGGCAGCGCGTCCTCGGCTTTGACTGGCACGCTACGCCGCTCCAGCACGATCGCCCCAAAACGCTGTTCGTCGAATGCCTCCACTGCATTGCGATCATCGTTCCAGCGCAGCGTGCGCTCTCGCATGAACTGTTGCGGGTAGTCGCGTTCCAGCACACGAAAATCCACGGGCGCAGCAGCAAGGATCAGGCTGTCGCGGGCTTCGAAGCGCACGTCCAGCGCAACCAGCCACGGCTCGCCCAGCAGCGCGGTGTTCTCGTGCAGGCGTGCACCGCGACCGTTCGCCAACGTGTAGCGCAGCGGCTGGTTGTCATCGCGACGCGCGATGCGATCGGGAAATGCATGCAGCAGCAGGTCACCCACCGCGTGGCTATCCGGCACGCCACTCGCGGCGCTACGGACGTCCAGACGCCGGCGCCAACCCTTGCTCGCCTGTTCGACCGCTGCCAGCGCACCGGCGTCCGCTCCACCGCGTGCACCGCTGCTGTAACGATCGCGCCAGGCATGCAGGGCGCTCACGCGTGCGCGGAAATCATCGCTGCGTGCCTGCTCGCCGCGCAGCGGCGAACGTGCTTCCATCAGTGCCAGCAAATCGGCGATCAAGGCACGCAGCTCGGGTGGCGCGCGCAACGCGGCCGCGCCGAGGCGCGGCGTTGCGCCGAGTTCCAGCATTCGGCGGCCCAACGTCGTGATGCGCTGGCTGCTGTCGAGCGCGCCGAGGCTGCCCAGCAATTCACGCGCCTGCGCCAGCGCACCCGACGGCGGAGGATCCAGCCAAGGCAGTTGCGCACTTCCCCAGGCCGCCAGTTCGAGCGCAAGGCCGGACAGCTCCGCCTGGGTGATCTCGGCCGTGCGCGCGGGATCGAGCCGCTTGCTCTGCGGCCACAATCGGTATGCCGTGCCCTCCGCCACGCGGCCGGCACGACCGGCACGCTGATCGGCCGAAGCCTGCGAGATGTTGACGGTCTCCAGTCGGGTGAAGCCAGAGTTTGGATCGAAACGCGGTTCGCGCGCGAGGCCGCTATCGATCACCGCGCGAATGCCCGGCAGGGTGACGCTGGATTCAGCCACGTTGGTGGCCAGCACGATGCGCCGTGTGCCCGATTCGGCTGGGCTCAGCGCAAGTTGCTGGTCGGCCAGCGACAGCTCGCCGTGCAACGCAACTACTTCGACGTCATCTCGATCGAGACTCTGCATGAGCACCGCTTGAGCCCGCGCAATCTCGCGCCGCCCCGGCAGGAAAGCGAGCACATCGCCATCGCTGTCTTCCAATGCCTGTCGTGCCACGCGCGCGAGCTGATGCTCGACGCTCTCCTGCGCACGCGCCGGCGGATAGTCGATGTGCACCGGATAGCTGCGACCAGGGCTGGAGATGCGCGGTGCATCCAGCCATTGCGCGATGCGCTCGCCATCCAGCGTCGCCGACATCACCAGCAGCCGCAGTTCGGGCCGCAGCGTGGCCTGTACATCCAGCGCCAGTGCAGCACCGAGGTCGCCGGCCAGATGGCGTTCGTGGAATTCGTCGAACAGGATCGCGCCGATACCGCTCAGTTCCGGATCATCCTGGATCAGCCGCGTGAGAATGCCCTCGGTGACTACCTCGACACGCGTCGCCGCACTCACCTTCGACTCGAAGCGGATGCGGTAGCCGACGGTGCGGCCGATCTCTTCGCCAAGCTGTTGCGCCATGAACTGTGCCGCCGCGCGCGCCGCGATGCGCCGCGGTTCCAGCATCAGGATTTTCTGTCCCGCCAGCCACGGCGCATCGAGCAACGCGAGCGGCACCTGCGTTGTCTTGCCCGCGCCAGGCGGTGCCTCGAGCACCAGTCGCGGCGTAGCGGCAAGCGAGGCGACGATCTGCGGCAGTAGCGGGGTGATTGGAAACGCGTGGGTAAGAACGTTGGTCATGCACGCACATCTTAGCGACAGCGCTGGATTCCATCACGGCCGCGAACGCAAAACGACCGGCGCATGCCCAAGGCGAAGCAGCGAGCTGCTGTCGCCCTGGTCGAGAGCCGCAGCTCAGTGCTTGATCGGTGTCGTTGTCACGCCTGAAGTGGTGACGGGAGCCGTCGTCGTCGTGGTAGTCGTTGTCGTAGTCGTCGTATTCGCATTCGAGGCCGTCTTGCGCAACGGTGCCAGGGATTCGAAGTCGTGTTGGTAGTCGTCAGTGATCTGCTTGGCTTCTTCGCTGTTGGTAATGACCTTGGGCGTAATAAGCACGATCAGTTCGGTGCGCGTGCGGCTGTGGTTCGTGGTGCCGAACAACCGTCCCAGCCACGGAATGCGATTGAGACCGGGAATACCAGTATCACTGACAACGTTTTGCTCCTGGATCAAACCACCGAGCAAGACCGTCTGACCACTCTGCACCGCGATTTGCGTCCCCACTTCACGCTGGGAAATGGTCGGATTCGGTTGCGTGGCGGAAACTGCGCCAGCTGAACTGACCTGCTGGTCGATATTCAAATACACCAGGCCACCCGGATTCACGCGCGGCTGCACATTGAGGATCACACCCGTAGGGATATACGTCACCTGGTTCAAGGTGGTCGAGGTACCCGTGGTGGGCAGCAAGCTGGTCTGGTTGATCGGCACCTGATCGCCGACCTGGATATGCGCCACCTGATTGTTGAGCACGACCAGCGAAGGTGCCGACAGGGTTTTGGTATTGCTGTCGGTCTCCAGCGCGCTTACCGCGACCTGGAACTTGCCGCTGCTGCTCAGGAACGAGTAGAAGAACGGCTGACCGCCAAACTGGTTGCCACCCGAACCCAGGGCAATCTGACGATGGGCACCGGGATAGTTGCTGGTCGCGATTCCCGAGGAGTTCGGCGTACTGGCGGCAAGACCTTGCAGATACCATTGCACGCCAAACTGCAGGTCTCCGACTAGGGCGACTTCCAGAATTCGCGTTTCGATCTGGACCTGCAGTGGCACGTTGTCCAGCCGCTGGATCGCCGACTGGATTTCGGTCCACTGCGACGGGCGCGCCCGTATCAGCAGTTGGTTGTTGCTGTCGACCGAACTGATGCGCACGCTACCGTCCTGCGAGCTGTAGGACTGGCCGCTGCTGGCATTGCTGGTATTGCCGCCGCCGAACGCGCCGCTCGCGCCACCACCCTGGCCAGTGCCGCCCACGCCGCCCACGCCGCCCACGCTACCTGTGCTGCCAAAGCCGCCCGTGCTGCCGCCGATGGAAGAAAGACCACTCCCGCCGACACCACTGGCGCCCGCTCCGATGCCCGAGCTGCTGCCACCGAAACCGCTACCGGTCGAGCTGCCGAAACTGCCCGCCGTGCTACCCATGCCGCTGCCCGACCCATTGGCATTGCTGCCGCTGCCGAGTGTGCTCGAGCCCAGCCCCGGGGCAACCTGGCCGCCGTTGTCGCCGCCGCTGCCGGCGCCGTTGGTGTAGATCTGCGCCAGATACTTCGCCAGTTCCGATGCCTTGATATTGCGCACGTCGTAGACGAACAGCTGCGGGTCGTTGCCACCGCCAAGATCGATCTTGCCGATCCAGCTGCCTACTTCATCCAGATAGGCAGGCTGAGTGCTGATTACCACCAAAGCATTGGTGCGCTTGATCGGGAGGAAACGCAGCATGCCGGCCAGCGGTGTGTCGCCCTTCGGGCCGAACATCTGGTCAAGTTGTGGCATCACTTCGTCAACGTCAGCATGCTGCAGCGTGAATACGCCCACCGACATGCCGCGCAGCCAGTCCACATCGAACGTATGCACAGTGCGCTGATAGTTATCCAGCTCATCGGGCGTGCCGGACATCACCAGCAAGTTGCGCTCCGGATCGGCCAGCAGCACGGCGTCCGGTCGCGCGAACGGCTTGATCAACTTCTGCATTTCGCCAGCGGAGATGTAGCGCAACGGGAACAACCGTGCCTGCATGCCGCCCTGCGGTGCCGCACCACCGAGGCTGGGCACCAGGTTGCCGGCCACGGCATCCTTGTCCGGCAGCACCACATAACCGCCACCGCGCTTGACGAGCGCGTTATGTGTCCATGACAACAGCGTTTCCAGGATCGGCAACGCCTGACTACTGTCCACCGGCTCGGAAGTGGAGAACGAAATATTGCCCTGCACGCCAGGCACGATGGTGTAGTTCTGCTTGAGCAGGTCGCCGAGGATCGCCTTGACCACCGCCTGCACCGGTTGATTCTCGAAATTAAACGTCACCGCACCGTTGCCGGTTGCCGCCGGACGTGGCGTACCCAACGCGCTGGGCCGAATGAATTCACCGCTGCCCTGGCTGATCTTCGGCATGACCGCCGCTTCGCTGCCGCTGTTGATCTCGGTATTCAGCGGCAACGGTGCGGGTACCGGCTTCTGCGTACCAGCCATCGCCTCGCGCTGCAGCGCACCGTCATCATGCATCTGGGGGACCGTGTTGCAGCCTGCGATGCACACGATCGCGGCGAGCGTACTGGTGCGCAAGAGCTGGTGGGTGAGTTTGGAAAACATGGATCAATGTGCTCCTTCGTGAGTCGCAGCGGCCTGTGCGGCTCGACGCTTCTGGATGTTTTCTCTGAGCCGTTCGATCGGCGACTCGGGTATACGACCGGTCGGCGGCTGCAGTATGGGACTAGCCGGTTGCCCCACGGGCATCACGTGCATCATGGCGTCAGCCGGTGGATTGCGGTTTCCGCCATCCGGCGCCGCGGCGTCTTTCGGCATATCAATAGGGGCGCCGGATGGCAACTTCAGTTCGGTACGACCAGAGGACGAGTCAAACAGCGCCGAGCGCTGACGGACTTCCACCAGGGTCACGCTGCCATCGGGCAGGGACTCGCCTTCGTGCAGGCGCACCTGCCGGTCGCCGTTCTTGTCGTGCAACAAGGCCATGTGCAAGCCGGGGGTCAGAATGATGCCGGTCAGATCGAAGTCTCCCAGGCTGCTGCCGCCGTTCGCAATCCGGGCTATCGGCTTGCGATCGGGACTGAACAGCGGCTTTTGCCAGACCAGCGCGAACTGTTGCAGCGGCACGGGTCGCGGCAACTCGGAAGGACTGCTGGCGGCCGGCAGCGAGGCGGGCTGCCGAGGTGCAGTCCAGTGCACCTTTCGGCCGATACCGGCAAGCAACAGCAACAACAGCGCGCCCAGCAGCACGGCGACCACCGCGAGTATCGGGGTTAACTGACGCTGGTTGGCGGCGTTCATTGCGCAGCTCCCGCTTCCATGGGAACTACTCCAACGGCAGGTGCGGCGGGCGACGCGGCATGCGGCGGACGCACATAACCTGAGAGTGTGAACTGAACCTCCAGCGGTGCCACGTTGCTCTGTTGTGCCGCCACCGGATTGCGGTAGATGCTGAGGTCGTCGATAAACAGATAGGGCGTGCCCTGTTCCAGTGCCTGCAATACCGTCGCCAACGGCTCGATGTCGCAGCTCAGGCTGATGCTCACTGCCGCCTTGTGATACGGCTCGCCGGCCGTCGCCGGCGGATTCGGCATCGGCATCTTCTGGCTGACCACGCAACTGCCTCCGTGGGTACTGGTGCCGACCACGTCGACCACGCGCTGCATCAGATCGGCCGCGGCAGTGTTCGGATCGTCCTCGGCGAGAAATGCGCTGCTGGCCGCCTGTCCGGCGCCGAGTGCAGCGATGCGCTGCTGCAGCGCTGGCTTTTCGGCAATTGCGGCAGCATAGCGACTATGCGTGTCGCGCAGATCGACCATCTCGCTGCGAATCTGCTGCAACGGCGCCACGAACCACCAATGCAGCAAGAGGAAGTAGCCAAGCACCAGCACCAACAGCAACAACGCGATGGCGGCGATACGGCTGTCGCGCGAATTGAGTCGGACCATTTTCATGGCGCACCCCCGCCGGTCGCCGGCGTAGCAACAGCGGAGCGGGGCTTGCCTGTCGAGGGTTGGTGCACTTGCGCCGTAAGGTAGAAGCGCTCCTTGCCGGAGGTTGGATCAGGCTGGATGCTGCCCTGGAAGCTGGCATTGGTGATCAATGTCGAGTCCTTCAGCGCGTCGAGCAATTTGGCCGCCTGTTTGCTCTGGCCTTGAATGCCGATCTGGCCGGTGTTGTCCACGCTGAAACGCTCCAGCCACGCGCTGTCCGGCAATCGCTCGGTCGCGTCCTGCAGCAGGCTGAGCATGCTGACGGTGTTTTTCTTGCGCTGGGCCAGAAAGCCCGCGGCGCCGGCGTTGTCCTGCAATTGCTGGCGCAGCGTCGCGACCTGCTGCGCTTCGCCACGCATGTTCTCGACCTGATCCCGCATCTGCGTCAGTACCGCCTGCCGGTTATGCAGCCACTGTCCCAGCAGCAGTACCAGTAGCAATACGCAGCCCGCCGCCAACGCCAGATTCAGTCGCAGCCGCGGTCGCAAGCGGCGCGGCGTCTGCTCCACGGGCAGCAGATTCATCCCGAGGCGATCGTCGCCAAGCGCCAGATCCACCGCGTCAATCGAAATGCCCAGCGCGTGCAGGTGAGCCAGCATCGGATCAAGCGTGCCGCGTGTGACCACCGCCAGTTCTGCGTTGAGACGCCCGGCGGCAGCCGGCGACGGCAGTTCGCGGGCGGCAAAGTACACTTGCGCGAGGCTGAACGGCGTCTGCCGATCCATCTCGAACGCCATTACCTGCTGCAGGTTGTCACGGGCTGCCAACGGCAGCGTCAGCGTACGCCGCAACACGGCGGCGGCCGGCAGCAACAAAGCCAACCGCAGATCTTCGTGATCCACGCCTCGTAGCGCGGCGCTCAGCTCGGCCTGCTGGACCAGCGCATCGGCACCATCTTCCCAGCATGCCAGCGGCGAGTGCTGGCCGGCACGACGCAGCATCCATTGAGTGTCCACCCGTTGTAGCAGGTGCCAGTTCGCGCCGCTGCTGAACCAGGCGCGCCAGCGCAGCGGCAGCAACCCGCGCAACTCGCCGCCCCACCAGCCGAAAAATCGCGGCAACGGCGAAGCACGCCAGGCATGGCGTACACGCTCCAACAGCGGCCGCAGCGACTGCGTTGCCGTACTCATTCTGCTTCTCCCTCCTGCCAGCGCAATACTGCATAAGGTTGCTTGCCAACCTGCCCCGTCTGCATGCGCATCGTTGCACGCAACACCGCGTGCGTTCCGTCGGCTAGCGTGGCCTCCGACCGGATACTATGCGTTGTTCCGCTGTTGAGAACCATACTGGGATCATTCGCATTCGTCAGCCGCGCGGCCTGGATCGCACTCTGCTGCTGTGGAGTCATTCCGGGAATCGCTGCCAATGCCAGCGGCGGTGCGGTGTTCGGGTCCGGAGTCGGGTTGCCGGACCAGATCGTGATATCGGGTGCCACCACCCGATAGATCTCCGGCGTCATGCCAAGCACAAGCTGCAATTCCTCGATGCTGGCGAACGGTCCGTAGCGCGGACCATAGTCAAGCCCGGCAGCCACATAGGCGACGCTGTGAGTACCGACGTTCGCCGGAACGAGGGAAGCACCGCGCCATTCGGCCACCCTGCCGGCCAGTGCCTGCGCTTGCGCCGGCGCCATCCCGGCAGCCTGGAACAAGCCCTGCAACACCTCCGGCGTGGCGCTGTTGAGGTCGACCTTGCCTCCTTCGCTGATCGCCGAAACCTTGATCGTGGCCTGGTCGAACTGGAAGGTATAAGTTCGCCCGTCGCCAATCCACCGGTTGGGGATCAGCGGATCCTGCAGTCCGTAGAACGCGCGCATGATGCCAGCCTCGGCCGCGTAGTGTGCCTGGGTCTGGGCAAACTGGTAGCGCGCCTGCAGCCCTTCGGTACGTGCCAACGCGGCATAGCCACCCAGCAGGATCGCCAGCAGCGTGCAGGCCCACAGCACCAGCAGCAGGGCCACGCCGCGCTGGCGATTGAACGGTGTCGGTTGCTGCCGCCTCATCGCCCACCCACTCCGGGCAGGCCCAGCGGCTGCAGACCGGTCTGTGCGCCGCTGGCTGCCGGATTCACGCGCAGCGGGACTTCGAGCAACGGCCAGTCGTAGTTGCCCGCCGGCTGCAACTCCACGCGCACCAAGAGGGGAAGCAGGCGCCCGTCCGCCCAGATCGCGGACCAGGGCACGGGGCGTCCCTGAACATCGACGCCGCGATAACTGAAACTGCCGCCGCGAATGTGATCGAGCAACACCTGCGGATCACCCAGCGGCTTGGGCGGCTGACCATCCGGCGGCAGCAAGGCGAGGCTCAGCACCAGGCTCGAATCGCCGTGGCCGTCATCGACCAGCTTCAGGCTCTGCAATTGCGGCCCGAGTTTGCCGAGATAGCCAGGCAACGGCGCCACATAGCGCAGCTCATGTTCGTCGCCTTCAAAATAGACATTCTCGCCGCGTTCGTTGTGGCTGATCGGCTGGGCCATGCTTTGCGCCAGTTCACGTTGCAGAAACTGCTGGGCCGAACGGATCTGGTCGATCCGCGCGACCGCCGCCGTGCCCGAGCGCACGCTGTGGGTGGCCGTGCGCAGGCCCGAGTACACCCCCACCAGCAGCAGCGCCAGCAGCACCAGCGAGGCGAGCACTTCCAGCAGGGTGAAACCGGCCGCACGGTTCATACCCACGCGCTTTATCGCCGGAGGTTTCATGACCGCAGGTTTCATGATTGCGGGCTTCATGACAGCACGCCTCATGACAGCACGTTTCATGGCGATGCACGTGACAACAGCCCGGTTGATGACGGCCGATTTCATAGGGCCGGCTGCAACGGGTTTGAGCCAGCGGCGAGGTCCAACCCGCTCAGCCGCAAAGTGCGGAAGTGCGCCGAACGCGGATGCCCGGGCGGCCCCCACATCACATCCAGATCGAGCTGGTAGAGGTGCAGCCGCGCACCCGGTGGCGCGGCGCCGACCTGATCCCAGGGTGTCACATCAAGCTGCCAGCGAAACTTCGCATTGAACTGGCCCGAGCTGCTGCCCAACTTTACTGACTCACCCACAAATGCGCTGTCGAGCTTGCCGCGTGCCCACATCGCCGCCTCACTGTGTTCGGCTGCGTTCTGGGTCAGGCTGATCGCACTGCCAGCGACCTTCATCAACGCGGTGAAGGTGACCGCCAGCAGCAGGATCGCGGCGATCACTTCGAGCAGGCTGAAGCCCTGCTGCCTTCGCGCATGTCGCGATCGTGAGCAGCGCCAGGTCATCGCGCAGCCACCGTGCCGACCACGGCGACTTCGCCGGTCAGCCACGACACATTGACGTGCCACTCGCGCCGCCCGCTTTGCAGCGTGATGCGGCCTCCGGTGGAACTGCCATCGGGAAAGAAGCGGATGCGTGCGGTGTGATCGTTTGGTTGATCTTCCTTCGCGCTGGTGATGCTCAGACGCAGACCTTTAGGCAGGCGCACGTCATGTTGTCTCACGTCACGGTAGGTATTCGCGCGGATGTCCACATCGAAATTCTGATCCTGCCCGCGCACGATCGCCTGCGCGCGGGTGGCCCGCAGCGCAGCAGCCAGCTCACTGCTCGCCGCGTTGATGCGTGCACTGGCCAAACCCTGCGTCACCGAGATCGATACGGCCGCGGCCGCGATGCCGATCAGCAGGATCACCGCCAGCATTTCCAGCAAGGTAAAGCCGCGCACACGCCTTGCTTCGCCTACCCGCGGCGAGAGGCCACCGCAGATCAGCACGCCGCGATCCGCCGCTGCAGACTGAGCAGAGGACCAGGGTGCGACCCGCTGAAGGACGGCGAACATGATGGCTGCTGATGCCTGCTTACTGCCAGTTACCCACGTCCAGGCTGTAGCCGTCACCCCCCGGCTTGCCGTCCTGACCGTAGAAGATCAGATCGAAGCTGCCGTGCTGGCCCGGATACTGGTAGCCGAACGCATGACCCCATGGATCTTTCAGATCGGACTCTTTTGCATAAGGGCCCTGCCAGTTCGCCGCGTTGGCCGGCTTGGTCACCATGTCTTCCAGCTGCTGTGGCGGCGAGCCGTTGTCCAGCGCGTAGTTCTCGATCTTCTGGCTCAGTGTCACCAGCTGCGCCTTGCCGGCACCGTATTTGCCCTTGTCTACATTCTTGCCGACCTGGGTCACTACTACCGTACCGATGATGCCGATCAACACGATGACCGCGAGCATTTCCAACAGGGTGAAACCGGCGTTGGAGCCGATGCGTCGTGGTTGCCTGTAATGCATGGGAATTACCTCAAAAGGGGCAGCGGAGTCGGATGGCGCGCAGCGGGCGGCCTGCGGCTATTGGATATTGCTGGTAAGGCTGAGCAGCGGCAGCAGAATCGCCGCCATGATGAACGCCACCATCACCGTCATCACGATGGTCAGTGCCGGTACCAACGCAGCCAGTAGACGATCGATCGCTCGTTTGGACTCAAGTTCAAAAGTGTCGGCCACTTTCAGCAGCATGGTGTCGAGCTGACCCGCCTCCTCGCCGACCTGCACCATCTGCATCGCCAGCCGCGGAAAGAGTTTTGACTGACCCAAGGCCAGACTCAGACCGGAGCCGCCCTTGACCTTCTCGTGGGCCTGGCTCAACGCCGCATCCAGCGCGAGATTGCTGGTGACCTGACGGGCAATCGTTAGCGAACTCAGCAGCGGCACGCCGTTTTTCAGCAGCGTGCCGAGTGTGCGTGCGATCCGCGCGGTCTCCACTTTCAGCAGCAGCGGCCCAACCACCCGCATGCTCAACAATCGCGTATGCCAGGCCAGTCGCACCGACGGATCACGCAGCCGTGCGCGCCAAAAGAAAATACCGCCGCCAATCACCAGCAGAATCAGCCACCACCAGGATTGCAGTGCATTGCCCAGTATCAGCACCACCTGAGTGATCATGGGGATCGGCACCTGCATATCGGCGAAGATCGGTACGAATTGCGGCACCACGTAGGCCAGCAGCAGCACCAGCGAACCCAGCACGCCGACCATCAGAAAGGCCGGATAGATCAGCGCATTGACGATGTTGCCGCGCATCTGTTGCGCGCGTTCCAGGTAGTCGGCCAGCCGGCGCAACGTCTCTTCCAGCGAACCGCCCGTTTCGCCGGCGCGCACCAGGCTGATATAGAGCTTGGGGAAGACGCCGTGCTCTTCGTCAAGCGCCGAAGACAGCGAGTTGCCGCCGCGAACGCGGTCGCGAACGCGTTCCACCAGTTTTTTCGCGTGCTCGCTTTCAGGCAGATCGAGCAGGATGCTGAGCGCGCGGTCCAGCGGCTGGCCTGCACCCAGCAGGGTCGCCAACTGATGGGTGAACTGGGCGAGCTGGTCGCCGGTAAATGGGCCTCGCTTGAACAACGCGGCCAACCCGCTGCCACCACCGGCGCCATCCGCCGCTCGAGCTTCCAGTGGTGTGTGGCCCTGATCCTGCAGACGGCCAATGACCTCCTCGACACTGGCGGCCTCCATCTGTCCCTGCAGCATTTCGCCGGCGTCGCTGACCGCCTTGTAACGGAACTGCGCCACGTCAGCCTTCCTGGGTCACGCGTAGCACCTCTTCCAGCGTGGTGATGCCAGCTACCGCTTTTGCGATACCGTCCTCGTACATCGTGCGCATGCCTTCGGCACGTGCCTGACGTTCGATCTCGCCGGCATCGGCGCGCTGCATCACCAGTCGGCGCAACGGGTCGCTCATGGTGAGGAATTCCATGATCGCGCGGCGGCCACGATAACCGGTGGGGTTTGCCGCGCTGCTGCCTGGTTTCCACAGGCGGATCGGCCGCTCGTCGGTATATTTCTCCAGCTCGAACTGCTCGATCACTTCGGGCAACGCCTCATACGGCGTCGCGGTTTCCGGGTCGAGCCGGCGCACCAATCGCTGGGCCAGGATGCCGTTGATCGTGGAGCCCAGCAGGTAATCCTCCACACCCATGTCGAGCAGTCGGGTGATACCGCCGGCGGCGCTGTTGGTATGCAGTGTCGACAACACCAGGTGACCGGTCAGCGCCGACTGGATTGCGATGCGGCAGGTTTCCAGATCGCGCATTTCGCCGATCATGATCACGTCCGGATCCTGACGCATGATCGAACGCAGTGCGCCGGCGAAATCGAGCCCGATTTGCGGCTTTACCTGGATCTGGTTGATACCTTCGAGCTGGTATTCGACCGGATCCTCGACCGTGATGATCTTCACGCCCGGTGTATTGATCCGCGAAAGCGCGGTGTACAGCGTGGTGGTCTTGCCGGAACCGGTGGGACCGGTCACCAGCAGGATGCCGTGGGGACGCTCGAGCACGTCGACAAACCGTTGCTGGAAGTTGTCGGTGAATCCGAGCGAGGGGAAATCGAACACCACCGACTCGCGATCGAGGATACGCATCACCACCGACTCGCCGAAGCTGGTCGGCACGGTCGACACGCGCAGATCCAGCTCCTTGCCCTGCACGCGAAGCTGGATGCGTCCGTCCTGAGGCAGCCGGCGTTCGGCGATATTCAATCGCGCCATGATCTTCACGCGCGAAATCACCGCCGCCGTGGAACTGGACGGCGGCGCTTCCACTTCATGCAGCACGCCATCGATGCGGTAGCGCACTTTCAGGTGGTTCTCGAACGGTTCGATATGCACGTCCGAGGCACGCTGCTCGACCGCACGTTGCAGGATGAGGTTGACCAGCCGGATGACCGGTGCTTCCGAGGCCAGATCGCGCAGATGCTCGACGTCATCTTCCTCCGCGGCGGTGCCGTCGAGGTTCTCCACGATGGTGCCCATCGCGGAGCGGCCGCTGCCGTAATAGCGCTCGATCAGACCGTCGATTTCCGAGCGCAATCCGACCCGCAGCGCGACTGGCCGGCCAGCGGCCAGCATCACCGCTTGCAGCGGATACGGATCGGCCGGATCGGCCACGATCAGAGCGAGTCCGTCCTTGTCGTCGTATACCGGCACCACATGCTGCTGCTTGAGGAAGCGCAGCGACAACTCGAGATCGGCCGGTGGCAGCTCCGGCGCATCCCGTGCCGCCAGCAACGGCACCTGCAGCAATTCTGCCCACGCTTCGGCCAGATCACGCTCGGAAACCAGCCCGAGCCGGGCCATCAGCGTGGTCAGCGTGCCTTCGGCGGATTCCTCGTGCAATCGGCGCGCACGGCCCAGATCGCTGTCCTTCAAACGACCGCGCGCGACCAGCCAGGCGCAGACTTCCGCTTCGCGGTCGTCCACGCTCATACCCGCCTCACCCGTCGCCGGCTGCTGGATGACTGCCGACATGCTCCACCCCGCTCATTGCGCACGAAAACCCGCCTTCGCCCTGTGGCGTAGCGGCAAATACCATAGTTATCACATCCGGCCGGCAACAGGCGAGGTTTACCCCAGCAAGAAACCACCCCGTTCATCGACCTGTGCCCAAACCGCCGCTCATTATGAGGCTTGCATCGATACAAGGGGATATCCATCCCACGGGAATCATCACGACTTTCTGACTTGCGTGCCATCGCCGCGCAAGTATTTTCGATATCACGGGTTCCGCGACGGCTGTGCTTGAGCGGCTAGCGTGACGGTTTCATTGTTGCGAAAAAAGGTGGGCGTCGCAGGTGTGAGGTGCCCCCTATCGGCCGGGAGGCGGCGGCACATTCAGAAGAAGTGGCAGGCGCACATCGCCGCGTCTCGGACCCACGACCAAGATGGCTTTGATGTCAGTTCCGATACCGGCGCTTGGTGCACTGGTGGATGTCGGTTGGGCCCAACGAACTCGCCGCCACTACGCGGCCATGCCCGAGAGAATCAAGGCCGCTTCAGCGACCCTTCACGCGTGCAGGTCCGGCACCTGACCGTATTTTGCAAGGATCATCGGCTCCGAATATTCGCCTCGATCTGCGTCGGCCGACTGTGCATATACGAGCACGCCATCCCGATTCCTGGCGAGCATTTCACCGCGCTGCCGCGCCACGCTCTCGGATTGATACAGCAATGGTTTGTCAGCCCGCATCCCCCCATATACCTCGTAGAACACCCGCACTAAATAGACCTTGTCCATGAACCGCTCTCCTTTATGGGATGGAAATCAGAGCCTGAACGAATGAGAGTGCATGACGCGACAATGAAAAGTGAACGATCCGTCAACCATTCAGCGGCCGTATAGCCAAGGCGCCCAACGCCCACCTTTGTTCCCAGGCCTCTGTGACAATGGTCGCCTTTTGATGCTTGGCCAATTCATGCAACTGCTCGATATCGGCGCCAATCTCACGCACGAATCATTCCGGCATGATCTCGATGCTGTGCTGCAGCGCGCCCACGCCCAAGGCGTGAGCCGGATGATGGTCACCGGCGCTTCGCTCGACGGCAGCACGCATGCACTCGCGCTTGCCAGGGCACACCCGGACACGCTGTTTGCGACCGCCGGAGTGCATCCGCATCACGCGATCGACTACGACGACGCTACCGATGGGCACCTGCGTGAGCTTGCGCTTGATCCCTCGGTGCGTGCGATCGGCGAGACCGGTCTGGACTACAACCGCAACTATTCGCCGCAAGACGTGCAGCTGCGGGTGTTCGAGCGCCAGCTGCAGATTGCGGTGGATGCACGCAAGCCGCTTTTTCTGCACCAGCGCGATGCGCATAAGGACTTCATTGCGCTGCTGAGACGCTACCGCGACAAAGTGCCTGCCGCAGTGGTGCATTGCTTCACTGATAGCGGCGATGCATTGCGCGACTATCTCGCACTGGACTGCCATATCGGCATCACAGGCTGGATCTGCGATGAGCGTCGGGGCACCCATTTGCGGGAGTTGGTACGCGGGATCCCCGCAAACCGCCTGATGATCGAGACCGATGCCCCGTATCTGCTGCCCCGCACCGTGCGACCGCAACCGGCGCATCGGCGCAACGAACCGATGTACCTCAGGCACATCTGCGAAGAAATCGCCCGCGACCGCGGCGAGCCGGTGGAAATCACTGCGGAGAACAGCACCGCAACCGCCGAAGCGTTTTTTGGCTTACCCGCGAGGGATGCCCCGCAGCAGTAGTAGCGCCCCCGGATAGAGTCCGGGGCAGGCTCTGTGTGCGATGGCTCCTGTGCGCTCTTGTGGGAGCGACTTCCGTCGCGATGCTCTGGTTTGGATGTGCCCTTCCGCTGCATGCAGGGGCGGAGCACATCTGCCGCGCAGGGAGTTCGAGGGGCTTTGGCTTTGAATCTGCTCCCGCCCTGGCTCTGCTCTTGATCCAGCCTCTACAAACAGTGCGCGCAGGACGCGCGCCGCTCTACTCGGGGCCCCTGTGCGGCGGTGAGGTGGAGTCGATAGCCCCCGAAGGGCGAATCGACATGGATGTGGCCTTCTTATATGGACGCCTCCCGGTTTGGCAAGAGCCGCTTTGCTGTGATGGACGAACCGAAGCGGTTGCATTCTTATATCCGGCCTTTGATGCAGGCGTGGTGCCTGCTGGCCCTGATGGAATGTGCTGATCCGCGCCTTGTCTCTTTGAAGGACTTCGCGTCCCGGAAGGCCATCAGGTTTAGCGGATCACG
>NZ_JACHCN010000020.1 GCF_014205795.1 Rhodanobacter sp. MP7CTX1
GCCCGTATCGCCTTCGCACTGCTCAAGACCGATTCGCAGTATCAACCCAAATTACCCCAAACCACTTGCATGCAAACATAGAATCTCCCACAGGTGGTTTCGCTGCGATAATCGCGCCATGTCCGAGACGCCCGAAGCTGTATCGAAGTCCGCGAACCCGCGCCTGCGGGCGTTGCTCGGCCATGAGTTTTTCGCGCCGCAGCAATGGAAGCGCCGCCTTGTGCTGTGGTCCGGAGCGGTCCTGGTAGCGTTGGCCGCGATTCTCTTTGCGAAGGCCAGCACATGGGCCTATGACCTGTTTCTGGGCATCCTCAGCCATGGCGTGTGGATCCCGCTGATCCTGACTCCCGTCGTGTTCGGACTGCTCGCCTGGGTCACCGAGGGACGCTTGCGCGCTACCCGCGGCAGCGGCATTCCGCAGGTGATCAGCACGCTGCATATCGAGGACGAGGATTTTCGCGCACGCATGCTGGCGCTGCCGATTGCCGCCGGCAAGATGGCGCTGACCCTGATCGCGCTGGCCGTGGGCGCCTCGATAGGTCGCGAGGGCCCCACCGTGCATGTCGGCGCCAGTCTGTTCTACTCGCTGGGTCGACGCTTCGGCTTCACGGATGCAAAGGCTGCTTCGCGCTTCATCCTTGCCGGTGGTGCCGCCGGCATCGCCGCAGCGTTCAACACGCCACTGGCCGGTGTGATATTTGCGATCGAGGAACTCGCCGGCACGTTCGAACATCGCTTTAGTGGCCTGCTGCTGACGGCGGTGTTCATCGGCGGCCTGGTGTCGCTCGGCATCATGGGCAACTACTCCTATTTCGGCAACGTGCAGGCCACGCTGCCACTGGGCCATGCATGGCTGGCGGTGCTGCTGACGGGGATCATCTGCGGCCTGCTGGGCGGCCTGTTCGCGCGTCTGATCCTACTCAACCGGCGCGGGCCCCTCGCTTACGTCGGCCGACTGCGAGCCCATGCGCCCGTGCTGTTTGCCACCGGCTGCGGACTCGCACTGGCAGTGATCGGACTGCTTTCGCACAACACGGTGTATGGCACTGGTTACGACCAGGCGCGCGCCTTTGTGCAGGATGCTGCCACCACGCCGGGCCAGGGTTTTGGCGTCGCCAAGTTGCTGGCGAACGTGGTGTCGTACTGGGCGGGAATTCCTGGCGGCATTTTCTCGCCGGCGCTTGCTGTTGGTGCCGGCCTCGGCCACAACATCGCCTCCTTTCTGCCGAATGTGCCTGCAGCTTCAGTGGTGCTGCTGGGCATGTGCGCTTACCTGTCCGGCGTCACCGGCGCACCGTTGACCTCGACCGTCATCGCGATGGAACTGACCGACGATCACGCGATGGCCATCCCGATTATGGCAGCCTGCCTGCTTGCTCGTGCGGCGGCGTCGCTATTCTGTCCCATACCGGTCTACAAGGATTTCGCCGAACGCATGGTGCAGGACTTCGAGCAACAACAGGCTGCCCGTGCGGAGAGCGTCGAGAGGGCCCGACTGGAAGCCGAGGCGTTGCAAAACGCGGGCCCCACCAGCGCCTTCGGTGAGCCTAATGCTCCCACCGCCGACATTGACGATGATTCACCCGGCAAGCCATGAATACCGTCACGCTCAACTTCATCATGGAGTTACCGCAAGCATGAGCGAATCACGCTGGGATCGACTGCTGCTGAATGCCACGCTGGCGACGTTCGTCGGCGAATCGCCCTGTGGGCTGGTCGAGCGTGGCGCCATCGCGATACACCACGGGCGCATCGTCTGGATCGGCCAGATGGATGCACTGCCGGCGGCACCGCACACACTGGCGGTCGCGGTCGAATCACTCGACGGCGCTCTGGTCACGCCGGGGCTGATCGATTGCCACACCCACCTGGTGTTCGGCGGCGATCGCGCACATGAATTCGACCTGCGCCTGAACGGCGCCAGTTACGAGGAGATCGCCCGTGCCGGCGGCGGCATCGTGTCCACGGTGAGCGCCACCCGGGCCGCCAGCGAAGAGCTGCTATTCACGCAATCGCTGGTGCGTGCGCAGGCGCTGCTCGCCGATGGCGTGACGACGCTGGAGATCAAATCGGGCTATGGCCTGGAGCTGGAAAGCGAACGCCGCATGTTGCGCGTCGCAAGACGTCTCGGCCGGGAGCTTGGCATCACCGTGCGCACGAGTTTTCTGGGTCTGCATGCGCTGCCGCCGGAATACCAGGATCGTCGTGCAGAGTACGTGGCGCTTGTCTGCGACGAGATGCTGCCCGCACTCACCGGCGAAGGCCTGGTCGACGCGGTGGATGCCTTTTGCGAAGGCATCGGCTTCACACCCGAGGAAACCCGCCGGCTGTTCGAGCGGGCAAAGCAGCTCGGCCTGCCGGTGAAACTGCACGCCGAACAGCTGTCCGATCTCGACGGTGCCGCACTGGTCGCGGAGTACGGCGGACTCTCAGCCGATCACCTGGAACACCTCAGCACATCGAGCATCGTGGCGATGGCTGCTGCTGGCACCGTCGCCGTCCTGCTACCCGGTGCGTTCTACGCGCTGCGCGAAACGAAACTGCCGCCGATCGCGCTGCTGCGCGAACACCGCGTGCCGATGGCGATCGCTACCGACTGCAACCCAGGCACCTCGCCCCTGCTGTCGCTGCGACTGGCCGCGGGGATGGCCTGCACCTTGTTCCGGCTAACGCCCGAGGAAGCGCTGCGCGGCGTCACCGTCAACGCAGCACGTGCACTGGGGCTAGATGATCGCGGCACGCTGGCGATTGCCCAGCGCGCCGACCTGGTTGTCTGGAACGCACGCCTGCCAGCCGAACTCTGCTACTGGATCGGTGGCAACATGGTGCGTGAGTTGTGGCTTGGCGGTGAGCAAGTATCGACGGCTGCCTGAACCTCGCGGCTCGGCCGAGATCGTACTTAGTCGGTTATGCCGGAGCTCGGGAAACCGCGGCGATGCGCGCAGCCAGCGCATCATGAAACGACGTCGGCAAGTCGGCCTGCACGGGCACCCGCCACCAATGCGGCCGGGCAAAGCGCTGGCATTTGACCGCGTCCTTGTCGGTCATCAGCACCGGCAAGTCATCGTTGAAATTCAGATCGGCGGGTGCAAAAGCGTGGTGGTCCGCAAACGCATGCTCGATCAGCTCGATACCCGCCGCACGCAGGCTGGCGAAGAAGCGTTGTGGATTGCCAATGGCAGCCACGGCATGCGCGCGCTGTCCCCTGAAACTGGCCAGCGATTGTTGCTGCCCGTCGCACAGCGCGACTACTTCACCGCCGCGCAATTGCATCGGATATTCACCATCGGCCGCGACACCACCATTGCAGACCCGCAAGTCCACCCGCTGCAGTCGACTCAACGGCTCGCGCAGTGGTCCCGCTGGCAATAGCCGTCCATTGCCAAAGCGGCGCACACCATCGATCACGCAGATTTCCACATCACGCGCCAGCGCGTAATGCTGCAGGCCGTCATCGGCGATCAATACATTGCAGCCGGCGTCGAGCAGCAGCTGTGCGGCAGCCGGGCGATTGCGCCCCACGGCCACTGGTACGCCACTACTGCGGATCAGACAGGGTTCGTCGCCGACGCATGCGGGGTCCGGCGTATCACCCAACAACAGCGGATCACGTTGGCTGCCTCCGTAACCGCGACTTACCACGCCCGGCGAGTAACCGCGGCTGCGCAAGGCTTCGACCACTGCGAGAGTCAGCGGCGTCTTGCCGGTGCCGCCCACGCTCAGGTTGCCGATCACGAGAACGGGAACGGGCAGACGCACACTGGTTAGCCAACCGGCACGGTAGAGTCCGCTACGCAGGCGTATCGCGGCGCCATAAAGCGTCGCCAGCGGCCATGCCCACCACGGCACCGGGCCGTTGCCGTACCAGGCTGATTCGAGCGTGTCGATCAGCGCCATGGATGATCCTCAGTTGCCGACTTGATCGTTGACTTGATCGTGGAACTGCATCCGGTGCAGCGCGGCGTATTGCCCATTGAGTGTGATCAGCTCGGCATGCGTTCCGCGTTCGATGATGCGCCCTTGATCCATCACTGCGATCTGGTCAGCCCCCTCGATGGTGGACAGTCGATGCGCGATCACCAGCGTGGTGCGGTCGCGCATCAATCGCTGCAGTGCCTGCTGGATCAGCCGCTCGGATTCCGTATCAAGCGCGCTGGTCGCCTCGTCCAGCACCAGGATGGGTGCGTTCTTCAGGATCGCGCGGGCGATCGCGATACGCTGGCGTTGGCCACCGGACAACATGTTGCCGCTCTGACCGATCTGGGTGTGCAGGCCTTGCGGCATGCGCGCGATGAACTCCATTGCATTCGCTGCCTCGGCAGCGGCGATGATGTCCGCTTCGCTGGAACCGGCCAGTTCACCGTAGGCGATATTGTTGGCGACCGTATCGTCGAACAACATTACGCTCTGCCCCACCCAAGCGATCTGCCGACGCAACGAGTCGAGCGTATAGCTTTCGTAATCCTGGCCATCCAGCACGATGTGGCCGGTGGTCGGCGCATAAAAGCGCGGCAGCAGGCTGACCAGACTGCTCTTGCCGCTGCCGGAGCGCCCGACCAGCGCGGTGACCGTTCCGGGCGCGCAATGCAGATCCACGCCGCGCAAGGCCTCAAAATCATTCCGCGGATACACCAGCCTGACGCTATCGAAGCGCAAATCACCCTGAGTACGTGTCAGATCGCGACTGCCCTGATCGATCTCGGGCGGCAGGTCGATGACTTCGAACAGGTCTTCAGCAGCAGACAGGCCTCGCTGGATATTTGCCTGGACGCCGGTGAGGCGTCTGAGCGACGGCATCATGGCGCCCATCGCCGTCAGCACGGCGAAGAAAACGCCCGGCGACATTTCATTCAGCACCTGCGGCCGCGTGCCCAAAAATACCAGTACCGCCAGCGCGGTTGCCGCCACCAGCTGGATCGTGGAACTGGACGCTGCATTGGTCGCCGCAATCTTCAGATTGAGCCGGCGGGTGTTTTGCGTGATCTGGTCGAAACGAGCGGCCTCATATCCCTGCCCGCCGTAGATACGCACCTCGCGGTGTGCGCCGACCGACTCTTCCACCGTGCCCGTGACCGAGCCCATGCCGCCCTGGATGCGTCGGCTGATCTGACGGTAACGCCTGCTGACCACGGTGGCGACCAGCGCAATCGCCGGCACCATCACTAGCAGCGACAGGGTGAGATATGCGCTGTTGTGCAACATCACGAACAGCATGGCGATAACCGTGAAACCATCGGTCACTGCGACTTTCAAGGCATCGGTGGACGCCGAAGCAACCTGCTCGCTGGTGTAGGTAATGCGGGAAACCTGCTGCCCCGATGGCTCGCTGCCAAAAAACGCGGCCGGAAGCTTCAGATAGGTCACAAAGACATCGTGCTGCATCGTCTGCACCACATGCCGACCGATGTAGGAGATGCCGTAATCACTGACAAAAGTGCCGCAGGAGCGCACAAAAAAGATGCCCATGATCCAGATCGGCATCCAGAAGATCAGATACGCATCTTTTTTTGCAAAAAGATCATCGATCATCGGCCGGAGTTCATTGGTAAAGAGCGCCAATCCGCCGCCATCCAGCAGCATGCCGACCAGCGCAACCAGGCCGATCGGCCAGTAGCGTGCGCTATACCCCAGCAGGCGCTTGTAGATGCGCCAGCTTTCGGCATCCCACACGCCGACTTTCTGGCTACTCACTGGCCCGAGCCCGGCTTACTCGGTGTGGTGGCGATCGACAAACGGGTGAACCCCAGCTGGCCCAGCGCGTCCATCGCGGTCACCACGTCCTGGTTCGGCGTCATCGCATCGGCGCGGATGATGACCTGACGGTCGCGGTCGGTCCCCGCGTTGCGGGCGATGGTTTGCTTGAGTGGTTCGACGCCTTCACCCTGTACTTCATCGCTGCCTACATAGAAGCGACCGTCACGGTCGATCATGATCGTCAGCGCCGGGCTGGTCATGTCGCGATCCTGCGCACTGGCCTTGGGCAGTGTGACCTGCAGGCGCGAGTGCTGCACGAACGTGCTGGTCAGCACGAAAAACATCAACAGGGTCAGCAGCACGTCGATCAACGGAATCACGTTGATCTCGAAATCGTCCTGGCGGCGGTCGTTACCGATACGCATCGGTGCGCTCTCAGACCGCGCCCGGCGCGGATGGTGTCGACACCCGTCGCGGCCGGACCGGTGTCGTTGCGGTAGCGGGCGTCAGCGTCAGATCGTCGAGCAAGGCCGTCGCCTGCTTTTCCATCTCCACGCAATAGCCGGCCACCCTTGAACGGAAATAGCGGTGCAGTACATAGGCCGGGATCGCCACGGTCAGACCCGACGCCGTGCAGATCAACGCCTCGCCGATGCCACCGGCCATCTTGGCCGGGTCGCCGATGCCGCCAGCCATCACTTCCATGAACATGCGGATCAGGCCGATCACGGTGCCAAACAGGCCCAGCAACGGGCCGATCAACGCGATCGTGCCCAGGCTGTTGAGGTAACGCTCCATCCGGTGGATCACGTGCCGACCGGTGTCCTCGATGCGCTCCTTGATGAGTTCACGCGAGCGGTTGCGCACGGCCAGCGCCGAGGCCAGCAATTCGCCCAGCGGCGAACCAGCCGCCAGCGATTCCAGATGGCGGGGGTCCAACTGGCCCGTACGCGCCCACTCGCGCACCTCGTCGCCCAGGCCCGGCGGCAATACCGACTTGCGGCGCAGGGTCCAGCAACGCTCAAGCACGATCGCCAGGGCGATCGCCGAACAGATCAGGATGGGCACCATCGCCCAGCCACCAGCCATCAGAATTTCCAGCACGTTTCGACCCCACCGCAAGACCCATCGACGAGCGCGCATGATAGCAGTGTCGCCCCCGCGTACTGCGGCACGCGTGGCATTCCCAGCTTCATCCAGGACGTGACTCATTCACGCCAGTAGCGGGGTTGCCGCTGCCGCCAGCCCCGCTCCCGCCGCGCGCCGGCATCCATCGGAAAATCCAGCGGAACCGCGCCCTGTTCCGCCGTATTGAACACCGGCACCTGCGCCTCGGCATAGCGCGCCAGCACTTCCGGCTTGGGGTGACCAAAGTGGTTGCGCCAGCCCGCCGAGACCACCGCAAACGGGGCCCGCACGGCAGCAATGAAGGCCCCACTGGACGAGGTTTTGCTGCCGTGATGCGGCACCAGCAAGACGGGCGGCATGCCGGGCCCGAGGGCTGCGGCGACCTGCGGCTCCATTTTCGAGCTGATATCGCCGGTCAGCAGCATCCGCCCAGCACGGCCCTCGACCAGCAACACGCAGGAGCGATCGTTACCCTTGCCGCTGAGTGCGTCGGCCGCAGGGCTCAGAACGCGAAAACGCACGCCGTCCCATTGCCAGGACTGTCCGGCGACACACTGTTGCATCGGGAACGTCATCCGCGCAGGTTCACCGGCATACTTCTGCGCTTGCGGAAACGCCGTGGCGACCGCCTTGGCGCCGCCGGCATGATCATTGTCGGCGTGGCTGATCATCAGCATGTCCAGCCGCGTGATGCCCAGCGCATGGATCGACGGCAGCACCACCGACTCACCCAGATCGAAACCCGACGGATAACGCGCACCGGCGTCGTACACCAACACATGGTCGCGCGTGCGCAGCAGCACCGACAAACCCTGCCCGACATCCAGCACCCACACCTGAAATGCGCCATCCAGCGGTAGCTGCCGTGGGGGCGACAGCAGCGGCAGAAACAGCAGCAGGCCGAGCCAGCGCAATGGCACGCCACGCGGCAGAAAGATCCACCATGCGCCCAGCGTTGCCAGCAGCAAGGCCCATGGCTGTACGGTCGGCAGATACCAGTGCGCACCGGGCCAGGTCGCCATTTGCTCCAGCAACCACCATTGCGCGTGCGCCAGTTGCGCCGCCAGCCACAGCACGGGTGTCGCCAACGGTGGGCACAGCGCCAGCAGCAACATGCCAACCAGCGCGAACGGCACGATCACGAAACTGACGAATGGCACCGCGATCAGATTGGACAACGCGCCTACCAGCGATGCCTCGCCAAAAAACCATTGGGTCAGCGGCAGCAGCGACACCGTCATCACCAGTTGTCCCGCCGACAGTTCATGGACGAACGCACGCAGGCCCCGACCGCGCGCTTGCAGGCACAACATCAGGAACGAAACGCCGACGAACGACAGCCAGAAGCCTGCCGCCAGGATGGCCAGTGGATCGACCAGCAGGATCGCGATCATCGCCAGCGCCAGGGATTGCGGGCCACTACTGCCACGCCGGCTGCAACGCGCGAGTGCCACGACAGCGATCATCAACAGCGTGCGCACGGTGGGCAGGCCGAATCCGGCCAGCGCGCTATAGACGCCGGCCGTTAACAATGCAGCCGCGGCCTGTGCCTGTGGCCGCGGCAACCAAAGTCCAAGCTGCGGCCACAGCCAGTAAGCGAATATCGCCAGCCAAACGCCGAACACAGCCGACACGCCCACATGGAAGCCAGAGATCGCGATCAGATGCGGAACGCCATTTGCGCGCGCCACTTCCCAGTCGTGCTGATCAAGCCCGCGCGTGTCGCCTACCGAAAACGCTCGCAGCAATGCGGCATCGTGTGGATCATGCACACGCGCGACGATGCCGCGTGCAATCGCATCGCGCACCCCATCCACGCACCAGGGCACGCCGCCCAGTTGCACGTTGGCGGGATCTTCGCGCACATAGCCGGTGGCGCTGATGCCTCGCTCCAGTGCGGAACGCTCGCTATCCGCGCCACCGGGATTGCGCAGGCCGCGTGGCCGCTTCAGGCGCAGCAATAACCGCCAGCGGGCGCATGGCTGCACCGGAGGCGCATCGTTGTACCAGGACACACTGATGCGGCCGCGCAAGGCGACGGGCTTTCCATCCAGGGTCGCCTGCTCCACCCGCAAGGTGAAGCTGCTCGCATCCGTGCGTACCTGCGGCAGATCACTGATTGCGCCGAGCACCACGAAGTCGCTGCCCTCCAGCGCGCGCGGCAACCGTGCATCCATCGACAACCCACCGCGCCATGCCGCCCAGACAATGCCCAGCAACACATATGCTAGCCAGCGCCAACGCGGAAAACGCCAGGCGAGCAGCACGGCGCAAAGCAGCAACAAACCGAGACACCAGTGCGGCGGCAACTTCGGCAGCCATTGCACCAACAGCACTCCGGCCAGTAGCGCCATGGCTGCCAAGATTGCTGCCGGCATTGCCGTCACTCGTGCCCATCCCATGCACCGCGCTCCATCCTGGATCCCATCGAGCCTAACTCGACGACCGCCGCATCAAGGATGAAAAACATGTAGGCGCGAGGCCTGACTGCAGACGCGAGCCCGTCTCTATAGATACGAGGCTGGACGAAAGCCCCAGATCGGTCCCCTCCCCTGCTTGCAGGGGAGGGTCAGGGTGGGATCGCTCTTGATCCTTAGCAGGTCCGGAGCACCCCCTCCGAGCAGGAGGAGGAGCAACGCAGCGCGGCGTAGGTTGGGATGAGCGTCAGCGAATCCTAACGCCGTGGTGCGGGGGTGTTGGGCATCGCTGGCGCTCACCCCAACCTACGTGGGCTCGCCCCCTGCTCGCAGGGGACCGAGCCATCAGACCCTTGCGGGTTCTTGCAGCACGCCATTGTGCAGTACCAGCGTGCGATCCATTCGCGCGGCCAGTCGGGTGTCGTGGGTGACCAGGATGAAGCTGGTGCCAATCTCCCGGTTGAGCTCCAGCATCAGTGCATAAACCTGTTCGGCGTTGGCTTCATCGAGGTTGCCGGTGGGCTCGTCACCCAGCACGCAGGCTGGCCGGGTCACCAGGGCGCGCGCTACCGCACAACGCTGACGCTCACCACCGGACAGCTCCGACGGCTTGTGATGAGTGCGTGCACCCAGACCCACGCGCTCAAGCAGCGCCGCAGCCTGCCGCTGCGCTTCGGCGATCGCCGTGCCGCGAATCAGCAGCGGCATGCACACGTTCTCCAGCGCAGTGAACTCGGGCAGCAGATGATGAAACTGGTAGATGAAACCCAGCGAACGATTGCGCACGCGACCGCGCTCGGCATCGGAAAGTCTGGACAGCACACGGCCGTCCACTTCCACTTCGCCGGAGGTCAGCGTGTCGAGTCCGCCAATGAGATGCAGCAGCGTGCTCTTGCCCGAACCGGAGGCCCCGACAATCGCCATCGTCTCGCCACGCCGCAGCGTAAAGCTGACGTCGCTCAGCACCTCGGTGCGCAAGTCGCCTTCGGCGTAGGTCTTGGCAACATGGCTGGCGCGCAGCACGTTTTCGCCGGCTGGATGGTTGGAGCCGGTGTGGTTCTTGGAGGCTGAATTCATGGCGGTCTTATTCATAGCGCAGTGCCTGCGCCGGCTGCGTGCGCGAGGCACGCCATGCGGGGTACAACGTGGCCAGCAGCGAGAACGTAAACGTGAGCAACGAAACCCACAGCACATCGTGCCAAAGCAGCAAGCTCGGCACCTCGCTGATGTAGTAGACGTCCGGCGACAGGAAGGTGACGTGGAACGTGTGCTCGATCCACTTGATGATGCCGGGCAGTTTCCACGACAGCAGCGAGCCCAGCCCCACACCGAAACCAATACCGACAAACCCGACCAGCACGCCCTGCACCATGAACATGCCCATGATGCTGCGCGGCGTGGCGCCGAGCGTGCGCAGGATCGCAATATCCGCCTGCTTGTCGGTGACCAGCATCATCAGCATCGAGATCAGGTTGATCACAGCGACCAGGATGATCAGCGACAGGATCACGAACATCACCATCTTCTCCATCGACAGCGCGGAGAACAGATTCGAGTTCGTGTCCATCCAGGTCTGAACCCGGTATACCTGCCCCAGTTTGTCGGCCAGTTCGCTGGCCACCGGACGGGCGCTGAACAGGTCATCAAGACGCAGACGAATGCCAGTAGGGCCAGTCAGACTGTTGAGCTTTTGGGCATCGCCCATATTGACCAGGGCGAGACCGGAATCGAATTGCTCCATGCCCAGTTCGAACACCCCCACCACGTGGAAACTGCGCATCCGCGGTACGCCACCCATCGGGGTGGCGCGCAGCTGCTGCACTGCCATCGTCACGCGGTCACCAACGCCGACGCCCAGCGACATTGCCAGCTCCTTGCCGAGCACGATATTCCAGCTGTCCGGTGTCAGGTCGCTGAGCTTGCCTTGGACCATGTGCTGATTGATGTCGTCGACCTTCGGCTCCAACGCCGGTTCGATACCACGCACCAACGCGCCACTGGAGTGTTGCGCGCTCAAATACGCCTCGGTTTCTACATACGGCGCGGCGCCCTGCACATGCGGGTTCGCCTCGGCGATCTGCAGCGCGCGCGGCCAATCCTGCATGCTCTCGCCAATGCCCGAGATGGTCGCGTGCGATACCGCACCAAGGATGCGTGAACGCATCTGGAAGTCGAAGCCGTTCATCACCGACATGACCGTAATCAGCGCAATCACGCTGATCGCGATGCAGACGATCGACACGGTGGAAATGAACGAGATGAACTGGTTGCGTCGCTTGGCGCGCGTGTAGCGCAGGCCGATGAAGAGTTCGAGCGGTCGGAACATGGGGGTTCGCTTGTGAGGATCGCAGGGCGGACGCCCGGACGCCTATTATCAGGCATTCGGTGAGACCGCGCTGCGGTGACGAAGTTGCCGACAGATCCCGTCATCGAGATCAGGTCACGGGATCAGAGCCGCGGCACGGCCTCACCCGGCTGGATGGTCGCCAGCCGCATGCGCAGGCGTCGGCGGATGTCTGCATCGCTATTGTCCGGTGCCAGCAGCAAGACCTGCACGCCATGTTCCGTCGTCAGCAGGCGCAACAACACCAACGGACCGAGCACGCGAAATGATGCCAGTGTGGCCGCAACGTCCTCATGCGAGGCCAGGTGCAGCGTCCAGCTATTGTCGGCACTCCATCCGGCAGCCATTACCGGTGAGTTCATCGTCTTGCGGGCAGACCGCCCTATCGCCAGCAGCACGCCCGCCAGCAGCGGCCACTTCAGCCAGGGTGCAAGCGCGCTTAGTGCCAATGAAAGTACGACGAGAACTCCAAGGAAAATCAACAGTCGCCGGAACATCCGCGACGGCTGATATTCAAAGCCGATGGCGGGTGCGGATGTCATCGATGATCGCTTGCCAGTCCTGCCGCTGCGGACGCGCGTGGCCCATGACCCAGTCCCATAGCTCCGGATCCTGCGCGTCGAGCAGTTCGTCGAACGCCTGTCGCTGCGCTTCGTCGGCGCTGGCAAAACGTTCGTCCAGCCAGCCGCCGAACAAGGCATCGAGCTCACGGGTACCGCGACGGGTGCGCCAGCGCAGGCGCTTGAGACGGGCAGCGTCCATAAGATCAAATCGCGCGAAGCGCCTCCGTGGCCTCCTCTCCCCCTCGGGGAGAGGATTGAGGTGAGGGGACAATCTTGCGGGACGCCATCAACGAAGGGAAGCGTCTTTCGATCAACTCCCTCCGCGAGCACCTGCCCCACACCCTGCCCTCTCCCCAAGGGGGAGAGGAGACGAAGCAGCGACTGAATTGCCTCCTCTCCCCTTCGGGGAGAGGATTGAGGTGAGGGGGCAGTCTTGCGGGACGCCGCACCGAGGGGAAGCATCCTTCGGTCAATATCCCCGCGAGCACCCGCCCCTCAACCGCCCTTCGGGCACCTTCTCCCCGCAGGGGAGAAGGGAGAGGGTTAGCCGCGGCGCTCCACCATCAGCTTCTTGATCTCGGCAATCGCCTTGGCCGGATTCAGGCCCTTCGGGCAGGTGCGCGTGCAGTTCATGATGGTGTGGCAGCGATACAGCTTGAACGGATCTTCCAGATCGTCGAGCCGCTCGCCCGTCGCCTCGTCGCGACTGTCGACGATCCAGCGATAGGCCTGCAACAGGATCGCCGGGCCAAGATATTTTTCACCGTTCCACCAATAGCTGGGGCAGCTGGTCGAGCAGCAAGCGCACAGGATGCATTCGTACAGCCCGTCGAGCTTCTTGCGCTCTTCCGGTGACTGCAGGCGCTCGCGATCCGGCGCCGGACTCTGCGTGCGCAACCACGGCTTGATCGAAGCGAACTGGGCATAGAAATGGGTCAGATCGGGCACAAGATCCTTCACCACCTGCATGTGAGGCAGCGGATAGATCTTGACGTCACCGGAAGCGCACTCCTCGATCGCACGGGTGCAGGCCAGCGTGTTGGTGCCGTCGATATTCATCGCGCAGGAACCGCAGATGCCCTCGCGGCAGGATCGACGCAGCGTCAGCGTGGGGTCGATCTCGTTCTTGATCTTCAGCAGCGCGTCCAGAACCATCGGACCGCACGCCGCCAGATCGACCTCGTAGGTATCGATGCGGGGGTTCTGGCCGTCATCCGGCGACCAGCGATAGACGCGGAAGGTGCGCGGCTTCTTGGCATCCTTGGCGGGGAAATGCTTGCCAGGCTGGATCTTTGAATTTTTCGGTAGCGAAAACTCTGCCATGTCCTGAACCCTTCAATCTTCTATAGGAGGGGCTTGCACCCCGACCGCACAACAATAGATTTGACGCCGATGGCGACCGCAGCCGCCGCCGGAATCAGTACACGCGCTTCGCCGGCGGCACCACCTTGACCTCATCGGTCAGGGTGTACATGTGCACCGGACGGAAGTCGAAGCTGGTCTTGCCGGCCTCGTCCACCTTCACCAGTGTGTGCTTCTGCCAGTGGACGTCATCGCGATCGGGGAAGTCCTCGCGAGCATGGCCGCCGCGGCTTTCCGGACGCTGTTCGGCCGAGTGCATCGTGGCCACCGCCTGATCCAGCAGGTTGGCCAATTCGAGCGTTTCGATCAGGTCCGAGTTCCATACCATCGAGCGGTCGCTGACGTGGACGTCCTTGAACGATTCGCGCACGGCGGAGATCTTCTCGGAACCTTCCTTCAACGTAGTGCCGGTGCGGAACACCGCCGCATCGCTCTGCATGATCCGCTGCATCTCCAGCCGGAGCTGCGCGGTCGGCTTGCTGCCGTTCGCGTTGCGCAGGCCGTCGAAGCGGGCCAGTGCCTTGTCCAGGACATTGGCTGGCAGATCCTGATGCGCCGTCTCCGGCTTGATCAGTTCGGCGCAGCGATGCGCCACCGCGCGACCGAACACCACCAGATCGAGCAGCGAGTTGGAGCCGAGACGATTCGCGCCATGCACCGACACACAAGCCGCTTCGCCGATCGCGAACAGGCCCGGCACGATCGCATCGACGTCGTCGCCGCGCTTCTGCACCACTTCGCCGTGGTAGTTGGTCGGAATGCCGCCCATGTTGTAGTGAACGGTCGGGATAACCGGAATGGGTTCTTTCGTCACATCCACGCCGGCAAAGATGCGCGCCGACTCGGCGATGCCCGGCAGGCGCTCGTGAATCACATCGGCGCCCAGGTGCATCAGGTTGATGTAGATGTGGTCCTTGTGCTCGCCGACACCACGCCCCTCACGAATTTCCATCGTCATCGCGCGGCTGACCACGTCGCGTGAAGCGAGGTCCTTCGCGTTCGGCGCGTAGCGCTCCATGAAGCGCTCGCCGTTCGAGTTGGTCAGGTAACCACCCTCACCGCGCACGCCTTCGGTGATCAGGCAGCCTGCCCCGTAGATGCCGGTCGGATGGAACTGCACGAACTCCATGTCCTGCAGCGCGAGACCCGCGCGCAGCACCATGCCGCCGCCGTCACCGGTGCAGGTATGCGCCGAGGTGGCGCTGAAGTACGCGCGGCCGTAACCGCCGGTCGCCATCACCACTGCGTGACCGCGGAAGAAATGCAGGGTGCCCTCATTCATGTCGAGCGCGAGCACGCCGCGGCAAACGCCTTCGGCATCGAAGATCAAATCGATCGCGAAGTATTCAATGAAGAATGTGGCGTCATGCGCCAGTGCCTGCTGATACAGCGTGTGCAGGATCGCGTGACCGGTGCGGTCCGCCGCGGCGCAGGTGCGCTGCGCGGTGCCCTTGCCGTAAT
This sequence comes from Rhodanobacter sp. MP7CTX1, assembly GCF_014205795.1. Classification (GTDB taxonomy): domain Bacteria; phylum Pseudomonadota; class Gammaproteobacteria; order Xanthomonadales; family Rhodanobacteraceae; genus Rhodanobacter. The sequence goes on from NZ_JACHCN010000020.1 coordinate 14,970, forward strand.
GCGTGGTCATGCCGCCGAACGGGCGCTGGTAGATCTTGCCTTCATCGGTGCGCGAGAACGGAACACCGTAATGTTCCAACTCGATGATCGAGGGAATCGCCTCGCGGCACATGTACTCGATCGCGTCCTGGTCGCCCAGCCAGTCAGAGCCCTTGACGGTGTCGTAGAAATGAAAGCGCCAGTCATCCTCGCCCATGTTGCCGAGCGCTGCAGAAATGCCGCCCTGCGCCGCGACGGTATGCGAACGGGTCGGGAACACCTTGGTGATGCAGGCTGCCTTGAGGCCCTTCTCGGCCAGGCCGAATGTCGCGCGCAAACCAGCACCGCCGGCGCCAACCACGATCACGTCATATTTGTGTTGCTGGATCTTGTAGCTTTCCATGAAACCTTATCCTCGCGTCTTATGGAGTCAGCGCAATGCGCAGCACGGCCAGCACGCTCGCCAGCGCGCCCAGCACCGCAAGGAACTTGATCGCCACCAGCAGGAGCACTTCCTTCCAGCGGGTGTGCACGTAATCTTCAACCACCACCTGCAAACCGAGCACGGCATGCCAGAACATACTCAGCACGAAGGCGATCAGCAAAAGCGCGTTCCATGGCTTGGCCACGGCAGCGCGCGCCGTGGCGTAGTCGGCGTGCAGCAGGCACAGCACGGTGACCACAAACCAGACGCCCAGCAGAACCAGCGCGGCGGCAGTCATCCGCTGTGCCCACCAGTGGCCCACACCGGACTGGGACGAGCCCAGACCACGGGCAACCTTGAGCGGATCGCGCCGGTCTTTCAGGGGGAGCTCCTTCGCGCTCATGCCGCACCTCCGGCCGTCAGCACATAGGCCCAGACCAGCAGCGTCAGCACGACGCTGGCAATCACGGACAACCAGCTGGAACGCACGAACTGAGTAATGGCGTAACCCGCGCCGGCGTCCTGGATCAAGTGCCGGATGCCATTGCACAGATGGTAGAACAGCGCCCAGGTCCAACCGATCAGCAACACCATGCCGAGCGGGCTGCCGATCATGCTTTTGAAATGATTGAAGCTGTCTTCACCTGCGGCCAGATCCAGCAGGCCGCAAATCACCAGCAGGCTGCCGACGGCCAGGGCGATGCCGGTAGCTCGATGCAGGATGGAGGTCACCATCTGCACTTGCCATCTATACACCTGCATATGCGGAGAGAGCGGTCGTCGCGTATCTGCCATGGCGGCTATCCTGAGTGGAATCGCTAATGTCCGCGCTGTTCCTGACCCTGTCCTTGCGCGCGATCGGCGACTGGTCGCCACCGCTGCGGTCGTTCAGAAGTCGATGCAGCGTCCGTTCTTTTCCCAATCGCCGTAACGGGTGGGATCAGGAGCCGGTCGCTCCACCGGCACCTTGTCCAGCACCGGCTTTGCAGGCACGGCGGTTACCTCCGTCGGAACGGATGGAGGTTTGGATTCGGTTGATGAGGAGATGTCGGACATGGTTTTGGTAACCGCCAAAGGTTAATACTTGCGGCAAAGCAGCACAACCTTGACGACGTCCGCGTCAAGAGCGCCACGGAGCGGGACACTTGCACTTGGCACCCATCGCCCCAACTCTGGTTGCCCTATGCCGACACCCTACTCCGCACAAACCCTGCTGATCGAAGGCCCCGACGCCATAGCGTTTGCCCACGCCCAGTTCAGCAGCAAAGTCAACTCACTCGCGATCGGCGAATGGCAATTCAGCGCATGGCTCAATCCGCAAGGCCGGGTGCGTGCGCTGTTTCACCTGGCCAGGCTCAGCGACGATCGACTGCTACTACTGTTACGCGGCGGTAACGCCGAGGCGATGGCAGAAGCACTCCGACGTTTTGTGTTTCGCTCGAAACTGACGTTGACAGTTGTGCCACCTCGCGCACTCGTTACCGGCCCTGCACTACCCATGCATATAGTTCGCGTCGAAGGCGAAACACTCGCGCTCGGTTGCGGCACGCACAGCATGCAGATCGAGACCGCAGGAGAAACTGACGATCGCTGGCACTTGCCGCAGATGCTTGAAGGATGGCCATGGCTGCCCGAGCAATCACTCGGCGAACTGTTGCCACCAGCGTTGTCGCTGCAGCGCCTGCAAGCGGTCGTTATCGACAAGGGATGCTATCCAGGCCAGGAAATTGTCGCGCGTCTGCATTATCGCGGCGGCCACAAGCAGCACATGCATAGCGTCGAATTGTCGCAGCCTGCGATCGCTGGCGAAGCGCTACTTCGCGACGGACGCGAAGTCGGCGTGTTGCTCGATGTGATCACGACGAATGAAGACATCAAAGCGTTGGCCGTGCTGCATGACGACGTTGTTTCAACAAAAACAAATGGACGTCTAAATGCTTTAGACGACAAACTCGTGATTCATATCGACGCATCATGGCCGGCGTAAAAACATTCGCATCGATCACAAATTTGCGTATAGCTTCTGTAAACTAATTGTGAGCGTAAGGTGAATCCAAACCCCTCGGCACTTGCCATTAGAGAAATGCGCCACTAGTCTCCGTCGATCGAATATCGCGGCGTCCGGAACACGGGGCGCCGATGTACGCGACGAACCGGAAGAGTCCGGATCGGCGCGACCCGGCAAACAGCCGGATGGAATATCCGCATCGCATCACGAATGCGGAGCAGTTGCAGGCAACACGACCGAAGCGGTCGCGCAACGCCAGCAGCACACAATCCTGATCGGCACTGACAAGCCGTTCGAACCGCCACAATCCCGTGGCAAAGCGCCCCAACCACAAGTTTCGGTTGTGGCGATTGATCCAGGTGGAACGGCCTGCCCGCCCGTCCACCGCAATGGCGCGCAAAGCAAACAATCTGCATTGCGCGTACAGCACGTTGGAGGCAGAACCATGAAACTTTCCATGCTGTTGTGGCTGACGTCATTGATGCCCCAGCCCGTCGCGGATCAGGCCTGTCTAGCCACGACCGTGTACCTGGAAGCCCGTAGCGAACCGACCATCGGCCAGCTCGCCGTCGCAGAAGTAGCACTGCGTCGTCGCGATCAAGGTCGTTATGGCAAGACTGTATGCGCCGTCGTAACCGCACCGCATCAGTTCGCAACCACCACCACACCAGGCTCATTCGACGTCGACAATCTCGACTCCTTCCACAAGGCGTGGCTGGTTGCGAGCAAATCGATTCTCAACTGGCAGTTGCCCGTTGCGCAGCGCCACATGCTGGTGCCGCGCGCCGATCATTTCGCGACAGTCGATGTCGCGCCAGTGTGGTCACGCAACCACCGCAGCGTCACCATTGGCGAACATGCATTCTATGCGGTGAATTGATACGCCGCTCACGGCCACTCATTCGCCATTCCAAATAAAAAGGCCGTCGATTGACGGCCTTTTTATTTGGACGTCCAAACATATGGACGTCTATATGAAAGCAACGTCAGCGCGCATACACCCGTCCATCGCGTAGCTCGACGTAATCGCCGTTACGGATGCCAGGACCCTTACGCTGGATCACACTGACGTACTGACCGTTATCCAGACGCACAACGACATGCCACGCAGTGCTACCGCCATCCTGCTGACCTTCAACCTGCCCACCCGGCACACCAGCAGCCTCGGCGGGACCGATTACGACACCCGACGAACCGCTACCGGGATCGACCTGCCGGACGTACTGCACCACGCCGCAACTCTGGCAATGACTGTCCCGCTGGCCATACCCTTCGTCAACAGGACGGTTTGGCCCATTGGCGCAGCCGGCCAGGGCGATACCTGCGGTTAACGCGACGGCCAACGCCGTCCTGCTTGTTGGTGCATTCATGATCACCCCCGAGTCAGTGGTCCAGCTTAACCAGCGTCGAAGTAAGGCGCCGCGCATTACTGCAACTGCACCCGATCGCCCGGATCATGATCCATCCGTACCGTTCGGGTGACGCCGTTGTACACATAGTGCACGTCGTAAGCCACGATATTGCCATTGGCGTTGCTGACCGTATCGCAGCGACGCTGCACCGAACTGACTACCTGACCCTGCTGGTGGCTGGCTTCAATGCGATTGCCCGCGTAACCACCACCGACCGCACCGGCCACTGTGGCCACCGTGTTGCCCTTGCCACCACCCACCATGTGACCGAGCAGGCCACCGGCGACCGCGCCAATGGCGGTGCCAGCAATATGGTGCTGATCCTTCGGTGGCTCGGTATGAGTGACCGTTACATCGTGACAGACCTGCCCGGGAGTGCTCTCCCGCACTGGCTCGACACTGACGACCTGGGCATATCTGACGCCGCCATTCGCGCCAGCATTGGCATCTGCGGCCACCGCAGCATTGGGCGCTTCGGGCGCGGTAGCCGCGCCCGCAGGTGCGCCTGGATCACTGGCAGCAACAGATCCCGCACTGCGGTTGCATGCCGACAGGCTTGTCGCCAGGGCCGCCGCGAGGCCCACATTAAGCACCTTGACCATCAAACTGTTCTTTACAATCTCCCCTTCTGCTGTTTGTTTCGGCCATGCCGGAATCGTCGGCTTGATCGAGCTCCCGGATCCACCGCGCCTCCGCGCAAGGATCTACGACCACCATTGAACGGCTATCCAGCTGAATCGAACCTAGCTCGCGTTCGTTACACTAACTTCACGTCGAGGCCGCAGTGGTCCCAGCGCCGCCATGGGAACAAACGGATCATGTTCACGCTTGCCGACAGTCATGTTCACCTCGACGACACTGCCTTTGCGGATGATCGCGACGCGGTGATCGAACGCGCAGGCCACGCCGGCGTCGAAACCATGATCATCCCAGCGGTCGACGCCGATAGCTGGCCGCGGATCAAGACCCTCTGCGCCAGCCATCGCCAGCTCTTTGCTGCCTACGGCCTGCACCCGATGTACCTGGAGCAGCATGCGCCCGAACATGTCGACGCATTATCGTCCTGGCTAGATGACGCCAGCGTCGTCGCCGTTGGCGAGATTGGGCTGGATTTTCACGTGGCCGGACTCGACCACGATCTGCAGCGACACTATTTCACCAGCCAGCTGGAGCTTGCGCGGGAACGGGAATTGCCGGTGATCGTGCATGCCCGCGGCGCACTGGAAGAAGTGATCCTCACACTGCGTCGGATACCCGGCCTGCGCGGCGTGGTGCACAGCTTCTCCGGCAGCGAGCAGCAGGCGCGGCAGCTATGGCGCATGGGCTTTCATATCGGCCTCGGCGGCCCGGTGACTTACGAACGCGCGCAACGCCTGCACCGCATCGTCACGCAGATGCCGATTGAATACCTGTTGTTGGAAAGCGATGCGCCGGACCAGCCCGATGCCTCCCACCGCGGACAGCGCAACGAGCCCGCCCGCATTGTCGAAGTACTGCGATCCATCGCGGAACTTCGCGGCGAGTCGGAAGCTTCGGTTGCTGCTGCCACCACCGCGAACGTGCGCCGTCTGTTCGACCTCGATCGACGCGCCAGCTAGAGCGCTTCACCCCGCCTGACAATTGTCACTTGCGTCACGATGCCGCGCCTTGGTATCGTTTATTTCATCAGTGAAATATAAATTGATGAAATGATGAAGCTGACAAATTGCATAGCGATGATGGACGAGGGTATCGAACGGGTGAGCCAGATCATCCCGCAGATGCCTCTCGTCGAAGCGCGGCTGTGTCGGTTGATGCTGATGGCTGGCAGCACTCTGGAAGGCGAACTCGAGCTCAAGCTCAAGCCGCACAAGCTCAACCACAGCGACTTCCTCACCCTGATGATCCTGTACAGCCGTCCAGAGGGCAGTTCCACGCCAGGCGAACTGTGTGAGTTCGCCACGCAGGGCGCCACCAATATGACGCGTATCACCAACGCACTGGTAAAGCGCGGGCTGATCACCCGCGGCGCCAGCGCGGAAGATCGCCGCCGCGTGCTGATACGCATCACGCCGGCGGGAAAGCGCTTCGTGCAAAAGATGTTGCCGCCGATGTTTCCCCGCCTCGGCGCGATGTTTGCCAACTTCACCGAAACGGACAAACACAACCTTAGCCGCTTGCTGCGCAAGCTCGCCATCAATCTCGATCAGATGGATCCGGATGCCGAATCGTGATGGCCGGCCATGGAAGACCAAGCGAATGAAGGCCAACAACAACAAGATGAAGCAAATCCTGATGAACCATTCATTTCAGCGCACAGCCACGGCAGCGGCGTTGATCCTGCTGCTGGCCAGCTGCTCGATCCCGACCAAGCTGAATCACCCGACTTTGCGCGACGACGTACCGCTCGCGGGCCTGCAGGCGCCTACCCGCGCGGGCTGGCCGGACAGCGAATGGTGGCGCGCCTACGGCGATCCTCAGCTGGATCAGCTGATCGCTATCGCCATGCAGCATTCGCCGGATCTTGAGCAGGCGCACAGCCGCGTAGTCAACGCGGAACAATCGGTGCGACTCGCCGCGGCCCAGGCCGGCCTCAACGTCAACGGCAACGCCCAGTGGGAGCGCCAGCGCCTCAGCGAAAACGGCATCATCAGCTTCCTGCCGAAAACCTTCGCGATCGACCCCTGGTACAACCAGACCGATCTCGGCCTGCAGGCGCAATACACGTTTGACTGGTGGGGCAAGAAGCGCTCGAGTATCGATGCAGCACTGGATCAGGCGCATGCCGCCGAAGCGCAGCGCAGTGCCGCCGCGCTGACCATCCAGAACGCCGTCGCCGATACTTATTTCGGTTGGCAGGGAGATCAGGCTCGACTGGCCCTGTCCGGTGAACTGGTCGATACGCAGGAAAAGTTTGCGCATATCGCCGAGCTGCGCGTGAAGCAGGGTGTTGACCTGGCCGACACCGCACAGCAGGCCAGGGCACAGCTTGCGGCGGCGCGCGAGATGCAGGTCACCCTGCAGGGCTCGGCTGAAATCCGCAAGGTCGCACTGGCTGCCCTGCTCGGCATTGCGCCGGCTGATCTTCCCGCTCTGCAGCCACGGCCGCTGCCCGAGGTGGACAGCCGCATCCCCGACAACGCGCGACTCGACCTGATCGCGCGTCGTCCCGACATCGCCGCGAGTCGCTGGCAGGTCGAGGCGGCGCTGAAACAGATCGACGTCGCACGCGCACAGTTCTTTCCGGACATCGGCATCAGTGCCATGGCTGGCCTGTCCAGCCTCGACATCGGCAAGCTGATGGAAGCTGGGAGCAGCACCTTTGCGTTGACCCCCGCCCTGCATCTTCCGATCTTCGAGGGTGGTCAGCTGAAGGCCAACTACGGCGTCAGCAAAGCCCAGCTCGGCGCTGCCGTGGCGCAATACAACGGCACTGTGGTCAGCGCCGCACACGACGTGGCGACCCAGGCACTCACCGCGCAACAGATCGCCGCGCGACGCCAGGAGCAATCCGCGCAGATCATCGCCAACGAACGACTGGTCGCCACCGCACAGGCACGCGCCCGTCAAGGCGTGCGTGACGCCCGCGAAGGCCTCGCGGCAGCCGCGCAGCTGCTGCAGCAACGCGACGATGCAGCCAGCCTGCAGGCGCAAGCCGTTTCCACCGACCTGGCCTTGATCAAGGCGCTCGGCGGTGGCTACCACAGCACCGGCGTGCCGACCCCGGGCGACGTCAGCAGCGCCAGCCCGACACCCTCTTCCCCTATGAATTCGTCCGGAGACGACGCCCATGAGCGCCACTGAGTCCGACAAGCCCCAGAGCAAACCTGCTGACGACAACGACAGCGGTCTGGCGGCGAAAAATCCGGCCAAACGCCGCAAGACCCTGTTGATCATGTTGGTCGTGTTCGTGCTCATCGGCGTGATCTGGATCCTGCTGTGGACGCTGGTGTTCTCCCGGCGCGAAACCACCGACAACGCCTATGTAAATGGCAACCAGGTGGCGATCTCCGCGCAGGTGCCGGGCACCGTGGTGGCAATCCTTGCCGACGACACGCAACACGTCGAAGCTGGCCAGATCCTGGTCAAGCTGGACAGCACTGATGCCGATGTACGCCTGAGCCAGACGCGCAGCGCACTGGCACAGGCCGTGCGGCAGGTACGCCAGCAAACCGATTCGGCCAGCAGCAGCGACGCGATGGTCGCCGCCCGCCAGGTCGACCTGACGAAGGCCGAGGCCGATCTCAAGCGCCGCCTACCGTTGATCGCCGAACAGGCCGAGGCACCGGAAAACATCCAGCATCTGCGCGACACCGTCGATCAGGCGCGCGCTGCGCTGACCTCGGCCCAAGCCCAGGCATCGGCCGAACATGCGTCGATCGAAGGCACCGACATCGCAAACAACCCGGCCGTGCTGCAGGCACGGGCGAATTTCCGCGCGGCCTGGGTCGCCGCTCAGCGCAATGCGATCTACGCACCGGTCTCCGGCTACGTGGCACAGCGCAGCGTGCAGTTGGGCAACAGCGTGCAAGCCGGCCAGCAGTTGATGACTGTGCTGCCGCTGCATGATCTGTGGATCGACGCCAACTTCAAGGAAAGCCAACTGCGTCACATCCGAATCGGTCAGCCGGTCAAGGTCGAGGCCGACATCTACGGCGGCAGCGTCAAATACCAGGGCAAGGTGATCGGCCTGGGCGCCGGCACCGGCAGCGTGTTCTCCCTGCTGCCCGCGCAGAACGCCACCGGCAACTGGATCAAGGTGGTGCAGCGCGTCCCGGTGCGCGTTGCGCTGGATAACCAGGAACTGGATAAGCATCCGCTGCGCGTCGGTTTGTCGAGCGATGTCACGGTCGACATCACCGACGACCGGGGTGCCGTGCTGGCGCCGCAGACTGAGCATCCGCCGGTGGCCGAGACGACGGTGTATGACCAGATGGCCAGCAAGGCGGATGCCGAAGCCGACCAGGTGATCCGCGCGAACCTGAGTTCTTCCGGCAACACCCGCAGCACTCGACCAAACTAAAGGCTGAGTCAGACCATGGCCGCCATCTCCTCCGACGCCGCGCCCGCCGATGCCGCTCCCCTGAAACCGCTACAGGGCGGCATGCTGGCCCTGATGACGATCGCCGTCGCGTTCAGCACCTTCATGGAAGTGCTGGACATGACCATCGTCAACGTGGCCGTGCCGCATATTGCCGGCAGCCTGGCGGTGAGCCCGAGCGAGGGCACCTGGGCGATCAGTTCCTACTCGATGGCCAGCGCCATCATGCAGCCTCTCACCGGCTGGATCGCCAAGCGCTTCGGCGAAGTGCGCACGTTCGTTTTTTCAGTGTTCCTGTTCGTGGTGTTTTCGATGTTGTGCGGACTGGCCACCAGCATGCCGATGCTGGTGGTGGGCCGTCTGCTGCAAGGTGCAGGTTCCGGCCCGATGGTGGCGCTGGCGCTATCGCTGCTGCTCGCCAATTATCCGAAGAGCAAACAAGGCATCGCATTGGCGCTGTGGGCAATGACCGTGGTCATTGCGCCGGTGTTGGGGCCGATCCTTGGCGGCTGGATTACCGACAATTTCACCTGGCCTTGGATCTTCTATATCAACTTGCCGGTCGGCATCATGGCCGCTGTGACGACCTGGTTCCTGCTGCACAAGCGCGAGTCGAAAATCGTGCGCGCACCGATCGACGCCGTCGGTCTGGTGCTGCTGGTGGCAGGCATCGGCTGTATGCAGTTCATGCTGGACAACGGCAACGACCACGACTGGTTTGCCTCGCCGCTGATTCTAACGCTGGGTCTGATCGCCGTGGTGAGCCTGAGTTTCCTGATCGCGTGGGAGCTCAACGCTAAACATCCGGTGATCGACCTCTCGCTGTTCAAGCAACGCAACTTCACGATCGGCGTTTCGGCAATGTCGTTCGGCATGCTGGCGTTTTTCGCGGTCAATGTGGTTTCGCCGCTGTGGCTGCAGACCACGTTGGGCTTCACCGCCACCTGGTCCGGCCTCACCGCCGCCTGGGTCGGCGTGCTGGCGTTCCTGTTTTCCCCGATCGTGGGCAGCATGCTGGGCAAGTTCGACCTGCGCGCAATGATCACCACAGCTTTCGTGATACTCGCCGGCTGCTCGTACTGGCTGTCCACCTTCGACAGCAGTGCGTCCTACGTCAGCATGATATGGCCGCGGCTGGTAATGGGCCTGGGTATCCCGCTGTTTTTCATTCCGCTGAACCAGATCTACCTTTCCGGACTTCCCACGGAACAGATTGCCAACGCCTCGGGCCTGGCCAATTTTTTCCGTACGCTCGGCTCCAGCGTCTCCACCGCCTTGACCGTGACCCTATGGCAGCACCGTACCGAGTTCCACCACGCATCGCTGACTGAAAACATCACCCCTGCGGCACCTGCGGCGACCGGGTTTCTGCAGCAATTGCAGGTTGCTGGCCTGAGTGGCCAGCGCGGGCTGACCGTGGTCGATCAGCTGCTTAGTCGGGAAGCGGCCACGCTTGCGGTAAACGATGTGTTCTGGACGTGCTCGATCATCTTCATCTTGATGATTCCGCTGCTGTGGCTGGCCCGCCCGCCATTCGGCAGCGCCGGCGGCGCGGTGGGCCACTGACCGAAATTGCTGCGCCTGGCTGGTGCAGGATGAACGCCGCACGATGACTGGTGCGGCGCAATATCTTCTGCTAGTTTGTTCCGCATGGCACAAACCAAGCGCACCATCAAGAAGTACCCGAACCGTCGTCTATATGACACGGAGATCTCCAGCTACATCACGCTGGAGGAAGTCCGTCAGCTGGTGCTGGACAACGAAGATTTCGAAGTCCGTGACGCCAAGAGCGGCGATGACCTGACCCGTTCGGTCTTGCTGCAGATCATCTCCGAGCACGAAGACAAGGGACAGCCGATGCTGTCGCCGCAGCTGCTCAGCCAGATCATCCGGTTCTACGGGGATTCTCTGCAGGGCTTCATGGGGCCTTACTTGGAGCGCAGTCTGCAGGTGTTCCTGGATCAGCAGACGCAGTTTCGCAGCCAGCTCAACAGTCTGATGGGGCAGACCCCATGGACCACGCTGAATGACCTGACCGCGCGCAACATGGATGCGTGGAAGGCCGTGCAGCGCGGGCTCATCGACACCGCCGCCCAAGTGATTCCGCAACCGGGTACGACCGGGCGCGGCGGCAAAAAGCCCGGCTGATTCCAGCCCCGCGGGCGACGCGCTTTGCCGCTTCCCCAGTCATATCCCGATTCGGTCGTTGCAGCACAGCATGTGCTGCCCTGCCGCATGAACAAGCCAGTTGGAACGCCGATGAGCGAAACTGTCGTCCATAACCGCAAGCGCGTGGCGGTGGTCACCGGTGGCATCGGTGGCCTCGGCACTGAAATCTGTCGCCAACTGGCGCACACCGGCCGTCAGGTGATCGCCGTGGATCTGGCCGCGCGCGACGAGCGCATCAGCGCCTTTCGGCAGGAACTCGCCGCCTTCGATGGCGCAATCACCTTCGAGGCAGCGGATGTCAGCGATTTCGAAAGCTGCCAGCAGCTGACCGCACGCATCGAACAGCAACACGGCAGCCTGGATATTCTGATCAACGCCGCCGGCATTACCCGCGACGCCAGCCTGCGCAAGATGTCTCCGCAGCAATGGCACGAGCTGATGCGGGTGAACCTGGATGGCGTGTTCAACATGTGCCGCAACGTGGTCGAGGGCATGACGGCACGTGGCTACGGCCGCATCGTCAACATCAGCTCGGTGAATGGCCAGACGGGTCAGTTCGGTCAGACAAACTACTGCGCCGCCAAGGCCGGTGTGCACGGTTTCAGCATGGCGCTGGCGCGCGAGACGGCGAGCAAGGGCGTTACTGTCAACACCGTTTCACCGGGGTACTGCGACACCCCGATGGTTGCCGCCGTGTCCGCCGAGATTCGCGAGCAGATCATCTCCGACATTCCCGTCGGTCGTCTGGGCACACCGGCGGATATCGCCCGCGCCGTGAGCTTTCTCGGCGCGGACGACGCCGGCTATATCACCGGCGCCAACCTGCCCGTCAACGGCGGCTACTTCATGAGTTTCTGAGAGCGTGCTCATGATCTCCCCGGGGAGATCATGAGCACGCTCTACTGCCGGGATTGCAGTAATCCGCCGCTTGCGGAACAGTGGGCGGATTCCCCTCTCGGATCGCAGCATGGCGAAGCAACCCATCACCCTCATCGGCGGCGGCCTGGTCGGCGCCCTGCTCGCCCAACAGCTGGCGCAGTGCGGCTTTGCCGTCGAGGTCTACGAAAAACGCGCCGATCCGCGGCTGGCCGGTTTCCAGGGTGGTCGCTCGATCAACCTGGCTTTGGCTGAACGCGGCTTGCAGGCACTGCGCAGCGCCGGGTTGGCTGACGGCGTACTGCAGCGCGCCGTCATGATGCGCGGCCGGATGGTGCACGACCGCGATGGCAACAGCGGCCTGCAACGCTACGGCGTGGACGATAGTGAAGTCATCTGGTCGGTCTCGCGCGGCGCATTGAACATGCTGCTGCTGGATGCGGCCGAAGCGGCGGGCGTGCAGTTTCATTTCGGCCAGTCGCTGGTCAGCGCTGACTTCGACCAGCAACGCATCCGGATGGTCGATGAGGCGGGTGTGGAACGTAGCCAGCAGGTCGGCATGCTGATTGGCGCCGATGGCGCCGGTTCTGCCGTGCGCGCGGCCATGAATGCCTATAGCCCCCTGGGCGAACGGATCGAATCGCTCGGCCACGGTTATAAGGAACTGGAGATTCCGCCGAGCAGCGAATTGCCCGCCGCCGTACTGCAACTCAGCGGCGGCCGCGACCAGTTCGCGCTGGAGCCAAACGCGCTGCACATCTGGCCGCGCGGCAGCTTTATGTGCATCGCGCTGCCAAATACCGAGGGCAGTTTCACGGTCACCTTGTTTTTGGCAAGCCAGTCGCCCGCTCACAGCACAGCACCGAGTTTCGCCAACCTGCCGAATGCGACTGCCGCGGCGGCCTTCTTCAGCGAGCAGTTCCCGGGGCTACTGTCCTTGCTCCCACGCTTCAAGGAAGACTACGACAGCCACCCGGTCGGCACCCTGTCCACGCTGTATCTGGATCGCTGGCATCTGGATGGCCGCGCCTTGCTGATTGGCGACGCCGCCCACGCGATCGTGCCGTTCCACGGCCAGGGCATGAACTGTGGTTTCGAGGACACCGTGGTGCTGGCGAATTTGCTGGCCGCCGCGCCGAACGACAGCGCCGAGGTGTTCGCCGAGTTCCAGCGCGTGCGCCAGCCCAATGCGAACGCGATCGCCACGATGGCGCTGGAAAACTACCTCGAGATGCGTGATTCAGTCGCCGACCCGCATTACCTGGCCAAGCGCGAACTGGGCGCGTTGCTGGCCACCCGTGCGCCTGAGCACTACATGGCGCGCTACCGGATGGTCACGTTCTCCCATTTGCCTTACGCCTACGCGCTCGAACGGGGACAGGCACAGGACGTGCTGCTCGAACAATTGCTGCGCGGCACGACTCGCGTAGCAGACGTCGATCTCGACGCGGCGGTGAGCCTGCTGCGCACCAGCCTGCCACCGTTACCACCGCTGCGACATGGATAAGGCGCTGGTCGATGCGTTTCGCGCCACCGACTACCTCGTCTGTCTCGACGAGGTGGAATGGGCAAGCATCCGTATCGACCAGCCGCTGCCGACATCGCTGCAGGCACTCGTCGGCACCCGCTCGTGGGGATTCATCACGGCGTGGAATCCTCGCTCGGTGCCGCGTTCGCCGGCGGACAACCTTACCGCCCAGCGCGAACTGTTGGCCGCGTTGCGCGCATCGCCGGAAGCGATGATCTATCCGGCGATCGGGGTGGGCGCCAGCGGCTGGAGTGAGCCCAGCCTGTTCGTGATCGGCCCGGACCTCCCCACGCTGGACGCATTGGGCTTGCACTATGAGCAAAACGCCTATGTGCACGGCCAAGGTATCGAAATTGCCCGCCTACGTTTGATGCGTCCTTGAGGCCATGTCCAGAGTCCCTGAACCAGCGGCAGCGCGCCGCATGGACAAGCGCGGTCGGCATTGCGGACAATCAAGGCAATGACCGCCGCAAACACCGCCGTGCCCCTGCTTGAAGCGCGGGCCTTGAGCTTCCAGCGACAGGACGAACCGGTGTTCGCGCCGCTGGATTTTCGCCTGCACGCAGGCGAGCTGGCCTTGATCGAAGGCGACAACGGCAGCGGCAAGACCACCCTGATGCGCATCCTCGCCGGATTGCTGCACGTCAGCGACGGCGAACTGCGCTGGCGCGGTGAACCGCTGCAGCGCGACCGTTGCGCCGGCGAAATCCTGTTTCTTGGCCATCAGCTCGGCCTCAAGGCCGATCTCAGCCCGCGTGAAAACCTGCACATGGCGGCCGGCCTGAACGGCAGTCGCGAGGGCATGAGCGCAGCGGCGGTGCTAACCGAGATTGGCCTGGGCGGCTACGAAGATGAACCTGTGCGCCGGCTTTCCGCCGGCCAGAAAAAGCGTGCCGCGCTGGCGCGATTGCTGCTGCTGCCAGCGACGCTATGGCTGCTCGACGAGCCCTTTGCGAACCTCGACCGCATCGGCATCGCACTGGTCAATCAATTACTCGAGATGCACACCGCGCGTGGTGGCGCGGCGATGGTCACCAGTCATGGCGCGGTGAGCTTCCATGGCGGCGAGCCCCAGCGGATTCGCATGCATGACTAACGCGCCCATGACTAATGCCCCTCAGATGGCGCTTCTGCCCCTCCCCCTGCTCGCAGGGGGAGGCTGGGAGGGGGTTCGCTCTTGCCTCCGCGGAGCCTTGCGTCTCCCCACCCCTCCCTGCGATCAAAGGGAGTCCCCTCTTCGGAGCGCGCAGAGGAGTGAGCACAGCAATGAACCATCGGGCCTGATAACTGCACTCATGACTTATGCGCAGCTGCTGGCACATTGGTTTCTCCCCCTGCTCGCCCCGAAGAAGGGCGCAGGGAGAGGCTGCGCGGAGGTTCGCCCTTGCTCAAACGCCTCACCCCTCCCTAACCCTCCACTGCTCGCAGCGGAGGGAGCACAGCGATGAACCGTCCCGGCCTGCTCACCGCCTGCGCCGCCATGCTGCGGCGCGATCTCACGCTGGCGTGGCGTCGACGCGGCGACATCGCGATGCCGGTGCTGTACGCGCTGATCGTGACGATGCTGTTTCCGTTTGCGCTGGGGCCGGAGGACACCCTGCTGCAGCGGATCGCCGGCGGCGTAGTGCTGGTTACCGTGTTGCTGGCGATGTTGCTGGCGCTGGATGCGATGTTCTCCAGCGATATCGAAGACGGTTCGCTGGAACAATTGGTACTGGCGCCGCAACCGCTGGCGCTGATGCTGGGCATGAAAATCCTCGCCCACTGGCTCACCACCGCACTGCCGCTGATCGTGATCGCACCGCTGCTGGCCGGCATGCTGCACCTGCCTGGAGCGGTCATTCCGGTGCTGCTGCTGGCGCTCTTGCTGGCCACCCCGCTGCTCAGTCTGCTCGGTGCGGTACTGGTCGCGCTGACGGCCGGCACCCGGCGCTCTGGTATGCTGCTCGCCTTGATGTTGCTGCCGCTGTGTGTGCCGGCGGTGATCTTTGCAGCCGGTGCCGTGGCGGCCGCCCAACAGGGACTGCCGTGGCTCGCGCCGATCGCCTGGCTCGGTGCCGCCTTGGTGCTTGCCGTGGTACTGGCGCCACTGGCCTGCGCGGCCGCCCTTCGTATTGCCTTGGACGCTTGACCACCCATCATGTCTAACTGGATCCCCCTCTGGTTGCACAAGCTCGGCTCGCCGCCGACGTTCTACCGCTTCGCCGGTACCTTGCGCCCGTGGGCGATGGCGCTGGCGCTGCTGCTTGGCGCGGTCGCGCTGTATGGCGGCCTGGTGCTGGCGCCGGCCGACTATCAGCAGGGCGAGGCTTACCGGATCATCTTCATCCACGTGCCCAGCGCGTGGATGAGCATGTTCATTTATGGGGTGATGGGCGTGGCGGCGTTCATCGCGCTGGTGTGGCGGATCAAGCTGGCTGAAGTGGTGGCGATGGAATCCGCGCCGATCGGCGCGGCGTTCACCTTCATCACGCTGGTCACCGGCTCCCTGTGGGGCAAGCCGATGTGGGGCACCTGGTGGACGTGGGATGCGCGACTCACCTCCGAGCTGGTGCTGCTGTTCCTCTATCTCGGCGTGATCGGCCTGTACCACGCGTTCGAGGATCGCCGTCAGGGTGCGCGCGCTGCCGCGTTCCTGGCGATCATCGGCATCATCAACGTGCCGATCGTGCATTTCTCGGTGAACTGGTGGAATACCCTGCATCAGGGCAGCACGATCAATCTGTTCGGCCAGTCGAAGATTTCCGGGGACATGCTGTGGCCGCTGCTTTGCATGATGCTGGCGACCAAGTTCTATTACGTCGCCAGCCTGTTCCGCCGCGTGCGCACCGACCTGCTCGCGCTGGAAGGCGGCAAGGATTGGGTGCGCCAAATCGCTGAAAGCGAGGCCGGCCAATGAGCAACGTGCAGACCTTTTTTGCGATGGGCGGTTATGCCGCCTATGTATGGCCGGCCTACGCGGTGTTCTTCATCGTGCTGATCGTCGACACCGTAGCCCCCAGGTTGCGTCGCCGCCGCGTGCTGCGCGAACTGCGTGCGCGCCTGGCGCGTCAGGATGCTCGACAGAGTCGCGTACGCCCCGATCGCGCAAGCAGTACCCCCATCACCACCCCACCGTCTCTCTAACAACGGGACGGCTCACGACATGCCCATGAATCCCACCCGTAAACGCAGGCTCATCATCGTCGCACTGGTCGTGGCCGCTGCCGCCGTGGCGGTCGGTCTTGGCGTGTACGCGCTGCAGCAGAACATGAACTACCTGTTGACCCCGAGCCAGGTGCAGTCGGGTCAGGCGAGCAGTTACAAAACCTTCCGTCTCGGCGGCATGGTCAAGGCCGGTTCGATCCAGCGCAGCAAGGACTCGCTCCAGGTCACCTTCACCGTGGTCGACGCCAGCGGCACGATGCCAGTGGAATACACCGGAATCCTGCCCGACCTGTTTCGCGACGACCAGTCGGTGATCGCGACCGGGCACATGGACAACGCACGCTTCATCGCCACCGAAGTATTGGCCAAGCATGACGAGACCTACATGCCGAAAGAGTTGAAGGACGCGATGGCCAAGGCGCACGCCAACAAGAAGGTCGAAGCAGGCGCTGCGCAGGGTGACATGCCATGACCCCCGAACTCGGCCAACTTGCGCTGATCCTGGCGCTGCTGCTGGCGCTGGCGCAGGGCATCCTGCCGTTGATCGGTGCCTGGCGCGGCAATCGCGCGCTGATGGCGGTTGCGCGGCCTGCCGCAGCCGGTCAGGCGGTGTTCGTGGCACTGGCGTTCGGGATCCTGGTGTGGGCGTTCGTGCACTTCGATTTCTCGGTGCGCTACGTCGCCGAGAATTCAAACCTGGCGCTGCCGTGGTACTACCGCATCGCGGCGGTGTGGGGCGCGCACGAAGGTTCGCTGCTGCTGTGGATCTTCATCCTCAACGTGTGGACGGTCGCGCTGGCCACGTTCAGCCAGAAACTGCCCGAAGTATTTGCCGCCCGCGTACTCGCGGTGATGGGCTTGATCGCGGTGGGCTTTCTGGCCTTCATCATCTTCACCTCCGATCCGTTTGGACGGCTATTGCCGATGCCCGGCGACGGCGGCGATCTGAATCCGGTGCTGCAGGATCCGGGCATGACGTTCCATCCGCCCGTGTTGTATACGGGCTATGTCGGCTTCTCGGTGGCGTTCGCCTTTTCGATCGCTGCGTTGCTCGGCGGCGAACTGGAACAGGCGTGGGTGCGCTGGGCGCGGCCGTGGACGAATGTCGCGTGGGCGTTCCTCACCTGCGGCATTGTCGCCGGTAGCTGGTGGGCTTATGCGGAACTGGGCTGGGGCGGCTGGTGGTTCTGGGATCCCGTAGAAAACGCCAGCTTCATGCCGTGGCTGGTCGGTCTGGCGCTCATCCACGCGCAAGCTGTCACCGAAAAGCGCGGAAGTCTGCGCGCATGGACCATCCTGCTGTCGATCTTCGCGTTCTCGCTGAGCCTGCTCGGTACGTTCCTGGTGCGCTCGGGCGTACTCACGTCAGTGCATGCGTTTGCCTCCGATCCGCGCCGCGGCGTGTTCATCCTGGCGTTCCTGACGATCGTGGTCGGCGGTTCGCTGCTGCTGTATGCACTACGTGCGCCCAAGGTGGCCGGCGGCAAAGCGTTCAAGCTGCTGTCGCGCGAAACTGTCTTACTGATCGGCAACCTGATGTTCGCAGTGGCCGCGGCGATGGTGCTGCTGGGCACGTTGTTCCCGCTGGTCGGCGATGCATTGAACATGGGCCGGATCTCGGTCGGGCCGCCCTATTTCGGTTTCCTGTTTCCGCTGCTGATGCTGCCGGTGGTGCTGCTTCTGCCGTTCGGGCCGTTTCTGCGCTGGGGCAAGGGCGACACGACGGTACTCAAGCAGGTACTGATGCGCGCCGGCATCGCCGCAGCTGCCTGTGCAATCGTGGCGGCATTCTTCGTGGACGGTCAGCCCAAGGCGATCGCCGGCGTGGCGTCGCTGGTATGGCTGGGTGTTGGCGTCGGGCTGTATGCGCTCAAGCGCTGGCGTGAAATGCCAGCCGGGCGACGTTATCCAGCCGAGATGGCCGGCATGTTGCTGGCACATCTTGGCGTGGGCGTGTTTGTGGCCGGCGTGTTGATCACCGAATCGCTCAGCGTGACCAGCGACGTACGCATGGCACCGGGCCAGACCCAACACATCGCGGGCTATGAATTCCGCTTCGATGGCGTACACCAGACCACCGGACCCAACTGGCGCGCTGACCAGGGCGTGGTCACCGTCACCCGTGGGAGCAACCTGGTCGCTGTGATGCATCCGCAGAAGCGCACTTACCTGCGCGGCCAGGTACAGACGGAATCGGCCGTGGATGCCGGACTCTTTCGCGACCTGTATGTGGCGCTGGGTGAGCCGATGGACACCGCGAACATCGAAGGTGCCTGGTCGCTGCGGCTTTACTACAAGCCCTTTGTCCGCTGGATCTGGGGCGGCGGCCTGCTGATGATGCTGGGCGGTTTCATCTGCGCCGCGGACAAGCGTTTCCGCATCAAGCGCATCGTCGAAAGCGAAGCCGTTGAAGGCCTGCTGGTGCAGGAAACGCGCGCATGAGCCGGCTGCTTCCGTTCTTCGCTTTCGTGTTGTTGGTGGAGCTGTTCGGCTTTGGCATCTGGTGGAACACCCAACACGATCCGCAGGCCATTCCGTCACCGTTGCTCAACAAACCGGCACCGGCCTTTGTACTGCCCAAGCTGTACGAGCCTACGGTAACCGTCAGCAAGTCGGATCTGCTGGGCAAGCCGTATCTGCTGAATGTCTTCGCCAGCTGGTGCGTGGAATGCGGCGTGGAGCATCCGGTGTTGCAGGCCGAAGCCCCGACCCTCGGCGTGCTGCTGGTGGGCTACGACTACAAGGACGCGCCGGAGGACGCCAAGCACTGGCTGGCCGAACACGGCAATCCGTATGGCGTGCTGATCGCCGACCAACCGGGCCAGACCGCGATCGACTTCGGCGTGTACGGTGCGCCGGAAAGTTTTCTGATCGATGGCAAAGGTGTGATCCGCTACAAGCACATCGGGCCGATGACCGAGGACGTGGTCACCTCGGAATTGAAGCCGGCGATTGCAGCGCTGCAAAAGGAAACGCCGTGATGCGCAGCTTTTGTAGGAGCGCACCCTGTGCGCGAAAAAGCTTCCGGCTCGGCATCGTTCGCGCACAGGGTGCGCTCCTACACGTCTTGTTGCTGGCATGTCTGGTGTTTGCCAGCGCGACCCACGCGCAGGCGATCGAGCCGATGCCGTTCGCCAACCACGCGCAGGAAGTGCGCTTCCAGCAGCTGACAGCACAGCTGCGTTGTCCGATGTGCCAGAACGAAACGCTGGCCGATTCCAATGCACCGATCGCGCGCGATCTGCGCAACCAGATCTTCCAGCTGATGCAGCACGGCCAGAGCGACGAGCAGATCAAGCAGTATCTGGTCGCCCGGTATTCCGACTACGTGCTGTACGACCCGCCGCTGAAGCTCGGCACCATGCTGCTCTGGTTCGGCCCGCTGTTGATCCTGCTCGGTGGCGCCGGCGTGGTCCTGATGGCCATCCGCAAACGCAGTCGTGCCGGCACCACCGCCGGCATGCCCTCTGACAGTACGCCGACCGACAACGGGGACGACTGGTGAAGATCGTTTTTTACATAGCCGCCGCAGTGATGATCGCTGTGGCGCTGGCCGCCTTGTTGCTGCCGCTGGTACGCCAGGGCCGGCAATCGGGTCGCCCGCGCAGCGTGTTTGCGCTGGCACTGGCGGTTGCCTTCGTGCTGCCGCTGACGGCTGCCGGCCTGTACCTGCTGGTCGGCACGCCGGTCGCGCTGAACGGGGTTGCCGCGCAACCCGATCAAACGCTGACCGTGCAGCAGGCGATCGACGAATTGCGCAACCACCTGGCCCAACAGCCGGGCGACCGGCAGGGCTGGATGCTGCTGGCGCAGACCAGCATGATGCAGCGCGACCCGGTCGCTGCACGTGATGCGTATGATCATGTATTGAAGCTCGACGCGAACAACGCCGAAGCGATGGTTGGCTGGGCAGAAGCCGATTCGATGCTGAGCAACGACCACAAGATCGAAGGTCGCGCGCTGGATCTGCTCAAACGTGCCGTACTGCTGCAGCCAGACAGTCAACGCGGTTTGTGGTTGCTCGGTATCAGCGACTTCCAGCACGGTCAGTACCACGACGCGGCAGCTACCTGGCGCCTGCTGCAACCGCAGCTTGAGCCGGGGTCGCAGGTTGCCCAGGCGGTGGCTCAGCAGATCGCAGCCGCCGATGCTCGCGCTGGTGGCGCGCCCGCTGACACATCAGGCAATGCACTCGCTGCGGTCGCGCAGGGAGCTGCTCTGCAAGTGAACATATCGCTGGCGCCTGCACTCAAAGCCAAATTGGCCCCGGGCGATACGCTGTTCGTCTATGCCCGCGCCGAGAACGGTCCGCCAATGCCACTCGCCGTAGCCAAACTGGATGTCAGCCAGCTCCCGACCAGCGTCACGCTGACCGATGCGATGGCGATGACACCGGCCATGAAACTCTCATCGGTCCCGCGCGTCTTCGTCGGCGCACGGATCACCCACAGCGGTCAGCCGATCGCCCAGCCCGGCGATCTGGAAGGCAATGCCGGTATTGTTGCGGTGGACAGCAAGACACCGATCACGATCACGATCGACAAGGTGCACTGATGAGCCACGACGCGCGCCGCTATTTCACCCTGCCCTCGCCGTTCGCGATGAAGCGTGGGGGCAAGCTGCACGGTGCGCATGTCGCCTACGAAACCTGGGGCAGTTTGAACGCCGCGCGCGACAACGCCGTGATGGTTCTCACCGGCCTTTCGCCCAGCGCGCACATGACCTCCTGCGCAGAAGATCCCACGCCAGGCTGGTGGGAAGACATGGCCGGCCCGGGCAAGGCCATCGACACCTCGCGCTGGTTCGTGATCTGCGTCAATTCATTGGGCAGCGACAAGGGCTCGACCTGCCCCGCCTCAATCGATCCGGCCACCGGCGAAGCGTACCGATTGACGTTTCCCGAGCTGGCGCTGGAAGACGTGGCGAACGCCGCACACGCTGCCGTCAGCAGCCTCGGCATCACGCAACTGGCCTGCCTGATCGGTTGCTCGATGGGTGGCATGAGCGCGCTGGCCTACATGCTGCTGCACCCCGGCAGCGTGCGTGCGCATATCAGCGTCGATACGGCGCCGCAGGCCCAACCCTTTGCGATCGCGATCCGCTCGTTGCAGCGCGAGGCGATTCGCCTCGATCCGCACTGGAACGATGGCAACTACGATATCCACGCTGCTGAAGGCGGCAACTATCCCGACATCGGCATGAGCATCGCGCGCAAGCTCGGCGTGATCACATACCGATCGGCGATGGAATGGAACGGCCGCTTCGCACGCATCCGGCTCGACCCGGAGCAGCGCGAGGACGAACCGTTCGGCCGCGAGTTCCAGGTCGAGTCGT
Source organism: Rhodanobacter sp. MP7CTX1 (assembly GCF_014205795.1). Taxonomy (GTDB): domain Bacteria; phylum Pseudomonadota; class Gammaproteobacteria; order Xanthomonadales; family Rhodanobacteraceae; genus Rhodanobacter. The sequence goes on from NZ_JACHCN010000020.1 coordinate 36,867, forward strand.
ATCTTGAAGGCCACGCCCAGCGCTTCGTGCGCAACTTCGACCCGAACAGTTACCTGTACCTGTCGCGCGCCAGCGACTGGTTCGACATCGCCGAATACGGCCAAGGCAACGTGCATGAAGGTCTTCAGCGCATTCGCATCGAACAGGCGATGGTGATCGGCGTGAGCACCGACATCCTGTTTCCGCTGCAGCAGCAGGAGCAGATCGCCCAGGGCCTGGAAGCTGCCGGCGCCAAGGTCGAATTCGTGGCACTGGATTCACCGCAGGGCCACGACGCGTTCCTGGTCGATATCGAGAACTACAGCCGTGCGATCGGCGGTTTCCTGAACCGGCTAGCGACCCGCTAACTACCTCACTGGTAACATACGCAGCTTCAAGCACCACCCGAGAACATCATGCTTACCCTGGATTTCCCCGGCAGCCGCACCCTGATCGACGCGATCGACGCCGCCGTGGCCAAACCGAACACCCACGACCTCACCGACAGCCTGCGCAACAGCCTGTGCAAGCTGATCCGTGAGAACGCGGTGAAGCTGCCCGATTGCGTGTTCGAGCCCTGTGCCGAACACTATGCCCGCCGCGAGCTGTATCGCAGCGAAGAACATGGCTACTGCGTGGTGGCGATGACCTGGGGGCCAGGCCAGGGAACCCCGATCCACGATCACGACGGCATGTGGTGCGTCGAGGGCGTGTGGAACGGCGCACTGGAAATCGTGCAATACGAACTGCTGGAGCACGACGCGCAGAACTACCGTTTCCAGCCCGTCGGCTCGATCCAGGCCGGCACCGGCTCCGCCGGCAGCCTGATCCCGCCCCACGAATACCACAGCATCCGCAACCCCAGCGACAGCGCGGTCACCGTCAGCCTGCACATCTACTCCGGCCCGATGACCCAGTGCGCAGTATTCCAGCCGCTGCCCGAAGATCGCTGGTACGCGCGCAACGTCCGCGTATTGGGGCTCGACCGCGTCCACTGAAACCGGCATAATCAGCAGCTTCTGTGCCGGTGTGGCGGAATGGTAGACGCGGCGGACTCAAAATCCGCTGGCAGCGATGTCGTGTAGGTTCGAGTCCTATCACCGGTACCAGTTATTGAAAACCCCGCCTTGTGCGGGGTTTTTCATGTCTGGCTAAAGCTCGCGAACGTCCGCCGATTAAGATCTCCATGGGTGTGCGAACTGACCCGGCTAGCTCTGCAGCTCATCTCCTCGCGATAGTTGCTCGCGTCTGATTCCGGTCAGAAGAGACTTGAGAACGCTTACGGGCTGACCAAGAGTATAAGTAGAAGTACCGACCTGCCCCCCGTTGTTCTGCCGATGCGTGCCTGATGATGCCCAGAGTAAGTTGCCTGCGTTCCCGCACCGGAAGCAGCTCATGGCATCGCGAACTCTCCTTCCTGCAGCGTTAGCGATACTGCTTTTGACCACCAGCATGGCGAACGCCGGTCCACCGACCAGGCACGGTTCGGCCTCGCCAAATGACCCCGAGGCTCTGCAACAGCGCAACGTGGAGCGCCGAGCAGTGGAGGCGCTGATCTGGGGCATGCCAGCCGTCAATTTTCAGCTGATGCTCGACGCTTTCAAAACCATAGGCGGTGGGCCGAATGAAATTGTCTACTGGTCCAAGCCGGTCAACTGGAAAGATCAGACCCTGACACCGAATCCCGATACCATCTACTTCACACCGTTCTATGACACCCGAAGCCGCCCTGTCGTCCTGGAGATTCCCGCGGCCGGAGACGGATCCATCACCGGCAGCGTGGATGATGGCTGGCAGATCGCGCTCGAAGATGTTGGCCCCGCCGGCGTGGACAAGGGCAAAGGGGGCAAGTACCTAATCCTCCCGCCGGGCTACAAGGATAAGGTGCCCGACGGCTACATACCGATGCCGTCCAGTACGTATCAAGGGTTCGCCTTGCTGCGATCAAATCTAAAGAGCGGGAGTGACGCTGACGTTGCCGATGCAGTCGCCTACGGGAAGCGCATCAAGTTCTACCCGCTTCCGCGAGGGAATGAACCCCAGGCCGAAACGCACTTCGTCGATGCCTATGACAAGCCGTACGACGCCACCATTCCCTATGACTCACGCTTTTTCGCGGCGCTGGACCGCTTTGTGCAGGTTGAGCCGTGGCTAACTCGCGATAAGGCCATGATCGACACACTGGCTTCCATCGGCATCGTGAAAGGGAATGCGAGCGCCGCCTCGGCTGGCAACAAAGCTGCATTTGACCATGCTGCGCCGGAAGGTAAAGCGCTCATCGAGCTTTGGACTGAGAGTGTTTTCATTCCTCCCTTCAACGAGGGAACGCATTGGGCGCTACCTGCGTCACCAAAGGTGGTGCAAGGGATGACCAACAACTTCTCTGACCCGAACAGCTACCCGGTTGATGGCCGGGCGATCAGCTATTCGTTGGCCTATTTCTCCGCCAAACATCTCGGTGCGGGGCAGTACTATCTGATGACCATCAAGGACAAGGATGGCCATCGCATGGGAGACGGCAAGACTTACGGGTTGCATGTCCCTGCAAACCCGCCGGTCAAGCTCTACTGGTCAGCCACAGCGTATGACGGTGACACACACGCGCTGATTCGCGACACGCGTTGGTCCAGTCGGGGCTCAAACACACCCGGACTCCAAAAGAATGAGGATGGGTCTGTGGACCTCTATTTTGGTGCGGTCGCACCTGCCGGCAAAGAGAGCAACTGGATACCGACGAATGCTCACGGGCGGTTCGAGGTTCTCTTTCGCCTCTATGGTCCAGAGAAGTCCTTCTTCGACAAGACATGGAAACTGCCGGACGTCGAGGTTTTGAAGTAGCCGCGATAAGTGCTCGCAAGAATGAGTCGTCAATGTCTGCTGTGGGTGAGTTTGGACGTGCGACGAATCAGCGTGTGACTCACAGCTTAGGTGTTTCTACTCGCTCCCGTTCGGTACTACCGCGAAGGCGCCTTCCAACGCCCCAGGCTGGGATATATGCATCCTGCATGCCGCTGAACAGCGCGCGCAGATCATTCGGAATCGGAGACATAGTCATGTCCAAGGCACTACCGCTCTTCTCCGTGGCGCTCGTATTGCTGTTCGGTGTGGATGGACTGGTGCACGCATGTTCATCGATCGACGCGCAGACCCCGTCGGGCTCAACTCAAGTGCCGGCCGCCGGCAATGCAAGCGAACTTCAAAGTACGCCGGCTGGCACAGTTATGACCAAGGAGTACGTCCAGGCGGTCGGTCGCATGGCGTACATCTGGGGCTGGCCACTCGTGAACAATTACAACAGAGCCCTCGCCATAGCCAAGCTTCCAGGCCCCGGGCGTAATGGCGGCGTTGTTCCGGTGTCGCCCCCCGGTGCTATCAGCATGCTGACCGATTACATCAAGCCGGATCAGAAGTTCATTACGTGCCCCAATCAGGACACCGTCTATGGCGCCGGCTACCAGCACGTCGACACGCAGCCGGTCGTCGTTCAAGTGCCCGATTTTGGCGATCGCTTCTATGTCTATCAAATCGCCGATGCACGAACGGACTCCATCTGTTCCATCGGCAAGCAATACGGAACAAAGCCGGGCTTCTATCTGCTGGCCGGTCCAAACTGGAAAGGACAGGTACCGAAGGGCATCACGGACGTGTGCCGTTCGTCCACCGACCTCGTTGTCGTATTGCCTCGCGCCTTCATGGACGATACGCCGGCGGACAAGGCGGCTATACAAAAGACGTTGAGCCAGATCATGGTGTATCCGTTGGACAAGTTCGACGGGAAGATGAAGACCATGGATTGGCACAAGACGCCAAATTTCCCTACGCCTCCAGGCATGGGATCAGGCGAAATCCAGTGGGTGGTTCCTGAAAAGTTCTTCGACGAACTGCCTGTGGTCATGAAGCAGATCCCGCCACAACCCGGCGAGGAGTCGCTCTACGCCACGATTCAGTCAGTACTGGATGCAGCTGCGAAAGATCCGCAGATCAAGCAGGCCTTGGTGCAGGCAGCCGTCGCCTCGGAGAAGGAGATCATTGCCCCGCTGTTTGAGTTCCGCAACAACGGTCGTCCCGTGGGCAACGGTTGGACGTCGCCGCCCAATGGCGCCCACTGGGGCCTGGACTATCTATCACGCACGGCGACGGCCAAGTCGAACATGTACGACAACGCCCCGCAGGAAACACGATACATCTACACCGACTTCGACTCCACGGGTGTAAGGCTCAATAGCTCGGGCAGCAACGCTTACATGATTACTTTTCCCAAGGGCCAGACGCCGCCAGTGAAAGGGTTCTGGTCATTGACCATGTACAACAAGCACCACTTGTTCGAGCCAAACGCTCTTAACCGCTTCTCCTTGGGCACCAAGAGCAGAAACCTCAAGAGCAACGCCGATGGATCGCTCACCATCTATGTCCAACACACTTCCCCAGGCAAAGACAAAGAAAGCAATTGGCTTCCTGCGCCAGCGGATGATTTCTCGCTCTACATCCGGGCCTATTGGCCCGATACCGCCATCACGGATGGCTCCTGGACCCCGCCCCCGATAGTAAAGGCGCCGTAACGGCAAGCTCTGGGTTTTTCGGTGATGCGCTTCTGGTCGAAGGCAGGTGCCAGGTAACTGAATAGCCCTGCAGGGTGATACTTAGATTGATGCGTAGGGAAAAACACTCCGCCAGTCGTTCTTCATGCTGACTAGACGAATGCCATATGCATCGGCATGCTCCAATCCGTCGCTCAACGGGCTGATATTGAAGTCCCGATCATAAGCAAACTCCCGCGCCGCATCGTCGTGGTGCAACAGCAGACCAAGCCTGACGCCAGCGCTCTGCAGCGTGTACCGAAGCATCGATAGATCGCCGTCGGAATTGCCGAAGGCAAAGATGGGTCGGCGGCCCAGGTGGAGACCGATATTGACGACCTTTTCATCGCGATCATCGAAGCTTCCCAAATCAGGCAGCTTTCTGAGCACTAGATTTCCGTCGACGGTTTCAGGAGCCGGGGTCCGCAGGAGCCGGGGGCAGCTTCATTTTCTGACGAAAGCAACGCGCGCTGGGAACGACGCATATCCAGGAGGCGATCGAAGCGGAGTTCGGCTGAGATGCCGCCATCAGGGAGCTTGAGAGGCCGCGGAAAATTGCGCGGTCGTAGGCTCAAGTCTGGCAAAAATGAACCTAACCCCGGGCTTCACCGGGCTTCAGCCCTCGCGAGCACGGAAGTCATCTTCGATCTGGTGAAAATTGGGTAACTCATTTTTACGCAAACGGACGTCTAGATATTTTGACAGGTCTTCGACTTGCGATTTTGAAATCGCGAAATGGCATGCGAACGGTTGATGTAACAGAAAACCCACGATGACGAGCGGCTTCATGATCGGGGGTTATTGGCGCGGAGGATTGATGCCGTCTGGCGCGGGAGGAAGTCCGGCGTAACGGCCGCAAGATGGATAGGTGATGGTGCGGCCTTTCGGGCCAACGTTCATAATGTAGGGCAGATAGGCAAGGTGGCCATCCGGAGCACGCTGGACACAGAACATACCGACATACAGCTTGCTAACCCAGTCGTTGAGCCGATCGCCGCGCCGTAGTCCAAAACTATAAGTTTTACCCTCTTCAAGCGGATGGAACTCGCCAACCTGTCTGTAGCCATCAATAGGCATATCGAAGGCTATACATTCACCCGGTAGCACAATCCTCGGCTTGGAACCGGGTATAAGCTCGATGGCCCATTGCTGTGGCGCTCCATCTTCCTGAAGAGATTCCCCGATAACATCCGCTGATTTCAATTCGATACTTGCACCCTCGTTCTCTGGCAAGCAACCGACAGGGAAGTTATGGATTTGCCGAACATTGAGAGGTTTCGCTCCCAACGATGTGGCAGCAGCATTGCTAGCAAGGGTGAAGACAAACAGAAAACCCATAACGACGTTACATAGCTTCATGACGATATACTCAGGCTATCTGGGTAGATGACTCTTATCGAACGAATTGGCGACAAAAGGAGTCATCACTTGGTGTAATAGATCAGCATTCATGCCCGGATTGAACGCGCGCGATGGCTTTCGAAGGATGCAAATCATGTAATAGTCAGACATGACATTGCCCTGCTGCTCCATATTGAAGTCGCGCAGACGGCTATTCGACGTGAGGGAATATTCATAGGCCGAGGGGCCGCGGCTGGTGACGGTGAGACCGTGCCGCCTGACGCCATAGCCCATCTGGTATTGCCAGGCATGTACCATCTCGTGCATGAACAAGGCTCTGCCTCCGTCCTGTCTGAGGGCGAAGTCATCCCGGTAAATAGCCTCTGGGTAGTACATCTGACCATTGGGCGTGACGGCGGTGTCCTTGTCCTGCTTGCCCATGAAGAGCCAATACCCGACTCTCGTCTTCGTCTTCGGGCAGGCGGGCAACGGGATAGTCCTGGACTTGTCGAATATTCGGCGGTGGTGGCCATATAGGCCTAGCCTCCATACCGATAGCAGGGCTGACGGCAAGAAGAAAACTCACGATGACGAGTGGCTTTACGGCTGATTGTTTATCGGTAGGGAGCTGGGTGGGCGCGGAGGATTGATGCCGTCTGACGCGGGAGGGCTGCCGATGTAACGGCCACAAGGCGGATAGGTGGTCGTGCCATCCGGATGATCCACATAGGGCAGATAGGCTAGGCGGCCGTCAGATAGACGCATGACGCAAAACACTCCAACATAAAGCTTGCTGACCCAGTCATTGATCCGATCGCCTCGCCGAAGACCGAAACTGTAAGTTTTACCTTCTTCGAGAGGTCGGATTTCGCCGAGTTGTCGATAACCATCAATCAGCTTGCCAAAGGCAACACACTCGCCGGGGTGAACAGTCAATGGCTTGGCACCGGGTACCAATTCGATAGCCCAGCGTCCTTTGGGGCCCTCGACGGAATCGTCTGAGGCAACATCAGCCGCTTTCAATGCGATGTTTTCACCCTCATTTTCCGGCAGGCAGGCGACCGGCAGATCCTGGATCTGACGGACATTCAGTGGCTTCGATCCTAATGATGTAGCCCAAGTACCGTCGATCAAGTTGATGGCAAGCAGAAAAACCACAATGGTGACGCATGGTTTCATGGCAGATATCTCAACTTATTCCGGGAGGTGGTTCTTGTCGCGCGGATTGGTGACAAAGGGGGCCATCACTTTGCGCAGCAGTTCCGGATCCGTGCCTGGGTTGAATGCGCGGCTATTGTTTTGCCATACACAAATCACATAGTAATCGGACATGATGTTGCCCTGCTGCTCCATATTAAAGTCGTGCAGGCGGCTATTCGGAGTGAGTGCATAGACATAGGCCGAGGGGCCGCGACTGGTGACGGTGAGACCGTGCAGCTTAACGCCATAGCCCATCTGGTATTGCCAGACATGTACCATCTCGTGCATGAACAAGGCTCTGCCTCCGTCCTCTCTGAGGGCGAAGTCATCCCGGTAAATAGCCTCTGGGTAGTACATCTGACCATTGGGCGTGACGGCGGTGTCCTTGTCCTGCCCTCCCATGAACAGCCAATACCCGCCGTGGTGCACCTTGACCTTGGCGTAGTCCACGCTATCGCCGAACACGGTGCGTGCCATGGCGATTTCACCACGGGTGAGGTTGCGCTTCTTTACGTTGGGCAATTCCACCTTGGCGACGGAGGAACCGACGTTATTGTCGTTGGTGGTGGCAATCGTGCTGGTCAAGGACTGGACGTAGACCCGCTCGTAGGACATATCGTCACCATTCGCAGCGCAGCACGCCACCGCGCTGGCAGCCACCGGTGGCGTCAGCGTGATCGCCATGATGATTGTTGGGCGCTGCGTCATGATGCGATCGGTGTAGCCGTCGCCGTCGGTCACCCCGGATAGCATGCCGCCACCACCGAGCCGGATGGTGTAGGGCACGTTGCAGGCGGGCTCGTTGTCCGAGCTCAACAGCCACAACTGTTCGTCATAGACCGGGGTGGGCGGAATTTCGGGAGGCTTCGGCTCTATGGGTTTGGGGTAGCAAACCGGACAGCCTGAATTCGCACACTTCGCCACGAGCAGTTCCCTCTCCATCGCGCCAGATCACTCGCAAACTTGCCAAGTGAGCTACCAGCATCTCATCCATGTGCCGATGCTATCAGAGTGCTACGTTACACAATGCGGGCTTTGCATGCTCTTTGCTCGTCAGGCTTTGATGCCACGCGCTGCACGCCGCCTTATGCGCCTTCCACGTGGCTGGACTATCAACCAGCCGCCTGTGCCGTTCGGCTCGTTCTTGGCGCTTTTCAGCTTTCATCGCCTCGTATCGCGGTGGATCAGTAGGAGCCAGGTTCAGGTTATTTTCTGACACTCCGAGGGGCATTGGCTGTGGCGCATATGCCCTGAGCAACTTTGCTGCGGATTAGGCTGAAGCGAATGAAAACACACTCCGCCAGTCGCTCTTCATGCTGACTACTCGAATGCCATATGCATCGGCATGCTCCAATCCGTCGCTCAACGGGCTGATTTTGAAATCCCGATCATAAGCAAACTCTCGCGCCGCATCGTCATGGTGCAGCAGCAGGCCAAGCCTGGCGCCATCGCCCTGCAGCGTGTACCGAAGCATCGATAGATCGCCGTCGGAATTGCCGAAGGCAAAGATGGGTCGGCGGCCCAGGTGGAGACCGATATTGACGACCTTTTCATCGCGATCATCGAAGCTTCCCAAATCAGGCAGCTTTCTGAGCACTAGATTTCCGTCGATGGTGTTGAGGTGGCATTTCGTGCTCGATCCGATGACTTGCTCGGCCGGGATGGCGTATAGGCGTTGCGAAATGACTCGCACGAATTCGACACCGCCGCCGGTAACGATGAAGGTCTTGAATTCGTTTGCCCGAAGATAGGCCAGCAAGTCTTGCTGAGGTTGATACGCGTTGTTGAGTACCAGACGACCCAGCGTCGGATGTCTGGCGGAGGAAAACCACTCAGCCACAGTTACCTCAAAATCGTCGACGCTCATCCCGGCATGGACTGCAAAAATGGTCTCAAAAACGTCTTGCCTCGGTAGCGATGCAAGGGTCTTGAGGTCGCCGGCGAGAAAGGCTTTGTACGCTGGTTTGTTGAGTAGCTCGGGACGTTGCGAAGTCAGTCGCTTCACTTCGGCCAGGGTGAAGAGAACCTGCACAAGGTTCGGGAATTCGCACCAGAGGGTGCCGTCGTTGTCGAATGTGGCGATGCGCTCCGCAGCCGGCCGAAAGTGCGGATCGTCTTCGTTCGTCACCCGTGCAACAAAATCAAGAATCGCCGATTTGTTGGGCCCATCGACCCAGGATGGCAAAGGGTTGGGATCTGACATCGTGAAGCCCTCCAGCATGACCAAAGGGATGTCGTACGTTTAAACAACAGCTTGGGTCCAAGACGATTTGGAGCTGTGTATGCCGCAGCCAATGGGGTCAGAGTCTTTGTTCTTCCCGTCAGGAAGCCCGAGCGGCCACGCGCCACATCACACAATATCTCTGGCGTCATCGATTGCTTTTCAGGCTGCCGAAGATGAGTGCGGTAGCACGCGACCAGTTTCGAGCAGCGTCTTGAGATTCGACAGAACCTGTGGCCAGCCACCGGATATCCCGGCGAACATCTCGGGGTCGTTCTCGAGGCCTGCATGAGTCACTGTCAAACGAACAAGCCCGTCGCCGTGCGGTTCGATCTCGTATGCAACGCGCGAATGTTTTGATTCGTCCTCGACGTCCTTTGGCCTGCCCCAGGTGACCACGAGGCGACGTGGCGGGTCGATCTCGACGACCTTGCCGACAATTTTTACGGCGCCTGCATCGTCCGCGCTCCGGTGCTCCCAGCTTGAACCGGGCTTCCAGTCCGACACGTTGACATTCGCGGCGCAGCCCGTGTTCAAGCCACCCCAGTACTGGCGCGTCACCTCGGTGTCTACCAGCGCCTGCCATACCTTTTCCGGCGTCGTCGCAATGTAGGTCACGTATACGAAGTCAGGCTTTGTCATGGTCATCACCTTCCAGTTTTTTCTTGAAGTCGTGCAAGGCACGCAGGCGGTTGCGCTCGAACTTTCCGATCCAGCGCTCGTAAATTTCATGCAGCGGTACAGGATTCAAATAGTGGAGCTTTTCCCGGCCCTGCCAGATGACGGCGACGAGGTTGGCTCCCTCGAGTTGTTGCAGATGCTGTGTCACGGCCTGGCGCGTCATGTCCATGTGCTCGCAGAGTGCCGTCACCGTCTGGCCGTTCTCATGATGCAGCATGTCGAGCAGACGTCGGCGGCCCGGGTCAGCTAGCGCCTTGAAGACTTTGTCGATGTCCAAAAGCCTTTCAGTTCCAGTTGTCGATCTTGATGTCGTGCGGGTTGGGTGCACCCTTCCCGGTTTCCAGTAGCGACTTCAGGCTCATCAGGAAGATCGCCCACTTGGTGCTGCAATGGTGCATGAATTCCACCGGCTCCTCCCAGTCCTGGTGTTTGAACAGGACGATGCAATAGTCGCCGTCTTGTTTGAGTTGCCAACTGATCTTGGTGCCGATCCATTCCACCGGGCCGTCGACCACTTGCCACAGCACACGCTTGCCGGGATCAAGCTCAAGAACCTTCATGTCGAAGCCGCCGATTTCGGCGCCGTCGGCACTGAAGCGGAACTGGAACACGCCGCCTACGTTGCTTTCCCCTTGCGTGTCGTTCGTCCACCAGGCGGCAAGACCATCACGTGTGGCCAATGCGTTGTAGACCTCAGCCGAGGATGATTTGATTCCAACTCTATGCAGGATATCCATCGCGACTCTCCTTACAGGTTGATCGAAATGACGATGCGGGTTGTCGGGGCAACGCAGCTGCTGGCGTCTATCGAAGACGCGTGCCGCGGCCTTATGGCGTGGCGGATTATATGCAAGTATTTACTTGCATGTCAAACGACACGACTCGGCAGTGCGACACATCAGGGCCGCGCGCTTAGCGCTGGAAGATCAAGAGCTCACCCCCTCCCAACTTCCCCTTGCGAGCAGGGGGAGGAGCAAAGCGGGAGTTCACGTGAGTCAAGGTTCGCGCAGCTTAAAGTTCGCGGAGCACGCGGAAGCCAACGCGACCGCTACGCATGCTGCCGTCGGCGCCTTCGCGATAGGCCGAGTTCACCTGGTCCGGTGAACTGCCCCAGGAGCCGCCACGGACGACGTGGGTGCCGCAGCCAGGGTTGAGCCATCCCGAGCCGTCGTTCGGGGCACTGACGTAACTCTCGTGCCAGCAATCCTGCACCCACTCCGAAACATTGCCGTTGATGTCGTAGAGACCAAACGGATTCGCCGCGAACGTCATCACGGGTGCAGGCCCCCAATAGCCATCGCTGTAACCGCGGAACGCATGACTCCAGCGCCGACCGATGTGTGACCGATCGCCGGAGCCGGTGAGGTTTTCCACCGGACGGGTGGGTGTGCCGTCGCCCCACCAGTAACGTGTGGTGGTTCCGCCGCGCAGCGCGTATTCGAACTCGGCTTCGCTGGGCAATCGGTAGACCTTGCCGGTGCGCTGGCTGAGCCAGTCGGCATAGGCTTTGGCGTCACCCCACGAGATGTTCACTACGGGCAGATTCTCGCCAGCACGATGGCCGGCGTAGTCGTCCTGCCAGGTGGCACGAGGATCATCGCGAAGTGCACCGCTTTGCTCGTCATACACGCTGGCGCCATCCAGCTTCACCGAGTCGGGCACATAGCCGCTGGCGCGGACAAACTCGCGAAACTGTCCGACGGTAATGGCGCTGCGCGCCATCGCAAAGCCCTTGCCGATGGTGACCTGGTGTTGCGGTGTTTCAGCGGCGTTGTGATCGTCCTCGTTATCCGGTGCGCCCATCTGGAAACTGCCGGTGGGAACCACCACCATCGCTGGCGTCTTGCCCGGCAGGTCCACATAGCGGTCGCTGAATATCTGGCCGGGTTTGTAACTGGCATACAACCGCGCATTGGTCAGTTGTTCCTCGAAGTCGGCCAGCCCGGCCAGGTTCGGACTGATGTCCTGTGCCTGCGTCGCCAGCTTTTTCGCCATCGCGATATTGCCGCCATCCAGCGCCGAGCGTGCCTGCGCCAGTACGCCAGTAGCACGTTGTTCGCGCATGTCGTCCACACGCTTGTGCGTATCCTGCATCTGCTGCGAGTCGGGACGAATGGCTTGCGCTTCCGTCAGCGCCTTGTCCGCGCTGGCAAAGTCGTTTTGCGCCACAGCGGCTAAGGCCCGATCAAGCACGGCGTGCTGCACTTGCAGGACGCCCTGCTCGGCCACGGCATTTTGCGGATCGAGCTTCTGCACCTCGTGGTACAGATCCAGTGCGCTGCCACCGACAGGTTGATCGGCATTCCCCTGTTGCAGCAACGCAGCCGCCTTCGCCAGCATCGGCCGCACCTTGGCCAGGGTTTTCAAGCTCGCTTCCAGCTGCGCCACATCGTCGGTCGCATTCGGCAGCGTGCGCAGCGCATCGAGAAGATCCTGTGCCGAAGCGACGTCGCCCACCACAATATCCTGATCGATCTGCGCCACCAGTCGTGCGTGCACATCGAACAGTCCTTGCGCGGCGCGGCGGCTATCCGGCTTTGCCTTCAGCGCCTGCGCAAACAATGCAGCGGCACTGTTCTTGTCGCCAACCAGCTGACCGTCATGCAGCGCCTTGGTCGCCCGTGTCAGCAACGCCAGCACGTCCGGCGTGTCCGCGCTCATCTGCTCGGGTAGATTTGCTTTATGGCTGCTGCGCGCGACGATCACGACCGTCGGTGCGAGCGTCATGGGCGGCCCGGCATTGATCTCCGCCGCCGCCGACACCTGTTCCACTTGCGCCTCACTGCTCGGCACCGTCGTTCCCATCGACATCGAGCGGCGTGGTGCCTGGGTCGGTTCGACGTGGAATACCCGCGGAAAAAAGTGATACGTCAGCGCACAACCCAGCACGACAATGCCCAGCGCCCCACCTAGAGTGCGCTGACGGTGCAAGGTGGCATTGCTTGGCATGTATGGGCGTCCTTGAGGTGGCCTGTTATCGTGCGCTGCTCACCATAGGCACAAACTGCCGACAGGGCAATCCGCGCCCCGCATTTTTCAAGGAACACCGATGTCACTGCCTGAAACAGTCAATGCCGAATGGATCGACAACCGCGACGCATTGCAGGCGTGGCTGGCCGTGTTGCCGGCCGACGCGGCGATTGGCCTGGATACTGAATTCATGCGACGCAATACGTTCTATCCGCAGCTGGCGCTACTACAGCTTGGCTGGAACGGTCGCTATGCGCTGATCGACCCCCTCGCCTTCGAGATCGGCGATGCGCTGCAGCCACTGCTTGGCGATGGCCCGGCAGTCACCGTGATGCACAGCGCCAGCGAGGACCTGGAAACTCTCGCCCCGCTGCTGCCGAACGGCCCGGGACACCTTTTCGACACGCAGATCGCGGCTGCCTTCGCGGGCATGGGCCTTGGCATCAGCTATCGCGCGCTGGTCGCAGAGCTGGTCGGGGGGATAGAGCTGGACAAGGGCGAGACCCGCTCAGACTGGCTGCAGCGCCCACTCACGGCCTCTCAATGCACCTATGCCGCGCTGGATGTGGTCTATCTGAAAACCATCCACGAGCAGCTCAGCGAACGCCTGCAGCAGCGCGACCGCACCGCCTGGCATGCGGAAGACTGCGAACGGCTGAAGCGTCGTGCCAGCCATCGCGACGGCGACCCGCAACCCCAGGCGGCGATGCGTGGAGCTGCCGAATGGCCAGCCGCCCAACAGGCCTTGCTGCGCCGCCTGCTGCTGTGGCGTGACCGCAGTGCGCGCCGCCTCGACGTTCCGCGCCCGTGGCTGATGGACGACGCGCTGGCACTGAGCCTCGCCCAGCAACCACCCGCCGTTCTCGGCGACCTCGAGCAACGCAGCCGAGGTCAGCGCGCCCTGCGTTCGGCGCAGCGCAGTGAACTGTTCGATCTGCTCGCACCGGCGGTCAGCGCCGACGAAATCGCCGCCACGTCCGGCATCCCCGGACACCCTCAGGGCGAAGCAAAGAAAGCGCTAGCCGCCATGAAGCAGCTGATCGACACCCTCGCCATGGAGCTCGACCTGCCACCCGGCCTGCTCTGCCCGCGCAAGGCACTGGAGGAATATGTGGTCACCGCCGAGTGGCCCGAGTTTCTCGATGGCTGGCGCCGCGACGTGCTGCACGACCGTCTGCCGGGGCTGTTGCCGGGTTGATTCGCGAGCTCACGACGCCACCGACATATCCAAACGACTTCCGAGCTTCGGAGGTACGGAGGCCAGGACCGAACGCCTGATGAAGGCCAAGACCACCGCCGATCGCAAGACTGGCGGTGATCGACCAGGCCTCGCGGCTACTCGTTTGCTTTCAGAATTTTCTCGATCTCGTCCAGCGTCGAGTTGGTCAGCGTCTTGGCAAGCTCGCCCGTGATGCGCTTGGTCGTCTCGACGTGAAGCTGTGGCCTGATCTCGCCCAGTGTTTTCGGATCCGCAATCAAAAAGAGATGCTCGTATTCCTGCTTCAACGCGGCAGCATTCAGGCGATGGACGAGCTGCTTGGCGAAGGTCGCTTCGTCGTTCTGTTCCGGGCTTTCCTCGGGCGGCCGGTGACCTGATGGACCCTGCCCTTCCTCATCAACGACGTCGGGCTTGATGAGCTCTTCCTGCTTCAGGCGCAGCGCATCCTGCTTGCCGACGTTTTGGAATAGACGCGCCTGCGTGCCGTCAGCAACGACGACCCAGGTGCCAGTGGGAATTTTTTGCATCAGCTTCTCCTTGAGTTCGGCACACAAAGCGTTGTGCCACCCGCTCGAGCCTAGCCATCGGCGCGTGATGAGGTTGGGAACGACGAATAACGCGCCCTGACCTGGCCTCATTGCTCGCTCGCTTAGGCTGTTTGAGCTGCAGAACCCCAGGGGAAGCCGGGTCTTGGCGAACCCTGGGCGCACTGCTAACATTCCCGGCTCGTGTGGGGCGGTAGCTCAGCTGGGAGAGCGCTGCGTTCGCAATGCAGAGGTCGTGGGTTCGATCCCCATCCGCTCCACCAACGAATCAACAGAAAACCAAAGCATTCCGTCGCAAGGCGGGGTGCTTTTTTTTGCCTGCGTGCAAGCCATTGCCGGGGCTGGCCGAGTGACCGTTTGCCACGCCCAAGGCCTGCCGACGTAGGAACCCAGACCGAATGACGTAGGTTGGGGTGAGCGCAGCGATGCCCAACGTCGCCGCCTTGAGGAGTTCTGTTGGGCATCGCTGCGCTCACCCCAACCTACGCTAACGGTTGCGTGGCGAGTTTCGCTCAGCGGAGCATCATGGGATGTCGAAAAACCATCGCACCCATCGGCGCCCAACCAGCGCTTGACCGATGCAAGTGCGATTACGCACTTTTCCCGGCAGCTCGGATCGTGCGAGGCTCGCCCGTGGGAATCGTGCCTCCACTGTTCAACCTTGCTGATGTGCGATGACGGGAGTGGCCTGTCGTCGCGTCAGTCGCGTACCTGGAATGGGAAAAGCTGTGATGAAATCCATGGGATATTTCGCCTTCGCGTTCTGCGGTGTTCTTGCATTGCCGCTGCTGGCCAGCGCCGCCACGAGCGCGCCGGTATTCCAGTTGGGCGACGTGCAGAAAATCGTGAGCCTGCACGAGCCGCAGATATCGCCGGATGGCAAACGGATCGCGGTGATCGTCTCAACGCCGGACTGGAAGACCGACAAGAACCTGCAGGAAATCGACCTGGTGGACACGGCCAGCGGCGCGCGACGCGCCCTGACCTGGAAGCGCACAGAGCTTTCGTCGCCACGCTGGTCGGCGGACGGCACGCGACTGGCGTTCATCGCCAACGATGACGAGACCAAGCAGGGGCAGTTGTTCGTGATGTCGATGGACGGTGGCGACGCGATACGCCTTACCGAGGCCAAGCGTGGCGTGGATGCGTTTAGCTGGAGTCCGGACGGCAAGCAGATCGCGTTTATCACCGAGGACGAACCGGCCAACGAGAAAGCCATCAAGGAACACGATGATGCGTTCCAGGTGACTGACAACAACTTCCTGGTGCGGGCGGCGCTCACACCCTGGCACCTGTGGGTGGTAGCGAGCGCGGGCGGCTCGTCCAAACAGCTCACGCAAGGCACTTACAGCCTGCAGACCGACCAGCAGGACACACCGCCGGTGCCGGAGTGGAGTCGTGACAGCCAACACATTGCATTCACCCAATTTCCCAATCCGTACTGGGGACCGTCGTTCCAGTCAGTGATTACCGC
This sequence comes from Rhodanobacter sp. MP7CTX1, assembly GCF_014205795.1. GTDB lineage: Bacteria > Pseudomonadota > Gammaproteobacteria > Xanthomonadales > Rhodanobacteraceae > Rhodanobacter. The sequence continues at coordinate 53,074 of NZ_JACHCN010000020.1, forward strand.
AGTGGATGCGGGCGGCGGCGCAACGCGCACGCTGGTGTCAGACGGAGGCTCAACGAATTTCTCCTACGCACCGGACAGCGATACGTTTGCGTTCGTGCGACCACGCAACGGTGATCAGAACAACGGTAACGCGGTGTACGTTGGCACCAACGGCAACACGCGCGACGTTACGCAGGCACTGGCGCGCAATTTCGACACCTACGCCTGGCTGCCGCACGGCAAAGCGCTGCTGCTGGCGGGTGCAGAGGGCACGCGCCAGGTGCTGTGGGAGCAGCCGCTGGCGGGTGCCGCGAAGCCGCTCGATCTTGGTGACGTGGAAGCGAATGCGGAGCTGAGTGTTTCGAAAACCGGCGCGGTGGCTTTCGTCGGCAGCACCAAGACGCATCCCAACGAGTTGTACGTCATGGAGTCGGTCAGCGCCAAGCCGCGGCGGCTCACCGATGTGAATGCGTTCGTGGACGGTCTCACGCTCGGACGTACCGAGTCGGTCCAGTGGCAGGGACCCAATGGCTTCCAGGAAGACGGCGTCCTGACTTATCCGACAGGCTACCGCAGCGGCCAGAAATATCCGCTGGTGCTGGTTATCCACGGCGGCCCGGAAGCGGAATCCACTGTCCGGTTCTCGGCGTTGCCGCAGTTGCTGTCCGCCGCCGGCTACCTGGTGTTCCAGCCCAACTATCGCGGCAGCACCGGTCTCGGCGATGCCTACCAGCACGCGATCTTCCGTGACACCGGCGTAGGCCCGGGCAACGACGTGATGGCCGGCCTGGCAGCGGTGGAAAAACTCGGCATCGTGGACCCCGATCACATCGGCGTGACCGGTTGGTCGTACGGCGGCTACATGACGACCTGGCTTACCGGGCATTACCCGGTGTGGAAGGCGGCCGTATCAGGCGCCGCGCTCACCGACTGGGTGATGGATTACACCGTGTCCTATTACCAGCAGGGCGACACGTACTACTTTGGCGGCTCGCCGTGGTCTGCGAAATATCAGGACATCTGGCGGGAGCAGTCCCCGATTACTTACGCACACAACGTCACTGCGCCGACGCTGATCATGGGCGACGTGGGCGACCCCAACGTACCGCTGGTGAACAGCTACGAGTGGTACCACGCGCTGCGCGACAAAGGCGTCCCCGTGGAGTTCTACGCCTATCCGACCGATACACACTTCCCGAGCGACATCGTGCGCACCACCGACGTCTACCGGCGCTGGGTGGGCTGGATGACCGCGCACCTGTAGAGCGCTCTTCTCAGGGGCGCATATCTCTTGTGGGAGTGACTTCAGTCGCGATTGGGCTACCCGTCCCTTCAGGCCTATCGCGACTGAAGTCGCTCCCACAGGTTTTCGTGGATGACGATCAGCCCAGGTGGTCGTGCACCCAGCTCGCGTAGCGGTCGACGAAGTCCTGCAGGAATTTCTGCGTGCCCTCGCTGGCGATCCTGCCTTCGGCATCGATCAGCGATTCATCCTTGAAATGGACATACACCTCAGGTTGCGCCAGCAAGGGCACGTCCAGGTAAGCCAGCACATTGCGCAGGTGCTGCTGTGCCAACGCACTGCCGGTGGCGCCGACGGAGGCACCGATCACGGCACCCGGCTTGCCGGCAAACGAGTTCTTGCCCCAGGGGCGGGAGGCTATGTCTATCGCGTTTTTGAGCACGCCCGGAATGGAACGGTTGTACTCGGGAGTAACGAACAGCAGCGCATCGGCTGCCTCGATCTGCCGCTTCAACCGTTGCCCTTCAGCTGGGTAATGACTGTCGAGGTCCTGGTTGTACAGCGGCAGATTGTCGATCTGCACATGTTCGAAGCTGAGCCCCTCGGGCGCCAACCGCGCCACCGCAAGCGCCAGCCGCCGGTTGAATGACTCCCGCCGCAGGCTGCCCACCAATACCGCTACCTTGCTCATAAGCTGACACCCCGCGTCCAGGTTGAACTGCTTCGGCCAAACGGCCGCTGATCGGAGGAGCACGATGCCAGCCACTGCGCCAAGCCCGCGTGAGGGTGAAGGTACCCAATCACCATGCTCCAGCGCTGGCATGCCTCATGCTTAACTTAAGTTACGATGGCGGGGCCGGTTTATTCCGCCTCCATTCGTTTCATAATGGGGGCCGCAATGGGTGCGTCAGGAAGCCAGGCCAGGCCGCAAGGGGAGATCCTCACAGCGAACAGAGGAGCTTTGAAGGCACGCTGACCACCGCTTGGTGGGCAGGCGGTCAGTGAGCTCGTGACGATGATGTCGGGAGCACCATCAATCTGCCGGAGGCACGCGTTTTTTACGTGCAGTCCTGCAAGAGTCTGGCAAAACGGGGGGCGTCAGATGGAGAGGCTGATCACAGTACCGACACCAGGTCGCCTTTGGCGGCCATGGTTCGGTTTTGTGTTCGGCCTGCTGTGGGTGGCTGCTGCCTACGCAGCCCCTCTCCCGCTTAACGGCGCCTGGCGTGAGGTTCGCGCCGATGACACCCCGAAAATCGTGCTGGACAACTACCACGCCGGCCTGCTGAAAAGTTTCGATCCATCCTTGCTGCAACGGTTTCCCCGTCAGGCACTCGGGAGCTGGGTGGTGATAGCCCCGCAACCCCCCTGGGACGACGGCGAGCGCGTATTGACCATTTACCCTCCGCCGCTGGGCACGGTCACGGCATACGGCCCCGAGCGGACTCAGGCCCTGGCACTGGACGACTTCAACGTGCCGATTCACGGCCATGGCCGGCTGGCATGGCGGGTGCCTGCCACGCAGTGGGCATCGGCACCGATCCTGCTCAAGTTCGAGCCGTCACTGACGCTTAGCGCACCAGTACGGTTTCAACTGCAGTCCTGGGGCGACTATCTAAAGCAGGATGCGCAGTGGCTTGCGTTCGCCAGCGCCTGCTTTGCCGTGATGCTGGCGATGGTGCTGATGGCGCTGTGTTTCGCGGCGATGCTGCTCGACACTACCTATGCCTGGTACGCGGGCTACATCTTCTGCTACATGCTGGTTCAGGGGATTCAGACCGGCTTTCTGTTCCATCCGCTGGAGTGGCAGTGGCTATCCGAAATCGCCCTGCTTGGCGGCGCGGCAGCGGTTGCGCTGTCGGTGGTATTCGCCTCGCTGTTCATGATGCGGTTCTGCGAATTGCAACGGTACGCGCCTCTGCTGCGCGTGCCGATCATGGCGCTCGCGGTCGGCATGGTCCAACTGATGTTGATGCGCTGCAGCCATATCGCACTGTTGGTCGAAGTGGCGCAAATGCTGCTCAATCCGCTGCTGATGATCGGCGTAGCGCTGTTGTTGATTGCAGCGATCGTCACCGCCGCGCGCGGCTCGCGCCAGGCGTGCTTTTTCCTGGCCGGCTGGACGCCGTTACTGGTGCTTACTGCGATGACCAGCGCGCAGGCCAACGGTGCACTCCCCGAACTGGACTGGCTCAACGATGCCAGTCTGGCTGGCGGCGCGTTCCAGGCACTCATGCTGTCACTGGGCCTGGCCGACCGTGCACTCACGCTGCGCCACGATCGTGATGTCGTGCGTCTGCTGGCCGACCACGATGCGCTCACCAATGTACTCAATCGCCGCGCCTGGAGTGAGCGTGCCTGCGCGGTGTTGGCGGCCGCCCCCCCACGGCCCATCGCCATGCTGTTTCTTGATCTCGACCATTTCAAGCTGCTGAATGATCGCCAGGGTCACAACACCGGAGATCGCGCGCTGGTCGCTGTGGCCAAGGCACTGGCGAACGAATTGCGGCCGAGCGATCTGCTCTGCCGTTACGGCGGTGAGGAGTTCGTGGCCCTGCTCGACAGCACCGCAGCGGATCAGGCAATACAAGTGGCGACGCGCTTGTGCCGACGCGTGCATCGGCTGGAAATTTCGGTGAACGACGAGTCGCTGCTGCTCAGCATCAGTATCGGCGTCGCCATGCACAAGGACGGTGACAACGTGGAGTCACTGGTCGAACGTGCCGACCAGGCGATGTATAGCGCCAAGCTCAACGGCCGCAACCAGGTGGTGCTGTACGAAGCCGCCACGGTGCCGACGCTGCCGAATCCCCCGCGCATGCACGTCGTGGAAAAGCGCCGCAAGGATAGCTGAGCTGCCCTTGGCAGCCTGTCCAGGTTGTGCACCCTCCCCTGCTCGCAGGGGAGGGCTGGGGTGGGGTTGCTCTTTGCCGCAAGCAAAGATCAAAAGCCCCCCTCACCCCCCCCTGCGTGCAGAGGGAGGAGCAAGATCAGGCTGTGCTCGCTCCCCTGCTTGCAGGGGAGGGTTGGGGAGGTTGCTCTTGGTCGCAAGCGAACCAGGGTAACCTCAACGCGCAGCCAGTTCCCGCGCCGCCGCCACCACCTCAGCTTCACCCGGCAACACCAGCAAGGCTGCGCCGGCAAGTGGCGTGAACGTATCGGCGCCGACCACCCGCTGCATCGGTGTAGCACCACAGCCGCCCTCGACAATCGCGGTGATCACGCCCTCGCCCACACCGGCACTCTTGCGACCTTCGTCCAGCACCAGGATGCGTTTGGCCGTCTTCGCCTGCGCGGCGATGAACGCGTCGTTGAGTGGTGCCAGCCAACGCAGATCGACCACGCGAACCTGCCAGCCCTGCTCCGCTTCGATCTGCTTGGCGGCACGCAAGGCCATCGGCACGCCATTGCCGAACGTGAACACCACCAGATCGTTTGCAGCTTCGTTGTAGACGCGGCCTTCGCCCAACGTCATCGCCTGATCCAGCGCCGGATGGTCGAATTGCCATTGGCCGTCGCCGGCCTCGTACAGATCCTTGGTCATGTACAGCGCGATCGGCTCGAGGAATGCGCAAACCCGACCATCCACTTTCGCCAGCGCCATCATGGTGCGCAGCATGGTCGCCGCGTCGTCGCCGCGGCTCGCGCAACCGACAACCAGGCCCGGGATGTCGCGCAGCGCAGTGATCGAGTTGTCGTTGTGGAAATGGCCGCCGAAACCTTTCTGGTACCCCAGCGATGCGACGCGCATCACCATCGGATTGCGGTACTGGTCATTGGAGAAGAACTGCAGCGACGCCGCCTCACCGCGGATCTGATCGCACGCATTGTGGAAATACGCCAGGTACTGAATCTCCGGTAGCGGCAGCATGCCCATGTTGGCGTAACCCTGGGCGAGCCCGAGGATCATCGTCTCGTCCAGCAGTGTGTTGAACACTCGGCTGCCTTTGAACGTCTTGTTCAGGCCCTTGGTGACGGTATACACGCCACCTTTCTGTGCCACGTCCTCGCCGAACAGCAGCGCCTGCGGATATTTCGCCAGCAGATCGTGCAGCGCCTGGTTGATCTGAATCGCCAGATGCCGTGGCGGCAGGTTCTCCGGCAACTTTGCCTCGCCGCCGAACACAGCGAGGCGCTTCTCGGCGTAGTCAGCACGCGTGGCCTCGGCCTTCACCGCCGCCGGCGTGTACGGCGCGAGCGGCTTCATCACGTCCGCCAGCGACGTCAGGCGCGGGCGTGAATCGGCGTCCTCGGCGGCAGCGAAACAACGCTTGCGCGTGGTCTCGTAGAGATTCAGCAGTTCGTCCTTGCTGTACAGGCCCGACTCCAGTGCAATCGCCGCCGAACGCAGCAATGGATCGCTCGCCTCCACCGCGAACAGCTCCTCAATGCTGCGCCACTCGATCTCGAAATCGGTGCCGGCATGGCCCATCACACGGGTCGTCTTGAGATGCAGGAAGGTGGGTCTGCGTGTCGTGCGGCAATGCTCCACCGCGCGTTGCACCTGCGCGTAACCCTCAGCCAGATCGAGGCCATCGGCAAAGAAATAGTCGAGGTTGGAGCGCTGCTGAAAGTTGCTGGCGATCCAGTCAGTCGGCGTCTTCACCGAGATGCCGATGCCGTTGTCCTCGCATACGAAGAGCACAGGGGCCGGCAACTTTTGATAGGCCGTCCACGCCGCCGTGTTGAACGCGGTCTGCGCCGTGGCGTGGTTGCTGGACGCGTCGCCGAACGAGCAAATCGTGATGCTGTCGTTGGGGATCGGCAGCGTATGGCCGATCCGCCGCGCCTGCTCGATCGCAACGGCGGTACCCAACGCCTTGGGCAGATGCGAGGCGATCGTCGACGTCTGCGGCAATACCCACAACGGCTTGCTGCCCCACACCTTGTGGCGGCCGCCGGAAGCCGGGTCGTCTTTGCTGGCAGCAAATGACAGCGCCGAATCCGTTACCGGGTCCATCCCCGGCAGCTTGCGGAAACGCTCGGCCATGAAACCGCCGGAGCGGTAATGCAGGAATGCCGGATCCGTATGCCGGGTCAGCCGCGCTACCATCGCGTTGCCTTCGTGGCCGCTGGAACCGATCGTGTAGAACACTTTGTTTTGCACGCGCAGCACGCGCGCCATCAGGTCGAGGTGGCGCGAGATCAATTGCGATTCCAGCAACTCGCGAAAACCGCGCGCATCGAGCCCACTGCCCGGCAACACCGGCTGGTCGTCGCGCGGTGCCGTGTGCACATCGCCATCCCACAGCTGCACGAACTCGGTGAAGTTCTGATCGACGATCTCGGCACGGTTGAAACCCTTGTGTCGGGCCGACAGGGGGTACGGGGTGGCAGTCATGATGGCAAGCTGTCTCTTGGGGAACGGGGCGCCTGGTGCGGCAAACAGTGGATTATCGGCTGTGCGGCGATATATGCGCCAGTACGACAGGGGTTCCCCCTCTCCCCTTTGGGGAGAGGGCTGGGGTGAGGGGACAATCTTGCGATGAAGTTACATCGGAGGGGGCTTTGATCAACTTCCCCGCGAGCACCCGCCCCTCACCGCAATCCTCTCCCCAAGGGGGAGAGGAGGCAAACGCCGCGCAGCAAGTCGGCGCGTTGGCGATCCTTGGTACGTCCGAAGCTTTCGAGTACGCGGATCTGCTCGGAAATCGAAGGCACCGGCACGGCCAAACCGTTCACGCCGACCAGCACCATCTGGCTGATCCGCACGGGTTGCCATCCCTCGTCGCCATTCAGTTCCAGACCACCCATCACCTCGACCGGCAGCCCAGGAAAATGAAATCGCGCAAAACGTGAGCGAAAACGCTCGACGCCAGTCGGCTCGTAGGCATGATCCAGCTGCAACATCCACCGCGCGATCAACCGATCGGCATCGGCGCGACTCACCAGCACATCGACGTCCGCCGGCGCTACGTCAGCACCCATCAACTGAGCCGCCGCGCTGCCGATCAGACACCACGGATCGTCGCAAGTCAGCTGCAGCTCCGGCACGATCAGCGCCAGGGTGGCCTGCAAACCAGCATCGATCATGCGCGTCGGCGTCGCCATTCGTCGCGTGTCTGACCCCAGATTTCCGTCGGCGAGTTCTCGTACGGCGCTGGCAGCTTGCCGGGGCCGCGGCAGGTCGAACCCAATCGTTTCGCAAGCGCTTGCGAGGCATGGTTGTCCGGGTGGATCGAGTGGATCATCTCGGACCAGCCAAGGTGATCGAACGCCCAGTCGATGGACGCAACACACCCTTCATACGCATAGCCTTTTCCCCATGCTGCCCGCGCCAGGCCCCAACCCACCTCGGTGCCGGGCCAGTCGACCGGATGCCACGGTCCGAGCCGGCCAATCCACTGGCCGCTGGATTTCTCGATCACCGAGAACATCGCGAAGCCCTGGATCGACCAGGCGCCCGCCATGGTGAGGAATCCCCGCCACGCGGCCGCGCGAGACTGCTGACCGCCGATGAACTGTGCCGCCTCGGCGTCGGCCATGTTGGCCGCGTAGGCGTCGAAATCCTCCGCCCGGGTCGGGCGCAGGATCAGGCGATCGGTTTCGATGCGGATCTCGGAAATCGACAAGGCTCGGCTCCTTTTGCTCCCTCTCCCCCAGAGGGCAGGGGTGAGGGTTCGCCCAGCGCGCAAGTTGCACGCCCAACCGAACCTTCATCCGCCCTTCGGGCACCTTCTCCCCCGGGGAGAAGGAAAGATCGTCAGAATGCGTTGATGCCCGTCAGCTCGCGACCCACCACCAGCTGATGCACGGTCTCGGTGCCTTCATAGGTAATCACCGATTCCAGGTTCAGCGCATGACGGATCGCGCCATGCTCGGTGGTGATGCCGGCGCCGCCGAGAATGTCGCGGCATTCGCGGGCGATATCGATCGCCATCCGGCAGTTATTCCATTTCGCCAGCGACACCTGGGTCGGCTGCATCTTGCCGGCATCCTTCAGGCGACCGAGCTGCAGGCACAACATCTGCGCCAAGGTGATGCGGCGGGCCATGTCGGCCAGCTTCAGCTGGACCGCCTGATTGGCAGCCAGCGGACGGTCGAACAGGACGCGCTCTTTGGAGTAGTCCAGCACTTCCTTCAGACACGCCTGTGCCGCGCCGATCGGTCCCCAGGTGATGCCATAGCGCGCCTGCGTGAGGCAGCCCAGCGGTCCCTTCAGACCCTTCACATTCGGCAGCCGTGCACTGTCCGGCACACGCACGCTGTCGAAGAACAGCGCCGAGGTCACCGATGCGCGCAGGCTCATCTTCTTGTGGATTTCCTGCGCCTTGAAGCCGGCCGTGTCGGTCGGCACGATAAAGCCCTGGATGCCGTCCTCGGTCTGCGCCCACACGATCGCGATGTGCGCCAGGTTGCCGTTGGTGATCCACATCTTGGCGCCGTTGATTACCCAGTCGCCGCCATCTTTCCTGGCGTGGGTCTTCATGTTGGCCGGATCGGAGCCACCATGCGGCTCGGTCAGGCCAAAGCAGCCGATCACCTCGCCGGCCGCCATCTTCGGCAGGTAGGCTTGCTTCTGCTCCTCGCTGCCGTAGGCATAGATCGGATACATGCACAGCGAGCTCTGTACCGAGGCAAAACTGCGCAGGCCCGAATCGCCGCGCTCCAGCTCCTGGCAGATCAGGCCGTAGCTGACGGCATTCATGCCGGCGCCACCGTATTGCTCGGGAATCGTCGCGCCCAGCAAGCCGAGGCTGGCGATCTCGGGGATCAGCTCCTTCGGAAAGCGCGCCTGGTCGAAACAATCGCCGATGATCGGCAGCACGCGTTCATCGACAAAGCGCCCCACGGTGTCCTGCACCATGCGCTCCTCGTCGGTGAGCAGCGAGCGGACATCGTAGAGATCAAGGGGATTGAGACTGACAGCCATGGAAGCTCCAGGGACGAATGCGTAAAAACCGCTATTGTAGCGCGGCCCACGGAGCCTCGTAGCGGCGTAGGTTGGGGTGAGCGCCAGTGAGGCCCAACAATGTGGCGAACGTGATGTTGGGCATCGCTGGCGCTCACCCCAACCTACACAAGCGCTACATCCCCACCGAAATCCGGAAACTGCATGTTCAAAGGTGTGTTGCTCGGCTTCATGGCGTTCGCGGCCTATGCCTGTAGCGACGCGTTCGTGAAGCTGCTGCGCGGTTCGCTGCCTGCCTACGAGGCGGTGTTCTTCGGGGCAGCGCTAGGCCTGACTGCATTGCCCTTCATCCGGCACGGGGGCGCCCGCTGGCACGAGGTGGTGATTGCGCGGCGGCCTGGCCTGTGGCTGGTACGCGCCGCCGCTAGCGCGATCGGCAGCACCGCTGCCGTCATCGCTTTCACCGCATTGCCGATGGCTGAGGCATTCGCGCTGATTTTCCTGCTGCCGATCTTCGTGACCATCCTTTCGGTGATCCTGCTCAAGGAGCACGTCGGTTGGCGGCGCTGGTCGGCGGTGGTCGCCGGTTTTGTCGGCGTGCTGGTGGTGCTGCGGCCAGGCTTCCGCGCGCTAGGCATCGGCCATCTGGCCGCCACCGTCTGCGCACTCACCGGAGCTATATCGATAATCGCCCTGCGCGTGTCCGTTCCACACGAAAAGCGCATCACGCTATATGGCGCCGGCGTGATTGGCCCGTTGCTGGTCACCAGCATCCTGATGCTGTCGAACTTCGTCTGGCCCTCAATGCACCAATGGCTGTTGCTGCTCGGCTACGGCCTGCTTGCCGCGCTGGCCTCGGTGTTGCTGATGCTGGCCACCCAGAGGTCCCCTGCAAATCATGTCGCCCCCACCCAATACAGCCAGATGCTGTGGGCGGTGTTGTTCGGCTACGTGCTATTCCACGATCGGCTGGACTGGCCCATGTTGCTTGGCATCGCGATCATTCTCGGCGCCGGACTGTTCACGCTGGTTCGCGAAGAAAAAGTGACCCCATGGTGGCGCCGCGCACGGTTGGTTTAACTCTGGTGGGAAGGCAGATTATCCAAACGTTCGTTTTACCCATGACCTGAACATTGTCGCGTGACCTGATCCCATGAGGCCGTCGGTGACATGCGCGCGGTTTTGGAGCGTACTATCGGGTTCCCATTGGCTTGATCATGCGTGGGAGGACCCATGAAAGCTCATGCGCCGCTCATTTCGATCGTTGCGATCCTGAGTTTGTCAGCTTGCAATAGCCCACTACCGAAACCACCGGTCGTCGCGCCACCACCCCCACCGACCGAACCGGCCCCCACCAACGACAGCCCACCCGCCACCGTTCAAGCGGCAGTCGAGGCCGTGAAGAAGCAGTTGCTCGCCGTGCGCTACACGTTGGGTGACGAAGTACAGATAAAGACGCCAGTGGCCACACATCCCGTCTGGTGTGGGGAGCTGGATCAATCCGGGGAGTTCTGGGTAAATCGGATGGTGTTTTCGAATATGACGGTCACGTTGAGTTTGCAAACGATGTCGAAGTCCGACGACAAGGCAAACCTCGGCGTCGACCTTACCGTCTGGAATCTCGGCGCTAGCGAGGTCAATTCGAATTCAAACGCACAAACAGTGACCTATCTGTTCAAGCCCGAGTTCACGGAAGAGTATCCCGATCAATTGCGGGATGATCTGGCACCAGCAAAATTGGCAATCGCCCATCGCCTCGCTGGCGACCAGAGTCCTGATGTGGCCCCATTGCCCGCCGGCTATGAGCTCGCGAACGCCGTCGACAAGGCGGTGTTCGGACTGCTGGATACCGACCATAGTCAGGCACCATGCCTTACACCCAAGAAGTTGGGTGTGGCTTTGGCCATCCAGGTCGAATCCGACACATCAGCTACCGGTGGAGCCACGATTCAGGTGATCAAGGCAAGCGACGCTGCGACCTGGACCAATCAGCAGAACAACACGATTCGAATTGAATTCGATGACGAAAGAGGCAACACGGCGCAAGTTGCCGCTAAACCAGGCGCCGCTAAACATCACAAGGGAAAGGCCGCCAATACACCGACCAACTCTGGTCAAAACACCCCGCCGGCACCGAAACCAAAGAGCCAATAGGGGTGGGCGTTCGGAGCGCTCCGCAATCTTCTGATCGTCTGCCCGAGGCCGAGGGCGACTCTTGAGACCGCTGGCTTTCAACCGAATGTCAGCGGTTGCTCACCCCATGCGGCACATGCCCGGTCGCCACGTGTTTGCGCGCGGACTCCACGTTTGCCGGTGAATCGTCGAAGAAGATATCGGCACCAAACGCGTCCAGGAACGGCCCTTTGTCGCGGCCGCCGAGGAACAGTGCTTCGTCGATACGCACGCCCCAGCGACGCAGGGTGAGGATGACGCGCTTGTGCGCGGGTGCGGAGCGGGCGGTGACCAGCGCGGTGCGGATCGGCGAGTCTTCGGCCGGGAATGCGGTTTGCAGGCGATGCAGTGCTGTGAGGAAGCCACGGAAGGGCCCGACTGACAGCGGCTCGGCAGCGTGTTCGGTTTCGCTGCGGTGGAACGCTTCCAGGCCTTCCTCGCGCGATACGCGCTCACCCTCGTCACCGAAGATCACCGCGTCGCCGTCGAACGCGATGCGCAGCTGTTCGCTGGCACGCGCTGGAGCAGTGCTCGGCAGGATGGTGGCGGCGGCAACGCCAGCGGCGAGCGCGCGGCCGACATCCTCGGCATTGGCGGAGAGAAACAGGTCGGCCTTGAACGGGGCGATGTAGTCGGACGTGGGCGCGCCGCTGGTGAATGCGGCACGGCTGATTTCCAGCCCGTAGTGCTGAATCGCGTTAAAAATGCGAAGACCCGTGTCGCCGGAGTTGCGCGAAAGCAGGATCACCTCGACCGGCGGCACGTCGCCGGCCAGCTTGTTCAAACCCAGCAGCTTCTGCACCAGCGGAAACGCGACACCGGGCTTGAGAATCTCGTTCTCGTGGTCGATCTGGAAGCTTCGATATGCATCCAGACCATCGCGCTCGAACAACGCGTGACTGTCACCCAGATCGAACAGCGCGCGCGAGGAAATCGCCACCACCAGACGGTTGTCGCTGGCGGCAGTGGGATCATCGGCATCGGTGAGTGGGTGGATCATGGACACAGGTAGTTGAAGGTGGTGGTGTCGAATCTAACAAAAGGAAGTATGACTCGTGCCGAGTTTCTGCAGGAAACAGATTGCTTCCGCCCGTTCGCGCTCGGTTCGTGCTCCGCCCCCTGCCCCTGTCCGTTCCCCCTTCTTCTCCGTTCGCCCCGAGCGTAGCGCAGCGAAGTCGAAGGGTCGTCGTGGCGCACCCTTCGACTTCGGCCCTACAGGCCTACGCTCTGGGCGAACGGCTTGGCGGCTTGGCGACTTCACGGCTTGACGGCTTGGCGGCTTGACGGCTTGACGGCTTGGCGGCTTGGCGGCTTGGCGGCTTGGCGGCTTCACGGTTTCACTGCTTGACGATTTGGCTGAAACTCACCCTCACTCCGGCCCTCTGCTCACCCTCCGTCCCCTCTCCGTTCGCCCTGAGCGTAGCGCAGCGAAGTCGAAGGGCAATCTAGGCGCACCCTTCGACTTCGGCCCTACAGGCCTACCCTCAGGGCCAACGGCTTGACGGCTTGACGGCTTGGCGGCTTCACGGTTTCACTGCTTGACGATTTGACAGAAACTCAACCTCACTCCGGCCCTCCGCTCACCCTCCGTCCCCTCTCCGTTCGCCCTGAGCGTAGCGCAGCGAAGTCGAAGGGCAATCTAGGCGCACCCTTCGACTTCGGCCCCACAGGCCTACCCTCAGGGCCAACGGTTTGAGTGAATCGCACCGCCACTCAGGCAGCGCCTGTCGCTCATCGGCTTCCCACCCATGCATCATTCCGCCGCAAACTGCTCGTCGAGAATGCGCTGTTCAAGATTGTGCTCAGGATCGAACAGCAGCCTTACGCCCTGCCCGCCGGACTGCCGGATCGACACCGTACGCACGTCGCGCACTTCATGGAAATCGGCGGTAGCACTGACCGGGCGCTTGCCCGGATCGAGCACACGCAGGATCACTTCGGTGCGATGCGGCAGGATCGCGCCGCGCCAGCGACGCGGTCGGAACGGGCTGATCGGCGTCAGCGCCAGCACGTTCGCGTCCAGCGGAAGGATCGGCCCATGCGCGGACAAGTTGTAAGCCGTTGAACCGGCCGGCGTGGAAACCATGATGCCGTCGCACACCAGCGCCGTCAGTTTTACTTCGCCATTGAGCTGCACTTCAAGGTGGGCGGCCTGGTTGCTCTGACGCAGCAGCGACACCTCGTTGAAGGCTAGCGCGGTGTGTTCCTCGCCGGCCGCATCGGTCACTTCCATCTGCAGCGGAAACATCGAGGCGAGATGGGCCCGTTCGATCCGCTCCGGCAGCTCGTCGAGCCGGTACTTGTTCATCAGGAAACCGACCCGTCCCAGCTTCATGCCGTAGACCGGGACTTCCAGCGCGCGGTGCGCGTGCAGCGTGCGCAGCATGAAGCCGTCGCCGCCCAGCGCCACGATCAGTTCAGCCTGTTCGGGGGGCACATCGTCGTACCGATCCACCAGTTTGCGCCGCGCCTGTTGGGCGACGCTGGTATCGCTGGCGACGAAGGCAAAGCGCATGCGCGGAAACCCGACAGTGAGGTCAGATCAGATTACACAGCATGAACGCGCAAGACCATGCCCCGACCTGCCCCGATTTCGGCAGGAGAGCCTGCGCACCCGACAGCCTGTGGGAGATTCTATGTTTGCATGCAAGTGGTTTGGGGTAATTTGGGTTGATACTGCGAATCGGTCTTGAGCAGTGCGAAGGCGATACGGGCG
>NZ_JACHCN010000021.1 GCF_014205795.1 Rhodanobacter sp. MP7CTX1
TTGGACGCTTGCATTTCTTTGGACAGGTCGTAACCCTCCATCGCAAGACGTCCACACAATTCACCTGCGCACACTGTCAAAGATCAATCGCTTGTTACTGATTCCTCAGTAACTACCTGAGACGTTTCGTCCTAGGTGAGCCGCCCATTCTACATCGCTTTTCGCGACCGTCAACACCTGCAGAAGAACTTTTTTGCTGCCGGTGTGCCGTGCGATGCGCTGCAGCGGCGGGGTGGCGAATACTAGGTAGGCGACCCCGGTTTGGCAAGCTATTTCTGAAATTATTTTCCAAGCTTCGCGTAAGACGTTGTTCCCATGCGAAACATCCGTTCGCGAACGCATCGCGACGACGTTGCGTCATCGCGATCAGCTCATGCGAGCTTCAACAGCACGCGAGCGAAGTTGCGCTTGCCGATCTGCAAAACCCCTTCGAAACCCGGGGAAAACACGCGTTGTGCATCTTCGACAACTTCTGCGTCGATGCGCACCGCGCGTTCCTTGAGCTTGCGATTCGCCTCGGCGTTACTCGGCGTGAGGCCTGCTGCAGTAAGTAGTGCAGGCAGACGCAGCCCTTCTGCAGGCACGGCGATTTCCGTAAGTGGCAGCAGGCTGGTATCGCCTTCACCGCTCACCACGGCTTGCCAGCCGGCGATCGCCTGCTCGGCAGCGGCGGCATCATGGAAACGCGTTGTCAGCTCGCGCGCGAGGCGCAGCTTCGCGTCACGCGGATTGAGCACCCCGCTGGCGACCTCGCGCTTCATCTGCGCCAGCTCATCCAGCGACACGTCGAAGCTGAGCAGCTCAAACCAGCGCCACATCAACTCGTCGCCGATTTTCATGGTCTTGGTGACCATGTCGATCGCCGGCTCGTTGATGCCGATGTAGTTGCCGAGCGACTTGGACATCTTGTTGACGCCGTCCAGGCCCACCAACAGCGGCATCGTCAGCACGATTTGCGCGGGCTGGCCATGGTGCTCCTGCAGCGCGCGCCCCATCAGCAGGTTGAATTTCTGATCGGTGCCGCCGAGTTCGACGTCGCACTTCAACGCGACCGAGTCGTAGCCCTGCGTTATCGGATACAGGAACTCGTGGATCGCGATCGGTTGCTGCGCGGCGTAACGCTTGGCGAAGTCATCGCGCTCGAGCATGCGCGCAACCGTATGTTGTGCGGCCAGTTTGATCAGGTCGGTCGCAGACATCTGGCCAAACCATTCGGAATTGAAGCGCAGCTCGGTGCGTGTCTTGTCCAGCACCTTGTAGACCTGACTGGCATAAGTCTCGGCGTTGGCCAGCACATCCTCACGGGTGAGCGGCTTGCGGGTGACGTTCTTGCCGGTGGGATCGCCGATCATGCCGGTGAAGTCACCGATCAAAAAGATCACCTGGTGGCCCAGATCCTGAAACTGCCGCATTTTGTTCAGCAGCACCGTATGACCCAGATGCAGATCCGGAGCAGTCGGGTCGAAGCCCGCCTTGATGCGCAACGGGCGGCCGCTTTTCAGACGCTCGGCCAGGTCCTCCCGCTTGATGATTTCGTCGGCGCCACGCGCAATCGTGGCCAGCGCCTGCTCAAGCTCGCTCATGCATTTCCTTAGTGGTGACAGTGGGCGCAACCGGTGCCGGGACATCCGGCTGTGTCGCCAACGTTAATTGTGCGTTAACCAGGAACCGCACGCAAACCCTTGATGGAAAAGGCGTTGACGCCATTTACACATGACCGTTATGGTACCCCCTGTTTGTTACTTTGTACCGCGGGACACCTAGAGCATGGCTGAAGAGAATCAGGGGGCGCGTCATGCGCGCAAACAGGCCATCTGCCGCAAGGCACAACGTCAGCATTCCCACTTTTACGAGCGCTGCTCGCACTGGTCGTTCAACCGTTCCGCTGAAGTCGAGCCGATTCACTGGCATCGCGAGCGTTGGGTGCTCGCCGGTACCGCGCTGCTGATCACCCTGGTGTCCGGCTTCATCATGCCGGCCTGGGCCAGCGCCATGCGTCCCGCGCCAGTGCCGGAAGCCCATGCACTGCTGACGCTGGCATTGCCGCGGGATACCCCTATCAGCGCACCCGTCCCCACCGTGGATGACTGGCAGGTCGTGCGCGTACAGCCCGGCCAGACGCTGTCGGACATCTTCGGCGGTCGCGGCCTCAGCATGACGGATCTGCAGAAGGTGATGGATGCCGCTGGCAGCGCGAAGACCGCGCTGCATAACATCCGTCCTGGCGACGAGTTCGACTTCCTGCTGGGCAGTGACGGCAGCCTCAAGGGTTTGCGCTTCGATCAGGACCAGGCCAGCCGAGCCATCATTCGCCTCGATGGTGCACACCCGACGGTCGCCATCCAGCGGCGCGACATGGATTTGCGCGAGCAGGTCGCCCACGGTGTCATCCGCAGCAGTCTGTACGCTGCGGGCGATCAGGCCGGCATGGACGCCGCGATGGTCGGCAAGCTCGCTGACCTGTTCAAGTACGACATCGATTTCGTGCAGGATCTTCGCCTGGGCGACAGCTTCACGGTGATCTACGACGATGTCTACCGTGATGGCACCCGCTACGGCGAGGGCAACATCGTTGCCGCTGAATTCATCAATCAAGGCACGCGCTACACCGCTTATCGCTTCAAGAAGGCCGACGGCACCGACGGTTGGTTCAGTGAGGACGGGCGACCGATCCAGAAATCGTTCCTGCGCATCCCGGTCGACTTCACCCGGATCTCCTCGACGTTCAGCGCGGCGCGCCTGCACCCGATTCTGGGCCTGATGCGCGCGCACAAGGGTGTGGACTACGCCGCTCCGACAGGTACGCCGATTCATGCCGCCGGTGATGGCGTGATCAAGTTCCGCGGCTGGATGAATGGCTACGGCAACTTCGTGATCATCCAGCACAACAGCACCATCAGCACGGCCTACGGCCACATGTCGCGATTTGCTGACGAAAGGATCGGCCAGCATGTGCAGCAGGGTCAGGTGATTGGCTTTGTTGGCATGACCGGCCTCGCCACCGGCCCGCACCTTCACTACGAATTCCGTGTCGATGGCGTGCAGCGCAACCCGCAGACCGTGACTTTGCCGCCACCCGAGCCGCTGCCAGCGGTTCAGATGGCCAGGTTCAAGGCACAGGTCGTGCAGCCCCAACTGGCGCGACTGACCGAGCTGGATGCCCAGATCAAACTGGCGCGCGCAAACGCTCCCACCAACAACGACAACTGAGAGCAGCGCTAGCGTGGATGACGCCTCGGCGCTTTATCTGGGAATGATTTCCGGCACTAGTGCGGACAGCATCGACGTCGCACTGGTCAGTTTCAACGATGGCCTGCCGCAAGTAAAAGCCACCCATGCCCACCCGTGGCCATCAGCGTTGCGCGATCGCATGTTGGCGCTGGCACAGGGTGAAGCTGCGCTGGATCTGGACGCCTATGGGCGACTCGACGTCGAAATCGGCCATTGCTTCGCGGACGCCGCCCTGCAGTTGCTCGAGCACAGCGGCACTCCAACATCATCGGTGCGCGCCATCGGTTCGCACGGGCAGACCCTGCGTCACCGCCCCACGGGCGAGTACCCCTTCACGCTGCAACTGGGCGACCCCACGGTGATGGCCGAACGTTGCCACATCGACGTGGTGGCGGATTTTCGCCGCGCCGATATCGCCGCTGGCGGGCAGGGCGCGCCGTTGCTGCCGGCGCTGCACGCGATGCTGTTGGCTCGGCCGGGGCACACGCGGGTGATACTCAACCTCGGCGGCATTGCGAACATCACCGTGCTCGCTGCGGACGGCAGCGTGCTCGGTTTCGATACAGGCCCGGCCAACGGCCTGCTCGACGCCTGGTGCCTGCGTCATCGTGGCGAATCGTTTGACCGCGAAGGCGCGTTTGCGGCAAGTGGCCAAGTCGATCAAAGCTTGCTCGACGCCATGCTGGCCGATAGCTATTTCGCGCTGCCGCCACCCAAGAGCACTGGGCGCGAACACTTTCACCTGAACTGGCTGGCCACGCATCCGCGGCTGGCCGCAGTGAGCGTGGCCGACGTGCAGGCGACGTTGCTGGAGTTGACGGCGCGCAGCGTAGCCGCGGCGATCGACGAACAGGCACCTACCGCTGAAGACGTGCTGGCTTGCGGCGGCGGTACGCACAACGGCGCCATGATGCGGCGGCTGGGCGAACTGCTGGCGCCACGCACCGTATGCAGCATTGCCGAGTTCGGCGTCGATCCGGACTTTATCGAAGCCAGTGCGTTTGCATGGCTCGCGCGGCAGCGTCTGCTCGGGCTGCCCGGCAACCTTCCCGCGGTCACCGGCGCAAAGGGCCCGCGGGTACTTGGCGCGATTTACTCGGCGCCCGCGTCGGGCTCCTCGACACGGGTGTTTTCCGGCGCCAATTGAGTCGCCGGGGTCTGCGCCAAGGCATGCAGCGCTTCCTCGAACACCCCTCTTTCCTCCGCTCCCCAATGACCGCCAAGCACCATCAGCGCTTGCGGATCGCATAGCGTTTCGCTGGTCTCCTGCGCGGGTGACACGCCCAGGCCATGGCGCAAGGCATCCAGCATGACGTCATTGACCGGGCACTGCCGCTCCTTGGCCAGCGACCTGATGCGCTCGACCAACAGGCTGTCGACATGCTGCAAGATCATGTCCGGCACAAGCATCTCTCTTTGAAAGGTGACCCGGGAACGTGATGTTCCTTGCGCTGACTCGCATTCCGACGCATCCGGCGACGACTTCCGTGACCCGAATGTCATCTTAGCGCGGCTCGATTCGCTCGATGTATGGATTGCATCGCGAAAACAGCGCAGGGGAAGTTCATCGCTGGCTACTGACCGCCATTCAGGTCAGCGCGGTCACGGTAGTCAACCGCGACGACCTGATCGCCGCTGCGATTACGTCGCGCCCGACTGATCCACGGCTTGCTGCATACGCTCGATACCGCGAAAGCGTGGCCACAGATAAGCAAATAACCCCATGGCCGGAAGGATCGACAGCACGGTGATGACGAAATACTCTCCGTAACCGGTTTCCGCCACGATCCCACCCGCAAAGAAGCCAAGCACCTTGCCGGGCAGATTGACCAGAGAGCTCAGCAGCGCGTATTGGGTGCCTGTGTGCTGCTTGTTGACCAGCGACGACAGGAACGCCACGGTCGGCGGCCCCAGCAGGCCCTCGGCGAAGTTCTGCCCGGAAATAGCCACGCCCAGCATCATCAAACTGCCGTGGTGACCGATCAGTAGCAGGTACAAAAGGTTGCTGCAGCTTTCCAGCACGATGGCGATGCCGAGCACTCGCCATACGCCCCAGCGAGCGACTGCGGCACCGCCCACGAAGGCGCCGGCAATGCCGATCCAGACGCCATAGATCTTGGTGACGGCGCCGATTTCGGTCTTCGAGAAACCCATGTCCCGATAAAACGGACTCATGACGCCACCAACGATCGACTGCTCGGGAATCTTGAATAGCAGGATGAACAACACGATCACCGCCGCGAGAGTCCAGCGGTAACGGCGAAAGAAGTCAGCGAACGGATCGATGACGCTGTCGCGCATCGCCTCGCGCCATGAGGAGGGCAGCATGCGACGTAGCTGCGGCTCTTGCATGACCAGGGTAGTGATGATCGGCACCACCATCAGGATCGCCATCAGCGCATAGACCGTGCTCCATGCCATGTGATCGGCAAGGATCAACGCCAATGCGCCGGCAGCGAGCAAGCCGAAGCGATAGCCCAGCGAATAAGTGGCGACCAGGGCGCCCTGTGCCGACATGGGTGCAATCTCGATGCGGTAGGCATCGATGGCAATGTCCTGCGTGGCACCCATGAAAGCAACGAAGAGCGTCGCCGCCACAAAGGGCGCCAGTTGATGCGGCGTAAGCACCGCCATCGCCAGCAAGCCCGCAAGCACACCCAGCTGAGCGAACAGCAACCAACCGCGGCGTTGTCCCAACCGGGTAAAAACCGGCAGGCGCCAGTGATCAAGCAACGGAGCCCACAGGAACTTCAGGGCATACGTCATGCCTGCACTGGCAATCATCGTGATGTCCTTCAGCACGATGCCGTTTTCCTTGAGCCAGAACGCCAAGGTTCCGGCGACGAGCAGAAACGGCAAGCCCGAAGAAAAGCCGAGCAGACACATTGTCCTCGCCGCCGGTTGCGAAAACGCACGCCACACCGACGGCTTGCGCGCGCCGGGGACGGCCGGCTCAGTCGGCATAGTCCACCGTGTACGGCGCATGGTCGGAGAAGCGCTGGTCGCGATAAATCGAGCAGCCGCTCATGCGATCGCGCAGTGAGGGCGTCGCAACCTGGTAATCGATGCGCCAACCGACATTGTTCGCGCGCGCCTGGCCCCGGTTCGACCACCACGTATACTCGACGGCATCGGGCTTCAGCGCGCGAAAGCTGTCGACCCAGCCGCGCTGCTGGAACAGCATATCCAGCCACGCGCGCTCTTCGGGCAGGCAGCCGGAGTTCTTCTGATTGGAACTCCAGTTCTTGATGTCGTTCTTCGTGTGCACGATATTCCAGTCGCCGCAAATGACGTAGTCACGCCCGCTCTTCAACCACTGATCGAAGATCGGCGTGAGCCATTCCATCACCTTGAACTTGAACTGCTGGCGCTCGTCGCCGGAGGATCCCGAGGGCACGTACAACGAGACCACCGAGAGATTGCCGAACCGCGCCTCGATGTAGCGGCCCTCCTGATCGAATGCGTCCCAACCCAACTCGGTCAATACCTGATCGGGCTCGCGTTTCGCATAGATCGCCACGCCGCTGTAACCTTTCTTGCTGCTGGCATCGCGATAGAAGCAATGATGGCCATCCGGGCGGAACATCGGATCGGTCAATTGATCCTCCTGCGCCTTGGTCTCCTGCAGGCAGACCACGTCGGCGTTCTGTGTGCGCAACCAGTCGAACACGCCCTTGGTCGCGGCCGAACGGATGCCATTGGCGTTGAGGCTGATGATACGCATGGAGTCTCCCGGCAGTGATAGGCGATCATAACAACCGCAGCGCATCACCAGCGCCTTTCGTGGTGGCGACACATGCCCAGACAGAGCAGGCCTGACGTGAACACACCCGATGACTCCAGCATCCGCGTCGCGCCGGTCGATGCCGCACTGCGCCCGGCGCTGCTCGGCCTGAGCGTGCTGCCGGCACAGCGCGATTGGGTCCGTGTCATCGAGGATCTGCTGGCCGACGTGGCGCTGTGCCCCGGTAGCGAGCCGATGGCGATCCTGCGAGGCGATACCCCGGTGGGCTATTACCGCATCGAACCGAATGCGCGCAGCGTGGCCGGGCATGATTTCGCGGTGCCGGCGCTGGGCCTGCGTGCGTTCTTCATCGATGCTTGCTGGCAGGGTCGCGGGCTGGGAACGCAGGCGCTTGCCGCGCTTATTGCCGACGTGGCCAAACGTCATACGCAGGCGCATCTGCTGGTGCTCACCGTCAACTGCAATAATCACGCGGCGTTGCACTTGTACCTGCGCGCCGGCTTCACCGACAGCGGCGAGCTGTACCATGGCGGCCGTTCCGGTCCGCAGCACCTGCTGCTGCGTATCCTGCCCTGAATCCCGACCGGCCCTGAATCCAACTATTGGCGAGACGACCTGTGCACGATTATCAGCGCGACTTCATCGAACTCACCCTGCAACGCGACGTGCTGCGCTTTGGTGAGTTCACCCTGAAATCCGGACGGCAAAGCCCGTACTTCTTCAACATGGGCCGGATCGATTCCGGTGCAGCGCTGGCCCAGCTGGGCCGTGCCTACGCCGAGGCGCTGGTGAACTCCGGCTTGGCCGTGGACATGCTGTTCGGCCCAGCTTACAAGGGCATCCCGCTGGCCGCGGCGACCGCCATCGCGCTGGCCGATCAGCATCAGCGGGACCTGCCGTGGGCATACAACCGCAAAGAAGCCAAGGATCATGGCGAGGGCGGCGTGTTGGTGGGTGCGCCGCTCAACGGTCGCGTGCTGATCGTCGACGATGTGATGACCGCCGGCACCGCCGTGCGCGAATCGCTAGAGCTGATCCGTGCGCATGGCGCGCAGCCGGCGGGTGTGCTGATTGCACTGGATCGTCAGGAGCGCGGGCAGGGCGAGCGCTCGGCTGCGCAGGAGGTTGCGGCTGACCACGGCATTCCGGTGATCGCGATCACCGGCTTCGACGATGTGCTGGCGTATGCCGGGGAACGGCCGCAGCTGGCCGCCGAACACGCTCGTTTGCTGGCCTACCGCGAGCGCTACGGGGTGCAGCGCTGAGTCATGACTAGCAAGGCAGGCTCGGTGAACCCGGTCACGCTGGCAGCCGTTGCCATCGGCGCGTAGCTAGGCAGCGCGATGACGCCGGCTATACTGCCAAGCAAGGGAGAATCCATGCGCAAGTTACTATCTATTTTTGCCGCTGCCACGCTGCTCGCGGGCGTGTCGGCGCACGCCCAGACAGCCAGCACGGCCAACGCCAGCGCCTACCATTACAAATGGTATGACGGCCAGGGCCAGATGCAATTCAGCGACAGCCTCACCGCTGATGCAATGAAGTACGGCTACGAAGTGGTCAACGCCCAGGGCCTGGTCATCCAGCATGTGGCGCGACAATTGAATCCGCAGGAACGGGCGGCGGCGAACAAGCTGGCGGCCGAGCAAGCCGAGCAGCAGCACGCCGTGCAGGAACGGGCCAAGGCCGAAGCGCAGATGCTGTCTGCCTATCCGGACGAGGAGTCGTTCAAGATCTCGCAGCAGCAGGCGCTGGATACGATCGACCAGCAGATCCACACCACCCAGACCAATCTCCAGATTCAGGAGAAAGCGCTGACTGACCTGCTTACGCGTGCCGCCGATATCGAGCGCGCCAAGGCGCCGGTACCGAAGTTCCTGGCCGACAGCATCAGCACGCAACGCAACATCGTCACCGGCCAGCGCAACGCGCTGGAACGCCAGCAGGCCGTGCGAGCGCAGACGGTAAAGCTGCAGGCCACCCAGCTGGTGCGATATCGTCAACTGAAGGCGGCACAAGAACAGCCGGCGCAGTAAGGCGCAGCTCATCACGAATGAGCGCCCTCAGTGGGCGCCCTCTTCCTGCAGCAAGGGTATTGAACACAGGTCCCGGCTCCGCCGAAACCTGATTCTTTAGAACGGCAGCTTCAGCGTGGGATCCACCGCGAGCAATTGCGTGCTGAAAACCTGCTGGATGCGCTTGAGCGCGACCGGGTTGTCCGCTTCGAAACGCAGCACCAGCACCGGCGTGGTGTTGGAAGCTCGGACCAGACCCCAACCATCCGGCCAATCGGCACGTACGCCGTCGATGGTGATAAGCGTGGCGTCGCCGAAACTGGCCTGCTGGCGCAACTTGTCCATGAAGCGATAGTGCTCGCCTTCGGCCAGTTCGATCTTGAGCTCCGGCGTGGAGATATTCTTCGGCAGTGTGTCGAAGATCTCCTCCGGCGTGCGCCCCTGCAGATCTCCTGCGAGTATCTCCAGCAACCGCGCCGCCGCGTAGATGCCATCATCGAAACCGTACCAGCGCTCCTTGAAGAAGAAGTGGCCACTCATTTCGCCAGCCAGCTCGGCGCCGGTTTCACGCATCTTTGCCTTGATCAGCGAATGGCCGGTACGCCACATCAGCGGGCTGCCACCGGCATCGAGAATCTGGGCTTTCAAATGGCCGGTGCATTTCACGTCATAGATGATCGTGGCGCCCGGCTGGCGCGACAGCACATCGCGCGCGAACAGCATCAGCAGGCGGTCCGGATAGATGATCTCGCCGGATTTGGTCACCACGCCGAGGCGATCGCCGTCGCCGTCAAACGCGATGCCAAGATCGGCGCCGGTGCTTTGCACCGAAAGGATCAGATCTTCCAGGTTGTGCGGATCGGACGGATCCGGATGATGATTCGGAAAAGTGCCGTCGACATCGCAATACAGCGAGATCACTTCGCAACCGACGCCTTCGAGCACCTGTGGCGCCAGCGCACCAGGAATGCCGTTGCCGCAATCGACGACGATCTTCAGGCTACGCTCGGCCAACACGTCGGAGACGATTTTCTCGACGTAATCCGGGCCCACGTCGACCTGGCGCAGGCTGCCCTGGCCACCACTTTCCAACGCGCCGCTGGCGATTCGTTGGTACAGGTCCTGGATCGCCGCTTCGGCCAGTGTCTCGCCGCCGACCACGATCTTGAATCCGTTGTAGTCCGGTGGGTTGTGGCTGCCGGTGACCGCCACGCCACAGCCGGTATTGAATCGATAGGCCGCGTAGTAGACGACCGGCGTCGGCACCGCGCCCACGTCGATCACGTCGATGCCGGCCGCACGCAAGCCGTCGGACAACGCACCGGCCAGCTCCGGGCCGGACAAGCGGCCATCACGACCGACCACGATTTCGCGCAGGCCCTTCTCGCCCATCAGCGTGCCGATCGATTGACCGAGGGCGTGCGCAACGTCCTTGTTCAGGGTCTTGCCTACGACGCCGCGCACGTCGTACGCGCGAAAGATACTCGGATCCACCATGAGCGCCGCCGTGGCAGGAGGCGCTGGTGGCTTGGCGACCGCAGGCGGCGGCTCGGCCAGCGCGCGGGTATTCTCGATTCTTGCGGGCAACGCCAACTCCTCGGGTACGAGCGCTGAAGACTCACGCACACGAGTGCGCAACCACAGCAGAAATATCCCGCCGCCCAACCCCAGCAGCGTCAACAACGCGCTCAGCAACCAGGAGCGCGGCAATACGATGAACGCGCCCGGCAACCCGGCGCCCACGCTGAACATGCTGCCCGCAACCGGCTTGCCCGTTTTCTCCGGTTCGGCCGAGGCGGTCCCGTTCGACAGCAGCTGCAGGTCGCCACGCTCATTGCCCTGTCGCAAATCCAGGCGGCCGCCAGCAGGCGAGACCGACTCGAATCGCTGCTGCAATGGCGCGAACGGCAGCTCGACCCAGGCCCAGGCCTTCACTTGCGACGATGATCCCAACGGAATGACCAGACTCAGTCGACGATCGCCCTTGCCATAGGAAACGCTTTGCGCCGGCGGCATCCCATCCGCGCCCTGCGCAGCCATCAGCTGGGCCGCCTTGGCATAGCCAAACTCGCGGTAGTTGGCGTGCAACACCTCGTTCAGATCGCCGCTATACAGCTCCAGTTTTCTGGCCTGCGGCAATTGCTGGCGCAACGCAGCCGCCGCCTTTACCGGGTCGCTCATCAGGGTGTTCGGATCGGCCGTCGCCAGCACCCTCATGACGTTGCCACGCTCGCTGGCGATCTCTGCGGACAGCACCTTCACGGCTTCATTCTGTGCCGCATGCACGCGTTCGATGGCGTTGCTTTCATTGGCAATCAACCAGGTCTGCCAGCCGCAGAACAGCCCCGCCATGAGCAGCAGCGTGCCGCCGGCCAGTAACAGCTGATGTCGCCAGTCAACCTGCAGACCGCGCAGACGCGACCCGGTGATGCTTATCGCCATATCCTGCCCCCGCAGGTTGTGCATGCCAGGCCGATCCATGTCGCATCGGCTCGCTTCACATCGGACCCGCCCATCCTACTTGATACCCGTCGAACCAAACCCACCGTCACCGCGCTCGCTCGGCGCAAATGTCGTCACGATATTCAGCCGCGCCTGTGCGACCGGCACCAGCAGCAGCTGGGCGATGCGATCACCCACGGCGATGGTGTAGGGCTGAGTGCCGCGATTCCAGCACGAAATCATTAGCGGGCCCTGGTAGTCGGCATCGATGACCCCGACCAGATTGCCCATGACCAGACCGTGTTTATGGCCCAGGCCGGAGCGCGGCACGATCAGTGCGCACCAGCCCGGGTCGCCGATGTGGATCGCGATGCCGCTGGGTACCAGCGCACTCTCGCCCGGTGCCAGGGTGAGCGGTTGCTCGAGTGCGGCGCGCAGATCCATGCCGGCACTGCCTGGAGTGGCGGCCTGTGGCAGCGGGATGCTGTCACCGAGACGTGGATCGAGAACCTTCAGTTCAACGTCAATGATCGCCCGATCCATCAGGAACGCCCGGATCGGTAGCGCGCGGCCACCTGCGCAATCAGCTGTTGCGCCAGCTCCGGTTTGGACGCACGCGGCAGCTCGAGCGCGCCGTCGCCCCAGTACAGAGTCAACGCATTGTCGGCCGCCTCGAAACCAAGGCCGCCGCCGACCTGATTGGCAGCGATCATGTCCAGACCCTTGCGTCGCAGTTTGTCCTGCGCGTAGCTCGCCACATCATGCGTCTCGGCGGCGAATCCGACCAGGAAGGGGTGCACAGTTTTCGCTGACAGGCTGGCCAGAATGTCCGGATTTTCACTGAGCTGCAGGGACAACCCCGCGCCGTCGTGCTTCTTCAGTTTGTGCGTGGCTATTTCCTGCGGGCGGTAATCACCCACGGCTGCCGCGCCGATATAGATGTCCGCCTGCGTGGCAGCATCGAGTACGGCCGCGTGCATCTGTGCGGCGCTGCGCACGTCGATGCGCTGCGCTATGCCCACGGGCGTTGCAAGGCTCACTGGTCCGGCGACCAGAGTCACCCTGGCACCCTCCTGCGCGGCAGCCTGCGCGATCGCAAAACCCATGCGGCCGGAGCTGCGGTTGCCGATGAAGCGTACGGGATCGATATCCTCGTACGTCGGTCCGGCGCTGACCAGCACGCTCAAGCCAGCCAGGGAGCCGCCGCCGAACGAGGCCACCAATGCTTCACGCAACTCATGCGGTTCGAGCATGCGGCCACTGCCGATATCGCCGCAGGCCTGCTCGCCCGCAGCCGGCCCCAGCAAATGCGCACCACGCTGACGCAATGTTTCGATATTTGCCTGTACCGCCGGGTGCGCCCACATCTGCTGGTTCATCGCCGGCGCGAGATACAACGGCGCGGCGCTGGCCAGACACAATGTGGTCAGCAGGTCATCGGCCAGCCCATGTGCCAGCCGCGCCAGCAGGTCCGCGCTGGCGGGCGCGATGAGGATACGTTCGGCCCAGCGCGCCAGCTCGATATGGCCCATCGCCGCTTCGGCCTGTTCATCCCAGAGGCTTACCCGCACGCTCTGGCCCGATAGCGCCTGAAACGTGGTCGGGCTGACGAAGTGGGTTGCGCGCTCGGTCATCACCACGCGCACTTGCGCATCCAGATCGCGCAGGCGACGGACCAGTTCGCAGGACTTGTAGGCGGCGATGCCACCGGACACTCCCAGCAAGATACGGCGTTGAGCAAGACTCATGTAAGACGGGCCTGACAATCGGGCAGACACGTAGCTTACCGGATTCGTTCGGTTCAGCCGCTGCGCTAAATGGGTGGCAGCCTGCAGGCTACCAGGATGAGTATCCGCGATTGGCCCGAAGGTGAACGTCCCCGTGAAAAACTGCTTGGCAACGGCAGCGCCATGCTCTCCGATGCCGAGCTGCTGGCGGTGTTGCTGGGCAGCGGCACTCGCGGCAAGGACGCGATTGCACTGGGTCGCGAACTGCTGATCAACGCTGGCAGCCTGGGCGCGCTGCTGAGCCGCCCCGAGCAACAGATCCGCGCCAGCGGCATGGGCCCGGCCAAACGGGCACGGATCATCGCCGCGCTGGAGCTGGCCCGACGCAGCCTGGCTGAAGAACTGCAGCAACGGCAAAGTCTGGGCAATCCGCGCGACAGCGGCGACTACCTGCGGGCGCGCCTGCGCCATCTACCGTACGAGGTGTTCGGCTGCCTCTACCTGGACAATCGTCACCGCGTGCTGGCCTTCGAGGAGCTGTTTCGCGGCACCGTGGATGGCGCCAGCGTGCATCCGCGCGAAGTGGTGCGGGCATGTTTGCAGCACAACGCCAGCGCCGTGATCTTTGCGCACAATCACCCCTCGGGTGTTGCCGAACCCAGCGCCGCCGACCGCGCGATCACCCATGACCTGCGCGATGCATTGCAACTGGTCGGTGTGCGTGTGCTCGATCATCTGGTGATCGGCAGCGGCGAACCGGTATCGATGGCAGCCCGCGGCCTGCTTTGAGCCGGCCAAGCTCTCCGGGGTAGCCGGTGCCGGGACTCAGACACCAAAAAAACGGCGTGGTAGTGAACCACGCCGTGGGGCCGATTGAGTAAGGGGAGAGAGCGGCGTCTCCAGATGCCTGTCATGGAGGGGAGTCATGCTTGGCACACGGGCAGTGTCGCAGCGCCGCATGACAAACCAATGACGTCCATCGCATGAAGTTAGCGCCGGCAGGTTGCCGAAACTTATACACAAAGTAGCGATATAGGCACTTGCCGGCCCTTTCGTACACCCAGGGACAGATTGTTATTCTAATTAATTGATTTTGATACGTTATTTTTTTGATAACCCTGATTTTCGCGGCGAGGGAACACACTTCTACCGCACGTCTCAAGCTTTCCCCACAGACTTATCCACAACACCAGCCGCCGCAGTGCATCAAAATCCGGGCAAGCCATGGCGATGCCGGCCGGACTCGATCACCGTCGACATCCCGCGTTCGACCCTGAGGCGGTCTGTTAGAATTGGCGGTTCCATCAGGAAATGATCCCGCCCCGTGAAAGCACAGTTGCGCGACCTAGTTTTGCAGGCCATCCAGACGCTGCAAGGCGATGCCACCCTGCCCGTCGACCTGCCACTTCCGGGGTTTGTGATCGAACGTGCGCGCAGCCGCGAACACGGCGACTTCGCCTGCAACGTGGCGATGTTGCTGGCCAAGCCAGCGCGCCTCAAGCCGCGCGAGCTGGCCGAGAAACTGGTGGCCGCTTTGCCCGCGAATGCGCTGGTGGAGAAGGTGGAAATCGCCGGCCCCGGCTTCATCAACTTCTACCTGGCCGCAGAGGCGTATCACGCCGAGCTGCAGCAGATCCTTGATCAGGGCGACGCTTACGGCCGCAGCCGCAGCGGTGCCGGCAAGATGGCGGGCGTGGAATTTGTCTCGGCCAACCCGACCGGTCCGTTGCATGTGGGCCACGGCCGCGCCGCGGCAATTGGCGACTGCCTGAGTCGGCTGCTTGAGGCCACCGGCTGGAATGTCCGACGCGAGTTCTATTACAACGACGCCGGCGTGCAGATTGCGAACCTCGCGATCTCGGTGCAAGCGCGTGCGCGCGGCATTACCCCGGACGACAGCGGCTGGCCGGAAAACGGTTACCGCGGCGACTACATCGCCGACGTCGCGCGTGCCTATCTCGATCGCGAGTCGGTCATGGCCGATGGCGAGACAGTGACCGGCGCCGGTGATGTCGATGACCTCGAGGCGATCCGCCATTTCGCCGTGGCAAGCCTGCGCCGCGAGCAGGATCTCGATCTGAAGGCATTCGGTGTCGGCTTCGACACCTACTTCCTCGAATCGTCCCTGTATACCGA
Source organism: Rhodanobacter sp. MP7CTX1 (assembly GCF_014205795.1). Taxonomy (GTDB): domain Bacteria; phylum Pseudomonadota; class Gammaproteobacteria; order Xanthomonadales; family Rhodanobacteraceae; genus Rhodanobacter. The sequence goes on from NZ_JACHCN010000021.1 coordinate 15,297, forward strand.
CGGCAAGGTGGAAGAGACCGTTCGCGAGCTGGTTGCCCACGGCCACACCTATGAAGAAGGTGGCGCGCTGTGGCTGCGCACCACGGATTTCGGTGACGACAAGGACCGCGTCATGCGCAAGTCCGACGGCACTTATACCTATTTCCTACCGGACGTTGCCTATCACCGTAGCAAGTGGCAGCGCGGTTACGAGCGCGCGATCACCGAACTCGGCTCCGATCACCATGGCTCGCTGGCGCGCGTGAAGGCCGGCCTGCAGGCGCTCGATACGGGCATCCCGAAGGGTTGGCCGGAATACGTGCTGCACCAGATGGTGACCGTGATGCGCGGCGGCGAGGAAGTGAAGATCTCCAAGCGTGCCGGCAGCTACGTCACCTTGCGCGACCTGATCGACGAAGTCGGCCGCGATGCCACGCGCTTCTTCCTCATCTCGCGCAAGTCCGATTCGCAGCTGGTGTTCGACATCGACCTGGCCCGCTCGCAGACGCGTGACAATCCGGTCTACTACGTGCAGTACGCCCACGCCCGCATCTGCCGGGTATTCCGCCAGATGGCGGAAAAGGGCTGGACGTTCGACGCGGGCGACGGCCTCGCCCAGCTGCACCTGCTCGGCAACGAGGACGAACAGATCCTGCTGACCGAGTTGTCGAAGTACCCGGAGCTGGTCGAAACTGCAGCCGCCAATCTCGAGCCGCACCTGCTGGCGACCGCATTGCGCGAGTTGGCCAATGCGTTGCACAGCTTTTACGACAAGCACAAAGTTTTGATCGACGACAAGCCGCAGCGCGACGCACGCCTGGTGTTGCTGATGGCTACGCGTCAGGTACTGAAGAACGGTCTTGAATTATTGGGCCTGAGCGCCCCGGAGAGCATGTAATGGCAGCACGCAAGGGCAGGGGCCGGCAGGCCGTGCGCAATGGCAACAATGGCTTTCCCGGCTGGGGATATGCGGTCATCGGCATCCTGGTCGGTGCGATCCTGGCGGTCGTGATGATGCGCGGCAGCTTGCTGAGCAGCCTGCAGAAACCCGTCGGCCCGCAGGCGAACCCGCAAGCTACCGCCGAACCCGGCAGCGAGCCGGGCGTGGCCGAACCGGCAGCCAGTGTGGCCGCGCCGAAGAAGCCGCAATACGATTTCTATTCCGTGCTGTCGGAAAAAGAAGTGCGTATTCCGGACGCCGAAATCAGCGCGCAGGCCCGTGCCGAACAGCAGCAGAAACAGCTTGCCTCACAGTCGGCCCAGCAGGAGGCTCCAGCCCAGCAGCCACCGGCCGCTGCCCAGCATGCAACGCCCAGCACCCGTACTCCGGCTGCCGTCAGCGAAAACATCACTGCCGCTCCCGCCAGCGCGGCTCCGACGCCCGCTGCTGGCAGCGGTTACCTGCTGCAGGTCGGTGCCTTCCCAAGCGCCGCCGATGCGGAAACGTTGAAGGCCAAGCTCGCCATGCAGGGCTTCATCGCCAACGTGCAGTCCGTCAGCATCGGTGGCCAGACCTTTCACCGTGTCCGCCTCGGGCCGTTCCCGTCCGCCACCGAGCTGGAATCGACCAAGCAGCGTCTGGCCGGCGCCGGGATCAATGCGATTGCGTTGAAAGAAGGGAAGTAGGCTGCAGCTAGATGTTCACCATGAAAGGCCGCGCATCCGCGCGGCCTTTTTCGTTTCGATGCGAAATCCGCATACCGTCCCATGAACCTGTTCGGCTAAGCGCCGATCACTGTCGGCGTTTGAGTCGGATCAGCGCCGAAATATCGTCATCGCCATGGCCTTCGCTCATCAGCTGCGCATAGTCGGCGAGCGAACGCTCGATCACACTCGTCGCGGTGCCGGCCTGTTCGGCGATGCCGCGAACGATGGCGAGATCCTTGTGCAGCAGGGCCAGCTTGAAGCCGACGCTGAACTCGTTGCGCAGCATGGTGGCACCACGCTTGTCGAGGAACCAGTTGCCGGCGGCACCGGCGCCGAGCGTTGGGATAAGCCGTTCGGGATCCAGGCCCAGCGCGTCGCCGAGCGCGAGGCCCTCGCAGACTGCCTGTGCGATACCAGCCACCAACACCTGGTTCACCGCCTTGGTCGCCTGGCCGGCACCGACGTCGCCGAGATGGGTGACGCGCAGGGCATAGGCTTCCAGCACGGGCATCGCCCGTTGCAGCACATCAGAATCGCCACCGACCATGATGGACAATTTGCCGTTCTTTGCACCTTCCACGCCACCGGAGACCGGCGCATCGAGGAAGTGCGCGCCGACTTGTGCCAGCCGCAACGCGGCTCGCCTGGCGGTGTCCGGCGCCACCGTAGAATGATCGATCACGATCGCGCCGGGTTTGAGGTGCGGTGCGAGTGCCTCGACCAGGTTGAGCACATCGGCATCGGCAGTGACGCACAGTGCAATCACGTCGCATGACGCGCCGAGCTCGGCCAACGTGGTCGGTGCGAGCACGCCCCATTCGCGAGCCAGTGCCTCAGCCTTTGCCTGCGTGCGATTCGCTACGGCGTGCAGCAGGCCCTTTGCGTTGAGATGACCTGCCATTGGCGCACCCATCGCGCCGAGTCCGATGAATGCTGTTTGGGGGCTCGCTGTTTTGAGGGTCATGCGTGTTCCTGCGGGATTCGGGATTCGGGATTCGATAGGTAGATTATCGCGAGCTCAACGAACATCGGCCGCGCGGTGAACGTCGTGCGTCACGAATGGATGCTCGGGATCGGGCGCGTCGAACCAGCGTGGATGCGTCAGCGTGTGCTGCATGTCGGCCACGCCGCTTTGCCAGTGGCCGCGCATGCTGCTCGCGCTGAACTCATAGTCCTTGTAGTGCCCTTCGTAGGGCTTGTTGCTGTAGATCAGGTGGATCAGGTTGGTTCGCGCACCGTTCGCGCGCGCCTCGGCGCAGCGAAAGGCCGGGTGGTCGCGCTGATCGAGCGGCACCAGCGCCATCAGTTCATGTAACAGGCGCTGCTGCTCACAGTTCTCATGCATATATTCGGTGACCAATCGGGTGCGGCTGGAATACTGGATCTCCTTGGCCCGTTCGGCGACCCCGGTCATGTCAGTCGGGAGCGTATTGCCCGCGCTCCACAAGTCGACCTGGAGGATCAGCGCATCGCGATGCGGCCGCTCGGTCAGCACCTTGTACAGCGGCGTGTTGGAGACGATGCCGCCATCCCAGTAGAACTCACCGTCGATCTCCACCGCCGGAAACCCGGGTGGCAATGCGCCCGAGGCCATGAAGTGTTCGAGCTTGAGCACGCCATGCGTGTTGTCGAAATAGGCGAAGTTGCCGGTACGCACGTTCACCGCACCGATCGACACACGCACGCTGCGTGCATCGTTGATGCGATCGAAATCGACCAGTCTTTCCAGCGTCGCGCGCAGCGGTGCCGTGTCATACCAGCTCGTCGTGGCCGGACTGGCGTGCCTCTGCAGCAATGGCGACGCCAGCCGTGGCCGGAAGAAGCCAGGCTGACCCTCGATCAGCGCGCGCCAAGCGGCGAATCCGCTGAGGCTGTTCTGTATCGTCAGCGGCCACGAGAGACCGTCGAACAGGGTGGGTGCGGGCCAGTATGCGGGCTGGCAAAGGGTGTCCCAGAATTCGTGCAGTCGCTCGACCCGCCGTTCGGGCGCGTTGCCGGCAATGATCGCAGCATTCAGCGCACCGATCGAAATCCCGGCGAGCCAGTTCGGCCGCAACCCCGCCACATGCAGCGCCTCATAGACACCCGCCTGATACGCACCCAGCGCACCGCCGCCCTGCAGCACCAGGGCGACGCTGCGGTAGTCGCGCGCGACCGCGTCGGCCAGCGTCACTGGTGTCTGTTTGCGTTTATCGTTGGCCATGGCGCTTACTGCATATACCAGCCGTGACTGACCACAATACTTTGTCCGGTCAGTGCGGCGGATGGGAACGTGGCCAGATACAACGCCGTCTGTGCGATGTCATCGACGGTGGTGAACACGCCATCGACAGTGTCCTTCAGCATCACGTTCTTGATCACGTCCGCTTCGCTGATACCAAGCTCCCTGGCCTGCTCGGGTATCTGCTTTTCGACCAGCGGCGTACGCACGAAACCGGGGCAGATCACGTGCGAGCGCACATTGCGTGGTGCACCTTCCTTCGCCAGCGTGCGCGCCAGGCCGAGCAAGCCATGCTTGGCCGTGACATAGGCGGACTTGAGCCTGGACGCCTCATGCGAATGCACCGAGCCCATGTAGATCACCATGCCGCCGCGGCTGTTGCCGGTACCGTCGTCCTTGTACATGTGCTGCAGCGCGGCCTTCGTGGTGAGGAAACCACCATCGAGATGGATCGCCAGCATCTTTTTCCAGTCGGCGAACGCGAACTGGTCGATCGGGTTGATGATCTGCACGCCGGCGTTGGATATCAGGATGTCCAGACGGCCAAATGCCGCAACCACCTTGTCGGTGCCGGCATTCACTGCGGCCTCGTCGGTGACATCCATTGCGATGCCGATCGCTTTGCCACCAGCGGCGTTGATCTCGGCCGCCGCGGCATCCGCCGCCTGTTGGTTGATGTCGGCGATCGCCACGGCCGCGCCGTTCTTCGCATACAGTTCGGCAATCGCCTTGCCGATACCACTGGCTGCGCCAGTGATCAGTGCCACTTTGCCGTCAAGACTCGTCATGTCGTGTCCTTCTCGCAGGGGAAGTGCTCATGATACGGCGATTCGATCGAGCGTCGGGCCACGCACCCTGTAGGAGCGCACCCTGTGCGCGAAAAACCTACGGAGCGGTGACGCTGTCGCGTCTTTCGCACACAGGGTGCGCTCCTACGAAAGGCACCCGGAACTTGGGCCTAAGCCGCCAGCGGGTGCAGCGCAAACCAGCCGAGGCAGAGCGCGCCGGCCACGATGCAATAGATGCCGAACGAGGCCAGCCGCCCGCTCCCCTCGAAATAACCCATCAGAAAACGCACGCTGAGATAAGCAGCGATACCGGTCAGCACACCGCCGAGCGCGGCCGTGGCGAGCTGGGCATGATCGTGCATCAGCTTGGGCAGCTCCAGCATGCCGGCCGCCAGGATGATCGGCGTGCCGAGCAGGAATGAAAATTCCGCCGCGGCCTTGCGCGTCAACCCAACTCGCGCGCCAGCGATCATGGTCAGGCCGCTACGCGAGAAGCCGGGAATCAGCGCGCCGATCTGCGCCAGTCCGACCAGCGCTGCCTGCACCAGGGTGAGACGCTGAGGTGCGCGTTCTGATGCTTCGTCATCGCCACGACGGCCACCGAGCCACAGCACGATGCCATTGACCAGCAGCGCAAATGCCACGATGCGCAAATCGTGAAACAGGCGCTCAAGCGGCTTTTCCAGCCACAGACCGACCAGGCCCGCCGGTATCGTGCCGACCAGCAACGCCCAGGCCAGATGACCATCATCACTGGGGCGACCGCGCAGGCTGCCGAAGAAGCCCTGTGCAATGGCGATCCAGCGGATACGGAAATACCACAGCAGGGCGATCGCGGTGCCCAGATGCAGGGCTACCAGAAACGGTAGCAGCGCGGGCGCGTGGTGATCCAGCTGCACGCCAAACAGAGCGGGAACCAGCAGGGTATGGCCGAGGCTGCTGACCGGGAACAATTCGGTGACGCCTTGCAGAATGCTCAGCAATAACAGCAACAGCACGCTCATCCGGACTTCTTTCCTCGATACGAATAGTCATTGGGTTGCATCTGCGCAGAGGGCCTCCGCGCAGATGCCTGGCGACGGTGAACAGTCAGAGCGCTTCAGCCAGATAGGTGTAACCGGTCAACCCGTGATGCAGCGCCTCGGCGAGCTGCGCGGCCTCGTCGCCCACGATGCCGGCGGCCGACATCCGGTCGGCATAGGCGGCGCGCAGTGCATCGAGGTCGTAGCCGACGTAATCGAGCATCAGGTCGGTGGTGTCGCCTCGACGGATGTGGGCGAACTCGTAGCTGTCGTCGGCCACGCGCACATTCACCGCATCGGTGTCGCCGAACAGATTGTGGATGTCGCCGAGCGTCTCCTGGTACGCACCGACCATGAAGATGCCAAGCCGGTAACTTTCGCCTTCATTGAGGGCGTGCAACGGCAGGCTCACATCAACGCCCTCGGCATCGACGTAATGGTCGATGCGGCCATCCGAATCACAGGTGAGGTCCACAATCACGCCGCGGCGGGTGGGTTCTTCGTCGAGCCGCGCGATCGGTGTGATCGGGAAGATCTGTCCAATCGCCCAGATATCCGGCACCGACTCGAACACCGAAAAATTGACGAAGTACTTGTCGACCAGCTTCTCGTCCAGTTCGTCCAGCGCCTGCCGATGTGAGCGCTCCGCCGGCAGCAGGCGCGTGCGCACGGCGTTGGTGATGGCGTAGTACAGCTCGTCCAGCCGCGCACGGTCGGCCAGCGCGAGCTGACCCAGCGCATACAGCGTCTGCCCTTCGCTGAGATGGTGCTGGGCTTCGTGGAACAACTCGAGTGGTGGGCGGCGTCCGAGCTCTTCGTACGTCTCGCGCAGCCGGCGCAGCACGGCGGGTTCGTCGTCGCACGGTGGCGGGATCGTCCCGGCCGGCACTTCCTCCACCTCGGTCACGTTGACCACCATCACCGCATGATGTGCGGTCATCGCGCGGCCGGCTTCGGTGAGGATGTGCGGCGCGCGCAATCCTTCGGCCTCGACCGCCTCGGCCAGCGACTGCACGATGGTCGAAGCGTATTGCTCGATCGAATAGTTGATCGAGTTGTGGCTGCGCGAACGGGTGCCTTCGTAGTCCACGCCGAGGCCACCACCGACGTCGACGATCTCCAGCGGCACGCCCATCCGGATCAGCTCAACGAAGTAGCGCGTCGCTTCGCGCATGCCGTTGGCGATGTCGCGCACGTTCGAAATCTGCGAGCCCATGTGGAAGTGCTGCAGCTTCAGCGTGTGCTTGAGGCCGGCCTGATCCAGTCGCTGGATCAGGGTGAGCACCTGATTCGGCGAGAGACCGAACTTGCCCTTGTCGCCGCCGGTGTTCTGCCACTTGCCGGCGCCGATCGAAGCGAGTCGCACGCGCACACCGAGCAGCGGCTCGACACCAAGTGCCTTTGCTTCGCTGAATACATGGTCCAGTTCGGAAAGCTTCTCGATCACGATGTGCACGCGCAGGCCGAGCTTCAACCCGATCAGCGCGAGGCGAATGTATTCGCGATCCTTGTAGCCGTTGCAGATCACGATGGAACCGGGCCGCGCCATCGCCAGCACGGCCATCAACTCCGGCTTGGAGCCCGCTTCCAGACCGAAGCCGTGGGTTCCGGCTGCCACCAGTTCGCCCACCACACCACGCTGCTGGTTCACCTTGATCGGATAGATGGCCGTATAGCCGCCCGCGTAATTCCATTCGCCGATCGCCTTGGCGAACGCGCCTTGCAGCCGCGCCAGACGGTCGGCCAGGATGTCGGGAAAACGCACCAGCAGCGGCAGCCGCAAGCCCTCGCTGCGGGCGCGCTCGACAATCCCCGGCAACGACAACGCCGGGCCACTGGCGCCGCGCGGGCGCATCACGATGTGACCGGCCGCGTCGACATCGACGTAACCGTCACCCCAGTGGGGGATGGCATAGGTATGCCGGGCCTGATCTGTATTCCAATGCTTCGCCACCAGCGTTGCTCCTTTAGAGCCTGTTTATGATCTCCCCGTAGCCCGCGCCGGGAGCTGTTTGCGCGCAGGCCAAGGAAGAGCGAGGGAGTGTACGTCCGTACACGACCGAGTGATGACGCCGGCCTGCGCGCAAACAGACCCGGCCCGAAGGGTTGTCGTTGAATGGCCGCCATGCGACAGCGCGCGGCTTGACCTGACGGACGTCAGGCACTGCGCCGCGCACTACCACCTGTCGGCCATTCAACGACAACGCGAGCCACGGGGAGATCATAAACAGGCTCTCAACCAACGGATGATGAAAGTCGCAGCGGCGAGCCTTGACGGTCTGCTCGGGAAGAGCTCGAAGTCCGAGCGACCGGAAGCCTCGCACGCCGCGGGGCCGATCGGACTTGATGGCTGCCAGACGCGCTGCGCCGGCGATGCCAGGGCGCCATTGTAATGGTCACCTGTGACGATATGCGCATGGCGCCCGATCGGCCTTGCCTACGGGTGACGGGACGCTGGTCACCGTTGCCGCTATAATTGGGGGTCTTTATCTCCCACCACGGTTCCCCAGGAACATCCGCCATGTCTCAGCAGCCCAGCTGGTTCACCGAAGCCCACCAGGCCTCCGGCTCCTCCATCGGTTTCCGCACCGAGCAACAGCTGCATGCGGAGAAAACACCATTCCAGACCATCGAGATCTACAAGACCACCGACTGGGGCAACCTGATGGTGATCGATGGCTGCGTGATGCTGACCACGCGCGACAACTTCCTGTACCACGAAATGATGACCCACCCGGCCCTGTTCACCCATGCGCGTGCCAAGCGCGTCGTGATCATCGGCGGCGGCGACTGCGGCACGCTGCGTGAGGTGCTCAAGCATGAGGAAGTCGAATCCGCCGTACAGGTTGAAATCGACGAGCGCGTGACACGGCTCGCCGAGCAGTACTTCCCGGAACTGTGCGAGGCGAACAATGACCCGCGCGCCGAACTGCTGTTCATCGACGGCATCAAGTACATGGCCGAGGCGGAACCGGAGTCGCTGGACCTGATCATCGTCGACTCGACCGACCCGGTCGGTCCGGCCGAAGGCCTGTTCAACGCGGCTTTTTACGCCAGCTGCCACAAGGCCCTGCGCCACGGCGGTATCCTGGTGCAGCAGAGCGAATCCCCGCTGGCGCACCTGGACCTGATCAAGTCGATGCGCTCGGCGATGCGCACGTCGGGCTTCGCGGCAGTGCGTACGTTGCCGTTTCCGCAGCCGTGCTATCCGACCGGCTGGTGGAGCTGCACGATGGCGCGCAAGGGCGGCGATCTGTCCGGTTTCCGCGAACGCGGCGCGATCAGCAAGAATTTCACGACCCGCTATTACAACGCCGACATTCACCGCGGCGCACTGGCACAGCCGGAATTCATGCGCGAGGCGCTGGGCGAATAAGCCGGCAAGGCACGCCGTTTGCACGCCGGGCGGGGCAACGGCCCGCCCCACTCGGCATCAAGCCGAGTGCAACTAGAACATCTTGCTGCGCACCTTGGGCAACAGGACCAGCAAGAGCGTCGCGAACGGGCCGAACAGCACCGACAGCAGGAACCACAGCAGGCCGCTGCGGTTTTTCCCCTGTGCGAGCGCGGCGTTGATCAGCGCCAGCGTGCCCCAGCCGACAAACCAGGGCGCGCCGGCGGCAAATGTCGAAAAATGATCCACTAATGCGTCTCCCGAACTAGCTTGATGTAGGCGCGATGCCGCGCCGGAAGCGGCCATCCTAACAAGCATTGCGCCGGCTTCGCGCCGAAAGCCCGTTCATAAACCTGCGACCAGGCTGTCTCACAACCACCCGAATCAGCCGAGCTTAATGCACGGGGGGTATGCTCGGCGCTTTGATTGCGGAAGGAAGCGAACGATGCGTGGACTGCGCTACCTCACCTTGCTGACGTGTGCCTTGGCATGCGTCGCCACGCCCGTGCTCGCCGGCCACCCCACCGGCCAGCCGGGCGCTGCCAGCAAGACCGCCGGCCCTGACGGAACGGCTGCGACCCGCGAAAAGGCCTTGCTGGGACTGCAGCGTGACCTGGTCAGTGTGCTGGCCCTGCGCGTCGACGCGCTGCCGTTGCTCGGTGCCGCCCTGTATGCCCGGCCACTGCTCAACCAGCCGAAGTTCGCCACCTTTCATGTGTTGATCGAGCGCGCGGCGCACGCGGACGACGCCGGAGCGGCGGTGAGTTGGGTCCGACTGGCTGATTGCGACGCCAAGGCAGACGCCTGTCCCAATTCGGGCGCGCTGGATCAACTGGTGACGCAGGCACCGGACAACGCCGCGGTATGGTTGCTCAAGCTCGGCGATGACACCCGAAAGATGAAGCCGGAGGCCGCGCGCGCGGACCTGGCGAAGGCGGCCGCCGCCAAGCTGTATGACGACTACACCGGAATCAGCCTGAAGGCACTGGCCGACTCGGTCAGCATGCTGCCACCGCCGGCCGACACGATCGATCCGGCCCACGCCGCCGGTGCGATGGGCGTGAAGCAGGTGCTGGTGTTCGGCCTGGCCAGCACCCAGCCACAGCCCGGCTTGCAGGTCACCGCCAAGCTGTGCGAGAACGCCAGCGGCGATGCATCGATCAAGGCCGATTGCCTGAACCTCGGCAAGATCCTCGAATGGGGTTCCAGCCCTCTGGGGCGTTCGCTCGGTCTGCATCTGCGCGAAGTGCTGGCGGATGACCCGGTGCAGCAGCAGGACGCCAAGCACGCCCGGCTCAATCTGATCTGGCAAGTGCAAAGCTTCGCCCAGCTGTCGGCCCGCGCGCAGGGCGACGCGGCGCTGTCCCAGCATCTGCTGTTGCTGGCGACCAGCGGCGGCACCGAAATGAGTCTGCTGCTGGCGGCCTTGCGTGACAACAACATCCCGACCGACGCGCCCGCCGACTGGAAGCCGCAGCGGTCCGAATGACGCCACCCGTTCAAAGCGGCTGCACGCACCTTTGCGCGGCATTCGCAGCCGTGTAGGCTTGGATCACCTCCGCGGCAAGGGTCAATCGATGCTTACGACGCTGGTAGCAAGCAGCAAGGGTGGTTGTGGCAAGAGCACGCTGGTAACCCAGCTGGCGTCGCACTGGGCACAGGCGGGTCAGCACACCGCCATCATCGACGCCGACCGGCAGGGCTCCAGCTTTCGCTGGGCCACCCTGCGGCCGGACAACGTACCCGGCGTGCTGGCGCTCGAAGGTGGCCGCAAGGCGCTACAACGACTGCCGCCGGACACTCAACAGCTGCTGATCGATACTCCCGCCGGCTCAGGTGAGCGCGAACTGGAACCGTACCTGGAACAGGCGAGCGTATTACTGGTGCCGGTGCTGCCATCGTCGTTCGATCTGCATGCCACGCTGCATTTCATCAAGGAGTTGCAGCAGATCAGCCGCATCCGCCGCGGCAAGCTGCCCGTGGCGCTGGTCGCCAACCGGCTCAAGCCGTGGACCCACGCCAGCCAGGACGCGGTGGCCCAGCTTGCCGAACAATCGCCCTTTCCGATTGCCGCGCAATTGCGCGACAGTCAGGCCTATGTCCTGCTCAGCGCGCTGGGCAAGGGCATCTTCGATTACCAGTCCGAACAGGTCCGCAACCATCAGGAGGATTGGAAAGCATTACTACGCTGGATCAAGCGCCAGCACTGAGAGTCTGTTCATGGGCTCTTCGCCGTCATCTTTGTGAAACCACCGTCGCACGACAATACCGGGAGTCCCCCATGCACGAATTGATCCTGTTGCGACACGCCGAAGCCGTGCCGATAGAACATGCCGACGATGACCAGCAACGCCCACTCAGCACTCGCGGTGAGCAGGAAGCGCAAGCTGCCGGGCTGTGGCTGGCCGCCCATGGCAGCCAGCCTGATCGGGTGCTGTGTTCGCCCACCCGGCGCACCGACGAAACCGCTCGGCTGGCGCTGGCCGCGATGGTTTCGGCACCAGTCCCGCAAATCGCCGCTGAAATTTACGACGCCTCCCCGGGCGAGCTGCTGGCGCTGCTGGACCAGCACGGCGACGCGGGCACCGTGATGCTGGTCGGCCACAATCCCGGCATCGAGCGGCTGGTAGCGCTGCTGGTCGAAGGTCGGTCCGATGAATTCCGTGGCATGCCGCCCGGCGCCTTGGCCGTGCTGCATCTGAACGGCGCACTGGAACCAGGCAATGCCCGGCTGGACGCATTCTGGTCGCCGTGAGGCGCGCGCTTGCCGTTGTTCTGCTCGCAGGCCTGGCGCTCGTTGCGCCGGCTGCGCGATCCACCGGTTACCGTATTGACCCCGCCCGCTCGCATGCCACCTTCGGCGTACGCCTGTTGTGGCTGCGAACCATCAGCGGACGTTTCTCGTTGATCGCCGGCGAAGTGCGGCTTGATCCACATGGTCAGGCAACCATCGACGCGCGCATCACCGTGGACAGCATCGCGATGGACTCCGAACGCCTGCGTCGCTGGGTGCTGGCGCCGGAGTTTTTCGATGCCGTGCATTACCCGACCATCCACTTCATGTCTGATCCCATACCCTTCGACACGCTGACCTCCGGCGGCATGCTGGACGGCCAATTGAGCCTGCGCGGGGTTACCCTGCCGGTGCACTTCGAGCTGCTGCCCGTGACATGCGCAACCGTCATCGCGCCCACCTGCCTGATCGAAGCGCGCGGCCTTGTATCGCGCAGCGCATTCGGCATGACCGGCCATCGGACGGCCCTGTCGGACCAGGTCCAGCTCGGTTTCTCGATCGCACTCGACGCCGCATCGGAGTAGGGCCATGACCTCGTTTTGGGGCGTGCCCGTATGATGCGGTGGATGCCCATACGCCCGTTTTTTCTGCTCAACCTGGTTGTCGCCATCCTGCTGCTACAGGGTTGTGTGGCATCACGGGCGCAGGTTCGACGCGTGGATGCCCTAGTCGTGGCGACCACCGACAGCCGGGTTGGCTGCGACCGCGACGATCACTGCGCGGCGGCATCGGCGCTGCTGGATGCCGCGAACGAGGCGATGACCGCGTCTACCCCACAGCTGCCGGTGCACGTGGTCAGCCTGCTCAACGACAGCGAAGCGGCGATGGTGGCGCGGCTCAATCTGATCCGTGCCGCGCATCGTTCGATCGACGTGCAGACTTACATCTGGGACGAGGACGATGCCGGGGAGCTGGTATTGAACGAGCTGGTGGAGGCCGCACGGCGGGGCGTGAAAGTGCGCATCCTCGCCGACCAGCTGTCATCGTTTGACGACATGCCGCTGCTCAACCGACTCGCGCGGGTCAGTCCGAATCTGGAAGTGCGCCTGTACAACCCAACCTTCCATGACGCCCATACTTCGTCGCTGCAATGGGCCGCCGGCCTTGCCTGCTGCTTCTTCAAGTTCAACCAGCGCATGCACAACAAGGTTTTTGTGGTGGATGGCAGCATCGGCATCACCGGTGGTCGCAATTACCAAAACCGCTACTTCGACTGGGACGACGATTTCGACTACGTCGATCGCGACGTGCTCGTCGGTGGCCCGGCGGCGCGCGCGATGGCCGACAGCTTCGCGCTGTTCTGGGGGCACAAACGCTCGGTGCCGCTGACCCATCTGCGCGACGTCGACAACTACATCCTCGGGCACCCGGCCGCGCCGGACTGGCCGGAAGCCAGCTACGTGCATCCGCAACGCGTGTATCGCGCGCAGGAAGAGGCTGACGATGCAGATTGGCTGCACGCACATGTGCTCGAGCACAGCATTCGTACCGGCAACGTGGAATTTTTCAGCGACCTGCCGGCAAAGACCGACAAACCACAGAAACGTAATGCGCTCCAGTTCACCCACTATGTGATGCAGATGGTGGCCGGCGCGAAGTATGAGGTCGTGCTGCAAACCCCCTACCTGGTGATGAGCCACCGCGCACGGGAGGTCTTTGAGCAGCTGCACGAGCAAACGACGGCGCCGCGGATCGTGGTCTCCACCAATTCGCTCGCCTCAACCGATGCGTTCGCGGTGTATGCGCTCTCCTATAAACACCGCAAACTCTATCTGAAGGACTACGGCTTCGAGATCTACGAAATGAAGCCACACGCCGTGGGTCCGGCCGAGGCCAACGCGTTCGCCAGCATGGAGTTGGATGACAACGATTCGGAAGATGGCACGCCGCCCGACAACCGCACCGAGGTTCGCGATTCCTCCAAACATTTCGTAGACACCGAAACCCATGGGCCGCTCGGCAGCCATGGCAAGGGCCGTCGGCCCGCGCCGCTACTCAGCGAAGGCCGTCGTTTCGGCCTGCATGCCAAGTCGATCGTCATTGACCAGACCATCGCGATGGTCGGTTCGCACAATTTCGATCCACGTTCGGATCACTACAACACCGAGGCCGGCGTGATCGTCTACGACCCACGCTTCGCCGATCAGCTGCGCGAGAGCATCCTGCGCGATACGCAGCCGCAGAACGCGTGGGTGATCGCTCCGAAACCAGCCGAGGTACCGGTGCTCAGCGATATCAGCCAGGCGATCGGCAGCGTCTCCGAACAACTACCGTTGTTCGATCTGTGGCCCTTCCGCTACGCCACCAGCTACGAAATCAAACCCGGCTGCCAGCCGCTGCGGGTCAACGATCCCGGCTTCTTCGCCTGCTATGAACCGGTCGGCGATTTTCCCGATTCGGCAGCGTCGCCGAAGCTGCTCTACACCCTGTTCATGACGGCATTCGGGGCGGGTGTCACCGGCGTGCTTTGAACGATATGCCGCCAACCCCGATCAGGGTCGTTCGAGGATCGCCGTAACGCCCATGCCGCCAGCGGTGCAGATGGAGATCAGGCCGCGACCCGAGCCCTTTTCCTCCAGCAGTTTGGCCAGCGTGGCGATAATCCGCGCGCCGGTGGCGGCAAATGGATGACCCGTTGCCAGGCTGGAACCGTGCACGTTGAACTTGGCCGGATCGATCGTGCCCAGCGGCGCGTCGAGGCCGAGGCGATTTTTACAGTACTCCGCCGACTCCCACGCGCGCAGCGTACACAGTACCTGCGCGGCGAACGCTTCGTGGATTTCGTAGTAGTCGAAATCCTGCAAGGTCAGGCCGTTGCGGGCGAGCATGCGCGGCACGGCGATGGTCGGCGCCATCAACAGGCCTTCGCCATGCACAAAATCCACCGCGGCGACTTCGGCGTCGCGCAGATATGCCTGAATCTTCAGGCCGCGCCGGGCCGCCCACTCATCGGTGCCCAGCAGCACGGCAGCCGCGCCATCGGACAGGCCGGTGGAATTGCCGGCGGTCAGCGTGCCGTGACCTGAGGTCTTGTCGAACGCGGGCTTCAGCGCGGCCAGTTTCTCGATGCTCGAATCCGGACGCAGGAAACCATCGCGCTTGAGTCCGCGAAACGGCACCAGCAAACCTTCGAAGAAACCGGCGTCATACGCGGCAGCCAGCTTGTGATGGCTTTCGAGCGCGATTTGATCCTGCGCCTCGCGCGTGATGTGCCATTCCCTCGCCATCTGCTCGCAGTGGTCGCCCATCGACTTGCCGGTGCGCGGCTCGGCGACACCGGGAAACGAGGGTTTCAAGTCGCGGAAGGAGAACCCACGCACCGCGATCTTCAACTTGTCCAGCGGCGTCTTCGCGCGGTTCATCGCCAGCAGCCGCTTGCGCAGGCGCGTGCCGAAGACGATCGGCACGTCGCTGGTGGTATCCGAGCCGCCGGCGATACCGGCCTCGATCTGCCCGGCGGCAATCTTGTTGGCCACGATGATCGCGTTGTCCAGCGAGGTGCCGCAGGCGCGCGCCGTGGTAATGCCCGGCGTCGTCGACGCCAGCCCCGAACTGAGCAGCGCTTCGCGCGCCAGGTTCCAGTCCGAGGAATGCTTGATGACCGCGCCCATCGCCACTTCGCCCAGCTCTACACCGTGCAGACCGAAACGTTCGACCAGCGCGCCGAGCACCTTCACCGACATACCGAAGTTGCCGACATCGGCGTAAGCCGTGTTATTGCGGCAGAACGGGATGCGCACACCGCCGATCACCCCAACGCGCTTGTGCGTGTTTTCCATGGTCAAAACAGTCCGGAACTCAAGTTTCCCAAGGCTAACCCGCCATGCCGCGCGGTGAAAGCCCAAAACCGTGAAGGATGCCCCGATCCATTCAGCACAGGCGACCCAAGGCCTGCTCCGAATCGATCAGAACGTCCCGCCTGCTAATATTCGGATTCTTTGCCGTTCGGAATGCTGCCCGTGGAAGCGCAAACGCTGCTCGCCCTCCCGATCGTGCTGGCATTGGAGCGGGTCGCCGGTGACCTACCGCCACGCCTGAGCCTGAGCCGCGACGAAGCGGCCGAGCTGGCCGAGCTGGTTGCCGCCGATCTGCTTGGATTGGTGCCGCAGGTGGCGCAAGCCCGACTGGCGCTGGCCGGCGCGCTGTTCGACCCGGTCGAATTGCTGCGTCCGGGTTTTCCGGTGTGGACCACGCTGGATGAGCTGGCCCGGCGCGTACCGCGCGGTCAGCTGGACAACGTGGTCGCGTTTGGCAGCCACGAAGGTCGCATGCCGGCGCAACCGCTGGAACCGTCGCCGATTTTTGCCGACGGCCCGATGCGCCTGCTGCCGATCTCCTTGCTGGCGCCAGAGGCGCTGGCCGCTGAGCTGTCCGAGCAACTGGAGATCCAGCTGGTCGGCCGCGGCGAAGCCGGCGCATTGACCAGTGACTGGCTGATGCGCACGCTCGGCACCCGACTGGAGCACGTGCGTTACCTGAGCCGCAACGACCTGCTCGCGCTGACCTGCGTGCAATACGAGCATGTCAACCTGGCCCCGCTGTGGACGCTGCTGGAAGGGGCGTTGCTGACGCCGTATCGCGAGGAGTCGACGATGAGCGCGCGCGGGCTGACGCTGCGTTACGCCCACGGCAATGTGCTGGCGCAGTCGCCCGCGCAATGGCTGGCCGCGCAAACCGAGGACCACGCTGAGCGCGCACATGCCTTCGCAGGCGTGGTGTTCGAGCTGCGCCAGTACGCCGCATTGCTCGATGCGCATCAGTTGCCCTTGCTGCTGCAGCCGGTGGTTGACGGGGAGCGCGAAGCGGGCGCCGGCTATCTGCTCGAAACCCTGGCCACGGTCGAGCCCGGTTACGACCCGCCGGCGCTGTTTGCGCATGAGGCTCCCGGGCTCGGCGTGGTCGCCATCACCGTGGCGCAACGTGGCGAAGCCGGGCGCGCGCGCGCGCTGGCACACGGCTATCCGCTGCAACAACAGGCCCTGGGGCCACTGCTGGCACGGCTGGCGGACCGCTACGGGATCGCCGCCGAGCTGCATGCCCTGGGCCGTATCGTGCTGGATGACACTGGTCAGCTCGGTGCGCCGACGATCGCCCTGCACTGAAATCGCCGTCACAGGACCTGCCGGCACCTGTGCAGCGGCGAACACTTGGCGCATGATGGGCCAGCGCCGACAGGGGGCGCTCCAGTTGACGGAAGACCATGCGGCCGCACAAGTCTGCCGAGGTATTGCCTTCGCTTCATGACGAGCCGGATTGGCCCGGGCGGATCTTGCGCGGTACTCCGGTGTTGCTTGCATATCTCGACAGTGAGCTGCGCTTTCGCTTCGCCAACGAAACCCATCGCACCTGGCTCGGCCTGGATCCGGAAAGACTGCTTGGCCGCCGCGTGGTCGACGTGATCGGCGAGCGCAACTATCAACGTGCCGGCGCGGCGCTGGAAAAAGCGTTGGCCGGGCACATGAGCTGTTATGAAGGCGAGCTGTTCAACGGTAGTGAACGGCGCTACGTCCACGGGAACTTTCAACCGGATTTCGACGCCGACGGCAAGGCCTGCGGCGTCTTCACCGCGCTGGTCGACATCACCGAACGGCGCACGCTCGAGCTGCGGTTGCACGAAAGCGAACAACGGTTCTTCGGCGCGTTCCAGCATGCCGCCATCGGCATGGCACTGACCCATCCGGATGGCCACTTCATGCGCGTCAACGCTGCGGTATGCCAGATGCTTGGCTATAGCGAAGACGAATTGTTGAAGCTGAACATCGCCGACATCACACATCCCGACGACCTTGCCGCCGACCTGGAGCTGCTGTCACAACTGTCGGCCGGGCAGCGCGATTCGTACCAACTGGAGAAGCGCAATTTCCACAAGAATGGCCACGTCGTGCATATCCAGCTCAGTGTGTCGGCTGTGCGCAATGCCCAGGGAGCGCCGCTCTACTTTGTTTCGCAAGCGCAGGATGTCACCGAGCGCAAGGCGTTCGAAGCGGCGCTATATCGCGAACGCGAATTGGCCGAGGTAACCCTGCGTTCGATCGGCGATGCCGTGATCACCACCGATCCGCGGTTGCGCGTTACCTCGCTCAATCCGATTGCCGAGGCGATGACCGGCTGGACCAGCACTGAAGCACAGGGAAAGCTGATCGAGGAAGTCTTCCAGCTGTTCGATGCGCAACACGGAACTACCGTCTCCAATCCGTTGCGCGCGGCGATCGAGCACAACGCCATCGTCGATCTGGCGAGCAGGACGCTACTGCGGCATCGGCACGGTTTTGACACGCCGGTGGAGGACTCCTCCGCGCCGATCCATGACAACGCCGGCAGCGTCATCGGCGGTGTCTTGGTATTTCACGACGTCAGCGAAACCCGTGCGCTGGCGCTGAAGATGATTCATCTGACCCAGCACGACACGCTTACCGGTCTACCCAATCGCAGCCAGCTGGACGGGCTGGTCGGGCAGGCGCTGATGACGGCGGCCCGGCGGCAGCAACGATGTGCGGTGCTGTATATCGACATCGACAATTTCAAGCAAATCAACGAGCTATATGGCCATGGCGATGGCGATCGCGTACTGCGGGCGCTCGCAGCGCAGATCCGCCGTGGTCTGCCTGGCGATGAAGTGCTCTGTCGCTATGGCGGCGACGAGTTTGTGGTGGTGCTACCGCATCTGAAAAGTGTCGGCGAAGCGGCCAGCGTGTGCCAGACCTTGATCGCTCAATGCGAGCAGACCAGCGTCGCCGGCCTGCCCGAACTTGCGCTGCGCGTCAGCATCGGTATCAGCGTCTATCCCGACGATGCCGGCGAACCGAAAAGCCTGCTGCAGCACGCCGAGACGGCGATGGTTGCGGCCAAGGCACAGGGCCAGCATGGCTACCGCTCGTTCACCGCATCGATGAACGAGCGCGCGCTCGCGCGACGCCGGATCGAGACGGCACTGCGGCAGGCGTTGCCTCGCCATGAGTTGAGCCTGCTTTACCAGCCCAAGGTGGCTGCGGACACCGGCCGCATCGTCGGCGCCGAGGCGCTGCTGCGCTGGTACGTGAACGGGCGCGAGCTATACACGCCCGATCAGTTCATCCCGGTGGCCGAAGACAGCGGCTTGATCTTGCCGATCGGCGCCTGGGTGCTGCGTCAGGCGTGCAAGCAGGCGCGATTGTGGCAGCAACTCGGGCAACCCATGCCGGTGTCGGTGAATGTCTCGCCGCTGCAATTCCAGCATGCGGATTTCTATAGTTGGCTCGACGACGTGCTGAGCGAAAGCGGCATTGATCCCGGGCTGCTCGAACTGGAACTCACCGAGCGCATGGTGATGTCCGGCGATGCCACGACCGGATTGCTGCGGCGGATCAGGCAACGTGGCGTGCGGCTGTCGCTGGACGATTTCGGTACCGGTTACTGCAGCCTGTCCTATCTGAAACATTTTCCGATCGATGCGCTGAAGATCGACCGCGCCTTCGTGCGCGACCTGACCACCGACCCCGATACCGCCACCATTACCACCGCGATCATCGCGATGGCACGCAGCCTCAACAAGGTGGTGGTCGCCGAAGGCGTGGAGACCCGCGAGCAGGGCGACTTCCTGCGTCAGGCCGGTTGCTCTCAACTGCAGGGCTTCCTGTATGGCGTGCCGATGCCGGCCGCCGCGCTTGAGCAACTGATCGTCGCCGCTGGCTGAAGCGCCTCCCTCGGCGCCATCGACGAATTCTGCGCTACTTGGCACATGCAAACGCGTACATGGGCGCGTAGCCGGCCATGAGCCAGTGCGGATAGTTGCCGATCAGTGCGCTGCTGATGCAGTCAGCCACCTGTTGCGGTGCATCGGAAGATGCCAGTGAGATGGCGTCGAAGACGTGAGCATCGAACCTCCCATGCGCAAACTTCAGATAGAACGGCAGCACGAGCGCGTCCATGTGCGAGCCGATACTGAATACACCCCGATGAATGCGACTGGGACGTCCGAGGATCGACACATCAACAGTCTCCATCGGATATTTGCGCATGGTGTACGGCGGCACGTCGGCAAACAACACGACAATGCCATCACGGCGCAAGGCGCGAACGACATTCAGGCCGAGGCTGTTGCGCCCTACCTCCTCGCCGGTATGCAACGGCACCAAGTGCGGCATGACCGTCGCGTCCACGCCGTAGCGGTCGCTCGGTACGCCGGTGACTACCGACAGCGAATCCAGGCGCAGCGCCTTGCGCACCTCTTCCACGACATAGGCGCACGCATACTGCGATACGTAATGAAACGGCGAAAGAATGATCGGGCGCTTTGGATACAAGCTACGCAGCTGCTCGATCCGATGTGCCAGCATCAGTGCCACTTTGCGCAAATCGGGCCACGTCTCATCGGGGCGCGCCTTTCTGCCGAGATACAGGCGCCGATCGAGCAATTTCTCCAGCACACCGCCTGTCATCGCGCTCAGCGCATCGGAGCGCTTGAGTGACACCTCATGGCAGCCCATCTCATAGCGAACGATGCCGTTCCAGCGCAGGCGTGAATCGAACACGCTTCTGACGCACCAACTCACCGTCGCCAACCGCGCGATCGATGGCAGCGACAGACTGCGCAGCCACGCGCCATACAGCTGGTATTTTCGATACCGCATCCATTTCAACCACCGATTCGGCAATCGGCGAAAGCTGTTCCACCGACTCATGACCGAACACTTCCGGTTTCCATCCTAGGCGGCATCGCAGAGCAGCCCGTCCGGCATTAGCGTGCCGTCGACTAACCTGTAGCGCCGCTCGAACGCTGAGGCGAGCGCCATATCGTGGGTGATGACGACCATCGTGCGATCGAGTCCCTGCAGCAGATTCGAGATGTGCGACACCGACGCCGCATCCAGATTCGACGTCGGCTCGTCCAACAGCAACAGTTCGCGGTTCTGATAGAGCGCGCGCGCCAGCAACAGGCGCTGTCGTTGTCCCGCCGAGATATTCGCAATGGTTTCGCTGATCACGGTGCGTGTGCGCATCGGCATGCGCATGACATCGGCAAGAAGTCCCACGTCTTCCAGCATCTGATTGACGCGCGCATCGTCTGCCTCGTGCGCGGAAAAAAGTGACACATTCTCCGAAATGGAGCCGTTCAAGAGAATGTCACCCTGACGCATTTGTGCCGCATGCCGCCTGATTTCATCCACCGTCAGGTTCGGCCACGCGATGCCGTTGAGAAGGATTTCACCCTGTTGCAGTGGTTCGGCGGCGCCCAGCAGTTTGAGCAGCGTGGTTTTTCCGCTACCGGAGGGGCCGACGATGACGATCTTGTCGCCCCGGTAGATATCGAGGCTCGCATGGTTCAGTACCGGCTGGTCAGACACCCCATAACGGAACGAGAGATTGCGCATCTCGATTTTCTCGAATGCCTTCACCTCGACGGCCTTTTGCCGCTCAGCCATCGGTGTATAGCGTTCCTCCTCGCACTCCACGATATCCTCAACCCGCGTCGCAGGAACTTCCAGCATGAAGTAGGCGATAAGCGCGTTAACCGAACGCGCGAGGCGATCCGTCGCGAGCGACTTGTAGATCATGAATGAATAGAACACGCCAACCGATATGCTTCCTTTCAGCATCAGGCCGGCGGCGAGCCAGGTGACTGCGATCAGGTCGGCATAGGTGGTCAGCTTCAGTACGGCATCGCGTGTGGCCAGCAACTTGGAATCCCGCACGAGCGTGGCCACATAGCCTTTGAAGATCGTCATGTAGGCGCAGACGCGGCGGATTTCTCCGGATGCCAGCTTGATCTGTGGCGCGGCGCGGATGGTCTCGATAAGCATGTTGTCGCAACGTGCCGACTCCTGCATCAGCAAGATGCGTGCATCCAGCATTCGAAAGAGCAGCGCTACCGCCACCAGCACGTAGAAGCCGAAAATGGCCAACGCGACTGCCGTCAATCGCGGGCTTTGCGACAGCATCAGAATCAGCGCCAGCACGGCTACCGTCAAATCGACACCGGTCGCCACCGTGGTTTTCACGGCGTGCGTACTGATCTCGTCCTGGGACTTCACTCGAGCAAACAGGTCGCCCACGTTGCGCTTCTCGAAGAAGGCGATGGGATTGCGCATCAAGTGCCCGACCAACCCCTCGCGCATATTCACGCAAACCATACCGTAGATCAGCTCGACCAGATAGGTCTGTGCGTACTGGCTGAAGGCACCGACAAGGAAGATGCCCGCGAACGTCAACGTCAGCACGTTGAGCAGATTTTCGTTGTCCGAAGAAACGACGTAATCCAGAACCAGGCGACCGAAGTAGGGCATCGCCAGTATGGCGAACTGCCCGGCCAACGCGACAAACATCACCTTGCCAATTTGGCGGTGCAGCTGGGGACACAGCATTCGCACGCGCGCCAGCGCAGCAGGTATCCGCGAACGAGCACGTATCTGCGGCAGCTCGGGCGTAGGTGCGAATTCGAGCAGATAACCCGACACGTTTTTCAGAAACATGTCCATCGATACCCGACGACGTCCGGCCGCCGGATCAAGCAATCGCACATAGCTGCGCGTGCATTTCTCGAAGACCACGTAGTGCGAGCCGCCAAAGTGCAGGATCGAGCCAGGCTTGATCTCGGCCAGATCGGACGCGCCAAATTGATAAGCCTGCACTGACAAGCCGAATTCGAGCGCCACATCGTGCAGGTCCATCATCGACAGGCCGTTCGCGGAAATCGGCCGGTACGCGGAAATTTCGCGAGTTTCCGTCGCTCGACCAAGGTGGCTCAGCGCCATGGCGAGACAGGCATAGCCGCACTCGGCCACTTCATTCTGATAAATGACGCGCATGGCTCAGCCCCTGATCATGCGAAAGAGCGGGGCGAGTACCCACTCGGCGATGGTGCGGCGTTCGACCACGATGCTTGCCGTTCCCCGCATACCTGGAAACATCTGAAATGACTCCCGGCCAACATCAAACGTATCGCCGCGCAGCGTCGCCAGCGCCCGGTAGTTATTACCCTGATCGGAGCCGGCCACGGCCGCACGCGATCCGTCTGGCACGCCCAGGGTGGTATCGGAAATCGACTCGATACGTGCCTCGTACGTGCCGAATCTCGCATACGGAAACGCGTCGAGCTTGATATGGATGATTTGTCCCGGCTTGACGAAGCCGCGTTGCCGGGAGGGAATGCGCAGCGCGATCGTCAACGGCTGCCCTGGGTCGGTATCGATGATCTGCGCTACTTCGCCCGCATCGAGCATGCGTCCAACGCGCAGACCGGAGAAGATCACCACGCCCGCCTGGGGCGCGTAAATCGTCACGTTCGGCTGAGGCTGTTCTGCCGGACCTGCAGGCTGCGGGTCATCGCTCGACGGCACCAGATCACGCGTCAACTGGAACAGCGGCGCTCCGCGTTCCACTCGGTCGGACGGATGCGCATAAACGGCCGATACCTGGCCGCGGAATCCCTGGACCCTGACCTGCGACCATGAAACGATTTCGCACGAAACGTCCTGCTTGAGTTCCACTTCGTGGAAGCACGCAAACACGACCGCCACGATCAGGGCGAAGGACGTCGCATAGGCGATCCAACGCCATCCGATATCCTTGAATTGGGGAAGATTTTGGAGTTGCACAAACATTGCTCCATGTGTGCACCCTCGTTCGGGCAATGCACACTGCATCCATATCTAAAGAACAAGCCACTTGAGGCGGCCCATGTGACAGCACCCCCTGCAACGTGAATGTCTCGCACGGCGCGACCTTGCCGGGACGGATCGTCAGCAGCCGGTGTCTGTAGAGAAAGATCTCTGATCACGGCAACGGCCTGGCCATTGCCCGTCGTTATCTACCCGCGTCAACATGCGCGCACCGCTTCATCGGGTTTCACGGCTCGCGTACAACAAGTGCCGGGCGCAAGATAAGCGGTCATGACGCAGGCCATGACCGTTTATCCCTGACTACCAGCAGATGTTACAGACCGCCGCCCTGGGCGGGGTTGATAACGATGCTGTCGTTGTTATTGCTACCGCTGTCCTTGATGGAGGCACCGGCAGCGGCCGGGATGGTTGCCAACATTTCGCGTTCGATCTTCTTCATGTTCTTTCCTTGAATTAAGTTAACAACGTCGGTGTTTTCCACATCTTTGCTTACTGCTACTTGCTACTTGCTACTTGCTACTTGCTACTTACTGCTTGCTACTTGCTACTTGCTACTTACTGCTTGCTACTTGCTACTTACTACTACTCACTACTGCCACGGTACCTGTGGCTTCGCTTCTCGAAGCTGGCCAACACCATGCGATATATCTGCAGGGGAGAAGACGGCGCGCAAGCTCAATCCGCAACGGCAGACGCACTTCGTTGCACCAGGCCCGCGGCTTGCGCCCAACCACGGTCGCGTCGGACGCACGACAAAATGCGCCTAGGCGTGATGAGCCGCGGCCATTGCTCACTGACTACCAGCAGCGATTAGATGCCGCCGCCTTTGCCGCTATCGCCGTTGTCACAGCACTTGTCGCAGCAACCGGCGGCCACGGGAATGGTGGCCAACACTTCGAGTTCAATCTTCAATAAAGGTTTATGTTTCTTACACCTTTGCTACTTACCACGGTCACGGTCCCTGTGACTTCGCCTCTTGATTTCTTGCTCTTTGTGTCATGTCCTACCGGAGGACGGCGAATAGGTTTCGCACAATGGCCTCTATTGATAGGACATGGTGAATGTGGCCACACCATTGGCCGGCCCGGGCGTCACGTTTGTGGCTGTTGCGACGTATTGCGCCGTAAAAGGCAGACTCGTCGGCAGCCCTGAGGACGATCCGAGCATGATCTGATGGAGATTTCCGGCAACCGACGAGTCGGGGCCATAGCTGACGGCGGTGCCGGCTCCCGGCAAACTTCCACTCGCTGCGATCTGGATGCCTACTCCCGTCGCGTTGGCCGGGCCCGTGGCGGACTGGATGGTCAGGATATTGGTCGTATTGCCGTTGTTGTTGCTATCGGTAAACGTTATCCCGACGTTCGTCGCCACACCGGAGCAATTGATGCCGATCGGGAACGGAACGGCTATCGATTTCGTGCCGACGCCAGTAAACGCGCTGGACTTGATCGCGCCCAACGGCACCGTAATCGATGGCGTAGTGACAGCGCAGGTCTGTCCGGTGATCTGGATACTGTTGCCGAGCCTGAGATCGGAGTCTGGATAGGTGCCTACGTTGAGCTGAAACAAATCAGTCGCTGGAATGGTGTGAGCGCCGGTGAGCGGTCCGGTAATCACGAATTGGAGCTTCATTGTGATAGCCGGGCCACCGATGATGAGGTAGCAGCTGGTTGAAGTCGTACCACTCGGGCAATTGCCAGGCCCACCTGCCTGGAAGTACGAAACCGGCAGGGCAGCATTGGTTTTCACGGTGTAATAGGCGCCCGTGCTGGTATTGATCACCTGATAGCCGATGCCTGGTATGTTGGTGGGCATGGTGTTGTTGGTCGACGTATTCGCGCCATACATATTGGTGTAAGTGACTGTAGTGTCGGTTGTGCAATTCACCCCGATATTTGTACCGCTGACAGTTGCAGGATTTGTGAATGTCGCCGAGGCAATCACCGTACCCGGCACCGCATCCCGAGGAATTGTGGCCGTTGGCGGCATAGTGAAAGTCAGAACCGCAGGCCCGGCGCCGCCTGGAGTACACACGGCATGCGCCCTGCCCGGCATCAACAGCATCGCGCACAGCATGAGGGGGACCAGCGCAAGCATGCGCTGAAAAAGCGTTCTAAATCCGCGGCGGGATACCTGTTTCATTCCGATGTTCTCCGTGGCCGCCATCAGAGGCCGCCGCCGCCATTTTGCTGCGACGTCCCGTGAGTCGTGGTTGCATTCTTGGTGCTGGTCTTGCCGGAATTGCTAGTAGTGCTGGCGTTACCGATAGCCGTCGCGCCTTGCACCGCCGGGGCAACCAAACTGCCTTGGGTGACCACACCACTTTGTGTGGTGTGGGCGCCCGTCTGGTCCGCTTGTGCACGGTTCTGCATGAACGGGTTTGACTGGACCGCCGATTTCGACGCGGCCATGACTGCGCCCATCGGCAGTAGGATCAACAGGCAGAACACCGCTCGCGACAAGGGTTTGCGCAGAGCATGTTTGATTTCGATCGACATCTTGATTCTCCGTATTTCGCTCATGGATGGTCGCGCCGCTTGAGGCGAAAGCCTCAAGGCAGTTCCGTCTGCTTCAACTGACCAAGATCATCACCGCTCTTCAGCAAATCATTCGCCGGGTCTGCGGACGGCGTGACTTTCGCAGCCGTCGAACTCACCAGCTTGCCGCGCATCTGCGCACTGGCCGAGACCGACGCCTCCGCCAGGCTGTAGCAGGTCGCGTCGAGCGTGCTGTAAAGGCCTGACTTGTTTTTCGCCGGTAGACGGAACTGAAACGTGCAGCGATCCGAGGGTTCACTGCCCCAGCTGACCGTGAACGTGCCCGCTTCGGGCAGACCACGTAGATAGACGCGGCCACCCTGTCCGACGGCGCTGACGGTATTGCCTTTCTCGTCCAGAACATCGGCACCGAACGGCAGTTCCTTGCCGTCCATGCGACGCAGCGAGAAGATCGCGGCGCGGCCACTCACCGTACCGAACTTCATCATCACCACCGAGCCGGCGTACGGCGCCACCTGCTGACCGGTCGTATCCATTTCGACATCGAGCGGAATGCCCTTGGGGTCCAGCGCGATGTTGTTGATGCGATACGGCGTCAGGTACGGGATGACCGCGTAGCCGCGACCATCGATGCGCACGCCAGGCCAGTTTTCGATGCGCGCACCGGCGGCATCCTTTGCCTCGACGATGCCGATCGTATCGCCCGTGGAGTTGGCCAACGTGATGCCACCCGGGTGCGCAACGATCGCGCCCGACAGTCCTGCCGACTCCTGCGTATAGCCGGTGCCAGTGCTCGCATTGGCGCTCAATGTCGTGTACGGGCTGCGGTACTGGCCGTTGACACCACCGGAAGAGTAGCCGGGATTGTTGGCGCCATTCACGCCATAGGTGAACTGGTTGTCCACGCCTGCCGTGCCGGTCAGGCTGGCTTGTTCCATCGTGCCGGAGCCGTCGGAATGCGAGGCACTGAATGACACCATCGGCGCATGCGCGCTCCGACCCAACGGCAGCGAGAGGCTGGCGAAAACCTGGTTCGTCATCTGACCTGAGTCCGCATCGCGCTGCCGCGAAGCCGACAAGCTGTAACTCAGATTGACCCCGGCCACGTGCAAGGTGTTGTTGTAGCCAATCTGGACCTGTCCGGTGACGCCGTCATGGTTCCAGTAGTTGACCGCCGAACCCACCAGATAGAGGTTGCCCCCAGTATCGCCGAGGCCTTGATTGAACGTGACCTGCAGCTGGTTGCGTTGGCGATCGAGGATGGACGGAACAAACGCGCCCTGTCCCGAAGCCAGGAAGGCCGCGGTGGTCTTGTAGCCACTCTCCTGACGCGCGAGCAATGCATCGCCAAGCGACCAGAAGCCGCGGGACGAAAATTGGTAAGCAGCAACCGCGATGTTGCTGTTCGTGTCCGCCAGCTCCTTGCTGTAGCTGACCCGAAAGCTCTGCCCGTCGACATACCGCTCACCGGGGATCTGCGCATTCGCCTGGGTCAGATCCATCGAGATCGCGCCGATCGGCGTGTTGAAGGCCGCACCCAGCAGCTCGGCCGCATAGTTCTGCGCCGCAACGACACCAAAGTAGCCCGTCACCGTGTTGTTGATACCGTGCTGCACGGTCGCCTGCAGGACGTCGTTGTGCCTGTCGACCATGGCATCGCGCACCTGACCAGCCGCCAGGTTGACGCGCCAGATGCCAGGCCGCAACAACTGCACGACTGACGTATACGGCACGACAAAACTGTGCTTGCTGCCATCGGCTTCAGTCACCGTGACCTGCAGGCTCCCGCCGTAACCGGTGGCATACAGATCGTTGATCGCGAATGCACCCGGCGCCACATTGGTTTCGTAGAGGGTGTTGCCGTTCTGGCTCACGGTAACGTGCGCGTTGGTATTCGCCACACCGCGGATGACCGGCGCGTAACCACGCAGCGAATCGGGCAACATGCGGTCGTCGGTCGCCACTTGCACGCCGCGAATGCCGATGCTGTTGAACACCGCGCCGTCGGTGTACGAGTCACCGATCGTCATCACACTGCGGATCGAGGGCAGATCACGCTGAACGTAGGTGGCGATGCTCTGATACGAATGCCCCTGGCCGGACTGCCAGGTGTAGGTGCCGTTGCTGCGGAACAGCCAGCCATCGATGTTGAACCCGGCATTCAGGGCGATGTAACCCTGGTTGCTGGTCCTGCCGTTATTGGTGGTCTGGTACGTGCTTGCGTTATAACCCAGCGTGGCCGAGGTCACGCCCTGATCCCACAACTCAGGGTTCACGTAGCCGCGCGGATTGCGTACCAGTGCAACCTGGGGAATGCTGAGGTCCAGCCGAAACTCGGACATGTCGAAGGTCTGCCTGGCGCCCTGCACCAATTGCGCAAGATCGGCACAACCGCCGGCATGCACCCTTGCCATCTCGACTTCTCCGGCATCGGAGAGTGCGTTGTTATCCAGGCCGATGCGCCCCACCAGCGAACGGTCGAAGCACGCGCCTGCGCTTTCGCTGCCGGGTGCCGTGGCGAAACGCACATTGGCGTGGGCCACCCAGTCGCCATTGACGTACAGGTCCACGGCATAGGTGCCCGGCGCCACCGGGCTAGCATGCTCGAAGCGAGCAACGTTGATGTGCTCACCAGGAGACTTCATCAGCACCGTGTCGTCGAACTGCACGCCCTCGATCGCGCTTGCGTCCGCACCACCGGGGTCGACGGCGGCGGCAGCGAACGAGGAAACCGGCAGATAGGCCGCGAGCGCGGCGCTGATTAGCAGATAGCTACGTTTAAGCGGCAGTCGCTTTCCACGCGGTCTCTGTGACTTCCGTGAATACATGAGTAAAGGCCTTATTCTTTTGGTCTTTGTGGCCCGCAGAAAGGGACACAGCCGTCTGAACGCAACAGACGTCCACGCAAGGGCGCGCCACAGCGCAGCCCCGAGCACAACATCGCTGCACTATTTCTTTTGCTGGGGATCGAACACGCCCTTCACGCCAACACCAAAATCGTTAATGAAGGTGTATTCGACGGCGACTGACGCGGGCATCGCTCGCACGTTGCCCATGTCGAAATCTTGTGTGGCTCCGGGTCCCACCATGCCGCCTTTGTCATTGGTCCAGCGGGTACCTCCCGCCGTTGCGGCAAGATGACTGAAGGTGACGTTGTAGGGGGTAGGGTTGGATGCTTCGAGAACGTAGCCGCCGTCGCTCTTGCTCACAAAGCGCCAGCTGACCTTGGCCGCCGTATCGTCCGCGTAGCCGGTCAAGCCGGTGGGACGAAAGAACACCTTGATGCGGGTGCGAAACGCCAACTGCAATTTGTTGACATCGTCATTCGCCGACATCGACTTGTCGCGCGGTGGCACCTCGAGCACGTTGAGCCAGAACACCGATTCCTTGTCCTGGGGCAGAGGATCATGTGTGTAGATCAGGCGCAGGCTTTGGCCCTTTTTGGGGTCAAGCCGGAATAGCGGTGGCACGACCGTGAACGGCGCCTTCGACTCACTGGGCAGCGTTTTCGGGTTGCCCTCGTCAAGCCATGTTTGAACCAGCTCGGGCGAACTGCCCACGTTATCGAGCCTCACCGTGACCTCCCGTTCCGCTTCGGGATAGATCACCCGCGTACCAGTGATCACGATGCTCGCCTGCGCACAGCCAGCACCCATCCACAGCGCCAACGCCAATAGCGACGCCAGTGATTTCATTCGATAGCACATCGGATCTTTATCCTTCGGGGCCGCGCGATACTTTTAATCTGAACCATGCCGCCACCCGTTGCGGGAGGCGGCATGGCAACTCAGTGCAGCTACCGCTTACTGGTAGGACATCGAGTAGGTGACCGTGCTGGCCACCGTGCCGGCGGTCGAGGCGCCGGTCACTGCAATGTACTGAGCGATGTAGTTCAGCGTTGCGCTGCCGGCGGCGATGGCCACAACCTTCGAGTTCTGAGCGGCCTGCGGCTTGCCGAGGCTGATCACGCTGGAGTCGCTGTTGAGCAAGTTGACTTCGACGTTGGTTGCCGAGCCCGTGGCATTGAACAGATTGCCGGTCGTCGCATCGACCGTGCTGCCCGCTTCGAAATAGGTCGAGACGTTGCCGGAGTTCGGCGAGCAGGCGGTCAGCGCAATGTTGAACGGCGTAGCGCCGGCGGTGGCGGCGGCCGCCGTCAGTGCCGAGGTCGAGACGGTCGGCAGTGCGACCGTGAAACTTGCAGCACCACCATTGCCGGAGATCGTGCAGGTCTGGGCGGTGATCTTGCCGTTGAAGGTGATAGTGCCGTCAGAGGCCTTGGCAGCCTGCGGGGCGAATGCCGCCACGCCCATGACTGCGACCAGGGCTGCCGAGAGGATGGTCTTTTTCATTGTCGTAATCCTTGACTGAAATTAAGTAGGTGTGTTGAGTCATGCATCAACGAGACCACCAGGATCAATAGCGGAATGCAATTAGCGTTTGCCTCGACTTTATGAGGGCTAACGCCGATCCATTCATTTCCCAATGTCGTCACCGCCGCCTCACGCAAACCGACGCTGCGCGGGACGTGCATAATCTCGAAAGAAGCACGGTTCCAAAATGAGAATTTTCTCAAAATGCACGATTATTGATTACGCCATTTCAGTGCCATCGTTAATTCGAGCCAATCAGAATTAGAGTCTCCCATGAAGGATCTCTGTGTAAAAAATACTGATTTCAGCGAAGAACAGATAGTCACGTATCGACGATTTACTGAAGCGACCTCGATAATTCGAGCCGATTACAATTAGAGTTTTCCACCAAAGGATTTCTTAATGAAGAAGTCAAAGTTCAGCAAAAAATAGTCGGGCATCGATTATGTCCCGAAGCGATCTCGTTGACTCGAGCCGATCACAATTAGAGTTTCCACTAAAGGAGCCATGCATAAACAAGTCAAAGTTCAGCGAAGAGCAAATAGTCCGGGATTGATTATTTCTTGAAGTGCCATCGTTAATTCGAGCCAATTACAAGTAGAGTTTCCTTAAAGCAGGTCTGTATGAAGAAGTCGAAGTTCAGCGAAGAACACATAGTCCGAATCCTCAAAGAGGTCGAGGCCGGGGCAAAGGTCGGTGAGACCTGTCGCAGGCATGGAATCAGCGAGCCGACGTACTACGTCTGGAGGCCCAAGTACGCAGGCATGGATGTATCGCAACTGCGGCACCTGAAGGATATCGAGAACGAATTGGCGCGGCTGAAGCGCAGGTATGCCGACCTGGCTCTCGAGCACGATGCGCTGAAGGATGTGCTCTCGCGAAAAGATTGAGCCAGGCCCAGCGGCTTACGCTGAGTCTGGCAATACAAAACCGGCATGGCTTGAGCGCCAGACGTGCGGATCGCACGTTGGGCCTGTCGCGCTCGGCACGGCAATACCGTCCGCGCCATCGCCATGACGAGCCACCGGATGCTGCGACCGACGCCCATTCAGGCGTTGCGCCATCAGGGCTTCCACAACGCCCGTAGCTGGCGACTTTTATCCGGCACTAAAACTCAACTGCCTCGGCGTGGCAAGCGACGCTTGCCCGCACGCACCTCTGCTTCCGGGTGCGTCGGAAAGAAGCGACGACACTTCAACGACCTTGACACCGCTGAGCAAGACAATTTCCTGCGTCAGGCCGGCTGCTCGCCACTGCAGGGTTTCCTCTGTGGCGGGCCAATATCGACAAGGCTCTTGAGCAACTGATGGTCACTGCAGACTGAAACGTCTCAGTCAGCGTCATCGACGACCGTGGGCATCACGCTTTCGTACATCTGGTAATGGCACTCCTGCATGCCGAGATCGGCATAAGTTGCCTGCGCACGCCGGTTCTCGGTTTCCACATACAGTCGCAAGCCAACCGCGCCGGCGGCCTTGGCTTGCTGCTCGACTTGCGCATACAACGCGCGAAACACCCCGCCGCGACGCGCTTCGGGCGTCACATAGACACTCTGAATCCACCAGAAATCGCCGCAGCGCCAATCGCTCCACTCATAGGTGACCAACAGGCTGCCGACGGCTACGCCCCCGCGTTCGGCAATCAGGTAGAAGCCCCGTCGTGGTTGCTCGAATACGCCGGCGATGCCGCGCTCCAGCACGACCGGATCGAGCCGCTTGTGCTCGGTTTCCCATGCCATCGCGGTGTTCCAGGCAAGCAGCGCCGGGATATCAGCGGGCGTGGCCTCACGAATAAGCAGCAGTGGCACCAGAGGACTCCAGGACGGGTTGGCAATCGCCTACATCGTAACGTGCATCGCCTTCACACGGCATCACGTAAGGTCGAGCAGGATCCATGCATGTCCGGCCGACGTGCCCGCCCTCGACGTCATCCGGGCGATTGCACGTAAGGACATGTTGCGGTCGGATCAAACTGAACACCTAAGGAAGTTGGATTTGGACATCGGCAACATATTCGACCGGCTCAAGCTGAGGCGCCTGCGCGCATTTCGTCGCCGCCGCACCGCGGCACGCACGAAGCCGGAGCAGGAGCCGGCACTGCGCTCGGAGCTGTTCAGCGCCGACCAGATGGAGCGACACGGCCGGATCCTGGCCGGTCAACATCGGCTGAGTCCGCGCTCGATCGCGAACCTGTTGTTGGCCCGGCTGGACGACAACGAGGCGGTGCTGATCCATACCTGCGAGCGGTTGACCGCAGCGACCCGGCATCGTCGACGCATCACGCCCGCCGGCGAATGGCTGCTGGACAATTTCTACCTGATCGAAGAGCAGATCCGCATCGCGCGACGGCACCTGCCCAAGGGCTACAGCCGCGCGCTGCCCCGGCTGGAACACGGGCCCTCGGCTGAATTGCCGCGCGTCTACGACATCGCGCTGGAAATCATTTCGCACGGCGATGGCCGCGTCGACACCAGCAGTCTGCGCCGGTTTGTCAGCGCCTATCAGACCGTGACACCGCTCAAGCTGGGCGAGCTGTGGGCGATCCCGATCATGCTGCGACTGGCGCTGATCGAAAACCTGCGCCGGGTCGCCGCGCGGGTGATGGCCGACTGGCGCTTTCGCGGCAAGGCGATGCGCTGGGCAGACCGCATGATCGCCACTGCCGAGCGCGACCCGAAGAGTGTCGTGCTGGTGGTCGCCGACATGGC
This sequence comes from Rhodanobacter sp. MP7CTX1, assembly GCF_014205795.1. Lineage (GTDB taxonomy): Bacteria > Pseudomonadota > Gammaproteobacteria > Xanthomonadales > Rhodanobacteraceae > Rhodanobacter. The sequence continues at coordinate 48,317 of NZ_JACHCN010000021.1, forward strand.
GCGCTCGAAGCCGCCAATGACCGGCCCATTCGTCGCCGAAATGGCGCGCCGACTTCAAGGGCAGAGCCCGGCGCTCGCGTTGCCGCTGAGCTGGATCGAGCAACGCTTGTCCGAGTCCGGTCAGAGCATCGAACATCTGGTGCAGCTGGAAGCACAACAGCAAGCCGCGAACCAGGTTTCCATCGGCAACAGCATCGGCAGCCTGCGCGCACTTTCGGCGATCGACTGGCGCGACTTCGTCGAGCACACCAGCATGGTGGAGCACCGCTTGCGCGAAGACCCCGCCGAGGTCTACGCGGAGATGGATTTCGCGACACGTGACCGCTACCGCCATGTGGTGGAAGCGACGGCGCGCAAGCATCGGTTGACTGAGCAGCAGGTGGCCGATGCTGCGATCGCGCTGAGTCAGGCCAGCGCGGTGTCCGCGGCCGCATCCTCCCTGCAACGGCACGTCGGCTTTTATCTGATCGATCAGGGCAGAGGCGCACTGGAGCAATACCTGGGCGTGCGGCCGACCGTCGCTGAAACATTGCGGCGCTGGTTCGACAAGGCGCCACTGCCGATCTATCTGGGCCTGCTGTCACTGCTCACGGTTGCGTTTGCCCGACCGTTGGTGATGACGGCCGTCACTGATCGACTGCCCGGGTGGGCCGTGCTGGCCATCGGGATTCCATCCGTGATTCTTGCAAGCCAGCTCGCCTTGAGCCTGATCAATTGGCTGGCGACACTGACCGTCGCGCCCCAGCGCCTGCCACGGATGGACTATTCGGAAGGCATCCCGGCCAGCGCCCGGACACTGGTGGCGATTCCCTGCCTGTTTTCCAGCGCGCAGGACATCGATGATCTGGTGGAATCGCTGGAAGTGCGCTTTCTCGGCAACCGCGACGACAACCTGCACTTTGCCCTGCTCACCGATTTCGCCGATGCAGCCACTGAGACGTTGCCCGGCGATGCGGCGCTGCTGCGGCTGGCGCGGCTACGCATCGAGGCACTCAACGAACAATATTCCCGCGTCGATACCGACTGCTTTTTCCTGCTGCACCGACCACGGCGCTGGAATGCCACCGAACAATGCTGGATGGGCCACGAGCGCAAGCGCGGCAAGCTGGCTGATCTGAATGCGCTGCTGCGTGGCAAGCAAGAAAATCAAGATGCGCCAATGCATGGTAATGCGCACGACCGCTTCATGCTGATGGTCGGCGACTTCGCGACGCTGCCACCCGTGCAATACGTCATCACGCTGGACACCGACACCCAGCTGCCGCGTGACTCCGCGCATGAGTTTGTCGGCACCATCGATCATCCGCTCAACCGCGCGGTCTACGACCCGGACCAGCGACGCGTGGTCGCGGGTTACGCGATCCTGCAACCGCGCGTTGGCATCAGCCTGCCCAGCACGGCGCGCTCACGCTACGCGCAGCTGTATGGTAGCGACGCCGGCATTGATCCGTATACGCGGATGGTGTCGGACGTCTATCAGGACGTGTTCCATGAGGGCTCGTTCATCGGCAAGGGCATCTACAACATCGATGCGTTCGAGCGCACCCTGGATGGTCGCTTCCCGGAAAACAGCATCCTCAGTCACGATCTGGTTGAGGGCTGCCATGCCCGCTCGGGCCTGCTCAGCGATGTGCAGCTGTACGAGGAATATCCGGCCCGCTACAGCGCGGACGTGCGGCGGCGGCATCGCTGGATTCGCGGTGACTGGCAACTGCTGCCGTGGCTGTTGCCGTGGGCGCCGACCGCGCACGACGGCTGGCGCAAGAATGCGCTAACCGCGCTGTCGCGCTGGAAGATCCTCGACAACCTGCGCCGCAGCCTGGTGCCAACATCGCTATTGCTGCTGCTGGTGACGGGCTGGCTGCTGCTTTGGCCGGTGCTTTCCTGGACGCTGGCGGTGCTGGCGATGGTACTGATTCCACCCGTGCTTTCGGCGCTGCTGGAGCTGGTGCAAAAGCCACGTGAGGTACAACTGGACCAACATCTTCGCGCCGCGATGCGCACTACCGGTCAGCACCTGGCGCGAATGGCGCTGGCGCTGGCATGGTTGCCGCACGAGGTGTTGTACAGCCTCGATGCGATCGTGCGCACGCTGTGGCGCATGGCGGTCAGCCGGCGACTGCTGCTGCAATGGCAAACCTCCAGCGACGTCGAGCGGCACAGCAGCAACACGCCGGGCACGCTATGGCGCCTGATGTGGATCGGCCCCGTGCTCGCCGTGCTGCTGACTGTGGCGCTGGCAACGCTGCGTCCGATGGTGTTGACGCTGGCCGCGCCGTTGCTGCTGCTGTGGTTGTTTTCCCCATCAATCGCGTGGTGGATCAGCAAACCGCGCGTGCCCTCCGCGTTTACACCGACGGCCACGCAATTGCGCTTCCTGCGTACGCTGGCGCGCAAGACCTGGGCGTTCTTTGACGTCCATGTCGGCCCCACTGATCACTGGTTACCGCCGGACAACCTGCAAGAGCAGCCGACGCCGGTAGTCGCCCACCGTACCTCGCCGACGAATATCGGCATGGCCCTGCTGGCCAATCTGGCGGCCTACGACTTCGGCTATCTGAGCGCTGGCCGTCTGCTCGAACGTACCCGCCAGACGCTGGCGACCATGCATGTACTGCCGCGCCATCGCGGGCATTTCTACAACTGGTATGACACGTTGAACCTGCAACCGCTGGCACCGCTGTACGTTTCGGCAGTGGACAGCGGCAACCTCGCCGGCCACCTGCTGACACTGCGGCCGGGCCTGCTTGGCCTGATCGACGAGCCGGTGTTCCGACCGCAACTGCTGCAAGGACTGCTGGACACCCTCGGCGTACTGCATGACGCACTCGACAGCAGCGCCGCCAGCGTGCTCAATCCGCTGCGAAAGGAACTGGAAGGCGCTCTGAGCAATCCTCCAGCCATCATGGGCGCGGCCGTTGCGTTGTTGCAACGGCAGCTGGATCACGCTTACGCGCTTGCCCAGACCATCGCCGTCGAGCCTGGCAGCGATGCGGAATTCTGGCTGGACGCGTTGCTGAGCCAGTGCAGCGACCTGTTCGACGAGGCGGCCGCGTTCAACCTGGATCCACCGCCGGAAGACGACACCGTCTACCGTGGCATCCCCACGCTGCGCCAGCTCGCACGGATCGAACCACTGTGCTGGCCGTCCGAAGCGGGTGCCGATGCCTTGCGCGAACACGCACGAGAGCGCATCGCGGTGCTCGAACAGCTCGCGCAGCAGGCCGGCGAACTGGCGCTGATGGATTATCGATTCCTGTATGACAGCGCACGCGACCTGCTGGCGATTGGTTACAACGTCGACGAGCGCCGGCTCGACGCGAGCTATTACGACCTGCTCGCGTCTGAGGCGCGGCTGGCCAGTTTCGTGGCGATCGCGCAGGGACAGCTGCCGCAAGACAACTGGTTCTCGCTGGGCCGGCTGCTGACCACCAGCGGTGGCGAACCTGTCTTGCTGTCGTGGACCGGTTCGATGTTCGAATACCTGATGCCGATGCTGGTGATGCCCAGCTACGAAGGCACGTTGCTCGACCAGACCTGCCGTGCCGCCGTGGCGCGTCAGATCGAATACGGCAATCAGCTCAGCTTGCCGTGGGGAATTTCAGAGTCCGGCTACAACACGCTCGACGCGCACTTCACTTATCAATATCGCGCGTTCGGCGTGCCAGGCCTGGGCCTCAAGCTCGGACTCGGCGACGATATCGTCATCGCGCCCTATGCTTCCGCGATGGCCTTGATGGTGGCGCCAGCGGCGGCGACACGGAATCTGCAGCGGCTCGCCGAACTCGGTGCGGAAGGCCGCTTCGGCATGTACGAGGCGATCGATTACACGCCGGCACGGTTGCCCCTGGGGCAGGCCTCGGCCATGGTCCGTTCGTTCATGGCGCATCACCAGGGCATGAGCCTGCTGGCGCTGGATTACGCACTGCTGGATCGCCCAATGCAGCGGCGCTTCGAAACCGATCCGCAATTCCAGGCCACCAGCCTGCTGCTGCAGGAGCGCGTCCCGAAGACGGCGGCGGAATATCTGCATGCCACCGGCTTCCCCGAAATGGACGGCCAGCCGCGCGCGGCCGAAGCCAGGCTGCGCGTGTTCACCGATCCGGATCGCCCGCGTCCTGCTGTGCAGCTGCTGTCGAACGGTCGCTATCACGTCATGGTCAGCAGCGCCGGCGGCGGCTACAGCCGTTGCCGCGAGCTGGCCGTGACGCGCTGGCACGAGGACATCACGCGCGATAACTGGGGCATGTTCTGCTATCTGCGCGACGTGGAGAGCGGCGAGTATTGGGCTACTGCCTACCAGCCCACGCTGAAGAAGACCGAGCTGTTCGAGGCGATCTTCTCCGATGCGCGCGCTGAGTTCCGCGTGCGCGAACGCGACATCGATGCGCACACCGAGATCGTGGTGTCGCCGGAAGACGATATCGAGCTACGCCGCACCCGCATCACCAACCGTAGTCGTACGCGCCGCACCATCGAGCTGACCAGTTATGCCGAAGTCGTGCTCTCAACGCCGATAGCCGACGCGCTGCATCCTGCTTTCAGCAAACTGTTCGTGCAGACCGAACTGGTCCCCGAACTACAGGCGATCGTGTGCACCCGGCGGCCGCGGGCACACGACGAAGCGGTGCCGTGGATGTGCCATCTGCTGGCCGTGCACAACGCCGACATCGACGAGATTTCCTACGAGACCGATCGCGCCCGCTTCATCGGCCGCGGTCGCAGCGTGGCGCAGCCACTGATGCTGGACCGCGAGCAGACGCGACTATCCAACAGCGATGGCTCCGTGCTCGACCCGATCGTGGCGATCCGCTGTCGCATCACGCTGGAGCCCGAGCAGTCGACCACCGTGGACCTTGTCACCGGCATGGGCGACAGTCGCGACGCGTGCCTGCAGCTGATCGGCAAATATCGCGATCGCCATCTGGCCGACCGCGTGTTCGATCTGGCCTGGACGCATAGCCAGGTGTTGTTGCGTCAGCTCAACGCCACGCTGGCCGATGCGCAGCTATACGAGCACATGGCCACCTCGATCATCTATCCGAACGCGAATCTGCGGGCCGAGTCCAACGTCCTGCTGAGCAATCGTCGTGGTCAGTCCGGCCTGTGGGGGCAGGCTATCTCCGGCGATCTTCCGATCGTGCTGCTGCAGATCGCCGACCGCGCGCGGGTCGAGCTGGTGCGCCAGCTGGTACAGGCGCACGCCTACTGGCGCCTGAAAGGACTGGCAGTGGACCTGGTGATCTGGAACGAGGATCGCGCCGGCTACCGGCAGGAACTGCAGGATCAGATCATGGGTCTGATCGCCTCCGGCAGCGAAGCGAGCCTGCTCGATCGCCCCGGTGGCATCTATGTGCGTCCCGCGCAGCAGCTCTCCAGCGAAGATCGGATGGTGGTGCAGGCCAGCGCACGAATCATCCTGATCGATAACCGCGGCAGCCTGGCCGAGCAGGTCAGCCGGCGTCGGGTGGAAACCCTCGCGCCCCGCTTCGAACCGAGCAAGCCGCGGCGCCTTGCCCCGCCCGCCCCCGCCCCAACGCCAGCCCTGGTCGCACCTGTCACCGAGCCACGCCCGACCACGCTGCAATTGAGCAACCCGCACGGTGGCTTCAGCACGGATGGCCGCGAGTATGTGATCACCCTGACACCTGGCCAGACCACCCCGGCACCGTGGGCCAACGTGCTGGCCAATCCCAACTACGGCACGGTGATCTCCGAAAGCGGCGCGGCCTATACCTGGGGCGAGAACGCGCACGAATTCCGCCTGACGCCATGGCATAACGATCCGGTCAGCGACGGCAGCGGCGAAGCGCTGTACCTGCGCGACGAGGAATCCGGCCAGGTATGGTCGCCGACCGCGTTGCCCAGCCGTGGCAGCGGCGATTATGTGACCCGACACGGCTTCGGCTACAGCGTGTTCGAACATGACGAGGACGGCATTCATACCGAACTGTGGGTGTACGTGGCGCTGGATGCGTCGGTGAAATTCTCGGTGCTGAAAATGCGCAACGATTCGGGCCTGCCACGTCGGCTCAGTGTCACCGGCTATGTCGAATGGCTACTGGGCGACCTGCGCGAGAAGACGGCGATGCACGTCCTGACCGAATCGGATCCGACCACCGGTGCGTTGTATGCCCGCAATCCCTACAACACCGAGTTTCCAGGCCGGGTGGCGTTCCTCGATGTGGATGACCCGAGCCGCGGGATCAGTGGCGACCGCAGCGAGTTCCTCGGCCGCAACGGCAATGCACGCGCACCGGCAGCGTTGAGCCGCTCGCAGTTGTCTGGTCGACTCGGCGCCGGGCTCGACCCCTGCGCCGCACTGCAGCTGAAGGTGGCGCTGGTCGATGGGGAGCAGCGAGAGGTAATCTTCCGGCTCGGACTGGGTCGCGATGCGGCAGACGCCAGTGCGCTCGTACAGCGTTTCCGCACCAGCGGTGCTGCAGCGGACGCGCTGGAAAAAGTTCGCGCCCATTGGGGTCGCACGCTGGGTGCGGTGCAGGTCAAGACACCGGATCCGGCACTCGACGTGATGGCCAATGGCTGGCTGCTGTACCAGACCATCGCGTGCCGGATGTGGGCACGCAGCGGCTATTACCAATCCGGCGGCGCATTCGGCTTCCGCGATCAGCTGCAGGACTCGATGGCGATGCTGCACGCGGCGCCCGAGCTGGCCCGACGCCAGTTGCTGCTGTGCGCGGCGCATCAGTTCCCCGAAGGCGACGTGCAGCACTGGTGGCATCCGCCACTGGATCGCGGTGTGCGCACGCAATGTTCCGACGACTACCTGTGGCTCCCGCTGGCCGCCAGTCGCTACGTGCTGGCCACGGCCGACACCGGGGTGCTGGACGAATCGGTGGCCTATATCGAAGGCAGGCCACTGCATCCAGGTGAGGAGTCCTACTACGACTTGCCGCAGCACTCCGGCCTGCGTGAAACGCTGTATCGGCATTGCGTGCGGGCGATCGAACACAGCCTGCCACGCGGTGTCCATGGCCTGCCGCTGATCGGTAGCGGCGACTGGAACGACGGCATGAACCGGGTTGGCGAAGCCGGCCGCGGCGAGAGCATCTGGCTCGGCTTCTTCTCGTGCGAAGTGCTGACTCGCTTCGCCGAAGTGGCCCGGCTGCACCACGACGACGCGTTCGCCCAACGCTGCGATGAAGAGGTCGCCACGTTGCGTATCGCACTGGAGCAGCACGGCTGGGATGGCCAGTGGTACCGCCGCGCGTACTTCGACGATGGCACACCGCTGGGCTCCTCCTCCAACGACGAATGTCGCATCGACTCGATCGCGCAGAGCTGGTCGGTATTGTCGGGGATGGCCCCGCCCGAGCGTCGACAACAGGCGATGGATTCGCTCGATCGCTATCTGGTACGTCGCGACGCCGGCCTGGTGCAGCTGCTCGAGCCACCGTTCGACCGCTCCTCGCTAGATCCGGGCTATATCAAGGGATATGTACCCGGCGTGCGCGAGAACGGCGGCCAATATACCCATGCGGCGATCTGGGCCACGATGGCGTTCGCCGAACTGGGCGATAGCACGCGTGCATGGGAACTGCTGCGCATGATCAATCCGGTCAACCATGGCATCGATGCGGCGCAGATGGATGTCTACAAGGTCGAGCCCTATGTAGTGAGCGCCGATGTCTACGGGGTCGAACCGCATGTCGGCCGCGGTGGCTGGAGCTGGTACACCGGCTCGGCCGGCTGGATGTACCGGCTGATCGTCGAATCCCTGCTCGGCCTGCGGCTGGATGCGGGAAGACTGCGTTTCGCCCCTGTGCTACCGGCCGATTGGGAAGGCTTCTCGCTGAGCTACCGCCATCGCGATACCTGGTACCGAATCGAACTGCGGCAAAGCGCAGCCGGCACCCTTGGTAGCGTGTGGCTGGACGGGGTGGTGCAACCGGACGGTCACATTTCGCTGGTCGACGATGGACGCGAACACAGCGTCGAACTCAATCATCCACGCGCGAGCTGACTTGAGTACCGGCGGCTATCGGGTTGGGCCATCTGCATGCAAACTTATGCATCGACTTAACCTTAACGCGAGCATGCTCAGAGATCGACTTAACGTTGGGCACGCCGATGCAGCTGTCGGATGCCTGGACCCCCTGACCCTCGCAGCGCCTGACTGACGGCGCTGCGAAAGCCACCCGGAGACAACAACCGCCATGTCGATACCCCGCTCGGATGCCCTGGTCTTTTTCGGCGCCACTGGCGACCTGGCCTACAAGCAGATCTTTCCCGCGCTGCAGGCGATGATGCTGCGCGACGGGCTGGATCTGCCAATCGTTTGCGTTGCACATTCCGGCTGGACGGTGGAACGGCTGCGTCAGCGTGCTCACGACAGCCTGGCCCAGGCGGCGAAGAACAAGGGCGGCAGCATCGACGAGGCCGCGTTCGCGAAACTCTCCGCACGGCTGCAGTATGTCGATGGCGACTACAACGATCTGGCCACGTTCCAGCTGCTGAAGCAGACACTGGGCGACGCCAAGGCGCCGCTGCACTACCTCGCCATTCCGCCAAGCCTGTTCGGCGTGGTGGTGAAGAACCTGAAGCAGTCCGGTTGCGCCGACAACGCGCGCATCGTGGTGGAAAAGCCGTTCGGCCGTGACCTGGCCTCGGCGCAACAGCTCAACCAGACGCTGCACGAAGTGTTTCCCGAGGCGGCGATCTTTCGTATCGATCATTACCTGGGCAAGGAGCCGGTGCAGAACCTGCTGTACTTCCGCTTTGCCAATACCGTACTCGAACCGGTATGGAACAACCGCTATGTGGAAAGCGTCCAGATCACCATGGCCGAGAATTTCGGCGTGGAAGATCGCGGTGCATTTTACGAAGGCGTCGGTGCGATCCGCGACGTACTGCAGAACCATCTGCTGCAGGTGACCTCACTGTTGGCGATGGACGCGCCGATAGGTAACGACCCGGCTGCGCTGAATGCGGAAAAGCTGCGACTGTTCCGCGCCATGCGCCCGCTCGACCCAAAGGAAGTGGTGCGCGGCCAGTTCAAGGACTATCGCAAGATCGAGGGCGTGGCACCCGATTCCAACGTGGAGACCTTCGTGGCGCTGCGCCTGCACATCGACACCTGGCGCTGGGCTGGCGTGCCGTTCTACATCCGTGCCGGCAAAAATCTGCCGATCACCACGACTGAGGTGATGGTGGACATGAAGGTGCCGCCCTTGTCGGTTTTCGACGAGATCACGCTTAAAAATGCCAACTACTTCCGTTTCCGTCTCAGTCCCGAGGTGATCATTGCCGAAGGTATGCGGGTCAAGCTGCCCGGCGAAGCGATGCAGGGTGAACCGGTGGAGCTGGTGGCCCGGCATCGTCCGCAGTCAGAAAAACCACCGTACGAGCGGCTGCTTGGCGACGCAATGCGCGGTGACAACGCATTGTTCACCAGTGACGAATGTGTCGAGGCCGCGTGGGCAGTGGTTGACCAGGTGTTGAACCACGAGGGCCCGGTGAGCATCTATGAACCCGGCAGTTGGGGGCCGGCGGAGGCCGCGCAGGTCGTCAGCGGCGCCGAGGGTTGGCACGATCCCCAAGCTGAAGTGAAAGAACCATGTTGAATGCGATGCCGCCCGAGTCTGTGCCACTGGTCTTTTTGCTCGATGTCGACAATACCCTGCTCGACAACGACCGCTTTGCCGCCGATCTCGGCGTCCGACTGGATCAATCTTTCGGTACAACCGAACGCGACCGCTACTGGGCGATCTACGCACAGCTGCGCGACGAGTTGGGCTATGCCGATTATCTGGGCGCACTTCAGCGCTTCCGCGTCGGCCTGGACAACGACCCGGCGCTGCTGCAGATGTCCGCCTGGCTGCTGGAATATCCGTTTGCCGAACGCCTGTACCCGCATGGGCTGGAGGCGATCGCGCATCTGCACACGCTGGGCCTGCCGGTGATCCTGTCCGACGGCGACGTGGTGTTCCAGCCGCGAAAAATTCAGCACGCTGGTCTGTGGGATGTGCTGGACGGTAACGTGCTGATCTACACGCACAAACAGGCCATGCTTGCAGAGATGCAAGAGCGTTATCCGGCCGCGCACTACGTGATGGTCGACGACAAGCCGAAGATCCTCATGGACATGAAGCAGCGCCTTGGCGAGCGGCTGACCACGGTGTTCGTGCGCCAGGGTCATTACGCGGCGGCGGCCGTCGATTCACCCAGCAACCCCGAACCAGACATCAGCATCGCGTGCATCGGCGATCTGCGCGAGCGTAAGCTTGCCGACTTCCAGCCCAACGCACCCGGCATCAGCGCGCCGGCGTACTGACCCCCACCCGTATTGAACAGAGAGAGATGGAGCAAGCATGAAAGCGACCCGGCAACTGCATGATCTCGGCCAGAGCCTGTGGCTGGACAACATCACCCGCACCCTGCTCGACGACGGCACACTGGCGCGCTACATCGCCGAAGATTCGGTCACCGGGCTGACCTCGAATCCGAGCATCTTCGATGCCGCGATCGGCGATGGCGATGCCTACGATGCCGGCATCCACGCCAAGACGCTGGCCGGCCTTGCGGGCGAGGAGCTCTTTCTCGAGCTGGCGCTGGAGGACCTGCGCCGCGCCGCCGATTTGTTCCAGCCGATATTCAAGTCCACCGACGGTGTCGACGGCTGGGTTTCAATGGAGGTTTCGCCACTGCTGGCCGCCGACACCGCGGGTTCGATTGCGGCGGCAAAGCAGATCCACGCCCAGGCCCAGCGCGACAACCTGTTCGTGAAAATTCCGGGCACGCCCGAAGGCATACCCGCGATCGAGGAAGCGATCTTTTCCGGCATCCCGATCAACGTGACGCTGCTGTTCTCGCACGATCATTATGTGGCCGCCGCCGAAGCGTATCTGCGCGGCATCGAACGACGCCTCGAAGCCGGACTCGACCTGCGGGTGGGCTCGGTCGCCTCGGTGTTCATCAGCCGCTGGGACGTGGCCAGCAACGAGCAGTTGCCCACCGAACTGCACAACCGCCTCGGCATTGCGGTGGGCCAGCAGACCTATCGCGCCTATCGCGAACTGCTCGCCTCAGCGCGCTGGCAGAAGCTCGCCTCCGCCGGTGCGCAACCGCAACGGCTGCTCTTGGCAAGCACCGGCACCAAGGATCCGTCCGCACCCGACACGCTGTACGTCAGCGCGCTGGCCGCGCCCGATACCGTCGACACGATGCCGGAGAAAACCCTGCGTGCGTTCGCCGACCATGGTCAGCTGCATGGCGTGATGGCCGCCGATGGCGGCGATGCCGAAGCGACGCTGACACAGATCGGCAAGGCCGGCGTAGACGTCGATGCGCTGGCCAGCAAGCTGCAGAAGGACGGCGCGCAGGCGTTCGTCAAATCGTGGCAGCAGCTGTTGCAGCGGATCAAGGATAAAACCATGGTGCTGGCCGATAAATCCAAAGGACCTTCCCTGCAATGAGCCGTCCCCATCCCACCACAGCCCGCCTCACCACACTCAGCCAGTGGAAGGCACTGCAGCAACACTTTGCCCAGATCGGCCAGAAGCATTTGCGTGAACTATTCGCCGCGGACTCCCAGCGTGGCGAACAATTGACCGTTGAGGCGGTGGGCCTGTATCTGGATTACTCCAAGCAGCGCGTCGACGCCGACACGCTGCGCCTGCTGCGCGAACTGGCGCAAGCGTGCGAGCTGCCGCAGCGGATCGAGGCGATGTTCCGCGGCGACAAGATCAACCGCACAGAAGATCGCGCGGTGTTGCATGTGGCACTGCGTGCGCCATCCAGCGAGAAAATTCTGGTCGATGGCCACGACGTGATGCCGGACGTGCATGAAGTGCTCGACCGCATGGCCGCGTTTTCCGAACGGGTGCGCAGCGGTGCGTGGCTAGGTCACACCGGCAAGCGCATCCGCAACGTGATCAGCATTGGCATCGGCGGATCCGACCTGGGCCCGGTGATGGCGTACGAGGCATTGCGCGATTACAGCCAGCGCGACATGACGTTCCGCTTCGTGTCGAACGTGGACGGCACCGATTTCGCCGAGGCCACGCGTGACCTGGATGCCGCGGAGACGCTTTTCATCATCTGCTCCAAGACCTTCACCACGCTGGAGACCTTGACCAACGCGCACGCCGCTCGTGCCTGGTGCATCAAGGCGCTGGGTGACGATGCGGAGAAGAACGGGGCCATCGCGAAACACTTCGTCGCCGTCTCCACCAACGCCGAGGGCGTCAGCAAGTTCGGCATCGACACGGCCAACATGTTTGGCTTCTGGGACTGGGTCGGCGGTCGCTATTCGATGGATTCGTCGATCGGCCTGTCGACGATGCTGGCGATCGGCGCTGATCACTTCCGCGAGATGCTGGCCGGCTTCCACGTCATGGACGAGCACTTTCGCCGCACACCGCTGGAAAGCAACCTGCCTGTGCTGATGGGTCTGCTCGCAGTCTGGAACAACAACTTCCTGGATGCCGCCACCGTGGCGGTGTTGCCGTACGAGCAATACCTGAAGCGCTTCCCCGCCTACCTGCAGCAGTTGACCATGGAGAGCAACGGCAAGCACGTCACGCTGGACGGCATCCATGTCGACTACGCCACCGGGCCGATCTACTGGGGCGAACCGGGTACCAATGGACAGCATTCGTTCTACCAGCTGATCCACCAGGGCACGCGCATCGTGCCATGCGATTTCATCGGCTTCGGCCAGACGCTGAATCCCTTGCCCGCGCAGAACGGCGGCGACCAGCACGATCTGTTGATCGCGAACCTGATCGCTCAAGGCGAAGCGCTGGCATTCGGCAAGACCGCCGCCGAAGTGCGCGCCGAAGGCACGCCCGAAGTGCTGGTCCCGCATCGCACCTTCGAGGGCAACCGGCCCAGCACGACTATCCTTGCGCCGAAGCTGACGCCGCATTCGCTGGGCACGCTGATCGCGTTGTACGAGCACAGCGTGTTCGTGCAGGGCGTGATCTGGGATATCGACTCGTTCGATCAGTGGGGCGTGGAACTGGGCAAGCAACTGGCGAAGACCACTATCGCCGAACTGACTGCGAAGGACGAACCAGAACTCGCGCACGACAGTTCGACCAACACCTTGATCCGCCGCTATCGCAAGCTGCGCGACTCCCAAAAGCCCGGAGCGGCCGCATGAGCCAGAAGATCAGCCCACTGGCCGGCAAGCCGGCTCCGAAGTCGATCCTCGTCGACGTTCCCAAGCTGCTCGCCGCCTACGTCGACCTGAAGCCCGATCCCTCGGTGCCAGCGCAACGCGTCGCGTTCGGTACCTCAGGCCATCGCGGCAGCTCTTTCGATCGCAGCTTCAACGAATGGCACATCCTGGCGATCAGCCAGGCGATCTGCGAATACCGCCAGAGCAAGGGCATCGACGGTCCGCTGTTCATCGGCGCCGATACCCACGCGCTGTCGCAGCCGGCGTTCGAGAACGCGCTGGAAGTGCTCGCCGCGAACGGGGTCGAAACAATGATCTCGACCGCTGGTGAATTCACGCCGACCCCGGCGGTGTCGCACGCGATCCTGGTTTACAACAAAGGCCGCACGAGTGGCGGCTCGTCGAAGGGCTTGGCCGATGGCATCGTGATCACGCCATCGCACAACCCGCCCGACAACGGCGGCTTCAAGTACAACCCGCCGAATGGCGGCCCGGCCGATACCGACGTTACGGGCTGGGTGCAAAACCGCGCCAATGCTTTGCTCGAAGCCGGCCTGAAGGGCGTCAAGCGCATGCCGTTCGCGCAGGCGCGCAAGGCAGCCACCACGCGCGAGCACGATTACCTCAACAACTACGTCGCCGATCTCGCGAACATCATCGACTTCGATGTGATCCGCAGCGCCGGCATCCACATGGGCGTCGATCCGCTCGGCGGCGCCGGCGTGCACTACTGGGCACCGATCGCCGATCGCTACAAGCTCGACCTTACTGTGGTCAGCGACGAGGTCGACCCGCAGTTCGCGTTCATGACGGTGGATTGGGACGGCAAGATCCGCATGGACCCGTCATCGAAATACGCAATGCAGCGGCTGATCGGCCTGAAGGACACCTACGATGTCGCGTTCGCCTGCGACACCGACCACGACCGCCACGGCATCGTCACCCGCAGCAGTGGCCTGATGCAGCCGAATCACTATCTGTCGGTGCTGGTCGATTACCTGTTCCAGCATCGACCGCAGTGGAACCCCAAGGCAGCGGTCGGCAAGACGGTGGTCAGCACCGCGTTGATCGACCGTGTGGTCAAGCGGCTGGGTCGTCGGCTATATGAAGTGCCGGTCGGATTCAAATGGTTTTCCGAAGGCCTGTTCGACGGTTCGCTCGGATTTGGCTGCGAAGAGAGCGCGGGCGCATCGCTGTTGCGCCGCGACGGCTCCGTGTGGACAACCGACAAGGATGGCCTGGTGCCGGCGCTGCTGTCCGCCGAGATCACCGCGCGCCGGGGCAAGGATCCGGGTGAGATGTATACAGAGTTAGCCAAGGAACTTGGCGAGCCCTTTGCTGATCGTGTGGAAGCTGCCGCCACTCCGGCGCAGCAGGCGAAACTGGCCAAGCTGTCGCCCGATCAGGTGCACAGCGATCAGCTGGCGGGCGAAAAAATCGAGCAGGTACTCGACAAGGCACCGGGTAATCAAGCGGCTATCGGCGGTATCAAGGCGATCACCGCCAGCGGATGGTTCGCCGCGCGGCCGTCCGGCACCGAAGCCATCTACAAAATTTATGCGGAAAGCTTCAAGAGCAAGGATCATCTGCAGAGCCTGCTGGCCGAAGCACAGAAGATCGTCGACGCCGCGATAGGCGGCACATGATCGGCTGTCATACACATGCTGATACGCACGTCATGCGGCGCTTCCCCGGTGATTCACTGAAGGAAATCCGGCATGCGTTCACGCCATCCTGAGCGCCATCGCACCGGCCGCATCGCGTGGCTGCGCGCGGCCGTACTGGGCGCAAACGACGGCATCGTATCGACCGCCAGCCTGGTGCTCGGCGTGGCTGCGGCGCACGCGAGTCACGCCGGCATCCTGGTAGCCGGCGCTGCCGGGCTGGTAGCCGGCGCGATGTCGATGGCGGCAGGAGAATACGTGTCGGTGCACTCGCAGGCCGACAGCGAGGACGCCGAACTGCAAAAGGAGCGCCATGAACTGCATACCGACAACGAGGGCGAACACAAGGAACTCGCGGCGATCTACGTTGGTCGCGGGCTGGATCCGGCCTTGGCCAAACAGGTCGCCGTGCAACTGATGGCCCACAACGCGCTGGAGGCTCATGCCCGCGACGAGTTGGGCATTACTGAGGCGCTCCGCGCGCGACCGTTGCAGGCCGCCATGGCATCGGCATCGAGTTTCGCCATGGGTGCCGCCTTGCCGCTAGTGGTTGCTGCGCTGGCTCCGGCGGCGCTGGATATCGCGCTTGTCTTCGTTACCTCGCTGGTATTTCTTGCGTTGCTCGGCGGCATGGCGGCGCGCGTGGGCGGTGCTAGCGTGGCCGTCGGCGCGCTGCGCGTCGCGTTCTGGGGTGCGCTGGCGATGGCGAT
Source organism: Rhodanobacter sp. MP7CTX1 (assembly GCF_014205795.1). Taxonomy (GTDB): domain Bacteria; phylum Pseudomonadota; class Gammaproteobacteria; order Xanthomonadales; family Rhodanobacteraceae; genus Rhodanobacter. Next base: position 63,835 of record NZ_JACHCN010000021.1, read on the forward strand.
TACCGCCGGTGTCGGCACGCTGTTGGGACATGCTGCATAAAGTCTGAGCTGCCTGCCGGTGCTTGAAGGAAAACTTGACGGAAGCTTGACCGGCACGGCGTCATCCTCGCGCGATCATTGAAATCCGCTGCATCTCACCGAAGGACATCACCATGACCACACCATCGCTAGACCAGCAGTGCATCGATACGCTTCGCTTCCTGTCGGTGGACATGGTGGAGAAGGCCAACAGCGGCCACCCTGGCCTGCCACTCGGCGCCGCGCCGATGGCATATGCGCTGTGGACGCGTCAGCTCAAGCACCATCCTACCAACCCGTTGTGGGCCGATCGTGATCGCTTCGTGCTGTCGGCAGGGCATGGCTCGGCGCTGCTGTACAGCCTGCTGTACGTCACCGGCTACGCGCTCTCCATGGATGACATCAAGCAGTTCCGCCAATGGGGCAGCAAGGCTCCCGGACATCCCGAACGCGGTCACACACCCGGCGTTGAGGTGACCACCGGACCACTCGGACAAGGCCTGGCGAATGCGGTCGGCATGGCGATCGGCGAAGCGCATCTCGCCGCGCGGTACAACCGCGATGGTCACAACGTGGTCGACCATCACACCTGGGTGATCGTCAGTGACGGCGACCTGATGGAAGGCGTGGCGTCTGAAGCAGCGTCGCTGGCCGGGCATCTGAAGCTCGGCAAGCTGATCGTCATGTACGACGACAATTACGTCACGCTCGCGGCCAGCACCGACATCACGTTCTCCGAAGATCGCGCCAAGCGCTTTGAGTCCTATGGGTGGCAGACCATCACCGTTGCCGATGGCAACGACCTTCCGGCAATCAACGCCGCACTGGATGCCGCACGCGCCGATACCACGCGACCGTCGCTGATCCTGGTGCGCACCCACCTCGGCTACGGCTCGTCCAAGCAGGACAGCTTCAAGGCGCACGGCTCACCGCTCGGCGCTGAAGTTGCGAAGAGGACAAAGGAAAAGCTCGGTTGGCCGGTCGAGCCGCCGTTTCTCGTACCTGAGCCGGCACTCGCGCATTTTCGCGAAGCACTGGATCGCGGCGCGAAAGCCGAAGCCGAATGGAATGGACGTCTGGACGCCTATACGAAGGCGTTCCCGGAACTGGCGAAAGAGCTGCAGGGACGCCTGCGCGGCGAACTGCCGCCCGGCTGGGATGCAGATATTCCCGTGTTTCCCGCCGATGCCACGGGCATCGCCACCCGCGTCGCCGGCAGCAAGGTGATGAACGCGATCGCGCCGAAACTGTCGGCGCTTGGCGGCGGTTCGGCCGATCTGGATCCATCCACGCACACCAACCTGAAAGGCCTTGGCGATTTCAATCCGCCGCTGCAGCCAGACCAGGACACCGAGGGCTCCGACGCTGGCGGCTGGAGCTATGCCGGTCGTAACCTGCATTTCGGCATACGCGAGCACGCGATGGGCGCGATCGCGAACGGGCTCGCCGCGCATGGCGGCTTCATACCGTACGGCTCGACCTTCCTGATCTTCTCGGACTACATGCGTCCCGCCATCCGGCTATCCGCCTTGATGGGCCTGCACGTCTTGCATGTATTCACCCACGACAGCATCGCGCTGGGCGAGGACGGCCCCACCCATCAGCCCGTGGAGCAGCTGGCCATCCTGCGCGCGATCCCCAATCTCACCTTGATCCGCCCGGCCGACGCGAACGAAACCGCGGTGGCATGGAAAGTCGCGCTCGAGTCCAGGGATCACCCAGTGCTGCTGGCACTGACCCGGCAGGACGTCGCCACACTCGATCGCAGTCGCTATCCCAGCGCCGAGGGTCTGCGCAAAGGCGCGTACGTACTGAGCGACGCGAAGGGTGGCAAACCCGCGTTGATCCTGATCGCCAGCGGTTCCGAAGTCGGCCTGATCCTCGCCGCAGCGGAACGCCTGGAGGGCGAAGGCATCGCCGTGCGCTGCGTGTCGATGCCGAGCTGGGAATTGTTCGATGCGCAGCCGCAGGACTATCGCGATCAGGTCCTTCCGCCCGATGTGCCAGCGCGACTGGCGGTGGAACTGGGCGTATCCCAGGGTTGGTGTCGCTACGTCGGCGGACATGGCGACATGCTCAGTGTCGACCGCTTCGGCGCTTCCGCTCCGGCCGAAGTACTGCTGCGCGAGTACGGGTTCACGGTCGACAACGTGGTGGCGCGAGCGAAGGCGTTGCTGGCGCGTCGCACTCCCTGAAACCGCTCGCTGTGCTCCTTGAACTCCAGAGGGCGCGGCAAGGATGTCGGAAAGCACGCTCTGCTCCCTCTCCCTCTTGGGGAGAGGGCTGAGGGGCGGGTGCTCACGGGAAATCGTCGCTGCTCTTGTGGGAGCGACTTCAGCCGCGATGTTCTGCCGTTGCTCTTGATCCAGCTTCTACAAACAGTGCGCGCAGGACGCGCGCCGCTCTACCCGGGGCCCCTGTGCGACGGTGAGGTGGGGTCGACAGGCCCGCAGGGGGATCGACATGGATGTCGATCCCTTTTCGCCAGGACAGGAGTCCTGTCGAAAAGCCCGACCCCACCTCACGCACTTTCTGGGCAGGACGCCCAGAAAGCGCCGCGCGGGGTGGCCTTCTTATATGGACGCCTCCCGGTTTGGCAAGAGTCGCTTTGCTGTGATGGACGAACCGAAGCGGTTGCATTCTTATATCCGGCC
>NZ_JACHCN010000022.1 GCF_014205795.1 Rhodanobacter sp. MP7CTX1
AACGGTGGCTCAGGTGAATGTTTGGTCGCACAAACATCTTTACCTGAAGTCACCGTTCTTTTTTATCCGGGCTCCCCGGACTTCCGCGAAGAACCATTTTCATCTCCAGCGAATCCGGCGTGATGACGCCGCCGGAAATGGTGCATTACGGCGTGACCAAGTCCTCGCAACTGGCGGTGTCGCGCGGCATGGCCGAGCTGACCAAGGGTACCGGCGTCACCGTCAACGCGGTGCTGCCCGGACCGACGCGCTCGGAAGGCATCGTCGAATTTCTGCAGAAAGTTGCCAGCCCCGGCGTCAGCGCGGCCGAGGCGGAACACGAGTTCATCGAAAAGCATCGCACCAGCTCGCTGCTGCAACGCCTGATCGAGGACCACGAAGTCGCCAACCTGGTCGCCTATCTCGCCAGCCCATTGTCGGCGGCGACCAATGGCGCCGCGCTGCGTGTCGAGGGCGGCCTGCTTCGCTCGATCGTCTGATCGACCTTGGTTCGGGCCGATACGTTGCAAAAAAAAAGGGTACAGAATCACCGAGTGACTCTGTACCCCTGTTTGCCGACCCGGAGCCTTCCGTGTCAGCGCTGCCAATACCTCAACGCGCGCCTGCGGGCACGACGGCGTCCGTGGCCCGGATATCCGCATCGTCGAGATGTTCGGCCTTCCAGATCATGGCGCGGTGGATGCGATTCCAGCCGCTCGGATGATCGAAGAACACGAACTCCTCCACCGTGCCTGGGTGCATCTTGCGATACTCGGACAGCTGCACGGCCGCCCGCGCGAAGCCGTCCGGCTCGCGTGCGGCATTGAGGCCAAACGCATCGGCCTCCGCCTCCATGCTGCGCGTAATCGTGCTGTTCACCGGCGTCATGAAGAACATGAAGATCGCGAACAAAGCCGCCAGTAGCGGCAGCCCGGCCACATCGCCGGCGCCGCGAATATCCCAGCGCGCACCCCGACGACGCTCAACCCAGCCAAAACTCCAGTACACGAAGGCAAATCCAAACACGATGATGACGGCGAAATACAGGATGCCCTTGTACTCATGGTTGAGCACGTAGTGACCCATCTCATGTCCCAGCACCGCCTTGATCTCCGCTGGCGTACTGCGGTTCATCAGATTGTCGTTGAGGCTGATGCGCGTGGTGCCGAACATGCCGCTGACATTGGCACTGATGCGCTTGCTCTGGCGGGACGCATCGAACCAGTACACATCGGTGGCGGGGATGCCGTTGGCGCGCGCCATCGACAGGATTTTCGCCTTGAGCGGGCTATCCGGCAGCGACTTGTAGGTGTTGAAGATCGGCGCGATGTACACCGGCTCGACCGTGCCAAGAAATACGACAAACAGGATCGACACCGCGGCACCCCATAGCCACCAGCTGCGGGTGGCCTTGCGGATCACCGCATAGATGATCACCAGCGCGATGGTGCCCAGGATCAACCCGACCAACAGCTCTTTTGCCTGATCGCCGAGCCACTGCATCAGGTTCTGGGTGGACAGTCCGTACTGGCGTTCGCGCACGAAGTTTTCGTACACGTTCCAGGGCAGGATCAGCAACGTCGTCAGGATGATGTATTGCACTGAGTAGATCGCGGTTTGCAGCCAACGCAGGCGCGTCATGCGCTCGGCGAGGTTGCGCATGCGTGCCGACAGCCGCGTGCCGAGCAACAACCAGGCGATGCCCAGGGCCCACAGGCAGTCCCACAGGATCAGCCAGTAACCACCTTCGAAGTACGCATCGGATTTCGCCCGGGCTGCCGGTGACAGCTCATCCATGTAGGCCGTGGTGGCGGTATCCACATCGAAGTGCGTCGCGATGCTGGGTGCTGCTGTCGCGCTGGCTGCTGGCGCGGATTCAGGCGTCTGGATGGCCTGAACAGAGGTCACACCCAACGTCAGGACCGCCAAAAAAAGGATGGCAAGGACACGCTTCATATACGACTCCCCCGGTTGAAGTTGTCCAAACGTAGCGGAACCGGGTGACCGCCGCCAGCCGGCCACCCTCGGCATGTTGGCTAGCGGACGAATCGCAGGCACTTGCCCGGACGACCAAACCGGCGCATAACGGCGGCCGCTGCATACCTGCTGGTTTTATGCGCGTGTCCAGGGGAGGCCGATCATGGATCAGGCAAGGGAAACTCGGGCGCCGCGCCGCAATATCCCCGCGCACGAGCAAGCCGCGCTGGCACACCGGCGAAAACTCAACAAGATCGATCTGGAAAAGCCCGCTATCGGGCTGGCGCTGTCCGGTGGTGGCGTGCGCAGCGCCACGTTCTGTATCGGTCTGCTGCGGGCGCTGGCTAAAAACGGTGTGCTGCATCGCTTCGACTACCTGTCGACGGTATCGGGAGGCGGCTATGCCGGCTCAGCATTCGGACGTCTTTTCAGTCCCAAGGTAAGCCCGGCCGACGTCGAGAAAGGACTGGCCGATGATGGGTCGTTGCTGCTCTGGTGGCTACGCAGCAATGGTCGCTATCTCGTGCCCGCTGGCGCGCGCGATCTGTTGCAGACGTGGGCCAGTCAACTGCGCGGCTTCATCGCAACGCAGTTCGAGGTCACCACGCTGCTCGGGCTGTTGTCATGCCTGATCGTACTGCCCCATATGCTGGGCCACCGATGGGATGCCTCCTCCGTGCTGCTGCTGCAAAGCACCCTGTGGTGGGTGTTGATGTCGATAGCGCTCTGGGCGGCGATCGTCACGGCTTTCGTCTACTGGTGGTCGCGCGACCCCGGCGATGGCTCCGCCTGGGGGGATGTCGTGATCTGCCTGAGCACATCGGCGATGGCCGTCTATCTGCTGGGTCCGATCTTGCTCACGACCGATGGCGGTCAAGGCAAAACCGTGATGGTGGTGCTCGGCAGCATCCTTCTGGCCGTGCCCGTGGCCAGGATATGGTTATTGATCCGCGGCACGCACCCGGCTCAGGACCGGGTTCACTACACGATCGAACTCAGCACGGCACTGAAGTATGTCCTGCTGTTTTTTGCCCTGGGCATGGCTGACCTGATCAGCTGGTTTCTGGCGGATCAGGTCGGACAAGGCGCAGTGCACAGCTCGGTGCTGACCAGCGCCGGACTCGCCGCCATGCTGGTCGCCGTCGCCCGCTTTGCGCTGCCCATGCTGCAGTCACGCGTCGGCAAGACCAGTCTTGCCCAGCTTCCCCTCGCCTTTATGGCGAACCTCTGCGGCCTCATCCTGATCGCGCTGCTGGTGTTGTTCTGGCTCAGCGCGTTGCAGTACTTCGTGTTTATCGCGCGGCTTTCGGCCATCAATACCTGGATGCACTGGTTGACTGCCATCTTTCCGGGCATCACGCACGTATCGGCGGCCGATACATGGCTGCGCTGGCTGACGGTGTGGATCCCTTGTCTTGCCTATGTCTGCCTGACCGGCAGCAATCTGCAGCTGATCAATCGCTCGTCGCTGCATTCGTTTTATCGCTCGCGGATTGCGCGTACCTACGTCGCCGTAGGCAACAGTCCGGACGCCGAAAAGAAAGAAGGACCAACTCGCTTCCAGGTATCGCCGCTGGCACCGAAGAGCCCCGGCAATGCCGACAAGGTAAGGAAGCTGACGGAACTGCTGGACGGCGACGATATCGATTTGCCCAGCTACGTCCCGCACGCCTACGGCGGACCGATTCATCTGATCAACTGCTGCATCAACCAGACCATCGACGATCGCACCGATACCTACAATGCCGACCGCAAGGGTATTTACCTGACCGTGAGCTCGCTCGGGCTGGAGACCGGCACCAAGCTGCCGCAATTGCACGAAGCGAGCACCAATCCGCTCAAGGACAACACGCTGTCGGAATGGATAGCGATCTCCGGAGCGGCGGCCGGTTCGGGCATGGGATCGTTGACCCGCACCGGCACCGCGGCGATGTTTTTCCTCAGCGGCTTCCGCCTCGGTTACTGGTGGCGCAACCGGCTCAACATGAAGAATTTCTGGTGGTCGTACCTGGGCAAGTCGCGCGCCGCCATGCAGGAAATGCTGGCCCGTTTTCCGGGACTGCAGAGCCCGGTCTGGTATCTGTCCGATGGCGGTCACTTCGACAACAGCGGCGTCTACAGTCTGCTCAAACGCGAGCTGGGGCTGATCGTCCTGGCCGATTGCGGCGCGGATCCAGCCTATGTGTTCGCCGACATGGAGAACCTCATCCGCAAGGCGCGCATCGACCTGGAGACGACGATCGATTTCATCGATCCGGATAGCCTGCCAATCGGCATCGGCGAAGCGCTTTGCGATCGCTTCGGCACTCCCGACAGCATCATGCCCACTCCGGGCAATCAGCACCTGCTGCTCGCGCGGATCACTTATCCGAGCGGCGCGTCAGGTTGCCTGCTGGTGGTCAAGCCGCGGCTGTACTGCGAGCTACCGCTGGATGTTGCCGGTTATGCCGACCGGCATCGCGATTTTCCGCAACAAAGCACGGCCGAACAGTTCTTCGACGAATCGCAGTGGGAAAGCTACTGCCGGCTTGGCGAAGTGCTTGGCATGTCGATCGACGCGCGCTTGCTCAACGTGCTTCCTTCGCTGGCGGTAAACGGTACGATCACCCGCTCGAGCGCGGTCTCCGACGAAGAGCAGAAAAGCACGCTCACGCGACGCCAGCGTGTCGGTGCAACCATCGGCGCCTCACTCAGTTTTGGCGCGCTGGCAACAGTCGCCATAAGCGCCTGGCAAGCCTGGGATTCGCATCTCCAGCAAGACCAGAGTGGCCAACGGCAGCTCAATGCCACCCAGCGCGATGCCGACACGCTGCAAACCGAGCTTGAAGCGAACGCTCCGTATAACGCACAGATGCACGTCAAGCTCTACGCGCTGCTGCAGGAGTTCGACGCTGCCCGAAACCTGGAGGGTTCGGCCGCGGCCGTGAACGAGCTGGCCGACACCCTGAATCGAGCGTGCGGGCATCTCGACAAGGCCAATCCACTGGCGGAGCGCTGCCTGACGGATTACTCCGCGTTGCGGGCGGCGGCGACGGCTCCGTCGAGCTGGCAAAAGTCCATGCAGGACTACCTGAGCGCGACACCGAGCTCGATCTTCCCCGTCACCAGCTTGTTCCCATCGATCGGACACAAGCCGCCAGAGAGTATCGCCGAGACATCCAGCGCGCCTGCACCGGGTGCAGCCGCTCCTGCTACGACCCAGGTCATGAACAGTGCGGCTCCGGAAGTCAGCGAGGCGCCGTCGCCACCGCCGCCGCCAGCCGAACCCGTGCCAGAAAACGCACCGCCACCCCCGCCCGAACGCGCGACAAAAAGCGCGCCTGCGGCAGCTGCACTATCCCAGGCTGCGCTCGACACGATCGCCCAGGCCTGCAAGGGAACGTCGCTTGCGCAGCCCCAGCAGCTCATTGTCTACACACACATCTACAGCAATAGCCAACTCGAGACTGCCACGAACCTGCTTCAACAGTTCGGCAAGTTCGGCCTGACGACACCCGGCATCGAAAACGTGTCCACGACGGCCGCACGCAAAGGCCGCGGAGCGCTCGCGGCGTGGAACAAGCCGGTATTCCTCTACAGCAGCTTCAACGATCAGGCGCAAACCTGCGCGCGTTCCCTGGCCAGCTGGCTGGGTACTCAAGGGGGATTCCAGAGCGCGACACCCGCCGCGATACCGCTGCACATGCGACTACACGGCGACCCCAACGTGATCGAGTTCTGGATCCCCGCTCCCGGCAATCAACCATCGCCTTGAGCATGCTCCGGTGGGCAAAGCTCAATCGAAACGCGAACAAACTTCACCCTGCGTCGACCACCGAAAATCTAAAAGAACACTCGTCACTCCTAACCCGCAGGATTGACGGGCCTGTGCGAAAAAACCTGTGGGAGCGACTTCAGTCGCGATTGCCGGAGAAGCCCAACGTAGTGCAATCGCGACTGAAGTCGCTCCCACAAGACCGCGCACAGGGTGCGCTCCTACACCCGCGCGAATCGGCTGGGCTTCGTTGCTGGCCTCTCCGGCCACGGCAGATTCTGAGCGCACTTTCCCACCGATCCCGAGCACTCCCCGCGTGAACGATGAAGTCGCCTATCCCCGCTTCGCCAGCCGCGGACGCACATTCGTCTACGTATTGCCATGCCGCAATGAGGACATCCTCAAGGTCGGTTTCTCGCGCGATCCGCTGGAGCGGATGCGTACCCTGCATCCGCGCTTTTTCGAGTTCTTCGACCTCGAGCGGGCCTTGCTGATCGAGACCGACCACCTGCGTGATGCCCGCCGCATCGAACGACTGTTCATCACCCGCTTTGTCGACTACCAGGCACCTGCGCCGTTGGTCGTGCCACGCGCGGCCGCCGGCTACACCGAGTGGTATCGCGGCATTTATCCGATGGTGACCGAACTCGCCCGAGGCGAGTGCGAGCAATCCGCGCTCACCCTGCACGCTCCGTTGTCCACCTGGCTGCGCGAGCGCTTCGGTGAATGGAGCGACCGACTGTTCGACTGGTCCGCGCGGATGCTCGAGATGATCGAGTACGAACGCTTCAACGTGCCGCTCGAGGAAAATACCCAGCGCGGCGAAAGGGCGCTAAGCCATGTGCTCGACGCCTACACCGCGTTGGGAGTGGACGTGCAGCCCCTGGTACCACGTGCGGTGTGGAGTTGGTATCAGAGTCGGGACGCGCTTGCGTTCGGAGCGCCCGTGTTGAAACGATAGACCACCGGACGCGCGTCCCTGGACCATGATGTACGGGTTCGTTGGCTGGCGCAGATACGAGGTAACTTTCCCCACGCCGTGACGAATAACCGGAGTATCCACACACAACCATGATCCGCCCTGCCTTGCGTATCGGCTGGAGAGCCATCGTCATGACAACCCGTTCACTTTGGAAATTCCTTCTCGGCGCCTTCGCGCTGTTTGCCATCGGCGAGGCTGCTTTCGCGCAACGCCCGCCTGCCCCAAGCCCTCTCGTGGTCGTCGAACTCTTCCAGAGCCAGGGCTGCTCGTCCTGCCCGCCAGCCGAGGCCAATCTCAATGCGATCGCGGGAAAACCGGGCATTCTCGCGTTGTCCTTCGGCGTCACCTACTGGGACAGCCTTGGATGGAAAGATACGTTCGCCACCGAGGCCTACACCGACCGGCAATGGGCGTATGCAAAGCATCGCAAACGCGACAATGTGTGGACACCGCAGGTCTACGTGAACGGTCACGCCGACTTGGTCGGCAACGATCGTACGCAGCTCGATCAGGCTATCGCCCATGCGAATTCGCAGGGGCCGCAACTGAGCTGGGAGAAAGACCAGCTGCTGGTAAGCGCCGGCAAACCCACGGCCACCTGTGACGTGTGGCTGGTGCGCTACGACCCGCGAACGATCAACGTCGCGATCGGCGCGGGCGAGAACAGTGGTCGCACGCTGCCGCATCGCAATGTCGTGCGCGAGCTGGTGCATCTGGGCACTTGGGATGGAAGCCCGCAATCATTCGCCGTGCCGCCCTCAGCGCTCAAAGGCCTCTCGACCGCGGCACTGGTTCAGGTCAAAGCAGGCGGCGATATTCTCGGGGCGTCCATGGACTCCGCTACGCGCTGACGAACGTTGCTGTCCGCACCGTGTGCGCGCGCAAAATCAAGGGCAAAAGGCAAAGGCGCCAAGGCCGGCCTCAGTGACTTTGACCCTTGTTTCCAGGTACCTTCAGACGCGACCGGCGCTACAATCTGCAGTCTATGGCGCAGTCATGCCGGCATGGTGACGTCAGCACCGATGCGCAATGCATCGGTGACGAGGAACGCGTATCCGCTATACCTGCAAGGTCCCCCACGCGCCGGCGACGGCGTCATTACAGAGAGTATTCACGGGTAGGACGAGGTAGCCGGTTCCGCAGCCGCGGCGGCCCGGAACTACAGCTTGCACGCCGCATCCCCTGTCTGCAGTGGAGTGCATCCTCATGCCCATCGACGAAGCAAAACTCAACGCATTTCTCGGCAAGGCTGTCGGCGATCTCGGTGCTGTCTTCAGTGCGGCCCTGGTCACCCTTGGCGATGAGCTCGGCCTGTACAAAGCGCTCGCCAAGGAAACACTGACCCCGTCCCAACTCGCCGAACGCACGAATACCAACGAACGTTACGTGCGCGAATGGCTGGGAAACCAGGCCGCCGGTGGCTACGTCGATTACGACGACGTAAACGGCACGTACCGGCTCAACGAGGAACAAGCCTTGTGCCTGGCCGACCCTGAAGGTCCGGTCGATCTTCCGGGCGCGTACGAAGTGGCGCAGGCGCTGTTCCATGCCTACCCGCGTGCCCGGGAGAACTTCCGCACCGGCGCTGGCATGGAATGGGGTGAACATCATCCATGCCTGTTCCACGGCACCGAACGCTTCTTCCGCGCCGGTTACAACGCCAACCTGTTGACCTCGTGGCTACCGGCGCTGGACGGCGTGGTCGAGAAACTGGAACGCGGCGCACGTGCAGCCGACATCGGCTGCGGCCATGGTGCCAGCACCGTACTGATGGCCAAGGCATTCCCCCAGTCGGAATTCATCGGCTACGACTATCACGCCCCATCGATCGACGTGGCCCGCAAGCGCGCAGCGGTCGCAGGCGCCAGCAACGCCCACTTCGAGCAGGCCGATGCGACCAACTACCGCGGTCGAGAATTCGACCTGATCGCGTTCTTCGATTGCCTGCACGACATGGCCGCCCCCAATGAAGCCGCCCGCCACGCGCGCGAAGCGTTGCACCCCGATGGCACCTGCATGATTGTCGAACCGTTCGCCGGCGACAGCACAACGGAAAATATGAACCCGGTCGGTCGTGTGTACTACGCCGCCTCGTCGCTGATCTGCGTGCCCGTGTCGCTGGCCCGCCACGGACCCGCGCTCGGTGCGCAGGCCGGCGAAGCGCGTCTACGCAAGGTGGTGGTCGATGCCGGCGGGTTCACCCGCTTCCGCCGCGCTGCCGAGACGCCGTTCAACATCGTGCTGGAGGCACGGGCCTAAGCCAGGCGGGAATTCTCCCGACGACAACACTGCACTCACCGGCGATAGCCGGTTCAACTCTTGGCCGCGCCAGGCACTCCCGGCGCGGCATTTGCGCCAGTAGCCGGGACGCAGAGGACTCTAGCTACCCAGCAGTGACCGCTGAAACAGGCCTTGATTGCGGGGCGTTCGACGAGGTTCACAACTGGTTTCCGCGAACCCGCCATACTGTCGGGTTGCCATGCCAAGACAGCGTGACCCTATGCACATCGGTATCGATTTCGGCACCAGCTACTCGGCCGCCGCGGCCATCATCGACGGCGAGCTGACCCTGGTGCGTTTCGGCGACGCCGAGCAGTTCCGCACGGCGGTGTTTTTCCCCGAGCTGGTGCCGGACCCCAACGCGTTTGAACTGACTCCCGCACTGGAAGCACAGCTGGAGAACCAGCTGCGCCTGGCCAGGAGCGGTGAGCGCCAGCAGGCCGCCGCCGCCGCCGCGCGCGGGCAGGCACCGGTGGTGCGTAGCGAAGGTGAGCTGCACCGCGAAGCATTGCGCGTGGTACGTCGGCAGTGGATGGAGGAACAGACGCGCGCCGCCACCGCTTCGGTCGCCAGTTTCCAGCACGCACTGTTCGGCGAGGACGCGGTGGAAGGCTATCTGGAGAGTGGTGGCGGCAATCTGATCGAGTCGCCGAAGTCGATGTTCGGCTATCGGCTCGACCCGCAGGTGCGCAAGGTGATCGTGCATATCGCTACGCATATCATCGAGCACATCCGCCTCACCGCCAGCCGCCAGTTCGGTGTGCCGGTGCGTGGCGCGGTGATCGGGAGGCCGGTGGAATTTCGCAGCTCGATGGGCGCGCAAGGTTCGCAGCAGGCGATCGAGATCCTGCGCGAAGCGGCCGCCGTGGCTGGCTTCGACAGTGTGACGTTTCTGGAAGAACCCGCCGCCGCCGCGATGCACTACCACAAGAGTCTGCAGCAACGGCAGTACGCGCTGGTGGTCGACATCGGCGGCGGCACCACCGACGTGGCCCACGCACAACTCGGTGGCGGTGAAGCGCCACGCATCGCGCGCAGCTGGGGGCTACCCAAGGGCGGCACCGATCTCGATGTGAGCGTGAGCCTGCACAGCTTCATGCCACAGTTGGGCAAGGATCAGATCAGCATGCCTGCGCATCGATTCGTTGATGCGGCCAGTGTGCACAACCTGCCCAAGCAGCGCGAGTTTCGCCAGCAGAACTATCGCCTCGTCGACGAACCCTACGGCTCGCGCCTGCGCGCACTGCAGGAGCCCGGAGCCACGACGCGCCTAAATCAAATGGCCGAGCGCAGCAAGATCACCTTGAGCACGTCGGCAAGCCACCGCGCCGAGCTGGACTTCATCGAACACGGCCTCGCGGTCGAACTCAGCAGCGAAGACTTCCACACCGCGATCGAAGCATTTCTCGGCCAGATGGAACGCACCCTAGCGACTGTACGCAGCGATCTGGACGAACTCCCTGCCAGCATCTTCCTCACCGGCGGCACCTCACGCTCGCCGCAAGTCAGCGAGCGCGTGCAAGCCTGCTTCCCGGAGATCCCGCTGGTGCAAGGCGACCCCTCGCTGGGCGTCGTGTCGGGGCTCGCGGTGGCGGCCAGCGAGGTCACCGTTTCACTGCGCGGGGCGATTTAACCACGTCCGCCGCCCTTGCCGATTTTCACGTGATCAACTGTCGTCACGGCTCAAGCGAGGCCGCGTAGGCAGCCGCCGCAATCATGTCTCTGAGCGTGAGGTGCAATACCTCCTGCTGCATCGGCGCCGCTGCCTCACCACGCCGGTTACCCAGCGCGAACTGCACCAGTTGCCGCGTGATATAGGTCGGCGAACGGCCAGCCAGCGGCGGGATATTCGCCACCCCACGTAGATCCGCGCCGTGGCATGCCGTGCAGGCAATGGTCTCGCCCGCGCCGGTTGACACCAGCAAGCGGCCGCGTGCGATGCTGCCCGGCGGCACGTAGGCGACGAAGCGCGCACGTGCGTCGCCCATTCTCACATCCTCTGCATTCACCGGCAGCTCGATCACCCGATCACCAATCGCCTCGATACCTCCGCCCATCGCGGGTACCAACATCCATGATTCGATGTGCGTCTTGGGCACCCACGCAGCCTGGATGATTTGGGCCCGGCCCGACGCCAGGCGCAAGCGGCAGAAATACGCGGCCGCCTGCTGGAGATCCGCATCGCTGACGCTAAGTGCCTCGGCATGCATGTCGCCATTCGCGCGCGAGCCGTCGCCAAACGCCTTCAGCTGCTCGAGGATGTAGCCGGCAGGCAGTCCGGTCAACGATGCGGTGTGGGGCATCCCTGCGCCGGTGGGCGCATGACATCCGGAGCACGGCACGGCCTCGCCGCGGCCCGTGATCACGATTTTCGGCATCGGCGGATGATCCTGCGGCCACCAGTCCGGCACTATGTGCGTGAGCTGTTCACGGCTGTAAGCGTGGGGGCTACCGGCAGACGTAGCAAAGCCTTCGGATCAGTGGGCGGGCTGCGCGCCTACAGCGCTTTCTCCTGGGCGTCGTCCCACGGAGTCGCCAGCCAGTTCATCGCCGCGCGCATTTGCGCGCGAGCGTCCTGCGGTGCATCTGCGGACGCTCCGCGCGCCGGCATTGCCGCCAACGCCACAAACATCCAACATCCGGCCTGCACCGTCCGAAGACGCACTTTCATGCCACACCCCCGTTGACTGCAGTCCTAGCCGCCGGCAACGCCTGGCCGCACCCAACCCTCACGGATGCCGATCATACGTCCAACCCCAAGGGGTACCTACAAAAGGAGACCGATGCAATCAGCTTGAATCAACTACATCCGCCCTCTTTGATGGCGGCCATTCCATCAACTGGCATTCGTCCACGTCGACTCGATGTCGACTTTCACTGCGTCATCAACAGCCGCCGCGAGAACGCCATGCATGTCGTGGACGCAGCCGTGCCGCATGCCAGCGAAATCACCGTCATGGCGAAACGTCGCCGTCCAATTGACGCGGCCTGCGCTCGCCGGCTGGTAGTCGGCTTCGTAAGTGAACCCGTTGCTGGTCTTGCCGGAGACATTGCTCATGGCTAAAGCCTCATGGCGTGATTGAGCGACCAGCATAGGCCTTTGCAAGAGCGATAGCGCCTGCTGCGACTGGCGAGCTCAGCAAGCTGTCCCTATCGGAGGCGCTCGTTATCGGTGGCGTTGGTTTGACCACCCTCATCTCGCCCATTGATCCGGCCCGCAAATAGCTTCCCGAATGCCCTTCGACTCCGCTGCGCTACGCTCAGCGTCTGCCCCGGACTCGATCCGGGAGCGAACGGCTCACAAGTGATATTTGTGGGCCTGATCAAGCACGACTCGCCAACTCCCGCGTAAGCCAGTCAATGAAGACGCGCACGCGTGACGAGAGTTGCCGGCTATGGGGATAGAGCAGCGAAACCGGTGTCGGCGCCGGTGGATATTCGGCAAGCACTTTGACGAGGATGCCGGCCTTGAGGTCGGCGTCGATGTGATAGCGCGGCATCTGGATCAGGCCCAGACCGAGCCTGGCAGCAGCGGCATAGGTTTCGGCTGCGGTCACGGTAAGCGTCGCGGGTAGAACGACGTTGCGCCGCTCGCCGTTGATCAGGAATTCGAGGGGCAAGGTCGTGCCTGTGGCCGACGACATGAAGCCGATCGCGACGTGTCCGTGGAGATCGTCGAAAGTGGCAGGCGTGCCGTAGCGAGCAAGGTAGTCCGGGCTCGCGCAGGTGACCTCCTCGAGCAACGCGACGCGTCGCCCGACCATCGCGCTGTCTTTCAGATCACCCGCACGCAGTACGCAGTCCACACCCTCGCGCACCAGATCGACCAGCCGATCACTTTCGCCCAGATGCAGCTGCAGATCCGGGTACTCCGCCAGGAACGCAGGCAACGCAGGCAGCACGAAATGACGCGCGAGCGTGCCGTGAACATCCACCCGCAGCAGCCCTCGTGGCTTCGCATTGCTGAATACCGCTTCGGCATCTTCGACTTCACCCAGGATGGCGACGCAACGTTTGTAGAACGCCTCGCCGTCCAGGGTCGATCGAACGTTGCGCGTGGTTCGCTGAAGCAGTCGTACGCCCAGCCGTTTCTCCAGTTCTTTGATCGCCTGAGTGGCCGTCGAGCGGGGCAACTCCAGATCCTGCGCAGCCTGCGTGAAGCTTTGCCGCTCCACGATTCGGGTGAACAACCGCATGACGTCCAGACGGTCCATCTGCGCCTCCTATTGTTCGCTCACAACGAATAGTGTTGCCAATTTAGCAGAGATTATTTGCTCATGGCGAAAGCCTAAAGTCTCGCCACATACCGGCATAGGGCCGGTCGGAGAAATCACATGAGCAAGCAGAATCAGCAAGTCGCCCTGGTCACCGGCGCATCCCGCGGTATTGGTGCGGCCATCGCGCAGCGTCTGGCCCGCGACGGTTTCACGGTCATCGTCAACTACACGGAAAGCGCGGAACCGGCCGAAGCGCTGGTCCGCACCATTCAGCAGGCTGGCGGCCAGGCATTGGCAGCGAAGGCCGATGTGAGCAGCCCGACGGATGTCCGCCGCCTGTTCGATGCCGCGGAAACAGCTTTTGGCGGCGTGGACGTCCCGGTGAACAACGCCGGCATCATGAACCTGGCGAACATCGCCGACGCCGATGACGCGTCGTTCGATCGGCAGATCGCAGTGAACCTGAAAGGCACCTTCAACACGCTGCGTGAAGCCGCCACACGCCTGCGCAGCGGTGGCCGCATCGTGAACTTCTCATCCAGCGTCGTAGCCCTGCTGCAACCGGGCTACGCGGTCTATGCCGCCACAAAGGCCGGTGTCGAGGCGATGACCAGCGTGTTCGCCAAGGAGCTGCGCGGGCGCGACATCACGGTCAACGCGATTGCACCGGGGCCCACGGCCACCGACCTGTTCCTCAAGGGCAAGCCAGCAGAACTGGTTGAGCGCCTTTCCAAACTGGCCCCGCTGGAACGCCTTGGTCAGCCCGAAGACATCGCCAACACGGTGGCCTTCCTCGCCGGTCCTGATGCCGGCTGGATCAACGGTGAGGTGTTGCGGGCCAACGGCGGAATCATCTGAATATCCTGCGCCGCATCACGAATGCGGCGCTCACCCGAACCACAGGAACCTCATCATGAAACAGTTCATCGTCATCACCGGCGCATCCAGTGGATTTGGTGCACTCGCCGCCCGCGCGCTTGCCCACGCCGGGCATACGGTCTACGCCAGCATGCGCGAAAAGCACCGGCCGCAACGCGCCGCAAGTCGAAGAAGTGAACAAGTATGCTGCGGAACATCACGTGGATCTGCGCGCCGTCGAGCTGGACGTTGCCAGCGAAGCATCGGCTAATGCGGGTATTCAAAAGATCCTCGCCGACTGCGGACGTCTGGACGTCGTTATCCACAATGCTGGCCACATGTCGTTCGGCCCGGCCGAGTCGTTCACGCCGGAACAGTTTGCCCAGCTCTACGACGTCAACGTGCTCAGCACACAGCGCGTCAATCGCGCCGCCCTGCCGCACCTGCGCAAACAAGGTCGCGGCCTCGTGGTTTGGGTTTCCAGCAGCAGCACGCGCGGTGGTACGCCACCCTATCTATCGCCGTATTTCGCGGCGAAGGCGGCGATGGATTCACTCGCCGTCAGCTACGCCAGCGAACTCACACGCTGGGGTATCGAGACCTCGATCATCGTGCCGGGCGCGTTCACCAAAGGCACCAATCACTTCGCACATTCGGGTTCGCCGGCCGACAAGGATCGCGCCGCCGAATACGACAACGGACCTTACGCCGGCGTCCCAGACCAGGCACTCAAAGGTCTCGCCGCGCTTGAACCGGCCGATGCCGATGCGAAATCAGTCGCCGACGCCATCGTAAAAGTCGTCGACATGCCGTTCGGCAAGCGCCCGTTCCGCACACATATCGACCCCTCCGAAGATGGCGCGGAAATCGTCAACGGTGTCGCCGATCGTGTGCGCGCGGAGATGTTCCGTCGCATTGGTCTTGAGGATCTGCTGCATCCGCGGGTGAATAAGCTTTAACAAGCTGTGACATCGGGGCGTTCGTTGGGCAAGGTGGAAGGGAACCCTTGCCGCCTTGTTCCCGTCTCCCACTGTCATGCGCGACAGCAACTGCGCAGTGCTGAATACCATGCGATACCGAGCCTGAGCCGCTTATCTGCGCTTGTCTTATTTTGCCGAAGCCACTCGATTGCGCGCGACCCAGCGCGCTATGTCATCGCTTGTCAGTGGCTGCCCCGGTTTGTGCATATCGTGGCCTGAAGATATGGCAATCAACCTGCCTTTGCCATCGACGAGCGCGAGCGTGGGTAAAAACCATATATCGAAGTCATGCGTGAACAGAACGGCGTCTGGCGCAACGCGCCAATTGAAACTCCACTTCTGGGAGAACTCACTGATGTACTCGACCGGATCCGAAGTCACTGCCAACGTTTGAATATCACCATGCGTGGCCTTGAATGCATTTAATGCAGGAATCTCTTCAATGCACGCACCGCAATCGACGCCAAAGAAATCTATGAGGGTCACGCGGTTTGCGAACACCTTGCCCGTCAGCCGCATCCCATTGACTGAGGTCACATCAAGGTCGGGAATCTTTTCACCCAAAACAGCAATGCTCGCTCGACCGGCAGGAAGAGGGTGCAGCTCCAGAGGCTTGCCAATCGTCAGGACGGCGATGTTTCGATGCATGGTTCCTAGCAAGTAGGACGATTCCCCCTGATCAACGCGTCGGAGAAATTCGGCACCACTCATTCGCCTACCGTCAGGCTGACGGAATACAAGCCGGACGCTTGGAGCAAGCCCAAAATCATGACGGATTGCATCTTCATTGGCCCAGTGAACGCCGGCGAATGCTGAGGCCACTGCAGAGCATGCCACTGAAAAAATAATTAGCTTCAGCCAATTAACCATTTCAGCCTCACTTGGCGGCAATCACGAGTTGTTACTTCTACACCGCCAGCCCATGACGTTCAATCGATCGGTTAACGCCATTTCGCCCCCGTTGCCAGCGGCCGAATCATGATCAGCGCAAACGAATCCCGGTCATGCTCGACAACACGCCATCGCGACGAATCAGTCCGTGATAGAGCGCCGCACTCATGTGCGCCAGAAACGTCAGAAACAGCAGCACGGCCAGCCACGCGTGCGCGTGACGCAACACGGCGAACGCGACGGGGCTGACCGGAAAGATCGGCGGCAGACGCAGCGATTCGCTCAGCATCACCGGATAGCCGCCGGCCGAGAGCATGGCCCAGCCGATCAACGGCATCGCGAACATCAGCGCGTACAGCAGCCAGTGAGAGGCCAGTGCCGCCACCTTCTGCAACGGCGGCAGATCCACGGGCAGCGGCGGCGGTGGATGGCGCAGGCGTACGGCCAAGCGCACCACGGCCAGGATCAGGATAGCGATGCCCAGTGGTTTATGGATGCGGATCAGCCAGTCGTGACGTTCGGATACCGACGCCACCATACCGACGCCGATGAACAACATGGTCAGGATCATCGCCGCCATCAGCCAATGCAGCACGCGCGCGGCCAGCGTGAATTGGGCCGAACTGGAGTAGTTCATAACTTGGTCTCCGGCTTCGGAAGCGCGGCGGCGGTGCCCGGCAGATGGGCTTCCTCGCTGGTACGACGCAGATAGGAAGTGGCATACGCGGCCGAGCGGGCGGGCAACAGCGGATCGTCCGAAGCTTCAATGCCGGCCGGAAGCACGAGCGGGTCGTAATTGATGTCGCGGCAGGGGCCACTTTCCTGCGGCTGGGTGCTTTCGAGCACCAGCGTACCGGCATCGATATCGCGGCGATCGGACGGCCACGCTTTCGTCGCGTCGTTGGTGGGGTCACCCGGATTGGCGAGTGTCACCAGCAGATGCCAGCGCAGCGGACCCTGCGCGAGGCGGCGCGTCAGGTCAGCGTCCAGATAATCCGTACCACTGGGAGTGGCCGCATCACCCGCGGCGTCGGTGGACTCCGGCTGCATGCGCCAGCGCACCGGATGGCGGACGCCATTGGCATCGACAAAGACAAACGCATTCAGGCTCAGATAGCCCTCGGTAGCAAAACTCGCCGAAGGCTTGGCCGTCTTTACCCAGCCAAGGAACGCCGCGGCTTCCGGGTGCGAAGCGAAGAATGCGCCTACCTTCGCCCCGTCTGGCTTGCCCGTGGCCGGATCGGGCTGTTGAGCTTTCAGCAGATCGTAGAAAGCTTGCGGGGTAGTGACCGGAAAGACCGGCATGCTGTTCATGCCCGTTCGCCATTGCTGCCCGTTGGCCAGTGCAAAGCGCAACGCCATGCTGCGAAACGGTACGCTGCTGTCCGATGCATAGGGATCGCCGGCGGGAACCGCAAAGCGACCCACCACCGGTGTGCGACCGGGCGCGAACACCTGTGCATCGGAATAGGTCTGGGCCTGGCCACTGCTCAGGAAATAACCTGTCACGCAGACGCCCTTTGCATGGTTGCGGCGATAGCCCGGAAACACGCCAGCATTGGCCTGCAACTGATTTATCAGCCGCGCAGGCGTCAGTCGCTGTGGTGCCAGCCAGCCACCCACATAGCAGAAGGCGACAACGGTCACTGCCACCACCGCCCCGATGACAGCGAATCGCCCGATAAGGGCTGGCCCGGTGAGCCTGGCGGGCTTGCCCGACGGCGTGGGTACGAGGGGATCGTTCATGGAATCTGCTCCCGGTCAGTCATGCCCTCTTTGTCGGGCATCATGACATCAACATCATTACCTGAACGTTGCCGGCGCCGACCTCCTGGTGAACAGCCGCTGGCTTATCGAGGTGCGCGCAGGGTCGAGTCGCGCAAAGCAGCCTCGTGCTGAATTTCATCCAGGCAGGCGGTCCCTTCGGAGTCCGATGCGCCATGTCCCGGGCGATGCATGCCGGTCGGCGATATCGCGGCATCTGCCATACCATCCTTGCTGCCATTGACGTCGGTAGAGGCGATTGTGCTCATGGTTCAGCCCTGAAAATTTTCAGCATCATACTGATTATTGATTGGGGCGAAATAGACATGGGATTCGGTCTCGCGGGGTGATCACGAGATAGTTGCCCGGTCCCCTCACCTGCGCGCCCGGCCGCAACGCTGACTCGATATGCGGGATCAAACCTTTACGGCCTTCACTCGATCGTACGGAAAGTGGGCGTAGCGTAAAAGAAGTTGGGTCCACAAATCGTCCCGACTTCCAGGGTTCGCGCTCCCCGCTCCGGTTAGCGCTACTCATTCGAGCGCCATTTCGCCGAAGGAGAAATGCATGAAGATCCTCATGGTACTTACCTCCCACGACATTCTGGGAAACACCGGTCGGAAGACCGGCTTTTGGCTGGAAGAGTTTGCTGCGCCTTACTATGTTTTTACCGATGCGGGGGTCTCCGTCACGGTGGCGTCCCCGAAGGGCGGCCAGCCTCCCATCGATCCCAAGAGCGACGACCCCGACAATCAAACGCCGGCGCAAACGCGCTTCAAGGCGGACAAGGCGGCGATGGCCGTGTTGGCCAATACGGTGCGCCTGGATTCGGTCTCATCCAAGGATTTCGATACGGTGTTTTATTCCGGCGGCCACGGTCCGATGTGGGACCTTGCGGAAGATCCGGTTTCCATCAAATTGATCGAATCGTTTTACGACAGCGGCAAGCCCGTCGCCGCCGTCTGTCACGCGCCAGGTGTACTTCGCCACGTGAAGTACAAAGGGGAGCCCATCGTAAAAGGGAAACGCGTAACGGGCTTCACGAACACCGAAGAGGAGGCAGTTCATCTGACCAAGGTGGTGCCGTTCCTGGTCGAAGATGAGTTGCGGCGTCTCGGTGGATTGTTTGAAAAGAAAGATGACTGGCAAAGCTTTGCCATCATCGATGGACGTCTTGTCACGGGCCAGAATCCTGCCTCCTCCGAGGCAACAGCGAAGGCGCTGCTCAGCATCATGAAATAAGTGGGAAGCAATCGTGCGGCGTTGTGTACGCCGCAACGTAGGTTGGGGTGAGCGCCAGCGATGCCCAACACTCTCGCAGCAAGGGCGTTGGGCATCGCTGGCGCTCACCCCAACCTACGCCGCTAAAGAACGCCGTGCGCCGGCCTTCGTTGGTACGCGACTTAAGCCCCTGCAGGGTGCGCCAACGCGAAATCGATCGCCGCACACACCGCGGCCACCTGGGCGGCGTTGCACTGCTCGGCCGTGGCGCGTGGGCTGTCGGGATAGACCTCGGTGGTGGTCTTGTAGGGGGCATCGGTGACACCTCCGCAGAGTCCGAGCTTTGCCAGCGCGTACTCGATGACACCGGGCGAGACCATGGGTGAACCGATGATCTCGCCACGACTATCGGGCGGAGCAATGTGGGTGACTTTCGCCACCGCCTCGATGATGGCCCGCTGGAACTCGGGTTGCGGATGCGCACTGTC
This sequence comes from Rhodanobacter sp. MP7CTX1, assembly GCF_014205795.1. Classification (GTDB taxonomy): domain Bacteria; phylum Pseudomonadota; class Gammaproteobacteria; order Xanthomonadales; family Rhodanobacteraceae; genus Rhodanobacter. Next base: position 19,392 of record NZ_JACHCN010000022.1, read on the forward strand.
GTCGACCAGATAGAAGCCGTCGGGTATGACATCTGGTTCGTAAGCCAGGCCATCGCGGGAGGCCAGCGCCGGGCGAAATTCGGACTCGTCGCTATCGGTGGTTTCGTGCAGGTCTATATGCACGAGAACGCGATCGCGGAAGGGCGCGACCAGGCGCATGAGGGCGGCCGACTCCTGCGCCGGACTGTTCTCGCGAAACGATCGGTTCGGGTCCACCGCATTCGCGTTCCAGCGATGAATCCGCTCATACGCCCACGGGCTGATGCACGGCGCAACGATGAGGTTCACCTTGCCGGCATAGTCCAGCGCATGCTTCTGGAGGAATTGCAGCGCGCCGTGCACGCCGCTGGTTTCATAGCCATGCACGCCGCCCGTCACCAGCACACAGGGCAGCTCGTCGCGCCAGTCGCGGCTCTTGATCGCGAATACCGGATAGCTGTCGGGGCGGTAGTCCAGACGGCCGTACTCGGATACATCGAAGCGCGAGCCCAGCGTCTCGATCACACTCAGCACGTCGCTTGAGTAACTGCGCTTGATGGTTTGCCGCGCTCGCCATTCCGCCACTTCTGCTTCGCCCCAGGGGCGTCCGGGTGTGCCGATGAGATAGGGGTTTGGGGTCATCATCGCGTTGCTCGCTTCGCTGTGGCATCGGGAGTAGCGAAACACTTTAGCACCGGACCGACATGCCGACAGCTGCTGAGCGCGATCGTGGATCCGTTCTGTTGCACCGAAAGTGGCAAGGAACATGGCTTCCCGAATGCCCTTCGACTCCGCTGCGCTACGCTCAGGGCGAACGGTTTGTACGTAGGCTATAAATGCCCTTCGACTCCGTTGCGCTCAGGGCGAACGGTTTGTACGCAGGCTGTCGTGTTCCTCCCGATGCGACCGAACGAGGTAGCCTCTTCTTGGCGAGCCTTCGGAGGCGCATTCACCGAGCGATGCCAAGCTTTGCTCCTCCCCCTGCTTGCAGGGGGAGGTTGGGAGGGGTGAAGCTTTTGATCTTGTGGGCGAAGAGCAACCCCACCCCAGCCCTCCCCTGCAAGCAGGAGAGGGAGAACAACTGCACGCCACGCTGACCTCTGCACGGCCCTCAAGCGTAGGTTGGGGTGAGCTCCAGCGATGCCCAACACTCTCGCAGCAAGGGCGTTGGGCATCGCTGGCGCTCACCCCAACCTATGCAGGCGCTCTGCTCCCCCCGCTTCCAGCGCAGCTCAGGCTCACCCGCCTAATCGGGGTCCCATACAAAAGTGCCCACACTTTGCGGCGGCATCGTGTATTGGAACCGGGTTTCGTCCTGCGTCACGACAACCCGGCGCGGCGTCGTATTGCTGTTTACCATCACCAGCACGACCGATCCGTCGGGAGCATTCTGGAAGGCCACATTGTCGAGTCCCTTGTCTGTCGCATTGGATCCCACCCGCACCGCACCGGGCAAGACGAATCGACTGAAGTGGGCGATCGCATAGTATTCATCGTTACGACTCACCTCACCCGTGCGCGAGTCAATCGTAACCACGCCTTTGCAGGCGTCACACCCGCCGAGATGCGGACCATGTTGCTCGTCGAGCGCCAGGTTCCAGTACACGACGCCACGCGCCCAATTCCTGAGCCCGGCGATCAGCAGGTCTCGCGAGAACCACAGCAATTCACCGTTTTTGCTGGACTCCCAGTCACCACCGGAACACTCGGTAATGTAGGCGTCCTTCCTGGGAAACGCGCGATGTACCTGGCTCTGCGTAAACGGGCTGCCCTGGTAGCAATGCCAGGCGACGCCATCGACATAGCGCGCGACATAGGGATCGGCCAGCATGCCCAAGGGTTGCTCTGGCTCGTCCCAGTTGTGGTCCCAACCAAGAATGAGTGTTTTTGGCTTGCGGCTTGCCAACGCCGGACCCAGATACTGCGCGGTGATGCGCGCCCGTGTGGACAGCGGTAAATCCATGCTCGGGTAAGTCAGCGGTATGAAGCCTGGCTCATTTTGCAAGGTCAATGCGAAGATCGGGATGCCGTACTTGCGGTAGGTGTCGACGTATTTGACGAGATAGTCCGCGTACGTACTTTCGAACTTCTCCAGCAACTCCCCACCCAGCAGGTTTTCGCTGATCTTCATCCACGCCGGTGCGCTCCATGGCGTCGCGATGATGTGCAGCTGTGGATTGACCGACAAGACCTCGCGCGTCATCGGTATCACGTCACGCAAATTGGAGGCGACATTGAAATGCTGCAATTGTGGATCGACTTCGCCGGCGGGTAGATCATCCAGCGTGTAGTGCTGCAGCGAGAAGTCCGAGGCCCCGATAGTCAGCCGCATCATGTTCAGATCGAGGTTGGGCGGTGGGCCAAACAGTTCCTGCAACAGCGCGCCACGCTGTCCATCACTCAGCTTGTTCTGCAGCAACCACGCCGACGAATCCGTCAGGGCCGCCCCGAAGCCGACGACGGATTGATATTTCCGGTTGATGTCGATGACCACATCGGCACGTAACGACTCGTCGGCGCTCATCACAATGTCGGGCTGCCGTACCAAACGCAGTCGGCGATCGGCTGTACTCAACCACAGCTCGACAGTGGGCATCGTCGGATGGACCGTCGAGATAACCCTGGGCCTTGCCCTGGGTTGCGTGCGGCGCGGCGCATAAAGGGCAGCCAGTGCGAACAGGCTAATCAACGTGATGGATGCAATAGCTATCCAGCTGGAAACAGGTTTCGACTCATCCATGCCTTATTGTGCCTTGGCCGGGTCCCTGCATCGAGTGCGCCTCAGAACCAGTAGTCAGCGACACATCGGCCGTCGCGTGGCAGATCATCGAACGTATCCAGCCCATCGAAGTGATCGATGGGAATCTGAGCCACGGCTTCGGGCTCGGCAAGACGGAGGTTGACGGCGGTGCGGCGACGCCCCGCCTCATCCGTCTCACGGCCACGCCAGCACACGATGCACCCACAGACCCGGCAGAAGTGGAACTCGATCGCGTTGCCACGAACATAGGCCTGCGTCCGCCCCGAGACGCGAATGCCCTCGTCCACATAGTCGTAGGCCCAGAGCACGCCATAACGGCGGCAGACCGTGCAGTTGCAAGCCGTAGCCCCATCAGGCTGGCCGTCGAACTGCCATTGCACCGCACCGCAGTGGCATGAGCCTTCGATCATCGTTGCTTCCCGTGGCTTGGGCCCATGATAAGTGAATCTGGGCTGCCCGGCTCCGGCTCCCTGGATCTTTGGAACTCAATGGGAACCGAACAGTTTCCGTTTGTGTTGCGGGCGCCTGAAATGGAAGTAGATCAGGATGCTGACCACAGCGGCATAGCTACACCACACCGAGGTGAAGGCATATTGCTTGAGCCACATTACCAGCAGCACACCGACCAGGTTCACTGCGCCGAGCGCGATGATGTATCGGTATCCCGAAAAGAACAGCGAGCCGCAAGTGGCGATCACGTAAAGGACGGCGATCGTCATGATGTTGGTGGCGTCATTCGCGTAGACCACGCTGTAATCGTGTACGTAGATCGCGGTATTGAAATTCAGCAATGCCCAAAGCTGATAAACGGTGAGGCCGGCGCCGAGCACCAGAAACGGCAGCACCATGAGACGGCGATGTCGCCCCGGCTCGATCAACCAGACGCTCAGCGGGATCAGTAGCGGCAACACGCCTTGCGCATAAAGCATGTACACGAAGCCCCACTGTTTGAGGCCACCGAGGGTGGTGTCGCCCATCAAGGCCAGCCACACCGCGCCTTCGGCAAACTGATGGAATGCAAACAACAACGGGATCGAGGCAAAAAGCCATTCCTTGGGATGCCGCGCACACCGGAGGGTGGCAACACCGACGCCAGCGATCAGCGCGCTGCTGACGAAGCTGGCGGTTGCAGAAAAGCACATAGATACCCGTATTCATTGATAGTAAGACGGCGCAGTGTTGACTATCCGAGTATCGATAGATAGCGATTGAAGTGGACCTCGCGCGCCTCTGCTGACCGCTTTAACTTCCCCTGCCCCGATTTCCACATACGATTCGGTTACCTTCCATGGTCACAGGGGTACGGCATGACACGAAGCGAACGCTTGTTGTTTGGACCTGTATCCGCTGCCATTTTTTGTATCGGCGTCGCCGGGTTGGCACTGATGGTCCCTGGCTACAGTCACGTCCACCAGACGGTGAGCGAGATCGGAGAAGTAGGCTCGCCAGCCAGAATCCCCTTCACTGTCATGCTGGCTTGCGTTGCCGCTTGCACCCTGATTTTTGCGTCGGCTATCCGGGACTCCTCATCGCAGGCCGGGCGCTCCAAGGTAGCGGCGTATCTGACAGTCTGTTCGGCGCTGTCTGCCCTGGGAGTGGGCATCTTCGCCTTCCCCCACCCTCTCCACAATGTCTTCGGCCTGTCCGAGCTCATCGGTTACCAGGCGCCGCTGGCCCTTGCGCTTGCCTGCCCGGTAAAGCATAGGCACCCAGTAAACAGGAGAGAGCCTCGTTCCACGCCGCTCAAAAAAGCCAGCCTCAACCAACTTCTCAGCAGTCTTTGAGGATTCATCAACGGAGCAATTCCAAAGAAGAGCAAGCGAATCTAAGGACTGTTGCGCCTTCTTACGCTCAAGCCTCTCCAAGTATGGCTTGAGCGAGGGGTTTTCGGCACATAAGGTCTGGTCGTAGCGAGCCTTTGACACTATAGGAAGTGCAGAGCGGATCGCCGAGTTAGTGAATAACGCAAAGGCCTCAGGCTCAGAGTTACCTAGCTCGTACATCTTCAACTGCTCATCGCGAGCAGCCACTAAAAGGTGGATCAACTCACGTGGAGCAGTTCTCTTGGATCCATCGGCTGTTCGGGAAAGCATCCATTCCAACGTTTTTGGTTTACTTGCCCCAATGTCAATTTGGGTCGGAAACACCTTATAGAAGAATTCGTTTTGCAGCTCCACTGTCGCTAGAATTTCGTCCTTCGTGACTCCGTAGTAAGCACACAGCGCTTCATTTACAGTTAGCCTCCGTACTATCAGATTAAGCAAAGATTGCGAAGTCCAAGATAGCGTTAGAGTTCTTGTTATGTGGCTGGCCTCCCTAAAACCATTAGCGACAATTTTTCGCCAAATATCATCCCGCAAGAAGATCTTCACTTTGATATGTGAAAGCCCCAGCATATCGAGGTATGTCCTGAAAAGCGCCCGAAGCGCATTTCCCTCCAAGATGTCAGAGTCGGCGAAAGCCACGTCGAGTCGATCAAGCACCAGCCAAACCGTGATGCTGACTTGCCTAAAGGCGAGATTTAACGTTTCAAGAAGGGCATCGAGCGACCGGTAGCCAAGCCCATGTTGTTCACTTGTCGGTTCAGCGAGCGTTATTTTACCCGTGTACTTATATCCACTGTGCGGATCTTCCACAGTCGTTTCTATACTTGGAATATATTTCCAAATATATTCATACACTGCCTTCAAACGGCTAACCAAAGTATGATTTTGTGCGAGCAGACCGTTGGCTGAAAGCACCTCAATAACCTGAGCTGCGTTTGCGTTAGACGTTTTTGACGCTGTTAAATGGTGACGGAGATAATGTGCTGCTGTGGCGAGGAAGTACAGCTTCCACAGCGCGCGGAGGCTCTCTTCAGATAGCGGCGGTATTGTTATGAGATCGCGGAATGCCGTCGCGCCTCGGGGGTTTTCTGCACGTATAAAAACGGTTCTACGACCCAAGCGAAGCTCAGGTTCCTTTTCTACTAACAGGGAATACAGCGCGCTTTTACCAGCTCCTTTCGCGCCAAAAACTATATCGACTTCACCGGAAAGTAGTTTTCGCCACTGCTCGGTTTCTACGAAGTAAGAACGAAGGTGGTCTAACTCCTCTTCGGCAATTCTGCTACCGAACCCCGCGCCTGCCAGAACGTCCTGTTGGCCTGTCATCTTGGTTTCCATCGCCACTATTAGCTAAGCGAACGTGAAAGCATGGAGTCTCAAAATTCACCCTGCCACTGCAACGGCAACATGAACTTTCGGGACCACTTCTTATCGAGAAAAGCGACTTTGGCGTCAGTCATCTCGGCCATCATTGCGTAAAATGCTCACCCGCACTTCGAATACCCACAATTCAAACAAGTCTGGCACCCATCCATCAGCACCAGCGCCTGCGTGTTGCACTTCACGCACAGCGTGGCACCAGGCGGAAACCCTGAGGATTCCTCGGCGCTTTTCGCGACTGAAGTCGCTCCCACAGAGGCGGCGTTTACGTCAGAGTTTTTTTTTGCGCCGGCCGCTTCGTACGCGGCGCGCTTCTCGGTGATCAGGCGGCGGGTGGCGTCGTCCATTTCCGGATCGTGGATCAGGCCGATGTTCTTCATGTGCTGTTCGATCACGCCGCCGATCTCGGCGACGATGCTGGGCATGTAGACGCCGCCGGCTTTGAAGTAGCCGCCGCGGGGGTCGAATACGGCTTTCAGCTCTTCGACGATGAAAGTGACGTCGCCGCCTTTGCGGAACACGGCGGAGAGAATGCGGGTGAGCGCCACGATCCACTGGAAGTGGTCCATGTTTTTCGAGTTGATGAAGATCTCGAACGGGCGGCGCAGTTCGTGCGGCGTACCGAGATTGAGCACGATGTCGTTGATGGTGACGTACAGCGCGTGCTCGAACAGCGGTGATTTGATCTTGAAGGTGGAGCCGACCAGGGTCTCGGGGCGTTCCACGCTTTCGTGCATCTGGATCACTTCAGCCATCGGCGCCTCTTTGGGCGCAGCTGCAGTGACCGCGGGGGCGGCAACCTTGTCTTCGGGTTTGACCACGTTGTAGCCGGTGATCTTCTTGTCGATTTTGATTGCCATGTTCGCTTCTTCTGTCGGTGACGTGCGGTGTGTTGAAAGCCTGACCTGCACTGTGTTGCGCTTCACGCACTCATCGGTGCGGAGAGAAAAACATCCGGCCCGACCGTCAGGCCGGGCCGGATGCGGTATCGCTTACTTACGTTTTGCAGCGGCCTTCTTGGCGGCAGGTTTACGTGCCGTCTTGACGCTCGCTTTCTTGCTGGCAGTGGACCTCTTTACCGTCTTGGCGACGGCTTTCTTGCTGGCGGACTTCTTTGCTGCCGCCTTCTTTGGTGCGGCCTTCTTGTTCACACCTTTCTTGGTGCTGGCCGTCTTTTTGCTGCTGACCTTCTTGGTGCTGACCTTCTTTGCAATCTTCTTGGCAACTTTCGTGGCGCCGCTCTTCTTGGCAACCTTCTTGGCCTTGCCGACAACCTTCTTGACGGCCTTCTTCACCGCTTTCTTCGCGGCGGCAGCCTTCTTGACGATTTTCTTGGCGACCTTCTTGGCTGCCTTCTTCACGACCTTCTTGGCGGCTGCCTTTTTCGGCGCAGCTTTCTTGACGGCCTTCTTCGCGGCAGCCTTCTTCACGGTCTTCTTGGCGGCTGCTTTCTTAGGCGCGGCTTTCTTGGCAGCGGCCTTCTTCGGCGCAGCCTTCTTGGCAACGGCCTTCTTCGGTGCAGCCTTCTTCGCAGCGGCCTTCTTGGGCGCAGCTTTCTCCGCTGCAGCCTCTTTCGCCGGAGCGGCCTTCTTCTTGGCAGCTGCCTTTTTCTTCGGTGCGGCAGGTGCCGCAGGTGCTACGGGCACGGCGGCGACCGGTGCCGCGACCGGCGGCGCCGGGACGCTGACGACGGGCACTTCGGTAACGACCGGTGCTTCGTTGCTATTTACTTCAATGGCGGTATCAATGGACATGCTGATGTTCCCCTCCGATGGACTTCTTGAGTTGTCACGCGCCCAAGACGGGCGACGTTTCAGAACTGGCAGTAATTCTTCTGGAACGTACGTGCTCGCGGAGCTTGCAGGAAAATCTCCGCGGCGCACACGTGCCTAGAATTTACCGTAGTAGCCTTCCTTCAGGGCATCGAAGAGATTGGCGGCGGAATGCATTTCACCGTCGTACTCCACCTGCTCGTTGCCTTTCAGTTCGACAACGCTACCGTCTTCCAGCTCGAAGCGGTAGAGGGTGCTTTCAAGGTCGGCTTCTTTCACCAGCACGCCCTGGAACGCAGCAGGGTTGAAACGGAACGTGGTGCATCCCTTCAGGCCCTGCTTATAGGCGTAGAAGTAGATGTCCTTGAAGTCTTCGTAGGGGTAGTCGGTGGGCACGTTCGCGGTCTTGGAGATCGACGAGTCGATCCATTTCTGCGAAGCGGCCTGGATGTCGACATGCTCTTTCGGGCTGATGTCGTCGGCGGAAACGAAGTACTCCGGCAGCTTGCTGGCGACGTCGTCGGTGAACACCTTGGCGTCCGCATTGATCAGTGCGCGGTAGGCGAGCAGCTCGTAGCTGAGCACCTCGACCTTTTCCTTGGACTTCTTGCCCTCGCGGATCACGTTGCGCGAATAGCTGTGGGCGAAGCTCGGCTCGATACCGTTGCTGGCGTTGTTGGCGAGCGACAGCGAGATCGTGCCGGTGGGTGCGATCGAGCTGTGATGGGTGAAGCGCGCGCCGGTTTCGGCGAGCTGCTCAACCAGGTTCGGCGCCACCGTGGCGATGCGCTGCATGTAGCGGCTGTACTTCGCATGCAGCACGCGGCCGGGGATGCTGTCGCCGACCTTGTAGCCGTCGGTGACCATTTCCGGACGCTTGCGCAGCATGTCGCCAGTGACGGTGAAGTCCTGCGTGAGGATCGGGGCCGGGCCCTTTTCCTTGGCCAGATCCAGCGCCATTTCCCAGCCGGCCACGGCCATCTCGCGCGACACATCTTCGGTGAAGCTGACCGCATCGGCGGTGCCGTAGCGGTGCTTCAGCATGGTCAGCGTGGAGCCCAGGCCGAGGAAGCCCATGCCGTGGCGGCGCTTGGATTCGATTTCGTGACGCTGCTGCGGCAACGGCAGGCCGTTGATCTCGACTACGTTGTCGAGCATGCGGGTGAACACTTTCACGACTTCGCGGTACTCGTCCCAGTCGAAACGCGCCTTGGGGCCGAACGGATCGCGCACGAACGTGGTGAGGTTGATCGAGCCGAGCAGGCACGAACCGTAGGGCGGTAACGGTTGCTCACCGCAGGGGTTGGTCGCGCGGATGTGCTCGCACCACCAGTTGTTGTTCATCTCGTTGACCTTGTCGATCAGGATGAACCCGGGCTCGGCGTAGTCATACGTCGAGACCATGATCATGTCCCACAGATGCCGCGCACGGATCGTGCTGTAGACCTTGCAGGCGACCAGGCCGTCTTCGCGATCGACGTAGTTCTCGTGGGTCGGCCATTCGCGCCAGACCACCTTGGCCGGATCAGCGAGATCGATCTCGTGCTGTTCCTTGATGTGCACCGGATAGACCAGCGGCCAGTCGTGGTCGTGCTCCACCGCTTCCATGAAGCCGTCGGTGATCAGCAGCGACAGATTGAACTGACGCAGGCGGCCATCTTCGCGCTTGGCGCGGATGAACTCTTTCGCGTCCGGGTGGCTGATGTCGAACGTGCCCATCTGCGCACCGCGACGACCACCGGCCGAGGACACGGTGAAACACATCTTGTCGTAGATATCCATGAACGACAGCGGGCCGCTGGTATACGCACCGGCGCCCGAGACGTACGCGCCGCGCGGACGCAGCGTGGAAAATTCGTAGCCGATGCCGCAGCCGGCCTTCAGCGTGAGGCCCGCCTCGTGCACTTTCTCCAGGATGTCGTCCATCGAGTCGCGGATGGTGCCCGACACGGTGCAGTTGATCGTGGAGGTGGCCGGCTTGTGCGCCAGCGCGCCGGCGTTGGACGTGATGCGGCCGGCGGGGATCGCACCGCGGCGCAGCGCCCACAGGAAGCGCTCGTACCAGTGACCGCGCAATTCGTCGGTCGCCTCGACGTCCGACAACGCGCGCGCGACGCGCTGATAGGTCTCGTCGATGGTGGCGTCGACCGGCTCGCCGGACTTCGCCTTCAGACGATATTTTTTGTCCCAGATGTCATATGACGCAGGTTGCAGCGGAATGTCCACGGCGGCATCACGATTTGTGGCTGAGTTAGTGGCTGGTGCACGCACTGTGCTCATCGGCTTCCTGACCTCCCGTTGCGGCCTTGCGGCCCGGTTGTTTTTATGTGGTACAGCGGCATCGTTCAGTGTGCATTTGCGGCGATCGACAAGCCATGAGGATTGCCCTCCGACCTATCCGCCGAATGCCTTCGAAGACTACGACTCCCCCTGAAAGAGTGCGACGCTCGGCACCAGTCCTTGTTTATCCGGTAGCATCCAGACACAAGATGTTGTGGTTGCTACCAGGTGGGCAAGTTACCCCCGACGACGCTGGATGTAAAGTACTTGCGACGATCAGGGGGTGATGGAACCGGGCTGGCGGCGGCTGGTCGAATGAGCGCAAACCCCGACGCCCAGGAGGATCTTCATGTCGCAGCGCCGTTTCCGTCTTTTGCATTGGCTTTCCAGCTTGTTTGCCGCCGTCCTGATCGGGGTTTGGCCCGGGACTGGCCGCGCCGCCCTGCCACCGGCAATCAACGGCCAGGCGATGCCGTCGCTGGCACCGATGCTTGAGCATGTGACGCCGGCGGTGGTGAACATCTCCACCAAGACCCGGGTTCAGGTACGCGCCCCGTATTTCAACGATCCGGTCATGCGCCAGTTCTTTGGCCTGCCTACGACGCCACGCGAGCAGGTGCAGCAGAGCCTGGGTTCGGGCGTGATCGTGGATGCGGCCAAGGGCTATGTGCTGACCAACAATCATGTGGTCGGCGGTGCCGACGACATCAGCGTGACCCTGCAGGACGGGCGCACGTTGAAGGGTAAGCTGGTCGGCACCGATCCGGAAACCGACGTCGCCGTGGTGCAGATCACGGCCGATCACCTGCAGGCGCTGCCGCTGGCCGACTCAAGCCAGTTGCGCGTGGGCGATTACGTGGTGGCGGTGGGCGATCCGTTCGGGCTCGGCCAGACGGTGACCGCCGGCATCGTTTCCGCGCTGGGCCGCTCGGGCTTCGGCGAGAAGTCGTCGGGCAGTACGGGCTACCAGAACTTCATCCAGACCGACGCCTCGATCAATCCCGGCAACTCGGGCGGCGCGCTGGTGAATCTGCGCGGCGAGCTGGTGGGTATCAACACGATGATCTTCTCGCCCTCCGGCGGCAACGTCGGCATCGGCTTTGCGATTCCCAGCGCGATCACCAGCGAGGTGATGACGCAATTGCTGGCGCACGGCAAGGTGGAGCGCGGCAGCCTGGGCGTGCAAACACAGCAGATCACCCCGCGCATCGCCCAGTTGCTCGCGCTGAAGAGTCTCAATGGGCTGGTGGTCACCAGCGTCGGCGACGACTCGGCCGCCGAGCACGCGGGCCTGCAGCCGGGCGACGTGCTGACCACGCTCAACGGCAAGCCGCTGAGCAGCGTGCAGCAATTGCACAATGCCGAAGTCCTGCTGCCCCTGGACAGCACGGTACAACTCGGTGTGCTGCGCGGCGGCCAGTCGCATCAGGTCAGTGTGACCCTGAGTGCGGAAAAGCTGGCCAACCTCGATGGCGGCCAGCTGGATCCGCGACTGCGCGGGGTGCGCTTTGCCGAACTGGACCCGGACTTGCGTAGCCAAGGCGTCAGTGGGGTGGCGATCAGTGCGGTGCAGCCGGGTAGCAGTGCGGCGCGCGCCGGGCTGACTACTGATGACGTGGTGATTGGGGTTGGGAGCCAGCGGATTACCAGTCTGCATATGTTGCGGGGGCTTGCCGGGGTGAAGCCGCGGCAGTTGGTGTTGGTGGTGATTGATGCTGATGGGTCACGGTATGTTGTGGTTGATTAGTGCTTTGGGGTGTGGATCGCTGCGGGGTGGCCCTTCGACTTCGCTGCGCTACGCTCAGGGCGAACGGATTAAAAAAGGCGCTCAGAGCGAACGGATCGGAAAAACCCGTGCAGGGCGAACGGATCGGGCGTCCAGGGAGAACGGATCAAAAAACGCTCAGCGAGAACGGATTGAGCGTGATATTGCGGGCCGACTGAACAGCTGAGACAACGGGCCAAAACAGCCAGGAATGGCTTTTCGGCCCTGTTCCGCCGCACAAACTGGCGCACTGCCCCGCGCAAACGCATGAAAGTGCTTGATGTTTTGTGTTCAGGCCGATGAAATACGATGTCTGCTTCACCGTCTGTGCGCCTTCAACACGCCATACTGATCTCACCACACTACTGATGCCGGGGTTCTCCACCACCATGTCCGTCCGTCTTACCCGTTTGCTGTCCTTCACCCTGATCGGGGCCTGCCTCACCACTTCCGCCTTTGCTGCCAAGACCCCTACGCATTCGACGACGCACAAGGCCGCTAGCTCCTCGAAAGAATGCGCGCTGATCTGGCGTGGCGACGTCGCCACGGCGCAGGGTGTTGTCACCCAGGTGGCGCTGGCGTGGCAGAAGGCCGGTCACGGCTGTATCGGACTGCAGCCGTTCAACACGGCTTCCGGTCTGGACGCGGTGGCGATGGGTAGCGCGGATCTGGCCGGCAGCGCTCGCGCCAGCGACGCCAGCGCCGAAGATGCGAATCTCACATTTACCCCGGTGGCATGGGATGCCCTGGTGCTGATCACCCAGGCGTCCAACCCGATCAGCAGCCTCTCGCTGAAGCAGGTGCATGACATCTACTACGGCAAGATCACCAACTGGAGCGAAGTCGGCGGCTCGAATGCACCGATCGACCTGTACGCGGTGGCCAGCCCCGGCGATGGCGTCGAGTACAGCCTGCGCGAACTGCTGTTCGGCCGTGGCGACCAGTCCGTCGCCGCGCCGCGGCTTTACGTCAACACGCATCAGCTCGAAGCTGGCGTGAACCTGAATCCGAATGGCCTCGGTGTCGCCACGCTGGCCGACATCAGCAGCAACCCCAACATCAAGGCGATCCCGATCAACGGCGTCGCCCCGAACGCCACCAGTATCGGCAATGGCAGCTATGTGCTGTTTACCCCGCTGTATCTGGTGAGCAATCCGCGTAGCCCGAAGGCCGCCAAGGTCAGTGAATTCATCGCGTTCCTGCAGACCGATTCGGCGAAGGCCGCGATGCGCCTGCACGCGGTCCTGCCGTACCAGGATGGCGCCGCACTCGTTGAAGCGGACAGCGCCCGTCGCAGCAAGATTCTCGCGGAAACCGGCGAGACGGCACACCCGATCAACCGTGCGCCGCCCGCACCGGCAGAAGCAAGCACCACATCACGTGTCGCGGCGACCACTGCCGTAAGCAACTCGATGGCTTCGGGGCAGGCCATGGATCATCGCAGCGATCAGGCCGGCGGCACGAGCAAGAGCTCGGGCAGCAGCAAGGACGGCGCAACTTACACCGTGGCCAAGGGCGACACGCTGTCCTCGATTGCCAAGACGCATTCGGTCGAAGTGAGCCAGCTGCGCGAGTGGAACAACCTCAAGGGCGACAACATCAAGCTTGGCCAGACGTTGCGCGTCAGCAGCAACTGATCAGCACAATGGGTGACGTGCGGATACTTGCACTCACGCTGGATCTGGACGACACCCTGTGGCCGGTGCTGCCGGCACTGGAGCGTGCCGATCATGCGGTCGACGCGTGGCTGCGACAGCACCACCCTGACGTAGCTCGCGCATGGCCGATTGCGGCCATGCGCGAGTTGCGCGCCCAGGTAGCCGCCGAGCGGATCGACCTGGCGCACGACTTCACCACCCAGCGCCAGCTCACCATGCAACAGGCGTTTGCGGCCTGCGGTATCGCCGCCGCGCCGATCGACGACTTGTGGGAAATCTACTTCGCGGCGCGCAACAGCGTGGAGCTCTATCCGGACAGCCTGCCCGCACTTCAGCGGATCACCGCACGCTGGCCACTGGCAAGCCTGACCAACGGCAACGCCGACCTGCAACGGGTCGGCATCCACACCCATTTCGCGCATCACATCTGCGCACGCGACACGGGCACCGCGAAGCCGGACGCGCGAATTTTTCTGGCCGCCGCCGAGCGGCTTGGCGTGTCTCCGGCGCAGATCCTGCACGTCGGCGACGATCCGGAAATGGACATGGTCGGCGCACGTGATGCCGGCCTGCGCACGGCCTGGATCAATCGCAGCGGACAGCCCTGGCCTGCCGACTTGGGGCCTGCGCCCGAGCTCGATCTGCGCGACATGACCGCGCTGGCCGACTGGCTCGATGCGCAGCATCCCGCGACGTAGGCAAGCACCCGCCAAACGCGCATTATTGGCGACCTCAACGCCAGCTATCCCACGGCATCCATGCCGCCGCCAGCACCAGGAACCCCCATGTCTGCCCTGATCGAACGCCAGTCCGGCGCCCGCGACCACAGTATTGCCATCGAGACCACCGACGCGGCGCACTTCGCCGCCACGCGTCGACGGCTCACGGCCGCGCAACGCCGCTGGCTGGCCGACAGCGGCTTCGTGGCAGCCCCCGGCACGTTTGCGCTGCTCGCCGATATCGATGGCAAGCTGGTGCGCGTACTGGTCGGCGTCGATGCGCAGGACGCACTCGGGGCATTGGCCGCCCTGCCGGGCGTCTTGCCCGAGGCGAGTTACCACCTGGCCGCCGAGAACGTGTTGACCGATGCGACACAGGCCGCCCTGGGCTGGGCGCTCGGCGCCTATCAATTCAACCGCTATCGCAAGCCCAAACGCGCGCCGGCCCGACTCGCCGTAGACGCCGCCGATCTGCAACAGCTGGCGCCGCTGGTGGAGGCCACCGCGCAGGTGCGCGACCTGGTCAACACACCGACCGAGGACATGGGTCCGAAGCAACTCGCCGAGGCCGTCAAGCAACTCGGCAAGACGCACAAGGCAAAGGTGCGCGAGTGGGTCGGCGACGAATTGTTGAAGGCGAACTTCCCGACCATCCATACGGTGGGCCGGGCCAGCGAGCGCGCACCGCGAATGGTCGAGCTGAGCTGGGGCAAGAGCAGCGATCCGAAACTGGTGGTGATCGGCAAGGGCGTGTGCTTCGACACCGGCGGCCTCGATCTCAAACCCACCGATGGCATGCGCAACATGAAAAAGGACATGGGCGGCGCCGCGCACGCTATCGCGCTGGCTGCGCTGATCATGCAGGCGAAGCTGCCGGTGCGGCTGACCCTGCTGATTCCGGCGGTGGAGAACGCCGTGTCCGGTAACGCCATGCGCCCGGGCGATGTGATCACCACGCGTGCCGGCATCAGCGTGGAAGTCGACAACACCGACGCCGAGGGGCGGCTGGTGTTGTGCGATGCGATCACCTACGCCGGCGAACAGAAGCCCGACCTGATCGTCGATTTCGCCACGCTCACCGGCGCCGCACGCGTCGCGCTCGGCCCGGACCTGCCGGTGCTGTTTGCGAACCGCGACGAACTGGCCGAAGGCGTGCTGGCCGCCGGCCGAACCGTGAACGACCCGCTGTGGCGGCTGCCGCTATGGCGCCCCTATCGCAGGATGCTTGACTCCGCCGTCGCCGATATCGCCAATGCCGGCCCCTCGCGCCATGCCGGCGCCATCACCGCGGCGCTATACTTGGAGCGCTTCGTGCCCGATGCCACACCATGGCTGCATCTGGACACCTATGCCTGGAACGATGCCGATCGCCCCGGTCGCCCACGCGGTGGCGAGGCGCTGGGTCTGCGGGCGTTCTTCGCCTTCCTGCAGCAACGCTATCGCGGTTGAGCGCACTCAAGGTGCTCTTGTGGGAGCGACTTCAGTCGCGATCGCTTCTTGGTGCAAACCTCAGGAGCATCGCGACTGAAGTCGCTCCCACAGTCTTTTGCGCCCTCGGGCAGGCCACGCGTAGGTTGGGGTGAGCACAGCGATGCCCAACAGGCCTGCGGGGAAGCTCGAGGTAATTGTTGGGCATCGCTGCGCTCACCCCAACCTACTTTGCTGACGGATTCGACCGTTTAAAACAGCGCCTTGGCGCTGTTTTTTTTGTGCCAAAGCAATCGCCGTGACGGTGGTAGCACACAAATGTTACAGAGTCGTTGTCTTTGGGCAGCTGGCCGTGTGATCCTACGGTGGCTCTTTGCTGCTGGCGCATAGGGCGCTCATTCTTGCGAGCCGGCCTTGCATGGCGCGATCTGCAAGTGCCCAGCCAGCGGTGTTTTACCCGATGTAGAGCGGTTCGTGACGCCAAACGTGCCATGGGGAGGGAATATCGGTGTGCAATGCCGACGGCAGATGGATCGATTCAAGAGATCGTGTACGCAAGTCTCTGCGCGGCTCCAGCAGCCAGGTGCATGGCAGCCGCAAGCCTGTGCGCATCATCCGCAGCCATGGGAGCAACGAACGCCTCGTTCATGACATCGCCTAAAGACCACTCTCGATATCTCACTTGGCAGCAGCATCGATACGGGTGCCATCGGCACCTGCAAAGAAGGGGGACGAACAACCAGCGGGCCGCACTGTATCCCGCTCGAGTTCAAAGCACGCAGATCATTTGAAAGCAGTGACTGCCATGACTTTCCGCACGCGGGGCGCGTCGGGAGCCATGACCGGACTGCCGAGCAAGTCTTGTATTGGGGGGTAACGATGAAAAACACCACTGGGGACAACACATGAAATACAACCAGAATCACTTGTCATTGGCAGTTCGACTGGCACTGAGCGTGGGCTTCATGACCACCGCTGGCGTGGTCCAGGCACAGCAGCAAACCAGCACCAGCGATACCAGCACCACGACCACGACCACCAGCACCACGCAGACACCACCGGCCACGCCCGAGGCCAGCAAGGCCAAGACACTCAACGCGGTGGTTGTCACCGGCTCGCTGATTCGGCGTGTCGATCTGGAAACGGCCAGTCCGGTCGTGACGCTTGATCGCACCAATATCTTGAATTCCGGTAAACCGACCCTGGGTGACGTGCTGCAGCAGCTCCCCAGCGTTTCCGGTAACGCGACGAACCCATCGAACAACAGCAACGGTGGTGGTGGTGCCAGCCCGACATTGGAAGGCGGTGATGGCGCCTCGCGCATCTCGCTGCGCGGCCTGGGTGAAAGCCGCACGCTGGTGCTGATCGATGGTCAGCGCATGGCCAATGCCGATCTGAACATGATCCCGCAAAGCATGATCTCGCGGGTGGACGTGCTGGCCGAAGGTGCTTCGACGGTCTATGGCTCGGACGCCATCGGCGGCGTGGTCAATTTCATCCTGCGCAAGGATTACACCGGCGCCGAGTTCAGCCTCAATGACGGCATTTCCAGCCATGGCGATGGCCAGCGGCGTGGCTTCAACCTTACCGTGGGCGACAGCGGCGAGAAAGGCAGCATCGTCGCCGGTCTGGATTACAACAAATACGATCCCGTGCTGACGACCAAGCGCGGCTTCTCGACGTCGCCACTCTACCTGTCCAGCGGCAAGGTCAGCGCGGCAGGCTCCAGCAGCCTTCCGACCGGCCGCATCCAGGTACCCACAGGCATAGCGAACCAGTACGGTTGCGCGATCAACTCCACGGGTACTTCGCTCGTCACGCTGGCGCAAGGCAATGGGTCGAGCCTCAGCGATTACCGCTGCCGTACGTCCGACGACACGTTCAACTACAACGCCTATAACTACATCCAGACGCAGCAAGAGCGCGAGGACGTCTTCGCACTGGCCACCTACAAGTTGTCGGACAACGTGACGTTCTTCGCCGACATGTTCTTCAACCACACTCTGTCCAGCGGACAGGATGCGCCAGCACCCACCGGCGTGGGTGACGGCTGGACCGTGCTGTCCAGCAACCCGATCAACCCGTTCGGCGTCACCTTCAGCGCCAACACCATTCCCGGCGACCCGAACAGCGGCTACGGCTTCAACACCCGGCTTACCGGACTGGGTACGCGCCTGCATACCTTCACCACCGACAATGCCCAGATCAACACCGGCGTGCGCGGTGCCTTCGGCAACACGTCGTGGACCTGGGACGCCTCGGTCGACTATGGCCATACCAACCGCGAGCAGCGCGACTACAACGAAGTCAACGTCGCTGCATTCCAGAACGCGATCAACAATGGCGTGAACATCTTCGACCAGGCCGATCCGACCGTGTCCAAAGCGCTGGCGGCTGGCGTGGATACGCCGATCTACACCCTGGACAAGACCACCAAGCAGTTCCAGTACGACTCCAGTGGCGAGATGTTTGATATGCCAGCCGGTGCGGCGCAGCTGTCAGTAGGCGCCCTGTACCGTAAGGAATCGATGAACTATCAGGTGACCAGCGATGCGATCCTCGACCCCACCACCGGCACCTGCCAAGTGCTGCAGGAAGCTTGCGGCTCGCCGGGCCGAGGCAGCTACGACGTCAAGGAGCTTTACGCCGAAGCCCTGTTTCCGCTGCTCTCCGAGCAACCCTGGGCACACTCGCTGAATCTCGACCTGGGCGTACGCTCGTCTGACTACAGCACCACCGGGACAACCACCAACGGCAAGATCGCGATCGAGTGGAGGCCCATCCCCGACCTGCTGGTACGCGGCACGATTTCACAGGTGTTCCGTGCGCCCAATCTCGATGAGCTCTACGACGGACGCACGATCGGTGGCCCGACGCTGAACGATCCTTGCGCCGGCCTCTCGGCGGCCGAGCTCGCGCAGCATGCCGCTGCCTGCCAGTCCGTTCCGGTCAACTGGGCCGGCAACCCCAACCCGCAGGTTACTGCCTACTCCTCCGGCGCCGCAGCGGTGGGCGCCAGCTTGAAGCCGGAGAAAGGCAAGTCCGTCGATTTCGGCCTGGTCTACGATCCGCAGTGGTTGCCGGGCCTGTCGACCTCCGTCGATTTCTGGCACATCTACCTGACCGACCTGCTGACCCAGATTACCGCTCAGACGGTGGTCAACTCCTGCTACGCCAATGGCGATAGCCCGTACTGCTCGTACATCAACCGCATTGGCACCAACAGCCAGAACCCCGGTCAGATCCTTTACATCGCCACCCCCGTGGTCAATCTGGGCAACCTGAGCACGACCGGCATCGACTACACCCTGAACTACCAGATCCCGCACTTCAACATAGGCAGCGTTGATCCCGGTAACTTCAAGGCCAGCCTGAATACCACGTACATCTCCACCTACAACAACGACGCCACCCCGGGTCAGCCCGGTGCCCAAACGATCAACTACGCCGGCACTTACACCCAGCAGTTCGGCAACATTTCACGCTGGCGCGCCACGGCGACGTTGAACTGGCTCATGGGCAACTGGAGCGCCCAGTGGCAGACCCGTTACATCAACCACCTCACCAACCTCGGTGCCGACGCGGTGACCCTCGCCAACGCACCGATGGCTGCGGTCACGTATCAGGCGCTGCAGGTTGGCTATGAGATACCGATCATCCACACCCGTTTTGATGTGGGTGTGGACAATATCTTCAACAAGATCCCGCCGCTGATCTACCAGAACGGCTTGAACTACAACGTGGACACAGCGACCTACGACACCCTCGGGCGTTACTACTGGGCCCGTGCCACGGTCAAGTTCTGATCGTTGAACGAACAGGGGCCGAGACGCAGTGTCTCGGCCCTTTTTGATTGAGAGCCCGTCTATCATCTCCCCTTGGCTCGCGTTGCCTTCGGGCTTCGGGGAGAGGATAAACAGGCTCCAGGTGCAACGACAGGATGACCGATCGACAAAGCCCGTCTGACGTGAACGCTCAGCGCCTCACGACGGCCATTTCAGCAGCCTACAACGCTGGAGAGATGGAACGAGTCATCGCCCTCGCCACGCAAGCCGGCGAATCAGGTCAGAGCAACGAATTCATCCAGCTGCTACTCGGCACGGCGCAACAGGCCAGCCATCTTTACAGCGCATCTGTAGCGACCTTTCTGCGGCTGACCGCGGACCATCCGGCAGTCTCGGCGTACTGGAACAATCTGGCACTCGCGCAGCAACAACTCGGCGATGCGGCAGCTTCCGAGCTGGCCTTCCAGACCGCCAGCTCGCTGGCACCTGACGATGCCGAGATCCTCTACAACCTTGGACTGCTCTTGATCAGTGAGCGACGCTGGCCCCAGGCCCGCGAGACGCTCATGGACGCCGTCCAGCTCAACCCCGATTTCATCGAAGCGCGGCTGCAGGCTGCTTACGCCTGCTACATCTGCGGCGACAACAGCGGGCAGGAAGTCATGTTGACCGGCGCCGCTGAATGGCCAGCGCAGCCAGCTGACCAGGCGATGATCCTGGCAGACATGCTTTCAGTGCAGGGCGATACCGATGCGGCCTTGCGCGCACTGGCGATGGCCACGTTGCCCGAAGCGTCCGAAGCGGAGGCCTCACGACTGCGGCTCGCATCGCACCGCGTTGGGCTGTACGAAAGAAGCAACCAGCTGACACTGGCCCGCGAGACGTTGCTGCAGTTGCCGCTGGACCTGCTCGACATGTTGCCAGCCGAAGACGTGCGCACGCGCAGCGCCTGCTGGAGCGCACACGCCGCCGTGGCGTTGCGCGATGGCCGCCATGCGGACGCTGCCGAACTGTATCGCCATGTGCTCGCCATCGCTTCCGATGAGGAAAGCACCGCCAGCGCAAGCTTCGGATTGGCCCAGGCCTGCGACCGGCAAGCGCGATACGTCGAGGCCTGGCAAGCAGCCGAGGGTGCCCACACCGCGCAACTGGGCACCGCACGCGAGATCGTCCCGGAACTGCTGGCCGCCGACAGCAAGCCACTGCAGATGGCGGAGCGCATCGTCAGCCACCTCGAGTACGCCCGCTGGACGTCCCTGCCCGCGCCGCAAGGCAGGCAGAACCCGGTCTTTGTCGTCGGCTTCCCGCGTTCGGGCACCACCCTGCTCGAACAGATGCTGGATGCGCACCCCGATTTCCGCTCGATGGACGAGCGCGCCTTCATCCACGAATTGACCGAGCGCATGGAGTTGGTCGGCCAGCATTACCCGGCGGATCTGGCAAACCTGACCCGGACGGATGCCGACCAACTGCGTGCCGTCTATGCGCGAATGGTCGGCAAAGTTCTTCCCGACCTTGGCGTCAAGCGACTGGTCGACAAGAATCCGCTCAACATGCTGTGCCTGCCGATGATCATGCGGCTGTTTCCCGAGGCGCCGATCATCCTGTGCCTGCGACATCCCTGCGACGTGCTCCTCAGTTGCTACTTGCAGCCGTTCCGCTCGCCCGCCTACATGGTGATGTGCTCGTCACTGCAGCGGTTGGCGGAAGGCTACGTGCAGGCGTTTGAGCAGTGGCACAAACAGGTCCAGGTGTTCAGTCCGCACCTGCTCGAATGGCGCTACGAATCGGTGGTCGGCGACTTCAACGCGAACGTCGCCAGTCTCGGCGAGTTCCTCGAACTCGAGGATGCCTCGCCGATGGCCCTGTTTGCCGAACATGCGCGTGGCAAGCGGTTCATCAGCACGCCGAGCTACGCCCAGGTGACCCAGGGCATCAGCAACAAGGCGGTCAATCGCTGGCATGCCTACCGCGACATGTTCGAGCCCGTGCTGCCGACGCTGCGCCCCATCATGCAGCGACTGGGCTATGCCGAGTGACGCTTGCCATCGGTCCCAATACGCCGATCAACCTTGGCAGCTCGCCGAACTTGCGCAGTGTCCCGCGTATGATGACTACGCGCGGCGTCACCCGTTTTTGCGCCACCGTCCCATACGAGACGAATGAGCATCGATGAGCACCCCACCCGAGCACTCCCTTGAAATCCACCGCACGATCGCGCGGCAGCACGCGCAACGAGGTGAACTGGACGCCGCGGAAAAATCCTTTCTGAGCCTGCTCGATCGTCAGCCGCAGGATGTCGAGGCGCTGACGTTTGTGGCCGATCGCCAGTCCGCGCGCGGCGAGCATGCGGCAGCCATTCAACGACTGCGCATCGCCGTGCAAGTACAGCGGGCCGAGCCGGCCGTATGGGTACAACTTGCCTCGGCACAATTGGCGATGGGGGATTTCGCTGCAGCCGCGACCAACTTTCAATGCGCGCTTTCGCTGGCCCCGCGGATGTTCGTGGCTCGCCTGCAATTAGGTATCGCGCTGGAGCAACTGGGGCAATCACACGAGGCACTGAAGGCCTATTTCATGGCCATCGAAAGTGCGCGGGCATTGGGCCGCTGGCTGGACGACGCCACCACCGCGCCGGCCCTACGCCATCTGGTGAAGTACGCGGTGAACTACGTCAATGCGGGACGCCATGATCTGTTCCGCCGCGCACTGGATCCGCTGCGTGAGCGCTACGGCAGCACTGAGCTCACGCGTGTGGAACGCAGCCTGGCGATCTATTTTTTCGAACAGCCGGCGAATATTCCCGATCCGCGACAGAAGCCGAAGTTTCTGTATTTCCCCGACATCGCCAGTCAGCCGTACTACCCGCGCAAACACTTCCCCTGGCTGGAGACGCTGGAGGCGGCCACCGCTACGGTGCGCGACGAACTACGCGCCGTGTTGGCGGAAGGGTCGCTGGAGGCGTTTCTTGGCAACACCCCGGCACCGACCGGCCAAGGCATGTTGCGTTCGTCCAGCGATCAGGAGCCCGCGTGGGATGCCTACTTTTTCTATCGCCATGGCGAGCGCTATGACGAACACTGCGCGCGCTGCCCACAGACGACGGCCCTGCTCGATGCGCTGCCACTGGTACGCATTCGCGACCATGCACCGGAGACGCTGTTCTCCGTGCTGAGCCCGGGCACGCACATCCTGCCGCATACCGGTGTCACCAACACGCGGCTGGTGACCCATCTACCACTGATCGTACCGCCCGATTGCGCGATCCGCGTGGGTGGGGTGGAGCACGTCTGGCAAGAAGGTCGCTGCGTGACTTTCGACGACACCTACGAGCATGAGGCGTGGAACCGCAGCGAGCAGACGCGGGTGGTGCTGATCCTGGACAGCTGGCACCCCGACCTCAGCGAGGTGGAGCGTGCGGCTGTGACCGACCTGGTCGAGGCGATCGGCGATTTCAATCAGTCCTGCGAAATACCGGTCGCACCGAATTGAAGCGCATCAGATAGTCGACCATAAAAAAGGGCAGCGCCGTCGCGCTGCCCTTTTTTTACCTGCTTGCTGTCAGTGCGTCACGGCGGGCGGCGGTGCAGCCGGGGGTGTCGCCGGTGGAGCGATTGCCGCGGTGTAGCTGCTGCTGAATTTTCCGCCATACGGCAGGACTTCGGCAGCCAGCTTCGGATCGGCGTTGATCATGCCGACGGCGTCGTACAGGATGTGCGCGGTCTCGTTGAGCTGCACATCCTTCGCCTTCTTCGCATCGCTCTCTGCCTTCAACTCGGTCTTCAGACTGCGCTCGTTTGCGTCGAGGCCATCGTCGAGGCTGCGGTCGTCACTCAGCGATGCATCGCTGCCGTCGATCGCCTTGTGGCGGGTGCGGAACGAGGCCTGCATCACGTCCAGCTGCTTGCGCTCGGTTTCGCGCGCGGCGAGGTTGAGCGAGATCGAGGTCTTGTCACGCATCATCTTGTACTGCGCCAGTTCGTCCAGCATCAGATTCCATGCTGGCGACTTAGCCACACGCGTGTCGTGCATCTGCTGCAACGGCTGCAGGTAGGCGCCCATGTCGGCCACCGTCTTGTACTCGGCCGGCGCGATCTGCGTCCACTGCAGCGCGTTGTCGTAGGTCGATTCGCCGAAGTCCTTCGCGTCCCCATTTTTCGGGAATCCGATATCCGGGGTCACACCCTTCAACTGGGTGGAGCCGCCGTTGATGCGGAAGAACTCGGCAATGGTCATCTTCAGCTCGCCGAACTGCGGCTTTTCGCTGTCGCCATTGCTGAAGTGGTCCAGGTCGATCAGGTTCTGCACGGTGCCCTTGCCAAAGGTGGGCTCACCGACGATCAGGCCACGATGGTAGTCCTGGATCGCGGCGGCAAAGATCTCCGAAGCCGACGCCGTACCGCGGTTGACCAGCACCGCCAGCGGACCGCTCCAGGCCATGCCCGGATCGTCGTCGCCGTCCACCTCGATCTTGCCCTTGGCATCGCGCACCTGCACCACCGGCCCCTTGTCGATGAACAGACCGGTCAGTGAATTGGCCTCGGCCAGCGAGCCGCCGCCGTTGTTGCGCAGATCCACGACTACGCCCTGCACGCCGGCAGCCTTGAGTTCGCCGAGCAACTTGGCAACGTCGCGGGTCGCGCTCTTGTAGTCCTTGTCGCCTTCGCTGCGTGCGCCGAAATCGGAATAGAACGTGGGCAGTTCGATCACACCGATCTTGCGGGTGACGTCACCGTCCTTGATGTCGACGATCTTCTTCTTGGCCGCCTGCTCCTCGATGCTGACCTTCTTGCGCACCAGGGTGATGATCTCGTGCTTGCCATCAAGGCCGGCATCGGCCGGCAGGATTTCCAGGCGCACGGTGGTGTCCTTCTTGCCGCGAATCCGTTTCACGACATCGTCCAGACGCCATCCGATCACGTCGACGATCGGGCCTTTGTCGCCCTCGCCAATGCCCAGCACGCGGTCACCGACATGCACTTTGCCGGACTGATTGGCCGGGCCGGCCGGCACCAGTTCGCGGATCTGCGTGTAATCGTCGCGTGCCTGCAGTACGGCACCGATACCTTCCAGCGACAACTTCATCTCGATGTCGAAATTCTCAGCCGCGCGTGGGCTCAAATAGTCGGTATGCGGGTCGGTGGTTTCGGCGTACGCGGTCATGAAGGTCGAGAACGCATCCTCGCCATCGAGCTGCTTCACACGATCGATATAGCCGGCGTAACGCTTGTCCAGCGTCTTGCGAATCTCGTCGTCACTCTGGCCGGCCAGCTTCAGGCGCAGCCAGTCGTTCATCGTGCGCTTGCGCCACAGGTCGTCCAGCTCGGCCTGGTCCTTGGGCCAGTCGGCGTCCTTGCGGTCGAACGTGTAATTCTCGTTGGTAGAGAAATCAAAACCCTTCTTGAGCAGCCCACGTGCATAGGTCATGCGTTCGACCGCACGCTGCACATACAGGTTGAAGATCGAGAACGGTGCCGACAGATCCTGATTCCAGATCGCATCGTCGAGCTTGGTCTTGAGCGGCGCGAACTTGGCCATGTCGGCCTGGGTGAAGAACACCTTCTCGGCATCGATCAGCTTGAAATAGGCCTTGTAGATCCGCGCCGACATCGCATCGTCGAGCGGTTGCGCGTCGTAGTGGAAACGGGTCAGGAATCGCGCCGACAGCTGCGCAGCCTGCGCTTCGGTGGTGGTGGGCGTGAGCGGCCACACGGAAGCCTTGCGATTCTGGTCGCCGGCACCAAGGTCAGCCGCCGACTGCGCGTAGACGCAAGTCAGGGAGAGAGCAAGCAGCAAGGCCAGCAGGGAGCGCGATTTCATGAATATTCTCAAGTTGCCTCGGTGACGCCGGCTGCATGGGCCTGCAGATCGGCATGATAGGACGAACGTACCAGCGGGCCGGACGCGACGTGATGGAAACCCATCGCCTCACCCGCTACGCGCAGCGCATCGAATTCTTCGGGAGTCCAGTAGCGCATCACCGGATGATGGTGTGCCGTGGGCTGCAGATACTGGCCAATAGTGATCATTTCGACGTCATGGGCGCGTAAATCCCCCATCGTCTCGATCACCTGATCCCAGGTCTCTCCCAGACCCAGCATGATGCCGGACTTGGTCGGTACCTCGGGGTGCTGCGCCTTGAAGCGCTTGAGCAGATCCAGCGACCACTGATAGTCGGCGCCCGGACGCACTTCGCGGTACAGATGCGGCACGGTTTCCAGATTGTGGTTGAACACATCCGGCGGAAAATCCTTGAGCACCTCGAGCGCGCGCTCCATGCGGCCCTTGCCACGAAAATCGGGCGTGAGGATCTCGATCCTGATGTTCGGGCTGGCATGCCGCACGGCGCGGATGCAGGACGCGAAATGCTCGGCGCCGCCATCGCGCAGGTCGTCGCGATCGACCGAAGTGATCACCACGTAGCGCAGGCGCATATCGCGGATCGTCTCGGCCAGGCGCGCCGGCTCCAGTGCGTCGGGCGGCTGCGGGCGGCCATGTGCCACGTCGCAGAACGAGCAGCGACGGGTGCACACTCCACCGAGGATCATGAAGGTCGCGGTACCCTTGCTGAAGCACTCGTGGATGTTCGGACACGAAGCTTCTTCGCATACCGTCACCAGTGCGTTCTCGCGCAGGCGCGCTTTCAACTGCTGCACGGCGTTGCCCTGCGGCAGCCGCACGCGGATCCAGCTGGGTTTGCGCAGCGTGGGTACAGACGTGTCGAATCCCGCCCGATTGAGCGCGATCTTGTCGTTTCCGATCTGCTTTTCGCCAGCAGGGAGGCCAGCGACGACGCTGATCGGAATGACTTTGGAGGGGGATGCGTTGGTATCGCTCATATCGGCAAAGCCTAGACCGCTACGCGAGCGGGTAGTTCAGGAAGAACGGGGGCGGCCGGCTCGGCATCGAAACCGAACTGGCGGCAGAATTCGCCGATCAGCACATCTTCGACGTCCGCCAGTCGCGACGGACCACCCAAGTCTACCATCTGCGTGACCGCCAAACCCTTGTAACCGCAAGGATTGATGCGATGAAACGGCTCAAGATCCATGTTCACGTCGAGCGCCAGACCGTGAAAACTGCAGCCGCGCCGCACCCGCAATCCAAGCGCGGCCACCTTGGCGGCCCCGACGTAGACGCCAGGAGCCCCATCCACTCGTGCGGCGTCAATATCCCAGTGCGCCAGCGTATCGATGATCGACTGCTCGATCTTGTTGACCAGCTCGCGCACGCTGACCCCGGCGCGGCGCAGGTCGATCAAGGGATAGCCGACGATCTGGCCGGGGCCGTGATAGGTGACCTGACCGCCGCGATCCACCGGGACCACCGGAATATCGCCCGGCACCAGCACGTGCTCCATCTTGCCGGCCTGGCCCAGGGTGAACACCGGGTCGTGCTCCAGTAGCCACAGCTCGTCAACGGTGTCCGCCACCCGATTGTCTGTAAACGCGCTCATCGCCCGCCATACCGGCTCGTAGGGCTGGCGGCCAAGGCGACGGATCTTCAACGGCAACGACATGGGGGACCTTGGGAGATGATGACGAGAGCGCACTCGGTGCACGATTTATGGTGCCGCCAGGCTGATCGCGCAAGGTGCCCTTCGGCACAGATGAGGATTCACAGGGTGTAGCGGATATCCGGGCTTTCACGCAGCGCACTGTGCGCTGCCTCGTACTGCTCGCGGTTTTCGCAGCGAAAACTCACCGTGACCGAGACGAAATTGCCGTTGCCGGAATGCCGGTGCCGCACGCTTTCGTGCAACACATGCAGGCCGGCACGTTCCAGCAACTGCGGCACGTGGGTCGGCAGATTCGCGCTGGCGTTGCCGACCGCGGTGATCTCGAACTCGCCGGGAAACTGGAAACCCTGGCCGTCCTGCTTCGCTTTGCTGAAGTCGATCGGTTGCATTACTTCATGTCCATTGTTGCCGGGCCATTGTTGCCGGCCCATTGCTGCGGGCCCGTTACTCCGGGCCCGTTACGTCAGGTCGATGACTCGACACTCGTTACGTCGGGCCCGATTACCTCGGGCCCGATTACTTCTGGCCTGGGGCCTGTTCGGTGTTGCCCTTGCTGCTGTGGAACCACAGCATGATGCTATCCCACAGGCGCGAGAAAAAGCCCCCCTGCGGCGCATCGTTCAGCGAGACCAGGGGTACCGTCTGCACCGGCTGGCCAGCCAGCGTGATGCGCAGCGTGCCGACCTGCTGACCCTTGCTGAACGGCGCGATCAGCGTCGCCGGGATATCCATGATGGCCTTCAGCTGGTCGTACTGGCCGCGCTTCACCGTGACCAGCACGTCATGCGCGACGCCAAGCGACAACTGGTCCACCGCACCCTTCCACAGCCGCGGCGTGGCCAGCGGCTTGCTGGCGTCATACAGCTTGTGCGTCTCGTAGAAGCGGAAGCCGTAGCTGAGCAGCGCCATCGCCGAATCGGCACGCGCCTTCTCGTTGCTCGCGCCCATCACAATCGCAATCATGCGCGAATCGCCCTGCTTGGCCGAGGCGGCCAGACAGAAACCGGCAGCCGCGGTGTGACCGGTCTTGATGCCGTCCACGCTCGGGTCGCGCCACAGCAAGGTGTTGCGGTTGCCCTGCTTGATGCCGTTCCACTCGAACTGCTTGATCGCGGAGATCGCATAGTCCTCCGGGAAATCATGAATCAGCGCGCGCGACATGATCGCCACGTCGTGCGCCGTCGTGTAGTGGTTGGCGATCGGGTAGCCGGAGGCATTCTCGAAGTTCGAGTTGACCATGCCGAGCTGCTTGGCGTACGCGTTCATCAGGCCGGCGAACGCGTCCTCGGTACCGGAGGTGTGTTCTGCCAGCGCGATCGCGGCATCGTTGCCGGACTGGATGATCAGGCCGTACAGCAGATCCTTCAGCGGCACCTGGCTGTCGAGCTTGAGGAAGCTGGTGGAGCCATCGGTGCCGGCACCACCGCCGCGCCAGGCGCGTTCGCTGATGGTGACCGGATCGGTCATGTGGATCTTGCCGTTGGCGACCTCGGCCGACACCACGTAGTCGGTCATGATCTTGGTGATCGAGGCCGGCTCCACGCGCAGGTCGGGCTCCTTGCTCGCGAGGATCTGACCGGTGGCGTAATCCATCAACACCCAGCTCTTGCCATCGACATCCGGCGGCGGCGGCACCGGCGCTTCGGGCACGACCGG
Organism: Rhodanobacter sp. MP7CTX1; assembly: GCF_014205795.1. Lineage (GTDB taxonomy): Bacteria > Pseudomonadota > Gammaproteobacteria > Xanthomonadales > Rhodanobacteraceae > Rhodanobacter. The sequence goes on from NZ_JACHCN010000022.1 coordinate 47,920, forward strand.
GCGTGGAACGGCGGCGGCGACGGGATGCGGCGGCGCTGGCGGTGTGGTCTGGGCGACAGCGACGCCAAGCAGCAAGGTGGTAGCGGCAAAGGGAAGCAGGATGCGGCGGAAAAGATTCATCGTTGTGTTCAGTCCAGTTTTTGAATGCCGGCGAAGGGGGCGCCAACATGATAAATACCGCTCAGTCTACCGCGACCTGCGGTCGGGGCAGACCCATGTCCTCGATTCGGGCGGTGACCTGATCGGCGCTGTCCACGTCAGCCAGCGGCCCAACCCGCACGCGACGGACGTTGCGGCCATTGACCTGCGCCTCGATCACCCGCACCGGTGCGAAATTGGCCTGGCGCAGGCGCTGCGCCACGCGCTCGGCGTTGTCCGCATCGGAAAACGCGCCTACTTGCAGATAGATTCCCGGGTTCCCGCTTGTGACCACGGGCGGTGGCGGCAGTTCCTGCAGCGGCTGACCCGGATCGATCCCGCGTACCTCGACCAGCCCGGTGCCCTTGGGCCAGATGCCGAGCTTCACCGCCGCCACGAAGGAAAGATCGATCACCCGATCTTCGTGGAACGGGCCGCGGTCGTTGATTCGCACGATCACCGTCCGGCCGTTCTGCAGGTTGGTGACCTGCGCATAGCTGGGCAGCGGCAGCGTCTTGCTGGCCGCAGTGAATGCGTACATGTCGTAGTTTTCGAGGCTGGACGTCTTGTAGCCGTGGAACTTGTTTCCGTAGAACGAGGCTATGCCGCGCTCGTCATAGCCGCGTGCGCTGGGCAGGACGCGATAGGTTTGCCCGAGCACGGAATACGGCGTCTTGTTGCCGTACAAGGAACGCGGCTCCGATTTGGGTACCGGCTCGACCAGCTTGCTGATATCCGGCGGCGGGCCGCCCGGCACGCTGTCGCTGCCGTCGCGATAGCGGCTGTCCTGGGATTTGCTGATGTCGTCGTTGAATGGGGTGCCTGCGGAGCCGGCAGCACCGCTCGACGCAGGCGATGCCTGCCCGTAGCTGTGCGACGCCCCACGTACAGGCCGCGGCTTGTTGCTGCTGCACCCCGTCAGCAGCAGCGCTGCCAGCAACATCGCCGGGACGATGCTGCGTACGTTCATCGTGAACCATCCGCTTGATGCACGCCGGAAATGATCGCCTGCGCCAGCTGGTTGACCGCCATCGCATACAGCGGGCTGCGGTTGTAACGGGTGATCGCATAGAAATTCTGGAAGGTGAACCAGTACTCCGGCCCGCTCGCTCCCTGCAGGGTTTGCAGGCTGGTTGGCTGCCCTGGGTTCAACGTCTGCAGCGGGCCGTAACCCCATGCCTCGATCTGCTCCAGCGGCCACTGCGGCGTCGAGTCCTTCACTACGATCGGCTTTGCCCCTGCATCCGGCTGGGCCCGCGCGGCGACCAGTCCGCCGCGTTCCCAGCCGTGTTTCGCGAAATAATTGGCAACGCTGGCAACGATGTCCGGTAGCGAGTTCAACAGGTCGATGCGGCCGTCACCGTCTGCGTCCACTCCATAGTCGCGGATGCTGTCAGGCATGAATTGGCCCCAGCCTTGCGCACCGGCATAGGAGCCGGTGAGCGTGTTCAGCGGGCCGGCGAGTTGGCTATCAGGCAGCTCCAGCAGCGTCTTCAACTCCTCGCGGAAAAACTTCGCGCGCGGCGGGTAGTACAGGCCCAGCGTAACCAGCGCGTCGAGCACTTTGTATTTGCCCGTGACCCGGCCGTAGGACGTTTCCACGCCGATGATGGCCACGATATATTCAGGCGCAACGCCGTACTTGTCGCCGGTTCGCTCCAGCAACTCGCGATGCGCGAGGTAGAACGCAACGCCGTCATCGATGCGCTGGTCGGTAAGGAAAATCGCTCGGTACTCGCTCCACGGCTTCGCCTCGGCCGGGCGGCCCATGGCATCGAGAATGCTCTGCTGCATCTTGGCGCCATCCAGCAGCGCGTTGAGTGCCTGCGGACTCTTGCCGGTGTCCTGCGCCACCTCGCGCACCAACTCGGCCTGGCCCGGATGCGTCTCGGCGAGTGCCGGCGTCAGCACGCAAATCAGCAACAGGATCAACGCGGCGATGAAACGAGCGGGACGCGGTGCGTGGATAGCTGTCATGTAGGGGCTTCGCTTGCGAAATAACGGCGTCGTCGAAAGCCTAACATGTGCATCGCGCGAAGCCTCATTCGCTGTGCGCCATCGTCATGCTGATTGCATGCATGTCTGTTCACTCATGCATCTTGCGATTGGCATGAATCGACATCAGTACGCCGAAACCCACCAGCAACGACACCGCCGAGGTGCCGCCGTAGCTGATCATCGGCATCGGCACGCCAACCACTGGCAGCATCCCGGCCACCATGCCGCCATTGACGAAAACATACACGAAGAAGCTCATGCCGATCGCACCGGCGAGCAGGCGCGAATAGGTATCGCGAGCTTCCATCGCGATCCACAGGCAGCGGCCGATGATGAACGCGTACAGCAACATGATCCCGATCACGCCGATCAGACCGAACTCTTCGGAGAATACGGCGAAGATGAAGTCGGTGGTGTGCTCGGGCAGAAAATCCAGCCGCGACTGCGTGCTCTGCTGCCAACCCTTGCCGAACACGCCGCCGGAACCCACCGCAATCTGCGACTGGATGATGTGCCAGCCATTGCCGAGCGGATCGGATTCCGGATTGAGCATGGTCAGCACGCGATCGCGCTGATATTGGTGCAGGAAGTGCCATGCCACCGGAATCATCCCGCCGACCGCACCGATCACCACGCCGATACGCCACCAGGCCATGCCGGACAGGAACAGCGCAAACGCACCGGCCGCCGTCACCAGCAAGGCCGTGCCGAGATCCGGTTGCTTGGCAATCAGTGCGGCGGGGATCGCGATCAACAGGCCGACCACCGCGATGTCCTTCCAGCTCGGCGGCAATTTGCGCGGATGCAGATACCAGGCAACCATCATCGGCATCGTCAACTTCAGCAATTCGGACGGCTGAAAACGCATCACGCCAAGATTCAGCCAGCGATTGGCACCGCGCCCTTCACCGAGCAGCGCCACCACCACCAGCAAGGCCGTACTGCCGGCGTAAAGCCAGGGCGTCCAGTTGCGCAACGTCGACGGTGGGATCCGCGAAATCAGCAGCAGCAAGATGGCACCCAGCACGAAGCGGCCGGCCTGGCCACCGACCAGTGCGAGGCTGCTGTCGCCTGCGCTGTAGAGCGTCACCAGGCCGACGCCCGCCAGGATGAACAGGCCGAACGCCAGCGGCAGGTCGATCCGTGGTCGCGTGAGGATACGGCGCATGAAGCGGCGCACACGGACGTGCATGGTTTCAATCATGGCGTGCCTCCGTCGATGCTGCTTGCTGGCGGCGGCATCGTCGACGCATCTTCCACCGGAATGTCTTCATTGCCCGGTATCGCTGCCGTTGCCGGTATCGCCAGCGGCGTGTCCGTGGGTGCCGCTGATCCCTTGGCTGCCAGCCACGCATCGAAGATCTTGCGCACGATCGGGCCTGCATCCTGCGCGCCCCACGCACCGGCTTCGAGCAACGCGACAGCGGATATCTGCGGATTGTCCGACGGCGTATAAGCCTCGAACCACGCACGATGGCGCGTCGCCAGATAGGCGGTGTTCTTGTTGGTGTTGTAGGCCTCGGACGTACGCGAGAAGCGCTCGGCGGTGCCGCTCTTGCCGGCAATCAGATAGGGAAAGCCGTTATTCAGTCCCACTGTCTTGCCGGTACCGCCAGTAATCACCGCGCGCATGCCTTCGTCGATCACGTCCCAGTGGGAAGCCTTGGTGATCAGCGAGGGACCGCTGGGCGGATTGGGCAGCATCTGTGCCTGCTCGTCGGTAACCGCCTTGGTGGCCATGCCCACGCGTGGCAGGTAGGGCACCCCATGACCGGCGAACGTGGCGACAGCGTGCGCCAGCTGCAATGGCGTCACCTCCCAGTAGCCTTGTCCGATGCCCGCGATCACGGTTTCGCCGGGATACCAGCCAGCCTTGCTGTGTTTGGCCTTCCACTCGCGCGAGGGCAGGATGCCCTCGGATTCGCCCAGCAGATCGATGCCGGTCTTGCTGCCAAAACTGAAACGACTCATCCACGCGCTGAGCCGGTCGATGCCGAGATCGAGCGCGAGTCGGTAGAAGTAGGTGTTGGTCGACAGCTCGATCGCGCGCACCATGTTGACCGTGCCGTTGCCGCCACGCTCATCGTCGCGGTAGCAACGCGACTGCCCAGGCAGGCAGAATTCGCCCGTGGAAAGCACCGTGTCTTCGGGTCGGCGCACACCATCCTCAAGGCCGCCAAGCGCGAGGAACGGCTTCACCGTGGAGCCGGGCGGATACACGCCTTTCATCGCGCGGTTGATCAGTGGCTTGCCCGGATCATTGGTCAATGCGCTGTAGTCGGCCTTGCTGATGCCGTTGACGAACAGGTTGGGATCAAACGTCGGCACGCTGACCATCGCCAGCACCTGACCATTGCGCGGATCGATCGCTACCGCAGCACCAGGGCGGCCATCAAATGCCGCATCGGCCGCCTTTTGCATACGCGAATCGATACTCAGGTACAGATTCCTGCCAGGTATCGGCGGATGTGTCTCGAGCACGCGCTGGGTCTGCCCGTCGGCATTCACCTCGACCAGCTCGTAACCCGGCGTGCCATGCAGCACATCTTCATAAGATCGCTCGACACCACTGCGACCGATATGACTGGTGCCCTTGTAGCGATCCGGGTCGAGCCGCTCCAGATCATTCGCATCGATGCGACTGACGTAGCCCACCACATGCGCGAACAATCCACTCAGCGGATAGCGTCGGGTCAGATACGGCACCACGTCCACGCCCGGGAAACGCCAACGATTCACCGCGAAGCGATCGATCTCATCTTCGGTCAGGTGCAGTTTCAATGGCACGCTGTCGAAGCGACGGCTTTGCTGGAGCTGCTTCTGGAACGTATCCAGATCATCCTGGCCCAGCGGTACCACTTCGCCGAGTTGTGCGAGCAGCGCCGACATGTCCTGCACCTTGTCCGGCACCACTTCGAGCCGGAAGGCCGGCACGTTGTCAGCGAGCAGCACGCCGTTGCGGTCGTAGATCAGCCCACGCGCTGGCGGAATCGCGCGTGGTTTGACGCTGTTGTTGGTCGAGCGGGTAACGAACTCATCGTGTCGAGTCACCTGCAGCAACATGTAGCGACTGACCAGCAGGCACAGTCCCAGCAGCAGCAAGACGAAGCCCACCACCGCACGCCGCCGGAACTGCGCACTTTCGCCACGGTTGTCCTTGATCGATCGCCGGAGTTTCATCAGCGTGGCATCACTGAATGCGTAAACGCGCGCGCAGGTCGTCGAGCAGCAAGAACAGGAACGGCCACAGCAGGGCACCGATAAACGGCGAGATCCACCAGCTCGCCGGGGGCAAGGACGCGCCAGCCAGCACACGCACGATCAGCAGCAGCAGACGATCGTTCAACAACAGTGCCAGGACCGCAAGCGTCTGCTGCCACATCGGGAAAAACCGCAAGCGCGAACGAAAACGCAGCGCAATGAAAACCAGCGCGCACAGGCGCAACGCCTGCTCACCGAGCACGACGCCGTTCAGCAGATCCGCGCCAAGCCCGATCGCAAACGCCAAACCCAGCGTGACCCGATCCTCCGACTCCAGCGACCAGTACAGCAGGATCAACGCCGGCCAATACGGCTTGAAAGGCTCCAGCACGCCGGGCAGCGGCACCAGCATCGACAACAACGCAAACACCAGCGTGCCGATGAACCACCACAGGCTCAGGCGCTGTCGATTCATGGCTGCACCCCTGGCGTAGCGGGTGGTGTCGACGGCTTGATGGAAGGCGCGCTGGATGGATGAGCTGGCGCGGCCTGCGCATCGCCCATGACAGGTGCCAGGTCACTGGGTGGGCCCATTGATTTCACCGGCGTCGGCGGACCATCCGGCTCGGCCTGATCGTGCAGCAACAGTACGTCTTCGCTGCGGTCGATATCTGCCGCCGGCTGTGCCTGCGCCACCATGAACATACCGGTGGACGCGGGCGCCACCGAGCGGATCTCGCCGACCGGGAATCCGGGCGGGAAGCGTCCACCCAGGCCGGACGTCAGCAGGTGATCGCCGACGCGCACGTCGGCGGCCAACGGAATGTTCGGTAAGGTCAGCTGGTTGCCATCACGCGAGCCATAAGCGACGGTGCGCAAGCCCGAGCGCTCGATCTCCACCGGGATAGCGTGCGCCGGATCGGTCACCAGCATCACCACCGAGGTGGTCGGCAAGACCTCTTTCACCTGCCCCATCACGCCATGCGCGTCGATCACCGGCTGGCCCGGCTTGACGCCGTCACGGGCACCCATGTTGAGCGTCACCTGATAACGGTACGCGCCCATATCCACGCCAATTACTCGCGCCAGCTGCACGTTCAGCTCAAGGCTGTGTTGGGTATCGAGCAATTCCTTCAGGCGCTGGTTCTGTTCGGCGACCGCGGCCATCCGGTTCAACTTGGCGTTGGCCAGCAACAGATCCTCACGCAGACGCTGGTTCTGCTCGGTCAGTCGCTCGCGATCGGCGAATGCCACGCTCAACGTGCGCACCCCCACGGCAGGCAATCCGGCAAGCCGATACACCGGCTCCACCACGACGGCCGCCCCATAACGCAAACGCCACAGCCAGCCACTGCGATGGTCGAGAACCATCAGCACCATGGCCAACGCAAGATAGAAGATCAGCCGCAGCGTGCCGGCAGCATTGCCGGCGAACAGGGGCGAGGACTCATCGCGCGCTCGCGCCATGGCCGCGCGTTATTCGGGCGCGAAGAAGTCGCTGCCGTGCTGATCGATCAGCTCCAGCGCTTTGCCGCCACCGCGTGCCACACAGGTCAACGGATCATCCGCCACCTGCACGTGCAAGCCGGTCTCTTCGGAGATCAGCCGGTCCAGATCGCGCAGCAACGCGCCGCCACCGGTCAGCACGATGCCGCGTTCGGCAACGTCCGAGCACAGCTCCGGCGGGGTCTGCTCCAACGCCGACTTGACCGCCGCCACGATACCGGCGAGCGGCTCGTGCAACGCTTCAAGAATTTCGTTGGAGTTGATCGTGAACATGCGCGGCACGCCCTCGGCGAGGTTACGGCCGGAGATTTCGATCTCCCTGACTTCGCTTTGCGGAAACGCACAACCAATCTGCAGCTTGATGCGCTCAGCCGTGGACTCACCGATCAGCGTGCCGTGATTGCGCCGCACATAGTTGATGATCGCCTCGTCGAAGCGATCGCCACCCACGCGTACCGACTGCGAGTAAACGATGCCGTTGAGCGAAATCACCGCGACTTCCGAGGTGCCGCCGCCGATGTCCAGCACCATGGCGCCACGCGCCTCATGCACTGGAATGCCGGCACCAATCGCGGCAGCCATCGGCTCTTCGATCAGGAATACGTCACGCGCGCCGGCACCTTCGGCCGATTCCTTGATCGCACGGCGCTCGACCTGGGTCGAGCCGCACGGCACACACACCAGCACGCGCGGGCTTGGCCGCAACAGCCGGGTCTTGTGTACCTGCTTGATGAAGTGCTGCAGCATCGCCTCGGTCATGGTGAAGTCGGCGATCACGCCGTCCTTCATCGGTCGCACCGTGGCGATGTTGCCCGGGGTACGGCCGAGCATGCGCTTGGCCTCGGTACCTACCGCTGCGATCGTGCGCGGACCTCCGGGACCACGATCCTGACGAATCGCCACCACCGAAGGTTCATTCAGGACGATGCCTTGTCCACGCACATAGATCAGCGTGTTGGCCGTGCCGAGGTCGATGGAGATGTCGTTGGAAAAGATCCCGCGAAACTTCTTGAACATGGGTCCGCCGTGGGTCGGCTTGGCTAAAAAGTAAGCTCGCCAGTCTAGTCAGCGCAGCACGCATGCGCAAGGGCAATCTCGTTAAGAAATCCTTTTACAACACGACCATAAGCGCGTTTTCTGTGTCTCGGAGTGAGCTGCAGGCCGATCAAAAAGTCGCCATCCCGGTCGGATGGCGGTACGATTCCACTCTTTGGCCGCGGCCATGGGCTCGACCCCGGTCCGGCCTTGACCCAAACCACCCTTTTCAGGTCCGGTTGCGCTCTGTCGCGACCCTCTACTTTATCCAGGGGCACCCGCACATCATGTCTGCCGTTATCTGCGGATCGCTGGCCTACGACACCATCATGGTGTTCCAGGACCAGTTCAAGAATCACATCCTGCCCGATCAGGTGCATATCCTGAATGTGTCCTTCTTGGTGCCGCGGATGCGTCGCGAATTTGGCGGCTGCGCCGGCAATATCGCCTACAACCTCAAGCTGCTGGGCGGCGACCCGCTGCCGGTAGCGGCGGTGGGCCAGGACTTTGCGCCCTATCGCAAGCATCTGGAGCAGTGCGGCATCCGGCTCGAGCGCGTGCGCGAGTTCGATGACCAGTTCACGCCGCAGTGCTTCATCACCACCGATCTGGACAACAACCAGATCACCGCTTTCCATCCCGGTGCGATGTCCAGCGCGCAAGAGAATCATGTGCGCGACATCCCGCAAATCGATTTTGGCATCGTCGCTCCCGACGGCCGCGAAGCGATGCTGCAGCATGTGGATGAATTCGCTGCACGCGGCGTGCCCTTCATTTTCGATCCGGGCCAGGCGATGCCGTTGTTCAGCGGCGAAGAATTCCGCTCGATGATCGAGAAGTCGACGTATGTGATCGTCAACGACTACGAATCGCAACTGCTGCAGACACGCACCGGATGGAGCGCTGCCGAGATCGCCGAACGGGTGACGGCTTACATCGTGACCCATGGCCCGCGCGGCTCGATCATTCATGTCGGTAGCGAGATTCATCAGATCCCGCCGGCACGCGAACGCCAGGTCGTCGACCCCACCGGTTGCGGCGACGCTTACCGTGCAGGCCTGATCTTCGGCATCATGGGTGGCAAGGACTGGCCAACGGTTGGCCGTATGGCCTCGTTGATGGGCGCACTGAAGGTGGAACATCCAGGCACCCAGAACCAGCACTTCAACTACGCCGAGTTCGCCGCGGCCTTCCTCGATCAATTCGGTTACGCGCTGGATTGATGTTGGTTTCGCAAGAGTGAATAGCGAGGCTCCCGTGCTGTGCAGGGAGCCTCGCTTGTTTTAGCGGGTGCATACTCAGGGGACGCGGAAACCGATGGTCGCGTGCACGGCATCGCACCACCCGCGATAGAGGCCTTCGCGCGTGGCTTCGTCCATTTTCGGACGGAAGCAGCGGTCCATCTGCCAGAGCTGGGCGATTTGCGCGCGACTTTCCCAGAAGCCGACCGCCAGACCCGCCAGGTAAGCCGCACCCAGCGCCGTGGTCTCGGCCACTCGCGGACGCATCACCGGCACACCGAGCATGTCGCTCTGGAACTGCGCCATGAAATCATTCGCGATCGCGCCACCATCGGCGCGCAATTCCTTCAGCGGAATCCCGGCATCGGCTTCCATCGCCGCCAGCACATCGCGCGCCTGGTAGGCCATCGACTCGAGTGCTGCTCGCACGACATGCTCCTTGCGGGTGCCGCGCGACAGGCCGAACATCGCGCCACGCACATCGCTGCGCCAGTACGGTGCTCCCAACCCGACGAACGCCGGCACCAGATACACGCCTTCGCTGGACGACACACTTTCTGCGCAGGCCTGCGAATCGCTCGCCTGATCCAGCATGCGCAGGCCATCGCGCAACCACTGCACCACGGAGCCAGCAACAAAGATGCTGCCCTCGAGCGCGTACTCGACCGTGCCATCCAGTTCCCATGCAATCGTGGTCAACAGTCCGTGCCGCGATGGCACGGCCTGGGTCCCCGTATTCATCAGCATGAAACAGCCGGTGCCATAGGTATTCTTGGCCATACCGGGCTCGAAGCAGGCCTGGCCGAACAGTGCCGCCTGCTGGTCACCGGCCACACCGCTGATCGGTACACCGGATGGGAAATCATGCGAAGCCGCGGTGTGACCATAGATTTCGCTGCACGAGCGGACCTGCGGAAGCATGCAGCGCGGAATATCCAGCATTCGCAGCAGCTCGTCATCCCAACAACGAGCGTGGATGTCGAACAACAACGTGCGCGCCGCGTTGCTCACATCGGTGACATGCAGTTCGCCACCGGTGAGGTTCCAGATCAGCCAGCTATCGATCGTGCCGAACAACAGGTCGCCCCGTTCCGCACGGACGCGCGTGCCGTCGACGTGATCCAGGATCCAGCGGATCTTGCTGCCGGAAAAATACGCATCGATCAGCAGCCCGGTCTTTTCACGAACCAGCGATGCATAACCGTCAGCTTCCAGCTTCTCGCAGATAGCGAGACTTTGGCGTGATTGCCACACGATCGCGTTGTGGACCGGCTGGCCCGTGTGGCGATCCCAGACCACTGTGGTTTCGCGCTGGTTGGTGATGCCGATGCCCGCAAGTTCGCCGGCATCGATTTGCGTCGAGGCAAGCACCTCGGCCATGGTCTTCAGCACACTGGCAAGAATCTCGTGCGGATCGTGCTCCACCCAACCCGGCTGCGGAAAGATCTGACGAAACTCGCGCTGCGCCGATCCGACAACGCGACCCGCACGATCGAACAACATCGCGCGCGAACTCGTCGTGCCCTGATCAATCGCCAGGATGTAGAGCTTTTCCAAATGATCACCGCTCGCTTCGCGTTGTGTCGTGTCTTGGCCGACCGAAGACGAAGGTTACCCAAAAGGCACATGCTTTGCTCCGCCCCCTGAGGGCGGACAAGGAACGCTGGTGGCTTCGGTTCGGCAGTGCGGGGTTTGCTCCCTCCCCTGCTTGCAGGGGAGTGTTGGGAAGGTGTCGCTCTTCGCGGAAGATCAAAAGCCCCCCCCTCCCAACCTCCCCCTGCGAGCAGCGGGAGGAGCAAAGCAGCTGCGCTCATCGGCCTTGCTCCCTCCCCTGCGTTGCAGGGGAGGGTTGGGGAGGGGTCGCTCTTGGTGACGGAGATCTTGGTGACGGAGATCAAGAGCATCGCGACTGAAGTCGCTCCCACAGGTAGAGCAGGAGCCGCCCGAGGGGTGTCGACAATGTAGGAGCGCACCCTGTGCGCGATGGCCTTTCTCCCCATCCGGTCGAGCATCGCGCACAGGGTGCGCTCCTACAGCTCATGAAGGTTCGGCGCTTGAGTTCGCCATTGAGGCAACAACCGCACAAAGAAAACCCCCACCGTTTCCGGTGAGGGTTGTTCAACATAGGCCCCTGGCGGTGACCGGTTCCAGCTCGCGATCGGCGATCGCAGCAGCAACGACATCGCACAAAGACGAAGGCCTCCCCGATTGGGGAGGCCTTCTTGGATAAAGCCCCTGGCGGTGACCTGTTGCGGCTGGGCCACCTCGGGTGGGTCGCGATCTTGCGATCGCCACAGCAACAACAGCCAAAGAAAAACCCCCACCGTTTCCGGTGAGGGTTGTTCAATATAAGGCCCCTGGCGGTGACCTGTTGCAGCTCGCGATCTGCGATCGCGGCAGCAACAACCAAAGAAAAACCCCCACCGTTTCCGGTGAGGGTTGTTCAATATAAGGCCCCTGGCGGTGACCTACTCTTGCATGGCAAAGCCACACTACCATCGGCGCATGCGCGTTTCACTTCTGAGTTCGGGATGGGATCAGGTGGTACCACGCCGCTATGGCCGCCAGGGAAGGGGTGGGAGCAGCGCATTGAGCGCCAGCTCCACATTCTTCTGAAGCGTCGAATCACAAAAACAGTGATCCGATTCTTCCGTGAGATGACTCTCACGTTGGATAAGGTTGTAAACGAGTGACAAGCGTCGAGGTGAATTCGAATCAGACGGTGCTAAGGAACATTAGCGAAGCGTCTTGGGGTTATA
>NZ_JACHCN010000023.1 GCF_014205795.1 Rhodanobacter sp. MP7CTX1
TCTCGGGCCACCTTGAACTTAAATCGCTCGTCGTACTTCGCCATGACAAACACCCCAGAGATTGGACGGGTGTCCAACTTCTGGGGTGCAGTTCACATGCGAGGCATTTTCCGGTCTTCGATGTCTCACTCATGCGCCATTGAGCGGCGTGGTCAGTTGCAGGCCGCTGCCGATCTGATACAGCCCGCCATCGGCAATTGCGTCCGCGGCACCCGAGGATTCTTCGGATTTCTGCTGCCATGGGACCGCCTGTTCTGGGCCTGGCACATAGGGATCCCACTTGCCGTAGCGTTCGCGCGGAGTCCTCCCATCGATTGAATAACTCACGGGAACTCGAGCCTCCCAGTGATCTTTAGTAGCCTCTCTTCCTATGGTTGGTATATGGAAAGTCCAGCCTTTAGCCGTGCGAAGCGAAGCATCGGCCAGCACGTTTCGCCACTTGTCCAGCTCCCGGTCACTGGCGACAACACCCATATTGACCTGCTCGGCAATGGCATCTTCCACCCGTCCCTGACGGTTGATGAGCAGCCGCATGTACACCGTACCCCACACACCCGCGGACACTGCCGATGGCGGGTAGTGCGGTGAGGGATGTGTGTCGTAAGTGATGGTTTCACCCGGTTCGCTGTCATCACCCTTGTCTTTTTTATCTTCACCGAACTGGGCGCCCGCGACGCTTATCGTGTAATCGTCCTTGCCGTCTGGCTTGGCGACAACACGCAGGCTCATGCTCGCTCTGGCGGCCACCGGTTGACCGTCAATCAGGACGGGGGTGAATATCCAGCTTTTCGTACCGTTGTCGATCAGCCCTGCCACGACCGGCGGCAGCTTTTCAGCGTGATCGATGGTGTAACTGCGGACCGAGCCATCCGGTGCAACCAAGATCGACCCGGTCACCAGCATGCTCGCCTGCACCCGTTCCCGCACGTCCTTCAGGCTGCTCGCCAGCGCAGTGCCTGCAAGAAGCAGGCAGAACAATCCCATAAGCCAACGTTTCATCCCCATCCCCCATGATTGCAGCCCAGTCTAGCCCCGGCATTCCGCAAAGGGTTCATGCCGAGACAAGTCAATCGTCCATTCAATGCGAACCACAAACATGCACCTGCCCCATGGTTCGCTCAGGAGATCAATCTCGACGCCGCGGTCGGAACTGTGCGACTACCGACGGCCGCCCCAGCTGCCATGACAGCCATACCAGCAGAGGGATAGCAGCGGCCTTCAACGCCAGTCCGACCTCATAGGTTCGCTGCGCCCGGGCGATCATCCACAGGGCGACTTCGCCGAGCTGCGGCTGTGCCTGCGCAGCCTGTCGGGCATGCTCGAAGTCACCCCATTGCTGCAGCATCTGCACGCCCGTGACCAGCGCCCACAACGCCAGCAGCACCGCCAACACTCGCATGGTCGAGCGCGCCCATGACTGCCTCAGGATGCAGCCGGCACAGACGACGATGACCACGGCCGCAGCGGCCAGGTAGGCGTATTCGGCATGCTGCAGATACTGCAGGCAACCCATCGCGGCGATCAGCAGCAGGATCCACGGACCCATCGCCCATACCGCAAAACGCCGCGCCGACGATGGTTCGCCGCGCACTGCCAAAGCCATCAGGGAGCGGCCTTCAGCGTCGCCAGGTCATTCATCACCTGGGCGGAGTTTTTCTCGGGGTCGACATCCACATAGACCTTGGCGATCTTGCCCTGCGGGTCGATCAGGAACGTGGTGCGCTTGGCGTAATGGATACCCATGTGCGACGCCAGCACGCCGTAGGTGGTGGCTACCGCGCCATCGGCATCGGACAGCAACGGGAACGGCACGTGATATTTCGCGGCGAAGTCGGCATGCGATTTCACGTTGTCCAGGCTCACGCCAACCACATCCGCACCGGCCTTGCGCAGCTTCGCGATGTCATCGCGGAACGTGCATACCTCGGTCGTGCAGCCGGGGGTGAAGTCCTTGGGATAGAAGTACATCACCAGCCAGTGACCACGGAAATCGGCCGGCGTATGCCAATGGCCGTTCTGGTCCTGCAGGCGGTATGTCGGTGCCACCTGCCCCACCTGCGGGCTATCGGCGAACGCTGGCGCGATGAGACCGCACAGCAGGGTCAACATCAGCAAACAGGACAGACGACGCATGACGAAATCTCCAGGTGGTAACAGGGCGCAACGCAACCGCGGCAGTGTACGCGCTCAAAAGCGAAGGGCGCCATACGGCGCCCTTCGTTGGAGACTAGCGTCCCGACTTAACGGGGATCGATGGTGAATTCACCCACCGAGATACCCAGGTCAACGCCTTCGCCGGTGCCGGCCAGCGCCAGCGAGGTGGTGCCCTTGGTCAGCACCTGCGCGTTGGAGGTCTTCACCACACCGGCCTCGACGCCAGCCTGCGCGTAGTGACCGAAGACGTCGTGAATACCATTCACCGTGCTGATCTCGCCGGTACCGTTGGTGATGTGATATTTGCCAGCGGTAATGCCGCCACCGACGGCGGTGATCTTGACGTTGGCGCCCTGTCCGTTGTCACAGCGGATGGTGCCATTGCCCTCGGCATGCTTGTAGATCAGCGACCAGCCGGCAAGATTGAACCTGAGGTGGCATTTCACAGTGGCTGTGTCGGCGTGGGCACTGGAAACCGGCAGCGCTGTCATGGCGCACGCGCAGGCCAGCACCAGGGCAGCCATTCCAAAAGTACGCTTGATCATCGTGAATCTCCTTTGTTTCGTGCGGGATAAGTTGTGGCCAGCGCAGGTCGAACTCCCCGGGAGGGACCGCGTGGTGATCGCAGCGTGTGCAGAACCGCGTGATAACGGCGTGCAGAAGCCGGTCGTCCATTCATGTTTTCCACCCCCGGGACGCTCCGGACAGCCCAGGTATCCCTTGATAATTCGCTAACAAGATGCCGCGCAGACTAGGGCACACTGGCCGAAAATGCAGTGCGATCAATCTACTGGCTTCGTGGGGAGGCATTACCTGGATCGGAACGCTGCGCTGCACCTATCGCTCTAGTGTCAAGACACAGCAAAAGGAAAAACCATGGTCAAGTACTCACTGGTTGGCTACGACGGTTCGGATGCCTCCCGGCGTGCCTTTCAGTTCGCGATCGATCTGGCCCGTTGCGGCAGCAGCCGCGTACGCGTGGTGTCGGTGCTGCAGGTCACCGAAGGCGGCGCCGATACCTGTGCCTTGATGATGGCCGACTCCGGCGCCCAGCGCGCACAGGATCTGCTGGACGAACTGGCTGCGATCGTGCCGGATGCGGCGAAGCTGGTCGATGTCGAGCTGGTCCATGGCAGCCCCGGTGACGTTCTGCTAAGTCAGATCGCGCAGCACGGCGTCGACCATATCGTGATCGGTCATACCGAACGCGGTGCGCTGGCCCGCTGGCTGCTCGGCTCGGTTTCCAACAACGTGCTGGCACGGGCGCACGTGCCGGTGACCGTGGTGCGCTGAACGCGCACCACGGCGTGTACCTCGGGGCTACTCTCGCAGCGAGGCCATGTCGATCACGAAGCGGTAGCGTACATCGCTCTTCAGCATGCGCTCGTAAGCCTCGTTGATGTCCTGGATGCGGATCTTTTCGATGTCCGAAACGATGCCGTGCTCCGCGCAGAAATCCAGCATCTCCTGCGTCTCGGCGATGCCGCCAATCAGTGAGCCGGCCAGTGAGTGACGGCCGAAGATCAGCGCGCCACCGTTGATGGTTGGCGGCGTGTCGGGCAGGCCGACCAGAGTCATCGTGCCATCGCGCTTGAGCATCTGCAGGTAGATGTTGAGATCGTGCGGCGCCGAGACGGTATCGAGGATGAAGTCGAAACTGCCAGCATGCAATTTCATCTGCTCCGGATCGTTCGACAGCACCACTTCGTCGGCACCCAGCCGCAGTGCATCCTCGCGCTTGGACGGCGACGTGGTGAACTGCACGACTTGTGCGCCGAATGCGTGCGCCAGCTTGAGTGCCATGTGACCCAGGCCACCAAGGCCGATCACACCAACCTTGCTGCCCTTGCCCACCTTCCAGTGCTTGAGCGGCGAATAGGTGGTGATGCCGGCGCATAGCAGCGGCGCGACCGCGGCCGGGTCGAGTTTGTCCGAGATGCGCAGCACGAACGCTTCGTCCACCACGATCTGGGTGGAATAGCCGCCCTGGGTCGGCGTACCGTCCTGGCGGTCCTTTCCGGCATAGGTGAACGTCGCGCCCTTCAAACAGAACTGTTCGAGATCGTCCTTGCAGTTCGCGCACTCGCGGCAGGAATCGACCATGCAGCCGACGCCAACCAGATCGCCTGGCTTGAACTTGCTCACGCCGGTGCCGGCCCGGGTGACCCGGCCGACGATTTCGTGGCCTGGCACGATCGGATAATTGCCAGTGCCCCACTCATCGCGCACGGTGTGCAGATCCGAATGGCACACGCCGCAGAAAAGGATCTCGATGACCAGGTCGTGTTCGCGCGGCTCACGGCGCTCGAAGCGATAGGGCGCCAGTCGTGCGCGGGCAGCGTGGGCGGCGTAGCTGGAAGTAGGAATCATGCGTTGCTCCTTGGGGAAATGTGGAGAATGCGCGATGCGCATTAGTGCGCCCACAGCAATCAGGCCGCGATCTTAGGTCGGGCTACGTTAATCCAATGCATGCATGAGGCCGTATGCTGTAACGATGGCCGTTGCCCTTGTCGCTGCCGCGCGGCACAACATACATCACGCAGGACTTCACGTTGAGCTATACCGCACCTCTGCCTTGGACCCTGGACAGTCTTGATCTGGACCGCATCGACCTGTCGCGCATCCGGCACAACGAGGACATGTTTTTTCTGCTGTGCAGTTCCTCGTTCGTCGAGAGCGGCTCAGACCTCTACACGCAGAACCTGATCGATCACTTCGCCGGCGATCAGGAGTTGCAGATCTGGCTCAGTCAACACTGGGAACACGAGGAACTGCAACATGGCCGTGCACTGGCCGCCTATGTCAGGACCGTGTGGCCCGAGTTCGATTGGGACAGCGGTTTCAAGGCGTTCTGGAACGAATACGGTGCCGTGTGCACGGCCGAGCAACTGGAGCCCTCCCGGGGGCTGGAACTGGCTGCGCGTTGCGTGGTGGAAACCGGCACCGCCAGCCTGTACCGCGCACTCAACGAGATCACCGACGAACCGGTGCTGAAACAGCTGACCCACCACATCAAGAGCGACGAAGTGCGCCACTACAAGCACTTCTACCAGCACTACCAGGTGTATCGGGAACGCGAGGGTTTCGGTCGCTACAAAGTATTCCGGGCGATTTTGCGTCGAGTGCGCGAGGTCAAGCGTGAAGACAGCGACATCGCACTGCGTCACGTGTTCAACCTTTGCTATCCGCACCATCTGGGCAACGAGACTGAGTTCCGGCGCATCAGCGATCGCGCGCAGGGACTGTTGCGCCGGCACATCCCGGCCGAGATGACGGTGAAGATGCTGCTCAAACCGCTGGACTTGCCGGCGCGCCTGCAGAATTCACTACAAAAGCCGCTGGCCCGAATCGCCAAGAAATTGTTTCTGCACTGATACGGTCGGCATGTTCAGCCGCCCGATGACTGGCCTGGCACTGGCTGCTCTGCTGGGCGCGGTTCCGCATCGATCTTGCGCTGCGCCTGCTGCTCGACCTTCAGCCGGGCCAGATCTACCGGGCGGATCTGCATGATGATGCACGGGACGTAGGCTCGCCCGGTAAGCACCTTGTCGAAATGCACCTGAACCTGGCTCGCATTGGCGGTGAGTCCGATCGTGTTGGTGAACCAGAGGTTCTGGCAGTTGTCCTCCACATCCACCAGCCAGGCCTGGTTGGGCCTCGTATAGACAGCCAGCTCGGTATTGCTCAGCGGCTCCCACGACCACAGGTTGAAGAACTGGAAGCTGCGCACGGGTGCGCCGGCTGCCGCCGCATACGCGGCCTGGCGCTGCTGCATGCGTTGCGAATAAGTCGGTCCACTGCTGGCGCAGGCACCCAGCATCCCCGCGAGCGTGGCCGCTACAACAACACGGATGAATGACATGGCATCGACCTCCTTTGGGGCTTGGTCATTTCAACGCATGGACCGCGCGGCGGTGTACCCGGGCTATGACTTTTTCTGCTTCGGCAGGGGTGCCCATTTGTCCGGATCGAAGCCGCCGACTTCATAGGTCAGCGTCTCTGTGCGCGTGCCGTCCACCAAGGTCACGTCCAGGGTGATCTTCTTCGCCTTGCGCAGCATCCCGAGGAAGGCCTTGTCATCGCGGACCATCAGCGCGGGCTCGCCGGTGGGTGGCGCGAATACCGTGATATGAACGGGCTTGCCATCGACCGTGCCGGCCATGGCGCAGTTGCCGTGGCAGACGAAACCATGGCCACTGCCATACAGATAAACGCTCTGACCCCAACTGGTGTGCCGGCGCAGTATCAGTTGCACCCGATCGCCAGTGGTTGGCGTGATGGTGGCGGTGGACTGCGTGCCGCCGGCCATCGGCGACACCTGGTACAGCCACATCGACGCCAGACGGCTCTTCTCGCTGTTTTCTTTCCAGCGCTGCTCGATGGCAGGCAGGCTCTGTTGCACTTCCTTCGCCGCCGCGCTGTTCGGATAGTGGTCGAGAATGTCGTGGCCCTCCGTCACGGCCATTTCGTCGTTCTTGATGCGTAGCAACTGCTGGTAGGTATCGAGCTTCCTGGCGGCATCCGCATCCTGCGCCTGCTGCTGCGGCGGCGCCCCTGACGCTGCCGGCTGACCGCCCTGCGGCGAGCAACCGGCAAGCAGCCAGGCAGCGCACAGCAGGGCAAGGGAGCCACGTTGGAGTGACGGTTTCATCGGCAAGGCACTCGCTGGAGAACAGAGGCCTAGAGTGGAACGAGCCGACTGCTTTGCGCAACCTCGCGGATTTCAGGGACGGCACTTCCCCAGGCGTGCGGGGCCGCATGGCAGACGCGTCCAGCGGCACTTTGCCGGATGCGTCCACGGCCCGATAATGCCAGCCCACGCGAGGACGCCCGATGTCGCCATCCACCACGTCACCGGCTGATTCGCTGTTCCGACACCGTGCCTTCGTCGCGTTCTGGTTCGCGCGCATCGCCTCGGGCTTTGGTTTTCAGATGCTGTCGGTGGCCGTGGGCTGGCAGATCTACTCGATCACTGGTCGCGCGTTCGATCTGGGCCTGATCGGCTTGGTGCAATTTGTACCGTCGGTGCTGCTGGCGCTGCCGGCCGGGCATGTGGCGGATCAGTTCGAGCGGCGGCGGATCGTGCTGATCGGACAGGTCATCGAATGGTTCGCGATCGTCGTGCTTGCCGCGTTGACCCTGACTCGGCACATCCACGAACTCGGCATCCTCGCGCTGGTGTTCGCGCTCGGTGTGGCGAAGGCATTTGAGTTTCCCGCGCTGCAATCCATGCTGCCGGCGCTCGTGCCCGCGGCGATCCTGCCGCGCGCGATGGCAGTGAATGCGTCGGCAGGACAGGCGGCGATGATCATGGGCCCGGCCCTGGGTGGCTTGCTCTACGTGGCTGGACCGGGCGTGGTCTACGTGGTGGCCGCTGTGCTGTATTTGATAGCTGCCACGTTGATGAGCCAGTTGCGCTACGAGCAGGCGCCGCCGAAACGCGAACCAGCCACGTTGAAGATACTGTTCGCCGGCGTGCACTTCATCCGCGTGCGCAAGGACGTGCTTGGCGTGATCTCGCTGGATCTGTTTGCCGTGTTGCTGGGCGGCGCCACCGCGCTGCTGCCGATCTTCGCGAAGGACATCCTGCATACCGGGCCGTGGGGATTAGGTCTGTTGCGCGCCGCACCGGCGGTAGGCGCACTGATGATGTCGCTGTGGCTTGCACGACATAACCTGCAGCGACGGGTCGGCCCGATCATGTTTGCGGCGGTGGCCGGGTTCGGCGTCGCCACCTTGGTGTTCGCGCTATCCACCACGCTGTGGTTGTCGTTGCTGGCACTGTTCGCGCTGGGAGCCTTCGACATGGTCAGTATGGTGATCCGCAGTTCGCTGGTGCAGCTCGATACACCGGACGATATGCGCGGGCGGGTCAGTGCCGTCAACGCCATCTTCATCAATACCTCGAACCAGCTTGGCGAGTTCGAGTCAGGCATGCTGGCCGCGTGGCTCGGTGCGGTGCACGCCACCGTGCTCGGTGGCATCGGCACGCTGCTGGTGGTCGGGCTGTGGATGGCGATGTTTCCCGGCCTGCGTCGCCGTCAGCAGCTGTATGTCCAGGCCACTGCGCCCAGTGAGGCGGCGCCGGATATTGTTTAGGATGGTGGGGTTTAGCATGGCGGGCACGAAGATCATCTGCCCTGTCCTGATGTTCGGAGCCGTAACGTGATTACCACTTCGCCCACCGAGTTCCTGGAAGCCTACAACGCGCTGGCGCCTTTGCCGGATGCTGCCGCCACTGCGCGCGCGGCGTTTCTGGTGGCACCGTCCGAATTCACGCTGGCGGCGGAATCGGCGCGCGACAACCGGTATATGGACATGAACGTCACGATTGACCCGCTCAAGGCGCTGGCGCAACACAGCGTGCTGGCGCAGGCACTGCGAGCGGATTGTCCGGTGATCACGTTCCCCGGAAATCCGGCGACGCCTGATGCGGTGTTCCCGAACAACGTGTTCGCCACGGCACCGGGCCGCTTTATCGTTGGCCGCATGCGTCATGCGGTGCGTCAGCGCGAGGCGGAGCGCGCCGACATCCGCGACTTCTTCGGCGAGGTGCTGGGTTACGACGAGATCGACTTGTCCGGCTGCGATGACCTTGTCGCCGAACTGACTGGCTCGATGATCATCGACCGCGCGCGTGGCGTCGGTTATTGCGGCCTCAGCGAACGCTGCGATATGGCCGGCGCGCACGCGATGCACAAGGCGTTTGGCCTGCGCCTGACGTTCTGCTTCGAACTGGCCGAGTCGGAATATCACACCAACGTGGTGCTGACGTTGCTGGCTAGTCGCGCCCTGATCATCGCCGCCGACGGCTTCCGCGACCCGGCCGTGCCCAGGGCCATTGCCACCGCCTATGGCGATCGAGCGATCTGGCTGACGCCTGCACAGAAGCGGGCCTTCATCGCCAACGCGATCGCTCTATCGGACGATCGTGTATGGATGAGCGCGACCGCGGTTGCTGCACTGACCAGCGAACAGCACGAGGCGCTGGCCGGCTATGGATTTGCGGTCGGCGCGGTGGAACTGAGCGAGATCGAAAAAGCCGGTGGTAGCCTGCGCTGTTGCGTCGGAGAAATTTACTGATCGACCAACGCGTGGCCATGGTGGCGAGCTCTTGTGGGAGCGACTTCAGTCGCGATGCACCAATTGGCCGCTTCAAACAATCGCGACTGAAGTCGCTCCCACAGGTTTTTCGCACGCTGCATCCATTGGAGCACCACATGATCACCGTTCACCATCTGAACAACTCGCGCTCGCAGCGCATCCTGTGGCTGCTGGAAGAACTCGGCGTGCCTTATGAGATCAAGCGCTACCAGCGCGATCCGAAAACCATGCTCGCGCCACCGGAATTGCGCCAGATCCATCCGCTGGGCAAGTCGCCGGTGATCACCGATGGCGAGGTTACCCTGGCCGAATCCGGCGCGATCATCGAATACCTCGCCGAGCGCTATGGCCAGGGGCGTCTGCTGCCACCGTCAGGCACACCGGAGCGGCTGCGCTGCAATTACTGGCTGCACTATGCCGAAGGCTCGGCGATGCCTCCGCTGTTGCTGAAGTTGGTGTTTCGCCGGGTCGAGACGGCGCCGGCGCCGTTCTTCGTCAAACCGATCGCCAAGGGAATTGCGCACAAGGTGCTGCAAAGTTTTGTCGATCCACAATTGAAGCTGCATCTGGACTATCTGGAAGGCGAGCTTGGCAAGAGCGCGTGGTTCGCCGGCAACGAGTTCAGCGCAGCCGACATCCAGCTGAGCTTTCCGGTGGAGGCGTTTGCGGCCCGCGGCGGCCTGGATGCGGGCCGGCCACGGCTGTGGGCGTTCCTGCAACGCATTCATGCGCGACCGGCGTATCAGCGCGCGCTGCAGTCGGGTGGCGAATACAGCCTCGGCGACTGAATTCCGCCACATGCTGAACGGATAGCCGCATCAGCGGCCACGTCTACGCTCTGCTCACGACGCCACTGGCAGTCTGCTGTCTCAAACGCCATGGAGAAGACCGATGCGTAACCGTGATATCGAACGCCAGATCCGTGACGCCGGCGACCAGGTCGGTGAGCGCGCGCGTCAGTACGCCGATAGTGCTGCCAGCCGCGCACAAAATCTGTTCGAGCGTGGTCGCCGCATCGGTGGACGTTTCGGCAAGCAGGGCAGTGACTACGGTCAGCGGCTCACGAATGCGGCCGAAGATCTTGCCGATGAAGCGAACTACCACTATCGACGCCTGCGCCGTCAGGTGAGCCGCCATCCGACCGCCACCGTGGCGATTGTGGCCGGCACCATTGGCGCGTTCCTGCTGCTGCGCCGCGTATTCCGTAGCGACGACGAGGAATAAGGTCCGCAACCTGCAGCGCATGAATCACGAAGGGTCGAATGAATACATCCGACCCTTCGTTGTGGCTTCCGAGATGCGCACTTACCTGACCGCTGCGATGTCCACTTGCACGCGCCGGTTCGGCGCAAGGCAGTCATGCAGTCGCTGACCGGTGAGCTGCGGGCAATTGACCAGCGGATCAGACTCGCCACGACCTTCAGTGCTGATCAGGCTGCCGTCCACGCCATGGCTGACCAGATAGTCGCGCACCGCATTGGCACGCTTCAGCGAGAGGTCGTCGTTGTAAGCCCGGTCACCGATGCGATCGGTATAACCGATCAGGCTCACCGAGTGGATCCTCCTTACGTCACGCAGCCGCGTTACCAATTGATCCAGTTGATTGCGGCCACGGTCGGTCAAGCTGCGTATGTCGGATTTGCCGAAAGCGAACAACGCATCGGCAGACAGGGTCTCATGCGTGGTCTCTACCACTCTGGGCGGTGCCGGCGGTGGCGCCATCACGACTGGCCTGACCACGGTGCACGGACATTGACAGCCGGCCAATAACAACACGGCTATGGCAGCGGCCGTGATTACGCTCATGCGGATAGTCTTGTTCATAGTCACCATCCTTCAAGTGCTCAGTTGCCCCTGTCGGAGATATCGGCGACAAGCACGGATGCGACCGCAGCCCACCGGCGACATGATCGCTGGCAGAGCGGCATAGGCATCGATATCCGGCTGACGCCACCCCCCCGAGACTGCCATGAACGCGATGAAGGGAGGCTTACTTTTCCCGTTCAAGACGTTGGGCATCCCGCATATCGCCGGCAAGCACGCCAAGGCAAGCCATCCGAACGCCCTCTCCATCAAGAGAAAACCCGCCAATGGGCGGGTTTTCCTGGGCAGTACGGGTGACTCACACAGCCTGCGGGCTCGGCTTGTCCGGATCGAGCTTGTATTCCTTGATCGCCCGGCTGACGTCCTTGGCATTGACCTTGCCGTCCTTCGCCAGTGCAGCCAGCGCGGCATGGGCGATCCAGTAACGGTCGACCTCGAAGAATCCACGCAAATGCGCGCGTGTATCCGAACGCCCGTAGCCATCCGTGCCCAGCACGGTGTAGCGCATGCTGTCGGGCATGAAGGCGCGGATCTGGTCGGCGTACTCGCGCACGTAGTCTGTCGCGGCGAT
Organism: Rhodanobacter sp. MP7CTX1; assembly: GCF_014205795.1. GTDB lineage: Bacteria > Pseudomonadota > Gammaproteobacteria > Xanthomonadales > Rhodanobacteraceae > Rhodanobacter. The sequence goes on from NZ_JACHCN010000023.1 coordinate 11,654, forward strand.
GGCCGGACCCTGCCGGCCATCGAGCAGACCGGTGACGTACGGCACGCGTGGCTCGGCTTCGGGGTGCAGCCGGTTCCAGCGCTCGGCGTCGAAACCGTCGCGACGCAACTCGATGAAGCTGGGCACCGACCAGATGTCGGCATTCACGCCGAAGTCCTTCTCCAGCAGTTCGGCCGCGGCGATCACCTCGCGCAGGATCGTGCCTGAACCGAGCAGCTGCACGCGCGTCTCGCCCTTCTTCGGTTTGCCGCCATCCTTGAACAGATACATGCCCTTGATGATGCCTTCCTCGCTGCCAACAGGCAGGTCGGGATGGCTGTAGTTCTCGTTCATCACGGTGATGTAGTAGTAGATGTCCTCCTGCTCCTGCATCATCCGGCGCGTGCCGTCCTGCAGGATCACCGCGACCTCGTAAGAGAACGTCGGGTCATACGACTTCACGTTCGGGATCGCGCCGGACATCAGGTGCGAATGGCCGTCCTCGTGCTGCAGGCCTTCGCCATTGAGCGTGGTGCGACCTGCCGTACCGCCGATCAGGAAGCCGCGCGAACGCATGTCGCCAGCCGCCCAGCACAGGTCGCCGATGCGCTGGAAACCAAACATCGAGTAGTAGATGAAGAACGGCAGCATCGCCTGGTTGCTGGTCGAATAGCTGGTCGCGGCGGCCATCCACGACGCCATGCCACCGGCCTCACTGATGCCCTGCTGCAGTACCTGACCCTTCTGGTCTTCGCGGTAGTACAGCAACTGATCGGAATCCTGCGGCTTGTACTTCTGGCCGAACGGCGCATAGATGCCGATCTGTCGGAACATGCCTTCCATGCCGAACGTGCGTGCCTCATCGGCAACGATCGGCACCACGCGCTCGCTCAGCTGCTTGTCGCGCAGCAACAGGTTCATGCCGCGCACCAGCGCCATCGTGGTGGAGATCTCGCGTTCGCCGGTGCCCTTGGTGATCTGCTCGAACGCCGCGAGATCCGGCGTCTTGAGCTTCGCGTCGGCCTTGCGACGACGCTGCGGCAGGAAGCCACCGAGTGCATTGCGGCGATCGAGCATGTACTGCACTTCCGGCGAGTCCTTGCCGGGGTTGTAGTACGGCACGTCCTTCAGCTTGTCGTCACTGATCGGGATCTGGAAACGGTCGCGGAAGTGACGCACCGCCTCTTCATCCAGCTTCTTCTGCTGATGAGTCGGGTTCTGCGATTCACCCGCCGCGCCCATGCCGTAGCCCTTCACTGTCTTGGCCAGGATCACCGTCGGCATGCCCTTGGTATTCGACGCCGCGTGATACGCCGCATAGACCTTGTGCGGATCATGACCACCGCGGTTGAGGCGCCAGATGTCATCGTCGCTGAGGTTGGCGACCATCTCGCGCGTCTCCGGGTACTTGCCGAAGAAATGCTCGCGCGTATACGCGCCGCCAAACGCCTTGTAGGCCTGGTATTCGCCGTCGACGGTTTCCATCATCAGCTTGCGCAGCACGCCCTTGGTGTCGCGCGCCAGCAGCGGATCCCAATAGCTGCCCCAGACCAGCTTGATCGCGTTCCAGCCGGCACCGCGGAACTGACCTTCCAGCTCCTGGATGATCTTGCCGTTGCCGCGTACCGGCCCGTCGAGTCGCTGCAGGTTGCAGTTGATCACGAAGATCAGGTTGTCCAGCCCTTCGCGCCCGGCCAACGAGATCGCGCCGAGCGACTCCGGCTCGTCGGTTTCGCCGTCGCCCAGGAAGCACCAGATCTTGCGGTCGCTCTTGGGCACCAGGCCGCGGTGTTCCAGATACTTGAAGAACTGTGCCTGATAGATCGCCTGGATCGGACCCAGGCCCATCGACACCGTCGGCACCTGCCAGTAATCCGGCATCAGCCACGGATGCGGATACGACGACAGCGCACGACCCTTCCCGACCACTTCCATGCGGAACAGATCGAGCTGATCCTCCGCCAGGCGACCCTCGAGGAATGAGCGCGCGTAGATACCGGGGCTGGAATGACCCTGATGAAAGACCAGATCACCCGGATGATCGGCACTCGGCGCGCGCCAGAAATGATTGAAGCCGACGTCGTACAGCGTGGCCGACGAAGCGAAGCTGGCGATATGCCCGCCCAGTTCGCCCGGCTTGCGGTTCGCACGCACCACCATCGCCATCGCGTTCCAGCGGATCAGCGTGCGGATACGCCATTCCATCGCGGCATCGCCGGGCATTTTCGCCTCGTTGCCGGGCGCAATGGTGTTGATGTACTCGGTCGTCGGATCGAACGGCAGGTAGCCGCCGGCACGGCGCGTGGAGTCGACCATCCGCTCGAGCAGGAAGTGCGCACGTTCGGTGCCGTCGTGATGGATCACCGCATCGAGCGAGTCCATCCACTCCCGGGTTTCGGTGGGGTCGATGTCCTGGTTGAGGATATCGTCGAGCTGATCCATGACTAGTCTCCGCAGCGCCGTTGCAGCGCCAAGCTTGAGGGGGTACCCGCCGCCGGGGATTGCGGCGGGATCAACGTCCAAGTCTAGCCGCTGGGCCACTTGGCTGCCAATTCGCAGCCATGCGCTGGCGCATGGCCATGACGTGTAAACGACCTGAGTCCGTGTAACGGACCACTCCATGCCAGGCCGCCTGGAGAGGTTCGCGATGCCACACGCCCATCCTTGAAGGCGGCGGATACGCTGACTGTCTGCAACGGATGAGCTGGCTCAACCGTTGCAGACTCCTGGATCAGCGCTGCTGGCGGTTGGCCGCGGCCCGAATCTGCGCATCCACGGCAACGATGGCGGTCATGTTCACCACGCGACGTGCGGAAGATGCCGGCGTAAGAATGTGGGCCGGCTTGTCCAGCCCCATCAGGATCGGCCCGATCGCCACGCCGTCGGTCATCACCCGCACCATGTTGTAGGTGATATTGGCGGCATCGAGATTCGGCAGCACGTACAGGTTGGCGCGACCACTCAACGTGGTATGGGGGAACATGCGCAGACGCAAGGCTTCGTCCCACGCGGTATCGGCCTGCATCTCGCCGTCGATCTCCAGCTTCGGCATGCTGGCCTTGATCAGCTGGTAGACCTTGCGCATTTTCGCTGCGCTGGGATTGTCATGGCTGCCGTAGTTGGAGTGCGACAGCAACGCCACCTTCGGCTCGATGCCGAACAGCTTCAGGCGATAGCTGGCTTGCAGCGTCGCCTCGGCGATTTGTTCGGCGGTGGGATCGCACTGCACGTGGGTATCGAGGAAAAACCAGGCACCCTTGTCGTTGATCACGCCGGTCATGGCCGAGGTGCACTGCACGCCCGGATCAAGCCCGAACACGCTGCGCAGATAGCCGAGCTTCTTGTGATAGCGACCGACCAGGCCACAGATCATCCCATCCGCCTCGCCGCGCGCGACCATCATTGCCGAGATCAACGTCGGCCGCGAACGCAACAGGTTCTTTGCCGCCGCCGGCGATACGCCGCGGCGCTCGGTCAGCGCGTGGTACTGCTGCCAGTAGTCGTTGAAGCGCGGGTCGTCGTTGATGTTGGTCAGCTCGAAATCGACGCCGGCACGCATGCGCAGAGAAAGCCGCTCGATGCGCGCCTCGATCACGTCGGGACGACCGACCAGGATCGGGAACGCCAGCTTTTCGTCGATCACGGTCTGCACGGCACGCAGTACGGTCTCCTCTTCACCCTCGGCGTAAACCACGCGCTTGCGATCGGTACGCGCGCGCTCGTACACGGGTTTCATCAGAAAGCCGGTGCGATAGATGAACTGGCCGAGCTTCTCTTTGTACGCCTCCATGTCGATGATCGGGCGCGTGGCCACACCGGAATCCATCGCCGCCTGCGCCACGGCCGGCGCCAGCATCACCAGCAGGCGCGGGTCGAACGGACGCGGAATCAGGTAGTCGACCCCAAAGGTCGGCACGTCGCCACCGTAGGCACCGGCGAGATCGCCAGCCTCCATCCGCGCCAGTCCAGCGATCGCGCGCACGCAGGCAAGTTTCATCGATTCGTTGATGACAGTGGCACCGACGTCCAGCGCACCACGAAAGATGTACGGGAAGCACAACGCGTTGTTGACCTGGTTCGGATAGTCCGAGCGACCGGTCGCGATGATGCAGTCGGGCCGCACCTTTTTCGCGTCTTCGGGCGTGATCTCCGGACTGGGGTTGGCCAGCGCAAGGATGATCGGTTTGTCCGCCATCGTGGCGACCATCTCCGGCTTCAGCACGCCGCCGGCGGACAGGCCGAGGAAGATGTCCGTGCCCTCGACGATCTCGGCCAGCGTGCGCTTGGTCGTGTCGCGCGCGTAACGCTGCTTGTCCGGATCCAGATGGTCGCGACCGGTGTACAGCACGCCCTCGCGGTCATAGGCGAGGATGTGTTCCGGCTTCACGCCGAGCGCCACCAGCATGTCGAGGCAGGCGATGCCGGCCGCACCCGCGCCAGCGGTGGACAGCTTCACGTCCCCGATCTTCTTGCCGATCACTTCCAGTGCGTTCAACAAGGCCGCCCCCACGATGATCGCGGTGCCGTGCTGGTCGTCGTGGAATACCGGGATCTTCATCCGCTCGCGCAGCTTGCGCTCGACGATGAAGCATTCCGGCGCCTTGATGTCTTCCAGGTTGATGCCGCCAAAGGTCGGCTCGAGGCTGGCGATGATGTCGACCAGCTTGTCCGGATCGTTCTCGTCGATCTCGATGTCGAAGACGTCGATGCCGGCGAATTTCTGGAACAACACACCCTTGCCTTCCATCACCGGCTTGGCCGCCAGCGGCCCGATGTTGCCCAGGCCCAGCACGGCGGTGCCGTTGGTGATCACCGCGACCAGGTTGGCGCGCGCGGTGTACTCGGCCGCCGAGCCCGGATCATCGACGATCGCGTCGCAGGCCGCGGCCACGCCGGGCGAATAGGCCAGCGACAGATCGCGCTGGGTCAGCAGCGATGTGGTCGGGGTGACCTTGATCTTGCCGGGACGCGGCAGGCGGTGATATTCGAGTGCGGCGAGGCGCAGATCTTCGGGGAGGGACATCGGATGCATTTTTTTAGGGAGGGGACGTCGCCCGCCATGGCGGAAGACTGCTGATGATGTTAGCACCGGGGCGGCCGGAACCGGCCCGGCCCTGCGCACTGCACCCTGGGACCTGCGACCGGCTAGACGTTCGACAGTAATTCGTCGCCCTGCACCCGATTCATGTGGATGCCGTTGATGAAGACCGAAAACGCCAGCTTCCCGGCCAGCCCGTGCACATGCTGCATCCATGGCGGCAGCCAGCGCGGCGGAAGGATCGCACCGGACTCGAAATGCGGCTGCAGCGTAATCACGTCGTGCAGGGTCAGCTTGCCGGCAAACAGATGGCGCAGCACGTCCATCCGGCGCTCCTTCAACGCCCAGCGGAAGAACGTATGCACGGTGAGCAGGCCGGACAGATAGACGTTGTCTTTGGCAAACGCTGCACCGCCGCTCAGCGGCACCCCGCGAAACACGCGCTGGGTCGAATGGAAGCTGTCGGCCACACTTTGCCCACAGGCGCTGAAGTACCGGTAGACCTCGACAAAGTCGGCGCCGTTGAGCGCCATGTCGATCGCCAGGATACGCAGGCTGATGCGCTTGAGCCGGCCAATATCGATGGCGCCGGACATCAGCTCGGCAAACACCGCCAAACCCTCCTGCGTCGCGGTGACCCGGGGTGAGGTGCGCGCCAGCGACGTCAGCAAGGGTTGCCTGCGACCGTTCAGCGCAGTCAGCGAATGCACCAGCGCCTCGTGTGCGAGCAGCTGATGCCGGTCGTACTCGGTGAAGCTGGTGCCGCCACGCAAGCGGATGCGGGTCGCGCCAGCGGCGGCCTTGGCGGTGAGCTCCGGATCCACCTCGACACTGATCGTGCCGGCGCCGAAAAAATCGTCCAGCGTCTTGCTCAGATCCGCGCGCAATACTTCAGCCGGAATGTCCATGCTGCTGTCGTCGGCCAGCAGGTCCGCGCCCAATTCATTGGACAGCTCCACGAAATAGCGCGCCGCGTCGAGATTGCTGCGCTGGCTGCCCGGGATCAAATCACCCGGACGTCCATACAGGGCGATCGATGGCGCGGTCACGGCGGCCGTGCCGACCGACTCCAGCATTTCGGCGGCGATCCGCCAGGACTCCGCAGTACGGCAGAGATACTCGCCCATGGGGTCAGCGCCCAGCGGACCGTCGCTGCCGGCTTCCTGTTCGATCGCCGCCAGCTCGGCGCGTGCCGCGGACAGATCCGGTCTCGTGTAAGTTACTTCGGGCAGCGCGAACTGACCCTTGCTGTAAGCCGCGATCAAGCGGTTTTCCAGCGATGCCGGCCATGCCACCGTAGGCAGGATATTGATGCCGCGCGCCGCAGCGAGCAGGCGCTTGTCGAGCTCGGCGTAGCGCTGCAACTCCGGGGCAAAGGTAACGGTCGGCGTGCTCATCGACGCTCCTGGCGGATCGCATCGACGCGCTCGATCAGGTCGGTGGCGATGGGGTCGGGCTTGAACGCGCTCATGAATCCGATCGGACTGGCAGGAATGAAGGTGATATCGCGGCCAAAGCGCGAGTCGGTCCGCAGCATCACCGTGATGCGCCGCGGATTGGTAAGGGTGGAGGCGTTGATGTTGATCACGTCGGCCAAGGCGGCAAGCGCCTGCTGGCCGCGATTCTTTACCAGCAGCTGATCACCATCGAGCCAGACTTCGTCGACCAGGTCGGAGATCAGTTTTCGGTAGAGAACGAAGCCGACAATGAAAATCATCAGAGCGGGCACGAAAGATGGCCACAGCGGGTAACCGCCACGCGTTGGAAGATTGCGCAAAGCCACGATGGGTAGCACCAGGAAAAGCAGCCAGATCACCGGAAATACGCGCTTGTAGAACACGGTCATCGTTGAGGACAGCCGACGCATGATGCGATCCATGAGGGTGATACGTCGATAGTAGTGCCAGATGCCCGATTCAGCGCAACCGTATGGACGGCTACTCGACGACGACTTGGACGGCTCCTTGACGGCTACTCGCGCTCGCGCTGCCCGCGATGCCCGTGCGGCCGCTCAATGGGACGGCCGCCGCGTTGCCGGCGCAGGCGTGCCTCCAGCGTCGCCGCCTGCTCCTCGCGCTCGTCGTGCAGCTTGAGGTAATTGCGCCAGCGTTCTGGCGTGAGTTCGCCGTTGCCCAACGCCACCTGGATCGCGCAGCCCGGTTCACTCCCGTGGCCGCAATCGGCGAAGCGGCACTTCTCGGCGAGTACATCGATGTCGGCGAACAGGTCGAGGTTTTCCTCGCCGGTGAGCTTGAGCTCGCGCATGCCGGGCGTGTCGATCAGGCAGCCGCCACTGGGCAATTGCAGCAGCGCGCGATGCGTGGTGGTGTGGCGGCCGCGGCTGTCATGGCTGCGCACCTCGGCGGTGGCCATTCGTGCTGCACCCAGCAACGTATTGGTCAGCGTGGATTTGCCGGCACCGGAAGAGCCGACCAGTACCGCACTGTCGCCCGGCTTCAGGTACTGCGCGAGCAGCTCGACACTGGCTGGGTCTTTGCTGTTCAACGCGTGGATCGGCGTGCTGTCAGGCAGCCGCGCGCGCAATGCCTCGATCTGCGCGGCCGCATCGTCGCGGGTATCGAGCTTGCTCAGCAGCACGACGGGCTGGGCACCGGAGTCTTCGGTCAGCGTCAGGTAGCGCTCGATTCGCGCCGGATTGAAGTCGCCGTCCAGCCCGGTCAGCACCAGCACGTAGTCGATATTGGTGGCGATCAACTGGCGCTCGTAGCGCTCGCCCGCCGCAGCGCGCGACAGGACCGTGCGCCGCGGCGCCACGGTGACAATATGCGGCGGCGTGCCGGCTACCACTTCGACGAAATCGCCGACCACCGGGCGCTCACCCGGATCAATGCCACGCTTGAGAAAGCGCCCATCCGGCTGTGCACCGAACAAGGTCTCGCCATCGTGCAGCTCGTAGCCGGCACGATGCTGGGCCACCACGCGGGCCAGCCGCAAGCCTGCAGCGGGTAGCACATCGCCACGCCAGCCTATGCGTCGCAGGCGTTCAATCGATTCGGCGTCGCTCATCCAGGAATTTCTGTCGGCACGGTTTGCTGATTATGCCCTGTCCCGGGCCAGTCCTCCCATGCCCGCAAATGAACAGGAATCTGGCCCACGGGACCCTCGCGCTGCACTGCATCACGCTGCTAGCATCGACCTGCCGGCAATGTTGCCGGCAGGTGACATCAGCATAAGGACGTTGGCGTTGGTTCCGATCACACCCAGTGCGCACCTGGCGGAAGTGCGCTACGAGATCCGCGGTGCGCTGACCCGACGCGCCCGCGAGCTGGAGGCTGCTGGCCTCGACATCATCAAGCTCAACATCGGCAACCCCGGCCGCTACGGCTTCGAGGCGCCAGCACACCTGCGCGAAGCCATCGCCGGCCACCTGCATGAGAGTGAGGCCTACGGCCACGAGCAGGGGCTGGAAGTCGCCCGCGAAGCGATCGCCGCGCAGCAACGTGCCCGCGGCGCCCGGGATGTGGATGTCGAACGCATCTTTATCGGCAACGGCGTCAGCGAACTGATCGACCTGAGCTTGCGTGCCTTGCTGCACCCTGGCGACGAAGTATTGCTGCCGAGCCCGGACTATCCGTTGTGGAGCGCGGCGACGATCCTTAACGGCGGGCAGCCGCGTTATTACCGTTGCCTCGCCGAGAATGGCCACCTGCCTGATCCGGATGAGGTCGAGGCGCTGATCACCCCACGTACGCGTGCACTGGTGCTGATCAATCCCAACAATCCCACCGGCGCGGTGTACCCGCGAGCGCTGCTTGAGCGGCTGGTCGCGATCGCGGCGCGGCATCGACTGCTGCTGCTGTGCGACGAGATCTACGACGAAATCCTGTATGACGGCACGTCATTCCAGCCGCTCGCCGAAGTGGCCGGAGAAGTGCCCTGCCTCAGCTTCGGCGGCTTGAGCAAGGTGCATCGTGCCTGCGGCTATCGGGTGGGCTGGATGAGCCTGTCCGGCGATACCGAGCGCACGGCGACCTATCGCGATGCGCTGCAATTACTCGCTGCACTGAGGTTGTGCGCGAACGTGACAGCACAATGGGCGGTGTTGCCGGCGCTGCAGGATGCGCCGACGATTGGCGCATTGACCGCGCCCGGCGGCCGTCTGCATGAGGCTCGGCGCATCGTGCTGCAGAGTGTTGCTGCCAGCGATTACCTGGATCTGGTGACTCCCGACGGTGCGCTCTACGCGTTTCCGCAGGTACGCGCCGATCACTTCCCCACGTTCGACGACAATGCGTTTGCGCTGCGTCTGCTGGAAGAGGAATCGGTCCTGGTGGTGCCCGGCACCAGCTTCAACGTGCCGCGCAGCCACCACTTCCGACTGACCCTGTTGCCGCCGCCGACGCAACTGCGCGAAGTATTCGTGCGGATCGAGCGGGTATTGGCGCGGATGGCGCTGGAACAGCCACAACGCTCCGCCAGCGTGGTTTGAGCTTGTACTGGCCAACCGTGACGAATCTCCAATGATGTCCGCGCCCCCGCCTCTGCACTATCTCGCCCTTGGCGATTCCTACACGATCGGCGAGTCGGTGCCCGCCGAAGCTTGCTGGCCGATGCAGCTGATCGAGCAGCTGCGTCGACACGGCGTGGTGATCGACGACCCACGCATCGTCGCCGTCACCGGCTGGACCACCGACGAACTGTCGGCCGGCATGGACCGCGCCCGACTGGCGTTGAGCTACGACCTGGTCACCCTGCAGATCGGCGTGAACAACCAGTACCGCGGACGTCCCGCGGGGCAATACCGCGGCGAGTTCAGCGCGCTGTTGCGACGCGCGATAAGGCTGGCAGGCAATCGCCCCGACCGGGTGGTGGTGGTTTCAATCCCCGACTGGGGCGTCACCCGTTTCGGCAGCGGGAGCGGCCGCGACCCGGCACAGATTGCCCACGAACTGGACGTCTTCAACGCTATCGCCCGCGACGAGGCGAGCCGCGCCGGCGCCCGCTTCGTCGACATCACCGGTATCTCGCGCCGACATCCGCAGCTGGTTGCCGACGATGGCCTGCACCCTTCCGCCGAGCAGTACACGCTGTGGACGGAGGCGATCGTGCCGGTGGTCAACGCAGTGCTGCGTTCAACACCGTAGTTGAGGTGCTATTCGCTCCTTCCCCTGCATTGCAGGGAGAGGTTGGGAGGGGGTTGCCTGAGCTTGCGGAAGATCGCAGGCACCCTCGCCCAAGTACTGTGATCCCTGCGTCGCGGCAACAAAGCTGCAACCTGTTCGCCATCGCACGGTGACGCAACCCGAGCAGACTGGCATCCCGGCACCCACCGGAGATCCCTGCCATGGCGACCTTCTATTGCCGCAGCGCGTTTATATCGGACGTGCACCTTGGCACGCCTGACTGCAAGGCAGCCTACCTGCTCGACTTCCTGCGTCAACTGCGCTGCGAAAAGCTCTACCTGGTCGGCGATATCATCGACCTGGAGGCGCTGGCCAAGCGCGCGTGGTGGCATGCCGACCACGGCGCGGTCATCGCCGAGGTGCTGGCGATGGCACGTCGTGGCGTCGAAGTGACCTATATCCCGGGCAACCACGACGCGCCAATGCGAGCGTTCGCAGGACAGGATTTTGCCGGTGTACGGATTGCGCTGGACGCCGTGCATGACGGCATCGATGGTCGCCGTTACCACGTAAGCCACGGCGACGAATTCGATTCCGAACACATCGGCCGCAGCTGGATTCTGCTGCTGGGCGAGGCACTGCATCGGTTCATCTGCTGGAGCAACCGTCGGGTACATGCGGTGCGCCAACGCATGGCACTCCCTTATCTGCCGCTGTCGATCATCGTGAAGTCGCATATCGGCAAGGCGCTGGCGTATATCCGCGCCTATGAACAACGCGTGGCCAGCGATGCCCGCGAACGTGGATTCGATGGCCATATCTGCGGACACATCCACTTCGGCCACCTGCGCGAGATCGACGGCGTGCTGTATCTCAACGACGGCGACTGGGTGGAGCATTGCACGGCCTTGATCGAGGATCACACCGGCGCCATGGAGTTGATCCACTGGAGCGAACAACCCGCCGCGCTGGGACGCGCCAGCCGCGAGCTGGTATTGCCCTCTCCCGCCGCGGCGTTGGCGATGGCGCCGCTGGCCTGCCGACAACGCGACCTGGCCGAGTTGCGTCCGGCGGCATGAGCCTGCCCGGTCAAACGTCTCGGGCAACCTGCCCGGAGGCGTTGGGCTCAGTTGCGCATCAGCCAGCCGGCCACCCGTGCCGAAACACGCCTCGGCATCATCCGGGTCGTGTGGGCCATCAACGCATTGACGATTCCGGTGATGACACCGGTTCGGCCAACGAGCATGGCGTCGATGCCTATTCGCGCCACGCCTGGAGCCTCCATCCGGGTCACTCGCTGATACCAGGTGGCACGCTGGCCGGAAACTTCCAGAAAGCGTGTGGCGGTAACGCCCGGCGAGACCACGGTGCAGCGCACACCGCTGCCGCGCAGCTCGGCATCGAGCGCGTAGGAAAATTCCAGCACGTAGGTTTTCGCCGCCGAATAAACCGCGTAAGTCGGTGTGGGCTGGAACGCGCCGGTGGAAGCCACCTGCAGCACATGGCCGAAGCGACGGTCGCGCATGCCCGGCACGAACAACCGGGTCAGATGAGTCAGCGCCACTACGTCCACCGCCAGCAGGGCGTCCAGTCGCGACCAGTCGGTATCGGCAAAGGCACCGAACACGCCGAAGCCTGCATTGTTGATCAGCACATCGATCGCGATACCCTCGCTAGCGAGGCCCTTCACCAATGCCTCGCGCGCCGCCGCTTCGGACAGATCAGCCGGGCGCACGTGCACCGTCGCGCCGCCGGCACGCAGCTCGGTCGCCAGCTGTTGCATCGGCGCCTCGCTGCGCGCGACCAGAACCAGCGCGCAGCCGCGGTGGGCCAAGTCGCGTGCAAAAGCAACACCCAGGCCGCTGGATGCGCCGGTGACCAGGGCCGTACGGCCGGTGAGGGAGGTTTTCATGCGTATGTCTCGGCGATCAATTCAGGATTGGCGGGCATGCATCCTCCCCTGCTTGCAGGGGGAGGCCGGGAGGGGGTGCTCTTCAGCACGTCCAAGGCAAGAGCTTTACCCCACCCCAACCCTCCCCTGCAAGCAGGGGAGGGAGCCAAACGCCGGCCACACCGAGATTCAACGCTGACCATCGTTCATAGGTGACGACTGGTAGTTTTTCAGTCAACCAGCCCCACATACAGCCCTGAACATCCCGCGCGGTATCATGCGCAGTCTCTCACCCGATCCACGGAACCCCCACATGTCCCTCGACCCCACCACCCGCACACGTATCGAAACCATGCTCAAGGATCACCGCGTGGTGCTGTTCATGAAGGGTGACCGCCAGCAGCCGATGTGCGGCTTCTCCGCCGCCGCGACCAACATGCTCAACGAGCTGCTGCCCAACTATCACACCGTCAACGTGCTGGAAGATCCGGAAATCCGCGAAGGTATCAAGGCCTACGGCGAATGGCCGACGATTCCGCAGCTGTACGTGGAGGGCGAACTGGTTGGTGGCTCCGACATCATCCGCCAGCTGTACACCAGCGGCGAACTGCACCAGCTGTTTGGGGTCAGCGCGCCGGATCGCACGCCGCCGGTGATCACCATCACCGACGCCGCTGCCGAGGCGATCCGCCAAGGCACCGCGAATGCGCAAGGCGTGGCACTGCATCTGGAGATCGGCCCCGACCACAGCGCCGGCTTCCAGCTCGCGCCGGCAGGCGAGCACGACATCGTGGCGCATGCGAACGGTCTGGAAGTCCATTTCGATCCGGCCAGCGCCCAGCGCGCCAAGGGCATCGTGATCGACTGGGTTTCCACCGTGCAGGGCGAAGGCCTGAGCCTGAAATTCCCCGGCGCGCAGGAGATCAAATCCCTCAGCGTGCAAGAGCTCAAGGCACGCCTGGCCGCCGGCAACATCACCCTGATCGACGTACGCCCAGCCCAGGCCCGCGCCCTGGCGGCACCGCTGTCACAGGCACGCGTGCTGGAAGACGAAGGCTACGAAAGCCTCGCCGCACTTCCAAAAGACACCCCGCTCGCCTTCATCTGCCACCACGGCGTCTCCAGCCGCGGCATGGCCGAACGCTTCGCCGCCCACGGATTCAGCGACGTATACAACGTGGAAGGCGGCATGGACGCTTGGTCGCGCGAAGTGGATTCGAGCGTGCCGCAATACTGAGCACAGCATCTTGTCTGAAGAAAAAGGCGCCTGCTGAGGGCGCCTTTTTTATGTCAGCCACAATCGCGCCCAATCCCGCCCGGACCTGATTGATGCTGGTCTTCGGCTGGCAAAGTTAGTGGCCTGACACAGAAGTGGCTCAGGAGAAGGCGTGCGGGCCGGCATGGCGCGCAACAGTCGTGGCACGAACTTGGGCAAGCGAAAACGGCGGTTGAAACGGTTGGCCGCTTCGGCCAGATCTCGGAGTGCGCACCTGAGTTTTTTAAGGCGTGGCAAGCCCAACCGCTGGAGCGCATCTGACCAGCCCGTCATCGATCCTAAACAGCGCCACTCTGGTTCCTTCCAAGGACTGGAAAAACGCCTCGGCAACATGCGCTTTGCTGCCATGTAGGGGCGCACGTACAACGGCGCTGGGCGAAGGCCCGCGTGCTTAAGGTCCTTGGATGGCAGGAATTTCTCGGCTGAGAAAACATCATCCAAATCGCAAGAACTTGTTGACGAATCGTTATTTATTTCGCCTCACCCTGCGGCCGATTCGTCAAATTTTCTGCACATCTTGCATGCGGGACCGGCGTGGCGAGGGCTTATTGACTCTTCGTTACCCGTGATCGCGCGCTCCGCTTTCAAGTTCTTTCGTCAACACGGATGTAGGGGAACACAGTATGAAATCGTTTGAACAAGGCAAGTTGGTGATCGCCGTGCGCGTGGCCCTGGCTATGGGCGTCCTCATCACCTCCGACACAGCCTTCGCCCAAGATGCCTCGAGCAACAAGGACGCCAGTTCCAAACCCGCCAAGAGTCTTGAAACCGTCGTCGTGACGGGCTCGCGCATTCGCAGCGTTGACGTGGCCACCGCACAGCCGGTCTTCACCATGACCCAAGCGGACATCAAGAAGACTGGGTTGGTCAATGTGGGTGACATCCTGCAGAGCCTCACCGAAGTCGGCGAACCTGCCTTTAGCAAAGCGGCCGTGCTGAATTCAAACTCCGAACAGGGTGGTCAGTACGCCAATATGCGCAACCTAGGTGCAAACCGAACGTTGGTGCTGGTCAACGGCAAACGCTGGACCAGCAGCATGGACGGTTACACCGACATGTCGACGATTCCGTCCGCCCTGATCGAACGCATTGACGTCCTCAAAGATGGCGCCTCGTCGATCTATGGCTCCGATGCCATCGCGGGTGTGATCAACATCATCCTGAAAAATAGCTATAGCGGCGCCGAGGCTTCGGCCTATGTCGGCGAAAACGAGAAACGTGATGGCACACAACAAGCCTATTCGTTCACCGTGGGCTCGACCTCTGACAAGACGTCAGTCATGTTCAGCGCAAACTACACTCACGAAGATGCCACCTGGGCGAAAAGCCGCGATATAACTGCATACACCTATGGTCCGAACCACGCCGAGGATGGACTGAGCGCCACGGGCCCTTGGGGCCGGTTCCGCAGTGTCAATCCGATGACGGGCGCTGCCACTGGTTCTACTTATACGTTGAACCACACAGGCACTTGGAATGGCCAGGGCGTGGGTCAGGACTCGCGTAATCTCGCGAATTATCATGCGGGCAGCAACCCGGCCACCGATTATTACAATGGCGCTCACCAGATGAACTGGGCGCCGTCGAACGAGATGAAGTCGATCTTCACTTCGGCGAGCCACACGTTCAATGACTACGTTACGTTCAAGACGAATGCCATGTATTCGGAGCGTGACAATAATCGCCAAATCGCGGGCTATCCGCTCAATAGCCGCAGTCAGCCAAGCTTTCCCACTTACCTCAGCGGCCAGAGCTACTACAACCCGACCCCGGGCAATGATTTGTTCTTCTACCGCCGCATGGTGGAAGTGCCCCGTGGAACCGACATGGACGTGAAGTCCTATCACTGGGACGCCGATCTCGAGGGAGCACTCACGCTGGGTACGCGTAACTGGAACTGGGATGCTGGCTTCAACTTCGACCAGTACGATGCTGTCGAAACCGAAACAGGCAACCTCAATCTGTTGAGCTTGCAGAGCGCACTCGGCCCATCGTTCTTGAACAGTAGTGGTTTGGTTCAGTGCGGCACGGCAGCCAAGCCGATTGGGCTCAATCAATGTGTGCCGTTCAATGTCCTTGGCGGCCCGAGTGCCTCTACGCCGGCAATGATCAACTACGTCATGATGACGGGGTTGGAAAAACTGCAGAGCCAGAGTCGCGAATACTTCGCGAATGTCACCGGTGGCTTGTTTGATCTACCCGCCGGTGAAGTGGCGCTTGCGGCAGGCTACGATTATCGCCAGCTGTCAGGCTACGACCGTCCGGATTCGATGATCAGCTCGGGCTACTCCACCGTTCCAGCAGTTCAGCCCACTACCGCGAACTACAGCATCAATGAGTTCTACGCTGAGCTCAATGTGCCGCTACTAAAGGATCTTACCGGCGCGAAACAGCTTGCGCTGGATATTTCCAGTCGCTACTCGGACTACAGCAGCTTCGGTAGCACCGTGAACAGCAAGTACAGCCTTACATGGAAGCCGATTGACGATCTATTGATCCGTGGCACGTATGCTCAGGGCTTCCGTGCACCGACATTGAGCGATGTGTTCGGCGGCGGCACGCAGACATTCGACTACTACACCGATTCGTGCGACCGGAAATTTGGCGGCGCAGCAACTGATCCAAAAGTAGCAGCTGCATGTACGGCAGCAGGTGCCGGCTCTGGCTTCCGCCAGACGGATATCAATGGCAAGCCAGTCAGCGCTCCCAGTACGCAAGGCAGCACGCCGTTTATTGCGGGCGCAGGCAATGCTTATCTGAAGCCGGAAACCAGCACTACGCGCACGGCTGGCCTCGTCTACAGCCCAGCCTGGGCCACTGGCCTTGATGTTTCGGTGGACTGGTATGACATCAAAATCACCAACGCAATCACAGGCATAAGCGCAACCACTGTTCTGGATAACTGCTATGTCCTCAATATTCAGGACTTCTGCAAGGCGTTCCAGCGCGACCCGGTAACCCACCAGGTGATCAACCTGTATCGAGGCAACCTCAACGAGGGCTCACTAAGTACCTCTGGCTATGATTTCGGCGCGCATTACCGCCTACCAGAGTTCAGCTTCGGCAAACTCGCTCTAGGCCTGGATGCGAACTATCTGGCGTCCTACGACGGCCAAGCCACCTCTACTTCGCAAGTCGTTGGCTCTGTGGGCCATTACAATACGCCGCGCATTCGCGCAAACCTTGGTCTGGAGTGGAACAATGGCAACTGGGGCGCGACATGGGCCATGCGCTACTACGGCGCTTTCCGCGACACGTGTTGGTCCCAGTATGTGCCGGCTCAAGGGGGTACGCCGGCTGAGCCGGCTGTGGAATGTAATCAGCCGAACTATGCAGCCAAAAACTGGTCCGGCGTAGGTGCCAACCGTAAGGGTGCCAGCGTATACGACGACGCGCAGATTCGTTATGCGTTTCCATGGAAGGGCACCTTCACGTTTGGCGTCAAGAACGTCTTCGACAAGAGTCCGACGATCACCTACTCGGTGGACGACAGTAGTACGGCGAAGGTTGATCCGACGCTGCCCATAGATCGCTACTTCTATGTTTCGTACAACCAGAAGTTCTAAATCAATTAGCGATGCCGTAATGAAAAGGAGAGCCCTTGCGGGCTCTCCTTTTGGCTTGAACTATTGCGTCGGCCCCCCTTAAATCAGAGCCGCGCCAAATTAGAGATCCCCGGGCGACTACCCTTTCGGCACCGGCACTTCACTAGCGCGATTGAAGTCGCCGATCGCACCGACCAGATCGGCCACCGCCGCTCGCTCGGCCTCGCTGAGGTCGGGATTCCAGGTATCGAGGATCAGCACCACGCGGGTCTCGGCGCTGTTGTTCCATGCCTCATGCGTGTACGTGTCATCAAAGGTGACGCAACGCCCTTCTTTCCACTCGTGGACTTCCCCGCCGACGCGCAAGGCACAGTCGGACGGCACGATGAGCGGCAGGTGCGTGACCAGTCGGGTATTGGTGACACCACGATGCGGGAGAATATGGGTACCCGGGCGCAGCACCGAGTACAGCGTTTCCGGCGAGTGCTCGCGCACGCGTGCGAGCGGCAGCGCATCGAGCAGCGCTGCGGTTTGCGGGCAGCGCGCGGCGTGCGCGTCATACCGTTCGCCATGACGGTAGAAGAAATACGCGTCCCAGGCAGCCTGCTGGGCACTGGAAGATCGCAGCAGGTCAGCCGTGTCCTGCGGCGAATCGGTCTGCAGGAATGGCTCGAAGTCCTGCGGCTGCAACAGCACACTGAGTAGTTCCTCCCGGATCGCGGCGGTATGGGCCTCCAGCTCCGCCTGCCACGGAAAGCGTTCGCGCGGGTAATACGGCTGGCTCGGCACTCCCGGGAAATACAGAAATTTTGGCTGCTGCCGTGAATCGGGCAACGTGGCTTTTTGCTCGCCTAGATAGATGGCGAGGCATTGTTCCACCCGCACCAGTTCAGAGGCGCCGTAGCGTTGCCGCAACGGCTCTAGAATGTCGTTGAAGAGGCTGCGACGTCCTGCGAGAACGAATTGAGTAGCTCGCTTTACGGCATCCCGTAACTCTGGCGCCGTCGTCTCATCATTGAGCCAGCGTCCTTTCGCCTGCGCCGTATTGAGGGCGTTGAAAGTGGCGACAAGGGCTTCATGGGTTTGCCCCAGCTCATCCAGCAAAGCCCCCAGCCGCAAGCGCGCCAGAAACATATCTGGCTTCAGTTCCAGCCCACGGCGCAAATCGTTGACCGCTCCCTGCATATCACCATCGGTCATCCGCGCCAGGGCCAGTTGGTGCAGCGTGAATGGCTCCTCTGGAGACGCCTGATGCGCTCTCGTCAACAACTCGATCGCCCGACTGGCCTCGGCGCGGGCGAGGCTGATGCTGGCCAGTTGCTGCAGCGCCTCCAGATCGTCCGGATCGGTCTCCAGCAGACGCTCATAAGACCGCTCCGCAAGCGCCTGGTCCCCTTGACGCAAGCCCAAACGGGCCTTCTCGCGAAATTCTGCCGGGGACTGCTGTTGCTCATTCTTCATTGCTGGTTTCACTGTCGGATGGACTGTGGGATCCTCGATGGCCACCACAGCGGGCTGAACTAGCCGGCATAATACGCGGTGGCGCATTCGATTTCCTTGGTGGGCAGCGAGTCGCCTCGAATTAAAGTTTGCGCCGCGCTACATTGCCGCAGCCTGCGCGTCGCAGACCACCTGACACCGAAAGGGTAGAAATGACTCCTCGCCTACAGGGATTGAGCCCTGCCACCCGCACCCACATCATGGTCGCGGGCGAAGCACTCGAAGCCGGCCGGGTGGACGAAGCCGAACGTCACCTTGCCAACGCTACCGTCTCCGATCCGCAGCACCCCGAAGTCTTGCGCATGCAGGCTGGCATCCACAGCCTGCGTGGCCGGCCCCAACAGGCCCTCAACGCGATGCGGCAGGCATTGTCGCAACGGCCGCAAGACCCGATCTACCACAACACCATGGGCACCCTGCTGGGTAGCGTCGGCGACTTTGATGCCGCGATTGCCTCGCTGCGTCGTTGTTGCGAACTGCAACCCGATATAGCAATCGCCTGGTACAACCTGGGCGTCATGCTGACCCGCTGTGTACGCAACGACGAAGCGGTGGCCGCCCTGCAGCACGCGGTTGCCCTGGCGCCGGATCACGTGGCCGCACGGGCCTTGCTGGGCGATATGCTGCGAACCCGCGGTCATACCGAGGAAGCCGCAGCGGAGTATCGCAAGGTGCTCGCGGAGCAACCGTGGGCCGGCATGGCATGGTGGGGTCTCGCCGATCTCAAGACCACGCGTTTTGCCGATGACGATATCGAACGCATGCAGGCGGCGATGCAACAGCCGCGGGCGAGCGATGACGATCTGATCGCCATGGGTTTCGCGCTGGCCAAGGCGCTGGACGACAACGGCCGTTACGCCGACTCGCTCGCCGCACTTGCCCAGGCCAATACCGTGGCGCGGCGGCGACAGCAGTGGAATGCCGCCGCATTCTCCACGGGAATCAGCGCGGTAAATCAGGCTTTCGCGCCACCCCCGGCTGACGCTGCGGAAGCACTCGGCGACGAGGTAATCTTCATCGTCAGCCTGCCCCGGTCCGGCTCGACCCTGGTGGAGCAGATTCTCGCTTCGCATTCGTCAGTCGAAGGCGCCGGTGAGCTGCCCGATCTTCCACTGGTACTGGCGGAAGAATCGCGGCGTCGGGGCAAACCCTTCCCCCAATGGGTCAGCGCGATGCAGCCGGCGGACTGGGAACGACTGGGCCGGCGCTATCTGGAGCGCACGGCGCATTGGCGGCGACAGCGCCCGGTCTTCATCGACAAATTGCCGAACAACTGGATGTACATCGGTGCCATAAGAGCCATGCTGCCGGCGGCGCGCATCATCTGTTGTCGCCGTGATCCGCTGGAAACCTGCTTTTCCTGCTATCGCCAGCATCTGGCGAACAACGAGTACTCGCGCACGTTCAGTGATCTGGCTAGCTTCTGGCGCGATTTCGATCGTAGCGTACGTCTCTGGACCGACCTGAACCCATCACGTGTCTTCGAGCACAACTACGAAGACCTGCTTGCCGATCCGGAAGTCCAGATTCGCCATCTACTGGAATTCTGCGACCTGCCGTTCGAGCCAGCGTGCTTGCAGTTTCACGAAACCGAGCGGGAGATCCGCTCGCCCAGCGCGACCCAGGTTCGCGAACCGCTGCGTCAGGACACCGCGAGCGCGCCGCGCTATGGCGCGCTGCTCGATCCGTTACGGGAGGCCTTGGGTATCGGACCCAGCGACTGAACCGCTCGGCTTCGCCAGCGCCCGACGGAGGGGCGAATGCACCGTGCCCTGTCAGCCGGAAACCGCCTCGCGCAGGTTCGTCAGATGCTGCGCGTACGGCCGCCATTCTTCAAAGGAACGGGTGTGAATCGGCTCGCGCACCTGCACCATGCTGAGCGTGGCGACCACTGATTTGTTGCGGGTGAGGTCCACACATCCGGGTTCCCACTCCAGTCCGCAGAACGCAAACACTTTGCGCGCCGTCTCCTCGGGTTGACGAACCAGGTCGCCATAGTCCACATCCAGAATCTGCCCCGGCATGGCGCTGTGCCAATGCGCAAGCACGCGACGGTATTGCAGATAGTGCTGCGCCAGGGCATCCAGGTCATAACTGTAGGGAAATGAGTCGCCCAACAGCGCTCGATAGTTGGAGAAACAGACATCCATCGGCTCGCGCACCAGATTCAGGATGCGCGCCTGCGGCAATGCGCGGCGCATGATCCCTGCAATCATCCAGTTCCTTGGCAGCTTGTCGATGAAGAACTTTGTATCCGGTGCCCGCCACTGGGTCTGCGCAAGATAGCCTCGACCGATGTCGGCATAGTCGAGGTCGGGCAGTCGCTGCAGGATCGTCTCGTCCAGCGTCACCCGATGGTCGGCCACTCGCCGCAACTGACGACCAAAGTCATCGAGCTCACCGGCAGAAGTCACCTGTGAATGGTTGCTCAGTATTCGATCAAGCAAGGTGGTGCCGGAACGTGGCATGCCTATGATGAAAATCGGCTGCGGCCCATCGAAATGTGTGCCATGCGGTTGCAGGAACTGGGGTGTGCAACGTTCGATCAGGCCTTCGAACAAATTCCATGCGTACTTTGAATCGACTTCCTTGCGTGCGTACATCAACGCATTGCCGCGCACGAGCGCAGGCCAGGCCTCCTCGTAGCGACCGCTACGCTCGAGTTCTTCGTACATGGCGAACTCGAGAGACGCGTGGTTTACCGATCCCGGTGCAACGTTGCGAATGCTTTCGGCAAGTAGCTCGAGCCGTTCCGGTTGGGCCACCTCTTTGCGCATGCGCGCCAGCGCCAGCACTGCCCGGCCATTGCGGGGATCGATCCGCAAGGAAGTCTCATGTTCAGTCCTCGCCTCCTGCAGACGTCCGTTGAACGTCAATTCCAGAGCTCGCTGATAGTGATAATCCGAGTCGCCAATGCCCGCGGCACCCGCGCGGTCCAGCAAGGCCAACGACTGCGGATGCTCCCCAAGCATGCCGCGCAGTTCGGCCAGACGCATCAGGACAGCGCCATCCCGCGTATCCGCCGCCGCCCGCTCCATACAAACGCGCGCGGCTAGGATTTCGCCAACCTTATGCAGCATATCGGCCACATTGCTGATCAACATGGCATCGTCGGGAAGCTCCCGCGCCGCGCACGTTGCATGGTGAGTGGCATCCCGCAAGCGGTAGTCCTTCCAGGCAATATTGGCGAGAATCAGATGCGCCTCAGCGTGCGTGGGATCGTGTTGCAGAAAGCTTTCAAGGGCGACACGCGCGGCAACCGCCTGGCCATCGGCCAGGTAACGCTGAGCCCGGTTCCAGAGACGCTCATTGCTCATAGTGACTTCTTATCGTTAAAGAAGGGTCACACCTGTCGACGATGGCGATAGCCTGCCTGTCGCCATATTACGCAATCGAGGCCGTGACTACACCGCAATAACTCCGTTGCAGCAAGCTGCGCCCCATCAATCGCCTAGCTTGGTCGGACAGCCTCAGTGACGAAGCTTGGACAGCAACGTCGGCCACACCGGCTCGAATCGCACGTGCCGGATTTCTGCGACCCGCCGTTCGAACCGGCATGCATGCCATTTCATGAAACCAAACGGGAGATCCGGTCGCCCAGCGCAAGCCAGGCTCACCAACCCCTGCGTCAGGACCCCGCGAGTTCGCCCCGGTACGCCCCCCTGCTCGATCTGCGGAGGGAGGCCGCAGACATTGTTAGCTCGGTTGCTCGAGCCCCACGCAGGCGCGATGGCACCGTCGCTGCGAAGTCAGCCGGAGATCGTTTCGCGCAGCTTCGTCAGGTGCTGCTCGTACGGCCGCCATTCTTCAAAGGAGCGAGTGTGGATTGGCTCGCGCACCTGCACCATGCTGAGTGTGGCGACCGTCGATTTGTTGCGGGTGAGATCCACGCAACCGGGTTCCCAGTCGAGGCCGCAGAAAGCGAATACCTTTCGTGCCACATCTTCGGGTTGGCGAACCAGGTCGCCATACACCACGTCCAGAATCTGCCCCGGCATGGCGCTTTGCCAATGCGCGAGCACACGACGGTACTGCAGATAGTGCGCAGCCAGCGCATCAATGTCGTAACTGTAGGCGAATCCGTTGCCCAGATGCGCACGGAAATTGGAAAAGCACACATCCATAGGCTCGCGCACCAGATTCAGGATGCGTGCCTGTGGCAAGGCACGACGGATCAGCCCTGCGACCATCCAGTTCCGCGGCAGCTTGTCGACGAAGAACCTTACTCCCGGCGCGCGCCATTGGGTCTGTGCAAGGTAACCTTGGCCAATGCCTACGTAGTCGAGATCCGGCAATTGCTGCAAGACCTGCTCGTCCAGAGTGATCCTGTGGTTGGCCGCTCGCCGCAACTGGAGTCCGAAGTCTTCAAGTTCACCGGAAGATGCCACCTGTGAGTGGTTGCTCAGTATTCGATCAAGTAAGGTGGTGCCGGAGCGTGGCATCCCGAAGATGAAAATCGGCTGCGGCCCTTCGAAATGGGTTCCGTGCGGCTGCAGAAACTGGGGTGTACAACGCTTGATCAGACCTTCAAGCAGATCCCACGCATACTTTGAATCAACTTCCTTGCGGGCATACATGAGCGCATTGCCGCGTGCGAGCGCCGACCAGGCATCATCGTAGCGGCCCATATCCTCGAGTCCCTTGTAACGGGCAAACTCGAGGGCGACATGGTCCTCGGTTCCAGGCGCAACGTTGCGGATTCGCTCGGCAAGAAGATCGAGATGGTTCGATTCGGGTGTCTGCTTGCGGAATCGCGTCAGAGCCAGTGCCGGGCGACCGTAAGTCGGATTGATCCGCAAGGATTGCTCATGTTCACTCTGTGCTTCCTGCAGACGCCCATTGAAGGCCAGTTCCACACCCCGCTGATAGTGAAATTCCGCATCGTCAATGCCCGCGGCGCCCGCTCGATCCAGTGCTGCCAGCGACTCCGAATGCTCCCCAAGCATCCTGCGGAGCGAAGCAAGACGAACCAGTAGAGTGCCATCTTCCGTATGCGCCAGGAGCGCATGCTCAAGACAGGTACGCGCCGCGACGTTTTCGCCCAGCAGCAACAGCAGTTCGGCCGCGTCGCTGATGAACGTTGCGTCGTCTGGAAGATTGAGTGCCGCGTTCGATGCATGGTGAACAGCATCGAGCAACCGACCGTCACTCCAGGCGATGTTGCCAAGAATCAGGTGTGCCTCGGCGTGCGCAGGATCACGTTGCAACAAGTTTTCGAGGGCGAAACGCGCGGCAACCGGCTGGCCATCGGCCAGGTAACGCTGGGCCCGGTTCCAGAGACGCTCATTGCTCATAGTGATTTTCTAGTCGTTGCAGAAGGGTCACACCTATCGACGGCGACGATACCCAACCTGCCGTCATGTCAATCGAGGGGCGGGCTTCGCCCCTCTAATTGCCAGTGTAGCAAGCTGGACCCGATCAATCGCCAAGTTCGGTTGGATAGCCCCAGTGACGAAGTACCGGTTGCAGGATCGGCCACGCCGGCTCGAATTCCTTTCTATAGCGCAGCCAGCGATTCATTCCCTTTTTATTCACCGGCACAATCACCTGCGAATAGCTTGGCGTCGCGATATATTCCTTGTTGCGCGCATGTTGGTCGAATTTCAACATGGGCGTGGCGTCCTCCAACTCAAGGAATTGGGCGATGCGCCGAGTCTGTGGCGGAAAATCCGTCACCAGATCCTCATACCGTGAAACCAGGACGTTGGGCTGAAAGGTCTGCTCATCCTGCAGCCAATGCTCAACGGCCTGTACATAAGCGGCGGCCAGTCGCGGGATGCTTTCGGCCGCCGCGCCCAGGATGCTGGCGCGGAAATTCTGCATGTAGCAGCTGAGGATGACATCGCAAGGGTGACGCAACGCGAAGATAAATTTCGCTTCCGGAAACAGGCGGTGGATCATCGGCAGCCACAACATGTTCAGCGGGTTCTTGTCGACGACTTGCGCGTCCCAGCGTCGCTCGATCGTTTCGCACACCATCTTCAGATAGAGCTTGCGCAGTTCATCGCAATCTCGTTGTTGCAGTACGCTTAAATCCTGCAAAATGCGGGGATCGTGCTGACGAAGCTTGTCGGCGAGTCTGTTGAAAAACGGATTCTCATCCATCGACTGCAGGGCCGGATGCGCATCCAGCATCTGCTCCAGCAAGGTGGTGCCTGAGCGTGGAAAGCCGACAATGAAAACCGGCGAATTTCGGGCGTCCGGCGCCACAACCTGCGGCCAACGCCGATAGGCTTCCGGCGATACGCGTGGAACCGCTGCAGGGAGCGCCAATGCGTCGGGTGTGAAGTGGTCCGGCGAGGAAATTTTCAGCTCCTCAACCTGGATCGCATGTGTCGTGCGCAGCGCCTGCATGGCGAGCTCCTGCTCCCCCGACTTGTCGTATGTCTCGGCAAGCTCGAAAAAGTGGGCTATGTCATTGGCGTGACGCGGCCCCGACCGTTCAAGCAACGACCGCGCGGTGACCAGGTCACCTTTGCGCAAAGCTAGTTTGGCAAACAGGTGGTCCACCTCCTGTCTTTCGGGCACGCCAAGCGCATCGCCACGCACGGCAACCGACTGCACCAGCGCATCGGCTTCCGTCAGACGGTTCATTCTTTCGTAGACTCCGGCGAGCATGAACTTTGCCTCGAAATTGAAGCCGTCCCGTTGCACCAGGTCTTCAAGCAACACCTGCGCACTGCTGATGTCGGTCAACAGTATCAATAGCTTGGCCAACTCCGATTGCATAGCGTCGTCGCGCAATGGCAGCCACTGTCGCCACGGCCGGAGCAGATCCTGGGCACCATTGAAATCCTGGCACAGGCAGCAGGCTCGGGCGCCATGCACTCGTGAGAGCGGTAGCTGCCGGTCAAGATCGAACGCGTCCAGCAACATCTCGCGTGCGCCAAGGTAATCCTTGCGCTCGATCATCATGAGTCCCAGATCGACGCGCGGCACCGGATTATGCGGATCCAACCGGATTGATGTCTGGTAGTTCTCTTCAGCTTCTTTCCGAAAACCTCCACTGCGCAAGGCCGTTGCAAAGTTCGCCCAGTACACGCCGTTGTCCGGAAACAGCTCGGTCAGGCGCGCGTACGCTGCAATGGCCTCGCTTACCCGCTGCTGGAGATGCAGGCTTATAGCCAGCATCGACATCAAATCTTCATCATTCGGCTGGACCAGCAATTGCTGCCGGCACAGGCTTTCGGCAGCCGTCAGATCGCCCGACTCGATTGCAGCTTTAATATTTTCGAATTGCATTGTTGTCATGCCATAAAAAAACGGGGCCGCGCAATCATCTTGCGCGGCCCCTCAAGGTTAAACCATCAAACCAAGCTTAGAACTTGACCGTAACCCGACCGAAGAAGAAGCGGCCAATCAGGTCGAAGTCGCTCGGATCGGTGTTCGCGTTCAACGTGTTGTTCGCGTACAGCAGCGGCGGCTGCTTGTCGAACAGGTTGTTGACGCCGAACTCCACGCGCGTATTCAACGGTTCGATGTTGTAGCCCAGCGAAACGTCGTTGTAGACGGTCGCACCGTACTTCAACTCTGCGCCCCTGATCGTGCATTGGTAGGTTCCGCCAGCCGGGTTCGGCTGACCATCGTAAGAGCAGGTTCCGTACGGGAGCACATCCTGCGTCGGATTTGCCGAACCCATCTGGAAGCGACCGATGTAACGCAGGCGCCACGAAGCGTCCCAGTTACCCAGCTGCCAGTTCACGTAGCCCTGACCCTTCCAACGCGGGAACAGGCAGTTGCCGGAAGCACCCGGGCAGGCCGCGGCCTGTGCGGAGCCAAACGGCATGAAATGCCCGGCGTCGTTGTACGTGGTGTTGGAGGCCGACCCTGGCGCCGTTTGCTCGTTGAAGTACTTCAGGTAGGTGGCGTTCATGCCCACGCTGAACTTGCCGAACGAGAACTCGGGGAGCTTGTAGTTCAGCGAGAAATCGACGCCACCCGTGCTGGTGGTACCGAGGTTGCCGGTCGGCTGCAGGGTTTGCGTCGAGAGCTGGCCCTGATTGACGCCGCTGGTTTCGCGCGAAATGAATTTGCAGAAGGTGGTATCACCAGCTGCGCAGAGATCCAGCTCGCTTTGAACACCGACGACGGTGATGACGTTATTCAGGTACAGATGCCAGAAGTCGATCGTCGAGGACAGACCTGGGGCCCAGGACGGACTGTAGACCGCACCGAAGTCAAACGTCTTGCCCTTTTCCGGCTTGATCGGGAAGCCCGCAAACTCGGCGCCGGACACAATGCCATTGCCCTGCAGGTTCTGGGTGACCAGCGTGTTGACAAAGCTGCCGTCGGTCTTGACGTTGACGCAAGCCGGGTTGACTGGCGTGCCGGTGTAGCCGGTGCAGGGATCACTGGAGATCCGGTATGCCGAGGAGGTCGGCGCACCAAAGACTTCCGCCAGGTTCGGGGCGCGGAACACTTCGGCCATCGTGCCACGCAGCAGCAGGTCGTCGAACGGCTTGTATTCGATCGCGAATTTCAGGTTGTTGGTGGTGCCGAACAAATTGAACTTCGAGTAACGGTCGCCGATGTCGACGTTCAACGACTTGACGAACGGCAGGTCATTGAGGATCGGGAAGAACGCTTCGGCGTAAACTTCCTTGACGTTGTAACCACCCTGCAGGGCGGAGCTGCACTGGCTGCCCAAGGTGCAGGTGCCGGTTACCGGGTTGATCTGCAGCAAGCCGTCGACCTTCTGGTCTTCGTATTCCTGACGATAGTCAGCGCCGACCGCCAGATTGACGGTACCGGCAGGCAAGTCGAACACACCGCCGTTGAAGTCAGCGTGCCAGACCTTCTCCTGCGTCAGGCTCGTAATGAGACCCGGCGAGGCGGCCGCCTGCAGCGAGGCGATCGACTGCGGGGTGTTGATGTTGAACGGGTTGAACGGAATGCAGCCGGCGATGATGTTGGCCTTCTGGGCACCCACAGCTGGAGTGCCGCAAACGACCGTTCCACCGTTGTTGAACGACGGACCAGCAGCCTGATTCAGGATATTCAGATTCACCAGGCCGGTGGTCGTTTCGGTCGTGGTGGTATGGCCGTAATCCAAGCCCACATCCCACTGCCAGGTCTGGTTGCCAATCGGGAAGTCACCCTTGAAGCCGGTGTGAACCTGCCCGGTGGTGAGGCCGAAGAACTGCTCGCGCAGGCCCAGTGAGGTCAGACGCACGCCGAACGCGCTCTGGCCATTCTGGTAGTTCACACCGAACGGGTTGTAGTAGTTGTTCTGCGAGATCTGGAAACCGCCGAGGGTCGTCAGAGGATCCGGGGCCAAAGCTGCGTTGGACGAGGTCTTGTCGACATACAGGTCCAGATACGCGCTGACATGGTCGGTCAGGTTGTAGGTGCCCATGAGGAACGCATTGGTGCGCTCCTGCGGCGTCAGAATCAGGTTGACCGTGGCGAAGTTGTATTTGTCGCTGTTCGGACCATTGTTCTGGAAGCAATGGTAGGAAGCGGGGGAGAGCGTATCGGTTGTACCCGCGTTGTGCGCGACATAGCCGCTTGTGCAGCCCGGGAAGGCAGCGGCAAAGTTGCTGCCCTTCAACTGGACATGTCCGTTCGGCGCCGAGCTGGAACCGCCAACGTTCGCGGTGGGCGGCTGCGGTGCGGACGGACCGGTTCCGTTCGTGCCGTAGATCGACACGGAGTTCCGGGAGAACTTGCGATTGCCCGCCTCGATACCGTCGGTCTTGTTGTAGTCCACGCCGCCCATGATGCTGCCCTTATCGGACGTCTGGCCAAACGTGAAGCTGTAACCCTGCTGCTCGCCGTCGTTATGATCGGACTGACCAAAGTTCGTCGAGAACTCGGCGCCCTGATAATCCTTGCGCAGGATGAAGTTGACCACGCCGCCGACCGCGTCGGAACCGTAGACCGAGGACGCGCCGGTGGTCAGCACATCGATATGATCGATCATCGAAGCCGGGATCGAGTTCGGATCGGTGTTGTTGACGCGATGACCGTCGACCAGGATCAAGGTGCGGTTCGGGCCCAGGCCGCGCAGACCAATGCTGCTGGCGCCGGTACCGCCGGAGTTGTTGACCTGCGGGTTGGTGTTGCCGCCGGTGACGGCTGGCAGATCCTGCACCAGGTCACCCAGGGTCAGCTTGCCGCTGGCCTGGATGGCGGCGCGATCGATGGTGACGACCGGGCTGGCCGTTTCCAGATCCACGCGGCGAATGTGCGAACCGGTAACCACAACCGTCTGCAAGGTCGACGCTTTTTGCGGAGCAGAAGGGTTGGTATTGCCCTGCGGCTGTGCGGACTGATCCTGAGCGAATGCGGTGCTCGAGGCACCCACCGCGATGACAGCACCCAGCGAAAGCGCCAGCTGAACTGCCGATGAAAGTTTTTTGACCCCAAGTTTCATGAAAACACCCTCCGATTAATTATCATCAATGGGTCAGAAAAAACGTTCTGCCCAAAAGCCCACACTTGGCCCGACCTTACCCAGACCGATCAACTTACAGACCCCAGATCTGCTGATCCGGGTCGATACTAACAGGCAAATAACGCTACGTGAACACGTTACACACTTGCGCTGGTCAGCAAGCGGCGGCTCGAGGTTGCGTTCTGACACCATGTCTGGTGCGACTTTCGCGTCATGCCAATGATTTACACGGCTCTTTATCACGCCTCCTTTACACATTGTCAACAATTTTTGTACGAAAAGAAGTTGCGTATGGCGGGGGTTCAGGTCGTCCGTTGGTCCATACGGAAGCGCATGCGGGCGCCTTGCGGCGCACCCCTCAATCGAGCCAGCGTGATGCCAGCACGGGCGGGTTACTCGGTTTCCGGGCCCTGCTCGAAGCGCAGGTGTTTCACGCTGCGGCCATTGCGGCGCACCAGCTTCAACGCCTCGATACCGATCTTGATATGCGCCTCGACGAACCTGGACGTGACGCTGCCGTCGCTCGCTTCGGTCTTCACCCCTTCCGGAATCATCGGCTGGTCGGACACCAGCAATAACGCACCGCAGGGGATCCGATTGGCAAAGCCGGCGGCAAAGATGGTGGCGGTTTCCATGTCCACTGCCATACACCGGGTGCGGCGCAGATAGTCCTTGAACGTATCGTCGTGCTCCCACACGCGCCGATTGGTGGTGTAGACGGTGCCGGTCCAATAATCGTGACCCAGGTCACGAATCATGGTGGACACCGCACGCTGCAGCTGGAACGCCGGCAACGCCGGCACCTCCGGCAGCAGGTAGTCGTTGCTGGTGCCTTCGCCGCGGATCGCTGCGATCGGCAGGATCAAGTCGCCAAGCTGATTCTTCTTCTTGACGCCGCCGCATTTGCCCAGAAACAGCACGGCCTCCGGCGCGATCGCGCTCAGCAGATCCATCACGGTGGCTGCGTTG
Source organism: Rhodanobacter sp. MP7CTX1 (assembly GCF_014205795.1). Classification (GTDB taxonomy): domain Bacteria; phylum Pseudomonadota; class Gammaproteobacteria; order Xanthomonadales; family Rhodanobacteraceae; genus Rhodanobacter. Next base: position 41,332 of record NZ_JACHCN010000023.1, read on the forward strand.
GGGCTGCCCATGCCGAAGTTGATCAGGGTGATGCCGTCGGCGGTGGCGTTCGGCATCGGTCGGTCGCGGCCCTGCACGTCGACCCCATGCCACTGCGCGAATAACTCTACGTAATGACCGAAGTTGGTCAGAAGAATGTATTTGCCAAACTGCTCCAGCGCGGTGCCCGTATAGCGCGGCAGCCAATTGGAGACGATCTCCTGCTTGTTTTTCATTGCGTATTTCCGAATCGCGTTACCGGCGACGCCACGCCAGCGAGATGTCCGTTATGTCGCCCCATCTTATGCGTCGACCCACCACTGCCGCCAGTTTTGCGAACGGGGCCAAACTCGCCTCCGCGCTACTTGCAAACGCCGCCACCATCGAGCTGCATGATGATATGTTTGAATTGCCATTCATGAGGGGGAAGACGCGATGCGGATGGGCTTGGCTATCGATGCAGCTTGCGATCTGTCGCAGGCATTCCTGCAGCAGCACAACATAGCGGTGATGCCGATCACCGTGCGCGTGGACAGCGAAGTCTTCATGGACGACCGCGAGCCGGCCGAGATCCAGCGCTTCATCGACCGCAGGCTGGGTAGCCGCAGCCATTCGGCGGAAACCGAACCGTGCCCGGTGGAAGAGGTGCAGGATCTTTTTCTTGGGCGGCTGGTACTGGAGCAGGACTGTGTGTTCTGCCTGACCATCACCGCCACGCGCAGCCCGATCAACGAACACGTCAACCGCGCCAGCTTTGCGATCCTCAAGAACTACCGCAAGGTGCGCGAAGAGGCGGGTGTGGCTGGTCCCTTCATGATGCGGGTGGTCGACACGCGCAATATTTTTGCCGGCGCGGCGCCAGCGATCTTCGAGGCGACCCGGCTGATCCAGGCGAACGAGACACCGGCCGCCATCCGCGAGCGGCTCACCTACATCGCCAACAACAGCTATGGCTACATGCTGCCGCGTGATCTTTACTATCTGCGCGCCCGCGCCAAGAAAAAGAACGATCGCAGCGTGAGCCTGTTCAGTGCCGTGCTCGGCTCGGCGCTGGATATCAAACCGCTGTTGCGCTGCTACCAGGGTGAGACCGGTCCGGTCGGGAAAGTCCGTGGCTTTGACCACGGCGCGGAGACACTGTTCGGTTACGCCGCGCAACGGGTCCGCGCAGGCCTGCTGGTGCCCATGATGTGCGTCAGCTATGGCGGCGACCTGGCGGTACTGTCAGGCCTGCCTGGCTACGCCGGCCTGCGTGCGGCCTGTGACGAATGCGGCGTCGAGCTGATGGAAGCGCCCATGAGCATTACCGGCATGGTCAACGTGGGCGAAGGCGCCGTGACCTTGGGTTTCGCCGCCGAGGAACACGTCGCCGAGTTTTGATGGGATGCGCATGCGTTCGTGACCCGGGCGGCGGAGCATTCTGCAGCCCGGCCCGCAGCCACATCATCACAGGATGGATCGCCCATCCCACTACTTATATAGGTGCCGGATCGATGGCGTCTGCTGAGCGCGGCAGAGGGACGCGCTGAACCGTCCTGACGCCCTCAGTAACCGTAATTCAGAAACCCGCCATCCACCGCCAGCACCTGGCCAGTGATGTAGCTGGCCGCAGGTAGGCACAGGAACGCAATCGCGGCTGCGACTTCCTCCGGCTCACCGATCCGTCTCAGCGGCGTGTGATCGAGCACTTCGTCCAGATATTCGGGATCCGCCAGCGCCGGCTCCGAGCGCTGGGTGCGGATGTACCAGGGCGCCACTGCGTTGACGCGAATCCCGTCCACCGCCCATTCGGCCGCCAGATTGCGCGTGAGCTGGTGCAGCGCCGCCTTGCTCATGCCATACGGCGAGCCGGTGCGCACATGGGTGATACCCGACACCGAACCGACGTTCACGATCGCCGCGTTCGCATGCTGCACCAGCTGCGGGTGCGCCAGACGACACATCTCGAACGCCGAAAACAGGTTCTGCTCGAACACCAGGCGATATTCGTCTTCGCGATAGTCGAGCGTGGCCTTCGGCTGGTTGCCGCCGGCATTGTTGATCAGCAGCGACACCGGCGCCCCCAGGTCGGCGATCCAGTCGAACACTGCCAGACGCTCTTCGGCCTCGGTCAGGTCCGCACCGAACGCCAGGACCTCGATGCCGGCAAAGTCGTCGGTCAGCTCCACCCGGATCTGTTCGAGGTAGTCCTCGTCGCGCGCTACCAGCAGCAGGTCGGCCCCGAGGCCGGCCAGTTCGCGTGCGACCGCATACCCGATGCCCTTGCTGGCACCGGTGATCAGGGCGGTATGACCTTCAAGTTGCCAGGCATCGGTGCGTGTGTTCATCGGCGCAGCTTAAAACGTCCGTTCCGGCACGCATAGCTCGAACGACGGACAGCCTACGGTTCTTGCCTGTGCAGATGTCTGGCAGGACACTCGACACTTCAACACGCGGGAGAACCACCATGAAACCGTTGCCGATCCTGCTCTGCGTCCTTGCCCTCACTGCCTGCTCCGGCAAACCGCCGCAGCCCCGAGCCGAACCGGCCCAGGTCGCCACTCCGTTCGACGCACTGAAGGCAGACGAGCAACGCGCCAGGGACGTGCAGAAAGTCGTCGACAAACAAGCCGAGGAACAGCGCAAGCAGATCGATGCGCAGCAGGCACAACAATAAGTCGCGTAGGTTGGGTGAGCGCAGCGCCCCGTAGGTTGGGGTGAGCGCAGCGATGCCCAACATGGCGCCAAGGGGACGTTGGGCATCGCTGCGCTCACCCCAACCTACTTCAGCGTGGGCTGCACAGGCAATCGGCGTAGACGTTCGGGACTCCGGCTCTGGCATTGCGCAGCAACTGAAGCTCCGGCGCCAGCGCGGACAACTGGGCAAACCAGTTCGGCAGGCGTATACCCCAGGACTGCATCGCATGCACGCTGGCGCTCTGATTGAGGCCAATCAGGAAACGCTCGAAACCTCCCAGCGGCACCTCTTGATAACGCACCGGGTAGTCCTTGCCCAGCTTGGCCAGGCCGGCCGCATCGGACACCGCATCACGCAAACTTCCGAGCTGGTCGACCAGGCCGCGATCGAGTGCCTGCTGGCCGGTCCACACGCGACCCTGGGCAATCGCGTCGACTGCCGCGTAGTTTTTACCGCGTGCCTTGGCCACATTGCCGACAAAGTCGTGGTAACCCTTGTTGATGATGGCCTGGATCACCACGGCGACATTCGGATCGAGCGGGCGTGTGATGTCGAACGCACCGGCCATGGGCCCGGTTCCCACGCCGTCACTCTGCACGCCGAACTTGGCCAGCGTATTGGGGATCGTGTAGTACAAGCCGAAGATGCCAATCGAGCCGGTGATGGTGTTCGGCTCAGCGAAGATGCGGTCGGCATTCATCGAGATCCAGTAGCCGCCGCTGGCTGCCACATCGCCCATCGATACCACGACCGGAATGCCTGCCTCTCGGGTGAGCTGCACCTCGCGTCGGATCTGCTCGGCTGCGTACACTTCGCCACCGGGGGAGTTGACCCGCAGCACCAGCGCCTTCGTCTTGCTGTCTTCGCGCGCGGCGCGGATCAAGGCCGCTGTGGATTCGCCGCCAACCGAGCCGGCTGACTTCTCGCCACCGGCGATCTCGCCCTCGACCACCAAAACCGCCACGCCCGGCGTGAACGCACTTCCATTGCCCGGCAGGTTCGCGACATACCGCGTGAGGTTGACCTGACGGAAGCTGTGGCCCTTGTCGCCAGCGGGAACGCCTTCCTTGCGCAGCATCGTGATGAGATCGGCGCGGGTAGCCAGGCCATCGACCAGATGCTGGTTCAGCGCCAGCTGCGCCAGGTCGCCCTGGGTGCTGGCGATATTTGCCGGCAGGTTGTCGATGTCGGTGCGCAGCGTCGCCGGATCCAGCTTGCGCAAGGTGGCGACCTCGGCCAGGTATTCATCCCACAGACCGCCCATCCAGTAACTGTCCGCCTGCTTCGCCTCGGTGGAAGCATGCTCGAGGATGTAGGGCTCGGCCGCGCTCTTGAACTGGCCGACGCGGAACAGGTGCACATCGACGCCGAGCTTGTCGAGCAGGTCCTTGTAGAACAGCCGGTAGTTGGCCAGTCCGGTAATGATCACGCCACCCTGCGGATCGAGCAGCACGCGATCGGCATGTGCGGCAAGGTAGTACTGACCCTGATCGAGATTGGCCGCCCAGACGATCACCGGCTTGCCGGCTGCACGGAAACGATCCAGCGCCGCGCCAACTTCGCGCAGTGCGGCGAAGCCGCCGCTCTGCAATTCATCCGGTAGCAGCAGGATGCGGGTGATTGCCTGGTCTTTTGCCGCCGCATCGATCGCCGCCACCAGATCGCGCAGCTGCACCTGTTTCGGTTCGTTGCCGGACAGTCCGTCCACGGCTCGTTGCAGCGGGTCGATGCTGTATTGCTCGACCAGCTGCCCTTGCGGCCTGATCACCAGCACACTGTCGTTCTGCACTGTGCCCACCCGGGTGCCGGTCATCCCGCCGACGATCAGTACCGTCACGAAGAACAGCACGGTGAAGAACACCAGGTTGAGTATCACCAACCTGACCATGTTGATGCCGCGCAGAAAAACCAGGAAACCGTTTTTGCGGGGTGGCAGTGGTGGGATCATGCGAACTCTTCCAAAGTGATGGCGTCAAGCGTAGCCGGTCAGGCCGGCGCGGTCATGCCGAGGTGTGCCTGGCGCCAACGTTGTTTCCACGCGCTGCGCCAGAACCGAATGAACAACATCATCGCCGCCACTGACAGGCCGGCGATCAGCCCCATCCACATGCCGCGCGCACCCATGCCCTGATGGAACGCCAGCCACCACCCAACCGGCATGCCGATGATCCAGTAGGCGAACAAAGTGATCGCCATCGGCACGCGGGTGTCCTTGAGGCCGCGTAGCGCGCCGTTCGAGGCGACCTGGATGCCGTCGGAAAACTGGAACAGCCCGGCCAGCACAATCAGTTGGGCCGCCAGCCCGATGACCTTGGGGTCGTGGGTATACAGCGTGGCGATGAAGTGCGGCATCCCCAGCATCAGCCCGGCAGAGAACAGCTGGGTCACCAGCGTCAGGCCGATGCCGCAGAACCCGGCATAGCGCACGCCGCGCTCGTCACCACGCCCCACTGCATTGCCGACCCGCACCGTAATCGCCATCGCCAAGCCGAGCGGGATCATGAAGAACAGCGAAGCGATATTGATCGCCACCTGATGACTGGCAATCACGTCCTCACCCAGCGTGCTGATGATCAGCGCCGTCGCCACGAACAGCCCGGCCTCGGCCAGCAGCGTGATCGCCATCGGCAGGCCGATGTGCATCAACGCACCGATACGCCGCAGGTTCGGCCATTCGAAATGATCGACCAGGCCCAGACCGCGATAGTTGCGATGGCACAGCACGTAGATGCCGAAGCCCAGCATCTCCAGCCACAGCACGGTGGCCGTCGCGATACCGCAACCATGCGCACCCTGCGGTGCAAGCCCCAGCTTGCCGAACATCAGCACATAGCCCAGCGGCACCAGCAGCACCAGGCCGGAAAAACCGAAATACATCGACGGCCTGGTCAGCGACAAACCTTCGGACAAGCCGCGCAGCGCGAAATAGCAGGTCAGTGCCGGCGCCCCCCAGCTGATCGCCAGCAGGAAGGCCTGCACGTCGTTCCGCAAACTCTCCGTCACCCCGATCAGATCGATCAGCGGCGCCGCATGGCGTACGGCAAACCACAGCAGCACACCCATGCCTAGCGCGAGCCACAGTGCCTGACGAAACACCGCGCCGACTTCGTGCCGGCGACCGGCACCGTCGAGCTGCGCCACCGACGGTGGCACCGCCATCATCATGCCGATACCGCTGACGATCGCCAGCGACCAGATACTGGCACCGACGGCCACCGCGCCGAGCACGTGCGCACTGACGTGTCCGGCCAGCACGGCATCGATCACGTTGCTGCCGATCGCCGCCAGCTGGGCAAGAATCAACGGCAGGGCAAGGTGCACGGTGGCACGCATCTCATGTGCCAGACGCGCGCGTTCGGGACGAAACGGTTTCATCAGCACAGCAGACTCCAAGGCCGATCATTCTACCTGAGCCATAGGTCACGACTGCCGGCGCATCGTGTGCGAAGATCGCCGCGGCACCTCCCTGGAATCGCTCATGAAGCCGTTGACCAGCCACGAAGGATTGCAATGCGCCAACTGCGGCGTGCCGATGCAGGGTGAGTTCTGCCAGGCATGCGGCCAGTCGATCCACAGCGTGGTCAGGCCGATGCATCACATGGTCGAGGACACGCTCGACATGGTGTTTCATGTCGATGGCCGCATCGTGCATACGTTGCCACCGTTGTTGTATCGACCAGGCTTCCTGACCATGGAGTACCTGGCCGGCCGGCGCCAACGCTACGTGGCACCGTTTCGCCTGATGTTCGTGCTGTGCCTGCTGGCCTTCTTCGTCTGCCACCTGGCGGTGGACCACTTCATCTCGGTCGACACGGCAGCCAGCGCCGGCACCGGGGATTTAGCCAAGGACCCCTCCGCTGAAGCGGTGCGTGCCCACTACGAGCAAATGCGGAAGGACTTCGACACCCCACCAGCGGATTCGAAACCTCGCGCAAACGCGCCGCGGAAACGGCTGAGCACGGAGTTCGACCACGCCAATCACCGGCTCGCCCAGCTAGGCGCCGCGCCGCTGGAGAACCCGGCCATCGAAAGCGGAAACTTCAAGCCAGAGCAAGTGCACCTGAGCTGGCTCACTGAAGGCATGAATGCCAGCCTCAACCGCTCGATCGGCAAAGGCATGGCCAACCTGAGCGAGATGTCCAACGACGGCGAGGCGGGCGCCGAGGCCCGTGAACGTCTGTTTGCAGGCATGTTCGCCGTGCTGCCGCAGACCATGTTCATCCTGATCCCGGCGTTCGCCCTGCTATTGAAGCTGGTGTATCTGTTCCAGCGGCGCTTGTATATGGAACACCTGATCGTGGCGCTGCACGGTCATGCCTTTGTCTTTCTCGCCGTGCTGCTGGGCATGCCGCTGGTCCTGTTACGCGACTGGCTGCTACCGCATGCCGCCTGGACCGCGACGCCGCTGCAGCTGCTCATCTGGGCGCTACTGCTTTGGGTGCCGATCTATCTATTGATCATGCAGAAGCGGATCTATCGCCAGGGCTGGCTGATGACGACCGTCAAATACCTGTTCGTTGGGTGGTGCTACACCTTTCTGCTCGGGTATGCGCTGGTGTTCGCCGCCCTGCTCGGATTCACGCACTGAGGCGCAACGTTTTTATGCTTGTAGACCTGTCTGCGGCAGGCAACGATCACGACCTGCCATGCTGAGCCAGCGGACCTGACTGCCACGGCACATCGTGTGCGAAGATCGCCCGCTGCACCGTACGGGGATCATCCATGAAACCGTTGACCAGCCACGAAGGATTGCACTGCGCCAACTGCGGCGTGCCGATGCACGGTGAGTTCTGCCATGCCTGCGGCCAGTCGATGCACAGCGTTCTCAAGCCGGTACACGGCATGCTCGAGGAAACGGTAGAGACCCTGCTGCATATCGACGGACGCATCGTGCACACGGTGCCACCGCTGCTGCTCAAGCCCGGCTTCCTCACACTGGAGTATTTCAGCGGTCGGCGGGTGCGCTACATCGCGCCCTTCCGGCTGATGTTCGTGCTGTGCCTGCTGGCGCTCTTCGTCTGCCACCTGCGCATTGAGAACATGAACACCCAGATCGACCTGGGTGCGAAGACCGTGGTCAAGACGACTGCCAATCCGTTCAATGCAGCCACCACCCCGGCCGCTGTGAAGCTGTCACTGCAGCAAAAGCTGTCGGACCTCGAGCAGGCGCGCCAGGCGGCCGACGCGGTCGGCGGCAGTGCCAAGCTGGCGCTGGATTCGGCCGAACACACGTTGCGCCAGCAGGCTTCGCAACGACTGCTCGTCCTGGGGGTGGGTTCGCTGGGCGACGTTGCGCTGAGCCCGCCGTCCGCCACCTCGTCGCCGGCATCGTCTGCCACGAGCGAAGACGTCCATTCGAAGATCCCTGACGCAACGCTGACCAAGCCGACCCGGATCGAGATTCCGTGGTTGCCCGCGTTCTTCAATAAACGACTCTCGCGTGACGCCGACCATCTCAAAGCCAACGTGTACGCCATGAAACACGATGGACCCGGCCGTCAGGAAGCATTCGACCGACTGCAGGCCAATTTCTTCAGCGTGCTGCCGCAGACCATGTTCGTGATGATCCCGCTGTTCGCACTGTTGCTGAAGCTGTTTTATGTGTTCAGGCGGCGCCTGTACATGGAACATCTGATCGTGGCGCTGCACAGCCATGCCTACCTGTTCCTCAGCCTGCTGCTGGGCGTAGCAATCAGCGCCCTGTCCAGTTGGGTAGCGCCGCACGCGGCCTGGGTCACCCACCCCCTGAGCTGGCTGGAATGGGTGCTGGTGCTGTGGGTGCCGGCCTACCTGCTAATCATGCAGAAACGGGTTTACCGGCAGGGCTGGCCGATGACCGTGCTGAAATTCTGCTGCGTCGGCTGGTGCTATCTGTGGCTGCTGACCGCCGCCTTGATCATTGCCGCCGTTTTGGGCCTGGCCTACTGAGGCCTGGCCGCCCCAGTCGAGTCCTGATGGCCGCCGACATAGCCTGTCTGCGGGCCCGCCGCAAGGGTTTTACACAGCGTCATCAAGCTGTCAAGGCAAGTGACGGCAGTTTGTCAATTGTGTGAACTGCTCGTGGAGGGAATTTGCAAGCCACTGAAGTACAACATGTTTTTAGCGTGACTAAATCTTCGTCAAGTTGTCGTAAAAGGCGCTACGACGGGCCTCGGGGGCGCCCCTCCCCGTTACATCCACAGACTTATCCACAGGTCTTGTGGATAAGCGGAAAAACCTCTCAAGCAGAACCACTTACCTTCGACTTCTCGATAATCGAGCAGCAAGTGCATGCAACCCTTCGTGAGAGCGCTCAGCTGCCCGCGCAACGATGCCGCGGGCGTCACGGTTACACTGGCCCGCCGTGAGGTAAGCATGCCTGTAGTCCTTCGCGTTGCCCTGCCGGTGCCCCTGCTGACGCTGTTCGACTACCTGCCGCCCGCGGCGGGTGAGGCGCGCGCGGGTAGCCGGGTGCTGGTGCCGTTCGGTCGCGGCAAACAGGTCGGCGTAGTGGTGGCGATCGACGCTGAGACAGTGGTTGGCAGCCATCGGCTGAAACAGGTCATCCGGCTGCTCGACGACACCCCGTTGCTTGACGCCGAGCTGATGCAGACTCTGACCTGGGCCGCCGATTATTGGCTGGGCGCGCCAGGCGAGGCGTATGCGAACGCCTTGCCGCTGGCCTTGCGCGAAGCGAAACCGTTGCCAGCCCTCGGCGACGAATATTGGTCGCTGACCGTCGCCGGTCATGGCGCCCGGGATGCGGGCAGCCGTCGTGGTGGCAGCAAGGCATTGCTGGCGGTCCTGGGCGATGCTTCGATGAGCGCGCAACAGCTGACCGAACTGCTTCCGGGCTGGCGCGAGGCAGCGCGCCGGCTGGCCGCTGCCGGCCTGCTCGAGCGCAGCGAACGCCCCCCGCTCAACCATGCTTTGCCCGCCTCGCTCGCACCGCAACTGAACGACGAACAGCAACAGGCCGTCGCCGCTGTCGGCGCGAGCATCGGCCAGTATCAGCCATTCCTGCTCGATGGCGTTACCGGCAGCGGCAAGACCGAGGTGTATCTGGCGCTGATCGAACAGGTGCTGGCGCAAGGTCGCCAGGCGCTCTTGCTGGTGCCGGAAATCGGCCTGGCTCCGCAGACCGTGCGACGCCTGCGCGAACGGCTTGGTGTCATCGTCGAGGTGCTCCACTCCAACCTGTCCGAAGGCGATCGCGCGCGCGCCTGGCTGCGCGCGCGCAACGGTAGCGCCCGAGTCATCCTGGGTACCCGTTCGGCGGTATTCACGCCGCTCCCGGAAGCCGGGCTGATCATCGTCGATGAAGAACACGACAGCGCCTACAAGCAGCAAGAGGGGTTTCGCTATCACGCGCGCGACCTCGCCTTGGTGCGCGCCCGCGCGCTCGGTGTGCCGGTATTGCTGGGCTCGGGTACGCCGTCGCTGGAATCGCTGGCCAATGCCGAGAGCGGCCGCTATCGCACGCTTCATCTGCGCGCGCGGCCCGGTGCGATCCGGCCGCCGCAAGTGCAGATCATCGACATGCGCGCACAGCGGCTCGAGCACGGCATGTCACCGGCCCTGCTGGCTGCAGTGGCGGACACGCTGGCGCGCGGCGAGCAGGCCCTGGTGTTCCGCAATCGCCGCGGTTATGCGCCGGTATTGCTGTGTCACAGCTGCGGCTGGCATGCGCAATGCCCTCGTTGCGATCGTCCGCTGACCCTGCATGCAGGTCGTCGCCAACTGCTCTGCCATCACTGCGACTACCAGACCCGCATGCCATCCGCCTGCCCCACCTGCGGCGCCGGCGACCTGAAACCACAAGGCCAGGGCACCGAGCGGCTGGAGGAAGCGCTCGTCGCGCAGTTCCCGCAAGTCCCGGTGCTGCGCGTTGACCGCGAAACCACGCGTCGGCGCGATGCCTTCGAGCAACTGCTGGCGACGCTACAGAACGATCAACCCGCGATCCTGGTCGGCACTCAGATGCTGGCCAAAGGCCATGACCTGCCCAACCTCACCCTGGTCGCGATTGTCGGGGTGGACGAAGGCCTGCACAGCGTGGATTTTCGCGCCGGCGAACGATTAGCGCAGTTGGTTGTGCAAGTGGCAGGGCGCGCCGGACGCTCAAGCAAACCCGGCCGCGTCCTGCTGCAAACCCACCAACCGGAACATCCACTGCTGCGCAGTCTGCTGGCACGGGGCTACGCTGCCGCCGCACGCGAACTGCTGGCCGAGCGCCGCCAGATCCAGCTTCCGCCATACAGCCATCAAGTACTGCTGCGCGCCGACGCGCCTCTGCGCGAAGACGTCGACACGTTCCTCACTGCCGCCCACGGTGCATTGCCAACCAACGATCAGCTACAGATCGCCGGTCCCATGCCCGCACCGATGCCGCTGCGCGCTGGGCGCCAGCGTGGCCAGTTGCTGCTGGAAGCGGCCAGCCGTCAAACGCTGCATGGGATGTTGCGGCAATGGCAGTTGATGCTGACCGCGCTGCCATCGGCAAGACGGGTACGCTGGTCGCTGGACGTTGATCCGATCGATCTATATTGACCTGGGCTGCGAAGACGCAGACTGTCATTCCCCTTCGCAGCGACAAGTCACTCGCTCCCGCTCGTTTTGTAAGAGCGAATTCGAGAGCGAGGCTCTGGCTTTACTGCTGCCCTGCCTTTGCTCCTGCTCTGGCTTTGCTCCTGACCTGCCCTTGATCCAGCTTCCACAAACAGTGCGCGCAGGACGCGCGCCGCTCTACCCGGGGCCCCTGTGCGGCGGTGAGGTGGGGTCGACAGGCCCCGAAGGGGGAATCGACATGGATGTCGATTCCTTTTCGTCAGGACAGGAGTCCTGTCGAAAAGCCCGGCCCCACCTCACGGACTTGCCGGGCAGGGATGCCCGGCAAGCGCCAAGCGGGGTGGCCTTCTTATATGGACGCCTCCCGGTTTGGCAAGAGTCGCTTTGCT
>NZ_JACHCN010000024.1 GCF_014205795.1 Rhodanobacter sp. MP7CTX1
TCCCACGGTCTGTGCCTACGGCCAGATGCGGCTAAGGTCCCTCCACCCCGGCAAGCCCTTTCTGACTCGCCGCCGTCAAACATACAAGCGACTTCGGTCGCGATGCTTCCAGGGCTTGCATCGAAAAGCGATCGCGACTGAAGTCGCTCCCACAAAAAACATGCGCTCGCTCATTTTTCCACGAACGCTCGTTCGACCACGTAGTCGCCCGGCTCGCGGGTGCGTGGCGAGGCGTGGAAGCCACGACCATCAAGCAGTGCGGAAAGATCGTCCAGCATTGCCGGACTTCCGCACAGCATCACGCGGTCAGTCTCCGGATTCAGCGGCGGCATACCGGTGGCCTCGCTCATCACGCCATCGACGATCGCGTCGGTGATGCGGCCGCGATGACGGAACGGCTCGCGGGTCACCGTGGGGTAATAGATCAGCTTCTCGCGCACCAACTCGCCGAGATAGTCGTGCTGCGGCAGTTCGCGTTCGAGGTGTTCGCAGTAGGCCAGGTCGTTGATATGACGCACACCGTGGGCCAGCACGATCCGGTCGAACCGCTCATAGGTTTCCGGATCACGCACGATGCTCAGAAATGGTGCGAGACCGGTACCGGTGCCCAGCAAATACAGGTGCCTGCCCGGCTTCAAATCGTTCAGCACCAGCGTACCGGTGGGCTTGCGACTGACGACGACCGGGTCGCCCGGTTGCAGGTGCTGCAGGCGCGATGTGAGCGGCCCGTTGGCCACCTTGATCGAGAAGAATTCCAGGTGCTCTTCCCAGTTCGCGCTGGCAATCGAATACGCGCGCAGCAGCGGACGGCCGTCCACTTCCAGTCCCATCATCACGAACTGTCCGCTGTCGAAACGAAAGCCCGGATCGCGCGTGGTGCGGAAGCTGAAAAGATTGTCGTTCCAGTGCTGCACGTCGATCACGTGCTCGGTCGCCATTGCCACCATGGTGGGTTGTCTCGCGTTGTGCCGCATGGGTGTGTGAGGAGAAAGCATGCCTGACCATCCGGCGCATCGATGGCCAGACCCGCAGGGAGGACGGCGATGCCGTGGTGCCTTGCGAGCGCCGGGATGATCGCGGCGGCAGATGACAAGGGTACGCGATCCGACGTGGACGCGCCTGTGCCTGCCGGTTTTTGGGCGTGTATCAAGTCCGACGCATCGATCCACGCCCTGGCGGTGGTGGCGCTGTGGATGAGAAAAGGCTGGATGGAGCGCGCGCGGGGGCGTCAGGGCCGCGTTGATCGAATCGAAACCGGCGCCGGAAGTGTTGCCATAGGGTGTGGTCCAGCGTCCCAATGAATCCAGTCCTGCCGTATTCGGCAGGACTGGATTTGGGTCATCTCAAAAACACCGACCTTTTGCTCTGGCCTGCGTAAGCACGCATGGCGGGGTCGCTTACATGCGAGTGCCTGGAAGGATCAATCGTGTTTCTCAGTCGTCTCTTTGTCGAGATCGACCCGCTTCATCTTGGTCGTATCCATGCGCACCAGGCCGAATGCCATCCCGTACATGATGTGGCCCTGCGAATCAGCTTTGATCGGCGAGTACATGCCGTTGAAGGTCGGGTCGGTGCCCGTGCGGATGGTCATCACCGTCTTGCCGGTGTCCAGGTCCAGGCCGATGTGGTAACGGTCATTCCACTGCTTGGTGAAGTAGCCGTCGATGATCGCCATGTGGCTGCCTCCGCTGATCATGGGCACGATCGAGGTCGACGTGACGTCGTCTCGCGACCACAGCTGCTTCCAGCTGTGCGTGGCCTGCTGCCAGGCGAACGTGGCGGCACCGGCGCCGGCGGGGCGAGTGGCGCCCAGCAGGATGTTCACGTAGTAGGAAAAGGCGGACGGCGGCGCTTGCTCGGCTGCGATGTTGTTGACGACGAACGCATAGTCGCCGTACACCGCGACCTGCTGCTCGGACTGCACGCGGCGGTGGTCATGCTGTGCTTCATCACGTTCCGCAGCTGGCGCGCTGTGGTGGTCGCCATCGTGCCACTCGTCATCACATCGATTTTGTGTGAATCGTTGATGGTCATGCTTGGCATCGGCGTCAAGGTGGCGACGCTGCCGGTGACCGCGCTGGGAGTTGGCATCGGCGTGGACTATGCGCTGTATCTGCTGAGCGTCCAGCTGACCTTGCAGCGACAGGGCCTCTCGCTTGAAGAGGCCTATCGCGACGCACTCAATTTCACCGGCAAGGTGATCGCGCTGATTGGCGTCACGCTGGCCGCAGCGGTGATGACATGGGCCTGGTCGCCGATCAAGTTCCAGGCGGACATGGGCATCCTGCTGACCTTCATGTTCGTATGGAACATGCTGGGTGCGCTCGTACTGATTCCAGCGCTGTCACACTTCTTGTTGCGCCGCGTTGCGGTAAGGCAACCAGAAGGTTCGCGGTTGCCCGGTGCAATAGCTACGGCGCGGGAGACCGAGCTGCTGAAGCCCTGAGCGGCGACACCTCGGTCGCAGCGTCCTGCTTTGGGTTGTTGCGGTGCTCGTGACTTTGTGGGAGCGACTTCAGTCGCGATTGCTTTTTGGGGCCATGCGGGAAAGAGCATCGCGACTGAAGTCGCTCCCACAAGAGCCCGCTGTTACGCGCTGTTCGTAGAAGCTGGGTCAAAAGCAACTCCAGAGCTGGGGCCAGAGTAGGGGCAAAGCCAAGCTCCAGCTCCAGCTCCAGCCAAAGCCCAGCGAACTCCCTGCGCCGCAAATGTGCTCCCTCCCCTGCTTGCAGGGGAGGGTTGGGGAGGGGTTGCTCTTCGCCTGAAGATCAACAGCTTTACCCCCTCCCAACCCCCTCCTGCACGCAGGGGGAGGGGCAAAGCGAAAGCAGAAGCAGAAGCAGTATCTGAAGCAAGCCAACAGCAAGGCCAGAGCATCGCGACTGAAGTCGCTCCCACAGGAGCAGCGCGATCCCTCACTGTCTTGCGTGCCCAGTCCCGACGCGAGGCAATGGCTCGCTTTGCGAAGGGGGTGAAAGGCTTGAAGAAGGAGAAAAATGTAAAATCACGGCTGTAGCCACTGAAGTTGCTCCTGCGACCGGAGAAACTCTCGGTTGGTTGGCAGCAGCGCCCCCAAAATGGCGCGATTCGACCCATGGCGTTGTGCCCAATCTCGCGCTCCCGCTGAAACAACCTTCGAAAACCTACAGAAATGCCCAACGACGTGATCGCTGACAAGGCGCTACAAACCGAGTACCCGAGCGGGATTCGGCAAGATTCAGGCGCTTTCGAGGTCTGCGTGGCGCCGATGATGGACTGGACGGATCGGCATTGCCGCTATTTCCACCGGCTGCTGTCACCGCGGGCGCGGCTGTATACCGAGATGGTGACCAGCGCAGCGTTGGTGCGCGGCAAGCAGTTGCGGCTGCTGGAGCACAGCCAGCAGGAGCATCCGGTCGCCTTGCAGCTGGGTGGCAGCGACCCGCAGGAACTGGCGCAGGCCGCCCGCTTTGGTGCCGAGGCTGGCTATGACGAGATCAATCTCAACGTGGGCTGTCCGTCGGATCGGGTGCAAGCGGGTCGTTTCGGCGCCTGTCTGATGCTTGAGCCGGCGCTGGTCGGCGATTGTGTGAAGGCGATGCGCGACGCGGTCAGCGTGCCGGTGACGGTGAAATGCCGCATCGGCGTGGATGATCAGGACGACTACGCCGGTCTGCAACATTTCACCGAAACGATGCTGGAAGCGGGTGTCGAGGTGCTGGTGGTGCATGCGCGCAAGGCGTGGTTGCAAGGGCTTTCGCCAAAGGAAAACCGTGAAATTCCGCCGCTCGACTACCAGCGGGTCTACCGACTCAAGCGTGAATTTCCGCAGCTGGCGGTGGTGATCAATGGCGGCATCACCACCGTTGCCGAGGTCCAGCAGCACCTTGCGCAGCTGGATGGCGTGATGCTGGGCCGCGCGGCCTATCATGATCCGTACCTGCTGGCGCAGATCGAAGCGGCCCTGCATGGCGAACCGCTGCCACAGCGGGATGACGTGTTGCGCCGCTTGCGACCCTACGTGGAGGCCGAACTGGCGCGCGGCACCGCGCTCAAGCACATCAGCCGACATTTGCTGGGGCTTTACCAGGGCGAGCCGGGGGCGCGGGCTTTCCGCCGCACGATCAGCGAGGGGGCGCATTTGCCCGGGGCGGGCTGGGGACTGATCGAGCAGGCGATGGCGCCATGTTCGATAGCGGCGTGACAGCTGACGGCCGTCCGGTCAGTATTCAGCCCTGATTGCCTAGGCTGAGCATATCGGCGGGTGCCGGGCGGAACGATCACGCATGTCAACCAACAAAAAATTCATCCCTGTTCTGCTCGCATCGCTATGGCTGGGTGCCGTTGCGACGGCGTCGGCACAGACGGTGGAGCCACCCGTGACGCTGAATCAGGCTGTACTCAAGGTGCAGCAGGATACCGGTGGCAGGGTGTTGTCGGCCGAGCCGTACTCGGTTGACCATAAAACAAGGTATTTCATCAAAGTGCTTACGCCGGACGGACACGTACAGAAGCTGGTGGTGCCCTCCGAGGCGAGCAGGAATCCGGCGACCGGTCAGTCAACCAAGAATCCGCCCCCGAGACACGCGGGCAGCAAGGAGAAACACTGATGCGCATCCTGTTGGTAGAGGACGAGGCGCCGTTGCGCGAGACGCTCGCGGCACGCCTTAAGCGGGACGGCTTTGCGGTCGATGCGGCGCAGGATGGCGAAGAGGGTATCTACCTCGGCCGCGAAGTGCCGTTCGATCTGGCGATCATCGACTTGGGCCTGCCGAAGATGTCCGGCATGGACTTGGTCAAGGCGCTGCGCGAGCACGGCCAGCGTTATCCGATCCTGATCCTGACCGCGCGCGGCAGCTGGCAGGACAAGGTCGAGGGGCTGAAGTACGGCGCCGATGACTATCTGGTGAAGCCTTTCCACGTGGAAGAGTTGCTCGCGCGGATCAACGCGCTGGTGCGTCGCGCCAGCGGCTGGTCCAAGCCGATTCTTGCCTGCGGCATGATCAAGCTCGACACCACCGCGCAGACGGTGACGGTGGAAGGCAAGCTGGTCGACCTGACCAGCTATGAGTACAAGGTGCTGGAATACCTGATGCTGCACGCGGGCGAGCTGGTCTCCAAGGCCGACCTCACCGAGCACATCTACCAGCAGGATTTCGATCGCGATTCCAACGTGCTCGAAGTATTCATTGGCCGACTGCGGCGCAAGCTCGACCCGGAAGGCACCCTCAAACCCATCGAGACGGTACGTGGACGCGGATACCGCTTTGCCATCCCCCGCACCGACGGCGACGACGAATGAGCCTGCGTCGCCGCGCCGCCCGCCTTCGCTGGCGGCGCGTGCGGCGATCGCGACCGGGTTCGTGCTGGCCGGCTTTCTGGGGCTGGTCGGCGTAACTCTGTCGCAAGCGAACAAGGAGCGCGCGTTGAGCGGGCTGCAGGAGCGCCTGCAGAATGACGCGATCGCGTACATCACGAATTTCGACGTCAACCGCTACGGCAAGCTGTTGCCGCCGGACACGTCACCCGATCCGAATTTTTTAAGGCCCGGCTCCGGGCTGTACGCAGTGGCGCTGGGTGAACACGGCTATCGCTGGTCATCGTCGTCCGCGATCGGCCTTGATTTCAACTTCATCTCGCCGCTGGAGCCAGGCCAGAGCCAGTTCGTTGGCCCGATAGATACGCGCATGGGTCGGCTGTACTACTACAGCTATGGCGTGGCGCTCGATACGGCAGAGAAGAAATCGGTGCGGTTCACCATCATGGTGGCGCAGACCGAGGATCAGCTCGAAGGCGAGAACGCGGTGTATCAGCGGGTCGTGCTGATCGGGTTGTCGATACTCGGCGTGATGCTGGTGGTGTTGCAGCAGCTGCTGCTGCGCTGGAGCCTGACCCCGCTGCGCAAGGTGGCCAGTGACATGAGTCGGGTCGAGCGTGGTGAGAGCGCACACCTGGATAGTCAGTACCCGCTGGAACTGACCGGCCTGACCGAGCGCATCAATGCATTCATCGACAATGAGCGCGAACAACGCACGCGTTACCGGCACACCCTGGCCGATCTGGCGCACAGCCTGAAGACCCCGCTGGCGGTGATCCGCTCGCAGCTGGAATCGGCGACCGTGGAGGAACCCTCGCGACGCAGTGGCGTGCTCGATCAGGTGCGCCGCATGGACGAACTGGTCGCCTACCAACTATCGCGCGCAGCTACCTCCGGCCGCCAAACCTTCGCCAGCGCCGTGCCGGTAGCCGGTCACGCCGAGGATCTGGTGCAGAGTCTGGAGAAGGTCTATGCCGCCAAGAATGTGCTTTGCGAATTCGATATCGATGACGATGCGGTGTTCTACGGCGAGCAGGGCGACCTGCTCGAGCTGATGGGCAACCTGCTGGAGAACGCCTTCAAGTGGGCCGGTCACCGCGTGCTGCTGGTGGTGAAGACGCAGCCGTCTACCGGGCGTCAGCGGCCGGGATTGCGCCTGAGCGTGGAAGACGATGGCCCCGGCATCGCCCAGGAAAAGATCGAACGTGTCCTGCAACGCGGCGTGCGTGGCGATGAGCGCGTACAGGGCCACGGCATCGGCCTGTCGATCGTGCAGGACATCGTGCACGCGTATAACGGCGAGCTGGTGGTCGATCGCTCACCGGAATTCGGCGGCGCGCGTTTCAGCGTGAAATTGATTCCGGCTTGAGTTCTCCGGTTTGATCGGGCTTCACCGCGAGCGAGGCGATTGGAGGGAGGCCGGCAAGCGGCTGCATACGCCGTCACAGAGCGTTGGAAACCGACGAAGGTTCCAGCTGTGCTCGAAGTGATTGGTGCTAATGAGCCGGCGTGACGCCGAGCGCTTACTGGATTGATCCAGGCAACAGCGACTGCCAGCCAAGACGCGGCAGATGGGTAGGGGTGGGTGCAGGTGCGGCGCCGCCGGAGTGATCGGTGCTGTTGCTGCTGGAGCCGCTGCTCGAATTATCACTGCTGGAACTGCGCGGAGTCCCGTCGCGGTTCAGCCCCAGCGCATCGCCGTTCGTATTGGTGCTACCACCATCGCGTGGGATGGTGCTGTCGGTGGTCGCGCGCGAGGCGTTGTCCTGATCCTGGGCACACAGGCTGGCCGCGGCGACGCTGCTGGTCCCCACGACGCATAAAACACAGCCGATAAGCCAAAGCTTGGCACGCATGGCGATCCAACTCCCCGACCCGCAACCGAAGGTCTGGATCGTCTCAGAAACGCCGGCGTGATGCCAGTGCTGCTTTTGCAGGTTCTTGCGCCGTTTCTTGCGCCGTAGCGCCACGCGTGCCTGCCGCACGACGCGCCGCCGGGCTAGAATCCGGCGATGCCGACCCTGCCTTTTTTCCTGTCTTGCCGCCGCTCGCCGGCGGCTACCCCTGCCATCGAGGCTTGTTGATGCAGCCGGCGCAGTTGCTGGCAGCGTTGGCTCCCGGCGAACCCCTCTCTGGCGCCGCCCTGGCCGCACAGACTGGCGTCACCCGCGCGGCGATCTGGAAACAGATCGAGGCCTTGCGTACACGCGGCGTGCCGATCGAGGCACGCGGTGCGGCCGGCTATCGTCTGCCCTGGCCGCTGCAGATGCTGGACGCCGGGCAGATCCGTGCGGCCTTGCCGGCCCCCTTGGTGCGCTCGCTGGGTGCTCTGGAGGTGCATTGGGAGCTCGATTCCACCTCCAGCGAATTGCAACGGCGCGGTGCCCAGGCGGCCGACTTCAGCGTGTTGCTGGCCGAAACCCAGACTGCCGGGCGCGGGCGCCGTGGTCGCGAGTGGTTGTCTCCGCCGGGGCTGAATCTGTATCTGTCCTGTCTCAAGCGATTCGAGCAAGGCTTTGCCGCGCTGGCCGGGCTGTCATTGGCGATCGGGGTGATCGTATTGCGCGCGCTGGAGGATCTGGGCATCGCCGGGGCCGGCCTGAAATGGCCCAACGATCTGCTGGCCGTCGCCGAGCCACCGCAGGGTGGCAAATTGGGCGGCATCCTGGTCGAGCTGAGCGGCGAATATCAGGGGCCATGCGCTGCGGTTGTCGGCATCGGCCTCAACCTGCGGCTGACCACGGCGCTGCGAGAGCAGGCCGGCCAGCCGGCTTGCGATCTGGCCACGCTGACCGGCGGCACTCCGCCGGATCGCAACCGCGTCGCGGCGGCGTTGATCGCGGCCTTGATCAATGGTTTGCGGCAGTTTGAGCGTGATGGTTTTGCTGGCTTCACGGCGGACTACGAGCGGCACGATCTGTTGCGTGATCAGCCCCTGCAACTGAGCGGCGCGCTCGGTGCGTTCAACGGTACGGGTGCTGGCGTGGATGCCCGCGGTGCGCTGCGGGTACGCATGGCTGATGGCAGCCTGCGCCTGGTCGACAGCGCCGATGTCACGGTGCGACGCGCATGAAGCTGCTCCTCGATCTGGGCAATACACGCCTGAAGTGGGCGTTGCAGCAGGGCGGCGACTGGCTTGCGCAGGGTTCGGTAGCGTGGGACGAGGCGGTGGAGCGCATGCTTTCCGAGGCATGGTCCACGGCGCCGCAGCCAATCGCCGTCTACGGCGCTTCGGTGGTGGATGCCGCCCGCGAGCAGCAACTTGCGGCATGTGTCGCCAGCGCGTTTCGGGCCGAAGTGACATGGTTGCGCACGCCAGCCAGCGCCTGCGGCGTGCGCAATGCCTACGCCGAGCCGCAGCGGCTCGGTGTAGATCGATTTCTGGCGATGGTGGCAGCCTATGCTGATGGCCGCGGGCCCTGTGTGCTGGCCAGCGTGGGCACCGCGCTGACGCTTGATGCGTTGACCGCCGATGGGCGCCATCTGGGCGGGCTGATTGCACCTGGGCCACAGCTGATGCAGCAATCCCTGCTGGATGCGACGGCGCGGGTTCGACCGGAACGTCCGGGTGAAATTCTGGAACTGGCAGACAACACCGCCGACGCGGTCGCCTCAGGCTGCTGGCAGGCGGCGGCGGCGCTGGTCGAGCGCTTTGCCACACGGATGGCAGGGCGGCTTGGCGATGCTTCGACGCTGATCCTGGGAGGTGGCGATGCCGGGCGGCTGGCGCCCTTGCTGTCGCTGCCGGCGCAGTTGAGCCACGACGGGGTGCTGCGCGGCCTGGCGGTATGGGCCGACACGCAGGTGGCGGCGCCACCGCCCGGTTAGAATGCCCGGTTGCTGGCAGTGAAGGGGTATCGATGTTTCTGCGTCTGCTGTTTGTACTGTTGATCGCACTCAATATCGCGGTAGGTGCCTGGCTGCTGCTAGGCCAGCCATATGTCCGTGGCGGCACTGCCACCGATCCCGACGTTGCGGAATTGCGCCTGCTCTCAGAGCTGCCCGAACCAGCCGCCACTGCCCCGGCCGCCATCCCGATGGCCGCAACGGCAGCGACGGCTCCGCAACGCGCGCTCAGCTACAGCTGTCTTGCCCTGGGTCCATTCAGTACGCCCCAGGATCTGCGCAATGCACGGGAGACCCTTGCGACCCAGGCCACACGCATGCGTTCACGCCAGGAGCAGGCTAGCCAGACCAGTGGATGGTGGGTGTATCTGCCGTCCGCCGGCAGTCGTGCGCTGGCGCTGGCGCTGGCGCGACAGCTCGCTGCGCGCAACATCGGCGACTACTTTGTGGCTGGGAGTTCCGGCGATCAGGCCAATACCATTTCGCTGGGTTTGTTCAAGGATCCGGCGAATGCGCGCAAGCGCCGCGACGACGTCATTGCCGCCGGTTTCCCCGCCCGCATGAGTGAGCGCAGCGAGACCGTGCCCGAATACTGGCTGGATCTGGTGGTGCCCGACGGCGCACGTTTCGACTGGCGCAGTCGTATTCACAGCACCGGCGTCGGTTCGCACAGCGCCAGCTGTTTTTGAGCGAAACGCCAAGTTCTGAGCGCGCGCCAGCCGCCGGGGCCTGCTAGAATCCCCGACCTTCGCCGGCATAGCTCAGTTGGTAGAGCAACTGATTTGTAATCAGTAGGTCCCCAGTTCGAATCCGGGTGCCGGCACCAGTAGTCCCAAGGCTTGCAGCGATGCGAGCCTTTTTTATGGGCTGCGATTCAAGGGCTTGACGCTCAACCGCGTTCTCGCTGCTTCGTTTCGCGCCGAACCGACACCACTCCGGTCATCCGTTCAGCGCGCGGCGTGGCCGGGTTCGTTCCGGTAAACTTGAGCGGATCACCATTGAATGGTGTCGTGGATGCTTTTCTCTCGCCGATCGGGTGGCAGTTCGTTCGCGAACATGGTCACCGTCGGCACTTCGTCGGACATCGCCGCAAGGACATTCGCGGCGCGAGCGACGGCTCCGGCCTCCGATTGCCGGGGTGCAACAGGCAGGTAGACAGGATATGGGCGAACAGACCGTTTCACTGATAGGCGTGCCGACCGATATTGGAGCAGGGCATCGTGGGGCCTCGATGGGGCCGGAGGCGTTGCGGGTGGCGAATCTCGCCGCGCGGCTTGAACGTCGTGGATTGAAGGTCATCGATCGCGGCAACCTGCACGGGCCATTCAACCCGTGGCAGCCGCCGGAGGATGGCTATCGTCACCTGGACGAAGTCGTGGCCTGGAATACGGCCGTCTATACGGCCGTCCATCAGGAGCTGCAAGCCGGGCGCATACCGATCATGCTGGGCGGCGATCACTGCCTGGCGATCGGCTCGATCTCGGCAGTGACGCGTCATTGCCACGATGAAGGCAAGCAGCTGCTGGTGCTGTGGCTGGACGCGCATACCGACTTCAACACCGCAAACGCCACGCCATCGGGAAATATTCACGGCATGCCGGTGGCCTGCCTGTGCGGCAATGGCCCGGACGCGCTCATCGGACTCAGCGGCGACACGCCGGCAACCACGGCGGATGTGTTTCGCTATATCGGCATCCGTTCGGTGGACGAGGGTGAAAAACGCCTGGTGCGCGAGGCGAAGATCAGCGTATTCGACATGCGCTACATCGACGAGGTCGGCATGAAGCGC
Source organism: Rhodanobacter sp. MP7CTX1 (assembly GCF_014205795.1). Taxonomy (GTDB): domain Bacteria; phylum Pseudomonadota; class Gammaproteobacteria; order Xanthomonadales; family Rhodanobacteraceae; genus Rhodanobacter. Next base: position 10,932 of record NZ_JACHCN010000024.1, read on the forward strand.
GTGATGGAGGAGGCGCTGGCCGGCATCGACGAGAATACCCATCTGCACGTGAGCTTTGATGTCGATTTCCTCGACCCCAGCATCGCGCCGGGTGTCGGTACAACCGTGCGTGGCGGCCCGAATTATCGCGAGGCGCAGCTGTGCATGGAGATGATTGCCGACACCGGACGACTGGCATCGCTGGATATCGTCGAGCTGAATCCCGCGTACGACAAGCGCAACCAGACCGCGAAGCTTGCGGTGGATCTGGTCGAGTCGCTGTTCGGAAAATCCACCCTCATCCGCTGATTGCTCCAACCTGTAAATACCACAAGCGAACACCATGCAGACTCGCGTACTGACCGGCATCACCACCACCGGCACCCCACACCTCGGCAATTATGTGGGCGCCATCCGCCCCGCCATCGAAGCCAGTCGGCGCGCCGATGTCGATGCGTTTTTCTTCATGGCCGACTATCACGCCCTGATCAAAAGCGAAGACGCGGCACGGATCGAGCGCTCGCGGCTGGAAATCGCCGCTAGTTGGCTGGCGGCCGGGCTCGACCCGCAACGGGTGACGTTCTATCGGCAGTCGGATATCCCGGAGATTCCCGAGCTGACCTGGTTTCTCACCTGCGTCACCGCGAAAGGCATGCTCAACCGAGCGCATGCCTACAAGGCGGCCGTGGACAAGAATGCAGAAAATGGCGAGGACCCTGATGCGGGCGTTACCGCCGGCTTGTACATGTATCCGGTGTTGATGGCCGCGGACATTCTCGCGTTCGATGCGCATCAAGTGCCGGTGGGGCGCGATCAGATCCAGCACATCGAGATGGCTCGCGACATCGGTCAGCGTTTCAACCACATCCACGGCCACGATTTTTTCGTGCTGCCTGAAGTGCTGATCGAAGACCAGGTCGCCACGCTGCCCGGTCTGGACGGTCGCAAGATGTCCAAGAGCTACGACAACACGATTCCACTGTTCGCTGGCGGCAAAAAGCAGTTGCGCGAGACGATCATGCGCATCGTCACCGACTCGCGCACGCCGGGCGAGCCGAAGGATCCGGACAGCTCGTCGCTGTTCACCATCTTCCGCGCGTTTGCCAGCGAGGCGGAGACGGCGGAGTTCCGGCAGGCCTTGCTGGATGGCCTTGGCTGGGGCGACGCGAAGCAGGTGCTGTACGAGCGCATTGACGCCGACGTGGCGCCGATGCGTGAACGCTACGAGGCGTTCATGGCCGATCCGATGGCGATTGAAGCGATCCTCCAGCAGGGTGCGCAGAAGGCCCGCATGATTGCCACGCCGAAGATCGCTGCATTGCGCGATGCGTTGGGTCTGCGTTCCGCCGGTAAGGCGACGACCGTTGCCGCTGGTCAGCCGAAGGCGGCTGCGAAGCAGGGCAAAATGCCGCGCTTCGCCAGTTTCCGCGATGCCGATGGTAAGTTTCGTTTTCGCCTGTTCTCCGCGGAAGGCGAGGAGCTGCTGCTGTCGATGCCGTTCGCCGATCCAAAGGCGGCCGGTGCGTTGCAGAAGCGCCTCAAGACGTTGGGCGCGGCGGCTGCCGTCATGCAGATCAAGGCTCAGGGCATGGCCCTCGAGCTGGATGGCGAAGCGGTCGCCAGCACGCCCGACTACCGCGACGAGCAGCTACGTGACGATGCCCTGGCGCAATTGCGCGAGGCGCTGGATCAGCTTGCTGCACAGGATTGATGCGGCAGCTCAAGCCGACGGAGTGATTGATCGATGCGTTACCTCGCCATCCTGCTGCTTGCGCCATGGTTGTTGATACTTTGCTGGGTCTACTGGACCTACCCGAAGAGTCTGCCGAAAACCCCGGGCCGGCGCATTTTCGATTTCGTGGCGTTGCTGCTGGCGGTGATCGCCACGGGAGCGAGCGCGCTGCTAGGTTTCGATATGGTCGCCTTGCCCGCCGCCGGCCAGCTGGGTCGTGCAAGTGGTGCCATCTGGCAGCAGGTGGTGCCCGCACTGTATGGCTACGGTGCGTTCATCGTCGTTTTGGTGCTCGCCATGCTGCTGCGGTATGCGTGCTGGGGACGGCGTAGCTGATCCGCCTGTCAACGGGCGGACGCGTCCATCACGCGCGAGCCGGCGGAGTGCGAGAATACGCATCATGTTGCCGCTCAAATATCTCCAGGCGTACCCCGCAACCTTGCAGGACAAGGTGCGCCTGCTGATTGCGCAGCAGCGTCTGGGCGAGCACCTGGCCAAGCGCTATCCGGATCGCCACTCGGTGCAGAGCGACAAGGCGCTGTACGCCTACACGATGGAGCTGAAACAGCAGCATCTGAAAAACGCGCCAGGAATCGACAAAGTGCTGTACGACAGCAAGCTCGATGTGGTGCAGCGAGCACTGGGGCTGCACACCGCGATCTCGCGCGTGCAGGGCAGCAAGCTCAAGGCGAAAAAGGAAATCCGCGTGGCCGCGTTGTTCAAGGCGGCCGCACCGGAGTTCCTGCAGATGATCGTGGTGCATGAGCTGGCGCATCTGAAGGAAGTCGACCACAACAAGGCGTTCTACCAGCTGTGCACCTACATGCTGCCGGACTACCACCAAGTGGAGTTCGACTTGCGCGTGTATCTGACCTGGCGTGAGTTGCCGCGAGCGAGCGAGGAAGATCATGGATAGTGTGGCGCTACAGAAATACCTGCTGCGGCTCTTCGAGCGGCACGGTGTGGAACTGGAAGCTGATGAAGACGGCTGGCTGGTTACTGACGACGACTTTCCGGCGATTCGTGCCGAGTGGCACGAAGGTAATGCGGGTGAGCCGGGTCGCCTCGATGTCGACGTGGTGTTGAGCGAGGAGCGGCGCATCGAGGAGAGTTTTGCTGGCCTCGGCAGTGGCGACGCCGGCTGCAGCGATGCCCTGCACACGTTTGAAGAGAATGCATTTCACCTGCTGCTGGCCGCCTGCTGGTATGTCACCGACGATCGCAGGATGCGCATCACGGCATGGGACATCGGCGTGCGCACGTGGGATGTCTTTATTGGGCCGTTCACGCTGCTTGGCACCGATGAAAACACCGTGGCCATTCCCGCCGAAGCGCTGGCCGCGATCGAAACCGCAGTGAAACGCGAAGTGCTGACGCCGGAGTTGCACTGGCTGCGGCTGGTTCATCGTCACGGCGCGCAGGGCGATTCACGTTGCGAGGCGCTGCTCGACAACGAACCATGGACCGCGGGAACCCTGGCGCTGGATTCCGTCGCGTGGCCGTCAAGCGAGCACGATTACCGTGCGCGTTGCTTCATGCTGCTCGACGTGCGCGACTACTGATCTGCGCTTGGAAAGCGGCGATTCGAAAGCCGTGATATGAAAACGGTGACAAGAAAATTAACAGGGCGCCCTTGGGCGCCCTGTTTGTCATGGCATGTCGACCTTGCTCAGTTCGGCAGGGCCAGATCGTCCAGCATCGCCTTGAGGAAGCGCGCGGCTTCACCGCCGGTGGCGGCGCGGTGGTCGAAGGTTATCGACAGCGGCATGCGGCGATGGACTTCGATGCCGCCCATCACCGCGACCACGTCGTGGCTGAGCTTGCCGGCGCCGACGATCGCGACCGTCGGCGGCACCACGACCGGCGTGGCATAACGGCCAGCAAACATGCCGAAGTTGGTCAGGCTGATGGTGTAGCCGGACAACTCCGAAGCGGGGATCGAACGATCTTCGACTTGCGTGCGCAAGCGTTTGATCGCGGCGCGGACACCGGCGCCGTCGAGCACGTCGGCATTGCGCAGCGCGGGCACGAACAGACCGTCGTCAGTGTCCACCGCGATGCCGATGTCGACATGCGGATGCAGCGTGCGGGTGAGGTTTTTGCCGTCGAACCACGCATTCAGTGCCGGCACGGTCTTGCAGGCAGACACGATCGCGCGAACCAGACGGGCGGTGATGTCCTGCTTGCCGCTCCAGGCGTGCAGGTCGGCGTCGTCGTTCAGGGTGGTCGGCACGACCTGGGCGTGGGCATCCGCCATCACGCGTGCCATGTTGCGACGTACGCCCTTCAACTGTTCCGGTTGGCCACTGGCCTGCACGCTGGGCGACGAGGTGCGCACGGGCTTGCCCGCCAGCGACACGGCTGTGCGGCTTGCGTCCGGTGGCGGTAGGTCAGGAGCCAGGTGACGACCGGCGGAGGCCGCTACGGCACGCGCAGGGGCGGCACCGAGTGCGGCCGAACCGTTCGCGGCGGCGTCCTTGACATCTTTCATGGTCACCACGCCGTCGGCGCCGCTCGGGCGCACGCGCGCGAGATCAACCTTGAGTTTTTTCGCCAGCGCGCGCACTGCGGGCACGGCCTTCACGCCGCCGATGCTGGCCGCCTGCTCGACGTGCACGTGACTGCCGCTGACCATCGCGCCGACCACGGTGCCTTCGTCTTCGCGATCGGCTTTCTTGCCATTGCTCTCGATCTCGCCGCCGTCATCGGAAGCGACCACCTTGTGGCTGTCGTCCGGTGCCGGGCTGCCGACGCTTTTCTTCGGGCCGTGGTGATGGCCGGTGGATTCGGCTTCGGCGCGCTGTTTCGCATTCGGATCGGGTTCGAAGTCGGCCAGTGCGGCACCGGTTTCGATGATGTCGCCGGCAGCACCATGCAGCTTGACGACCTTGCCGGTGTACGGCGAGGGCACGTCGACGACCGCCTTGGCGGTTTCCATCGAGCACAGCGGAGCGTCCAGCTTGATGCTGTCGCCCACCTTGACGTGCCACTCGACCACGGTGGCGTCGGGCAGGCCTTCGCCGAGGTCGGGCAGGTAGAAAGTCTTGATATCAGCCATGAGCGGAATCCAGAGTGTGTTTGATCTTGGTTTGATTTTGGCTCCCTCCCCTGCAAGCAGGGGGAGGAGCATGGGTCAGCTGACGGCCAGCGTACGCTTCGCCGCGTCAACGACGCGTTCCACGCTTGGCAGGTATTTCATTTCCAGGCGGAACAGCGGGATGTGCGTGTCGAAGCCGGTAACGCGCTCGACGGGCGCGAGCAGGTCGTACAGACACTCCTCGGCCACGCGCGCGGCGATCTCGGCGCCGAACCCGGCGGTCTTCGGCGCTTCGTGCACGATCACGCAGCGGCCGGTCTTCTGCACCGATTCGGCGATGGTGTCGAAGTCCAGCGGGGTCAGCGTGGCGACGTCGATCACTTCAGCGCTGATGCCTTGCTGGGCCAGTTCGTCGGCGGCCTCGAGCGCTTCCTTCACCTGTGCGCCCCAGGTCACCAGGGTCACATCGGTGCCGTCGCGCAGCACGAAGCACACGTCCAGCGGCAGCGCTTCGCCGTCGTCCGGCACCTCTTCCTTGTACTGGCGGTAGATGCGCTTCGGCTCGAAGAACATCACCGGATCCGGATCGCGGATCGCGGCCAGCAGCAGGCCGTAGGCGCGCGCTGGCGAGGACGGCATCACGACGCGCAGACCGGGGATGTTGGTGAACAGATGCTCGTTCGCCTCGGAGTGATGCTCCGGCGCGCGGATGCCGCCCCCCCACGGTGCGCGGAACACGGCCGGCACGGTGATGCGACCGCGGGTGCGGTTGCGCATGCGTGCGGCGTGGCAGGCGATCTGCTCCATCATCGGGTAGATGAAGCCCTCGAACTGCGCTTCGGCGATCGGCTTCATGCCCATTGCGGCCATGCCGACGGTGACGCCGGCGATCGTGGTTTCGTCCAGCGGCGTGTCGAGCACGCGCAGCTCGCCGAATTTTTCCTGCAGGCCCTGGGTGGCGCGGAACACGCCGCCGTTGACGCCCACGTCCTCGCCCAGCACCACGACGCTTTCGTCGCGGGCCATTTCATAGGCGAGCGCCTGGGTGACTGCTTCGATGAGAGTAATTTGTGCCATGGCTCAGTGACCTTTGGTTTCGAGCGAAAGGACGTAATCGCGCTGTTTGGCGAGATCGGCAGGGACTTCGGCGAAGATGTAGTCGAACATCGCCGTCACTGGCTGCGTCTTGGTCTCGAGGTAGGCGTTCACCTCGTTGTCCATCCACTCGTCGCACTCGGCCTTCCAGGCCTCTTCCTTCTCGTCGTCCCACACACCCTTGCCGACCAGCCAGTTGCGCAGGCGCTTCATCGGCTCGCGTTCCCAGCCATCCTTCACTTCCTGCTCGCCACGGTAGCGGCGGGCATCGTCGGCGGTGGTGTGATCGCCCAGACGATAGGTCACCGCCTCGATCACGCTACCGCCGTTGCCGGAGCGCGCGCGCTCCAGTGCGTCTTCCATCGCCTTGCGCACGGCGATGATGTCGTTCCCGTCCACCTGGATGGAAAACAGGCCCGCGGCGATGCCTTTCTGCGCCAGCGTCGGCGCGCCGGTCTGGATCTTGCGCGGCACCGAGATCGCCCATTGGTTGTTGACGATCACGGCTACCAGCGGCAGGTTCTGCGCGCCGGCGATGTTGATGGCGCCGTAGAAGTCACCCTTGGACGAGCCGCCGTCGCCGATCGTGCAAACCGCCACGCGTGGCTCCTTGCGGATCTTGAATGCGAGTGCGGCGCCGGCGGCATGCAGGCACTGCGTGGCGATCGGCACCGACCAGGCGAAATCGTGGCGCGCAGGTTCTTTCTGGTAATCGTTGCCGCGCTCGTCGCCGCCCCAGTACATGTACACCTCGCGCGGCTGCACGCCGCGATACAGCTGGGCGCCGTATTCGCGGTAGCTCGGTGCATAGACGTCTTCCGGCCGCATCGCGCTGCCGATACCGACATGCGCCGCTTCGTGACCGAGGCAGCTGGCGTAGGTGCCGAGCTTGCCGGTGCGCTGCAGCGCGATCGACTTGGCGTCGAACACGCGGGTCGACAGCATCAGCTTGTACAGCTCGACCATGTGGCCGAGATCCTTCGCGAACTCGGGCAGGTCATCACGGACTTGCTTGCCCTCGGCATCGAGGTATTGCAGGTATTCAATTTCAAACTTGGCGGCGATGGTCACGACTCGCTCCGAGGTGGGGATAGAGAGGGAAAAACCTGGCAGATGACGCGCCCCGGGAATACGGAGGCACGCAAACGACCGAACAAGACCGCGCTTGATAACAGGCGAACATGTTGCGGTGCAAGGTACAGCGCAGCATGCGTGGGCGTACGGAAGGGCAACTTTCCAGCGCCGGCAAGGCTTTGCGGCTGTTTATCAGGTTGGAGGCGAGAGGGCCGGTTTGCCGGTAGAGCGACCCCTCCCCAACCCTCCCCTGCGAGCAGGGGAGCGAGGACTGCCAGGTCAGATCCGGCGGCGATCCCTGCCTTGGCCTTCGACGTGAATGGGACATTTCTTGCCCAAGGTCGGGGCCAGCAGGTCTCGCAGCCGCTAACATGCCGTCTTTTGGAGGCGTGCTGAACACATGAGTGAGAATCGGCGTGAGCTTGAGGCAGGTATTCAGACTGATCTTGATGGTCAGATGACGTATGGTGGCTATCTGCATCTGGACATCCTGCTGTCGGCGCAGCAGCCGCTGAGCCAGCCGCCGCATCACGATGAGATGTTGTTCATCGTGCAACATCATGTGGCCGAGCTGTGGATGAAGCTGTTGATCCACGAGCTGAGGGCGGCGGTTTCGCATCTCCAGACGGACAACATCGACGCCTGCCTGAAAATCCTGGCCCGGGTAAAACACGTGCAGCGGCAGCTGTTTGAGCAGTGGGCAGTGCTGGAGACCTTGACGCCATCGGAGTATCTGGAGTTCCGCCACGTGCTGGGACCATCCTCTGGCTTCCAGTCGCTGCAGTACCGTCAGATCGAGTTTCTGCTGGGCAACAAGAACGAGGCGATGCTGAAGGTGTTTGCACACGATCCGGCGGCACAGGCGGAACTGCGCGCTGTGCTCGAAGCGCCGAGCCTGTACGACGAATTCCTGCGTTATCTCGCGCGTCGCGGTCATGCCGTGCCCGCGGAACTGCTGGAGCGCGATTGGGCGCAGCCCTACCAGCGCAACGAAGCATTGCTGCCGGTACTCAAGCGCATCTATGAAGGCCGCGCGGAATTCTGGCCGGAATATCACATGTGCGAGCAGCTGGTGGACGTGGAGGGAAGTTTCCAGCTTTGGCGTTTCCGCCATATGAAAACGGTGGAACGCATCATTGGTCATCGTCGTGGCACCGGTGGTTCGTCCGGCGTGAGCTTCCTGAAAAAGGCGCTTGAGCTGGAGTTTTTCCCCGAGCTGCTGGACGTGCGAACCGTGCTGGGTAGCTAAGCCAATGCTGCGCTGCATTTGACGCCGCGCGCAGCCAGCGGTTACACCTTTCGAAAGAAATCACACATCACGAATCTCAACTCCGGCGCGCATGCGATGTGCCGCGCCGGGGCTACCAGGGAAACTCATGAATCAGGCTATCGAGACGAGCATCGCGCCCGACTATCCGCAGATGCTCGGCCATCCACGCCCGTTGTGGATGTTGTTCATGACCGAGTTCTGGGAGCGCTTCGCGTTCTACAGCGTGAGCTGGGCGCTGGCCTTGTACATCGTGGCGCACTTCTACAACGGCGATCCGGCGGGGCAGGCGTGGGCCGCGCAGATCTTCGGATCCTATACGGCGCTCATCTATGCCTCCAGCATCTTTGGCGGCTATGTGGCGGACAAGATTATCGGTTACCAGCGATCGATCCTGATTGGCGCCTTGGTAATGGCCTTGGGTCTGTTCGCGGTGATGTTGCCGAGTCGGGACATTTTCCTGTTTGGCCTGGCGATGGTGATTGTCGGCAATGGTCTGTTCAAGCCGAATATTTCTTCGATGGTCGGTCAGCTTTACGGGCCCAATGATGACCGCCGTGATCGGGGCTTCACCCTTTTCTACATGGGCATCAACGGTGGTGCGCTGCTGGCACCCTTGTTGACTGGTTGGCTGGCGAGCTATTTCACCGACACCCCCTTGCAGCAGAACTACAAGCTGGTCTTTGGCGCTGCAGGTGTCGGCATGCTGCTGAGCCTGTTCTGGTTCTGGTTCGGTCGACGTGGCCTGCGTGGCGTCGGACGACCCGCGCCCGAGGCAGCCAGCCGCATGCGCGTGGTGTGGGTGCTGCTAGGCGTCGCCGTCACGGTGCCGCTGGTGTATTTGCTGCTCGCCTACGTCGGCGCGAACGGCCTGCAATTTGTGCTCGGGCCATTGTTCGTCGCTGTCGCGATCATGCTGATTGTCGAAGCCATCCGACATGATCGCGTGCAGCTGGATCGCGTGCTGGCGATGCTGATCATCTTCGCTTTCAGCGTGCTGTTCTGGATGTTCTACTTTCAGCTGGGCACGTCGTTCAACTTCCTGGCGGAGAATCTGGTCGACCGAAAGATGTTCGGTGGCTGGGTGTTCCCGGTTGGCTGGTTCCAGTCGGTGAGTCCGTTGGCGATCATTGCGCTGGCACCGATCGTGACCCTGATCTGGGCTTTTCTTGCGAAGCGCCACAAGGAGCCTTCGATCCCGCGCAAGTTCGGTTTGTCACTGATCTTCAACGGGCTGGGATTCGCCGTACTTGTCTACGCGCTTGCCCGCTTGATCGATGGCAACGGGCTGATTCCGTTCTGGCCGCTGACGCTGTGTTACGTGCTGCAGACAGTGGGCGAGTTGTGTCTGTCGCCGATCGGGCTTTCCATGGTCACGAAGCTGGCGCCGCCGCGATTGGTCGGCCTGGCGATGGGCGGTTGGTTCCTGTCGCTGGCGGTGGGCGGCAATCTGTCTGGATTGCTGGCCGGCCATATCAGCGGCGAAAACGGCATGACCGCTGCTTCCGCGCTCTCCGGTTTCACCTTCAGCTTCTGGCTACTGACCGGAGCGGGCGTACTGTTGTTGTTGATATCGCCGCTCATCAACAAACTGATGCATGGCGTGCGCTGAGCGGCGCGCAAAGCGGGGCATGCACGATCGCCCCGCCAGCTATTTGTCCTTGCCAATCCGCCAGCAGGCCTGAAGAAAGATCCGTCGTTCCGGCTCGTCGTCAATTTCCGGCGCGAGGCGCTGTGCGAGGGCATCCAGGTCGCCGCCGCCCTGCGCGGCGCGACGCACAAGGTGCCCGGCTACGGGCCCGATGCGTTTCGCGAGCTCTGTTTCCAGCAGGCGCAAGTGCGCCGCATCAACACCGCCTGGGTGAGTGGCATCGGCTGGCTCGGCGACCCGCGATGGCCGGAGCTCGGTGGGGACGTCGTGGGCGATCTGCCTGCCGAGGGCTGTATCGAGGTGATCGCATAGCCGATCGATGTGCGGTTCGAGTGGTAGCGGAAACGCATCCATCCAGTGTTGTGTGCTGAGGAAGTATTCCAGGCTCTTTGAAGGCAGCACATCCTCGATCCGGAACGGAAGGATCGGCAACTGCTTGTGCACGGCCCGCTCAACCTCGCGCCGCACCTGGTTCGAGTCGTTGCTGCTGCCGGAGAAAACCAGAACCATGAGCCGCGCACTGGAAATCGCATCGATGATTTCGGCGGCCCAGTCGGCTGCCGGTGATACGTCGCGCGGCGCGATCCAGACGCTGATGCCGCGCGCCTCCAGGCGCTGCACGAGCGCGAAGGCAGCTTCCCGATCCGGCTGCGAATAGCTGACAAACAGGTCGTGTGCCATGGCCTAGCCGCCCAGCATCCGCAGCGCCTTGTCCAGACTTTTGCGCATACGATTGAAGGCCGCCGACAACGCCGCCACCTCAGGCCCTCCGCCACTCGGGAACTCCGCGGCTGAGGTATCGCCGAGGCTCACCTGGTCGGCTATCCGCGCAATCCGGCGCACCGGGCGGATGACCAGCACATAGAGCGAGGCGTTGACGACCAGCAGTACGATGACGAGCATCGCGGCGATGGCGGTCAGCACGTCGCGGCGGACGCGCCCTGCGCTCGACTCGGCACTGGCGAACGGCACCGAGACGATTTGCGCGCCGACGACCTCGTTGGGCTGCCAGCCAAATCCGTTGTCGCGGCCATAGCGTGCGAGCAACGTGGCCGGTGCCGCCGAAGGCAGGCTGTGACATTCCAGGCAGCCGGAATCGACGCGGATCGGGCGTGCCAGATAGAGGGTGCTGCCCATTGGGGTGTCGCGTCCTCCGCTCACTTCCCTGGTGCTGCTGTCGTTGCGGAAGCGCTGCACGATGTCCGCCTCCCAGTCCATCGCGCGGTCGCGTGGATTGGTCGGGTTGAGCGTGGCTTCCTTGTAGGAGTAGTCGGGATGCTCTTTGTGCAGCGTGAGGAAGTTCTGCGTCGCGGCATAGAACGGCACGCTCTGCGGGCGGAACGCGGTAACCATCTTGTCGTCGAGCAACGGCCCGATCTCGGTCTCGGTATAGGAACGAATCGCCGCAGCGCTGTCCATCATCAAACCGGCCTGGGCAAGCACTTCGCGCGTCGCGTTTTCCTGCAGGGTCGATGTTACGACCAGGGAGATCGCAGCCATGCCGAGCGCGAAGGCGACAAGCAATATCAGGTTGATCCGCAGCAGCACGCTCGGCCCCCTTGGCGGAGCGCAGGTCCATGACCCGGCCCCGACTGTGTTCAAGGCTGTTGGAACTTCGGTGACGTCCGTCAGACGCGCCACTCATGCCGTCTTGGGAATCATGCCACAAAGCGCCAGGCAGGGGTCTTGCACGGTTTTGCCGGAATTTCCCATCAAAGCAGGGGTCTGTCGCCCTCGCGAAGGATGGGGACACCAGCCGCCTCAAAGTGAGGGCGATGCTGACGCCCTCCATCATTCGCTTGAACGGAACTTCAGTGCGCCGCGAATACGCAGCGCTTCGCATCGCCGCTGCCACTGGGCAACGTGTGGTCGGTTTGCAGGGTGGAATGCACGATGGCATAGCGCTCGTGGAGCAAGGCCTCGACCTGGCGACGGGTCGCGTGACAGTCGACTTCGGGATCAACGAACAAGTGAGCCGATAGCGAGGGCATCCCCGAAGTCACTTCCCACACGTGCAGATCCTCCACCCGCTGCACGGCCGAGACCTCCAGCATGGCCGCGCCGATCGCGTCGGGATCGAGCCCACGCGGTGCAGCTTCGAGGAATACGCGGCCGGCAGCGCGCACCAGGCCAAAGCCGGCCTTGAGCATCAGCGCAGCCACTAGCAGCGCGGCGACGGCGTCGAGGCGATTCCAGCCGGTCCACCAGATGATGCCCCCAGCGACGGCGGTGGCGATGAAGGCGTACAGGTCGGTGAGGATGTGCTGGAAGCTGCCTTCCACGTTGAGGCTCTGCCGGTTGGCCTTGCTCATCACCCAGACCGCGACCAGGTTGACGGCGATGCCGACCACCGCAGTGACGGTCACCAGCATGCCTTCGACCTGCGGTGGAGTGATCAGGCGTTTGATCGCCTCGACCACGAACCATATCGACAGCAGCAACAAGGTCAGACCATTCGCCAGCGCGCTCAAGATTTCCGCGCGTTTGAAGCCGAAGGTATAGCTGCCGCTGGCCGGGCGCTTGGCCAGTCGCATCGCCAGCAAGGCCAGGGCGATCGCGCCGGCATCGGCGAGCATGTGGCCGGCATCGGAAATCAGCGCCAATGACGAGGCGAGCGTGCCGACGATTACCTCGACCGCCATGAAACCGACCAGCAGCAGCAAGGCCATGGTCAGGTAGCGCTTGTCAGCATCGCCAGCCACAGCATGGCCGTGATCATGGTGATGATCGTGGTCGTGGCTGTGGTGTGCGCTTTCGGTCATGTCGGGTTCCTGTCTGGTAGGGGAAAGGTACGACTAGAAGGCGGCGTTATGACATTGCATTGGGTGCGTTGCCATTGGACAGGATCGACGGGGCGAGCAGAAATCCGGCCGACGCCGCGGCCAGCACTGACGCTTGCGTGGATGATTCGGGGCGGCGCCGGTTCAGCGTTCGATGGGCTGCAGCTTGTCGAGAATGCGGTTCAGCCACGCACGTTCTTCCGCGTCCAGTTTGGCCAGCACCTCCCGTTCGCGGGCGCGGGCCATGGGGGCCACCTCGTCGTGCATGGTCCAGCCGGCTTCGGTAAGGCCAAGCACCGAGCGGCGCTTGTCATCGTCATGGGTCACGCGACTGACTCGCCCGGCTTCGACCAGCCGCGCCAGGGCGCGGCTTACCGCGACCTTGTCCATCGCGGTGCGCTCGGCGACCTCGCGGGCAGACAGGCCTTCGAAACGGGCCAGCACCGCCATCACGCGCCACTCGGTCACCGAGATGTCATAGCGGCGTTGATAATCGTCGGCGATCGCCTGGCTGATCGTGTTGGACAGGATCGACAGCCGGTAGGGCAGGAAACGCTCCAGCTGTAGCGGGGCGTGCTCGGCCGTGGCGGGGGCAGGTTTGCGGGGAGTCGACACTTTGACGGTGTTCCTTGCAAATGGTTTCATATGTAACTATAACGGGGGTCTTAGCGAATCCTTCGCAACCGTCCGCTCATCCTTGTGCGGACTTCCCCGCAACACCAGCTTAGCGACAACTCATCGCAGGAGAGCGCCATGAACGCCCAGCCGAATCTTGGCATGCAGGTCACCACGTTCGAGAACCCGATGGGTATCGACGGTTTCGAATTCGTCGAGTTCGCCGCGCCGGCAGGGCGCGCCGGCGAGCTGCACGATATGTTCAAGCGCATGGGCTTCACCGCGGTGCTCAAGCACAAGACGCGGCCGATCACCGTGTACCGGCAGAACGGCGTGAACTTTCTGGTCAATGAAGATCCGGATTCGTTCGCCGCCGACTTCGCCAACGCACATGGTCCCAGCGCCTGCGGTTTCGCGATCCGCTTCAGCAAGCCGTCCGCTGAAGTGCTTGCGACCGTGCTTGGCAACGGCGGTGAAGCGGTCGATCACAAGCCAGCGAGCAAGGCGGTGGACGCGCCCGTGGTCAAGGGCATCGGCGACTGCATGCTGTACCTGATCGATCGCTACGGCAGCGCCGGCAGCATCTACGACGCCGACTACGCGCCCATTCCCGGCGCCGATCAGAACCCGAGCGGCTTCGGTCTGACATTCATCGACCATCTCACGCACAACCTCTATTTCGGCAACATGCAGAAGTGGTCGGACTATTACGAGCGGCTGTTCAACTTCCGCGAGATCCGCTACTTCGACATCAAGGGTGCCAAGACCGGCCTGGTGTCGAAGGCGATGACGGCGCCGGACGGCGTGGTACGTATTCCGCTGAACGAGTCGAACGATCCGAAGTCGCAGATCAATGAATACCTCGACGCGTATCACGGCGAAGGCATCCAGCACATCGCCTGCTTCACCGACGATATTTACAGCACGGTGGAGAAGATGCGCGACGCCGGCGTGACCTTTCTCGATACACCGGATGCGTATTTCGAGGTGATCGACGAGCGCGTGCCGAATCATGGTGAGGATGTGGCGCGGCTGGCGAAGAACAAGATCCTGATCGACGCCGATCTGGAGACCAAACAACGCAAGCTGCTGCAGATCTTCACCCAGAACGCGATCGGGCCGATCTTCTTCGAGATCATCCAGCGCAAGGGCAACGAAGGCTTCGGCGAAGGCAACTTCCAGGCGCTGTTCGAGTCGATCGAGCGTGATCAGATGAAGCGCGGTTTCTTGTGATTTAAGAGGCTATTCTCCGCAACCCTTCGACTTCGCCTGCAGACAGCGCAGGCTACGCTCAGGGCGAACGGTGAGGGTAGACGATAAGCGGTATAGGCTCAGGGCGATCGGCAACTTTCCTCACCGTTCGCCCTGAGCGTAACCGCGTAGCGGCGAAGTCGAAGGGCAGTCAGGGGTGAGGGTAGACGGTATACGGTATACGCTCAGGGTGAACGGCAACTTTCCTCACCGTTCGCCCTGAGCGTAGCCGCGTAGCGGTGAAGTCGAAGGGCAGTCAGGTGAGCAAGCCAACAACCGGCAAGGAAGCCAGGAAATGGAATTCACGCTCTACATCCTCGAGTGTTTCGACGGAACGTTCTACATCGGCCACACCGACAATCTGAACCAACGACTCGCTCAACATGATCAAGGCAATGGCTGCGTCTATACCTCAACACGACGCCCGTTGAAGGTGCTTCACCCCGAAGGGTTTGAGACGCGCTACGAAGCATTGACCATGGAGCGGAAGTTGAAAGGCTGGAGCCGGGCCAAGAAGCTTGCCTACATGGCTGGTGACTGGAAGGCGGTCGGCACATTGGCCAAGGGCAAGCACAGGCATCAACGTTTGCAGTGAGGCGCTTCGACTCCGCTTGCTTCGCAAGCTACGCTCAGCGCGAACGGTGGTTTGGAACTGTTTTGCAGAATCAGGATAATCGTCCCAATGAATTACCAATCCGGTTTTGGCAACGAATTCGCCAGCGAGGCGATCGCAGGTGTCCTTCCGCAAGGGCAGAACTCGCCGCAGCGGGTAGCGCATGGGCTGTACGCCGAGCAGCTGTCGGGCACCGCGTTCACCGCGCCGCGCCATACCAACCGACGCAGTTGGTTGTACCGAATTCGTCCGGCAGCCGTGCACGCACCATTCCAGCCGCTGGCGCATGCCACTTTCCACAACCGCTTTGACGAAGTGCCGCCTACGCCGAATCAGCTGCGCTGGGATCCGCTGCCGTTGGCGAGCGCGCCCACCGACTTCGTCGATGGTCTGGTGACGCTGGCCGGCAATGGCGGCGCGGGTGAGCAGGCGGGTGTGGGCATTCATGTGTATGCGGCCAATCGTTCGATGCAGGGGCGATACTTCTACGACGCCGACGGCGAGCTGCTCATCGTGCCGCAGCTGGGCTCGCTGAGGCTGGCTACCGAGTTCGGTGTACTCGACGTCGAGCCGCAGGAGATCGCGGTGATTCCGCGCGGCGTGCGTTTTCGCGTGGAGCTGATGGATGCAGAAGCGCGCGGCTACGTCTGCGAAAACTTCGGCGCGTTGCTGCGTCTGCCCGATCTCGGCCCGATTGGCTCCAACTGTCTGGCGAATTCGCGCGATTTCCTTACGCCGCACGCGGCGTACGAAGACGTCGACGGCGCGTTTGAGTTGATCGCAAAGTTTCAGGGCACGTTGTGGTCGGCGAGGATCGATCATTCGCCACTGGACGTGGTGGCATGGCACGGCAACTACGCGGCGTACAAATACGATCTGCGCCGATTCAACACGATCGGCTCGATCAGTTTCGATCATCCCGATCCGTCGATCTTTACCGTACTCACGTCGCCCAGCGACACGGCCGGCACCGCGAATGTCGATTTCGCGATCTTCCCGCCGCGCTGGCTGGTGGCGCAGCATACGTTCCGGCCACCGTGGTTCCACCGCAACGTGGCCAGCGAGTTCATGGGCCTGATCACCGGTGTGTACGACGCCAAGGCCGAAGGCTTCCTGCCTGGCGGCGCCTCGCTGCACAACTGCATGAGTGGGCACGGGCCGGATGCGGCGACATTCGAAAGGGCCTCGAATGCCGACCTGTCCAAGCCGGACGTGATCGGCGGAACCATGGCTTTCATGTTCGAAACGCGCAAAGTGATCTGCCCGACCCGACAGGCGCTGGCCTCGCCGCAACTGCAGGGCAACTATTACGAATGCTGGCAGGGCATCGCCAAACATTTCGATCCATCGCAGGCATAAGCCGCTACACCGTTTGGTCTGGAGAAACACATGAAGCTGGGAAGTCTCAAAGAAGGTGGGCGCGACGGCACGCTGATTGTCGTTAGTCGCGATTTGACGAAGGCGGTGAAAGCTAGCGGCGTCGCCGCGACACTGCAGGCTGCGCTCGACGATTGGTCGAACAGCGCGCCGCGGTTGAACGCATTGTCCGAAGAGTTGAACGCGGGCACGGCCAGCGGTGCGTTTGCGCTGGATATGAGCGCGCTAGCGTCGCCACTGCCGCGTGCGTACGAGTTCGTCGACGGTTCGGCCTATCTGCCCCACGTGGAGCGCGTACGCCGCGCGCGTGGTGCCGAGGTGCCGAAGTCTTTCTACACCGATCCGCTGATGTACCAGGCAACCAGTGCCGGTTTTCTCGGGCCGCGCGATCCTGTAGTCGTATCCAGCGAGGACTACGGCATCGACCTGGAAGCCGAAGTCATCGTGGTCACCGATGATGTGCCGATGGCGGTGACGCCGGCGCAGGCATCCGAGCACATCCAGTTGATCGGCTTGATCAATGACGTAAGCCTGCGCGGGTTGATCCCCGGCGAACTGGCCAAGGGTTTCGGCTTCCTGCAGTCCAAGCCGCGCTCGACGTTGTCGCCGGTGCTGGTGACGCCGGACGAGTTGGGCGACGCATGGCAGGACGACAAGCTGCATCTGCCGATGCGCACCTGGTTGAACGGCACGTGGTTCGGAGAAGCCGAGTGCGGCGTCGACATGCAGTTCAGCTTCGCCGAGCTGGTGGCGCACGTGGCGAAGACGCGGCCGTTGACCGCGGGCACCATCGTCGGCTCTGGCACCATTGCGAACGAAGACACCGACAAGGGCGCGTCGTGCCTGGCCGAGCAGCGCACCGTGGAAACCCTGCGCGATGGCAAGCCGAGCACGCCGTTCCTGAAGTTTGGCGACAGCCTGCGCATCGACGTTCTCGATCGTGCCGGCGCGTCGATCTTCGGTTCGATCGAGCAGCAGATCGAGCCGCACAAGCACTGAAGCCCGTGATGGCAGGAGCCGCCGCCTGCGGCCGATGTCTCCAACGCCAGAGGTGTTGCGGCAACTCTGGCACGGCTCACGCTTTGACCTGCCGCCGTTGAGGCGGCACCATCCAGTCATGCGACCTCACGTCCCGCCACTCCATTCTGCCGAGCCGGCAGGTTCGATCACCGGCGACGGTGACGAGGCGCATTTTTGCGGCACCTGCGCATTTTCCAGCGCGTGCATAGCGGCCGGTTACGCCAAGCCCGAACTGGCCGAACTGCAATGTCTGGTCGAACACGTGGGGCCGTTCCGCGCAGGCGAGTACGTCTTCCGTACCGGTGATCCGTTCCGCGCGATCTTCGCCGTGCGCGGCGGCAGCGTCAAAACCCGCACAGTGGATCGGGAAGGTCGTGAGCAGGTGCTCGGGTTCTATCTGCCCGGCGAAGTGATTGGCCTCAACGCGATCTATCCAGAGCATTTTCCATGCGACGCGGTATCGCTGGACACCACGTATTTCTGTCGCTTCTCATTTCCGGCGATGAGTGCGCTGGCGTCGCGTATTCCCGCCGTGCAGCAGCACTTGTTTCGCATGCTGAGCAAGGAGCTGGGCACTGCCAGCGTGCTGGCCGGTGACCACAGCGCCGACGAACGCGTCGCTGCCTTTCTGATGGATCTGGCATCGCGCTACACGGCGCGCGGGTTCTCCGGTTCCCATGTCCATCTCAGCATGTCGCGCGGCGATATCGCGAACTACCTGCGCCTGGCTGCCGAGACCGTGAGCCGCGTACTCGGTCGTTTCCGCGCGCAGAAACTGATCCTGATCGAAGGCCGCGAATTGCAAGTGCTGAACCCGCTCGCATTGCGCGAGATCGGGAGGGAGCTATTGCCGGATTGATGAGCGTCATTGGCGGATGCGCAGCGGACAGTTCGAGCGCAGCCGCTTGGAAGCGCTCAGCCTGACGAAATCGTTCGGTTCGTAGAGTTTCGGCAGCTTGTCGAGTCTTGCACCATCGGCAGGCCGGAACCTGTGAGCTTCGAGCGAACCGGGAGACGCCTCAGCGCTTCTTTGCTCTGGGTGGCTTGGCTTCATTCGCAGAAATAAGCTGCTGCAAGTACGCGATGCCTTCTTCCTCGGGAAAGAACGCCACTACATCTGCAATGGTCAGCTTGTAGTGCTTGCAAAGCGCCAGGAACTCGGACTTTGCGTCATCGGGCTTGCTGTGGCTGGCTGACTTCGACGATTGCTGATCAACCTTGCTGTCGAGCGCAGCCAGTTCTTCCTGAAAACGCCGAAAGGCGTCTTGCGGGGGAGGCGTTGAACGTGGAGGGATAAACGGCTTCATGCCTCATTGTCGCATATGGCATAAGGCTTTCCAGCCTCGGCCAATGTGCTGAACAGGCTGCAGAGCCCGCGGGAATGTCCGCTGCGGGCCGCGAAATCCGCCACTGAAGCGGGCTGGCCTGATCCAGATCAAGGCCGACCGTTCCGTCGGCGTGTCAGCATGATGCATCAACCTGAATCGATTCGCTGACGTCATGCCCGAGACTCGTCCCCCAGACGCAAAAACAGCCACCTTCGCCGAGTTGCCAGCCTTGCTGGCGTCGGCGCCGCATCGGCTGCTGTTCCTGGGCGGCTCCATCGCCGTGCTGCTCAGCATGGCGTGGTGGGCCGTGGAATTGACATGGATGCGGTTTGGCATGGGTAGTTGGCCGCAGCCGTCGATTCCGCCGGGCTGGGCGCACGCGATGCTGATCCAGTACGGCATGTTTCCGCTTTTCATGTTTGGCTTCCTGCTGACGGTGTTTCCGCGTTGGCTGAATCAGCCGGCGCTGCCGCGCGCGAGTTATGTGCCGGTGGCCGGCGGAGTGTTCGGCGGTTACGTGCTGGCGAATGTGGGGTTGTTGAACATGCCGTGGCTGCTGGTCGCGGGTTTCATCCTGATGCTGGTCGGCTATCTGATCGGTTTCCACACGCTGGCGAAAGTGTTGCGCGCATCCAGCGATCGCAACGACCACGCGCGCTCATGCTTGTTGGCGGTGGGGCTGGGTGTGCTGGGGCTGGTTGCGTTTCTGGCCTATCTGTTCGGCGGTCCACCGGAATGCGCGGAAGGTGCGGTGAAATTGGGCACGTTCGGTCTGCTGTTGCCGATCTTCTTCAGCGTGACGCATCGGATGTTGCCGTTCTTCAGTGGGAGCGTAGTGAAGGGTTACCAGGTGACGCGTCCCCGCTGGAGCTTGCCCGTGGTGTGGGTGTTGCTGCTGGCGCACGGGTTGCTCGACTGGCGCGGTGCACTGGGCTGGCTGTGGCTGGTGGATGTGCCACTGGCGCTGGTGTTTGGCTGGCATGCGTTGGCATGGCAGCCCTGGAAGGCGATGCGGCCCGGTTTACTGGCCGTACTTCATCTGGCCTATGCGTGGCTGCCGCTGGCGTTCGTTTTGTATTCGGTGCAAGACCTGATCTATGCGACCAGCAGTCAACTCGTGCTGGGGCGCGTTCCGCTGCACGCGCTGGCGATCGGCTATTTCGGTTCGATGCTGGTGGCGATGGTGACGCGGGTCACGCAAGGTCATTCCGCTCGGCCGCTGCAGATGGGCGCCATTCCGTGGCTGTGCTTCGCGTTGTTGCAGTGCGTCGCGCTGCTGCGCATCCGTGCCGAGTTGGGTGGTGACATGTACCTGTGGCTGGTGATCGCCGCGTACGGCTGGCTGCTCGCATTCCTGCCGTGGGTGCTGCGCTCGGCGTGGATCTATCTGACTCCGCGGGTAGACGGCAAGCCGGGCTGAGTGTGCAAGCCTGTTCCGCATTCGTGCTGTTCGGCATCTGCTGAGCAGGTTTGTGCTCTCGTCATGGCGCACCGGATCATGCTCTACTTGTAGGCCACGATTTTCCGATGAGGTGCAACATGTCCGATGTCACGTTCAAGGGCCAGCCGATCAGCGTGGATGGCCAGTTTCCGGCCGTGGGTAGCAAGGCACCCGCGTTCAGTCTTGTTGGCGCAGATCTGTCCGACGTTGCGTTGTCCAGTTACGCCGGCAAGCGTAAGGTCTTGAATATTTTTCCCAGCGTGGATACCAGCGTGTGCGCCACCTCGGTGCGCCGCTTCAATGAGTTGAGCAGCCAGCTCGAAAACACCGTGGTGCTGTGCATCTCGGCGGACCTGCCGTTTGCGCAGGCACGCTTCTGCGGCGCCGAAGGTCTGGACAAGGTGAGCAACCTATCCGTCATGCGTGGACACCAGTTCCTCAACGATTACGGCGTGGCGATTGCAAGCGGCCCGCTGGCTGGTCTGGCGGCACGCGCGGTATTGGTGCTGGACGAGCACGACAAAGTGATTCACGCCGAATTGGTGGATGAACTTACGCACGAGCCGAACTACGACGCGGCGCTGGCTGCGCTGAAGTAATGGGCACGGCCAGGATGCCGTGCGTCCTGGCCGGCTGAGCACGCTGCAAGGATGAGCATGTCCGTACCGACGCTGGAAGGTTTACGCATCCGTCTTCGCCCCTTGCGCGAAGACGATGCGGAAGCATTGTTTGTTCTGCACGGCGACCCCCAGGTGATGCGCTACTGGAGCCGCACGGCGTGGACCGATCGAGCCGAGTCGATCAGCCATCTTGCCCGCATGGTGCAGGCCGAACGTGATGGGGACATTCCGTGGGCGATCGCCCGACGCGAAGATGACGCGTTGATCGGCAGTCTGAGCCTGTTCCAGATCGTGCCCGAGCATGCGCGTGGCATGTTCGGCTATGCCCTGCAGTCAGCCTGTTGGGGCAGTGGTTTTGCGCTGGAAGCGGCCAGGCTGGGTCTGGCTCATGCATTTTCCACACTGGGGCTCGAACGCATCGAGGCCGATATCGATCCCGCCAATCAGCCGTCCAGACGTCTGGCTGAGCGTCTTGGCTTCAAGCAGGAGGGCTTGTTGCGCCATCGCTGGAAAGTCGACGATGTGTGGTCCGACACGGTGTGGTACGGCTTGCTGCGGGAAGAGTTTTCCAACGTCTGAAACCGGCTCAGTGCGTGATGCCGACAATGGGGATCCCGAAGGGCCGGCCCTGTGGATGCTCGTGCAGTCCCAATCCCAGGCGCAGGCCGCGACCGATTCGCTCGGCGTAGTCGCACAGACGCCCGGCGGACTCCTTGTCCAGCATGTCGTGCGTGGTTTCCCGCCATAGCGCCAGCCAATGACTGAAGTGTTCGGCACGAATCGGATGTGGCCGATGGGCTGCCATCGGGTTGCCGCGATAGCTGCCCGCGCGCAACGCCACCGACGATGGCCGGATGCGTATAGCCGTCTGGTGTCCTCGGTGAGCGGGGCTGATCTGGATCAGCGTGTGGATGTGCCTGGACGCAAACGTGCTGGGAAACGAGTGGCCGCCCATCAGCGACATGATGGCTGCGATACAGGTACCCTCCGTTGGAGCGGTGTCCGGACAAGTTGCCGCCACTGAGGTACCAAGGCGAGCAACGAAAAAGGCCGGGCAAAAGCCCGGCCTTTTCGTTGGATCGGTGATGCGACTTACTTCGCCGCCATCAGCGCCACGGTCATGTCGAGCATGCGGTTGGAGAAGCCCCACTCGTTGTCGTACCAGCTCAGCACTTTCACCAGCGTGCCGCCCATGACGCGGGTCTGGGTGGCGTCGTAGGTGGAGGAGGCCGGGTTGTGGTTGAAGTCGATCGATACCAGCGGCTTGGTGTTCACCGCCAGGATGCCCTTCATCGCGCCGTTGGCGGCTTCGTTGATGGCGGCATCTATTTCTTCCTTGGTCGTTTCGCGCGCGGCGACGAACGTCAGGTCGACCACCGAGACATTGATGGTCGGCACGCGCATCGCGAAACCGTCCAGCTTGCCGTTCAACTTCGGCAGCACCAGGCCCACCGCGGCGGCGGCGCCGGTCTTGGTCGGGATCTGGCTCATCGTGGCCGAACGCGCGCGACGCAGGTCGGAGTGATAGACGTCCGTCAGCACCTGGTCGTTGGTGTACGAATGGATGGTGGTCATCAGGCCGTGCACGATGCCGACCTTGTCGTCCAGCACCTTGGCCAGCGGCGCGAGGCAGTTGGTGGTGCAGCTGGCGTTGGAGATCACTTCAAGCTTCGAGGTGAGCTGGTCGTCATTGACGCCGAACACGAACGTGCCGTCGATGTCATTGCCACCTGGCGCGGAGATGATCACCTTCTTGGCGCCGGCAGTGAGATGCGCGCCGGCTTTCGCCTTGGTGGTGAACAGGCCAGTGCACTCGAGCACCACGTCCACGCCCAGCTCGCCCCAGGGCAACTTGGTCGGGTCACGTTCGGCGCAGACCTTGATCTTGTCGCCATTGACGACGAGGAAGCCGCCTTCGGCGCTCACCGTGCCCGGGAACTTGCCGTGTGCGGTGTCGTATTGGGTCAGGTGTGCATTGGTCTCGGCGTCGCCGAGGTCGTTGATCGCAACGATCTGGATTTCGCTGGTGCGGTTGGATTCGTACAGCGCGCGAAGAATATTGCGGCCGATGCGACCGTAACCGTTGATGGCAACCTTGATGGCCATGGGACAGCGTTCTCCAGAGGGGTGGGCGAAAGCCGCGGCAGGCGGCCGGTAAAGCCGCGATTTTACAGACAAACCGGATTGGGCGCTTGGGGGCACTCAGCCGCTTGAGTTCAAGACCATGCGCGGAGGTCGCGTCGAGGCTCCGTAGGGGTCATCAAGATGCAGATGGGCTGTGGCATGCTCCCGCGACTCACCACTGGAATCTCCGCCATGCTCGCCACCCGCCGTCTCGCCACCGCCTTGCTCGCCTGCCTGGTCATTGCGCCCGTCCAGGCATGGGGGCCGCTGGGTCACAGCGTGGTCGCCGAACTCGCGCAACGACATTTGAGCCCGGCCGCCGAAGCCGAAGTGGAACGATTGCTGGCACCCGACCACACGCGTTCGCTGGCCGACATTGCCAGCTGGGCCGATCAGATCCAGGACGATCCCGCGCAGGCGGCCCTGTGGAAGCAGACCCGTCCCTTGCATTACCTCGATTTCCGTCATGGCGATTGCAACTACACGCCACCGCGCGATTGCCAGGACGGCCTCTGCGTGGTCGGTGGCCTGCAGCACTATGTGGCGGTGCTGGGTGATCCCACGCAGTCCGATGCCGCACGCGGCGAAGCGTTGAAGTTTGTGGTGCATTTCGTCGGTGACATCCACCAGCCGCTGCACGCCGGCGCGCGCGACGACAAGGGCGGCAATACCTATCAGGTGCAGTTCGATGGCAAGGGTAGCAACCTGCATCGGGTATGGGATTCAGGCTTGCTGTCTACCCGCGGCCTCGACTGGAAGGCGTATGCACAGGCACTCGACTCGCGCGGCCTGGTGCCGTTGCCCTCACCGATTGCGCCACTCGATAATCCCTATGCACAGTGGGCCGAGGAATCCTGCGCGATCACCGCAGAAACCGGCTTCTATCCGGACGACCACAAGATCAATCAGGCCTACGTCGATGCCGAATTGCCGGTGGCCGAACTCCGCCTGCGCGAGGCCGGCCGACGACTGGCCGAAGTGCTCAACCTCACATTGCAGGGTGCTGCGGCGGCGCCGGCCGCCAACCCCCAAGGCACGCGCCAATAGTTCTGCTAGGCTCGGAAAACCACCACCAACGTGCCAGCAATGACTACCGAAACCCCCACGCGCCGTACCAAGATCGTTGCCACCCTGGGCCCCGCTACCGACGTTCCAGGCATGCTTGAAAAGTTGATCGCGGAAGGCGTCGACGTGGTTCGTCTGAACTTGTCGCATGGCCTGCCTGACGATCATCGCGCGCGCGCCAATGCGGTGCGTGTGGCGTCGGCCGCGGCGGGGCGTGAGGTCGGCATCCTGGCCGACCTGCAGGGGCCGAAGATCCGCATCGAGACCTTTGCGAATGGTCCGGTGGAACTGCTTGACGGTGCGCATTTTGTGCTCGACTGCCGCCCCGACGCACCCCCTGGCGATGCGACGCGCGTCGGCGTCAGCTATTACGAGTTGCCGCAGGACGTGCATGCCGCCGACGTGCTGCTACTGGACGACGGACTGGTCGCGCTGACCGTGCTGGAAGTCGTCGGTGCTGAAGTGCGTTGCCAGGTGCTGGTCGGCGGACGGCTGTCCAATCGCAAGGGCCTCAACCGGCAGGGTGGCGGCCTTTCGGTGACGGCGCTGTCGGACAAGGACAAGGCCGATATCAAGCTGGCTGCCGAGATTGGCGCGGATTTCCTGGCGGTGTCGTTTGTGCGTTCGGCCGACGATATGCATCAGGCCCGTCGGCTGCTGCACGAGGCTGGCGGCAATGCATCGCTGGTGGCGAAGATCGAGCGCGCCGACGCAATCCCCGTGTTGGGCGAGATCATCGATGCCTCTGACGTGGTGATGGTGGCGCGCGGTGATCTCGGCGTGGAGATTGGCGATGCCGAACTGCCGGGGCTGCAGAAGAAAATCATCCGCGAATCGGTGCAGCGCAATCGCGCCGTGATCACCGCCACGCAGATGCTGCAATCGATGGTGCGCTCGCCGATCCCGACCCGTGCCGAAGTACTCGATGTGGCCAATGCGGTGATCGATGGCACCGACGCGGTGATGCTGTCGGAGGAAACCGCTGCCGGCGCGCACCCGGACAAGGCGGTGGCAGCGATGCGCCGGATCTGCCTCGGTGCCGAACGCCAGTTCGAGCCGAAGGAAGATCTGACCACCGCCGGACACCGGCTGGATCGCACCGACCAGGCCATTGCACTCGCCGCAATGCTGCTGGCCAGCGAGCTCGGCGTGCGCGCGATCATCGCGCTGACCGAATCCGGCGCCACTGCTCAATGGCTGTCCCGCTATCGCACCGCCGTGCCGATCTATGCGTTGTCGCCGCTGGCCGATGCGCGCCGACGCATGTTGCTGCTGCGCGACGTGCGACCGGTCGAGTTCACCCGCGGCGGTTTGAGTTCGGCAGCCACCGCGCGTGCCGCCGTGGAGCAGCTATTCGCACAAGGTCGCCTGAGCGAAGGCGACCGCGTGGTGCTGACTCATGGCGACCACGTCGGCCAGGGTGGCGGCACCAATACCCTGAAGCTGCTCTCGGTCGGCCCCGACGGCATGGTCGAGTGTCTGCGCGATCTTTGATGCGAGCGCGCAAACCGACCCCACGGGTTTGCGCGACGATTACACTTTGATCCTGGACGTCAATCGCGTCCCTGCACAGGAGACCGTCATGAAATCGATAGTTCGTCCGCTTCGACAGAGTCTGTTGCTGATTCTCGCCTTGGGTTTTGTGGCGCCGGTATTGGCGCAGACGCGCAAGGTCGATCAGCAGGATCTGTACCGTTACTGGATCCTGCTCAATACCAGCATCAAGATGGATGCGCCCAACAGTGGGCTGAACCTGGACAAGCCCGGTTGCGCGGCAGTGACCTATACGGTCGGTTCGGACGGCGTGCCGATGAACGTGCAGCTGGTCAAACTGGCACCCAAGAGCGACCTGGGCCCGGCGGCCATCAGCGCGGTGTCCAATTTCCGCTACGGCCCGTCACTGACCAACCGCATTGGCGCGCCAGTGGCCACCTATTACATCGTTCCGTTCAACGCACCCGACGACAAGGCGCAGCGCCAGCAGTTGCTGGATGCCTGCAAACTGCCCGGCTACGGGGCCTGAACGGCCGGCGGGGCGGGTTTGCGCGTCGGCATTGCCAATCTGGCCTATAATTGACGCTTTGGTGCGACACGACCCGCTCGTGTCCAGTACGGTCCCAGCCCCGATGCGCTGGAGGCGCTCTCCTAAAGAGAACGCCATTACAACGATAAGTCCTGTCTAAGGTGGCTAATACCCCCTCACAGGCGGAAGACCCGAGAGGGGACTCTCGTGTCTTCGTCGCAATGACGAGCACGAGAGTCCATGGAATTTCCCAGGGTTCTCGAAGGAGTCAGCGAACTCCTTTTGCCTGCGTTTGGCCGCAATGGTCAGCGCATCGTTCGACATTGAGCGGATGCTCTATGTGTCATTGTTCCACTGGCTTGTTGGCCAGCAGGGAACCTGTTGTGTGACCAACAGTAGCCTAGGGAGACATGCGTCGCTGGTAACGGCGGGGTGTGAAGCTCTCCTGACAACGTCCCCCGTAAGGCACGGATCGACCGCGAGGTCGTCCGTGGAAACTCCGAGCAGTAACGGGGTGGAGGGGCAGGCTGGCTGGTACGGGTAGCGTATGCGAACTGCTGATAAACGTCGTAACAATTGAAGTGCCAAAACTGCTGATAGGCACTGACCAAAAGGTGCGTGGTCGGTTGTCCCGCTCGAAGCACGGGACACGTCATCAAAGAGACCATCGGCGAATAGGCAGACCCTAACCCGGTCGTGTGACATGTAGGGAACGTGGAAATCCCACGCCACCGCCCTCTGGGCAGGCGAACCGCAAGGGACGCTGTGGGTGGTGTGGGCATGAGATGCCGGACAAAGCCAATGCCTTCCTGTAATGGGGGGGATATGCCCACTTCCGGCTGGTCTGACGTCGCGTAGCGACTGAGTAGCCTCAGGTGGATCGGTGCAATACCGATCTTCTACAACTTCCCCACGGGGCGCTCATGGCCCCGTCGGGGGCAGTGCGCGCGCTCGTGCGGATCAACCGCAGGAGAGCAGCATGAGAGAGCTTGATCATTCGATCGGGTCTGCGCCCTCCGGCGTCCCGCACCACTGGCATGCCATTGACTGGCAGCGGGTGGAACGGAACGTCCGAGGCATGCAGGTACGCATCGCGAAGGCGACACGGGAAGGCGACTGGCGCAAGGTGAAAGCCCTGCAACGGATGCTGACCCGCTCGCTGTGCGGCAAGATGGTGGCCGTACGGCGAGTGACTGAAAACCGAGGCAAGCGAACGGCGGGAGTCGATCGCGTGCTGTGGAACGGTCCTGAACGTAAATGGAAAGCGATCGGTGAATTGAAACGGCGCGGATATCGGCCCCTGCCACTACGGAGGGTCTTTATCCCGAAGGCCAATGGGAAGGAGCGCCCCCTGGGCATTCCGACCCTGCGGGACAGGGCGATGCAAGCCTTGCACCTGCTGGCCCTGGAGCCGGTGGCCGAATCGTCAAGCGATCCAAACTCCTATGGATTTCGGAGTCATCGCTCGACGGCCGATGCCATGGGCCAGTTGTTCGTTTCCCTATCCCAGCGGAGATCTGCCGCGTGGGTGCTGGAGGCGGACATCAAGAGCTGTTTTGATCATATCGACCACGACTGGCTGGTGACCCACGTCCCCATGGACAAAGTGATCCTGCGACAGTGGTTGAAAGCCGGCACGATCCACCAAGGAGGGTATCAGGACACCGTGGCTGGAACACCGCAGGGCGGGATTATTTCCCCGACCCTGGCGAATGTGGCGCTGAACGGGCTGGAGTCGCAACTGGCAAAGCATCTCGGTGCGAAGCTGGGTGTAAAGAAAGCCGAGAATCTCTTAGTCCATGTGGTGCGATATGCGGATGACTTCGTGATTACGGGGGTGTCGAAAGACATTCTCGAAAATGAAGTGAAGCCGTGGGTGGTGGCGTTCCTCGCCGAGCGAGGATTGCAGCTGTCCGCGGAGAAAACGCGCATCGTGGCCGTGGACGAGGGTTTCGACTTCCTCGGGTGGAATTTCCGCAAGTACAGCGGGAAGCTGCTCATCAAGCCGAGTAAGAAGAACGCGCAGACGTTCTACCGCAAGGTGAAGGAAGTCATTAGTGCCAACAAGACGGCGAAGCAGGAGAGTTTGATTCTCTTGCTGAACCCGATGCTACGGGGCTGGGCGAACTACCACAGCCCCGTGGTCGCCAAGGCGATGTTCAGCCGTATGGAGTCCCTGTTGTTTCGGGCGCTCTGGCGGTGGTCACGGCGGCGACATCCACGCAAGAACCCCACATGGATACGGAAGAAATATTTTCCGCCCTTCGAGGGGAGAGGCTGGGCGTTTGCCACCACGGTGACAAAAGACGATGGCAGAAGAGTCCGGGTGGCGTTGTACTGTCTGAGTGCGACGCCGATCCGGAGACACAAAAAGATCAAAGGAAGCTTCAATCCCTACGATCCGGCCTATGAGTTGTATGGCGAGAAGCTACGGCAGGAGCGCATGTTGCTTAGCATGCGTCACCGGAAACAGTGGATGGCGCTCTATCGCTCGCAACAAGGCCTATGTCAGGTATGCAGTAGCCCGATAACGCGGGACAGCGGCTGGCACGATCATCACCTTCAGCACCGGGTGCATGGTGGTTCGGACGCCCTCAGTAATCGGGTATTATTGCACCCCCTATGTCATGTCCAAGTCCATCAGCTTGGTTTGCTAGTCAAGAAACCGGTCCCGTAAGGGGCTTTGTCAGATTGGAGCCGTGTGCGGGGAAACTCGCAAGCACGGTTCTTAGGGAGGGGTGGGCCAGCAATGGCCCATCCCTACCCACTAACCATGCCGCTTCGGTTTCGAGGCAGCCTAAATCCTGTGTGGGCCGTTGTTGCCCTCGCTAAACGGAGTCGTCATGAGTATTGAAGATCTCGAAAGCATCGCCTTGGCGATGGTCGCGCCGGGCAAGGGCATCATCGCCATCGATGAGTCGACCAACACCATCAGTAAGCGCTTCGAGGCCGTCGGTATCGAGAACACCGAAGAAAACCGCCGTGCCTACCGCGAGTTGCTGCTGACCACGCCAGGTCTGAGCGAGCACATCTCCGGCGCGATCCTGTACGACGAGACCATCCGTCAGTCGACCAAGGACGGTGTGCCGTTCACCCAGGTCATGAAGAAGGCCGGCATCATCCCCGGTATCAAGGTCGACAAGGGTCCGCAGCCGCTGGCCGGCTTCCCCGGCGACGTGGTCACCGAGGGTCTGGACGGCTTGCGCGAGCGCCTGCAGGAATACGCCAAGCTGGGCGCGCAGTTCGCCAAGTGGCGCGCCGTGATCAACATCAGCGAAGACAACCCCAGCTCCACCGCGATCGAAGCGAACTGCCACGTGCTGGCCCGCTACGCCGCGCTGTGCCAGGAAGCGGGCCTGGTGCCGATGGTCGAGCCCGAAGTGATCATGGACGGCGACCACAGCATCGAAGTCAGCTACGAAGTGCATGAAGCCGTGCTGCGCAGCCTGTTCAACGCGCTGTACGAGCAGAACGTGATGCTGGAAGGCACCATCCTGAAAACCAGCATGGTCATCCCGGGCAAGGATTCCGACGAGCAGGTCGACGTTGAAGAAGTCGCCGAAGCGACCGTGCGCGTGCTCAAGACCACCGTGCCGGCCTCGCTGCCGGGCATCGTGTTCCTCTCCGGCGGCCAGACCGATGAACAGTCCACGGCGCATCTGAATGCGATGAACCGCATCGGTCCGCATCCGTGGCCGCTGTCGTTCTCCTACGGTCGTGCCATGCAGCAGGCGGCGCTGAAACTGTGGGCGCGGGACATGAAGGCGAACTATGCCGAAGCGCAGAAGACCGTCCACGCGCGTGCTCGCGACAATGGCCTGGCAGCACTGGGTCAGTGGAACGGCTGATCGCCTGGCACAGTAAGTTGCTTGTACGCGAAGACCTGAAGCGCTGAAACTCCAGGCTTCCATGTCATCAAACAAAACGGGCGCCTCGCGGCGCCCGTTTTGCTTTTCCAAAGCGACCGCAGCCGGGATACTCCATTCCGCGCTTACTGAGACCACATCGGTGCCGATCGAGCCTCAGAACGTAACCGTGGCGATCAGCTGGTCAGTGTAGGTACCGGGAGTAGCAGCTGGCTGCGGTGCCATGACCGCGTAGTACGTGGCTACCTGTGCAGTGCCGGTTCCCGTTGATGGACGGTTATATGTCCCGTTGCTACCGTCACCCCAGATCTGCTTGTAGGTACCATCGAGGTAGATGTTGTATTTGAGCGTATTGCTGCCACCGGTACGCGTGAGCAGGCGCGAAGCGACCGTGGCACCCGTGCCCTTACCTGCATTGATGGAAACGGCGTATGTCGTTCCGCCGGTGCACGTCGTGGTGATGGTGCCCAGCACAGCCACCGTGCTGGTGATCAGGCCCAGCGAGCCAAAATTGGCATCCGTGGCACTGATGAGGCAGTCGGCGGCGACCGTGGCCTGTACGGTAAAGGGGAAGCCAGCTGCATACATCGAAGTGGAACACTCCGGCGGACTGGTTTGATAGTTTACGTAGCCGATCGTTGCGTCATTGACCGTGAAGGTGCTCGAATAATTGCCAGCCAGCAACGTACGCTGGTTGCCTGGCACCCTTGCATAGAAGGGCAGATTGACAGCGCCAGCGCCCGAGTTGAGCTGGATGTCCACAGGGTACGAATTGCTGATGGAGTCCCAAACACTGGTCCACGGTTGCGTACGCGCTGAGTCCTTGTACATGCCATACGCCATGCTGCCACCATTCGAAGGAACGTTGCCCGACTTGAATTGGATCATCCGGATAGATGAGCGCTCCACCCTGATCGGGCGACGGATCCAAAAAAAAGCGGGCGCCCTGAGGCGCCCGCTTTCATTACTGACGATGACCTGTCGATCTTAGAAGCGGTATTCCGCGGCGACCGTGTAGGCGTTGGTGGCGAGATCTACACCACGGCCGGTGCCTTCGTAGTAGTTGTAGTTGAGTCCGACGCTCCACTGCGTCGTGATGTTGTAGCCCACGCCCGCACCGCCGTAATACTTGGTGCGGTTGAACTGCAGGTACTGCTGCGGGTTCACGCCATCAGTGAGGCCCTGGCCCTGGGCATAGAACGCACCGCCACGCAGCTCGGCGTACCAGCTCGGGGCAATGTTGTAGCGCAGGTCCAGACCGGCGGTGGTGCCGCGCAGCTGGGACCGGGTACCCGACGTGTTACTGGGCACACCATGGGCGGTGACCTGGCCCAGGTACTGATAGCCCACTTCCACGCCCAGCGAGGTTTCCGGATTGATCGCGAAACGGTAGCCACCCTTCACGCCACCGGCGATCCCGCCATTGTCGTACGGGCCCTTGTCCAACGCGGCATAGCCAGCATCGGCAGCCACGTACCAGCCCTGCTGGGCGGTGGGGTTGGCGGCGGACTGGGCGAAGGCGGCGGGGACGACCGCCAGACCGGCGGCAGCAATGGCAACAGCAAGCAACATCTTGTTCATGGGGGTATTCCTCTTGTTTTTGATCAGGCTGTGGCGCCTCGGGGAAAGGTGATGCCACAGCTTTGGCGTCCGCCTGCTAGCGGTACTGGCGCATTAGATCGGGTGTTACCTGAAGAGTTTCAATACCGGCCAGTACAAAATTAAGCCGAGGTTAATGTCAAGGCATGCATTGGGCCTAAATGGCGGCAGATGGTCGCGGGCGACAGCGATCCGTTGATCGGCGACAATCGCGGTTTTAACCGCCGTCCTTCCGGAGAACACCGCATGACCACCCGCCGCGAACTCGCCAACGCCGTGCGCGCCCTTGCCATGGACGCCGTGGAAGCGGCCAAATCCGGCCATCCGGGCATGCCCATGGGGATGGCGGACATCGCCGAAGTGTTATGGAGCGACTTTCTGCAGTTCAATCCGCAGAATCCGAAGTGGGCCAACCGTGATCGCTTCGTGCTCTCCAATGGTCACGGCTCGATGCTGCAGTACGCGCTTCTGCACCTGACCGGCTTCGATCTGCCGATGGATCAGCTGAAGCACTTCCGCCAGCTGCATTCAAAAACCGCCGGCCATCCGGAAGCCAGCGAGACCCCGGGAGTGGAAACCACCACCGGTCCGCTCGGCCAGGGTCTGGCAAATGCCGTCGGTTTCGCGCTGGCTGAGAAGGTGTTGGCGGCGCATTTCAACCGCCCTGGTCATTCTGTGGTCGATCACCACACCTACGTCTTCCTCGGCGATGGTTGCCTGATGGAAGGCATCTCGCACGAGGTCGCCTCGCTCGCCGGCACCTGGCAGCTGGGCAAGCTCGTTGCGGTCTATGACGACAATGGCATCTCGATCGACGGCGAAGTGCATGGCTGGTTCACCGACGATACGCCGGCGCGCTTCGAAGCCTACGGCTGGAACGTGATTCGCGGCGTCGACGGGCATGACGCGGATGCCATCGCCAAGGCGCTGAAGGCGGCAACCAGTCAGAGCCACAAGCCCACGCTTATCTGCGCGAAAACCATCATCGGTTTTGGCGCGCCGAATAAGCAGGGCAAGGAAGAATGCCACGGCGCCGCATTGGGCAAAGACGAAATTGCGGCCGCGCGCGCGCAACTCGGCTGGAACTACGCACCGTTCGAAATTCCCGCCGACATTTACGCCGGTTGGGACGCCAAGGCTGCTGGCGCGACACGCGAACAATCGTGGAACGACGCGTTCGCGAAGTACGCGGCCGCGCATCCGGAACTGGCTGCCGATTTCAAACGTCGTCTTGCTGGTGAACTGCCGGCTGACTGGGCCGCGAAGTCGCAGGCGTATGTCGCCAAGTTGCAGTTGGAAGGTCCGGAAGTCGCTACGCGCAAGGCATCGCAGATGACTCTGGATGCATTCGGTCCGCTGCTGCCGGAGCTGATCGGCGGCTCGGCCGATCTGGCCGGTTCCAATCTCACCAAATGGAAAGGCAGTCTCGATGCCGCCACCGGCAATAGCTCGGGCGGCAAGGGCAATTACGTTTACTACGGCGTGCGCGAGTTCGGCATGACCGCGATTGCGAATGGCCTCGCGCTGCACGGCGGCTTCATCCCGTACGACGCGACGTTCCTGGTGTTCTCCGATTACGCGCGTAACGCGGTGCGCATGAGCGCGCTGATTCCGGCGCATTCGATCCACGTCTACACGCACGACTCGATTGGTCTGGGCGAGGACGGCCCGACCCATCAGCCGGTCGAGCATCTCGCCTCGTTGCGCTACATCCCGAACAACCAGGTGTGGCGCCCGTGCGATGCGGTGGAATCGGCCGTGTCATGGAAGGCGGCGATCGAGCGCAAGGGCGCTCCGGCGTGCCTGATCTTTTCGCGACAGAATCTCAAACACCAGCAGCGCAGCGAGCAGCAGCTGGCGGACATTGCGCGCGGCGGCTATGTGCTGTCCGACCCGCTGGACACGAAGTTCAACGCGATCCTGATTGCCACCGGTTCGGAAGTGGAGCTGGCAATGGAAGCAGCACGCGCGTTGGCGCAGCAAGGTGTCGCCGTACGTGTAGTGTCGATGCCGTGCACTGAAGTGTTCGATGCGCAGCCGCTGGAGTATCGCGAAGGAGTGCTGCCGGGCTGGTGTCGCGCCCGCGTTGCGGTGGAGGCGGCTACTGCCGACTTCTGGTGCAAGTATGTGGGCCTCGACGGTGAAGTGGTCGGCATGACGACGTTTGGTGCCTCGGCGCCGGCGCCGCAGTTGTTCGAGCATTTCGGGTTCACCGTCGCCCATGTGGTCGACGCGGTGAAGCGCGCCATCAAATAAGCACTCCTGCCTTTGCCTCCTCTCCCCGCGGGGGAGAGGATTAGGGTGATGGGCGGGTGTTCGCGGGCCTCGCGGGACCGCCCAGTTCTCGTCACCCCTGCGAAGGCACGGGCCCAGCGCCCTTGCCCGTGACTTGTCGCCGCTGTCGTTGCTCTTGCTGCTCTTGTGGGAGCGACTTCAGTCGCGATGCTCTGGCTTTGCTGATTGGCTGGCTAGCTTCAGAGCTTGAGAGCTCAAGAGCTCAAGAGCTCAAGAGCTCAAGAGCTCAAGAGCTCAAGAGCTCAAGAGCTCAAGAGCTCAAGAGCGTTTCGTCCTCCTACGGAGGGCGAGTCACTTTTCTCTTGCGTGGTGTATAGACCGGAGACATGGGTAACAGACGTGCCAAGACATGGGTTACACCTCGGCAGGAGTTCATTGCCTGATCGAGGTGTCGTTCCATGCCCT
>NZ_JACHCN010000025.1 GCF_014205795.1 Rhodanobacter sp. MP7CTX1
TCAAGCTCAAACTAAAAGGCCTGAGTCCGGTGGAATACCGGACTCAGGCCTTCGGTACCTAGCTTTCAACTGTCCAACTTTGTGGGGTCAGTTCAATGGCGGGGCGCTTTCACTTCAGCCGGACCATGCATTCAGCATGGGTTCGTAGGCATGCGGGTATCGCTGATGGCATCATCCAAGGGAATTCAGCCGATGCGTCCGTTTCGTTTGCTTGCCATGCTGTTGCCCTTGCTGGCTGTCTTGCCTTTGCACGCACAGCAATTTGCCAATACCTGCCATGCCAGCAGCAGCTACGACGTCACTCTGAAAGCCGATAGCCTGCTGTTTGACCGTCCCGCTCCGGCACCGCTGCATGTTGAGCTTCAGCAAGGCGCGCTGCGCACCGACGGCGTGTCCGTGCATCTAAACCCGGAAGACCAGGATCGGCTCAGCTTGTTCGAGCGCGAAGCGCGCGCATTGGCGCCGCGGGTCCGCACTGTCGCTCAGAATGGGGTGGACATGGCGGCGCAGGCGCTGCGCGCCGAAGCCGGCGGCATGGGCATGGGCGCCGATACCCGCGCCGAATTCGATCACCGGCTGGCGGCAGATGCCAGCGAACTCAAGCAACGCATCGCGGCCAGCCGGAGCACGCACGACTGGCAGGGCGATGTCGGCGATCAGTACGCGAATCAGATCGCCGCAGATCTGCTGCCGCTGCTCGCCGCCGATCTTGGCCAGCAGGCCATGACAGCGGCATTGAGCGGTGACCTGCAGACGGCGGCGAACCTGCGGGATCGCGCCACGATGCTGGCCACGGAGCTGCAACCCCGCCTGCAGCGGCGCATGCAGGCCTTGCGCCCACAAGTCGAGGCGCTGTGCCCGGCGATCCAGCGGCTCGCTGAGTTGCAGCAGGGCGTGCGCGGTAGCAATGGGCGGCCACTGAGCCTGCTACAGATCGGTCAATGACCAGGACGCCCTCAGGGCGCGGCTGACTGGCGGGGCGCTGACTGGGATCCGGCCCATGGCGCCGGGTTTATGTTCTGCTAAGTAGGCGAGGACCACGATGTTGCTCTGATCCGCTACAGGCCCCGTCAGGAGGCCGTTTTGTCGCCGTGCCTTCCAAAATCCACCTATAACACCTTGATCCGGCGCAGTATCGATTTGCGCCGGCTGTATCGGCATGCTGCCGCGTCATGTGAGCCGGGGCTGCGGATGGTGCTGGGCGAAAACGCGCAGACGCTGGACTTGCTGATTGCCGATCTGCAGGCGCAGTTGCGTGCCTGTGGAGGTAAGCCCTATGAGCATGGCAGCTGGCGCGGTATGGCGCGGCGCTATGCGGCTGGGTGGCTGGTGCACACCGCGGCACGGCACGACAGCGCCTGGATCCGTGCGTTGGGACATCACGAAAGCGCATTGTTGCAGGCGTTTGAGCAGGCGATTGCCGCCCTGCCGGCAGAATCGGCGCTGGTCCTGCGTCGCCAACTGCCCCGACTGCGCGGTATCCATCTGGACATGGGCAGTCTGGCGGGTAGCGCGCGCTACTGACGCTTCGGCCATGCCGCTAGGGCACTCGGACCTTGATGTGAGGGTTGGCGCGTTGCATCGTCGGGCTCGACCTGCGATTGCTGACCGGCAATTACTCCTCTGCAACCCGCTTTTTGCTTACCTGCAGATAGAAGGCGCAGGTAGGGGCACTGCGGCGCCGTTGGACGGAATCAGTGAGCTGACGCATGGGCTTTGCATCACTCGGACACGCGCGCGACTCGCGGCATGTTTCGACTATGCTTGCCGCTGCGTCGCCGGGTGAGCTTTGGTCGCTTGGTTCGTTGCTAGTGCTGTTCTCGCCCAAGTCAGCAGGCAAGCTTGCCTGCACGCGGCGCCGAATCCGGTCGCGACATCCCCGCAAAAAGGGGATTTCAGGACCCAGGCAGACAAGGAGTAGGTCGTGCGTATTCGTCTCGTTCTTGCATTGTTAGCGTTCAGCGCCGCCGCGCAGGCGTCCAGCTCCTACCGCGTAGGCAACGAGTTGTTGACCGCTGGCGACAGCGCCGCCCGGGCTATCGAGTTGCTCGGTACACCGACCTACAAGTCGCATCGCATCGACTACCATCGGTGTGACAGCGGAAGCGATTGCAGTCGTGATGTGCATATCGCGATGGTCGGCGTGAATGTCGAGCAATGGCAATATCTTCGAGATGATCGCGTCGTCACCGTGACGATCGTCGATGGCAAGGTCAGCGATATCGACGATCGCCGGGACTGAACGACATCCACATGGCAGGGTCTACGTGGCGAGATCGGGGTCGTCATGCGGTTGCTGACTGGTAATTGCCCGGCGGCAGCCTGCGTTTTGCTTGGTTGCAGATAGGGCTTTGCATCGCCGTTCGGTGGGGTCAGTGAGCTGCTGCGCTGGGTTTGCACCACGCGTACAGCGCACACGTCTTGCAGGACTTTTTGACTATGCTCGTCGCGCCGCCACCGGGTAAGCCCGCCCTTCGATCGCTTGCTTCGTTGCCATGCCGTGCTCGACTAAGTAGGCAAGCTTGCCTGGCCGCAACGCGCCGCATTCAGTCGTCACAACGCCGCGGCCAATGGATTTCAGGACTCAGGCAGACAGGGAGCAGGTCATGCGTATTCGCCTCGTTTTTGCATTGTTCGTGCTCAGCGCCGCCGCGCAAGCATCCAGTTCCTACCGTGTAGGCAACGAACTGTTGACCGCCGGTGACAGCGCCACCCGGGTCACCGAGCTGCTTGGCAAGCCATCCTATAAATCGCATCGTAGCGGCTGGCATGGCAACAGCTCCCATCGGAGTGGCTCCCACCGTGGCGGCTCACGCAGCAGCGGTCACACGCGCGGTGCGCGTGTCGCCCCGGACGGCGCGCGTGGCGAGCAGTGGCAATACCGGCGAGACGATCGCGTCGTCAGCGTGACGATCGTCGATGGCAAGGTCAGCGATATCGACGATCGCCGACACTGAGCAGCTCACGCTTCGCGGGCCCTGCGTGGCGAGAGCTGCGTGGTCATGCGATAAATGCAGGGATTGCCAGAGGACGCGCCATGCCAGCTCCCTCATCTGCCAGCGAACCCGCCTCCGCGCCCGTGAGTCTGCCGCCCCGCACAAGTCTGCTACGCACACGTAGTGCGGCGGGTGCCAGCAAGGTCACCAACATCGAACTGTTCTTCGACCTGGTGTTTGTCTATGCGGTGACCCAGCTGTCGCATACCTTGCTGCATGGCTTGAACCTGCTGGGCGCGCTGCAGGTGCTGCTGCTGTTTTTGGCCGTCTGGTGGGTATGGGTCTTCACCAGCTGGGTAACCAACTGGCTGGATCCGGAACGCCCGGTGGTGCGCCTGGCGCTGCTGACGCTGATGTTGGCCGGGCTGCTGTTGTCGATTGCGCTGCCCGAAGCGTTTGGTAGCCGTGGACTGCTGTTTGCCGGCGCCTACGTATTCATGCAGGTCGGGCGGACGCTGTTCACGCTATGGGCGCTGGGTGACGCAGCGCCAGCGAACACCCGCAATTTTCAGCGCATCACGGTGTGGCTCATCACCTCGGGCGTGCTGTGGCTTGCTGGTGGATGGCTGGACGGCCCGTTGCGCTGGTTGTTGTGGGTTATCGCGCTGTCGCTGGAATACATGGGGCCGGCGCTAGCGTTTCCAGTACCCCGTATGGGGCGCTCAAATACCAGCGACTGGAACGTCGATGGTGGTCACCTGGCGGAGCGCTGCAGCCAGTTCGTGCTCATCGCGCTGGGGGAGTCGGTGTTGGTGACCGGCTCGAGTTTTGCCGACACCCTGTGGCAGTCCCGGACACTGCTGGCGTTTGTCAGCGCTTTCATTGGCAGCGTGGCGATGTGGTGGGTTTATTTCGACCTTGGTGCGGAGCGTGGCAGCCGCGCGATCCGGCAGTCGGCCGATCCGGGCCGCACGGCCCGGGTCGCCTACACCTACCTGCATCTGTTGATCGTCGCCGGCATCATCGTCTGTGCGGTGGCTGATGAATTGACCCTGCACGATCCGCAGCAGCTCAGCGACCTGACCAGCGGTGCAGTGTTGCTGGGCGGGCCGATGCTGTATCTGCTCGGCAACGCATGGTTCAAGAAAACCGTGAATGGCATCAACCTGCCGCTATCGCATTTGATCGGCCTTGCCCTGCTGGCGGGCTTGGCGCTGGCCGTCGGGCACTGGTCGATTGCGCCCTTGGGCATCGCGACAACGGCGGTGCTGGTATTGGTGGCGATATGGGAGATGTGCTCCCTGCGCACACTGCGCCAGGCGCTGAACGACGCGGATGCCCTCTGAGTCAATGAGCATACGCTAGCGCATGGTTCGAGAATTGATGCGTTCGCACACGTGATGTGCATACGCATCGCACAGGCCTTCGCTATGATTGTGGTCTTGTTCGCGACCGCCATCCCCGGGCGGCACGCCATAGCCATTCGCAGGAGTCATCATGGCCGACATCAAAGAAGCCCGCGTTCCCGATATCGGCCACGCTGACGTCCCCGTCATCGAAGTGCTGGTCAAAGTAGGTGACCGGGTAGAGAAAGAGCAGAGTCTGATCACGCTGGAGTCGGACAAGGCGACGATGGAAGTTCCCGCGCCGTTCGCCGGCACGGTGAAGGAAATGAAGCTCAAGGTGGGCGATGAAGTCTCCGAAGGCGCGGTGATCGCGCTGATCGAGGTCGATGGCGCCGCCGCCGAGAGTCCCGCCGCCGCCAAGGCCGAAGCACCCAAGGCCGAAGCACCGAAGGCCGAAGCACCGAAGGCGCCGGCGGCCGTTGCACCGGCCGCGCCCGCGGTGGAAGAGAAGCCCGCGCCGATCATCGGCCGCGGCGTGCTGCCGGGCAATGCGCCGGAAGGTGATGTATCGCCCGCCGCGCGTCCGCCGCTCGACGCGACCATCGTGATGCCCGGCGATGCGCCCTACGCCAGCCCGGCGATCCGTGCGTTTGCGCGCGAGCTGGGTGTGGATATCGCGCAGGTCAAGGGCACCGGTCGCGGTGGCCGCATCCAGCGCGAGGATGTCAGTGACTACGTGAAGCACGCGCTTGCTTCCGGTGCGCGCCCGGTCGCCGGCGCATCCGCCTCGCTGGGTGGCCTCAACTTGTTGCCGTGGCCGAAGATCGACTTCGCGAAGTTTGGCGAGATCGAGGAAAAGCCGCTGTCGCGCATCCAGAAGATTTCCGGTGCCAACCTCGCGCGCAACTGGGCGATGATCCCGCACGTCACCCAGCACGACGACGCCGATATCACCGAGCTGGAAGCATTCCGCAAGAAGCTGGGCGAAGAGAACAAGGATCTGAAGGTCACCCCGCTGGTGTTCCAGATCAAGGCGGTGGTGGCGGCGCTGAAAGCGTTTCCGCAGTTCAACGCCTCGCTCGACGAAAGCGGTGAGAAGCTGATCCTCAAGAAATATTTCCACATCGGCATCGCGGTGGACACGCCCGATGGTCTGGTGGTGCCGGTGTTGCGCGACTGCGACAAGAAGGGCCTGCTCGATCTCGCGCGTGAGCTCGGCGAGCTCTCCAAAAAGGCGCGCGAGAAGAAGCTCGGCCCGGCCGAAATGTCCGGTGGCTGCTTCTCGATCTCCTCGCTCGGCGGCATCGGTGGCACCGGCTTCACGCCGATCGTCAACGCGCCGGAAGTGGCAATCCTTGGTGTCTCCAAGGCCGCGACCAAGCCGGTGTGGAACGGCAAGGAATTCGCGCCGCGATTGATCCTGCCATTGTCACTGTCCTACGACCACCGCGTGATCGATGGTGCGCTCGCCGCGCGCTTCGCATCCTTCCTCGCCACCCAGCTCGGCGATATTCGCCGGCTGCTGCTCTGACCGGGGAGACGACCATGGCAAATACGATCGAAATCAAAGTCCCCGACATCGGCGGCAATCACGATGTGCCCGTGATCGAAGTGCTGGTGAATGCCGGCGACACCGTGGCCAAGGAACAGAGCCTGATCACGCTGGAGTCGGACAAGGCGACGATGGAGATTCCCTCCAGCGCTGCCGGCGTGATCAAGGAAGTCAAACTCAAGGTGGGCGACGAGGTTTCCGAGGGCGCGGTGATTTTAGTGCTTGAAGTTGCCGATGTTGCTGGCTCTTCTCCCGCTCTGGTGGCAGCTTCGCCGAGCACTCCCAGCGAAGCGAACAGCACGAGCGGCGCTCCCGCGAGCCCCCGCCCCTCGCCTCAATCCTCTCCCCCGAGGGGAGAGGAGGCGAAGGTGCCGCAAGCGGCAGCCGCATCCTCAAGAGCAGCCGACATCGAGTGCAAGCTGGTCGTGCTGGGCTCCGGTCCGGGCGGCTATACGGCTGCGTTCCGCGCCGCGGATCTGGGCGTCGACACCGTGCTGGTGGAGCGCCATGCCACGCTGGGCGGCGTTTGCCTCAACGTGGGCTGCATTCCGTCCAAAGCGTTGCTGCATGCGGCGGCAGTGATCGACGAGGCCGCAGCGATGGCCGCGCACGGCGTCAGCTTCGGCGCGCCGAAGATCGACCTCGACAAGCTGCGCAGCTTCAAGAACAAGGTGGTTGCCCAGCTCACTGGCGGGCTCGGCTCGATGGCGAAGCAGCGCAAGGTGCGCGTCGTCCAGGGCACGGGTACGTTCGTCTCGCCTAACGAAATGGAAGTCCAGACCAAAGACGGGGTGAAGCTGATCCGTTTTGAAAACGCGATCATCGCCGCCGGTTCGCAGTCGGTGAGGCTACCTTCGTTTCCGTGGGACGACGAGCGCATCGTCGACTCCACCGGTGCGCTGGAACTGAAGGACGTGCCGAAGAAGCTGCTGGTCGTCGGCGGTGGCATCATCGGCCTGGAAATGGCGACGGTGTATGGCGCGCTGGGCAGCGAAGTGACGGTGGTCGAGTTCATGGACCAGCTCATACCCGGCATCGACGCCGACGTGATCAGGCCGCTGGCGCAGCGTCTCGGCAAGCGGCTCAAGGGCATTCACCTCAAGACCAAGGTGGTCGAGGCGAAGGCGACCAAGAAGGGTATCGAGGTCAGCTACGAAGGCGACAGCATCCCCGAGACCACGCTGTTCGATCGCGTGCTGGTATCCGTGGGTCGCTCGCCCAATGGCGGCAAGATCGGCGCCGACAAGGCCGGCGTCGCCGTGACCGAGCGCGGTTTCATCAACGTCGACTCGCAGATGCGCACCAACGTGCCGCACATCTTCGCGATCGGCGACCTGGTTGGTCAGCCGATGCTGGCGCACAAAGCCACGCACGAGGCGAGGGTGGCGGCAGAAGTCGTTGCCGGCCAGAAGAGTCACTTCGACGCGCGGGTCATTCCGTCGGTTGCCTACACTGATCCGGAAATCGCCTGGGTTGGGGTGACCGAGCGTGAGGCGAAGGAAAAGGGTCTCAAGATCGGCGTTGGGAAATTCCCGTGGGCAGCGAGCGGCCGCGCGATCGGTATCGATCGCACCGAGGGCTTCACCAAGCTCATCTTCGACGAGGCAACCCACCGCATCGTCGGCGGCGCCATCGTCGGCCCCCATGCCGGCGAGCTGATTGCCGAAGTCACCCTCGCCATCGAGATGGGTTCAGAAGCCGCCGACATCGGCCTCACCATCCATCCGCATCCCACCTTGAGCGAATCGATCGGCATGGCTGCGGAAGTCTACGAAGGCACGATCACCGATCTGTACCTGCCGAAGAAGAAGTAAGCGATCCCTGGAGTTCGAAAAAAAGCCCGGGCATACCCGGGCTTTTTTTCTGTTGCAGGTTGGGGTGAGCGCAGCGACGCCCAACTGACCCAGGTAGGCGGAATGCGAAACAGAATCCGTCGATTGTCGTGGATGGCATAGACATCAGACAGCCGTTACGCGGCTGGATCCCCCCGCAAAAACGCCAACTTCCGCTCCCTCGGCAACTGCTTTATCTCCCACTCTGCCCGTGACGCGCTGGAACGATCCGGATAGCTGCGAAACCCCAGCAGCCGCAACGGCGGATTGGCGCGTGTATACCGCGCCCCTCGCCCGGCCGCGTGTGCGGCGTAGCGGGCCTCGAGATGGTTGGTGATCCCTGCGTAGTAGCTCCCGTTGCAGCATTCGATCAGGTAAAGGCACCACGTGCCGTTCGCTTCAGATGGCTGCGCTGCATTGATGGGTTGCGCTGCTGTCACGGAATCTCGCTTCATGTCGGTGGCGGAGCATCGCGCCGTGTGCGTGGAATCTTGTGGGCAGTGCGGGACAAGTCCGCCACTGCAGATTACTCTGCCCATGATCACATCATGACGAACGAGGTTGCCATGTCACTGAAGGTTTGTGTTGCTGGTGCTACGGGTTGGGCAGGCTCCGAACTGTCGCGCGGCATGGCGGCGGCGGATGATCTCGCGCTGATTGCCGCGGTGGCACGCCGGCACGCGGGACAGAAACTCGGTGACGTACTGGGCGAACCGCGACTGGTGACGCCGATCTTTGCCAGCGCGACTGAAGCACTGGCCCAGCCCTGCGACGTGTTCGTCGAATACACCAAGCCAGACAGCGCGAAGGCGAACATCCTCGCTGCGCTGGAGCACGGTGCGCATGTGGTGGTGGGTACGTCGGGCCTCACCGATGCGGACTACGCACAGATCGATGCGGTGGCCCGTGAGCGCCAGCGTGGCGTGCTGGCTTGTGGCAACTTCGCGTTGACCATGGTGCTGTTGCAGAAGTTCGCCGTGATGGCGGCGAAGTACATTCCGCAGTGGGAGATCATCGACTACGCCTACGAGGGCAAGCTGGATGCGCCGAGCGGCACAGTGCGCGAACTGGCCGGACGGCTGGGCGAGGTGCGGCAGCCAGCGCTGGGTTTGCCATTGGAGAAGACTGTCGGCGTGCGTGAAACGCGCGGTGGCACGTTGGCCGGCACGCAGGTGCACGCGGTGCGGCTGCCGGGTTTCGTGCTTGGTGCCGAAGTCATCTTCGGCATGCCGGATCAGACGCTGACCCTGCGCCACAACGCAGGCAACAGCGCGAAGCCCTATGTAGACGGAGCGCTGTTGGCGATCCGCAAAGTGCCTGGTCTGATCGGCCTGCATCGCGGACTGGATACTGTGCTGGACCTGTGACGCTACGACAGCAACCCGACCCACCGCAGAGGCGGGTCGGGTTGGCCAGTGACTTACACCAGGGTCAGCGTGACGTCGATGTTGCCGCGGGTGGCGTTGGAGTACGGGCACACGGTGTGCGCTTTCTGCACCAGGGCTTCGGCCTCAGCGCGCGGCATGCCCGGCAACGAGATCTTCAGTTCCACTTCGATGCCGAAGCCGGCCGGGATCTGGCCGATGCCGACATTGCCTTCGACCGAAGTGTCCGCGGGGAGGGTGATCTTCTGCTGGCCGGCGACGAACTTCATGGCGCCGATGAAGCAAGCCGAGTAGCCGGCGGCAAACAGCTGTTCCGGATTGCTGCCATTGCCACCGGCACCGCCGAGTTCGGCCGGGGTGGTCAGCTTGATGTCGAGCACGCCGTCGGACGACACGGCGTGGCCGTCACGGCCGCCGGTTGCTGTGGCATGAGCGCGGTAGAGGACTTTTTCGATGGACATGGTTGCAGTTCCTTTAGGGTGGGGTGGTGTCAGAGGTGGGTGGTGGAATTGACTGGGCTCGCCTGGTGCAGTCCAGTCATGTGGATAGTGAACGATTAAATCGTGCGCTATGTAAATGGAAAATCTAATAGCCTATGTCGATGGCAATCAATCTTGGTTGGCTAGATGCCCACGCAATTGCGTCAGTTGCTCTTTCAGGGCGATGACTTCGTCGAACTCGCAACCGGTGGCGCAGAACACTGCGAGCGGTATGCCGCCGGCCTGTTTCTTCAGCGTACGGCCCTGATCGGTCAGTGAGATGACAACCTGACGTTCGTCTTCGGTCGAGCGCAGCCGGTTAAGCAGCTTGGCGGATTCCAGTCGCTTCAACAGAGGAGTCAGCGTGGCCGAATCCAGAAACAGACGTTCGCCAATCTCCGACACCGTCAGCTGGTCGCGTTCCCACAACACCAACATGACCAGGTATTGCGGGTAGGTCAGGCCAAGCTGCGACAACAGCTTGCGGTACACCTTGTTCATCGCCAGCCCGGCCGAATACAGCGCGAAACACAGCTGCTGATCAAGCTTCAGCGGTGGCTTGGAGGTGAGGTGATTGACGGCCTTGCTCTTCATGGATGCGAAATATAGATCGCGCACTATTTAATTGCAAGCTATTTTTCTCGAGAGCGAATCCAACCAGTCACCGCCGGGTTCGCGCTGATGATCTGAAGCGGCCAGCCGCCAAGAACTTGAGCGCCGACCCATGCCACCGTGGTTATGCAAGCGGTCGTTCGCGTCCATGCGGTTGCCACTGTGCCAGCAGCCAGGACAAGCCGATGCAGCCGGCAAACGCCAGCAGCCAGCGGGTAGCCATTGCGCCGGGTACGGGCAGCATCGCGCTGATCGGCGGCAACCAGGCATCGCCGTAAAGCGCGATGACAGCGACGACCGCCACGACTAGCGCAATCGCGATTGAGGCGATCAAGATGAACTCGAAGCGCCTATCGGT
The DNA here is from genome assembly GCF_014205795.1 of Rhodanobacter sp. MP7CTX1. GTDB lineage: Bacteria > Pseudomonadota > Gammaproteobacteria > Xanthomonadales > Rhodanobacteraceae > Rhodanobacter. The sequence continues at coordinate 10,501 of NZ_JACHCN010000025.1, forward strand.
AACCACGTTGCCAGCGGGGGCGCTGGTGGCCTTGGCAGCCACGCGCCGTGCGAAATCGGCGGGCAGGCTGTCTTGCGGCGCTTCGCGCAGGGCACGTGCAAGCATGCGGTAACGCTGTACGCGTGCATCATCGCCGGCGGAGTCCAGATGCAGGCGTTCGCGCCGCATGGCCCTTTCCTGTGCCTGCCATTCGCGTTCGCGCGCTTCGTCGTCGAAGGGAGGGATGGTGTCATCGATCGGGTGGTTCATACCGCAACTCCTGTCCGGTTTTCGAGCGCGCCTCGCAGACGTAGCCGTGACCGGAACAAGTGGCTCTTGATGGTACCGCAGGCAAGACCGGTAATTCGCGCAATCTCGGGGATCGTGGTTTCTTCAAGGTAATACAACGTCAGCAACGTGCGCTGCAACGGCGGTAGTGCTTCGATCGCGGCGTGCAGGTGCTGCGCGGTTTCCTCATCCGCGCAGGCGACCTCGAGATCGAAGCCGTCGCTGATGTTTTCCACCAGCGCATAGTCGTCGCTGTCGTCAGTATTTTCGACAAGCGCTATGCGCTTGTGCTGCAGGTGACGCAGCGCGATCGTGTAGGCCACGCGCCCGATCCACGATTTCAGCGCGCTCTCATAGCGATACTGATGCAGGCATTGGTGTATGCGCAGGAAGGTGTCCTGACAAAGATCGCGTGCATCCTCGGGCTGGCGCACCATCCGGTAAATGATGTGCCAGCACAGACCTTGATACTCGCGGATCAGGCGCTCGAACGCGCCCGGCCGGTTGGCCAGCACGGCGTCGACCAGTTCGCGGTCCGGGCTGTTGTGGATCTCATCCATGGCCTAAGGGATACGCGCAAGAGGGCAACGGTTGCAAGTCCCGGTGCAACCGCGGGCCGCCGGCCTGTATCTATGGCCCTGACTACCCAAAAACAGAGGAATTCCCCCCATGAATCACATTGAATTGGTCCCGATCGTCCTGTTTGTCTGCATTGCGTATGTGATCAAGGTCTGCATGGACGCGATGGTGCGCAGGCACATGGTCAGCACCGGCGGCTCCGAAGAGCTGGTCAATTCGATCCTGCGCGACGAGGCACAGCGTCGGCGTCATTCCTCGCTGCGCTGGGGCATCGTGCTGCTGTCGATTGCGCTCGGCTTCGGGCTGATCCAGTGGTTTGGCTGGGAAGATGTCACCCCCGGCCTCGTCGCGGTGCTGGCAGGTGCCACCGGTCTGGGCAACCTCGTATTTTTTGCGATCTCGCGCAAGCTCTGAAGCAGTTTCGGTGCGACCATGTCGCACCGAAACATGGAGAGCCGCTCATATGCACGCCAAGGGCACGTTTGAAGTGAAGATGGCGCCGCAGCCCGCGCAGGAAGGCGTCGGCGATGCCAGCATTGGCCGGATGGCGCTGGACAAGCAGTACAGCGGCGACCTCGAAGCGACTGCCAAAGGTCAGATGCTGGCCACCCGTTCGCCAGTCGAAGGCTCGGCCGGCTATGTCGCACTGGAGCGGATCAGCGGCGCGCTGCATGGCCGTCGCGGTGAGTTCGCGTTGCAGCACAACGGCACCATGACGCGCGGGGTGCCGCAGTTGACGGTCACGGTGGTGCCTGATTCCGGCACCGGTGAGCTGCTGGGACTGGCCGGCACGTTGACGATCACGCAGACCGACGGCAAGCACTTCTACGATATCGAGTACACGTTGCCCGATGCGGGCTGATCAGTGCGTCGCTATGTTCATTCCGACGGCAGATCGAAAAGATCGGTCTGCGCACGGTAGCTATCTTGCTCCACGAAACCGGACAAGCCGACGCCGACCAATCGGTATCGACTGTCGGCCGGGCGCTCGACGCGGGTGAGCAAGGCGCAGGCCTGCTCCGCCAGTTCGGTAGCCGATAGCGGCCGCCTCGCTGGGGTAAGGCTACGCGTGAGAGTGTGGAAGTCGGAGGTTTTCAGCTTGAGCACGACGGTGCGAGCGACGCGTCCCAATTCACGTTGATGCCCGGCCCAGGCCTTTTCGGCGAGACGACGGATATGTGGCTCCAGTTCGTCGATAGTGAGGTCTTGCTGGAAGGTATCTTCGGCTGAGACCTGCAGGGTCGGGCGATCCGGTTGCACGGCATGCTCGTCGATGCCGAGCGACAGTTCGTATAGCCGTCGGCCCCAGCGACCGAAGCGCTGTTCCAGTTCCGTCAGCGCAAACCTGCGCAATGTTCCGACGGTGGTGATGCCGAGCGCAGCGAGTTTTGCCTCCATCACCTTGCCGACGCCGGGCAGGCGGGCTACCGGCAGCTGGGTGAGGAACGCTTCGACCTGATGCGGACGGATCACGAACAACCCATCGGGCTTGCGCCAGTCCGATGCGATCTTGGCGAGGAACTTGTTTGGCGCGACGCCGGCTGAAGCTGTGAGCTGGGTTTCCTCGCGAATGGCTGCGCGGATCGCCTCCGCCGTGGCGGTGGCCGAAGGAAGCCCGGTCTTCGTGCTGGTGACGTCGAGATAGGCCTCGTCCAGCGACAGCGGCTCGATCAGCTCGGTATGCCGCGCGAAGATCTCGCGCACCTGGCGCGAGACCGTCTTGTAGCGCACGAAATCCGGCGGCACGAAAATCAGCTGCGGACAAAGGCGTTCCGCGCGTATTGCCGGCATCGCCGAGCGCACGCCGAACACGCGTGCCTCGTAGCTCGCCGCACACACCACCGAGCGTGCCCCCCGCCACGCCACAGCCACCGGCTTGCCGCGCAATGAGGGGTCGTCGCGCTGCTCCACCGACGCGTAGAACGCATCCATGTCGACATGCAGAATTTTACGAGCGGGTGGGGCAGCCATGGTGTGATTCTAGGACGTGGCTGCTCTCGTGTAGGCGTTATCAGCCAATGGCCGGGTGCGGTCGATGCGTTCAGCTACGTGTTGCGCCAGGCGTTCGGCAGCCTGCGGATGCGATCCCAGATGCAGGAACGGCTCGATCAACTCCAGCTCCATGATCAGGAAGCGGCCTTCGCAGATCACGCCGTCGACGCGCACATAGGCGTGGTCGCCATGTCCGATATCAGCGACTGCAGCCAGCGCCTGGTCCGCTGCGGCCAGCGTTGCGGCGCTCGGTACGATGGGGTCGGCACTGCCGCCGAATTCGCTTTGTACGCGATAGTCGCCGGCTGCGGGGCGTTTGATCACGGCATGGCTGAACTCGCCAGCAAAATACAACAGCGACCATTCGCCGTCGGTGACAATTTCCGCAACGAACGGCTGCACCAGGTAGTTCAGCTCGGCGGGCAGTTCCGTCACCGCCTTGTCGAATGCCTGATCGCCGACGACGCCGCGCAGCGTGTGCCATGCGCCGCCGCTGACCGTCGGCTTGACCACCACCTGCAGTCCCGGCATGGCTGCCAGTACGTCGTGCAGCTCGCGTGCGCTGGCGAGCTTGGTGGGGATGATCGCCACGCCGCGCGCGGCAAGGTCGAGCAAGTAACGCTTGTCGCTGTTCCAGCGGATCAGCTGGCTGTCGTTGATCGTGGGCACGCCGAGTTCATCGAGTCGATTCAGCCAGTGCCGGAATGCCGCGTAATGCTGGAAATAATCCCAGACAGTGCGAATCAGCACGGCATCGAATTGCGACCAGTCGACGTCCGGATCATTCCATACACAGACGCGCGGCTGAAGGCCGAGCTGTTCGAGCGTGAATGCCAGATGGACGTCATCCGCCTGGATGTCCGGATAGATCGAGGCGGTAGCAAGGGCGAGCCGGCGAGCGGCAGCGTGGGTAGACATGGCGACACCTCCAGATTCGGATAGGGCGCCCTTGCCAGATGGGATCGCCGACCAAGCGTGGCGGAATGTCCGCTGCAGCACCCCTCGGTGGCGATGGCGCGGTGGGGTTGCCACTGCACCATGAAACGGCAGCGCGTGAAGCGATGCCGGCGTCAGTGTCCGGGCGTGGTGGATGATTGTCAATTCTCCGGATGGCTCCGGTTGCGCGGAGTGGGGCTCGCTCGCCGACACAGCGCATGCATGTCACACGGGACTAGGCGAACCGGTGCACACAATGGCAAGGTAGCCGGCATGTCGATCGAACCCACCAATGCTTATGCCCGTCGCCTGAATACCTGGGACGCCACGATGATCGTGATCGGTGGCGTGATCGGGGCGGGCATTTTCCGCACACCAGCCACCGTCGCCGAGCGCACATCATCCGGCACGCAGGTGCTGATCCTGTGGGCGATCGGTGGTTTGCTCACACTGGCCGGTGTGCTGTGTTACGCCGAACTGGGCGCGCGCCGGCCGCAGGCGGGTGGTACTTACGTCTATCTGCGCGAGGCGTTCGGACAGCTGCCGGCGTTCCTGTTCGGCTGGACCATGGCGCTGATCAACTATCCGGGCAGCGTGGCCGCAGTGGCGACCACGTTTGCCGATTACTTCTGCGCGGCGATCGGGTTGCCGTTGATCTACGTGAAGCCTGTGGCCGTCGGAGCGATCGCATTCATCGTGAGCGTCAACCTGTTCGGCATCCGTGCCGGCGCGTGGATGCAGAACATCTTCACCGTGCTGAAGCTGGCGGCCATCGCGCTACTGGTGGTGGTCGGGCTGGTACTGGCGCGTGGACACCTGGGTATCGCATTGGCGCCGGACACTGCGCATCCGGTGTCGTCATGGGCGTTCCTCGGCGCGTTGCTGCCCGTGCTGTTCGCCTACGGCGGGTTCCACTATCTCAACGACCTGGCTGGCGAAGTGCGCAATCCCCAACGCACCTTGCCGCGTGCGCTAGGCATGGGCATGGGCGGCGTGGTGCTCTGCTATGTACTGGTCAACCTGGCTTATCTGACCGGGTTGGGTCATGCCGGTCTCGCCGCCAGCCAGGCACCGGCAGCAGATCTGCTGCGCCACGTGTTTGGCGAACGTGGCGCCACGGTGATGGCGGTCGGTATCGCCTGTTCCACTTTTGGCTACTGCAATATCGCGATCGCCGGTGGCGCGCGAGTACTGCAGACGATGGGTGCGGACGGCATGTTTTTCCGCGCGGCGGGCCGGATCGAGCCGCGCACCCGCGCACCGCAGATTGCATTGGCGGCACTCGGCCTGTGGGCAATCGTGCTGACGTTGTCGGGCAGCTTCGGCCAGCTGCTTGACTACACCACGGTGGGCGAATGGCTGGCGCATGCGTTCGGCATCGCCACGTTGTTCTGGTATCGCCGGCACTTCATCGATCAGCCGTCGCCGTATCGGGTACCGTTCTATCCGCTGCTTCCACTGGTGTTTGTGATCACCGTATTCAGTGTGATCGTAGCGACCGCTGTCCACACGCCGCGGGATGCCGGCATGAGTTTGCTGATCATCGCGCTGGGCGTGCCGGTGTATTACGGCTGGCGGAAACTGCGGCGGAGCTGAACGTAGCGCGCTGGCGAAGTTTCTCGTGAGGCCCGCATACTGCACGACGTATCAGCGAGATCAGCCATCGTGAAGGTAGCCATCGTGAATCGAGTGGTGTCAGCTCTGTTGTGCCTGTGTGGCCTGTCCGCATGTCATGCGGATACGTCCGCAGCGCTAGTGGATCTCGGCGATCCATCAACGGCCATCCATCTTCAATCCAGTCACGTGCAATCTGCTGCGGCAAGCGAGTCGGTGCAGGGCATCGGATCGCTGCGGCGCTACACCTTCCAGCCGGCTGCGCAGCCGCAACTGATCGTTACGCCCGCGCAGGGTACGTGGGACTGGTCCGCGCGAGGCGAATTGCACCTGCAGGTGCAGAACGCGATGGGCTGGGCGGTCACGCTCAATGTCGATCTTGACGACGCCCGCGGCGGCCATCTGCATGCCACCGTTGGCTTGCCGGCGGGACCCGCGCAGACGCTGGTGATACCGCTGCACGCAGAATCACCGCGCAGCGAGGGCATGCAGGTGGGGCCGCCGATGCCATTTGATGGTCGCGTTGGCGCACCGGGCCAGCTCAAGCTGCTGGCGACCACGGTGCAGGGCGTGCTCGACCTGCACCAGGTCAGCGCGATCCGGCTTGGCATGCCGGCACCTGGCGCGGCGCAGACATTGTTGTTCGGACGCATCGAAGGTGTAGCCGGTGAAGCCACGTTGCACGATGCGTATGCCGGTATCGTCGATCGCTATGGGCAATTCACGCGCGGCCACTGGCCGGAGAAAATCGATTCCGATGCTGCCTTGCGCACGGCGCATGCCCAGGAGCGCACTGCCTTGGCCGTGCATGCTTCGCAGCAACAGGGCGCCGATGCTTACGGTGGACGTCTGGACGTCTCTTTGCAGAAGACTGGCTGGTTCCACACGCAGAAATCGTCCGGCCGCTGGTGGCTGGTGACACCGGACGGCCATGGGTTCTTCTCGCTGGGCGTGAACGCCGTGGCCGCCGATGGCGAGCGCACCTACGTCGAAGGCCGTGAGTTCATGTTCAAGGATCTGCCGCCGGCCAGTGGCGAATGGACGCCGTTCTACGGCAGCGCTGACAGCCGCCGTCCAGAGCAGGGCGCCAGCCAGGGTATCGGCTACGACCACGGGCGCTGGTTCGATTTCTACGCGGCCAATCTCTATCGCGTCGTTGGCAAAGACTGGCTCGCGGCATGGCGCACGCGCGCCATCGACCGCTTGCAGGGGTGGGGCTTCAACACGGTCGGCAACTGGAGCGATCCGGCGCTGGGCCAGGCGCATCGGTTGCCATATACACGCTCGATCAATATCGCCGGCGATTACGCGAATGTCGCCAGCGGTTACGACTACTGGGGCCGCATGCCCGATCCGTTCGATCCGCGTTTCGTGCAGGCGACCGATCGAGCCGTGACGCAAACGAGCAACGACGTGCATGATGATCCGTACCTGCTCGGTTATTTTGCCGATAACGAACTGGCCTGGGCTGGTATCGGTCCACAAGGACGTTGGGGACTGGCGATCGGTACCCTGAGCGGTGATGCGAAAAGCCCGGCCAAGCAGGCGTTCATCGCGACGCTGAAGAAGAAATACGTTGATGCGATCAAGCTGGGCAACGCGTGGAATCTGCCGCTGTCCTCCTGGGACATGCTGCAGGCCCCGGGCTTCGTTCCGCCGCATCCGGATGAGGCACATCCGGCGATCGCCAATGACTACAGCGCATGGCTACGGCAATATGCGGACACCTATTTCCGCGTTGTTGCCGACGCGATCAGTCGGCACGATCCGCATCATCTGTTTCTCGGTGGTCGCTTCGCGGTGAACACGCCCGAGGCCGTCGCGGCCTGCGCGCAGTATGCCGACGTAGTCAGTTTCAATGTCTACGCCGACCTGCCGCAACACGGGTTCGATGCAGCGGTGATGCAGCAACTGGACAAGCCGGTCCTGATCAGCGAATTCCATTTCGGCTCCGACGACCGCGGTCCGTTCGGCAAGGGCGTGGTATCGGTGTGGAACGAGCAGCAACGTGGTGAGGCGTATGCGCGCTTCATCGCCGCCGCGGCGAGCGATCCGGATATCGTTGGCGCGCACTGGTTCCAGTACGTGGATCAGCCAGTGACCGGCCGTCTGCTCGACGGTGAGAACAGTCACATCGGCCTGGTCGGTATCACCGATATCCCGTTTGCCGGCTTTGTTGATGCCGTGCGCAAGGCTAACCGTGCGGTGAATCACTGACCGCGGTTTTGGGTCAGCTTCGGGATTCGAATTGACGGCGGCGGATTGTCCGGCCGCGTGGGTTCCGAATGACCGGTATCGCAGGCATTGAGACGTGGTTGGTGGTACTTTGATTGTTGTCCCGATAATCAAAGTGAGCACTCATGCCTCCCTCAGGCCGTGGTGGGCCGCGCCCCGGCGCCGGCCGCATTCCGCAGGAGCCCACCCAGCGCCTGCGTGTGCCGGAAAGCCAGGTGCCGGCTGTACTGGCGTATCTGGATGCCTACCGGCAACCGGCTTCGCTTGAAGAGCCGCGTCCGCTCTCGTTGACTCCCACGACCGTGGCGCTGACGGCGTTCACCAGTCGGGTGCCGGCCGGTCTGCCCAGCCCTGCTGACGACTCGGTCGAGGAGGTCGTCGACCTCAACACGCATCTGGTGATCAAGGGGCACGAGCCAAATACTTTCATCATCCGCGTATCTGGCTGGTCGATGATCGGTGCGGGCATCTTCGACCGTGATGAAGTGCTGGTGGATCGCGCCCTCAGTCCGCGGCAGGGCGACATCGTGGTGGCGATCGTCAACGGCGATCTGTCGATCAAGCGCCTTGGCAAAGTAGACGGCCATATCGCTTTGCTGCCGGAGAACGCCCACTTCAAACCGATCGTTTTCAAGGAAGGCGAGACCCTGGAGCTCTGGGGTGTCGTCACCCGCTGCCTGCGCAATCTGCGCTGATCCGTCATGGGCAACGTCGTCGCACTCGCATCCATGCTCGAAGGCCGTCAGGTCTGGCGCGGGCGTGCGGCACACACACCGACGGGCGATCAGACGACCGGTTGGTCAGCGCTCGATGCCGCGCTTCCAGGCGGCGGATGGCCCGAGGCGTCGTTGACGGAGATCCTGCTTCCCGCTGACGGTGTTGGCGAGCTGCAACTGGTACTGCCCACACTGGCGCGGTGCACGCGAGCTGGCCGAACCGTCGTGGTCGTCGCGCCACCGTATATGCCGTATGCGCCGGGCTGGGAAGCGCGTGGTGTGGTGATGTCACATGTGGATATTGTCAGGGCCGATCCGCGCGATGCGCTGTGGGCAGCGGAGCAATGTCTGCGCTCGGGTAGTTGTGCCGCGGTGCTGGCATGGCCGACGCACGCCGATGATCGTGCCCTGCGTCGACTGCAGGTAGCAGCGGATACCGGCAAGGCGCTCGCGTTTGTGTTTCGCGACCGACGCCATGCAGCGCATGCCTCGCCCGCGGCCTTGCGACTCGAACTGGAAACGCAGCCGTCGTTGCAGGTGCGCGTACGCAAATGTCGTGGTGGCAATGCACCCAGTCGCCCTGTGCCGCTGCCTGCCAGCTGGTCGTGAGGGGGATACGCCGTGCTGTGGGCTTGTGTATTGCTTCCTCATCTGGCGCTGGATGGCGTCCTGCGGCGACGTCCGTCGACCGATGCACCGCTGGTGCTGGTGAGCGGATCGGCACAGGCGCGTACGCTATTTGCAGTCAACACGCCGGCGCGCGCCGCGGGCTTGTATCGCGGGCAACGACTGACGGCAGCCCAGGCCTTGCTGAGTCAGTTTGAGACGGTCGAGTACGATCCGGCAGCCATCGAACACTGGCATCGCCTGCTGGCGGCATGGGCGTATCGCTACAGCTCCGACGTGGTGCTGTTTCCGCACGCGATCGTGCTGGAAGTCAGCAAGAGCCTGGGCCTGTTTGGCCCATGGCCACGCTTCGAGGCGCAGCTGCGCGAGGACCTGACAGCGCTGGGTTTTCGTCATCGCATCGCGCTGGCACCGGGGGCGCAGGCAGCCTATGTTCTCGCCGGTATCCACGACGGCCTGGCGGTGATGGCGCCGGATGCCCTGCAGCGGGCGCTGGCCCCAATCGCATTGCGTTATGCGCGTCTGCCGGATGACGCGGGTACATCGCTGGCGGCGATGGGCATTCGTACGCTGGGCCAGCTGCTGCGCTTGCCACGCGATGGTCTGCAGCGTCGCTTCGGTGCCGAGCTGCTTGCCTATCTTGATCGATTGACTGGCGAAGGCCCGGAACTGATGGAAGCTTATCGGCCGCCCGATACTTTCGATCTGCGCATGGAGTGGACCCACGAGATCGAACACGTCGAGGCGCTGATGTTTCCGCTGCGCCGGTTGATCGGCGATCTGGCCGCGTATCTGGCTGGTCGCGATGGTGGCGTCCAGCGCTTCGTGCTGGAACTGGAGCATCGCGGCACAGCGCCAACACGTGTGGTCGTTGGACTGCTTGCCGCTGAACGCGAGGCTGCGTTGCTGTTCGAATGCGCGCGTGGTCGCCTGGAGCGACAGCAGCTGCCGCAACCTGTGGTCGCGATGCGCCTGCTCGCCCGCGAGCTGCCACCGTTCGTACCGGCAGGCCGTGATCTGTTCGACACGCGACCGGCGCACGCGATGCCGCTTGACCAGTTGCGTGAGCGGTTGCGGGCACGCCTCGGTGAGCATGCGATCCAGCATCTGCGGCGCACGATCGATCCGCGTCCCGAGCATGCGCAGACGACAGCGGACAACACGCGCCTGCCGGAAGTGACCGAAACGTTGCCGCGTCCCACCTGGCTGCTCGACCGACCGATTCCGTTGCATGGCGCATCACCCACCATCCTGGCTGGCCCCGAACGAATCGAGACGGGTTGGTGGGATGGCGGGGATATGCGCCGTGACTACTACGTGGTGCGTACGAGCCAGGGGCAATGCGCGTGGGTGTTCTGCCCACCGGGTGAGCCCGGTCGCTGGATGCTGCATGGGTGGTTCGCATGAGCGGCTACGCCGAGCTGCATTGCCTGTCGAACTTCTCGTTCCAGCGGGGAGCCTCCAGCGCGCGCGAACTTTTCGACCGGGCCAAGGCCTGTGGTTACACCGCGCTGGCGATCACCGACGAGTGCTCGCTGGCCGGCATCGTGCGTGCCCACGAAGCGGCACGCGATACTGGGTTGAGGTTGATCGTCGGTGCCGAGTTCCAGCTGGACGATGGACCGAAGCTGGTGCTGCTGTGCGAGACGATGGATGGCTATACCGCGATGTGCGCGCTGATTACCCGCGGCCGACGTGCAGCCGTCAAGGGCACTTATCGCCTCGTGCGCGATGATCTCGCGGGCGGTCTTCCTGGCACGCTTGCGCTGTGGATCCCCGGCGCCGTCCCGGATCACGAGCACGGTACATGGCTGCGCACGATCTTCACCGATCGCCTGTGGATGGCCGTCGAGCTGCATTGCGGCCCGGACGATGCACGTCGATTGCAGACGCTCGAGGCGACAGCAGAAAGACTCGGTATTCCGATGGTCGCCAGCGGTGATGTGCACATGCACGTGCGCCGCCGCCGCGCCCTGCAGGATGTACTGACCGCGATCCGCCATCGCCAGACCGTCGCCGAAGCGGGCGCCGTGCTGTTCAAGAATGGCGAGCGCCACCTGCGTACCCTCGATGCACTGACGTCGATCTATCCATCGCCGCTGATGGAAGAAAGCGCACGCATCGCGGAGCGCTGTCAGTTCAGCCTGACTGAACTTCGCTACCGCTATCCAGCCGAGTTGGTGCCGGACGGTTATACGCCCGCGGTTTGGTTGCGACAGCTGACGGAGGAGGGCGTGCGCTGGCGTTGGCCCGGTGGTGTGCCCGATAAGGTGCGTGCGCAAATCGAGTATGAGCTGGCGCTCATCACCGAGCTCGACTACGAATCCTATTTCCTCACCGTGCAGGACATCGTGAACTTTGCCCGCAGCCGAAAGATCCTTTGTCAGGGACGCGGCTCGGCGGCCAATTCGGCGGTCTGCTACGCACTCGGCGTGACCGAGGTCGATCCGGCCCGGATCAATCTACTCGTCGAGCGTTTCATCAGCAGGGAGCGTAACGAGCCACCGGACATCGATATCGATTTCGAGCACGAGCGACGTGAGGAAGTCATCCAGTACATCTACGCCAAGTACGGCCGCGATCGTGCGGCGCTGGCTGCCACCGTGATCAGCTATCGCGGTAAAAGCGCGGTGCGTGATGTCGCCCGCTCCCTGGGCTTGCCGACGGATCAAGTGGACCTGTTGTCGAAGGTGTTCGCCTGGTGGGACGGTGAGGATGAGTTGGGCGAGCACTTGCGCGAGCACGGTTTCGACCCAACCAGTCCGGTGCTGCAGCGTGTGCTCAAACTGACCGCCGAACTGCTGGATTTTCCGCGTCACCTGTCCCAGCACGTCGGCGGTTTTGTGATCTCCGATCAGCCGTTGTCGCACCTGGTGCCGGTCGAAAATGCGGCGATGCCCAATCGCACGATCATCCAGTGGGACAAAGATGATCTCGATACGCTCGGACTGCTCAAGGTCGACTGTCTGGCGCTGGGCATGCTGACCTGCGTGCGCAAATGCCTCGACCTGTTGCGACAGCATCGGGATCAGGATTTCACCATGGCGACGATTCCGCCGGAGGATCCGGCCACCTACGCGATGATCCAGAACGCCGACACGATCGGCGTGTTCCAGATCGAGAGCCGAGCCCAGATGGCGATGCTGCCGCGTCACCGGCCCGCGAACTTCTATGACCTGGTGATCCAGGTAGCGATCGTGCGGCCCGGCCCCATCCAGGGTGACATGGTGCATCCGTACCTGCGTCGACGGCGCGGCGAAGAAGCCGTCGACTACCCATCGGAAGATCTCAAGGCCGTGTTCGAACGCACGCTGGGTGTGCCGCTGTTCCAGGAGCAAGTGATGAAGCTGGCGATCGTGGCGGCGGGCTATACGCCGGGCGAGGCGGATCAGTTGCGTCGCGCGATGGCGGCATGGAAACGTCACGGCGGCATGGAGAAACATCGCGAGCGCATCATGCAAGGCATGTGCGAACGCGGTTACACCGCCGAGTTTGCTGCGCGGCTGTTCGAGCAGATCAAGGGCTTTGGTTCCTACGGATTTCCCGAGAGTCACGCGGCAAGTTTCGCAGGCATCGTCTACGCGAGTTGCTGGCTGAAATGCCATGAGCCAGCAGCCTTCACCTGTGCGCTGTTGAACGCGCAGCCGATGGGTTTCTACGGCGCCAGTCAGATCGTGCAGGATGCGCAGCGTCATCGCATCACCGTGCGTCCGGTCGATGTGCAGCATAGCGACTGGGACTGCACGCTCGAAGCCGATGCAACCTCGCCGACCGATTCGCCGGCGATCCGGTTGGGGCTGCGTCAGGTGCGGGGCTTCAGGGAAGACGTGGCACACCGTCTATCCGCAGAGCGCGCATGTGCGGCCTTTGAAAGCATCGCCGATCTGTGCGCGCGAGTAGGTCTGGACAAGCGTCATCAGGACGCGCTCGCTGAGGCAGGTGCGCTGCACGGTCTCACCGGTCATCGTCATCAGGCGCATTGGGCTGTCGCCGGCATCGAGCCGCAGCTGCCGTTGTTTGGGCACGCCAGTCCCCACGAGGAAGCCATCGACTTGCCGACGCCATCGCAGGCCGAAGACACACTGGCCGACTACGCACGTGTTGGCCTGACCCTGGGGCCGCATCCGCTCCAGCAGATACGCGCGCGCCTACGTGCGTCGAGGTGTACGGACTCGCGTGCGCTGCGTGCTCAGCCCCATGCCAGCCATGTGCGCACTGCCGGCCTGGTGACGCAACGCCAGCGACCACAGACCGCAAGCGGCGTCACCTTCATCACGCTCGAAGACGAGCACGGACCGATCAACGTGATCGTATGGCGACAGGTCGCCGAGCGTCAGCGACGCGTGTTCCTGGAGGCGCGCCTGCTCGGTGTCGATGGACGCTGGGAGCACGTCGATGGGGTCAGCCACCTGATCGCCCATCACCTCATCGACATGAGTGAGCTGCTGGGATCACTCGATAGCCGGTCGCGTGATTTTCATTGAGGCCACGTGCGCCGCATGCAAGCGAAACTACAGCGCCGTGAGATTCGCGTAAGCCGCCACCAGCCACTTGCTGCCGGCAGCTTCGAAGTTCACCTGTAGCCGCGTGTGCGCGCCACTGCCTTCGGCGCTGATCACCACGCCATCACCGAAGCTGGGGTGGCTGACGCGCTGGCCGAGTTTCACGGACGGTTGCTCGTCGAGTGACGGCGAGCTTGCGGCCTGCCGCCCCGCATAGAGTGGGCGTGTGACCTGTACACGCGGACGTACTTCGTCGATCAGTTCGGCGGGCATTTCACCGAGGAAGCGCGACGGACGCGCCAGCATTTCGGTGCCATGCATGCGGCGCGATTCGGCGTGGGTGACGAACAGCTTTTCGCGCGCGCGGGTGATGCCGACGTAAGCGAGCCGGCGTTCTTCCTCCAGTCTTCCTTCGTCATCGACCGAGCGCTGGCTGGGGAATAGGCCCTCTTCCATGCCGACCAGGAACACCACAGGAAATTCCAGCCCCTTCGCCGAATGCAGTGTCATCAACTGCACGCAGTCATCCCATGTCTCGCCCTGGTTCTCACCGGCCTCCAGCGTCGCGTGCGAAAGAAACGCGGACAACTCGCTGAGACCAGCCTCGATATCTTCCTGGGTGGGCTCGAAACGGCTCGCCACGTTGACCAGCTCATCCAGATTTTCCACCCGCGTCTCGGCGTTACCGCGACTGTCCTTCTCGTAGAAATCGCGCAGGCCGGTGTGGGTGATGGCATGATCGATCTGTTCGGCGAGGCTGAGATCCGATGGGCTCCCCTCTCCCAACGGGAGAGGGGGTGAGGGTTCGGCCGGAGCTAGAGGGTTCGACAAATCCGTACCCTTACCCAAATCACTCCCCGCGGAGGAGAGCGGCTTGAACGTTCGCGCCATCTCGTCGATCAGCGCAAGAAACGCCTTCACCGCATTCTTCGCGCGACCGGCCAGTTCATTGCCGCTGGCCAGTTCGGTAAGTGCGGTTTCCCACATCGAAGTGTTGTCGCCGCGAGCGCGACGGCGCAGCGCGTCCAGCGTGCGGTCGCCAATGCCCCGCGGCGGCGTGTTCACCGCGCGCTCGAACGCGGCGTCGTCGTGACGGTTCGCCGTGAGTCGTAGATACGCCAGTGCGTCCTTGACTTCGGCGCGATCGAAGAAGCGCTGGCCGCCGTAGACGCGATATTTGATGTCGCGCTGGATCAGCTGCTCCTCGAAGTTGCGCGACTGCGCATTGGAGCGATACAGGATCGCGCAGTCCTTCGCATTGCCATGCTCGGCGATGTATTCGCGGATGCGCTCGATCACGAAGCGCGCTTCGTCCTGCTCGTTGTAGGCGGCGTAGAGCGCGATGCGTTCGCCATCGTCGCCGGCCGTCCACAATTGCTTGCCGAGGCGGCTGCCGTTGCGTGCGATCACGCTGTTGGCGGCTTTCAGAATGTTCGAGGTGGAACGGTAATTCTGTTCCAGCTTGATCGTCTTCGCGCCGGGGAAGTCGCGCAGGAACTGCTGCACGTTCTCCACTTTGGCGCCGCGCCAGCCGTAGATCGCCTGGTCGTCATCGCCGACCACGAAGACTTGGCCGGTGCTTCCGGCCAGCACGCGAATCCACGCGTACTGCAGCGTGTTGGTGTCCTGAAATTCGTCGATCAGCAGATAGCGCCAGCGCTGCTGGTAGTGCTCCAGCACGGCTGGGTTCTTCAGCCAAAGTTCGTGCGCACGAAGCAGCAGTTCCGCGAAATCGACCAGGCCGGCGCGGCGGCAGGCGTCCTCGTAGGCCTGATAAATCTGCACGAAAGTGCGAGTCACCGGATGGTTGCCGTGCTCGATGCTCTCGGGGCGTCGGCCTTCGTCTTTCCAGCTGTTGATCTGCCAACTGGCCTGACGTGGTGGAAATTTCGCCTCGTCCAGCCCGAGCCCGGCGACCACGCGCTTGACCAGCCGTAGCTGATCGTCAGCATCGAGGATCTGAAAAGTCTCGGGCAGGCCTGCCTCGCGCCAGTGTCGCCGCAACAGCCGATGCGCGATGCCGTGGAACGTGCCGACGGTGAGACCTTGGGTACTGCCGGGGATCAGCGCGTCCAGTCGCGCACGCATTTCGCCGGCAGCCTTGTTGGTGAACGTGACGGCGAGAATGGCCCACGGCGGCACCCGCTCAGCCTGGGTCAGCCAGCCGATCCGGTGGGTGAGTACGCGAGTCTTGCCGGAGCCGGCGCCGGCCAGCACCAGGTAGTGGCCGGGCGGGGCGCAGACGGCTTCGCGCTGTGCGTCGTTGAGCGGGTCGATCAGGTATGAGACATCCATCCTGTCCATTGTAACGGGCTGTAAAACGAAAACCGCCGCTGAGGGCACTCAGCGGCGGCTTTTCCGGATGCAACGATTCGCTCAGCCCTTTTTCAAGAAGCCACCCACCGCCAGCAAGCCACCCACCACGATGCCGGCAATGCCGACCCATTGCGGTACGCCTTTGTCGTGAGTGGCAGTGAGCTTGGCCGAGCCGAGCTGCAAAACGGTGTCTGTCGACGTGTAGCTGGCGTGGCCCGCGATGACCCAGATGCCGGCGACCAGCAAGATGATGCCGATGATGATCAGTCCTGCGCGCATGGAAGCTCCCCTTGTTGGACAGGCTTGAGTATGCCGGGTACGGGTGTGCAGAAAAAGTACAGGCATGGCCGGAGTGCAGACAAAAGTTGGCCCCGAAGGTTAGGGGGAACCTTCGGGGCCGGGGACACAAAACCCAGGGGAGAGGTTTGCATCCGGAGGCGGCTCAGGGAGGTGAGCCTGCCGTGGACGCCGTTGCGTGCATCCGAAGACTTTGAACGCAGTTCGCCGGGATAGTTGCAGATTTGCTGAGAATAGTTATGGACGGTTCATTTGATGAAACGTTAACGCGCAAGCCGTTGTTGTACATGCGGACGTGGTCGCTCATACCCGCGAATTCAGGCCTCAGTGCGCCTCATCCCAGTTGGTGCCGACCCCCACATCGACCAGCAACGGCACCGCCAGTTCCGCGGCACCGGACATGCGTTCGATCACGGCGGCGCGCACGGTGTCGACCGCATCCGCGCGAACCTCGAACACCAGTTCATCGTGCACCTGCATCAACATGTGGACGTCGTCGCGATCGGTGATCCATGTGGCCATCGCGATCATCGCGCGCTTGATGATATCGGCGGCGCTTCCCTGCATCGGTGCATTCACGGCGGCGCGTTCGGCGCCCTGGCGCAACCCCTGATTGCGCGAGGTAAGGTTTTCCAGATACAGCCGCCGTCCAAACAAGGTCTCGACGTAGCCCTCGCGATGCGCCTGCTCGCGAGTGGCATCCATATATGCGCGTACGCCGGGATAGCGCGAAAAATAGCGTGCCATGTAGTCGCTGGCCTCGCCACGATCGACGCCGAGCTGACGTGCCAGTCCGAATGCGCTCATGCCGTACATCAGCCCGAAGTTGATCGCCTTGGCCGCGCGGCGCTGATTGGTGCTGATTTCCGCTGGCGCCACGCCGAACACTTCAGCGGCGGTAGCGCGGTGCACGTCACCGCCTTCGTGAAACGCGCGCAACAGGCCTTCGTCGCCGGACAAGTGCGCCATGATGCGCAGCTCGATCTGCGAATAGTCGGCTGCCATTACCTTCCAGCCCGGCGGAGCGATGAATGCCTGGCGGATGCGCCGGCCTTCCTCGGTGCGTACCGGGATGTTTTGCAGGTTCGGATCGGACGAGGAGATCCGTCCGGTCGCCACCGCGCCCTGGTGATAGCTGGTGTGCACTCGCCCGGTGCGCGGATTGACGATGCCGGACAACTTGTCGGTATAGGTAGAGCGCAGTTTCGCGAGGCCACGGTAGTCGAGGATCAGCCGCGGCAATTCGTGTGTATCGGCAATCGCCTCCAGCGCTTCCTCGTTGGTGGACGGTTGACCGGTTGGGGTTTTCAGTTTCGCCTGCAGTCCGAGCTCATCGAACAGGACCGCCTGCAGCTGCTTGGGCGAATCCAGATTGAATTCATGCCCGGCCAGACCATAGCTCTGCTGCTGCAGCTCCAGCATCCGCTTGCCGAGTTGCTGGCTCTGCCTGCGCAGTTCATCGCCATCGATCAGCACGCCGCGGCGCTCCATCGCGGCCAGCACCGGTACCAGCGGAATCTCGATCTCTTCGTAGACCCTGCGCAAGGTCGGCACGCCTTCAAGCTTTGGCCACAGCGCATGGTGCAGGCGCAGCGTGATGTCGGCGTCCTCGGCGGCGTAGCGACAAGCCGTGTCCAGATCGACCTGCGAGAACGAGATCTGCCGGGCGCCCTTTCCGGCGACCTGTTCGTATTTGATCGTCTCGTAGCCGAGATACAACCGCGCCAGCGAATCCATGTCGTGTCGCGTCGCGGTCGCGTTCCATATGTAGGATTCGAGCATCGAATCGTGCTTCAGCCCCTGCACGGCAATGCCGTAATGACTCAGCACGTTGATGTCGTACTTCGCGTGTTGGCCGAGCTTCGGTTTGGTGGCGTCCTCGAACACGGGTTTCAGTGCGGCCAGCACGCTGTCGCGGTCGAGTTGCTGCGGTACGCCGGGGTAATCGTGACCCAGAGGTATGTAGCAAGCGTGCCCCAATTCCACCGAGAGGCTGACGCCGACGATCTCCGCGCGCATCGCGTCGATGCTGGTGGTCTCGGTGTCGAAGGCGATGAGTTCGGCGCCGCGGAGTTTTTCCAGCCAGGCATCGAGCTGCGGCTGGGTGGTGACCAGTTCGTAGCTGCCTGGTGCAGCGAGACTCGATGACCCTGTGGGAGCGACTTCAGTCGCGATGCTCTTGCTGCTGGCCGAGCTGAGAGCATCGCGCCTGAAGTCGCTCCCACTCGAGCTGTCGCTCGTCTCGGGCCTTTCGGGCGCAGCAGAGTTCGCATCCAGCTCCTTCAGCGCCGCCTTGAAATCGTATCGGGTATACAGCTCGCGCAACTGCGCCGTATCGGCCTCGCGCTGAGCCAGGTCGGTGGGAGCGAATTCCAGCGGCACATCGGTCTTGATCGTCACCAGCTCGCGTGACAGCGGCAGTTGCGGCAACGCGGCGCGCAGGCTCTCACCGATCTTGCCACCGATCTTGTCGGCGTTCGTGATCACGCCATCAAGCGTGGCGTATTCGCCCAGCCACTTGGCGGCGGTTTTCGGGCCGCACTTGGGCACGCCCGGCACGTTGTCGACGGTGTCGCCGGTGAGCGCGAGGAAATCGATGATCTGATCCGGCCGCACGCCGAATTTTTCCAGCACCCCGGCGCTGTCCATGATCGTGTTGCTCATGGTGTTGATCAACGTGATCTGCGGGCTCACCAGCTGTGCCAGATCCTTGTCACCAGTGGAGATCAGCACCTCGATGCCGAGTGCCTGCGCCTGCATGGCCAGCGTGCCGATCACGTCGTCGGCTTCGACCCCGGGAACGCACAGGATGGGAAAACCGAGTGCGCCGACAATCGCCAGCATCGGCTGGACCTGCGTGCGTAGATCGTCCGGCATCGGTGGCCGGTTCGCCTTGTACTGGTCATACAGGGCATCGCGGAACGTTCCGCCGGGGGCGTCGGCGACGAACGCCAGATAGTCCGGCCTGGATTTCAGCGTGGAGCGCAGCATGTTGACCACGCCGAACAGCGCGCCGGTAGGCTCGCCGTGGGCGTTGGTCAGCGGCGGCAGCGCATGAAACGCCCGATACAGGTAAGAGGAACCGTCGATGAGAACAAGTTTGGCCATGCACCATTCTCGCATGCAGGCGCGTATCGTCGAGCCTGACGCGCCGCACTTCACGGAAGGCTCGTGAATGCCCCTGCTATGCTTTGTCTCCCGATCGAGGTTGCCGCCATGAAAACCGCTGCCCTGCTGGCCGCTGCCAGCCTTCTTATCGCCTCCAGCGCTTTTGCCCAGTCATCGGCGCCCTCGAACAACGCACTACCGCCGCCCGGCATCAACGATCCCGGGGTGCAGCCAGTGGCGCCGCCAGCCAAGACCGCCCCGGCAACCACTCATAACACCGGAAATCAGCAGAATCTGCCTTCCTTGCAGGATGCCGGCGGTGTAGGCAACAGCAAGCAAATGTCGCTGCCGCCGCAGGTCAGCGTGCGCGAAGAAGACGGTGACCAGGTCCAGGAATATCGTCGTAGCGGCATGCTCTACATGGTGGTGGTGACGCCAAAGAAAGGCATCCCGCAGACCTACATGGTCGACCCGGATGGCACCAGGCGCCTGGTGTCCGGTGAAGCCCCCGTCCAGCCGGTGATGTACAAGGTGCTGGAATGGGGCAAGAGCAAGCCCGCTGAAGCGGATTCGACCGAGGAGACGCAGAGCGAAAGCGGTCACTGAACCCGTTCGCTTGATGTCGTCTTCGGGCACGCATCTTGACCTGGGGCCAATACCGTAGCCGATGCCGAATGCGGCGATGTTGAAGGGGCTGAGCCATGCAAGTGCGTGAAAATTGGCTGCTGTTTGCGCTGGGCTCGGCACTGTTTGCAGCGTTGACGGCGCTGTTCGGCAAGCTCGGCGTGGTCGGCATCAATTCCAACCTCGCCACGTTTATTCGCACGATCGTGATTCTGGTGGTTACCGCCGGCATCCTCAGCCTGCGCCAGGAATGGGTGAGGCCCTCGGGCTTGCCGTGGCAAAGCTGGCTGTTCCTGGTGTTGTCGGGCATCGCTACCGGACTGTCTTGGCTGTGCTACTACCGCGCGCTGCAACTGGGTCCGGTGAGCAAGGTGGCGCCGATCGACAAGCTCAGCGTGGCTATCGCGATCGTGCTGGCACTGATTTTCCTGGGTGAAAAGCCAAGCCTGCCGTTGCTGATCGGCGGCGGCCTGATCGTTGCGGGTGCGATGGTGATTGCGCTGTTCTAAGTCGCCGCGTTCAGCGTGTGGCATCTAGTTCGGGATAGTGGCGGAAGATGCCGTCCTCGTTGAAGGCCAGCCGCCTTGGCGAGGCCAGGTAAGTGGCGATCCGTGGTCGTTCGGCAACTTTCCCGGCGAGTGCGCACAGCTGCGGCAGCTTGCGACGCAGCCGGCGCATGGCGTGCGGAAACGCGTAGTCGAGTCCACTCATGATCTGGAACAGCGAAAGGTCGACGTAGGAGTGCCGGGACAACGTGTGCATGCCACCGCTGCGCACCAGTACATCCTCGAAATAGCCGAGATACTTGGGCAGTCGATGCTGGCGGAAGTCCTCCGCGCGCCGTTTCGCGGCGACACGCTGATCCTCGTAATACAGGGCGCTGGAAATCGGGTGATGAGTGTCGTGTACCTCGGCAACCAGGTCGGCGATGGTCAGCTGCAGCTGATGCGCATGGAGTTGGATGGGGGTCCCTGCGGGCACCAGTTTCAGTCGCGGAGCCAGATATAGCAGGATCGCCGGAGTCTGCGCGATCACCGTGCGGCCGGCCTTCAGAAAGGGCGGCGCGAAAGGCAGCGCACCTCCCTGTTCGCCTTGCAGGAACGGCATGATGGCGTCGTCCCCGCGCTCCCGCGCGACATCCAGGTAATCCGCCCCGGCGTCTTCCAGAGCCAGCCGCACGAACTCACCGCGGCCCTGGATGCCGGACCAGTAGTACAGCTGGTAACGCATGATGTTCTCCGATGGATGTCATCGAGGCTAAGTGCGCGGGGTTCAAGGATGCGTGAGCGGGGCGCTGGCGTTGAGGAGCATCGCTACGTAAGTCGCTTGTATGTTTGACGGCGGCGAGTCAGAAAGGGCTTGCCGGGGTGGAGGGACCTTAGCCGCATCTGGCCGTAGGCACAGACCGTGGGAG
>NZ_JACHCN010000026.1 GCF_014205795.1 Rhodanobacter sp. MP7CTX1
CCACCACCGACTCGCCACCATTGACATGCGTGAAGCCGATTAGACTTGTTACCCATGTCCCGGCACGTCTGTTACCCATGTCTCCGGTCTATACAGGCCACGCAAGAGAAAAGTGACTCGCCCTCCGAAGGAGGACGAAACGCTCTTAGGCTCTAAAGCTAGCAAGCCAAACAGCAAAGCGTGGGACGCTGCATCCCCGTGCGCAAACTACGCGACAATACGCACCTGCCAAACGTCGCGGAGCCACTATGAACCCCTCCAAATTGCGTATCGCCACCCGCAAAAGCGCCCTCGCGCTATGGCAGGCCGAGCATGTTGCCGCGGCATTGCGTGTAGCGCATCCGGGGCTGGCGGTGGAGCTGGTGCCGATGACGACGCGCGGTGACGAAATACTGGATCAGCCGCTCGCGACGATCGGCGGCAAGGGCCTGTTTCTGAAAGAGCTCGAAGTGGCGATGCTGGAAGGACGTGCCGACCTCGCGGTCCATTCGCTGAAGGACGTCCCAGTCACGCTGGAGCCGGGCTTCGCATTGCCGGCAATCTTGCCGCGGGCCGATGCTGCCGATGCGTTTATCAGCAATCACTACCCGGACCTGAGCGCCTTGCCGATCGGTGCGCGGGTTGGCACTTCGTCATTGCGGCGGCAGGCGCTGCTGCGCGCCTTGCGGCCGGATCTGGTTCTGCTCGACTTGCGCGGCAATGTCGGCACCCGGCTGGCTAAGCTGGATTCCGATCACTACGACGCGATCGTGCTTGCCTGCGCCGGGCTGGAACGCCTCGGCCTGGCTTCGCGCATCAGGGCCCGAATGGCTGCACCGAACTGGTTGCCGGCGCCGGGTCAGGGGGCCATCGCGATCGAGGCACGCGATGACCAGCCAATTGTATTGGAGCTGCTGGCCGCGCTGGACGATGCGGAGACCAGGCTCACCATCAGCGCCGAGCGGGCGATGAATCAGGCGCTCGGCGGCAGCTGTACGGTGCCGGTCGGTGCGTGGTGCGTGCTCGGCGAACGCGGCCTGCATTTGAGCGGCATGGTCGGCGATGTGGTCAGCGGCCGGCTGTTGCATGCCACCGGCACCAGCGCCAGCGATCACGCTGTCGCACTGGGTCAGCAGGTCGCAGCCTCACTGCTGGAGCAGGGCGCGGGCGAGCTGCTCGGGCACTGACGCGCGCCACAACGAGAAAAACCCTGTCGCATCAACAACAGGGTTTTCTCGTTGCTCAAGCAAGGTTCGCGGCGTGAACCGCCCAATCGAGCCCAAAACTTAGAAGCTGTAGGCCAGATTGGTGGTCGTCAGCGTATCGTTCATCTTGATGCCCGGCAGCACGCTGGTGTTGTGGCGCACCTGGAAACCCAGCTTCAGCGCAAGTTTCTTGGTCATGCTGACCGAGATACCGGCGTCGTTCTGCAGATAGGTGTCCTTCGAACCCGCTTCCATCAGGAAGGTGTTGTCGAACGAGGTGTTGTCGGTGATCCGCAACTTGTAGTCGATCAGACCACGGGCCACCGCCTGCTCCTCTACCTGTGTCTGCTGCGGCACTTCGTTGCCGTCGATCAGGACGTCGGTAGCGGCCGGTCGAAAGCGCATGTAACCGGGGCCGACTTCGAACGACAGCTCGTTGCGATCGTCCTTCAGGGCGATGTAGCCATAGCCGATTGATACCACGCCCTGCCACAGCTGCGCGCCGAAATCGTTGTGGTCGTAACGCACGGCCCCGACGATATAGCTGCGCGGGTCGAGCTTGTAGCCAGCCGAGGCACCGGTAGTGAAGTCGTTGGCGGTCTCGTCGAAGCTATTGATCGTATTGCCGGACGAGTCGACGACTTTCGATTCGCTCTTGGCACGCAACTCGGTCAGGAAGGCGTTGTTCTTCCACTGGTCGGTTTCCTGGCTGAAGTTCAACTTCGCGTTGATGTTCTGCGTACGCGAATTGCCGGTGGTCGAGGCAAAGCCCAGTTCGCCCGAGCCGGTCCAGCCGCCATCGTTGGCAACCTTGCCGCTGGGGGCATCGGAGGTCGAAGGAAGCGGTACTTGCTGTGCCTGCGCGGCAAAGCTCGCGAAGGCGGCCAACAGCAAGCCGGCGATCAAGGTCTTTTTCATCGGGCAGTCCATTTGTTAAAAATTTAGTGAGGCGCCACCTTAACGGGGTGGCTTGAACTCAAAATGAACAGTGCGGCCACCTCGCGCCCCGAAATTGAGGTTTGAAGCCACTTTCGGGGCTTTAACGACGCGAGCTCCGCATACCCATCGCGATACCAACGGCGTGCAAAATGGCGGCTTGGGTGCTCACCGGGCTGGCTGCGAGGCACGTTCGTGGCGAGCTTCATCACTCCGCGAAGAGGCTGCGTAACCGAAACTGGCACATCAGGCCAGTTATCGCTCGCCTGCTGGCCGCCACGCACGGCAACCATGCTGCACAATGCTCAAACCCCCACCCCTATGCCCTGACGAGCCACATGGATCGCTACGAACGCATACTGACCCTGCACCGCCTGCTGAAATCGGCGCACTACCCGATTCCGCTGTCACGCCTGCTCAGCGAACTGGAGTGCTCACGCGCCACGCTGTATCGCGATGTGGCATTTTTGCGCGATGCGCTGGGCGCACCGATTGAAAGCGCCGGTGGCGAGCAAGCCGCGTTTCGCTACGAAGTGGGTGAAGGCCAGCGTTTCGAGCTGCCGGGCCTGTGGCTGACCTCCGACGAGCTGGCGGCGCTGCTGGCGCTGAACGAGCTGATCAGCCGCTCCGGCCCCGGTGTACTGGCTGGAGCACTGGCACCGTTCAAGGCGCGCATCGAGACGCTGCTGTCCGACCAGGGCAGCGGCAAGGCGCTGCCGATCGAGCGCATCCGGGTGATCCCCTGGGGCGAGCGCAAACTTGATCAGCAGGTCTTCCGCATCGCCGCTGGCGCCGTGCTGGAGCGCAAGCAATTGCGTTTCCGCTATCGCGCGCGCACCACCAATGCCGACAGCCGGCGCACCGTGTCGCCGCAGCGGCTGACGCACTACCGCGACAACTGGTATCTGGACGTGTGGGATCACGATCGCGAGGCGCTGCGCAGTTTTGCCGTCGACCGCATCGTCGAACCGCAGGCACTGGAACTGGCCGCCAGCGACGTGGCCGAGAACGACCTCAACGAACTGCTCGCCTCCAGCTACGGCATCTTCGCCGGCAAGCCGAAGGCATGGGCCACCATCCGCTTCTCGCCGCATGCCGCGCGCTGGGTCGCCGATGAGCATTGGCATTCGCAGCAGAAGGGCGAATGGCTGCCCGATGGCCGCTATGAACTGAAAGTGCCCTACTCCAATTCCAAGGAGCTGCTGATGGACGTACTCAAGTACGGCCCGGACGCGGAAATCGTCGCGCCGCTCTCGCTGCGCGAAGAGATGAAGATCCTGTTGCAGCTGGCGCTGAGCGGTTACCAGCCGCCGTTGGCATGAAGCTGGCGCATTGATGACCCGCAACGATATCGTCGACCCGCACACCGCGCCGGCGAGTGCCGACGCGGTGCGCAAACCCACGGTCGCGCTGGCACTCGGGGCCGGTGGCGCCAAAGGTCTGGCGCACATTGGCGCGATCGAGGAAATCGAGGCGCAGGGGTATCAGATCGTCTCGATCGCCGGTACCTCGATGGGTGCGTTGATCGGCGGCGTGTATGCAATGGGCAAACTCGATGTGTATCGCGACTGGGCTGTCACGCTGGCCAGGTTCGATGTGTTCAAGCTGCTCGACTGGACGTTTTCCGGCGGCGGACTGATCAAGGGCGAACGGATCATCGGCACCCTGCGCGAGCTGATCGGTGACATCTGCATTGAGGAACTGCCGCTCGCGTTTACCGCGGTCGCCACCGACCTCGATCGCGAACGCGAGGTATGGCTCACCCGCGGCTCGCTATTCGACGCGATCCGCGCCTCCATCGCGATACCCACCGTATTCCGGCCGCATACGATCGACGGCCGCCGACTGGTGGATGGTGCGCTGCTCAATCCGGTCCCGGTGACGCCACTGATCCGTGATCCAGCCGACTATCTGTTTGCTGTCAGCATGGATGGCGTGGCACAGATGGCGCCAGCCGTCGTCACTGAAGACAACCCGACCGAAGACACCGGTTTGACGCAGCGCATCGGCGGATTCATCGGCCGACTGCTGCCGAGCAGCGAAGGCAAGCCGCGCGAGCCCGGCGCGTGGGATCTGCTCAACCAGTCGATGGATCTGATGCAGGCGAACCTGTCGCGCCTGCGACTTGCCGCGTACGAGCCGGATTTGTTGATCCAGCTGCCGCGCAACGTTGCCAGCGCCTACGAGTTCTATCGTGCCGGCGAACTGATCGAGCGCGGTCGCGAGCAGGCGCGCGAGGCGTTGGCTAGCTGGTTGAAATCCAGGACGCCGCTGCAGCGACCCTGAGCGGGTCATCCGTGGCGGGCGCTATCGATGTCTCGGTCAGCGCGGGCCGTGCGTGCGCAACCAGTTGTCCAGATAAGTCTTCAGCGCCAGCGCGTTGTTGTGCTCTTCATCGCGCGCACTGTAGAGCAGGGTGACCGTATGTCGTGCCGCGCGCTCGGCCAATGGACGCCAGTGTTCGGTGAGGGCATCCAGCTCGGTCGCGTAGCGGTGGCGGAAACCGTCCCATCGTACCGGGTCGTGACCGAACCACTGGCGCAATGCGGTAGACGGCGCCAGTTCCTTCACCCATAGATCCAGCTGGACAGCTTCTTTCTTCAGTCCGCGTGGCCACAACCGATCGATCAGCACCCGATAGCCGTCCGCTTTTTCGGCCGGTTCATAGACACGCTTGATGGCGATGCTCATGCGCCGTTTCCTGCCATGAAGATCATCAGCATACGACTGTGCGGTGCATGTGGCCTAGCCACCTATGCTCCCTCCCCTGCTTGTAGGGGAGGGATGGGGTGGGGTCGCTCTTCGCGCACTGAAGATCAAAAGCCTCGCCCCTCCCAACCTCCCCCTGCCAGCAGGGGGAGGAGCAAAGCAGGGCTCGTTACAGCTCCTCGACCCGGGTCACCTTGCCACGACGCATCAGCCACGCCACGCCGCGCAAGTCGGCCAGGCCGACCCACAGCCGATCCAGCATGCCGTACTTGGAGACACCGGCGGTGCGGGGGCGATGGCCGACCGGCACGCTCTGGCAGGCGAAGCCGGCGCGCTTGACCAGCGCTGGCAGGTAGCGGTGCATATGGTCGAAGTAGGGCAGGCGCAGGAACACGTCGCGATCGAATACCTTCAGGCCACAGCCGGTATCCGGGGTGGCATCTTTCAACATGCGCGAGCGCACCGCATTGGCGATCTTCGAGGAGATACGCTTGTTGAAGCTGTCGCGGCGCGTGGTACGCCAGCCGGCGAACAGACGCATATCGCCCGCGGCGGTATCGCGCGCGGCCAGCAACTTGGGAATGTCGGCGGGATCGTTCTGGCCATCGCCATCGAGCGTGGCGATCCACGGGGACTTTGCCGCGCGCACGCCGTTCCACACCGCCGTGCTCTGTCCACTGCGGGTGACATGGTGCAGCACGCGCAGTTCCGGATGGAGGGTCTTCTGCGCGGCCAATACGGCACGACTGTCGTCGCTCGAATCGTCATCGATGTAGATGACTTCGTAGTCGACCTTGCCGCGTAGCGCTGTGGCGATTTCGGCGAGCAACGGGGGAATATTGTCGCGCTCGTTGAACACGGGGACGACCACGGAAAGCTGGGGCATGGCAGTGGATCCACTGGGGCAGCCAGACATTATCGCCCATGCGCCGCGCTACGACGAGCCCACTGGCCTTGCCACCGGTGGGAGTGACCGAATAGTGCGCGCCGCCCTCCCGGGGGGCGCGCACGCATCAGGTACTTACCAGACCCAGGAACTGTCAGCGCATGCCGCCAGAAGCCAGCAGCGTCTCGCCCGTCAGCCAGCCTGCATCTTCGGAAGCCAGGAAGACCGCGATCGTCGCGATGTCACCGGGCTGACCCAGACGTCCCAACGGGGTCTGCGCGACCATCTGCTTTTCCATGTCGCTGCCAATCATGCCCATCGTATGGGTGCCCTCGGTCTCCACACCGCCCGGGTTGATCGAGTTCACGCGAATTTTCCTCGGTCCCAGCTCTTTCGAGAGCACCAGCGTGACGGCATCCACCGCGCCCTTGGTCGCCGTGTAGACGGTCGACCCGGGCAGGCCCAGCCGGCTCACCACCGAACCGATATTAATCACGCTTCCGCCGTTGTCACCGAAATGCTTCACCGCTTCCTGCGTGGCCAGGATCAGGCCGAGCACATTGGTGTTGAACTGGCGGTGGAATTCGCTCTCGGTGACATCTTCGAGCGGAGCGAACTGATACACGCCGGCGTTGTTGACCAGCACGTCGAGCGTACCGAAGGCCTTTTTCGCTTCGGCGAACAGGCGCTGCACGTCGGCCGCCTTGGAAACATCGCCTTGCACCGCGATCGCCTTGCCACCGCTGCCGGTGATCTCGGCCACCACGCGATCAGCGCCTTCCTTGCTGGAGGCGTAGTTCACCACCACCGCCGCACCCGCTGCGGCCAGCTCCTTCGCAATCCCTGCACCGATGCCTTTCGAAGCACCTGTCACCACCGCCACCTTGCCTGCCAACTTGCTCATCTGGGTTCTCCGGTTTGACTAACGATTAGACGGTTGTCTAAATGTCATATCGATTAGGGGACGGGTTGGACCCATTTCAATGGCACCCGGTCAGATTTTTGCGAGTTGTTCCAGATAGGCATGCAGCACGTCGCGCTGCAGTACGAAATTGGCGAACTTGCCGTCGCGGACGATCTCGATCAGCCCGGCTGTTTCCAGCTCTTTCAGGTGATGCGACAAGGTCGCAGCGCTCACCTGATGCTCTTGCTGCAGGCAGCTGCAGGCCGTCGGCGCACTGTTCTCGCCGATCTGTTTCAACAGGCGATAACGCCGCGGCTCGGCCAGCGCACGGGCGATCAGGGAAAACTGCTTTTCAGTCAATCGCGGTTGCTTGGTGGCCATGATGAGGTGTTCAGCGATGCGGATGGCGGCAGTTCAGGGACGAGAGACGAGTAGCGAGGGCGCAAGCTTCAATCAGATGGAATCTTCAAGTCGAGCGAGGTGCTGCTGCCGAAGCCTGCATCGCTGTTGCGGCAGCCGGCTTTTGCGCCCTCGCTACTCGCCACTCATCCCTCGCCCCTGCACTTAGCGGATCTTGCCGAGGATGCCGTCCAGTTCGTCGTGGCTGTGGTAGTGGATCACCAGCTTGCCGCGACCACCGCGACCCTGCGCCAGTTCGACGCGGGTGGCGAACCGCTCGCCCAGCTCACGCTCCAGATCGGTGACATTCGGATCGCGCGACGGCGTGCTCTTCGCCTTGCCCTGGGGTGCACTCTGCGCACGTCGGGCGGCGTCCTCCAGCTCACGTACCGTCCAGTGGTTACGTGCCGCTTCCAGTGCCAGGCGCTCGGCGTCGTGCTCTGGCAGCGTCAACAGGCAGCGCGCATGGCCCATTTCCAGCTTGCCGTCATCGAGCAATTTCTTGATCGAGGCGGGCAACTCGGTCAACCGCAACAGGTTGGATACGGCCGCGCGCGAGCGGCCGACCGCATCGGCGGCCTGCTGATGGGTGATGTCGAAATCTTCGATCAGCCGTTTCAGCGCATCGGCTTCTTCCAGCGGTGTCAGGTCTTCGCGCTGGATGTTCTCGATCAGCGCCATCGCCGGCACCGAGGCCTCCGGCACCAGCTTGATCAGCGCCGGCAATTCGGCCAGTTGGGCGCGCTGCGCCGCGCGCCAGCGACGCTCACCGGCGATCAGCTCATAGCTGTCCTTGCCGAGCGCGCGCACCACCACCGGCTGGATCAGGCCCTGCGATCTGATCGAGGCGGCCAGCTCGTCCAGCGCCTCGTCATTCCAGTGTCGTCGCGGCTGGTACTTGCCTGGCTGGATTTGCTGGATGGGCAGCATGCGCAGCTCGCCTTCCTGCCCGATCACCGACGGCGAAACATCGCCGTCGCCGCCAAGCAGGGCATCGAGCCCGCGTCCCAATCCCCGTTTTTTTGCAGCAGCCATGCTTTATTCCTGATGGTTGGCGGCCGGTGCCTTGAGCACCATGCCGCTGTCGCCGTGCGCTGGCGCGGATGCCACCACCGGCGGTTCAATATCGTCGACCGGATCGGTCCGTCCGGCGGCGCGCGGCAGGCCGCGCTCACGCCGTATCATTTCGCCGGCCAGGCCGATGTAGGCAATCGCGCCGCGCGAGCTGCGGTCGTACAAGTGGATCGGCTGACCGTGACTGGGCGCTTCCGCCAGGCGCACGTTGCGCGGGATGATCGAGCGCAGCACCTTGTCGCCAAAATGCTGGGTGAGCTGCGCGGAGACTTCGTTGCCGAGGTTGTTGCGCACATCGTACATAGTGCGCAACAGGCCTTCGACTTCGAGCGTCGGATTCAACCGCTGACGCACGGCCTTGACCGTGTCCAGCAGGCTGGACAGCCCTTCCAGCGCGAAGTATTCGCATTGCACGGGAATCAATACGCCGTGCGCGGCAGTCAGCGCATTCAGCGTGAGCAGGTTCAGCGACGGTGGGCAATCGATCAGGATGATGTGGTAGTTCGCCGAGATCTTCGCCAGCAATTCTTTCAGCCTATGCTCGCGCGCCAAGGCATCCATCAGCTTCAGTTCGGCGGCGGTGAGATCGCCGTTGCCCGGCAGCAAGTCGTAATGCGCGGCGGTGGCGACGATCGCCTGCTCGATCGACACTTCCTCCAGCAGCACTTCACAGCCGCTCGGCTTGGATTCGCGCTTGTTGATGCCGGAAGCCATCGTCGCGTTGCCCTGCGGATCCAGGTCGATCAGCAATACCTTGCGCTTCGCGGCGGCCAGCGCAGCGGCGAGGTTGACGGCGGTAGTGGTCTTGCCGACGCCGCCCTTCTGGTTGGCGACTGCGATGATGCGGGCCATGGTGTGTCGCTACATGCGCGAAAGAGTGAAGCCTAGATTAGCAGGCTGACCGAGATCGGTTGAGGCGATCGACTCGGGCGACGATCGGTTCAGGCGACCGCACGGTGGCCGAGCACGAGCAGACTCCGTTCGGCTTGCAGCCCCGGCACCGTCAGCTCGTGGAAGGCGCGTACTTCGAAGCCGACCGGTATGCCCGGCAACTCGTCATCCGGTCGCTTGCCTTTCATCGCCAGCCAGATCCCACCCGGCGCCAACAGATGACCACCCCAGCCGAGCATGTCGGCCAGGCTTGCGAACGCGCGTGCCGTGATGCAGTCGAACTGGCCCTGCACGTCTTCCACTCGCGACTGCACCGCGCGTACGCCTTCTAGCTTGAGTGCGCGGATCGCCTCACGCAGAAAGCGCACCTTCTTGCCGTTGGAGTCGACGAGCAGGATCTCCCGCCCAGGCGCGACGATCGCCAACGGAATGCCGGGCAAGCCCGGCCCGGTGCCGAGGTCGGCAAGGGTGGCGCCTTGTACATACGGCAGGATCGCCAGCGAATCGAGCAGGTGACGGGTAATCATCTCCGCCGGATCGCGCACGGCGGTCAGGTTGTAGGCCGCGTTCCAGCGTTCCAGCAGTGCCTGATAGTCGAGCAGTCGCGGCACCGCTTCGGCCGGTACGGTCAGCCCGAGCTCGGCAATGCCCTGTTCCAGTCGGGCCTGCAAGGCATCGCGTGCGGTCATGACGTTCCTGTGTGGTGGGCGGGGTGGGGAAGCCGGCAGTATTTAGGCCGGGCGCCGACGATGCCAGCAGATGGGGCAAAAGAAAACCCGCCGAAGCGGGTTGAGAGACGCTCAATTCCCCTGCTGCGCGGACGCTCTTGGGCGCCCTGCCGCGATTCAGATCGACGCTACCGGCAGTCCTCAGGCTGCGTCGAGCTCGACCCGGGTCACCATCATGCCGCGCTCGCGCAGCGCATTATTCAGCGTCTGCTTCAGGCGGGCGCTGAGATCGCGCCGGTCGGCCTGATCGAGATCGGCATGCATGACCTCCTGTTCGCCATGCAGCGCATCGTGTGCGCCACGACGGATCAGCTGGTCGACCTGCTCGAACACGGCGTCAGCGCGCTCCGGCTCCAGCACCTGCCAGTACACCGTGCCGCGCACATCGTGGGCATCGGGCAGCGGCTCTTCAAAGCGCAGCGTCTGGCCGGCGAGATTGATCTTGTGCGCCACACGTTCCAGCCACGGCAGCACCATGTGAACACCTGGCTGCAGCACCCTGGCCAGCTTGCCCCTGCGATACAGGCTGTACACCTGTCCGGCCGGCACGTGCTTGACCGCGCTGGCGATCAATAAGGCAAGAAGCACAAGCAGCGATGTCAGGATAGTGATCATAATGTGCAAAAACAGCGTGTTAGCTAATGTTTCTTAATTTGTCTCGGGAGGTTAAGGATACAGTCGCCTGAGCGTACAAAGATTAACCTAGATTTAACGACGGAATATATTTTATTAACAATTGGCAACAATGAGCAAGAGGGCCGTTTGCGGGTGTCAGCGATCGTTGTCCATATCGCTTAGATCGCCTTTGTTGGCACTTTCTTTAATCTGATCCGCCGAGCCGCCATGGCGGCTAGACGCGCTTTGACGATGCATAGGTCCTGCCAAAGTCCTCGGTATCGATTCAAGTGTGTGTTTTATATTGATTTTATGTGCTGGAAATTCGATTGCCCGCATGACTTCGGCGGGCAAAAACCCGACCTAGTGGGGCGCAAATGTGCGCGACGGGTTGGCAGAGGTCAGGCAAAGCACTTCTGCGGCGCCCACCGAGTCTCGGGCTTCGGGAACAAGGGGAAACGTGCTTTGGCCGGCACCCGTGAAGATCGCCGTCAGGGCCCGCTGAGGTGGCCGTTTGAAGTCGTTGTCTGCCAACGACTGCGTCACCGCAGTGCGTAGGTTGGAATGAGCGCAGCGAATCCCAACGCCTTGGCGCCGCCCTGTTGGGCTTCGCTGCGCTCACCCCAACCTTCGTGATACGTGGCGACCGTCCGCTTAGAACTTGCCGGCGCGGAAGTCGGCGATGGCTTCGTGGATCTGCTCGGGGGTGTTCATCACGAACGGGCCGTAGCGCGTGACGCTTTCTTTCAGCGGCTTGCCGGCGACGACCAGCAGACGCGATGGTTTGTCACCGCCGCGAAGCTGCAACTGCTCGCCTTCGGACAGCACGCCAAGCTCACTGCGTTGCAGCAGCTCACCACCAACCAGCGCCGACTCGCCCTCGAACACGTAGGCAAAACCGTGGTGCCCGACTGGCAGGTCCAATGCCAGCGTGGCGCCGGGTTGCAGGCTGATGTCCAGATAGATCGGCGCCGTAACGATGCCTTCGACCGGGCCGATCGCGCCGCCCAGTTCACCGGCAATCACGCGAACCTCGACACCCTCGGCCGGACGCACCAGCGGTATGCGCTCTGGACTGATGTCCTGATAGCGCGGCTCGATCATCTTGTCCTTCGCCGGCAGATTCACCCACAGCTGGAAACCCCACATCAGGCCGTTTTCCTGTTGCGGCATTTCAGAATGCAGGATGCCGCGGCCGGCCGTCATCCACTGCACGCTGCCCGGCATGAGATCGCCACTGTTTCCGTGGTTATCGCGATGTTGCATGCGCCCGGCCAGCATATAGGTGACCGTCTCGAAGCCACGATGCGGGTGTTCCGGGAAGCCGGCAATATAATCGCCTGCATCGTCCGAGCGGAATTCATCCAGCAACAGGAATGGGTCGAGCATGTCCAGGCCAGGCTGGCCGATGATGCGCTTGAGTTTGACGCCAGCGCCGTCGGCGGTGTCGATGCCGCGGATGCGGCGGGTGAGATGGCGATCGCTCATGACGTGGCTCCAGTCCGGGGAATACTGAGCCCCAAGATGGCTCCGTTGCCATCTTTATCCAAGCACCGATGCTGGAACGGATCGTTTCATTCCGGCAACGCTGCGCCGATGCGGCGCAGGGAGTCGGATGTCAGTGCACCCAGTGGCCGCTGCGCTGACGCGGCGGTGTGGTGTCGTCGTGGTCATCGCCGGGCAACTGCAGCACCATCGCTTCCACTTCCGCTTCGGTGGCCGGCTTGGCCTGCCAGTACTGATTGACCGCCCCGAGCACGGCCGGTACCTGCGACAGGCATTCGTCGTATTCGTCGTCGCTGAGTTTTTCGAATTCGGTATCGGCGCTGAGGATGCCTTCGTCCACCGCCAGGGCCATCACCGGGCCGAGCAGTTCCATCAGTTGCGGATCTTCGGACAGGCGGTTTTCCCACAGGCTGGCACGCAGGTCGATGCCGCGGCTGAAGCCCTCGCACCAGCCGGCGGCCGACAGCATCGGGCCGGTTTCCAGTTCGACTTCACCGAGAATCGGCTCGTACGCGTCGACATCGAGTTCGGCACTGATCGAATCGTTCAGCTTGGCCAGCAGCGCCAGTACGCGATTGCCTTCGGTCTCGTCGGCGAAAGGTTCGTGCAGCACTTCGGGCAACCATTCATCCGGCAACACCAGCAATGGACCGACGGCCAAAGCACTGAGCAGGCCATGCACGCCATCGAGTAGCAGGTCGCCTTCGCCGGTATGCGCGCGCAGGTAGCGATCCAGTTCATCCAGTTCGTTGTCGTCCAGCGAGCTGGGCCATTCGGTTTTTGTGGTCATTCAGATATCCAGTTCCAGCGTCACCGGCGTGTGGTCGGAAGGACGCTCCCAGCGACGCGGTTCACGATCGATCGCCGCAGCGGTAGCCGCGGATTTCAGTGCCTCACCGATAAGGATCAGGTCAATGCGCAAGCCCATGTTGCGACGGAATGCGGCCTGCCGATAGTCCCACCAACTGTAATGTTCGCCGCCGGTTTCGAATAGCCGGAAGCTGTCGTGCAGGCCCAACTCGGTGATCGCCTTGAGTCCGGCGCGCTCCGGCGGCGAACACAGGATGTCCTCGCCCCAGGCGACAGGATCGTAGACATCGCGATCGTCCGGACAGATATTGAAATCACCCAGCACGACCAGTCTGGGGTAGCGCTCCAGCTCGCGCGCCAGGAACTCGCGCACCTTGGCCAGCCAGTGCAGCTTGTAGGCGTATTTTTCGTCACCCACTGCCTTGCCGTTGACCACGTAGAGATTGACCACGCGCAAGGCCTGCGCCGGATCCAGACTTGGGTCGCCAATGGTGGCGGCCAGAATCCTTCGCTGCGGATCGTCCAGATCGGGGATGTCGGTGATGATGTCGCGCGGTTCGCTGCGGGCCAGGATCGCCACGCCGTTGTAGGTCTTCTGACCCGAAAACACGGCGCGATAGCCCGCCGCCGCCAGCTCATCGACCGGAAACTTGGCGTCTTCCAGCTTGGTTTCCTGCAAGGCCACGATGTCGGGCTTTGCGTCAGCCAGCCACTGGGTCAGATGCGGCAGGCGCACCTTTAGCGAGTTGACGTTCCAGGAGGCAATTTTCATCGCGGCATTGTATAGGGATGTATCGGCCCGGACGGTCGGAAAGAGGGCATTTAACGGGTCATCGGCGACGAATAGGGAAAAATTCCACGAATTTCGTCATTGCCATGGCCTTCCACATCGAATCGATCTAAATGGTGATGCAGCGCGATTTGGTGTAGTCAATGGCGACCATTAATTTACGGTGTGTGAGCGATTGGTGAGGTATTTGTGCATCAAATCCACCGAAACGTTGCATTCCGGTGTATGCTGGGAAAGCAAGAACCCGAGGAAACTCAGGAGTTCTTGCTCCTATTGCGGTAAAGTGCAACACGCTCCGAGCCGCAAACCATCAATAGCTTCAAAGGTATGTTACATGTCGGATCGTCAGAGCGGTACAGTCAAGTGGTTCAACGACGCCAAAGGTTTTGGCTTCATCACCCCGGAAAGCGGTGACGACCTGTTCGTGCATTTCCGCGCGATCCAGGGCACGGGCTTCAAGTCCCTGCAGGAAGGCCAGCGCGTCACGTTCGTCGTCACCAAGGGCCAGAAGGGCCTGCAGGCTGAGGAAGTCCAGATCGCCTAAGTCCTTTCGGACTTTAGCGAATCTGAAAAGCCCGCTTCGGCGGGCTTTTTTTCTTCCTAATGAAGAGCACCCCGCTTCGGCGGGCTTTTTTTCGTCCTAACGAAGAGCACCCCCGCTTCAGCGGGCTTTTTTTCGTCCTAACGAAGAGCACCCCCGCTTCGGCGGGCTTTTTTTCGTCCAAATGAAGAGCACCCCGCTTCGGCGGGCTTTTTTTCGTCCTGTAGGAGCGCACCCTGTGCGCGAAGCTCTTGTGGGAGCGACTTCAGTCGCGATGCTCTTCCCGCGACCCAAGAGCATCGCGACTGAAGTCGCTCCCACAGGTTTCCCGAGGGTTTTCGCGCACAGGGTGCGCTCCTACAAATCATTCACCGCTGGCTGGCAGGTCTCAAACCAGCCCGTGACTGCGCAGCAGCGCCTCCGGCTCCGGTTTCCTGCCGCGGAAGGCCACAAAGCTCTCCAGTGCTGGCCGGCTCGCCCCCACGGCGAGAAACTCGCGGCGGAAACGATCGCCCGTGGATCGATCGATGACACTCCCGGTTTCCCCGGCGTGCTGCTCGAACTCGCCGAATGCATCCGCACTAAGCAGCTCTGCCCACAGATAGCTGTAGTAACCGGCTGCATAGCCACCGGCGAAGATGTGGCTGAAGCCATGCGGAAAGCGCTGCCACGCCGGCGGATGCAACACGGCGACCTGCTTGCGCACTTGCTCCAGCACGGTCAGCGTGCGGGCACCCTCGGCGGGGTCGTATTCCATGTGCAGCAGGAAATCGAACAAGGCGAATTCCAGCTGGCGCACCAGGAACAGCCCCGCGTGGAAATGCCGGGCGGCGAGCATGCGCTCGAACAATTCGTCGGGCAGCCGCTCGCCGGTGTCGACGTGGCGCGCGAACAGATCCAGCGCCTCGCGGTTCCAGCCGAAGTTCTCCATGAACTGGCTGGGCAGCTCCACCGCATCCCATTCGACGCCATCGATACCGCCGATCGAGGGCAACGCGATCTCGGTGAGCAGATGATGCAGGCCGTGGCCGAATTCGTGGAACAGCGTAAGCGCGTCGTCATGCGTGAGCAACGCGGGTTTGCCTTCCGTCGGCGGCGCGAAGTTGCAGGTGAGGAACGCAACCGGCAGCTGCAGCTGGGCACCATCGTCGAAACGTGCGCGGCAGACATCCATCCACGCGCCGCCGCGCTTGCCGTTGCGCGCGTACAAATCAACATAGGCGCCAGCGAACACGCGTCCATCGGCATCGCGCACGTCGTAGTAGCGCACGTCCGGATGCCACACATCGACATCATCACGTGGAGCCAGCGTGATGCCATAGAGCTTGTGGGTGAGCCCGAACAGGCCGTCGATCACGGCCGGCAGCGGGAAGTAGGGCTTGAGCTGCTCTTCGTCCAGCGCGTACTGCTGCTGACGCAGTTTCTCCGAGGCATAGCCGACATCCCAGGACTCGAGGTTGTCGAGCTTCAGTTCGGCGCTGGCGTAGTCGCGCAACGTGGCAAGTTCCCGCTGCGCCACCGGCTTCGCGCGTGCGGCCAGATCACGCAGGAACTCCAGCACCTCGGCCGGTGAGCTGGCCATCTTGGTCGCCAGCGACTCCTCTGCCGCGTTCGCAAAGCCAAGCAGCTGCGCGGCCTCGTGCCGCAGCGCCATGATCTTCTCGATGCGCTCGCTGTTGTCGAACTTGCCCGCGTTCGGACCCTGATCGGAAGCGCGGGTCTGGTAAGCCCAGTACACCCGCTCACGCAGTCCGCGGTTGTCGGCGTAGGTGAGCACGGCCTGCACGCTGGGCTGTTTCAGCGTGACCAGGTAACCGTCCAGATCCTGATCCTCGGCGTACTGGCGCAACACTGCGCGGCCGGACTCGGGAATCCCAGCGAGATCGCGCTCATCGGTGATGTGCTCGTGCCACGCCTCGCTGGCGTCGAGCACCGCGTTGGAGAATTCAGTGGACAACCGCGACAGCTCCACGCCGATCTCGCGATAGCGCGAGCGTGCCGGTTCCTCCAGCGCCACTCCGGAGAGTTTGAAATCGCGCAAGGCATGCTCGACCAGCGCGCGCTCGGGGCGCGGCAACTGTGCGAACGCCGGCGCATCGGCCAGCGCCTGCACGGCGGCGTATAGCGCGCGGTTCTGGCCGAGCTCGATCGCATGCTCGGTAAGTGCCTCCTCGGCCGGCCCATAGGCCTTGCGCAGTGCCTCACTGTCGGCCACGGAATGCAGATGGCTCACTGGGGCCCAGGCGCGGGCGAGCCGCTGTTCCAGCCGCTCCTGGGTCAACATGACGCTGGCGAAATCGTGCGCGGCACCGGGTGCGGTCAGCGCATCGATCCCTGCGCGATAGTCGACAAGAATGGCCTCGATCGTCGGTGCAACGTGTTCGGGACGGATATGCGAGAACGCGGGCAGGGTGTCGTCGGCCAGCAGCGGATTGTCTTGGCTCATGGAAGCTCCTTGAATGCGGTGAGCGTGGCGATCGTGCGGGGCGAAATCAAGTATGGCGGCTGACGGCCGGCGCGACGACACCCATGCGCCGTTTTGTCATGATCGCCGACGTAGCATCGGCGCCATGTTGCCAGCGGACCTTGCCGGAGTGATCGGACGCACCGCCATGTTCGCGCATCTGGACGATGCCGCACGGGCGGCGCTGGGGCAACAGTTGCGCTGGCTGTGCCTGCCCGGTGGCCGACCCCTGTTCAAGGCCGGCGACCCGGCCGATGCGCTGTACCTGTTGCGCAGCGGCAGTCTGGGCGTATTCGACGGGCCAACCACGCTGGTGCACCTGATTGCCGCTGGCGAATGCGTGGGTGAGATGAGCCTGTTCAGCGGCGCGCCGCACCACCTCGAGGTGCGCGCCCTGCGCGATTCCGAACTGCTGCGGCTCGACCGCGCCGCATTCGAGGCACTGATCGAGCAGCATCCTCAGTCCATGCTCGGCGTGGCCCGGATGGCCATAGAGCGCCTGTCGCACCACCAACCCCATGCGGACACGCCGGATACGCCCAATACCCCGCGCACGTTTGCGATCCTGCCGGTGGACCCGGACGTACCGGTGCGCGCGCTGGCGATGCAGTTGGGGCAGGCGCTGGAAACTTACGGCAGTTGCGTGGTGATCGACGCCGAACTCGGGGCAGGCCGCGGCAGCGACTGGTTCGCCGAGCGCGAGGCGCAGGTGCGTTTCGTGATCTATCTGGACTCCAGCGGCGATCCGGCCTGGCGTCAGCGCTGCTTGCGCCAGGCTGACGCACTGTTGCTGCCTGCGCTGGCGGCGCAGCAGGCGCGGCCATGGCCTGAAGCGACCCCGGGTCATCCCTCGCGTGCGCAACACCGCCCACGTCACCTGTTGCTGATGCACGCCGGGCACCGCGTCATGCATGGCGCAGCGCAGCGCTGGCTCGCCCAGTTCAGCGGCGAACTGCAGCACCACCACCTGTGCGGCGATGCGGATATCGCGCGAATGGCGAGGCTGGTCAGCGGCCACGGTCGCGGCCTGGTCCTGGCTGGCGGCGGGGCGCGCGGATTGGCGCACCTGGGGGCGCTGCGCGCGTTGCGCGAAGCCGGCCACGAATTCGACGCGATCGGCGGAACCAGCATCGGGGCGATCATCGGCGCCGGCGTGGCGAATCTGTGGGACACCGACACGATGGTGCGCAACCTCCACGAAGCGTTCGTGCGGGGAAAGCCGCTGTCGGACTGGACCCTGCCGCTAGTTGCGCTGACGCGTGGCCGCCGCGCGGCTGCGATGCTTCGGCACACGTTCGGTGCGATCGACATCGAGGATTTAGAGCGGCCGTTCTTCTGCGTCTCCACCAGCTTGTCCGGCGACGGCCGGGTGGTTCACCGCAATGGCCCACTGTGGCTTTGGCTGCGCGCATCCAGCTCGATTCCCGGCGTGCTGCCACCGGTGCTGCACGATGGCAACGTCTACGTCGACGGCGCGCTGGTCGACAACCTGCCAACCGACGTGATGGCGGCTGACGGTATCGCCCACATCACCGCGGTAAGCATCCGCGCCGAGATCGAGCTGCGCACGCGCATCGATGAATTCGCCACGCCGCCGTGGTGGCGCCTGCTGCTGCAACAGCGTCGCGGCAACGGCTGGCCCAGACTGGTCTCCACCCTCACCCGCGCCGCCATGGTCAACAGCGGCGAGAACAGCGAACGCTGCTGCGCGCTCGCCAACCTGCTGATCACCCCGCCGCTCGACCACGTCGGGATGCTCGACTGGAAGGACTGGCAGCGTGCCGTCGACTCCGGCTACCTGGAGACCATCAAGATGCTCGAGGCCAACGCCTGATGTCACCCAGTTAGAATGCACGGATGAATTCCTTGCGCAGTTATAAGGGCACTACGCCCCGACTCGGTGAACGCGTCTACGTCGATCCAGCCGCCAGCGTGATCGGCGACGTGGTGCTCGGCGACGACGTTTCGGTGTGGCCCGGCACGGTATTGCGCGGCGACGTGCACTACATCCGTGTCGGCGCACGCAGCAACATTCAGGACGGCGCCATCGTGCACGTCGCCCACGCCGGCCCCTACAGCCCCGGCTTTCCCTGCCTGATCGGCGAGGGCGTCACCATTGGCCACGGCGCCGTGGTGCATGCGTGCACCATCGAGGACTACTGCCTGATCGGCATGCATGCCAGCGTGCTCGACGGCGCGGTGGTGAAGAAGTACGGCTTCGTTGGCGCCGGCAGCCTGATCCCGCCGGGCAAGGTGGTTGGCGAGCGCGAGCTATGGCTCGGCAACCCGGCGAAGATGGTGCGCCTGCTCAGCGATCAACAGATCGAGCAGTTGCACTACTCGGCCGATCACTACGTGCGGCTGAAAGACGACTACCTCAGCGCTTCGTGATCACACCGGCTATCTTCAAGAGTGCAGCCGGTAGTCAATGCGCGCCGGCGGCTTCCTGCTGCGCCTGGATGAGGGCGGCCTGCGCCTCATGCTGCCGGGTTACCAGCATGCGTTGTGCGCTCAGCTTGCCGCCGAGCAGGGCCAAGGTATAGTTGGTGGCGTCGTATTCGCGCAACAAGGAAAGCTCGCGCTGCGCCTCGTCCAGATCCGTAGGATTGATCAAGCGCTCCACTTCGTTGCAGGCTGGTACGAAGGCCTTTTTCAGGTTGTCCAGCGCCACTTCGTTGTGCGGTTCCAGTTGCAGCACGCTGAAGTAGAACTCGTAGGCATTGCTGCCCTCCGGAGCAACCAGGCGGCCGTCGTGCATGGCGCTGTCAGCAAGCCCGAGCAGGATGTTCACGCCGTTGGCGTCGTCCGCTGCTGTCCCGGTTGCCGCCGCTGAACGGACGTACCAGACCGCGCTGCCGACCAGCACACCCACGACCAGCAGCAGGCCAATGACCCACGCGCGCCGGTGAGGCGCGACAGAAATAAGAGGAAGCATGACACCTACTGCAAAGACTGAGACCGCACACAGGAGCATCCGTCATCGGAAGCGCCCGGCAAGTGCGGCACGCTAGCTGTGCCTTGTGACAGTGCGATGACTGGCCGCGCTACGCTGCCGCTGACCGTCGCCGCCGATGCAGCGGCGACGGCCTGATCGTCACAAGCCGGGTATGCCGTTTCCGTTGTCGGGCGAGCCGTCCGGATGGGTGAACCAGAACGCGTGATTGCTGCCGCCGGGACAACCCGCACCCCTGTCGTAGCGGGTTACCACGTTGTTGATCGAGGCCACATCGCTGCGGTAACACCCACCCAGCGAATCGTGGAAGGTAAATGTCTGGGCGCTCTTCGCGCCACTGTGACCGGTGAAGTTTTCGTTCGCGTCGAAGTCCAGGGTGTCGGCGCTATCGACCTGGTTGTTCACCTTCGCCGAATACAGGGTGAAACCGGCCAGCAGGTGTTCGTCATTCTTTTCGTAACCCTGATGGGTGGTGGTGGCCAAGGTGAAACTGCCATCCGCCGCAAACTGCTCATTGACGTCCAGATGCAACGGGTAACGCACGTGCTCGCGATATTCGTTGGTGACGAATCCGCCAACGCTGCTCTGGCTGTCACTGTCGGCCGAGGTGAGCTGACTGGTCACCTGTTCATAGCTGGAGGCGTTGATCGCAAAACCCTGGGTATCGGCAAAACCCACGGTCGCTTCCACCTGGGAGTGCACGCGGCCGTGTGAAGTATCGGCGTAGCCCTCGATCACAAAGTGCCGGGTCAGGTCGGTACTGATGTTGCCCGTGACGTCACCGGAAGCATCGGTGGTCAGGGTGCTGCCGATCGTTGGCAAGGGTGCCTGGCCAACCAGGGTATTGCGTTCGATCTGACCACTGATCTGTTTCGCATGCGGATCGAGATAGACGAGCAGGCTGGCCGTCGCGGAAAAGTAATTGTTCGCGCCGGCCACGCTCACTGCCACCTGATGCGATGCGCCATTGCTCAACACGCCGGCGAAAGGGGTGAGATCTACCCGATACGGCATGAAATTCAGCGTCTGCACCCCGGGTGTCGGCTCCCACAGGAACGGATCGATGCCGCCGGTGTATATCCACGGATACACCGGTGCCACGCCGGCAGGCTGGCCGTCGATGCTGATCTCGGCCTCGCGGAAATTGCCGCCGCCGCATTCTTCCGCTTCGGCGGCGTACTGGTTGGGCACGCAGGTGTACCAGAACTCATCGTCAAACTGGCTTTGCGCAAACACATCCAGATAGGCGCGTTCGACGTTGCGTGGCAAGCTCAGTGTCTTGCTCAATTGATCGGCCGAGGTCGTCAGCGTCACGGTGCTGCCGAC
Organism: Rhodanobacter sp. MP7CTX1; assembly: GCF_014205795.1. GTDB lineage: Bacteria > Pseudomonadota > Gammaproteobacteria > Xanthomonadales > Rhodanobacteraceae > Rhodanobacter. The sequence goes on from NZ_JACHCN010000026.1 coordinate 20,717, forward strand.
CGGATCGGAGCCCAGCGGATAGACCGCATCGGCGACCTGCGCTGGCGGCGCGAAGATGGAGGCGGGATAAAACAACAGCTGCGCGCTGCCGTGAATGACCCCGTTGTAGGTGCTGTTCACCGTGTTGCCGATGATCGCCTGACCCTGGCCAGCCTGCCGCAGGAGCGCGCTGTAGTCGGTAAGGTCGCGCTCCACATGCCAGCTCGGCGCCAGCGTGGTGCTGGGTTCCTGGGTGGTACCGAAATACAGGTTCACGCCACCCAGCCAGATCGTCGCGGTACGGTCGTACTGCGTACCAGCAGTGACCGAGAAATCGGCGGTCAGCACCACCTTGGCCCATGGCCCGTGGCAACCCGCTGGCGGCGCATAGCTGAAGGGTCGAGTCGCGTAGTCGTCGAACGTGTCGTTGCTGAAAAGCTGCACGACGCACGGCTTGCCGGATGGTCGCGGCACGCTCGGATCGGCCACCGTGACATTGCTCGAACCGACCGGACTGCTGGCCGCCGACGCGGCAAACGCACCACCGGCAAACATGAAAGACAGCCCGATGAAGACCAGGCCGCGATAAGCAAACGCTTTCGGCAACATGCGTGAATCCCCCACGTAATGATGCCCCCCGTCCGCGCACGCTAGCACGGCCATCCATGGCGATGCCATGAACGCCATCAAGATGCCGGAGAAACAGCTTCAGTCGGCCTGAGTGGCCGTTTCCAGTGCGGTCAACCAGGCCAGCGCATGCACGTGATCGTCGCCGCACATCGCCGGCTCGGGCTGCAGGCTGGCGCACACCGCCGGACGACGCGGGTCACCAAAGATCGCGCAACGATTATCCGCCGTGAGCTGCGCGCAGCGCACGCCGGCCGGCTTGCCAGCAGGCATGCCGGGGATCGGTGAACTGATCGACGGCGCGATGCAGCAGGCACCACATCCTGCCCGGCAGGATGGCCTGGCTTGAGCTATGGCGTTCAACCGTGTTGGCGGCGCAGCGATTGATAGACCGGCTCGGTATCCGGCCGCTTGCCGTGCCACAGTTCAAACGCATCGGCGGCGGTTTCCAGCAGCATGCCGAGACCGTCGAACGCGTAACGCGCACCAGCGGTCTTGGCCCAGGCCAGGAAGCTGCTGGCAGCGGCGCCGTAGGACAAGTCGTAGCAGAGCGCACGGGCACCGACCAGCGAGAACGGCAACTGCAGCGATGCGCCCAGTACGCCGGCCGAGGTCGCATTGAGAATCAGGTCGTAGCTGCCGATGGCCGACAGATCCTGCCAGTAACGGGTGTGCACGCGCGCCGGATCGCCGATCGCGTCGGCCAGCGCATCGGCTGCCTCGGGCGACCGGTTGACGATGGTCAACGTCCCCACACCCGCGTCCAGCAAGCTCCCGACCACGCCATGCGCTGCACCGCCGGCGCCGAGCAGCAACGCCGTATGGCCACGCAGGTCGACGCTGTGGCGCTCGGTGATGTCGCGCACCATGCCGGCGCCGTCGGTGTTGTGTGCCGCCAGCCTGCCATCGGACAGCGGCGTCAGCACGTTCGCACTGCCGGCACGCGTAGCCGCCTCACTGCGCTCGTCGGCCAGTGCGAACGCCGCGGCCTTGTGTGGCAACGTGACATTGGCGCCGCGACCGGCGTCAGCAAAAAATCGGCGTACCTCCGCGACGAATGCGGCCGGCTCCGCATCGATCGCGCGATAGTCCAGTTCAATCCCGAACTGTCGCGCGAACGCCTGGTGGATCTGCGGCGACAGGCTATGGCCAATGGGATGGCCAAACACGGCGAACTGAGCTGGGTTCATGCGGATTCCGACAGGGTTTTCGGCGACGCGACGGGCGTGCTGCGGGCCATTCTACAGCCGGCTTTTGTGGGAGCGACTTCAGTCGCGATGGGTGTACGGGAGAGCATCGCGACTGAAGTCGCTTGTATGTTTGACGGCGGCGAGTCAGAAAGGGCTTGCCGGGGTGGAGGGACCTTAGCCGCATCTGGCCGTAGG
>NZ_JACHCN010000027.1 GCF_014205795.1 Rhodanobacter sp. MP7CTX1
TCTCGGGCCACCTTGAACTTAAATCGCTCGTCGTACTTCGCCATGACAAACACCCCAGAGATTGGACGGGTGTCCAACTTCTGGGGTGCAGTTCAGTGAGCGGGGATTTTTTTATTCCCGTGCCGGCATCCTGCGTCGCGACTGGTTACATCCACTCATCCACGCTTGAGCAGGATGTCCAGCATGCGTCGGAAGCGCGCACCGTAGGGCGGATTGAGCAAGCCGGCGCCATTGAAGCGTGCCTGCCGGAACACCGGTTTCAGATGCGAGAACGTGCGGAAACCCGCCTCGCCGTGGTAGCCGCCCATACCCGACGCACCTACGCCGCCAAATGGCAGCCCGTGCTGGGCGATGTGGTACAGCGTGTCGTTGACGCTGACGCCACCGGCCACGGTGCGTGCCAGCACGCTGTCGATCAGCGCCTGATTTTGCTCGAACAGATACAACGCCAACGGATGTGGATGGGCTGCGACGTAGGCGATGGCTTCGTCGATGGAGTCATACGGAACCAGCGGCAGCAGCGGACCGAAGATCTCCTCCTGCATCACGTCCATGCTGTCGTTGACGTCACTCAGGAGCTGCGGAGGCAGCAGGCGGCGTGCCGGATCATCCGTCGCGCCGCTCAGCGCATGCACGCGTGCGCCGGCGCTCACGGCACGGTCGCGCAAAGCAACGATGCGCTGATACTGGCGATCGGAAGCGATGCTGGCGTATTCCGTGCTGTGCCCGAGTTGCGGATACATCCGTGCTGCCACGCGCTGGGCGGCGTCGATGAAATCCGGCAGGCGTGCTCTGGGCAACAGCACGTAGTCCGGCGCGATGCAGGTCTGTCCCGCATTGACCAGTTTGCCGAACAAGATGCGCTCCACCGCGTTGTCGAAGCGCGCACCGGGGCCGATGATCGCGGGCGATTTTCCACCCAGTTCGAGCGTCACCGGGGTCAGGTTGGCGGACGCCGCGCGCATCACGTGATGGCCGACCGCGGTGGAGCCGGTGAACAGCAGGTGGTCGAACGGCAATCCTGAAAATGCCTGCGCGACCTCGGCATCGCCGTTGACGACCAGTACTTCATCGGCCTTGAAATACTTCGACACGAGGTCAGCGAACAGTGCCGAGAAGCGCGGCGTGTATTCGCTCATCTTGACCATCGCGCGGTTACCGGCGACCAGTGCGTCGACCAGCGGCCCGATCGCCAGGTAAAGCGGATAGTTCCAAGGCACGATGATGCCGATGACGCCCAGCGGCTGCGGGATCAGCACATTGCGCGCGGGCAGGAAGGCGAGACCGGCCAGCGAGCGTCGTGGGCGCATCCAGCGACGACCATGGCGCAGTGCATGGCGGATACCGGACAGGCTGGGGAAGAATTCCAGCAGGTCGGTTTCTTCTTTCGGCCGGCAGCCGAAGTCGGCATTGATCGCCGTGGCGATCGCGCTGCGGTGGCCCTGCAGCAACGCTTCCAGAGTGCGCAGACGGGCGGCGCGCGCGTCCCATGTCGGCGACGGATCGCGCGATTGCGCGGCGCGCATCAGTTGCAGGTTTGCGGTCAGGTCGGTGCTGGGTGTGTTCATGGCTACTCAGAATTTGGCGCGGAATTCCACGCCCCACACGCGTGGCGACGTGATCGTGGCGTAGGGGGTACCGAAGACATTCGTGCTGTCGTTACCTTCGCTGACGACATAGCGTTTGTTGAAGATGTTGTTGCCGAATAAACCTACGCCCCAACTGTTGCCGGGAGTATGCCAGTCCAGTCGCCCATCGGTGCGCTGGGTCGATCCGCCGATCGTGAAATACGGCGTAACCAGACACGTGCCTTGTACCTGCGAGTCGTCATTGCAGCGGGTACGACCGCGATAGGCGTACTGCAGGTCGAATTCCAGATCCCCGTTGTAGACATCGTGCCAGGTGTAGGCCAGACCGGCGGTCCCTGAGAAAAACGGCTCGCCGGTCGGTTCGCCAGCCAGGTTGACGCCGGAGGTGGAGGTGCCCTTGGTATAGGTATCGTCGATATACGCGCCGGTGAAATTCAGTCGCAGCGCATCCGTCGGTTGCCATTGGGCTTCCAGCTCCACGCCGGTCGCTTCCTGATTGCTGGTGCTGACAATGTAGAAGGGGATGCCCGAGCCTGTCGTGTTCGGATCCAGCACCGACGATTGCAGGTTGTAATAGAGGTAGTGATAGACCGACGCGTTGAACAGCAGGTTGTATTGCGGCAGCACGGTCTTGATGCCCGCTTCGTAGTTCCAGACCTTCTCCGGCGCGTAAAGCGAGCCGACCTGCAGGCTGTTGTAGCCGCCGGCCTTGTAGCCCTTGGTGACCGACGCGTACGCCATCAGGTTGGGCGTGAATTTGTAATCGAGCACGACTCGTGGGCTGAAGTCGTGCCAGCTGTTGCTGGTCTGCACCGGTATGCCGACAGCGTTCGGGAAGATGATGTTGTTGCCGAACACGCCCAATGCCTGCTGCGCTTGCGGTGGCAGCAAGTCGTAGATGGGTATGCCGAAAACCTGGTTGGTCTGCAGCGCCTCGACGGTCTGATCGAACGCAGCAGCCTGCCGCGGCGCGTTGTACCAGGAGAACTTTTTTTCATCGAGCGTGTAGCGCAGACCGGTGGTCAGGTCCAGCTTGTCGCTGAGATGCCAGATCAGATCGCCAAAGGCAGCGTATGACTTGGTGTTGCCGTCGTTGCTGATCTGCTCGCGCCAGGGGTCGCCGAGCAGGTTGAACGGCAGGCCCAGTGCCTGCAACCCCTGGCTGATTTCAGTCAGAGGCAGGCCTGCGCCGTCCACGTTCTGCGCCAGCGTATCCAGGCTGTCGGTGTTGGTGTTCGTCTGGCTGGTCTGGCGTGCCTGCTCGCTGTAGAAGCTGACACCGGAGACCCAGTCGAGCAGATCGGAATTGCCGGCCAGTTTGAATTCCTGGTACCAGCTGTTGTTGTGCTCGATATTGGCGGTGTCCAGATAGGTCACGATGTGATTGGTGCCGTCGTTGTCCTCGTCATTGAACGTATTGAAGTGCCGCCAGGCGGTGGTCGAGGTGGAGCTTCCCCAGGCGAAGGAGTGATCGACTGTCAGCGTCGAGCCATCGAATTGACGGTTCTCCGAGGCATTGATCGCATCGTTGTAGAGCGGTGACGTCAGGGGATTGATATAGGTGGACGGATCCGGCGGAAACGGCGGACGTTGATTGGTGTCGTTCGACAATGCCACCAGCCCGAACGCCGGTCGCGGCGGTTGGTCGAGTCGCTCGTGATCCCACGACAGCAATACGCGCGTATCAGGCGTGACATTCCAGCGATAGACCGCGCGACTGCCCCAGTCGTCGTTCTTGCCGTAGTGCTGGCCGTTCGCCTGGTCCTTGACCCAGCCGTCGCTCTGGTTGTCCAGCACGCTGACACGTAGTGCCATGTCGTTGTCGATCGGAATGTTCAGCAGCGCGTTTTCATAGTGCTCTCCATCGTTGCCGATGCGCGCAACCACCTTGCCCTCGAACTTGTCGCTCGGCTCGTTGGTGACGATCGAAATCGCACCGCCCGCGGCATTGCGGCCAAACAGCGTGCCTTGCGGACCCTTCAGTACCTCGATCCGCTGGATATCGTTGAAGGCGAGCAGGGCGCCACCGGATCTCGCCGCGTAGACGCCATCGACATACACGCCGATGGCCGGCTCGGTGCCGATGCCAAAATCGCTGGTGCTGATGCCGCGCAGTTGATAGTTCGGTTGCGTCGGCTGACTGCCGTCCACCACCAGGCCAGGCACGAACAGCGACATCTTGCTGAGATCGGTAGCAGCCAGCGTCTCGATCTGCTTGGCGGTGATGATCTGCAAGGGGATCGGCACCTGCTCCATTTCCTGCGTGCGGCTTTGCGCCGTGACGGTGACATTGCCCAGTTGCTTGGCTTTGTTGGGATCGGGCCTGGTTGCCGGCGTCGCAGTGGCAGGCGCGTCCTGCGGCAAGGGATCGGCGCCAAATGCCGGCAGCGGGCAGCACAGGAGCAAGCCTGTCGTCGTGCCGAAGAGCAACGGCCGCAGGCAGGCGGCTAGTGGTCGTTGAAGCATGTTCATCCCCGTGATCCCCTTGCGTCGATGCGGGCGGCTACATGGCCGTCCTGGTTTTATTTGCTGCCCTCAGTGGATCGCGACGCAGTTCCCCTGCTGCGCCGCGATCCACGCCCTGATCAGTGCAACGCCCTCACGGTGCACCGTGCTACGACCGATTTCCGGCATCATCACGCCCGGGTCGCTCGACGCCATGCGGTAAGGCAGGATCGAGTCGTCCGGTTTGCCGGGCACGATGTCGAAAAAGTGATCGCCGGTGCCGCGGCCGGCAGCGACCGGCGGCTTGCACAGGCCGATGTGACGATCTTCGGCAGCGCTGACATCGAGCGTGAGCCCGGTGGTGTTGGCCGCCCCTTTGGGATTGTGGCAATGGCCGCAGTTGATATCGAGATAGGCGCGCGCACGGGCGTCGAGTGGGGCTTGCGGATCGACCCAGCTCGCGTTGCGCGGTGCCTGCGCGGCCGCCGGCGCGCCGGCGAGATAGCCAACCTTCATCAGCTCATCGAGTTCGTTGCGCTCGCCGTCGGCGTAGCGATAGTCGCGATTGATATGGCGCGCCTTCAGGCCGATTGGATGGATCTTGCGGCTTATCCAGTCCTGCGCATGGCAGCTTACGCACTGGCTTTCGTCGGGTACTACGTAGTTGAACGCTTCACGGTCACCGTTGTCGGCCACCAGGGTCAACGGCAGCACGACGCCGGTGCGGGCCAGTTCTGCATCGGTCTGCGCGTCGTTCCATACATAGGGAATGGCCACCCAGCCGTCTATACGTCGCACCAGGATGCGCGTCTCTATCAGGTGCACCTGCGACATATCCAGCCCCTGTCCGGCGAAGTCGCGCGAGGTGTCGTAAGTGCGCGCGACCGCCTTGGCATCGGGCGCACCAAGCTTGGGTACGGGATAGAAAAATGTCTTGCTGATGATCGTTCCGACCGGAAAATCGAAGGTGTCGGTCGCGTCGTACTTTGCCGAAACGCCTTGCGGCATCCAGATCGTGCGCAGCTTGTGCGCGTAATCGGTAAACAGTGGCGTGTTGAGATCATAGGGAACGACACCCTGGTTGATCATCAGCTTGCCGTCGCGCACTTCGACCACGTGCCAGTCACTCAACTTCGCTGGCCGCCCCTGGGCGTGAAACGCCACCGGGGGCATTTCGCGATGACAGGCGCTCAACAGCAGCAGCGAAACCAGCCACAAAGCATGCTTGCAAAACATCGTTCTCATCGTGCACTTGCTGTCTGGACGTCGAAATGTTTCAGGCCGGAATGTTTCAAACCTTCGGCTCCGGGCTGAGCGTGACCGGCGGCAGCTTCGGCAGCGTGCACTGATAGGGCTTGGTGTCGGTGGTCGGGCTCTTATAGTCGTGCGGACCATCGGCATCGAGCACGCCGACATCGCCGTTCTGCACGCACAGGCGATCGTTGGCGGGTGGCAATCCATCGACCAGGGTCTTCGCGTCGACGTAACCATCCCAGAGCACATCGGGAAAGTGACCGTTGATGCCGTACACCGCGCTCTTCAACGTTTTCAGCTTCAGGCCATCCGGCGAATCGCCGCCGCCCTTGAAGCGGTTGTCGTAGATGAAGATGCCTTTGGGGTACGGGTTGTACTCGGGTGCGACGCCGGCCTTGTTGTAGTAATTGGTGGAGAAGTAGCTGGAGATGATGACGTTCGCGGTCTGGTTGTCGGCGATATCGTTGTCGAAAATCTCCACGCGGTCATTCGAGTTCACCACCACGCCGGACCCAGCCGGCACGCTGGCCACGGCGGCACCCTTGGCAGCGAAATTGTCGGTGTTGTTGTCGAACACCTTGTTCCTGAATACGCGGCTGGCGTGACCGGCCTGGCTGAGGTTTGGCATATTGAAGACCAGGATGCCGCCGGTGTTTTTCGTCGCGGTGTTGTCGTAGACGTCGGCGTTCACCGAGTTCTCGATCTCGATGCCAGCGACGTTGTCTTCGGCATGATTGCGGCGCACCACGATGTTGTTGGACTGGCCGACGTAGATGCCCGCGTCGGACGCGCCGATCACCGTCGAATCCTCCACCAGCACGTTTTGCGTCTTCACCGGATACAGGCCGTAGGCCCCATTGGTGGTCTGGGGGCCGTCGGTCCACTCGATGCGCACGCCGTGGATGGTGATGTTGCGGCCCTGGTTGATCTTCAGTGCATCGCCCTTGGTGTCTTCAATGGCGAGGTTTTCGACGGTGAAGTCGTTGGCATTGACCAGCAGGCCCTCGGGGCCGGAGACCTGGCCCTTGAACGACAGCACGGTCTTGTCCATGCCGGCGCCGCGAATGGTCACCCCGTCCGTGCGCAGACTGAGGCCGCGCTGCAGGTGGTAATGGCCTGCAGGGACATCGATCACGCTGCCGGGCTTGGCGTCGAGCAGCTGCTCCTGCAGCCTGCTCTCGAAGGAGGCATCGCTCTGGCTCTGCGACGCGGGTTCCTTGCCGCCGCAGGCAGCCAGCAGCAGCGTTGTGGCGATGACCAGAGCGGTCTTGCGCATCGTTGAATCTCCCCTCGCACCAGGCGGTACGGCGTCATCGCACTGTCACGCAAGCCCGGCCTCGGGGGGAGGGCAGCAGGGACGGCTTAGGGGGGGTAAAGCGGCCAGGATGCGAATTGCCCGGCCGAGCATGGACTTCGATCCGCTCAGGCGGCGCTGCGTCTCGCATCCTGCGGCGGCATGCCGGTCCAGCGCTTGAACGCCCGACGAAACTCCCGGGGATCGCTATAGCCGAGCTCGCTGCCGATCTCTGCCACGCTGAGGTCACCGCTCAAAAGCTCCAGCGCACGCTCGGCGCGGATCTGGTCGTGGATGTCGCGAAAGATGCGTCCACTGTCGGCCAGCTTGCGGCGCAGCGAGCGTTCGCTGAGGTTGAGGGTGCGCGCCACCTCGGTCAGCCGCGGATGCTCGCGCAGGCGGCTGCGCAGCAGACGCTCCACCGAGCCGACAATTTCGCCGTCGTCGCCGCGCGTGTCCTTCTGCTGCTGGCACAGCGCGAGTGCCTGTCTGGACGTGAGCGGGTTATAGCCAGGCAGCGGCACGCCGAGATACTCGGCATCGACCAGGATGCGGTTCTGCGGCGCGCCGAAACACACCTCGCACCCGAAGACTTCCGTATAGGCATCGGCCCAGGCGGGTGCGGTGTAGGTGAGCTCCAGACGGCGCGGCAGCAGTTGCGGACCCACCAGTTCGCGCGCGATCGCCAACGAGCTGGCGAAAAGTTCTTCGCACAAAAACGGCAGCAGCTCGCGTTCGCCAAACAGCGGCCACGCCTGCACGGCCACGGTCTGTTCATCGACCGGAGCGAAACCCACTTCGAGCAGACTGCCGCAGATCTTGTGATTGTCGATGCCGGCAAGCATGGCCTCGCCAAACGTACGCGACGTCATCATGGTCAGGCCAAGCAGGCCGAAGCTGCCGATGGTCTCGCTGCAACCCACCAGCAAGCCTAGCGAAGGCTCTTCCATGGCCTCGAGTGCGCGCACGAGTACGGTGCGGGCCTGCCGGTATGACACCTGTACGCCAGGGTCGTTGATCTGGGCACGACTCAGTGCGAGCCCGGCGAACCAGGCATCGACCGGAATGCCGCGTTGCGCCGCATATTCGGCCAGATGGACCAATACATTCGGCGGAATATTCGCGACCAGCGAGCGCGGATCATGTATCACCGCCGAGCGCCGCTGCGCGGCATCGATACCGGCCGTTGCCTGTGCCATACCCGCTATCCCGATGCCGACCCCCGTCGGCCATCCGCATGTTCTAACACGCGGCGCCGCGCCATGGTTGGCGCGGCGCACAAGCAGCACGCTGTTGTTGAGGTCGCGCCGAATTTCAGCGGTCGCTCCAGAATTCGTCGGGCACGGCTCCTCCCACTGCTTGCATGGGGAGGCTGGGAGGGGGTGCTCTCCCGGAGGTTGCAGATCAAGAGCTTTACCCCACCCCAACCCTCCCCTGCAAGCAGGGGAGGGAGTCAAAAGCCAAAACTCGCTGAGATTCGACGCCCCGCCATAGCAAGCGGTTTGGTGCTACTCGCCGATGGTCAGCAGCGACGCGTTGCCGCCAGCGGCAGTGGTGTTGATGGTGAGCGTGCGCTCGTTGGCGAAGCGCAGCAGGTAATGCGGGCCGCCAGCTTTCGGGCCGGTGCCGGACAGGTTCTCGCCGCCGAACGGCTGCACGCCGACTACCGCACCGATCTGGTTGCGGTTGACGTAGCAGTTGCCGACGCGGGCGTGACTGGAGATGTAGTCGACGGTGTCGTTGATCCGGCTGTGAATGCCGAGCGTGAGGCCGTAGCCGGTAGCGTTGATCTGCTCCACTACCTTGTCCAGCTCGCTGCCCTTCCAGCGGATCACGTGCAGTATCGGGCCGAACACCTCGCGCTTGAGTATGCCCAGTGACGAAATTTCGTAAGCGCGTGGGGCGAAGAAGGTGCCGTGGCTGGTGAGCGCCGGATCGAGCTTCACTTCGGCAATCTTTTTAGCCTCTTTGTCCATGCGTGCGGCATGTTCGACCAGGATCTGCATCGAGTCCCCGTCGATCACCGGACCGACGTCGGTGGACAGCTGGCCCGGGTCGCCCACCTTGAGCTCGGCCATCGCACCGGCGAGCATCGTGCAGACCTTGTCGGCAATGTCTTCCTGCACGAACAGCACGCGTGCGGCGGAGCAGCGCTGGCCGGCGGACTGGAACGCGGAGGCGATGACGTCCTTGACGATCTGCTCGGGCAGCGCCGACGAATCGGCGATCATCGCGTTCTGGCCGCCGGTCTCGGCAATCAGCGCGGCGATCGGCGCATTGCGAGCAGCCAAGGCGCGATTGATCGCCCACGCGGTATCGGTGGAGCCGGTGAACGCGACGCCGGAGACGCGCGGGTCCCTGGTGAGTGCGACACCGACGACGGCGCCGTCGCCTGGCAGGTACTGCAGCACGTCGACCGGCACGCCAGCGTCATGCAGCAGTTTGATCGCGGCATGACCGATCAGCGAAGTCTGTTCGGCCGGCTTGGCGATGACGGCGTTGCCGGCGGCGAGCGCGGCGCTGACCTGACCGAGGAAGATCGCCAGCGGGAAATTCCACGGGCTGATGCAGACGAACACACCGCGGCCGTTGAGGAACAACTGATTGCTCTCGCCGGTCGGGCCGGGCAGATTTTCCGGCTGGCCAAACAGGCGGCGCGCCATGGTGGCGTAGTAGCGCAGGAAGTCGGCTGCTTCGCGGATCTCGGCGATCGCATCGGGCAGGCTCTTGCCGGCCTCGCGCACGCACAGCGCGATGAATTCGCCGCGGCGCGCTTCGAGCTGCTCGGCGGCGTGCTCGAGAATCGCGGCGCGGCTCGCCGCAGGCATGCGATCCCAGCCGTTCTGTGCAGCGACCGCATTGCTGAGGGCCTTGTCGACGGCGGCGTTGTCGGCGCTGACGTAGCTGCCGACAGTCTGGCGGCGGTCGGCCGGATTGGTCACCTGCACAGTGGTGCCCGAGGTGGCGGCGCCTGGCACCAGCGGGCCGGCGATCCACGGGCCGGCGTGGGCGTTGACCGCATCGGCCATCGCCCGCAGTTCATTGTCGTTGGAAAAGTTGACGCCCATGGAATTCTTCCGAAGTTCACCGTAGAGATTCACCGGCAGCGGAATGCGCGGGTGAGGGATCGAAGCGAAAGCACGCACCGTTTCGCACGGGTCGGCGACCAGCGTGCGCACCGGCACGCTCTCGTCGACGACGCGGTTGACGAAGCTGGTATTGGCACCGTTCTCGAGCAGGCGACGCACCAGGTACGGCAGCAGATCTTCATGCGTGCCGACCGGTGCATACACGCGGCAAGGAACATTGAGATTCTTCGGGCCGATCACTTCGGCATACAGATCGGTGCCCATGCCATGCAGGCGCTGATACTCGTATGGCCGGCCTTGCGCGATGTGATGCACGGCGGCGATCGTGTGTGCGTTGTGAGTCGCGAACTGCGGATAGATCAGCTCGCTGCCACCGCCGAACAGGAGTCGTGCGCAGGCCAGGTACGACACGTCGGTGTTCGGCTTGCGCGTGAACACCGGGTAGCCGGCCAGGCCGTTTTCCTGCGCACGCTTGATCTCGGCGTCCCAGTAGGCGCCCTTGACCAGGCGCACGTACCAGCGGCGCTTCGCGGCGCGCGCGGTTTCGATCAGCCAGTCGATCACGAACGGCGTGCGCTTGGCATACGCCTGCACCACGATGCCCAGGCCGTTCCAGCCTTCCAGCGAGGGGTGCGCAAACACATCGCCGATGATGTCGAGCGATAGTTCGAGGCGTTCGGCCTCTTCGGCATCCACCGACAGCGCGATGCCGTACTTCATGGCGAGCTGCGACAGTTCCAGCAGTTTTTCGCTGAGCTGGCGGTGGGCAAGTTCGCGCTTGGTCACTTCATAGCGCGGATGGAGTGCGGACAGCTTGACCGAGATCGACGGCGCGTCGGTGTGGTTCGCGAACGGACCGCGCGCGCCAATCGCGGCGATCGCGTTGCGGTAATCCTGCTGGTAACGCTCGGCTGTTTCGCTGGTCAGGGCCGACTCGCCCAGCATGTCGTAGGAATAGCGGTAGATCGCGTATTCCTTCTTCGCGGAGCGGTCCAGCGCGTCCTCGATCGTCTGCCCCATCACGAACTGATAGCCCATGATGCGCATGGCCTGACGCACGGCCAGACGAATCGCCGGCTCGCCGGCGCGGCCGGCCAGCCGCTTCAGTGCGCCGGTGAAATCGTGACGGGTGTCTTCGGCCAGGTTCACAAGATGACCGGTGAGCATCAGGCCCCAGGTCGAGGCGTTGACGAACAGCGACTCGCTCTGGCCCAGATGCTTCTTCCAGTCAGCGTCGCCGAGCTTGTCGCGGATCAGCTTGTCGGCGGTGGCCTTGTCGGGGATGCGCAGCAGCGCCTCGGCCACGCACATCAGCAGCACGCCTTCCTCGCTGGACAGGTCGTACTGGCGCATGAAGGACTCGACCGCGCTCTGATCCTTGGCGCGCAGCCGCACGCGGCTGACCAGGTCGGCGGCAAGGTCGATCACCTTCTCGCGCTCGACCGGCGGCAAGGTGGCCTGGGCAAGCAGGTCGTTGACTGCTTCGGTCTCGTCGCGCAACCACGCCGCAGTGATGCGTGCGCGGGCCGGAGTGCTGTTGAGGGGAAGTTCGGGGCTGAGAATGGGTTGGGTCACGGGCTGGTCTGCCGATCCACTGCAATAAATCCGCTTTTGTGCGGAGGGGAGCGCGGGATTGTACGCTGGAGCGTGCGCGGTGGGCGTGCTTCAGGCACCGTCAGTGGGCGATCTGTCGGTTGTGCAGATCGCTCGCCGGCCCTGTCGGCAGGCCGCTTGCCGGCGTGTTCGGAGGGCTTGATGCAGATCATCCGGGTGCGACATTCTTGCCCGCTGCCTCGCCGCGGCCTATCATTCCGGCGTTCCAGGCACGCCGGATCCCCATGATCGTGCTTCGACCAGCTGTCGCCGGCCTGCCGTGCGTGACGATGTGGCTCAAGCCCAATCGTGCGCTCAGCCGGCGCGGGTTGCGTCGATTGATCATGGTTCTGGTGGTGCTGGCACTGACAACGGCAGGACTGGGTGCGTGGCAGGGGAATGTGTTTGCTCCGCTGTTTGCCCTGGTCGAATCTGCCGCCGTGGCTTACGCCTTGAGCGTGGCCTGGCGGGCCGGCGATCGCAGTGAGCGCATCACCCTCGACGCATCGTCGCTGGAGGTGCAGTCCCTGCCGGGCCGGCGCAGCATGAGTTTCCAGTCGTACTGGGTGCGCGTGTTGCTGGAACCGGGCAATGGGCGTCACCGCCTGCTGCTGTCATCGCATGGACACGAATTGGAGATTGGCGCTTTTCTGGCGGATCAGGAACGCGTCGAGCTGTCGAAGAAACTCATGGTGTTGCTGGCCGATGTAAACGCCCAGCCGCGCAAATAGGTTCAACAAAGGTGCAAGACATGACATCTGGCGGCATCAGGCGATCATTCACGGCATGGGCAGCGCTCGCCCTTGCATCGTTCGGCGGCGTGGTTCACGCCAATCCGGAGCCGTATCAGTTGAACCTGACGCGCGGCGCGACCACCTGGTCACAGGTGCCGTACAACCTCAACACCATCTCGCTCGGCATCTGCGTGGTGATCGGCATCCTGGTGTTCGGCGCGATGTTCATCGCCATGTTCCGCTTCCGCAAATCGCGCGGCGCGGTGGCCGAGAAGTGGTCGCACAACACCTTGCTGGAAGTCATCTGGACCACGATCCCGGTGCTCATCCTGATCACGCTGGCCTACCTTGCCACCGGCGGGCTCACCTCGTGGGCCGACACCACCGGATCGCAGATGACCATCAAGGTCACCGGCTACCAGTGGAAATGGCGCTACGACTACATCGATTACCTGGGCAAGCCGATCAACAAGGTCGGCTTCATGTCCAAGCTCGACGACCAGAGCAACGCGACCCGTCAGCTCGGTTCGGGCCTCGATCCGCGCGCGGTCAAGGTCGGCGATGAAAATACCTACCTGCTGAATGTCGACAAGCCGCTGGTGGTACCGGTCGATACCAAGATCCGTTTTGCGATCACTGGTGGTGACGTGATCCATTCCTGGTGGGTGCCGGCGCTGGGCTGGAAGGTCGACGCCATTCCGGGCATCGTCAACGCCGCATGGACCAATATCACGGTGCCGGGCACGTACCGTGGCCAGTGCGCGCTGCTTTGCGGCCAGGATCACGGCTTCATGCCGATCGTGGTAGTCGCCATGTCCAAGCCGGACTTCGCCAAGTGGCTGGCCGAGCAGCAGGCAAACGCGGCCGCTCCGGCGGCGGCACCGGCGGCAGCTTCCACCGCCGCGGCAACGCCATCGACCCCGGCTCCGGCTGCGGACAAGCCGGCTACGGGCAAACAGGGCTGAGCCCTCGCTGTTCACGCTTTCATACAGTCGCATTCAATAACAGGTTAGAGGTTCAAGGCCATGTCCAACGCAGCCACCCATGATCATCACGATGATCACCACGGCGCGCCGAAAGGTTTCTTCCAGCGCTGGTGCATGTCCACCAACCACAAGGACATCGGCACGCTGTATCTGATCTTCGCGCTGACGATGTTCTTCATCGGCGGCAGCTTCGCGATGGCGATCCGCGCGGAGCTCTTCCAGCCGGGTCTGCAGCTGATGCAGCCGTATTTCTTCAATGAAATGACCACGCTGCATGCGCTGGTGATGATCTTCGGCGCCGTGATGCCGGCCTTCGTCGGCCTCGGCAACTGGATGATCCCGATGATGATCGGCGCGCCGGACATGGCGCTGCCGCGCATGAACAACCTGTCGTTCTGGATCCTGCCGTTCGCGTTCACGCTGTTGCTGTCCACGCTGTTCATGCCGGGCGGTAGCGCGGCTGGCGGCTGGACCATGCTGCCGCCGCTGTCGCTGCAGACCAGTTCGCTTGCCTACACCGTGTTCGCGATCCATCTGATGGGCATCAGCTCGATCATGGGCGCGATCAACATCATCGCGACCATCCTCAACCTGCGTGCCCCGGGCATGGAGCTGTTGAAGATGCCGGTGTTCGTGTGGAGCTGGCTGATCACCGCGTTCCTGCTGATCGCCGTGATGCCGGTGCTGGCCGGTGCGGTAACCATGCTGCTCACCGACAAGTATTTCGGCACCAGCTTCTTCAATGCCGCCGGCGGTGGCGACCCGGTCCTGTATCAGCACATTTTCTGGTTCTTCGGGCATCCCGAGGTGTACATCATGATCCTGCCGGCGTTCGGGATCATCTCGGAAGTGATTCCGACCTTCGCCCGCAAGCCGATCTTCGGCTACAAGGCGATGGTGTTCGCGATTGCCTCGATCGCGTTCCTCTCGTTCATCGTGTGGGCGCACCACATGTTCACGGTCGGCCTGCCGCTGGGCGCCGAGATCTTCTTCATGTACGCGACGATGCTGATCGCGGTGCCGACTGGCGTGAAAGTGTTCAACTGGGTCGCCACGATGTGGGGCAGCTCGATGACTTTCGAGACGCCGATGCTGTTCGCGATCGCGTTCGTCATCCTGTTCACCATCGGCGGTTTCTCCGGCCTGATGCTGGCGCTGGTGCCGGCCGACTTCCAGTACCACGACACCTACTTCGTGGTGGCGCATTTCCACTACGTGCTGGTCACCGGCGCGATCTTCGCCATCATCTCGGCTACCTATTACTGGCTGCCGAAGTGGACCGGCAACATGTACAGCGAGTTCTGGGGCAAGATGCATTTCTGGAACAGCGTGATCTGGGTGAACGTGCTGTTCTTCCCGCAGCACTTCCTGGGCCTGGCCGGCATGCCGCGCCGCATCCCCGATTACAACGTGGCGTTCGCCAGCTTCAACATGGTCAGCTCGATCGGCGGCTTCCTGTTCGGTGCCTCGCAGCTGATCTTCCTCGGCGTGCTGATCCACTGCGCATTCTTCTCCAAGAACAAGGCTACCGACCGCGTATGGGAAGGTGCCAAGGGCCTGGAGTGGACCGTGCCGTCGCCGGCGCCGTATCACACCTTCGACGTGCCGCCGGTCATTCACGACGATGAGCTGGCGCACGGCAACGTCAACGCATAACCTCCATCGAATCGCCACGGTCGCCCGCGGCCGCAGCGATTCAGGTAGAAAATCGACATGATGCAGCAGACCACAGATCAAGAAATCGGAAAGCGGGGCAAGGGCGTAAGGCTCACCGTGACGATACTTGGCTCGCTCGCCCTGGCGTTCTATCTGCTGTCGTTCCTGCAGATAACGATGATGAAATAGTCGTACCTGTCACCACACTTTTTTCAGTACACGTTTTTGCTTCAACCGGCGAGGTCTGGCCGGCCAACATGCAGTTCCCCGTGCGACATGACGGGGCAAAAGTCATCAAGAGAAATCCACGGGGTCTCACCATGGGTCAGCAGCACGACGCTTACTTTATTCCGACCAAGAGCTACTGGCCGATCGTGGCCGCCCTGGTCATGTTCACCACCGTGTTCGGTGCCGCGCACTGGTTGAACGCGGAGCCCGGTGACAGCGGTTTCGGCAAGACCGTGCTGAGCATTGGCGTGGTCGGCGTGCTGGGCATGTTCTTCGGCTGGTTCCGCTCGGTCATCAACGAGTCGCTGGCCGGCGACTACAACAACCAGGTGGATGTGTCATTCCGCATGGGAATGATGTGGTTCATCTTCTCCGAAGTGATGTTCTTCGGCGCGTTCTTCGGTGCATTGTTCTACATCCGCATGTTCTCGGTGCCGTGGCTTGGCGGTGAGGGTCATGGCGTGTTGACCCACCAGTTCCTGTGGAGTGATTACGCCGCATCGTGGAGCGCCAATGGCGGCAATGGTCCGGAGCATGTCGGCGGATCGTTCTCGACCGTGCCGGCATGGGGCCTGCCCTTGCTGAATACGCTGATCCTGCTCAGCTCCAGCGTCACCGTGACGATTGCGCACCACGCGCTGCGCGCAGGGCATCGGGGCAAGATCCTGGTGTTCCTGGGCCTGACCGTGCTGCTGGGCGCGCTGTTCCTGAACTTCCAGGCACACGAATATATCGAGGCGTACAAAGAGCTCAACCTGACCCTGCACAGCGGCGTCTACGGTTCGACGTTCTTCCTGCTCACCGGGTTTCACGGTCTGCACGTGACGCTGGGCACGATCATGCTGGCCGTCATCTGGCTGCGCGTGCTCAAGGGTCACTTCAACAAGGAGCACCACTTCGCCTTCGAGGCGGTGGCCTGGTACTGGCATTTCGTCGATGTGGTCTGGCTCGGCTTGTTCATGTTCGTCTACATTCTTTGAGTCGACAGTGTTGACCTGAGGACACCAAAAAGCCCGCCACCTGGCGGGCTTTTTGTTTTTGGGAAGTTGTGGCGGCGGCCGCCGAAGGTAAGCCGACAGCCTGAGCCACAGCGGCAGCTGGGTGGCGGTCGCGGTATGCGCGGCGGCGACGGTTGGCGTCGACATCGAATGTTCTCCGTCACGGCTCATTCTCGATGACTTGATCGCGACGATTTGTACGTCGGCCGAGACCGCAGACATGCGCCAGCCTCCGGCACCGGAGCGTGAGCGCGCACTGCTGAAGCTGTACACACGGAAGGAAGCGCTGCTCAAGGCTTTCGGGGTCGGGCTTGTCGCGGATCCGGCGTCGCTTCCCGGGGTGGCGACCGGGCTCGTCGCGCCGCCAATGGGCGCCTCGGGAGCACCGCCCTGCCGGGCGGGCGATCTGGATTTGCCAGCCGGACGGATCGGAGCTCTGGCGACGCCGGGTCTCGTAACACGGTGTCGCCTGGACATCCTGAATGACGCACTGGCCGCTTGGGGGTGTTGGCGTGTTTTGTTTCCCTGGTGACGTTCAGCGTCGCGAGGTGTCGTTCAGTGTTCGGAAATCGAAAAATGTGATGTGTACATATTGTGATTTTAATGTGTTTGGTGTAGAGATACCGATCTCAGTTACCGGAACGTCACGTTTCAAGGGGGGTGCTGGCGCACCTCTTGCAAGACGAATGGAAACACCTGCAACGGGATGGGGGGAAGGGGCATGCTTCGTTTTCTGCACCGGCAGACCATGCGTTGGCTTCTATTATTGGGCCTCGGCGAATTGTTATTGCTTGCGGCTTCGCTGAATCTGGCGATGCAGCTGCGTTATTTTCGCCAACCGGTCGAGCTCGAATTGTTTTCGCGCCACATGCCTGAACGCTCGTTCGCGTTCGCGGTGGTCATCCTGCTTGGCATGGTGGCGCTGGGCCAGTATCAATCGCATATCCGCACCAGCTGGTTCGGCCAGATGGTGCGTCAGATCGTGGGATTCGTGCTGGGCGGCTTGGGCCTCTTCGTGATGTATTACGTGCTGCCGCAGGCGTATGTCGGCCGCGGCGTGCTGTTTATCGCGCTGGTACTGGGTTTTGTTGCCGTGGCAGTGTTCCGGACCCTGTTTTTGCGTCTGGTGGATGCCAAGGTATTCCAGCGACGCGTGCTGATACTCGGTGCCGGGGAGCGCGCCGAGCAGATTCACAGCCGCATGCGCCGGCAATCCGATCGACGCGGCTTCAACGTGCTGGGTTTCGTTTCCCGGCAGGGTGAGGTGCACTCTGTGCCTGAGGAGTATCTGCTGACCCTTGATGCGCCGCTGCATGTCTGGGTACAGCGCGAGCAGGTCGACGAGATCGTCGTGGGCGTCGATGACCGCCGTGGCGGTTTGCCGATGGAGGACCTGCTCGAATGCCGTCAGCTCGGCATTGCGGTTACCGACCTGACCACGTTTTTTGAGCGCGAGTCCGGTCGCGTGCAACTGTCCCTGACTGATCCGTCGTGGCTGGTTTTTTCGGGAGGTTTCGACGCTACGCCGCTGCGCCAGCTGAGCAAACGTTGTTTTGATCTGAGCATCGCGACGCTGGTGCTGCTGCTCACCTGGCCGCTGATGCTCCTGGTGGCGCTGGCCATCCGCATCGAGTCAGGTGCTGGGCAACCCATTCTCTATCGTCAGGAACGGGTAGGCGTTCACGGCAAGACCTTCCACCTGATCAAGTTCCGCAGCATGCGTACCGATGCCGAGTTGGACGGTGTGGCGCGTTGGGCGAGCAAGGACGACGATCGCGTCACCCGCGTCGGTCGCATCACGCGCAAAGTGCGACTCGATGAATTGCCGCAGCTGTGGAACGTGCTCAAGGGCGAGATGAGCTTCATCGGCCCCCGCCCGGAGCGGCCCCAGTTTGTCGCCGATCTGGGGGAGAAGATTCGCTATTACAGCTTGCGTCACTGCTTGAAGCCGGGCCTCGCCGGTTGGGCGCAATTGCGCTATCCCTACGGTGCGTCCGAAGCCGATGCCGTCGAGAAGCTGAAGTACGACTTGTACTACGTCAAGAACCACAATCTGCTGTTCGACCTGTTGATCCTGATTCAGACCGTGGAAGTCGTGCTGTTCGGACGCGGCGCACGTTGAAAGCGCACGCCTGATCGAGTCGGGTGGATACAGGGTTTGCCGGCTGCCACGCAGTCGTGCATTTATGTGAAGAGAGTAATACCGTCTCACCCACGAACGCCGACCATCCAGTGCCCACCTGAATTCGCGGAGTTTGCATGGCTCGCTTCGATAGAGATCAGTCGAACCACCCGCAGCACTCCTCCGCCAAGCTTGCCAGCAGCGTCCCGCCACCACCTCTGTCGCTGACAGACGGAGAGTCGCCTGATGGGGTATCGCGACGAAGCGCTCGCGCCGCCTGGAGCGCCTTGGCCCTCACCCTGTTGCTGAGCACCGTGTCGCTGCTGGCCCACGACAGCGCGCAGCAACCGGTGACGCCGGCATCGCCGATATCCACGATCAACGCCCCTCCACTCGTCGCCGCCTCTCCGGCGCAGGCTGTGCCGGGCGCGGCCATCACCACATCAGGGGCGAGCACGAGCTTCGATGCGGTAGCGCCGGGATCGCCGTCTATTGCCATCATTGATGCACTGGATAGGCAGTCTCCACAACCGTCGACGCCGGCCCCCGAGACCAGTGTATTCACTGCGCTGCCTGGTCGCGGCGCGGTCAGCATTCCGGCCGCGAGCACGCCCGCGACCCCGCCGCCGGCCCACCCGGGCATGCTCGGCAGCGGCGCTGTAATAACTCCCAGCGCCGTGAGCAGCGCCCCCATCACCCTGGCCGCTGCAAGTTCCGCTGCCGTGCAACTGGCTGCGCATCCGCGCCTGATCCTGGATACCAATACGCTGACAACATTGCGCCAGAGTGCGGCCAACAACAGCGCGCAATGGCAAACGCTGAAAGCCACC
>NZ_JACHCN010000028.1 GCF_014205795.1 Rhodanobacter sp. MP7CTX1
CCACCCGATCGCGATGGACGAAGGCCTGCGTTTCGCCATTCGCGAAGGCGGCCGTACCGTCGGCGCCGGCGTGGTGGCCAAGGTCATCAAGTAAGCGCGTTCATCAAGTAAGATACGGCAGCGCGCTTCGGCGCGACGCTTCAAGGTCACGGGGCGAGCGGATTAAAGCCGCTCGCCGTCGTGTTTCAAGTTCAAGCCATGTACGCCAGTAGCTCAATTGGCAGAGCAGCGGTCTCCAAAACCGCAGGTTGGGGGTTCAAGTCCCTCCTGGCGTGCCACTTCACCGAGGATCGACGTCGGGTGACGATGGCAAGGCCGGCCGCAGGGTCCGGCATGCTGCTGACACCTGATCACTGTGCATGAATACCAAGGCAGAACAGCCCAAGGGCACGAACGCCGCCGATATCGGCAAGCTGGTACTGGCGGGGCTGGTGCTGGTCGCCGGTATCGTCTCCTATTCCTGGTTCGGCAACAGCGGCAACATCCCATCCTCCGTGCTTCTGCTCGGCGTGCTGGCTGCGCTGGTGATTTCGCTGGCCATCGCCTCGTTCACCGCACTGGGGCGCCGGGTCCGTAACTACATCGCCGAATCGCAGTTCGAAATGCGCAAGGTGGTCTGGCCGACTCGTGACGAGACGCTGAAGACCACCGGTATCATCATCGTGGTGGTGATCATCCTGTCGCTGATGTTGGGTCTGATCGACTTGATCCTGAAGTCCGTCATTCTCGACTGGCTGCTGAAATTGGGTACCTGAGGTGGTGAGCATGAGCAAGCGTTGGTATGTGGTGCACGCCTATTCGGGTTTCGAGAATCAGGTGAAGCGTTCGCTCGAAGAAAGGATCCGCCGCGCCGAGATGGAAGAGCGTTTCGGCGAAGTGCTGGTGCCGACCGAAGAAGTCATCGAGATGCGCGGCGGCCAGAAGCGTCGCAGCGAGCGCAAGTTCTTCCCCGGCTACGTGCTGGTGCAGATCGAGACGAATACCGAGGGCAAGGCGCCGCGGATCGACGATGAGTGCTGGCATCTGATCAAGGAAACCCCGAAGGTCATGGGCTTCATTGGCGGTACCGCCGATCGTCCGCTGCCGATTCGTGACAGCGAAGCCGAGGCGATTCTCAGCCGGGTACGCGAGGGTGTGGAAAAGCCCCGTCCCAAGGTGCTGTTCGAGCCAGGCGAGATGGTCCGCGTCACCGAAGGCCCGTTCAACGATTTCAACGGCGTGGTCGAGGAAGTCAACTACGAGAAGAGCCGTTTGCGCGTCGCGGTGCTGATTTTTGGCCGCTCGACCCCGGTCGAACTCGAGTTCGGTCAGGTCGAGAAAGCGTAAGTAAAGGGTCGAGGGGCGAGTGGCGAGGGCGCAAGCTCGCGCGTCGCCCGCCTCCGGAATCCGCCTTGAAGGGTAGGTTGGGCGCCCTCGCTACTCGTCCCTAACCTCTTCTTGTCGCCCGCTGGCACGGGGCTTGCTGAGAGCTTGACAAATCTCTATACTGCTCGGTTCACGCTCGGGTCTCACGATCCGGCGTGTCCGTGTTTTCAGGATCGGCATGAGGCGGATCCGTTCCTTCCATCCATGGATCGGTGAACAGCGAGGAGCCGCAAGGCGCCTGGACTCGCGAGGAAAAATCAATGGCAAAGAAAGTCGTCGGTTACATCAAACTGCAGGTCAAGGCCGGTCAGGCCAACCCGTCGCCGCCGGTGGGCCCAGCCCTCGGTCAGCGCGGCCTGAACATCATGGAATTCTGCAAGGCGTTCAACGCCGCCACGCAGAAGATGGAGCCGGGTCTGCCGATTCCGGTGATCATCACCGCGTATTCCGATCGCAGCTTCACGTTCATCACCAAGACCCCGCCCGCCACGATCCTGCTGAAGAAGATCACTGGCGTTGCCAAGGGTTCGCCCAAGCCGAATACCGACAAGGTCGGCAAGGTCACCCGCAAGCAGCTGGAAGACGTTGCGAAGCAGAAGGAGCCGGATCTCACGGCTGCTGATCTCGACGCCGCGGTGCGCACCATTGCCGGTAGCGCCCGCAGCATGGGCCTTGTGGTGGAGGGTTAAGACATGACGAAGCTCACGAAGCGTATGAAGACCGCCCAGGCTGCCGTGCAGCCGGGCAAGCTGTATGGCCTGGAAGAAGCCCTGAAGATCGTCAAGGACAACGCCAAGGCGAAGTTCTCCGAGTCGGTGGACGTGTCCGTCCGTCTCGGCATCGATGCGAAGAAGTCCGACCAGGGCGTGCGTGGTTCCTCGCTGCTGCCGCACGGCACCGGCAAGACCGTCAAGGTTGCCGTGTTCTGCCCGCCCGGCGAGAAGGCCGAGGCTGCCAAGGCTGCCGGTGCAGACGCCGTCGGTATGGACGACCTGGCTGAGCGCATGCAGGCCGGTGATCTCGACTTCGGTCGTGTGATCGCCACGCCGGACGCGATGCGCGTGGTCGGTAAGCTCGGTCAGTTGCTTGGACCGCGCGGCCTGATGCCGAACCCGAAGGATGGCTCGGTCACCGCCGACGTCGCCAACGCCGTCAAGAACGCCAAGGCCGGCCAGGTGAAGTTCCGCAACGACAAGGCGGGCATCATCCACGCCACCATCGGCAAGGCCACGTTCGAGGCTGCCCAGCTTGCTGACAACCTCAACACGCTGATTGCCGACCTGCTGAAGGCCAAGCCGGCGACGGCGAAGGGTCAGTTCCTGCAGAAGGTTGCGCTGTCCAGCACGATGGGCGTCGGCGTTGCCGTCGATACCTCGTCGCTGAATCTGGCGGCCAAGTAAGAATCAAGTCCCGCGCCGGCGAAAGCCGGTGTGGGCAGTTTTTGAGGGCAGCCCTGGTTTAAACGCCGGAGCCGCCGTCAAAGACCGCAGGCGCAATCAGCGCGCGATGACGACGGGCAGGGAGCTCGTATCCGGCAGGGAATCGCCGTCGTCGCCAGCGGGATCGCTTAATCGGGTTCCCTCGTGAATCCGGCCTGCGCAGATGGTGCTGCCCCTACTGGAATGGTTCGACTGTTCTGGAAAGGCCAACACCCGGGACACCCTAGTGTCCCCGACGTCAGGGACGGCGTCGCCCAGGACCGCAAGCGGCAGGAGCCGTGAGCGGAGTTCAATTGGAGGAGTGCAATGGCTCTTAATCTGTCTCAGAAGCATGAAGTAGTCGCCGAACTGGCAGAAATCGCTGCGAAGGCTCACTCCTTGGTCGCTGCCGAGTATGCGGGCACCACGGTCGAGCAAATGACCGCGATGCGCAAGAAGGCCCGTGAATCCGGTGTGTTCCTGAAAGTTGTCAAGAACACGCTCGCTTCGCGCGCCGTGGTGGGTACCGAGTACGAGGTCGTCCAAGACGCCCTGGTCGGTCCGCTGCTGTACGCATTCTCGATGGAAGATCCCGGTGCTGCCGGGCGTCTGATCAAGGAATTCGCCAAGAGCAACGACAAGCTGAAGGCGAAAGTCGTCTCGGTGGAAGGCAAGTTGCTGCCGGCTGAGCACGTCGATGTGCTGGCCTCGCTGCCGACCCGCGAACAGGCCATGGCCATGTTGGCGCGTTTGCTGGCCGAACCGGCCTCGATGTTTGCCCGTGCCATCAAGGCCGTGGCCGACAAGCAGGGTGGTGGCGAAGTCGCCGCCGAAGCCCCTGTCGAAGTCGCGCCCGAGTCCGAGCCCGCCTAAGTTCGCTGTCTATTTAAATCGAATCCATTTCCAGAGGTAAATCAAATGTCCCTGTCCAACGAACAAATCGTTGAAGCCGTAGCCGCCAAGTCGCTGATGGAAGTGATGGACCTGGTCAAGGCCATCGAAGAGAAGTTTGGCGTTTCCGCTGCTGCCCCGGTTGCCGCTGCTGGTCCGGCCGCTGCTGCCGTGGTTGCTGAAGTGCAGACCGAGTTCGACGTCATCCTGAAGACCGCCGGCGCCAAAAAGGTCGACGTGATCAAGGCTGTTCGCGCGATCACCGGCCTGGGCCTGAAGGAAGCCAAGGACCTCACCGAGGCCGGTGGCGTCCTGAAGGAAGCCGTATCGAAGGAAGATGCCGAGAAGTTCAAGAAGGACCTCGAAGCTGCCGGCGCAACCGTCGAACTGAAGTAATCGGCGCCCTTGCGCGCCATCAGTTTGATCTAGCGTCAAGCAAGCCTGGGAGCGTGAGCTCCCGGGCTTTGCCTGCTTAGTCGGGCTGCTGAGGCGGAAAGGGGGAATGGAGAATGGAAAATTGGTCCAGACGGCGTTGAAGGCCCGGCCCGATTTTCCATTCTCGATTCCCAAATCCGCGGATTTGTCGAACATCTGATTTTTCATTCAGCCGGTGTGTGCACCACCGGCGTCACTGCGAACCGAGGCGCTACCGATCATGGCCTACTCGTTTACCGAGAAGAAACGCATCCGCAAGGATTTTGGCAAGCGTCCGCCCGTACTGGGCGTGCCGAACCTGCTGACCATCCAGACTGATTCCTACCGGGAGTTTCTGCAGGAGCATGTCGCGCCCAAACAGCGCGGCGAAAAGGGATTGCACGCGGCTTTGAAGTCCGTGTTCCCGATCACCAGCTATTCGGGCAATGCCGCACTTGAGTACGTCGACTATCGCCTCGGCGAGCCGGCGTTCGACGAGCGCGAATGCCGCAACCGCGGCATGACCTACGGTGCGCCGCTGCGCACCACCGTGCGTCTGGTCATTTATGACAAGGACAGCCCGGCGTCGAAGAAGGTCGTGAAGTACATCAAGGAGCAGGAAGTCTACATGGGCGAAATTCCGCTCATGACCGAGACCGGCACCTTCATCATCAACGGCACCGAGCGCGTCATCGTCTCGCAGCTGCATCGTTCGCCGGGCGTGTTCTTTGACCACGACCGTGGCAAGACGCACAGCTCGGGCAAACTGTTGTTCTCGGCGCGCGTCATTCCTTACCGCGGCTCCTGGCTGGACTTCGAGTTCGACCCGAAGGATGCGCTGTTCACGCGTATCGATCGTCGCCGCAAACTGCCGGTGACCGTGCTGCTGCGCGCGCTCGGCTACAACAATGAAGAGATGCTGGGCATCTTCTTCGAACACAACGTGTTCCACCTCGGCAAGAAGGGTGGCACCACGCTGGAGCTGATCGCCGAGCGTCTGCGCGGCGAGACCCTGAGCTTCGACCTGGCGATCGGTGGCAACGTGCTGGTGGAAGCCGGCAAGCGCATCACTGCGCGTCACGTGCGCCAGCTCGCGGCCGAGAACATCACCGCGCTGGAAGTGCCGGACGACTACCCGGTAGGCCGCATCGTGGCCACCGATATCGTCGACTCGAAGACCGGTGAACTGCTGGCTTCGGCGAATGACGAGATCACTGCCGAGCAGTTGGAAAACTTCCGCAAGGCCGGTATCGAGACGGTGCCGACGCTGTACGTCAACGATCTCGATCGTGGTGCGTACATCTCGCACACCCTGCGCATCGACAACACCAAGACGCCGCTGGAAGCGCTGGTGGAAATCTATCGCATGATGCGTCCGGGCGAGCCGCCGACCAAGGATGCCGCGCAGAATCTGTTCTTCAATCTGTTCTTCACGTTCGACCGCTACGACTTGTCGGCCGTCGGCCGCATGAAGTTCAACCGTCGCGTGGGCCGCAAGGAAATCCTCGGCCCGGGCGTGCTGTACGACCACAAGTACTTCAGCGAACGCAAGGAAGAAGAATCCCAGCGCCTGGTCAAGGAGCAGGGCGTAACGTCCGACATCCTCGACGTGCTGAAAGTGCTGATCGACATCAAGAACGGTCACGGTACCGTCGATGACATCGATCACCTGGGCAACCGTCGCGTGCGTTCGGTCGGCGAAATGGCCGAGAACACGTTCCGCATCGGTCTGGTGCGCGTGGAGCGTGCGGTGCGTGAGCGCCTGTCGCTGGCCGAGGCCGATGGCCTGACCCCGCAGGACCTGATCAATGCCAAGCCGGTTGCTGCTGCGGTGAAGGAGTTCTTTGGCTCCTCGCAGCTGTCCCAGTTCATGGATCAGAACAATCCGCTGTCGGAAGTGACGCACAAGCGCCGCGTCTCCGCGCTCGGGCCAGGTGGCCTGACCCGCGAACGCGCCGGCTTCGAAGTGCGCGACGTGCATCCGACCCACTACGGCCGCGTCTGCACCATCGAAACGCCGGAAGGCCCGAACATCGGCCTGATCAACTCGCTGGCCGTGTATGCCCGCACCAACTCGTATGGCTTCCTTGAGACGCCGTACCGCAAGGTTGCGCACAGCAAGGTCACCGACAAGGTCGATTACCTGTCGGCGATCGAAGAAGGCGATCACGTCATCGCGCAGGCGAACTCGCCGCTCGACAAGAATGGCGGTTTCGTCGAGGACTTCGTGTCCTGCCGTTTCCGTGGTGAATCCGAGCTGCGTCCGGCTAGCGAAGTCGACTACATGGACGTCTCGCCGATGCAGACCGTGTCGGTCGCAGCGGCACTGGTGCCGTTCCTCGAGCACGACGATGCGAACCGCGCCCTGATGGGTGCGAACATGCAGCGTCAGGCCGTTCCGACCCTGCGTTCGCAGACTCCGCTCGTAGGTACCGGCATCGAGCGCGCCGTGGCGCGTGACTCCGGCGTCATCGTCAGCGCCAAGCGCGGTGGCGTGATCGACCAGGTTGATGCGGCCCGTATCGTGGTGCGCGTGACCGAGAGCGAAGTTGGCGACAACGACGCTGGCGTCGATATCTACACGCTGACCAAGTACACCCGTTCCAACCAGAACACCAACCTCAACCAGCGTCCGCTGGTGAATGTGGGTGACGTGGTGGAGAAGGGCGATACGCTGGCCGACGGTTCGTCGACCGATCTGGGCGAGCTCGCGCTCGGCCAGAACATGCTGATCGCGTTCATGCCGTGGAACGGCTACAACTTCGAAGACTCGATCCTGCTCTCCGAGCGCGTCGTGCAGGAAGACCGCTACACCTCGATCCATATCGAGGAGCTGTCCTGCATCGCGCGTGATACGAAGCTGGGCGCCGAGGAAATCACCGCCGACATCCCGAACGTGGGCGAACAGGCGCTGGCGCGTCTGGACGAGTCGGGCATCGTCTACATCGGTGCGGAAGTGAAGGCCGGCGACATCATGGTCGGCAAGGTCACGCCGAAGGGCGAAAGCCAGCTGACGCCGGAAGAGAAGCTGCTGCGTGCGATCTTCGGCGAGAAGGCGTCCGACGTTAAGGACAGCTCGCTGCGTGTGCCGCCGGGTATGGACGGCACCGTCATCGACGTGCAGGTGTTCACCCGCGACGGCATCGAGAAAGACAAGCGCGCCAAGCAGATCGAGGAAACCGAGGTCAAGCGGGTCCGCAAGGATCTGGACGACCAGTTCCGCATTCTGGAAGGCGCGATCTACAGTCGTATGCGTACCCAGCTCGTCGGCAAGTCCGCGATGAGCGGTCCGGGCGGCCTGAAGCGCGGCACCGAAATCACTGATGCCTATCTGGACGGCCTGAAGAAGGACGACTGGTTCAAGGTCAACGTGAAGGACGAGGAAGTTACCGAGTTCCTCGAGCGCGCGGCTGATCAGGTCAAGCGTCACAAGGAAGAATTCGACAAGCGCTTCAAGGAAAAGCAGGGCAAGATCACCCAGGGCGACGATCTGGCACCGGGCGTGCTGAAGATGGTCAAGGTGTTCCTGGCCGTGAAGCGTCGCATCCAGCCGGGCGACAAGATGGCTGGTCGTCACGGCAACAAGGGTGTCGTCTCCAACGTGGTGCCGGTCGAAGACATGCCGTACTCCGCTGACGGCGTGCCGGTCGACATCGTGCTGAACCCGCTGGGCGTGCCTTCGCGTATGAACATCGGGCAGATTCTGGAAGTCCATCTGGGCTGGGCCGCAAAGGGCCTGGGCAAGAAGATCCAGAAGATGCTCGAAGCGCAGGAGAAGGTCGGCAAGATCCGTGAGTTCCTCGACCAGATCTACAACAGCCATGTGGCTGGTGCCGTGCAGTACGTCGACCTGAAGTCGCTCACCGACAAGGAGATCTTCACGCTCGCCACCAATCTGCAGGAAGGCGTGCCGATGGCAACGCCGGTCTTCGATGGTGCGGAGGAAACCGAGATCAAGGCGATGCTGCGGCTGGCGGATCTGCCCGAGTCGGGTCAGACCATGCTGTATGACGGTCGCACCGGCGAAGCGTTCGATCGCCCGGTCACCGTCGGCTACATGCATTACCTCAAGCTCAACCACTTGGTTGACGACAAGATGCACGCACGCTCCACCGGTCCGTACTCGCTGGTTACCCAGCAGCCGTTGGGCGGCAAGGCGCAGTTCGGCGGTCAGCGCTTCGGTGAGATGGAAGTGTGGGCGCTGGAAGCCTACGGCGCGGCTTACACCCTGCAGGAAATGCTGACGGTGAAGTCCGATGACGTGCAGGGCCGCAACCAGATGTACAAGAACATTGTCGACGGTAACCATGAGATGTCCGCAGGTATGCCGGAGTCCTTCAACGTGTTGGTGAAGGAAATCCGCTCGCTTGCCATCGATATCGATCTGGAAGAGATCAAGTGACCCGCGCAGTCACAGGAGCCATGCAATGAAAGATCTGCTCAATTTGTTCAATCAGCAGCGCGCGACGCCGGATTTTGACGCGATCAAGATCGCGCTGGCCTCGCCGGAGCTGATCCGTTCGTGGTCATACGGCGAAGTAAAAAAGCCGGAAACCATCAACTACCGTACGTTCAAGCCGGAGCGTGATGGCCTGTTCTGCGCCGCGATCTTCGGACCGGTGAAGGACTACGAGTGCCTGTGCGGCAAGTACAAGCGCATGAAGCATCGTGGTGTGGTCTGCGAAAAGTGCGGCACCGAAGTCACCTTGGCCAAGGTGCGTCGCGAGCGCATGGGCCACATCGAGCTGGCCAGCCCGACCGCGCACATCTGGTTCCTCAAGTCGCTGCCGTCGCGCATCGGCCTGATGCTGGACATGACGCTGCGTGACATCGAGCGCATCCTGTACTTCGAGGCGTTCGTGGTGATCGATCCGGGCATGACCGCGCTTGAGCGCGGCCAGCTGCTCAGCGAAGACCAGTACCTGGAAGCGACCGAAGAACACGGTGACGAGTTCGACGCGCGGATGGGTGCCGAGGCTGTCTATCAGCTGCTGAAGTCGCTGGATCTGCCGGGCGAAGTGATCCGCCTGAAGGAAGAGATCGGTTCGACCAATTCCGAGACCAAGCTGAAGCGGCTGACCAAGCGCGTCAAGCTGATCGAGGCGTTCCTGGAATCCGGCAACAAGCCGGAGTGGATGGTCCTGACCGTACTGCCCGTGCTGCCGCCGGATCTGCGTCCGCTGGTGCCGCTGGACGGTGGCCGTTTCGCGACCTCGGATCTGAACGATCTGTACCGCCGCGTGATCAACCGCAACAATCGCCTGAAGCGTCTGCTCGAGCTCAATGCGCCCGACATCATCGTGCGCAACGAGAAGCGCATGCTGCAGGAGTCGGTCGATGCGCTGCTCGACAACGGTCGTCGCGGTCGTGCCATCACCGGCACCAACAAGCGCGCGCTGAAGTCGCTCGCCGACATGATCAAGGGCAAGCAGGGCCGCTTCCGCCAGAATCTTCTGGGCAAGCGCGTGGACTACTCCGGTCGTTCCGTGATCGTGGTCGGTCCGACCCTGCGTCTGCACCAGTGCGGTCTGCCGAAGAAGATGGCGCTTGAGCTGTTCAAGCCGTTCATCTTCGCCAAGCTGCAGGCGCGTGGCGAAGCCACCACCATCAAGGCGGCGAAGAAGCTGGTCGAGCGCGAGGAAGCCCAGGTGTGGGACATCCTCGAAGAAGTGATCCGCGAACATCCGGTGCTGCTGAACCGTGCGCCGACGCTGCATCGTCTGGGCATCCAGGCGTTCGAGCCGAAGCTGATTGAAGGCAAGGCGATCCAGCTGCATCCGCTGGTTTGTACCGCGTTCAACGCCGACTTCGACGGCGATCAGATGGCCGTCCATGTGCCGCTGTCGATCGAGGCGCAGCTGGAAGCGCGTACGCTGATGATGTCGTCCAACAACATCCTCAGCCCCGCCAACGGCGAGCCGATCATCGTGCCGACGCAGGACGTCGTGCTGGGTCTGTATTACATGACCCGCGAGCTGATCAACGTCAAGGGCACCGGCATGGTGTTCTCCGGCATTGCCGAGGCACGTCGTGCGTATGACAACCGTGCAGTCGAACTGCATGCCAAGGTCAAGGTTCGCCTGAAGCTGGTGAACATTGCCGAAGACGGCACGCGCACCAACGAGACCAAGCTGGTCGAGACCACCGTGGGCCGTGCACTGCTGGCGGAAATCCTGCCGGAAGGCCTGCCGTTCGAGCTGGCCAACACCGAGCTGACCAAGAAGGCCATCTCGCGTCTGATCAACTCCAGCTATCGCTTGCTGGGCTTGAAAGAAACCGTCGTGTTCGCCGACAAGCTGATGTACACCGGCTTCCGTTTCGCGACGCGTGCCGGTATCTCGATCGGCATCGATGACATGCTGATCCCGGATGAGAAGAAGCCGATCCTGCACGAAGCAGAAAAGGAAGTCGTCGAGATCCAGCAGCAGTATCAGTCGGGTCTGGTCACCGCCGGCGAGCGTTACAACAAGGTCGTCGACATCTGGTCGCGTACCAGCGAGCTGGTGGCGAAGGCGATGATCGACGGTATCGGCACCGAGAAGGTGATCGACGCCGACGGCAAGACGGTCAACCAGAAGTCGATGAACTCGCTGTACATCATGGCCGACTCCGGCGCCCGTGGTTCCGTGGCGCAGATTCGTCAGCTGGCTGGTATGCGCGGCTTGATGGCGCGTCCGGATGGCTCGATCATCGAGACCCCGATCAAGGCGAACTTCCGCGAAGGCCTGAACGTTCTGCAGTACTTCAACTCGACCCACGGCGCTCGTAAGGGCCTCGCGGATACCGCGTTGAAGACCGCGAACTCCGGTTACCTCACGCGTCGTCTGGTCGACGTGGCGCAGGACGTCGTGATCACGATGGACGATTGCGGCACCGAGAACGGCGTCATCATGCAGCCGATCGTTGAAGGCGGCGATGTGGTCGAGCCGTTGCGCGAGCGCGTGCTCGGCCGTGTGGTGGTCGAGGACGTCTATGCACCGGGCGATGACGATCAGGCGATCGTCACCCGCGACACGCTGCTCAACGAGGCCCTCGTTGAGAAGCTCGACAAGGCTGGCGTGCAGATCCTCAAGGTCCGTTCGCCGATCACCTGCGAAGCCGCTCACGGTGTTTGCAAGCTGTGCTACGGCCGCGATCTGGCCCGTGGCCATCTGGTCAACATGGGCGAGGCCGTGGGTGTGGTCGCCGCGCAGTCGATCGGTGAGCCGGGTACCCAGCTGACCATGCGTACGTTCCACATCGGTGGTGCGGCTTCGCGTGCGGCAGCCGTGGACAACGTCACGGTGAAGACCACCGGTTCGTTGAAGTTCAACAACCTGAAGTCCGTGCAGCACAAGCAGGGCCACCTGGTGGCCGTGTCGCGTTCCGGTGAAGTCAGCGTCATCGACGTCAACGGTCGCGAGCGCGAGCGCTACAAGGTGCCTTACGGTGCCACCATCGCGGTCAAGGACGGTGCGCCGGTGAAGCCGGGCCAGACGGTAGCCAACTGGGATCCGCATACCCATCCGATCGTCACGGAAGTGGCCGGTGTGGTGCGCTTCATCGACTTCCTCGATGGCGTCACCGTGCAGAGCCAGACCGATGACCTGACGGGTCTGGAATCGGCCGTGGTCACCGATCCGAAGCGTCGCGGTACGCAGGCGAAGGATCTGCGTCCGATCGTGCGCCTGGAAGACAGCAAGGGCCGTGAGCTCAAGCTGCCGGGCACCGACATTGCCGCGCAGTACTTCCTGCCGGCCGGTGCGATCGTGTCGATCCAGAACGGTGCCGAAGTGGGCGTGGGCGACGTGGTTGCCCGTATCCCGCAGGAAACCTCGAAGACCCGCGATATCACCGGC
The DNA here is from genome assembly GCF_014205795.1 of Rhodanobacter sp. MP7CTX1. Lineage (GTDB taxonomy): Bacteria > Pseudomonadota > Gammaproteobacteria > Xanthomonadales > Rhodanobacteraceae > Rhodanobacter. Next base: position 11,927 of record NZ_JACHCN010000028.1, read on the forward strand.
GGTCTGCCGCGCGTGGCCGATCTGTTCGAAGCGCGCAAGCCGAAAGAGCCGGCGATCCTCGCCGAGCGCTCAGGCATCATCAGCTTCGGCAAGGACACCAAGGGCAAGCAGCGCCTGATCATCAAGGATGTCGACGGCAACGAGCACGAAGAGCTGATTCCGAAATGGCGTCAGGTCATCGTGTTCGAAGGCGAGCATGTGGAGAAGGGCGAAACCGTCGTCGACGGCGAGCCGAGCCCGCATGACATCCTGCGCCTGCTGGGCGTGGAGCCGCTGGCCTCGTACCTGGTCAAGGAAATCCAGGACGTGTATCGCCTGCAGGGCGTGAAGATCAACGACAAGCACATCGAAGCGATCATTCGCCAGATGCTGCGCAAGGTCGAGATCTCCGAGCCGGGCGACAGCCATTACCTCCGTGGCGAGCAGGTCGAGCGCGTGCGCATCAATGGCGAGAACGATCGTGCGATCGCCAAGGGTGAGCGTCCGGCTGAGTACGTGTCGGTGCTGCTGGGCATCACCAAGGCCTCGCTGGCAACCGAGTCGTTCATCTCGGCGGCTTCGTTCCAGGAGACCACCCGCGTGTTGACCGAAGCTGCGGTTCGCGGCACACGTGACACCTTGCGTGGCCTGAAGGAAAATGTTATTGTCGGCCGTCTTATTCCGGCAGGTACGGGTCTGGCGTACCACGCAGCGCGTCGTCGCCAGGGCGGTTTGTCCGCCTCGGATCTGGAGACTCTCTCCAGTTCCACGCCTGCAGCCTCGTTCGCCGAGGCTCCGGTCGGTAGTGATAACGGTGTCGAGTAAGTCCTTTCAGGGCTTCACTCGCTAGACATACGAAATGAGGTGCATGGACGCACCTCGTGTTCGGGTCATGGATGGCAGGAGCGTTGGGTTGCCTATGGCGGCCTGCTCATGTTAAATTCCCGCTTCTTGGCAGACCGAGCTTATTCGGGCTGCCTTTATGTTTTCAGGAACAGCTTCGCATGACGACAGTCAACCAATTGGTGCGCAAATCCCGCAGCCCGAAGACCTACAAAAGTGGGTCGCCGGCACTGCAGAGCAGCCCGCAGCGTCGTGGTGTTTGCACACGCGTCTACACGACCACCCCGAAAAAGCCGAACTCGGCCCTGCGCAAGGTCGCCAAAGTGCGCCTGACCAACGGCTTCGAGATCATCAGCTACATCGGTGGTGAAGGTCACAATCTGCAGGAGCACTCGGTGGTGCTGATCCGCGGCGGTCGCGTCAAGGATCTTCCGGGTGTTCGTTATCACACAGTGCGCGGCAGCCTCGATTGCGCTGGTGTCACCAAGCGTCGTCAATCGCGCTCGAAGTACGGCGCCAAGCGCCCGAAGAAGTAAAGGACTCGAAACATGTCGCGTAAAGGTTCACATCCCGCCCGTCTGATCCTCCCGGATCCCAAGCACGGCAGCCAGCTGATCGCCCGCTTCATCAACATGGTGATGAAGAGCGGCAAGAAGTCTGTCGCCGAAAGCATTGTTTACGGTGCGTTGCAGCACATTGGCGAAAAGAACGCCGAGCCGGTGGCTCTGGTCGAAAAGGCGCTGAACAACATCGCTCCGGCGGTCGAGGTCAAGTCGCGCCGCGTCGGTGGTGCCACCTACCAGGTGCCGGTTGAAGTGCGTCCGGGTCGCCGTATGGCGCTGGCGATGCGCTGGGTCATCGATGCCGCCCGTAAGCGTGGCGAGACCTCGATGCCGCGCAAGCTGGCTGCCGAGCTGCTCGAGGCTTCCGAAAGCCGCGGCGGCGCTGCCAAGAAGCGCGAAGAGACGCACCGTATGGCGGAAGCCAACAAGGCGTTCTCGCACTACCGCTGGTAAGCAAGGCGTCAAGCGAGACATTGCGTCACAGCAAGTACGAAAGAGGTTATTCCCGTGGCACGCACCACTCCCATCGAGCGCTATCGTAATTTCGGCATCATGGCCCACATCGATGCCGGTAAGACCACGACTACGGAGCGCATCCTGTTCTACACCGGCGTCAGTCACAAGATTGGCGAGGTGCATGACGGTGCCGCAACGATGGACTGGATGGAGCAGGAGCAGGAGCGCGGGATAACCATTACGTCGGCAGCCACGACGGCGTTCTGGAAGGGTATGGATGGTTCGTTGGAGCAACATCGCTTCAACATCATCGATACCCCGGGACACGTCGACTTCACTATCGAAGTCGAGCGTTCACTGCGCGTGCTGGATGGCGCGGTGTTCGTGTTGTGTGCGGTCGGCGGCGTGCAGCCGCAGTCCGAGACGGTTTGGCGTCAGGCCAACAAGTACAAAGTGCCGCGTCTTGCGTTCGTCAACAAGATGGACCGCACCGGCGCCAACTTCGACAAGGTCGTCGCTCAGCTGAAGGCACGCCTTGGTGCGCATCCGGTGCCGATGCAGGTGCCGATCGGTGCCGAAGACGGCTTCGAAGGCGTGGTCGATCTGCTGAAGATGAAAGCGATTGTCTGGGACATGGAGTCCCAGGGCATGAAGTTCGAGTACCGCGAAATTCCGGCGAACCTGGTTGATCAGGCTGCCGAGGCGCATGCCTTCATGGTGGAGTCTGCTGCCGAAGCCAACGAAGATCTGATGAACAAGTATCTCGAAGAGGGTGACCTCAGCGAGAGCGAAATCATTGGCGGTCTTCGTCTGCGCACGCTCGCTAACGAAGTTATTCCGGTCTACTGCGGTACGGCGTTCAAGAACAAGGGCGTGCAGGCGATGCTCGATGCGGTGGTGCAGTTGCTGCCATCGCCGTCCGATCGTCCGCCGGTCGCCGGTCTTGATGAAGACGACAAGGAAATCACGCGCAAGGCCGAGGATTCGGCGCCGTTCTCCGCGCTCGCGTTCAAGATCATGACCGATCCGTTCGTCGGTTCGCTGACCTTCTTCCGTGTTTACTCCGGTACGCTGAAATCCGGCGATGCCGTTTACAACCCGATCAAGAGCAAGAAAGAGCGCATCGGCCGCATTCTGCAGATGCACGCGAACGAGCGTCAGGAGCTGAAGGAAGTCTGTGCCGGCGATATCGCCGCTGCAGTCGGCCTGAAGGACGTGACGACCGGTGACACGCTGTGCGCGCAGGATCACATCATCACCCTGGAGCGCATGACGTTCCCGGAGCCGGTGATCTCGATGGCGGTCGAGCCGAAGACCAAGTCGGACCAGGAAAAGATGGGTGTCGCGCTGGGGCGTCTTGCCTCGGAAGATCCGTCGTTCCGGGTGCGCACGGACGAAGAATCAGGCCAGACGATCATCTCGGGCATGGGCGAGCTTCACCTGGATATCCTGGTGGACCGCATGCGTCGCGAGTTCAACGTCGAGGCGAATGTCGGCAAGCCGCAGGTGGCTTACCGCGAGACGATCCGCTCGTCGGACGTCAAATCAGATTACAAGCACGCCAAGCAGTCCGGTGGTAAGGGTCAGTACGGTCACGTCGTGATCGAGCTGTCCCCGATGACCGAGGCCGACCGCGCCGATCCGAACGTGAAGAATGATTTCCTCTTCATCAACGACATCACCGGTGGCGTGATTCCGAAGGAATTCATCCCGTCGGTCGAAAAGGGTTTGCGCGAGACCATCACCAGCGGTCCGCTGGCCGGCTTCCCGGTCGTGGGCGTGAAGGTAAAACTCGTGTTCGGTTCGTACCACGATGTCGACTCGTCCGAAATGGCGTTCAAGCTCGCCGCATCGATGGCGTTCAAGCAGGGCTTCGCGAAAGCGTCGCCGGTACTGCTTGAGCCGATCATGAAGATCGAAGTGGTGACGCCGGAAGAGTACGTCGGTGACGTGATGGGCGACATGAGTCGCCGTCGTGGCCTGCTTCAGGGCCAGGACGACACGCCGTCGGGCAAGACCATCGATGCGATGGTTCCGCTGGGCGAGATGTTCGGTTACGCGACGACCATTCGTTCGCTGACCCAGGGCCGCGCCACGTTCACGATGGAATTCGACCATTACGCCGAAGCGCCAAACAACATCGCCGAGCAGGTCATGAAGAAGGCCTGATAAGGGCTTTCTGCTTAATTAGTGCGATCATCCGTGATCGCGTGGATCAAGGAGCGGCCATTCATGGCCGCACTAATTAGTTCGTTTTTATATAGAGGTTTGAGTCATGGCAAAGGGTAAGTTCGAGCGCACCAAGCCGCACGTCAACGTCGGCACGATTGGTCACGTGGATCACGGCAAGACGACGCTGACGGCAGCGCTGACCAAGGTCGGTGCGGAACG
>NZ_JACHCN010000029.1 GCF_014205795.1 Rhodanobacter sp. MP7CTX1
CAAGGTCATCAAACGGATGGCTTATGGCTACCGTGACAGCGAGTACTTCTTCAAGAAGATCAAAGCGGCCTTCCCCGGGAATCCGTGAAGAACCATGAAAATCACCCGCCCCCAGTTTTTCGCCAGCATGCGCGGGAAATAGTGGCGCGACAGTCGCACGCCGCTGAGCACGTTCACCTCGAACATCTTCAGCCAGTCGTCGTCGCTGATCTCGGTGAACGCCTTCGGTTCGTAAACGCCCAGGTTGTTGATGAGGATGTCGGCATCTGGCGCGGCCTGGGTCAGCGTCGCGGCGCCCTCCGCGGTTGCCAGGTCGGCCACGACTTTTTGTACGGCGCCATCGTTGTCGGGTAGCGCCTGATCGAGCTTGGCCTGGCTGCGTCCAGGCACCACAACGGATGCACCTTCGGCCAGCAGTGCTTTGACGATGGCCAGACCGATGCCGGCACTGCCACCGGTAACGATCGCCTTTCGGTTCTTCAGTTGCAGATCCATGGGGATGTCCTTTGGTCCAATTCGGAGGTGGTGACGGCAGCCCGGGCGTATGCGCTGCACAGAGGGCGGATCGCCGTGACGTGTCAAACGTGGCTGTACGTGCAGAACCGATGTGCGTGCTAACGGGGCTCAATCAAGTGCCGAAGAATACGGTCGTGCATCGGGCGAGGTGTCGCCGCCGTCGTGGCGAGCTTGCTTCCGTCTGAGTTGCCACGCCACACCATTTCCCACCGTTCGCCCTGCGCTACGCCCAGGGCGAACGGTGGTGACCGACTGGCTGTCCCCAGGTCAAAAAAAAGCCGCGCCGGGCGTTGACCGGGCGCGGCAACGGTTTGAACCGACCACTGCCAGTGAATCGGGAGCCATCGTCGGAGGGGGTCCGAGCTGGCGAGGCCAAGATAGTGCGGTGCTGTCTCAGGGACTGGGACAGAGCGTCGTTGCCGCCACGACGCATCCATCACACCGCCTAGACGCGTGCGACAGGCACGATGCGTCACGCGCATGGCCTTGCGTCACAACATTTACAAGGAAAACGTACTCATGTTGATCACCATCCTGATTGTCATCCTGGTCCTGGCGCTTGTCGGCGGCCTGCCGACCTGGCCGCACTCCCGCTCGTGGGGGTATGGGCCCAGCGGTGGTATTGGCCTGATCCTGGTCATCCTGCTCGTGCTGTTGCTGCTAGGCAGGTTGTAAGCGACAACGCGGCGCGCGGCCCGCGTCGCCCTCGATCTATGCCAACAATCATTGTTTGGGCGTGGATCGCGGCCGGCGCGGGCCGGGTGCCGAATGCAGTCCCTGCGCCGCATCGATTTCGTCGATCCAGCCAGCGCGTGAATCGGGAAAGGCATCGGCGTAAGGCACATACGGCTTGATATCGAGGATCGGCGTGCCGTCGAGCAGATCCATGCCACGTACGCGCAGCAAGCGCTCCTCCACAGCGACCAGCTCGACCGCGGACAGTCCGATAGCGTTGGGCCGGTGCGGCGATCGCGTCGCCAGCACGCTGCGTTTGCCTCCTCCACGGGGTGGTTTTACCTCGGCTTTCCAGCCTTCGCTGCGGTGGAACATGAAGATCACCCAGATGCGTTCGAAGCCCGCCAGATCGCGAAACGCCGCCGCGGGAAAATCCGCCACGAACTCGATGGTCGCCTCCGACAGCGCGCCGGTTTCGGTGCCCTCGACCACCGTCGGCTGGTGCGGCGCGTCGATGCGCCGCGCATAGGGCGAACGCGCGAACGCGATCGGATGGCTGGTGCAGGGGCTGGATGTGTCGTGCATGACGGTCATCGCGGTGAGGGCGGCGACAAGTATCCCATTGCCCCGCACTGCCTGGAGTCGAGCCCACCCGCCTTTAGCTCGTCATTCCTGCGAAGGCAGGGGTAACGAACGGGTATTCGACGTGCCCAGCAGCCCCCATTGACCCAGCATCGCCCATACCTTGGTGCCGATGACGCCAACGCCGAGTAAAGTGGGGAGGGCGCCCTTCGTTACTGTCGAGGACACTATGAAATACCTGCTAATGGTCTACAACGACGACGGCTTGCTGAACGCCTTGACGCGGGATGAATTCGATACGCGCATGCGCGGCTGCATCGAGCATGCCGACGAGTTGCGTACCCAAGGGCAGCTGCTCGACACGCAACAGCTGGAAGGACCTTCCACGGCCAAGACGGTGCGGATTCGCAACGGCGGGGTGACCGTGGTCGACGGGCCGTTTGCCGAGACCAAGGAATATCTGGGCGGCTTCAATCTGATCGAGGCGGCGGACATGGACGAGGCTGTCCGGATTGCCACGGAATTTCCGTGGACGCGCACCGGCAGCGTGGAAATCCGTCCCGTGCGCGACTTCGATGCCGTACGGCGTCGTGTCGGCGCGTGATGCCGGCGGCTGTTACGGCAGCTTTCCAATCGGCCACGCACACGCCACCATGGCAACCCGATCCGAACAGTGATGACGCATGAGCAGTTTTGACGATGATTTCGATGCTGAACGCGACTTCGACGATCCCGAAGAGGATTCGCTGGAGGCGCGGGTCTGGCAGCTGCTGCTGCTGATCAATCCAGGCGATGAAGAGACCGCGCTGCAGCAGTTCACCGACTACCGAGAGGCAGTGGCCGATGTCGAAGCCGACGAGATCGAACCGATCGACGTGATCGGTCGGGTGATCGACTGGCGCTCCGGCTTCATCGTGGACGCGCATGATCTGCGTTCGCTGGTGCAAGCGATCAACGAGCTGTCCTCGCGCTGGAACCTTTCGATCGACTGGGATGGCGACCCGGACGATGACGAGTTCTTCGACGATATGGACGCGGCTGCACTGTTCTCCATCGCGTATGACCGCCTGGCCGAATTCGGCTACACGCTGTGGGCGTGGGAAACCGATGGCGACAGCTACGCGGGCTGGATGACGCTTACCCGCGATGCGGAGCCACTGCGCGAACTGGCCACGGCGCTGGGCATCAACCTGCGGCTCGGCAGTGAAGTGAGCTGAGCGTCGCCGCCCGGCATTCCAACCCGATTGATCCAAGGAGCGTGACCGATGCACCTTCTTTCGCGCCGTTGCGTAGACGGCTTGCGGCGTTTGCGTGGCTTGTTGCTGCTGGCAGCGCTCGTGCTGCTCGCCGCATGCGCGCACGCGCCCGAACACAACCCGCTGGCGACATGGGTACCGTCGCCCAACGTCGACGCGCGACGGCCGCAGCTGATCGTGCTGCATTTCACCGAGCAGGCATCGGTGCAGCAAAGCCTGGATACGCTGCGCACTGGCAATGGCGAAGGACCGGTGAGCGCGCACTATCTGATCGGCGGTGACGGGCACATCTACCAACTGGTCGCCGATAGCCAGCGCGCCTGGCATGCAGGGGTGGGGCGCTGGGGCACGATCACCGAAGTGAACTCCGCCTCCATCGGGATCGAACTGGCCAACGACGGTCATTCGCCTTTCGCGCCCGCCCAGATCGATAGCCTGTTGCGCCTGCTTACCGACCTCACCGCTCGTCTGCGCATCGCACGTACGCAGATTGTCGGTCACGAGGATTTCGCCCCGACCCGCAGGAACGATCCCGGACCGTTGTTCCCATGGAAGCAGCTGGCCGACGCCGGTTTTGGACGGTGGCCGGAAGGTGCCTTGGTCGACCCGCCCGCTGGTTTCGATCCGTGGATGGCGCTGGGCGAAATCGGTTACCCGCTGGATGACCGCGCCGCCGCTGTGCGCGCGTTCCATCATCACTACCGTGGCATCGACAGCGACACGCTCGACGCGCAGGATTTGCCCGTCCTTTATGCACTGACCCGCAAAATCGAGCAGGTCGATCCATGATTTAGGTCGGCAGTCAGGCGGGTGGGCGAAGACTTGAACGGCACGCTATCCGTGACCATCGTTGTCGTCATCAGATTTCATCCTTTCCGGAGCGCCACACCATGCATGCCTTGATATTTGAAAAGTTCGGAGGCCCCGAGGTGTTGCACTGGGGCGAGCAGCCCGATCCGGTCCCCGCTCCCGGCCAGGCGCTGGTGCGCATGCACAGCGTCGGTCTGAATTTTGCGGACGTCTATCGCCGCAACGGCAACTATCACTTGAGCGGGACGGCGCCGTGGACTCTCGGTTATGAGGGTGCGGGGGTGATCGAGCGGCCGGCTGCTGGCGATCATCACTTTCCGATCGGAAGTCGGGTTGGTTTTGCCGACATGCCCTATGCAAACGCGGAGCTCGTCGCGGTGGATCTCGACAAGCTGATTCCGTTGCCCGACGACATCACGTTCGACACCGCGGCAGCGACTTTGCTGCAAGGTCTGACCGCGCAGTATCTGGTGACCGACAGCTATCGCGTACGAAGCGGCGATGTGGCGGTGGTGCATGCCGCGGCCGGCGGCGTAGGCCTGTTGCTGGTGCAGATGCTGAAGGGGCTGGGGGCGAAAGTGCTGGGTGTGGCTTCCAGCGCCACGAAACGCGCCGCCGTGTTGGCCGCAGGTGCAGATGCCGCGGTCGGTTATGACGGACTGATCGCCCAGACCCGGCAACTTACCGCCGGCCGTGGCGCCGGCGTCGTCTACGACTCGGTCGGCCGTACGCTCGGCGACAGTCTGGCGGCCGCGCGCATCGGCGGCACGGTAGTGTTTTACGGCATGGCGGCCGGCGACCCTGATCCGGTTGATCCGCGCATGCTGATGGATCGCTCGCTGACCCTGACCGGAGGCGATCTGTGGAACGTGCTGACCAGTGCAACGATCCGTCGCGAACGAGCGGCTGCGTTATTTGCGCAGATTCGCGCCGGTCAGTTGCAGCCAAACATCGCCGCACGCTTTCCGCTCATCGAGGGTGGAAAAGCGCATGCCTATCTGGAAAGTCGCGAGGCAATCGGCAAGGTCTTGCTGACGCTGTGAGCGCCTGCTCTTGCGAGATTTCACCCTCGTCCTGCCAGCAGGGGGAGGCTGGGTGGGGGTGGCTTTTGATTTTGATTTTTGAGGCGAAGAGCACCCCTCCCCAACCCTCCCCTGCACGCATGGGAGGGAGCTATTCAACGCACGCCAGCCACAACGCTACGACTCGCTGACAGGCTCGGCATCGTCGAAGCCGGTGTAGCCATCCGGGAAGATGGGGGTGCCGTCTTCCTCCAGACCCAGCATGTCAGCCAGAGCCTTGGCGGCGGCAGTTTCGGCGAGGTCTTTCTGGCGGAAGCTGCGGTTTTCGCAGATCGCGAAATACATCGGGAAGCCGCTCTTGCGCGGCGTGACAGCAAGGTACGCGGTGTAGCGCGAGCCTTCGAGTGTGGCGCCGGAGCGGGCCAGGTAGTTGTCGAACTCGCGCTCGGCCATCGGTAGGTGTCCGTAAATCAAAGGAGCACAGTGTATCGCCTGACTGGCGCGGTCTGATAAGCGTGGTCAGGCCGCGCTGCGTCAGTCCATCAGGATCTCGCCTTCTTCCAGCGGCAGCACCTCGTGAAAGACGTTGTAGTCGATGATGCTGAGACCGGTGCCGTCGTCACGAACAAGGTCGAGATAGCGATGATTCCAGCGCAGATCCCGATGACTCCATTGCCGGCGCGCCAGCATGAACTGCGACGTTGTCTCGTCGGTGCCTTCGATGCTCAGCAGGAAGGCCGATTGCGAACTCTCAAGTGACTCCAGAGTCTCCCCATGCAGCGGGCTACTTTCATCGATCACATGCATCAGGCTCCAGCTCAGCATGAAGATCGGATGACGATCGCGCACCAGTTTCAGGTCGCGGATCTTGCGCAGCTTGAAACCCTCGGGCGAGATTTCCAGCCGCAGCAGATGCAATTTGGCCGAAGCCTCGGCGATCAGGTTCTGGCGGGTGTTTGCCGCACGGATCATCAAGGTCAGCTGGCCATCTATCGTTCGTACTATCGGATAGTCGGAAAAGATGACCTTCGCATGCGGACGCGAGAAGCGCGAAAAAATCAGCCCGGTGACCACCGCGATGCTTGCCATGCCGCTGAAGATCTCTACGGTGGCCACGACGTGCGCATAGATTGTCTGCGGATGCATGTCGCCGTAGCCAACGGTGGCCAGGGTCTCCACACTGAAGAAGAACGCGCCGCCAAAACCTTGTGGAAACTGGTTCGCGATGGGCTGTGTGCCGAGCTGGTAGATCGCGGCAAAGAAGGTGTTGAGTATCAGGAACGCCGTCGCGATCAGACCGAAAAAAACCGGCCAGGTTACCGTCAGCGCGCGATGATAAATGTCGTCCCAAATGCGCCGCGACAGGCCCTGGCTGACGAACGGCCGGCCGCCGACATTGATGATCCGGGGTCGATTCAGGAAATGCCGCATCTGCTAGGGGTTCCTCATCGGCTTGATTCGCAAGGATTTGCTGCCGTTCGCGCTGAAATCGGCACGACGCCGCGATTGTAGCGCGTGACGAGCGAGCAGCCGGTACGGGCTATCTGTGGCAAGCTGGGCTGTCTGTGCTGTGGCCATACGTCATGCTTACTCCGTTCGATATCTCATGCCCGTATTGTGGCGAACCCATCGAGATCCTGGTCGATGCTTCGGCTGGCGATCAGCACTATATCGAGGACTGCCAGGTGTGCTGCCGACCGATCACGCTGAGCATCCAGATCGATGCAGACGGCGACCCGCAGGTGAACGCGACATCCGAAAACGACGCCTGACCGGACTGGCCTCATGCATGCTCAGGGCGCTTCCGCGATGACCCGCCTCGACCGGCCGGTGCCGCGCATCGTGCTGGATACCAATGTCTGCCTGGATCTTTTCGTGTTCCGCGATCCACTGTGCTCGCATCTGTTGGCGGCGATGCGTAGCGGGGCGGTGCAGGCAGTAACGCGCGAGGACTGCCGCGACGAATGGCGCAGGGTGCTGCACTACCCGCAACTGCCGATCGACGATCAGCTGCGGCCGACGGTCAGTGATGCTTTCGACGCATTGATCCAGCTGCTGCCGCCCGAAGCGTCGGCGATTGGCGACGATACCTGCCTGCCACGCTGTGGCGATCCGGATGACCAAAAATTTCTGGAGCTCGCGTTCGCGTCGCAGGCCAGGTGGCTGCTCAGCAAAGACAAGGAACTGCTGAAGCTGGATCGGCGCACCAGCAACACCGGGCTATTCTCGATCCGGTTGCCGCAGCTGTGGTCGGTGTCTGACGTTCGATCGAACTGAGCATCCGGATCGGGACGACAACCAGCTTCAGCCCCTTCGCAGGTCGCGTGCCTCGACGATCGTGATCCCCTGCGCCAGCAGCGTGGCGTGGGTTGCTGCGTCAGTTTCCGGTGTTACTGGGCGGGTGAGATCCCACAGTAGCCCTGTGCGAAACCCAAGTTCGAGCGCGTCCTGCGCGGTCCACAATACGCATACGTCGCGCGCCAGGCCGCAGACAACCACCTCGTCCACGCCGCGCTCGCGCAGCCAGCCGGCCAGCCCGGTGCGAGGACGCTGGCCATCCGGGCCATGGTTTTCCCGAAAGCCGCTATAGGAATCCACGCCAGGATCGCTGCCCTTTCGGATTACCGCATCCAGCGCCGACCAGTCGATGCCCGGATGCAGGCCGGCACCGGGCGTGCCTTGCACGCAGTGATCCGGCCACAGCGTCTGCGGTTGGCCATACAACGCGATCTGCTCGAACGGTGCCGCGCCGTGGTGCGTGCTGGCGAACGACACGTGCCCGTGGGGATGCCAGTCCTGGGTGGCGACGACATGCCGAAACATACGCTCGCGCAGCAGCCGGTCGATGCCCGGCACGATCGCGTCGCCCTCGTGGCAGGCGAGCGCACCGCCGGGCATGAAATCCGGCTGCACGTCGACCAGGATCAGCGCGGCACGGTCATCGATCGTATGGCTCATGGTGGGGCAAGACGGCTGATCGGGTCTGTGAGTCTAGCGCGTGTTCCAGGCAGCGTTCTGATCTGCCATGGCGCCCGGACAAGCTGCAAACCCCGCGGATTGATGAGGGTGAAACAGGTTCGATGGAAGCTGGTGGAAGGACATCTATCGGCTGGCGCGGGGATGGCGTGCACGATGGCGCAGCGCTGCCTAAACGCGATACGCCCGGGTCCGATGACGGGCAGGCAACACGCGCATAATGGTCAGCATCAAGCAGATAGAAGCGAGCAACGATGCATTACGATCAATCGTGGATGGGCTTCGGCATTGTCGGCGGACTCCAGGCCGGAATGATTTCCGTCGTGGTGGGCATGCTGCTGTTCGGCGTTTTTCACTGGCTGGGTCGACGCAACGGGTGGGGTTATGGCCCGCAGGTCAGCTGGGCGTTTCTGCTGACGACGTTACTGACCGCCGGCGGCGATCTGTCGGATCTGTTCTATTTCAACTACGCGCAGACGCAGTCGCTGCAGCTGCTCAGGGCGCAACTGGCACTGGTGCATGATCCCGATGGCATCGGCACGCGGGTGGCATTGGAGTTGTTGGGGGCGGTGCTGGGTGTCTACCTGGGGTGGGCCCTGTGCACCTGCGCCTGGGGCCAGCGGCTTTTCCGTTCGAGAAAATAGCAGGCGCCAGGTGCTTGAAGAGGAAGGGCGCTGGCTTCCTGCCTTCGCGGGAATGAGGAGCAACGGACGGCTTTCGCGAGTCTCTTGGTGTGCGGCTACACAGCGGTCGCGCAGCGCCGATATCCACCGCGGTGGAAGCGACGTCCTATAGCAGCGGATCGAACAGCCGCGCCACGTGCATCGCCACCCGACGCAGGTACGGCGCATCGGTGTATTCGTGTTCGTCCACTTGACGGGCGCGGGCGAAATCGGCTTCCAGCATCGCTTCCACTTCGGCTGCAAACGAGCGGTCAACGACCAGCGCGGTCACCTCGAAATTGAGCCGGAACGAACGGCTGTCCAGGTTCATGCTGCCGATCGATGCACTGTCGTGATCGATCAGCAGGGCCTTCTGGTGCAGAAAGCCTGGCTGATAGCGAAACATGCGGATGCCCGCGCGCAATGCCTGGTAGGCGTGCAGGGTGGAGGCGAGAAACACCGTGCGGTGATCCGGCCGCGACGGGATCAGCATGCGCACGTCGACCCCGCGAAGCACGGCCAGCCGCAACGCAGCGAGCACCGCATAGTCGGGTACGAAGTAGGGCGTGCTCAGCCACACGCGCTCGCGCGCGGCGTTGATCGCGGCGGTGAAGTACAACGAGCAGGTTTCCTGCGGGTCGGCCGGTCCACTGGCAACGACCAGTGCGCTGGCTTCGCCATCACAGGGCGGCGAGGGCAGCAGCGGCGGCGGTGCGCCGGTGATCCATTGCCAGTCTTCGGCAAACAGCTGCTGCAGGTCGGTGACCACCGGCCCCTGCAGTTCCAGATGGGTATCGCGCCACGGTGCCAGCGGCGGTTTCAGGCCCAGGTATTCGTCACCGACGTTGAGGCCGCCGATGAAGGCTCGCGCTCCGTCCACCACCACGATCTTGCGATGGTTACGGAAATTCAACTGGAATCGGTTGCGCCAGCGACGCGTCGCGAAGGGGTGGATCGCCACGCCACCTTCGCGCAGCGTGTCCACGTAATGTCGTGGCAGGTCGTGGCTGCCCACGCCATCGAACAGCACGCATACACGCACTCCCGCCGCCGCGCGCTGCAGCAACACTTGCTGCATGCGCCGGCCCAGGTTGTCGTCATGGAAGATGAAAAACTGCACCAGCAGGCATTGTTCAGCTGCCTCCATCGCGGCCAGCATGACGTCGAAGGTGGCGTCACCATCGATCAGCAGCCGCAGTCGATGGCCACTGCGAAACGGTCGTCCCTGCATCGAGGCGATCGAGTCGAAGCGTGCGCATCCCGGAGCGACGGCATCCTCATCCGCCAGAACGGGCACCGACGACAGCAGCCGCGCCTGATGTTTGGAGAGGTAGCCACGGAAGCGGCTCTCGCCGAGATACAGGTACGGCAGCAATGTCAGATACGGCAGCAACAGCAGGCCGAGCGCCCAACCGATCGCACCCTGCGGGGTGCGCGTGTGCATCACCGCATGCATCGCGGCGAAGATGCCCAGTAGGTGAAACAGCACGACACCAGCGGTGAGCAGGCTGAGCGTCATCGCAGGCACTCTTTAATGGGCTAGCAACTGATCGGCCAGGTGGCGGGCCTGCTGCCGGATCTCCGGCATCGCGGTGGATTCCCATAGCGTACCGCGCAGCAGGCTACCCAGCGCAAACAAGTGCGGCCAGTACGAACCGTCCTGATGCTGGCCGTCGTGAAGCCGGCCGCCATGCAGCAGGTGACCGTCCGGACTTGCCAGCACACCGAGGCCGAGCGGGTCCGGCAGGATGTGCGCGTTGGTCAGCAGCTGGCTCACGAGGCGATCGTTGGTGCGGCGCACGTCGGTATCCAGGCCGGTGGTCTGGATCACCAGGTCGGCGCTCAGCGTTTGTGGCTGGCCGGTGTGGGATGGTGCCAGCGTCAGCTGTAGGGCGTCGTCGACCAGTTCGACCGACTGCATGCGACCACGCTGACGGCGCAGCCGTCCGCTCTGCTCCAGCGATGCCATCATTTCGCGCACTTGCGGCGGCATGCGGTGCCTGGCGCGCTCCCACGCCCAGCGGGCATGACGCAAAAAGCGCGCGCGCTGTTCGCCGGGCAGCTCGCGCCACAGGCCCGGCGTATGCGGCCGCAGACTATCGATGATGGTGCGCCAGTCTGTCGTGTGATCCTGCGCGATCGCCTCGCGCAGCAGATGCAGCCAGCGACGGATGTCCGGCGCGTCGTGCATCGCTTCAATCAGTTCGGCACTGTCGCCGACGGGCGCGGCGGCGGCGTGCAGGTGCGCCTCGGGCAGCAGGCCGTGGCGGGAGAGCGCGGTGAATTCAGTCTGCGGCCACTGCGCAGAAAGCTCCAGCAGCACGTCGACGGCAGTCAATCCCAGTCCGATCACCACTACTTTTTGCGGTGGCGGATCCATGCTGGCGGTAGCTAGCAGTTTCCATGGGTCCACGACATAGCGACCACTGGCCAGGGCAGCGGCGCTGACGCCGCTTAGCGCCCGCGCCGGCAGCGTGCCAAGTGCCAGCACGGCGGCATCCACCTGA
The DNA here is from genome assembly GCF_014205795.1 of Rhodanobacter sp. MP7CTX1. GTDB lineage: Bacteria > Pseudomonadota > Gammaproteobacteria > Xanthomonadales > Rhodanobacteraceae > Rhodanobacter. The sequence goes on from NZ_JACHCN010000029.1 coordinate 11,007, forward strand.
TGGCTTTCCTCGCCGTGGATCACGGTGACGCCGTCGCGTTCGGGCACCAGCGCATCGACGGCGAACGGTATGACATTCACGTCATGGCCGTGCGTCCGGCCCTGTTCCAGCGCGTGTGCCACTTCCGCCTCGAGATAGTCGCCATAACGGCGGCGTGGCAGAAAATCGGTGCCGGCGATCGCCGGATCGTCGCGCTGCACAAAATCCAGAAAGCCGCGCGGTTTGCCGGCGAACATACTCATCGAGGCCGCCCGCACGTTCAGCAGGTGGCGCTCCGAACGCGTGCCATAGGCTACGCCGCGGGCCAGCGTGCCGCCGCCGGTATACCAGTCCAGATGCAGCGGCTGCGGCGACCGGCGCTCCAGCAATTCGCCGAGCAACGTGGCTGCCGCGGCGCCGCCGCCGATGATGGCGACACGTCGAAACATGAAATTCCTTGTTGGAGTGCTGCGTCGTGCAGATCAGGTTTGCAGGCGGCCGGCAATAGTGCTGCGCTGGAGGCGCGATGTCCATTGACCCGTCGGTTCGACCTGTTCGTAGGCGAAAAACTGAGTCAGATCCCCGCCGTAAACGTGAAGCGTGAGCGCCATGTCGTGGTTTGACAGGTTGCGGCAGCGATGCGCATGATTCTCGTCGCCCTCGAACCAGGTGCCGTCGCCAGGGCCAAGCCAGTCGCGCCCCTGCATGCGCAGGGTGCCCGAGACCGGATCTCGTGCATAGGACTGCACTTCAAGCGCGCCAAGCAGGGTCACTTCAAGACCCCACAGACCCGCGTGATCATGTACCGGAGTGAGGTGATTGGGTGGCCACGCCATCACCAACACGCTGATCGCCGGTTTGCTGCGTTCCGCCAACAACCAACGCTCGAAACCGTGTTGTCGATTGCGCAGCGGCGTCAGGCGCTTGGCCAGCGCCTGGGAATCCTGGTGCACGACGCGGCCCAGTTCACGCGCCATCGAAGCCAGGTCTGGCTGTTCGACGTTGCTGTGCTCCAGCGCGATCTCACGAAGCGTTTTCAAGGTGCGCATGTACTTGCCCATGCATGAAACTCGACAGGGTGATTGGTGATCAGTGGAGCATGCGTCTCGTTAAAGACGCGTAAGCCGAAGCCGAATGACGCCCAGCCCCTGCTTCGGCCTCAGCCGGGATGACGTGAAGGGTGCGCAAGCCAGTCCTCCCGGCCGGCGGGCAAGGCCGGCCGGCCCCTGTTCGTTATTGTTCGCGCAGATCGAAACTCACCGGCACGCGTGCCCACGCGCGCACCGGTTTCCCTTGCACCATCGCTGGCTGGAAGCGCCAACCGGCCAACACCTGTTCACGCGCGCTGCGGTCGAGCAGGCCATAACCGCTACCGTGTTCCACCACCACGTCCAATGGCTTGCCGGTTTCATCCACCAACACGCGCAACAGGACAGTGCCGTGGATGCGCTCGCGCAGCGCCTGGACAGGAAATTGCAGAGGAGCCAGACGGTACGCCAGGCTGGCCTCGACGGGCGCGGCAGTCACCGGGTCGCCGTGCGTCAAGACGGCCGGTGTCAGCGTTGGCTGGGTGGGCATGGCGATCTGGCCGTCGCTACTGGGCACCGGGACTGGCGCTGCCGTCGGGGTTTGGTGCAGGTGGGTCGTTGCCAGGGTAGGTGGATGTGGCAAGGGTTTCAGCACTACCGGCGGAGGTGCCGGTAACACGGCTGGCGGATCAATGAAGTGGATCAGCTGGACTGGCGTCAGCTGGCGAGCGACGGAGAGCTGCGCCGGGGTGATCGGTCGCGAGGCTATCACGATGACGGCAAGGTTGAGCGCAATCGCGGCACTGAGGGCAGCGATGCGAGCAGGTTCGGGGTGTACGCGATGAGCAACAGCCAGGCTTTCGGACGACATAAGCGACCTCCTGACGGTAGATGGGTTGTCACGGCCGTCACGCTGCACGGATGCAGGGGGATCGTGCTGCCGCGACTGCAGCGTATGCCTGTCGAATGCCCGCGCGCAAGTGGACGGCTGGACGTCCATACAACGCATAAGGAGCGAACTCACCGGGAGGTCTGGCTGTGCGAGCGCGGAGGCTGTCGTTTGGGCTGATTGCCCTGACCGGCAAAAAAAGGTTCTTCGCGGAAGTCCGGGGAGCCCGGATAAAAAAGAACGGTGACTTCAGGTAAAGATGTTTGTGCGACCAAACATTCACCTGAGC
>NZ_JACHCN010000030.1 GCF_014205795.1 Rhodanobacter sp. MP7CTX1
GTGCCTACGGCCAGATGCGGCTAAGGTCCCTCCACCCCGGCAAGCCCTTTCTGACTCGCCGCCGTCAAACATACAAGCGACTTCAGTCGCGATGGCTCTACGAGCCACATCGCGACTGAAGTCGCTCCCACAGGTTTTTCTCGGAGCCTGTGACCTTCCCGCAGCCCGTCGCGCGCTCAAGACGCTGAATCCACTTTTCAGAATCGTCTGATGTCACTTGCTGTGCGGCATCGATAGCCTGTCCACACCATTGGGTGCCCGTCAGCCCTCTCTCCCTCCCCCCTAGTGACAGGACTGGCGGGCGCTAATGGTGTGCGCCGGAAGAGCGCGCCTCGCCTAGCGGGGACGTTCTGCTAGCAGACGCTGCTCTTCCTCTTATTCATGAACTTGTTGGGTTGGCTGCGCCGTTGCTTTGGCTTTACTGAATTTCCGACACAGGGGAGGTCCGTGTACGACGCAGCCCAACACTCAATGGCGCGATAAAGGAGCTCAGCGCGGATATGGTCGGCTGGCAGGCGCCTGGGGTGAATGCTCAATCAGGTAACCTCAGATAGATTAATGAGATCCTGCGCCGCCCTGCGTTGGGAACACCGCCATGTTCCTACGACTCGTAAACCACACGTCACCCATATTTGACCCGCGAGATATAGACTGCTACCCCATACTCACGATCAGTTAACCGTCAGGTAGCTATGAGTGAGGGCGTTCCGAAACGGAGCGCGCGTTCGATGGACCATAAAACCCGCCAGCCCTGAAGCAGGAGATGCCCCATGAAGATGACACGTCAACCTTTGATTTGCGCCCTATCGCTGGCCGCCGTACTGGCCCTGAGTGCCTGTAGTGGCCACAACGACGAATCCGCTACGCCAACACCCGCGCCGGCACCGAATACGGCACCTGCATCCACGGCGATGGCTCCGCCGGCCGCCAGCACCGCCATGACGCCGCCAGCCAGCAGCACGGCTGCCATGCCGCCGCCGGCCAGCACCGCGCCCATGACCCCACCGTCCGCCAGCACCGCTGGGCACCAGTAAGCTTCAGTTTGCTGAAGGTTTCCTCGATCGGCACGCAGATCGCCGGCCAGGGGATAGGGCGAAATAAATAGCCCGCCGAAATCGGGGAATCAGGAATGCGGCCATGCCACGCTCCTGATTCCTCGTGATTTCTTGCGTCTGTGCCGCGCTCCTATTCAGGACTGAAGCGGCAACTCGCGCATCGAACTTTTTCAGTCCAGCTGCGCCTTTGCGCCGTCTGCGCGACCGGCGGCCGCCGACGAGTCGCTCGGCGACGCTGTCTGTTGCGTGCAGACAAATTTTCGGGCGGCGGCGTTGCGTATCGTGAGCCAGTTCCCCCCGCAGAGCGGAACAGTACGCTGCTGTATGTCCCAGACATGGTCATTGCGGCCGGATGGGGCGAAAATGGGTGTCTTGTGTTTGCGCCGGGCGGTGCCATCTCCGTCCTGACTTTTCCAGATCCCTGATTCCCAGCCGGAGATTTACATGTCTGACAGCAAGCCCACGCCGCCGACCGGTGGCAGCAAGATCACCATCACCGACGGCAAGCTGCATGTGCCGAACCAGCCAATCGTGCCGTTCATCGAAGGTGACGGGATCGGTCCGGATATCTGGCGCGCCTCGGTGCGTGTGCTGGATGCAGCGGTGGCCAAAGCCTACGGCGGCGAGCGCAAGATCCACTGGATGGAAATCCTGGCGGGCGAAAAGGCATTCAACGAAACCGGTAGCTGGCTGCCCGAGGAAACCGTCGAGGCCTGCCGTGACTATCTGGTCTCGATCAAGGGTCCGCTGACCACGCCGGTCGGTGGCGGCATCCGCTCGCTCAACGTGGCGCTGCGCCAGCAGCTGGATCTGTACACCTGCCTGCGCCCGGTGCGCTGGTTCAAGGGCGTGCCGTCGCCGGTGAAGAAGCCGGAAGACGTCGACATGGTGATCTTCCGCGAGAATTGCGAGGACATCTACGCGGGTATCGAATTCCAGGAAGGCACGCCCGAGGCGGCGAAATTCCTGGCCCTGCTGAAAGAGCATTTCCCGGATCGCTTCAAGAAGATCCGCTTCCCGGAAACCTCCGGCATCGGCATCAAGCCGGTCTCGAAGGAAGGCACCGAGCGGCTGGTGCGCGCGGCATTCAAGTATGCGATCGACAACGATCGCCGCTCGGTGACGCTGGTGCACAAGGGCAACATCATGAAGTTCACCGAAGGCGCGTTCCGCGACTGGGGCTATGCGCTGGCGAAGAACGAATTCGGCGCCGTCGATCTGGATGGCGGCCCGTGGATGAGCTTCAAGAATCCGAAGACCGGTAACGAGATCGTGGTGAAGGACGTTATCGCCGATGCGTTCCTGCAGCAGATCATGACCCGTGCGAAAGAGTACGACGTGGTTGCCACGCTCAACCTCAACGGCGACTACATCTCCGATGCCCTGGCGGCGGAAGTCGGCGGCATCGGCATCGCGCCGGGCGGCAACATCAACTACGTCACCGGTCACGCTGTGTTCGAGGCGACCCACGGCACCGCGCCGAAGTACGCGGGGCTGGACAAGGTCAACCCGGGTTCGGTGATCCTGTCCGGTGAGCTGCTGCTGCGTCACCTGGGCTGGAACGAAGCGGCCGACGCAATCATCCGCGCGATGGACAAGGTGATCGCCGCCAAGACGGTCACCTATGACTTCGCCCGCATGATGGAAGGCGCCAAGGAAGTGAAGTGCTCCGAGTTCGGCGATGCGCTGATCGCGGCGATGTAATTCGTCGTCCAAACGGATGGCTGGAACGGGGCGCTTCGGCGCCCCGTTTTTTTTGGAGGGTGGGGACTATGTTGCGACTGCAGGAGCCGTGCGCCCTCCACTGCTGGCTGGGGAGGGCTGGGGTGGAGTCGCTCTTCGCCCGAAGATCAAAAGCTTCACCCCCTCCCAACCTCCCCCTGCAAGCAGGGGGAGGAGCAAAGCCGGCAGCCGTGCTCCCTGACTTGCAGGCAGGGCAGGGCCATGGCGCGCAACAGTGCGCCCTCCACTGCTGGCAAGAGAGGGCTGGGGTGGGGTCGCTCTTCGCCCAAAGATCAAAAGCTTCACCCCCTCCCAACCACGCCTGCAAGCAGGGGGAGGTGCAAAGCCGGCAGCAGTGCTCCCTGACTTGCTGGCAGGGCAGGGCCATGGTGCACAACAGTGCTCCCTCCCCTGCTTGCAGGGGAGGGTTGGGGTGGGGTCGCTCTTGATCTCTGTTCTTGATCCCACAAGGGAAAGGGAAAACACCACTTACACTGCCGCCATGGATGTCAGCCCATCGAATCATCACCACGTATCCGACCCACAGGCGCACGCCGCTGCGGCGCTGCTGGTGGATGCGTTTGCCGACTACAACGCACGTTTCGCCGACATCACCCGGCGCGCGCGGCGGCGTTTCGAGCGGCGTGACTGGCGCGGTGCCGGCGCGGATGCACGTGCGCGTATCGATCTTTACGACATCTGCATCCGCGAGACGCAGGGACGGCTGGATCTGTTGCTGGACGACCGCGTGCGGGCGCGAGCGCTGTGGGCCTCAATGCGTCACGAATACGAGAAACTGGTCGCCAGTCTGGCCGATCGCGAGCTCTACAAAACCTGGTTCAGCTCATTGTCGCGAAGGCAATTCCACACGCCCGGGGTGGCGCCGGAGATCGAGTTTGTAGCGCTCAATCGCGAGCCCTATACCGAAGGCAGCGACGCGGCGCCGCACCGACATTACGCGACGGACACCCATCTGCCCGAGGGTTGCGAACAGCTGCTGGCAGACACTGGGTTTGCCTATGCCGACGCGGCCGATTGCGCAGCGCGACTGGCTGACGCGTTGCACGCGCGGCTGGCTGAAACAGGCTTGCCCGCGATCGAATCGATCGACGTGCTGAAGGCGGTGTTCTATCGCGAGCGACGCGCGTACCTGGTCGGGCGCCTGCGTGGCGGCCACCGTCGGCATCCGTTGGTGATTGCGCTGGTGAACGCTGACGGCGGTGTGCGGGTGGATGCACTTCTCACCACACGCGAGCAGGTATCGATTCTGTTCGGTTATGCGCGCAGCTATTTTCACGCCGACATCGACAATGTCGGCGCGGTAGTGGCGTTCGTACGCGCACTGCTGCCACACAAACCGCTGGAGGAGTTGTACAGCGTGCTGGGTCGCGCCAAGCAGGGCAAGACCGAGCGCTATCGCCGCGTGTTCGGCCATCTGGCGATCCACCCGCAGGAGCGGCTGGTGCACGCCGATGGCAAGCGCGGCATGGTGATGGTGGTGTTCACTCTGCGCGACCTGCCGGTGGTGTTCAAGCTGATACGCGACCGCTTCGCGTGGCCGAAAGATACCGTGCGCAGACAGGTGGAAGAGAAATACCGGCTGGTGTTTCGCCACGACCGCGTGGGCCGTCTGGTCGACGCGCAGGAGTTTCGTCACCTGCGCTTTCCGTTGCGCCAGATCGACGCCAACTTACGTGAGGAGCTGCTGGCCGAATGCGCCGACACGGTGACTGTGGATGGCGATGAGCTGGTGATCGGGCACTGCTACGTTGAACACCGTCTGCGTCCGATGGATCTGTACGTGCGCGAGGTCGACGATGAGAAGGCCCGCCGTGCAATGCGCGACTACGGCCAGGCGATCAAGGATCTGGCCGGAAGCAACATCTTTCCCGGTGACCTGCTGCTGAAGAACTTCGGCATCTCGCGCAACGGGCGCGCGGTGTTCTATGACTATGACGAGCTGTGCCTGCTCGGCGAGTGCCGCTTTCGCGCCTTGCCGGTGTTGCACGAGGACGACGAGACGCGGCCGCTGCAGGATGCTGTGTATGCCGCGCCGGAGGATGTGTTTCCCGAGCTGTTCGTCAATTTCCTCGGCGTGCCTGCGCCACTGCGCGAGGTGCTTTGCGAGGCTCACCCGGAGATCTTTGATCCTGCCTGGTGGCGTGGGGTGCAGGCGCGCCTGCGCGCGGGCGAGTACGTCGATGTGCCAGCGTATCCGGATGCCTCGCGCCTGGCGCGCTGAGGGCCAGTTCAGCGGATTCCTGTGGGAGCGACCTCAGTCGCGATGCTCTGGGGCTGCAAGAAGAGCATCGCGACTGAAGTCGCTCCCACAAGAGCGCGGACATACAGGCTTCAGGTGGGTTCCCGGGCCGGCGTAAATCACGGCAACCTCCGAGTCAGGATGGTCCTGACACAATGGTCACTTCTGGAGATGGAGCATCACCGATGCGTCTGCTATCCGTTGTGTGCCTGTTGGCCCTGAGCGGCCTTGCGCCGACGTTCGCGCAATCCACGACGGCCGCGGTGCCGCCACCGCCGACGTCGACCAACGTGGCGAATCTCGCTGCCGTGGCGGTTACCGGTGTGCAGCCGGGGCCGGGCATGTGGAAGGTGTCCAAAGGTGGTCATGTGATGTGGGTTCTGGGCACGCTGTCGCCGTTGCCGCAGAACATGCAGTGGCAGTCGCATGACCTGGCCCAGATCATCGGTCAATCGCAAGAGGTGCTGCTGTCGCCGTCGATCAAGGTGAAGTTCAACACCGGCTTCTTCGGCAAGCTATTCCTGCTGCCGTCGGCGTATAGCGCGCGCAAGAACGACAACGGCGAAACGCTGCAGCAGGTACTGCCCGCTGCGCTGTATGCGCGCTGGCAGGTGCTCAAGCAGCAGTATCTCGGCAGCAGCAACAGCGTTGAACGCTGGCGGCCCATTTTTGCGGCGCAGGAGCTGTACAAGAAGGCGATCAAGGCGAATGGTCTGAGCGCCTCCGGTGGCATCGGCACGACGGTGGAAGCGCTGGCCAAGCAATACGGCGTCAAGCAAACGCCGGTGGACTATCAGTTCGTTGTCGAGCAGCCACGTGTCGCGATCAAGGACTTCAAGAGTTCCGGTCTGGATGACACGGCGTGCTTCAGCCACACGCTGGACAGCATCGAGCAGGACATGCCGACGATGAAGGCGCGCGCCAACGCCTGGGCCGTTGGCGATCTGCAGGCCTTGCGTCAGTTGCCCGACAGCGAGCGCCGCGACACCTGTGTCGCCGCCGTGACCGGTGCCGCGTTTGCGCACAAGCTCGGCATCGACGATGTGCCGGCTCGACTGGAGGCGACCTGGCTGGACGCCGCGCGCGCCGCACTGACCAGCAACACGCAGACGTTTGCAATGTTGCCGATGAGCGAGCTGCTATCGCCTGCTGGCTATGCCGCCAAGCTCAAGGCCCAGGGTTACGTGGTGGAGTCGCCGGAAGACCAGGACGCGGAGCCGGCAACCGACAGCAGCGCCGGCGCTCCGGCGAATGCCGGCGCCGGTCAGCATTGATCAGGCGGCACTGGCCAGATCCAGTGCCGCGATCTGGTTGGAGGTCAGTTGCAGTTTCGCCGCACCGAACAGCTCGTTGAGCTGCTCCACGCTGGTGGCGCTGGCGATCGGTGCGGTAAGGCCGGGTCGGGCGATCAGCCACGCCAACGCGACCTGCGCGGTGGTGGCTCCCTGTTCGGCGGCGACCGCGTCGAGCGCAGCGAGAATCTGCAGGCCATGCGGATTCAGATACTTCTTCACCGCGCCGCCGCGCGCCGAACTCTTGGCCAGATCCGCGGCGCTGCGATATTTGCCGCTGAGGAAACCACTGGCCAGCCCGTAATAGCTGATCACGCCGATGTTCTCCCGGCGAATCAGCGGTTCGAAGTCCTTTTCATAGTCAACGCGACTGACCAGGTTGTATTCCGGCTGCAGGACTTCATAGCGCGGCAGATGATTCTGCTTCGATATGTCCAGCGCATCGGCAAAGCGATCAGCGTTGAAATTGGAGGCGCCGATCGCGCGCACCTTGCCCGCTTCGATCAGCCGTGCGAACGCCCCGAGCGTCTCCGCCATCGGCACGTCGGCATCGTCCTGGTGTGCCAGATAGAGGTCGATGTGATCGGTCTGCAGCCGCTGCAATGAACCCTCGACGGCCTGCAGGATGTTCACCGGCGACAGCCCGGGATGCTCAGCCCATTTCGCGACCTTGGTGGTGATCACTACCTTGTCGCGCTTGCCGCTGCGCTGCAGCCACTTGCCGATAATGGTTTCCGATTCGCCGCCGCGGTTGCCCGGCGCCCACGCCGAATAGACGTCCGCCGTATCGATCAGGTTGAACCCGGCGTCGACGAACGCGTCGAGCAGTTCGAATGAGCGCTTTTCATCGGCGGTCCAGCCGAACACATTGCCGCCAAGCGCGAGCGGGGCGATCGAGAGTGGGGAGTTGCCGAGCGGGCGTAATGGCATGAGAAACCTCAGATGGGCGGGGTCGGGGAGCCGCCGCGAACGGCGGCCGTCATCCCATCCGAGGTGGTTACGGACAATCACGTAATCAAGCGCAAGCCGCCTTGCCGCAATCTTGTGCTGGCGGAACCACTGGCTGGGTCTTGACCTTGGCCCTGGCTCGCTCCAGCGCAATGCCCGCGCGGCGTGAATCGATTCCTTCGTTCGGCCGCCACAGCAGATGGGCCGGAAGGGCGTGACCGTGAAGCAACAGCAGATCAGTCCAGATGGAGCTCATGGTGCACCTCATGGAGGGTGGGATTGCTGGTGCATTCAACATACCGCCGCCGCAGGCCGCCAAAAAGCGATATATTCACAACTCAGACTTGAAGGAATTTCAAGATGGGAAAGCTGCCGCTCGGTCTGTTGCAACAGTTCGTACTGGTGGCCCGGCTGGGTAACCTGTCGCGCGCGGCAGCGCAGGCGAACCTCACCGTCAGCGCCCTCAGCCACCAGATGCGCCAGCTGGAGGAGCGGCTGGAGCGACGCCTGTTTGAGCGGGGGCCGCGCGGCGTCACGCTGACCGTTGAAGGTTGCAGCCTGCTTGAAGCGGTGGGCGAGCATTTCGATGGCATCGAGCATGCGATGTCCCGCTATCACCAGCGCCGCCATGAGGCGCTGACGCTGAGTGCTAGCCCCGGCATCATGTCGAGCTGGCTGGTGCCGCGGCTGCCGCGACTGGTTGCAGCGCATCCCGAGCTGGAGCTCAGCCTGCAATCGGCTTCGGTGCTGGTGAATTTCGAGCGTGAGCCGGTCGACGTGGGCCTGCGCTACGGCCGTGGCGAGTGGCCCGGTTTGCACAGCGAGCGGCTGTTCGGCGAATGGATCGCACCGGTCGCCGCACCCGAACTGATCGCGCAGATGGGCGATGCCGATCCCAGTGATCTCTCGCAATGGCCGCTGCTTGGCGACCCGCATCCGGCCAATCGCTGGCTCGACTGGTTCGCCCGCTTCGGCGGTACGCCGCCGAAACGCTACGTCGCGCATTTCGATACGGTCGATGCGTTGCGGCATGCCGCACTGGAAGGCCTCGGCGTCGCGCTGGGTCGGATGGTGACCTCGAAATCGTTGATCGATGCCGGTCGGCTACGGGTGCTGGGCGGCAACTATCTACCGGTGGCGGACGCCTACTGGCTGGTGTATCCGCCGCGCTCGCAGGAACATCGTGGCCTGCAGGTATTCCGCGATTGGTTGCTGGCCGAGGCCGCGGATTACTTCCGGCAGATGCCGGTGTCGCCGCGGGATGACGCGGCGCTCAACTGATGCGGTTTCGCAAACCGGCTGCACGCGGCATGATGGTCGATCGTTGCAATCCGTCATCAGGAGTTGAGCCATGAAGTCACGCGCCGCCGTTGCCTGGGAAGCAGGCAAGCCGCTAACGATCGAGCAGGTCGACGTCGCTGGGCCCAGGGCCGGTGAGGTGCTGGTGCGCATCGTGGCGACCGGCGTCTGCCACACCGATGCGTTCACCCTTTCCGGCGCAGATCCGGAGGGAATGTTTCCAGTGATCCTTGGCCACGAGGGCGGCGGTATCGTGGAGGAAGTTGGTGCCGGCGTGACGTCGCTGAAAGTCGGCGACCATGTGATTCCGCTGTACACGCCCGAATGCGGCGAGTGCAAATTCTGCCGTTCGGGCAAGACCAATCTGTGCCAGAAGATTCGCGTCACCCAGGGCAAGGGGCTGATGCCGGACGGCACCTCGCGCTTCTCGCTCAACGGCAAACCGCTGCTGCACTACATGGGCACCAGCACGTTCAGCGAATACACCGTGCTGCCGGAGATTTCGCTGGCGAAGATCAACCCCGCCGCCCCGCTGGAGAAGGTGTGCCTGCTCGGCTGCGGCATCACCACCGGCATCGGCGCGGTACTGAATACGGCAAAGGTGGAACCGGGCGCGTCGGTCGCGGTGTTCGGGTTGGGCGGCATCGGCCTGTCGGTGGTGCAGGGCGCGGTGATGGCCAAGGCCGGCCGGATCGTGGTGGTCGATACGAACCCCGAAAAGTTCGTGATGGCGAAGGCGCTCGGCGCGACCGACTTCGTCAATCCAAAGGACTACCCGGACACGCCGATCCAGCAGGTAATCGTCGATCTCACCGATGGCGGCGTCGATTACTCATTCGAATGCATCGGCAACATCCACGTGATGCGCGCGGCGCTGGAGTGCTGCCACAAGGGCTGGGGCGAGTCGATCATCATCGGCGTGGCCGGCGCCGGGCAGGAGATCAGCACGCGGCCGTTCCAGCTGGTCACCGGAAGGGTGTGGCGCGGTTCCGCGTTTGGCGGCGTCAAGGGTCGCTCGCAGCTGCCGGGTTATGTCGACCGCTATATGGCGGGCGAGATCCGGATCGACGAGATGATCACCGAAGTGCTGCCGCTGGAGCGCATCAATGAAGCGTTCGAGCTGATGCACGCGGGGAAAGTGATCCGCGCGGTGATCCACTATTGAGGTGGCCTGCGCCGTGGCTTCAGTGACGATCGGGATGCCCCGAAGAGCGGCGATGCGTTTCAGCGGAAGCCGCTCCTGCTGACACACTGAGGCTTTAGAATGAGCACACGCGTCGGGCGACGAGCACTTGGCGGCAGTCGATGTGTCCAAAGCCGTTCTGAATACCGGACCTACACATCAGATTGGCCATATTGCCCCGGATGGGGATGGTCATTACACCAAGGAGTAATCGATGAACTGTGGAACGGAAGCGGTAACAGCGGGAGCTATTCGTCGCAGCGCCACCGGTTGGAGTGCCGTGCTGCTGGCGGCGTGCCTGAGTTTGCCGATGGCGAGCGTTGCCCAGGTGGCACCGACGCCGACGGCCGGCCAGGATCAGCCCGCCGGCGGGTTGGTACCACCGACCAGTGCCAGCGATTTCACCGCCTCCCAGCTGGACAGCGTGCTGGCCGGCAACTGGCGCTCGGCCACCAACAGCGCCCGCGATGTCTACCGCCATCCCAAGGCTACCTTGCAGTTCTTCGGTATACAGCCAGATCAGACGGTGATCGAAATCACGCCCGGTAGCGGCTGGTACAGCGAAATTCTCGCGCCCCTGCTGCATGACAACGGGCACTACATCGCTGCCGTGCAGATACCGGCTGGCGGCGGCGAAGCGCGCCGCGATGGCGATGCGCTGCACCAGAAATTCGCCGCCGATGCGCCGCACTATGGCAACGCTAAATTTGTCGAGTTCGATCCCAAGGCGCCGGTATTCGGGCAGCCCGGTTCGGCCGATGTGGTGCTGACGTTTCGCAACGTGCACAACTGGGTGATGGCCGATACTTCGCCGGCGATGTTCAAGGCGTTCTATGCGGTGCTCAGGCCCGGCGGCGTGCTCGGCGTGGTCGATCACCGTGCGGACGATGCCGCGTCGCTGGCGTCGGTCAAGCAAAGCGGTTACCTGCCCACCCGTTACGTGGTGAAACTGGCGACCGATGCCGGGTTCACGCTGGATGCCAGCAGCGAGATCAATGCGAACCCGAAGGACACGAAGAACTATCCCAAGGGCGTGTGGACGTTGCCGCCTACGCTCACGCTGGGCGAACAGGACAAGGCGAAATACGTGGCGATTGGCGAGTCCGACCGGATGACCCTGCGCTTCGTCAAGCCGGCGGCGCCAGCGTCCGCAGCCTCGGCCCACTGAGGCACGGCACGCATACCCTGACGCGGCGCGAGCATGCTGATCGCACTCAACAAACCCTACGGGGTGCTGTGTCAGTTCACCGATGCGGACGGTCGCCGCACGTTGGCCGACTTCATCCGGCAAAAGGACGTCTATGCGGCTGGACGGCTGGACCAGGATAGCGAGGGTCTGCTGCTGTTGACCGACGACGGGCGGCTCGCTCATCAGCTGACCGACCCCGGTCACAAGCAGCCCAAGACCTACCTGGTGCAGGTCGAGGGCGAGATCGACAAGGCAGCGCTGGAGGCGCTGCGCCGCGGCGTGCTGTTGAACGATGGTCCGACCTTGCCGACGGTGGCGCAAGCTGCGACCGAGCCCGACTGGCTGTGGCCGCGTGATCCCCCGGTGCGTTTTCGCAAGTCCATCCCCACCAGTTGGCTCAGCATCTCGTTGCGCGAAGGGCGCAACCGCCAAGTGCGGCGGATGACCGCCGCTGTGGGATTTCCCACTCTGCGACTGATCCGTGTGCAAGTGGGCGAGCATGCCCTGGATGGCCTGGCCCCCGGCGAATCTCGCCAGATCCGGTAGGAGCGCACCCTGTGCGCGAAAGCTGTTGTTGCTGTTGTTGCTCTTGTGGGAGCGACTTCAGTCGCGATGCTCTGCGTCGATTTGCTGTTTTGTAGTGCAGAGCGTTTCGTGCTCCTGCGGAGGGCGAGTCACTTTTCTCTGGTATGGCCAGGAGGAAAGTAACCAAAAGAAATGGAATGGACGCCTCCCACCTCGCTTCGTCAGCGGTGCTGAGAGGGTCGGGTGGACCCTCCGGGCCGACGGCATCTAA
>NZ_JACHCN010000031.1 GCF_014205795.1 Rhodanobacter sp. MP7CTX1
GCGGTCAACAACACCTTCTTTGGCGAGACTGATACCAAGGGCACCAGCGTGCTGGCGGAAACCGGGCTCAACGTGCAGTTGGGCAAGCTGGCGGTATTTGGTGGGTTGAACTGGCAGGACGGTGGCGCGTTGAAGAGCTTCTTCGGCGGTCAGGTCGGGCTGCGTTACACCTTCTAGGATGATGGGAAAGCAACCCGGCGGACATGAATCCGTCGGATTTCTTTTTGCCTGCACACGAAGGCGCCCGAACGCATAAGTATCCCCGCTCGACGTGACTTGGGGCCACTTTATCGCCCGCTCGCCTATCCCTCTTTCGAGTGATACGAAGTAGCTCGAACGACCGTCGTGCGAAGTTTACGCGTGTGACAGAGTCACTACAGGGAAGCTTGAGCACAGTTGCCAGGGAAGCTAGGGAACCGATTTCGCAGCACCCTCTCGCGTGCGATGCATCGTCTCGATAGGTCGGCATAACCGAGTGCTATTGGCATAGATGCTTGGCACCCGTTGCGAGTGATTCTCCGTCGATACCGTCTTACGTCAGCTCCTGGCGAGTTGATTCGTGCCGGCGTCACTAGCCCAGGTACTCAGTTGCCATGCGCCGCGCCGCAGCAGCGCAAGGATTCTTATTCGCCATAGCAGTGCATCGCGTTCCCGGAGCAATCCGGGTTACTTCATCACCAATTTGTATGAGACCCATGACCATGAAGACGCTTTACAACTCTCGGCTCACGGCATTGGCCATGACCATATCGCTGGCACTTGCCGCGGCCACCGTCATGTCAGTGCACGCGGATGGTGTCACTCACGGGATGGGTGCCGCGGTGGCTCACGCTACGGCGCTGGGTCAGGGCGATGCTCTTGCGGGCGTGTTGCCGCATACGCAAACCATGCACGTCGTGGTCGCGCTCAAACTGCGCAACAGCGACCAGCTCAATAGCCTCATTGCCGCACACCAGACGCTGACGCCGGCACAGTTCTCAGCGTTACATGCGCCGACTCAGCTACAGGCGCAGGCAGTCGCGACGTACCTGACCGAGCTGGGTTTCACGAACGTAGTGATCGCGCCGAATCGCCTGCTGGTGTCGGCGGACGGCACGGCCGACAGTGCGCAGGCCGCTTTTCAGACATCGTTTGCACGGGTGCAGACCCACGACGGGCGTGGAGCCTTCGCGAACACCAGCGACGCACATATGCCACCGTCCATGCAGGACAGCGTGCTGTCAGTAATGGGCCTGCAGAACGTGCATCTTGCGCATAGTTTCGCGGTACGCGCGCAACCCAAGGCGAGCGCCGCGGCGAGCGAGATGGGCTACGATCCGGTCGATTTCCCGTCCATCTACAACGGCACCGGGCTGCCGACCGCGGCAGGCGTCACCATCGGCATCATTGCCGTGGGCGACCAGAGCCAGACCCTCGCCGACCTCAACACTTTCACCGACGCCAATAATCTGGCCCGGGTCGCAACGCAGATCGTCGCCACCGGCGCCGCCGCTCCCAACGGGGACCAGGGCGAATTCGACCTGGATAGCCAGGACATCGTGGGCATGAGCGGTGGCCAGGTGGGCAAGCTCATCTTCTACACCGACCCCGATTTTACGTTCGTCGGTTTGAACGAGAACTTCAACGCGGCGGTGACGGCGAACGTGGCCAAGATCATTAACGTCTCGATCGGTGGGTGCGAACTCGATGCGCAGGCCGACGGTGCTGCTGCCGCCTCGGATGAAATCTTTCAGACGGCAGTTGCGCAGGGTCAGACATTCTCTATCTCCGCTGGCGACGGTGGCGCCAACGAGTGCGCCGGTGAAGGCACCGGTGCCAGTTGGCCGGCCTCTTCGCCGTACGTGGTGTCGGTGGGTGGCACCACGTTGACAGCCACCACGACGACGTGGGGCAGCGAGGTTGTCTGGAACTGGGGTGGGGGAGGGAGCTTCTACGCCACCGGCGGTAGTCCGAGCGCGTTTGAACCCATGCCGAGCTGGCAGGCCGGCTTTGACCCGGCGGCCACGCGCGGCGTGGCGGATATCGCTATGGAAGCGGATCCGGACACCGGAGCAATTATTGTCATTGATGGCAGTTACGCGCAGTGGGGTGGTACCAGCCTGGCTTCCCCGCTCTTCGTCGGCTTTTGGGCGCGCGTGATCGCGGGCAGAGGCACCGCCGTCGGCTTCGCGGCCCCGTGGTTGTATCAGCTACCGGCGACGGACTTCCACGATATTACCGTGGGCAACAACAGCGGCTACCAGGCCAAGGTGGGTTACGACTTTCCGACCGGTCGTGGCACCTTGATCATGAGCAACGCCTACAACGATATCGATAGCGGCAGTCCGCCGCCACCACCACCTATCGTCCCGGTCGCCAACTTCAGCGCGACCTCAAGCGGGCTGATCGCCAAATTCACCGACAGCTCCACCGAAAGTGGCGGCACGATCACCGCGCATGCGTGGACCTTCGGTGACGGTGGCACGTCCAAGCTTGCCGACCCCAGCCATGCCTATCTCAAGGCGGGCATCTACACCGTCAAGGAGACGGTCACCGACAACCACGGTGCGGATGGGATCAAGACCGCGCCGGTGACGATCAAGTAGCGACGCGCGCGCAGCGAGGAAGGTCAGCCGCGATCCTGGGAGGCGGGACGCAGCATCCACCGGTTTTAAAACTTAAAGGGTTGGGTAAGTCATGAATGCAAACACGAATGGCCGTCTAAACAAGACGCGTCACACTCCGAACCTCGCGGTCGCGCCGGTCACCCGCGCCATTCGTTCGGCCCTGGCTATTTCGGCCACGTTGTTGGCTTTGGGAGGGAGCGGTGCCGCGATCGCGCAGGGCACCTGCACCTTCACGACACCGACCACGGTGTCCTGCGATGGCGCCTTCACGACTACGGTGCCGGGTACTTTCTTTACACCTATCGATGATCTCACCCTGGTGCTGGGCGACACCGCGCCAACCAGTGTGACCCCCGCGGCTGGCCTGATGGGGATTGATGCCAACTGGAGCGGTAACGTACGCGTGTTCAGTTATGCCGACATCACCACTGTGGGCGCCAGCGGCATCTTTGCCTACGGCTCGACCTCGGCGACGGTGTTCAACGAAGGCAGCATCACCACCAACGTCACGGCGCCTGGGGCCAAAGCGATGGACGTCAGCGCTTACGGCGGGGTGACTGTGATCAATGGCGGCCCGGTCAACGCCTACAGCACCGGCGCTTACGACGTCACCACGGTCAGCGCCACTGCGGCACATGGCGGTGACCTCAATGTCATCAATTACGCTACCGGCACGATCACCGCCACTGCCCAGGATGGCAACGCCATCGCGGTCAATGCGTCGGCCTACGGCGGTGGGGTGGCCCGTGTCGGCAACGATGGCGCGATCTCCGCGAGTTCGGTCAACGGCATCGCCATTGGTGTCCTCGCGCAATCCGACAGCTACCTTGCCTTCGTCGACAATTTAGGCAGCATTACAGCGACATCCACCAATGGTCAGTCCGTGGGCGTGCTCGCCTCCGGGACGTACGCCTTAGTCGAAAATAGCTACGGAGGCGCGGGCGGCTCGATCGCGGTGACCAGCGGCCAGGATGCGGCGATCGGCATCGAAGCCTATGGCCAAGCCGGCGCGAGAGTTTTCACCTATGTTGGCGGTTCCATCACGGCCACCTCGAACGGTGGCGCGGCCACCGGGGTCCTTGCCCAAGCCTTCAATGGCAGGGCCAGCGTCATCAATGGCGGCAGCATCCAGGCGACGTCCCTCAACTACAGTCCGGCCGTGGGCGTGGAAGCGGATAGCTTGATGTATGGCACCGCTTACGTCGGCAATACCGGCAGCATCTCGGCGACGGCGGTGAGCGGAAACGCCACGGCCATCCTCGCGCAAGCGCAGTTCGGCAGGACGAAGGTCGTTAACGCTGGCGACCTCACGGCAGTAGCCGGCAGCGGGACCTACTATCAGCACAATCGTGCCATTGGCATCGTTGCCTCCAGCGGGACGGTGTACACACCGGGGAACACCGAAGTCATCAATTCCGGCGGTATCACCGCTACCGGTCCCTCACTGGGCGAAGGCATCGAGGGCTCCGCTGGTAATGGCGACCTATTGATCACCAACACCGCCAGCGGCACGATCACGGCCTCCAGCCCGACCGAGGCCATCGGCATCGGTACCGGCCAGGACGGCCACAATGGCTTCGGCCGTTACATCGATGAGCACACCTACAACGCGGTGATCAATAACGCCGGTACCATCTCCGCGAACGCGGACGGCACCAGCTGCGTCAGCACCTGTAGCTATCTGCATGCCACCGGCATCCAGGTCTTTCTCAACTACGGCAATGACGTGACGGTCACCAACTCGGGCGCCATCGCGGTGTCCGTCCTGGGAGGAGTTTCCAGCCACTATCTCGGGGGAGAAGGTATCGATGCGGTTACCTACCGGGGTGACATCGCGATCAACAACTCCGGCCGCATCAACGTCGCCGTCAGTACCCCCAACACCCTTGGCACTGGTACCTACGACTATGCCAACTGGGGCATCAACGCAGAAAGCACTCTTGGCGAAGTCTCTGTCGTCAACTCCGGCGACATCAGCGTCACCAGCCCCAGCGGCGCTAGTGGCGATTTGCTTTCGGGCATCAACGTTAGTGCCGTATACGGCCTCGGCGTTTCCACTGTCGTCAACTCCGGCACTATTTCTGTCACCGGCGACCCCGTTTCCGGGGTCAGCGGCATCGACGTGCACGCCTCTTTAGGATCGCTTGCGATCAGCAACTCCGGCGACATCACGGTAGACGGAGGCTCTGGGGGTGTTACCTGGGGCATCTTTGCACAGGCCGGAAATATCTATAGCAATGCGACGGTCACCAACTCTGGCCGCATCACCGTCGACTCTACCCTCACCCAGGATGATTACGGCATCCAGATCGCCGAGGCGACAGGCCATGACGTTGTCGACAATTCCGGCAGCATCACGGTCACAAGTACACCGTCCGGCCCTGACACTATGGGCATACAAGTAAATTTCGGTAACGGCACGAACACCCCTGACACAATCACCAATTCAGGCGACATCGCCGTCTCCGGTGGAGCCGGCAACACCTTCGGCGTGTATGGTCATTATCAAGACGGGAACAACTACCACCACTCCAACTTGACGTTCAACAACAGTGGTTCGATCAGCGCCAGCTTTATCGACGGACACCCGGCTAGCGGTCCATATATCGATGTGGATGGCGTCAGGATACGAAATGGTAATAGCGCCACTACGGTGAGCAATTCCGGTTCCATCACCGCGACGATGTCAGCCGATCCCCTTGCAGGGCCGTACTCCAATGGGCGTGTCGTTGGACTGGGTGTTCTCGACTTCCCGGATGTGAACCTCCCGCAGTATTCCGCGGACGGCACCATCGCCATCACCAATACCGGTTCGATCGCGGCATCGCTCACCTCCAATGGCGCCAGCTTCTCTTTCTTCCCTAATGACTCTGTCGGTGTCGATGCAGAGTCCACCTACAATGCGGCGAGCTTGACCAATACGGGGTCGATCAGCGCTACCGCACAAACCGACGCCTCTACGTTGGGCGGCGTGACCACCCTCCCACTGTCGGCCGTCGGGCTATTGATGGAGACCGGTACATACATAGGGGGAGGGAGCTACTCCCTGGGTGACACCACGGTGAACAATAGCGCCACTGGTTCGGTCACGGCGTCATCGACCTCCAATTATGGCGGCATCTCGACCAGCGCTACTGGCATCGAGACAGTGCTGGGTCGCTCCTCGTCTTTTCTCGTCAACGCCGGTAACGGCATCACTATCAGCAACGCCGGTCTGGTGTCGGCGACAGCTGCCGTCGGCGGTGCCGATACGCTGGGTTCGGCGACGGCTATTGGTATTTCTGTGCTCAGCTGGTCCGACGGCTTCGTCGACGTGACCAACATCGGCGTGATCAAGGCCACGGCGACTTCTCCCGGCATGGCAACCGCCGCCGGCCTCTCCGCTACCGGCTATAACGTGGCCATCGCCTTAAACGCTGGCGGCTATGTGGGTGCCACTGCGACGGGCGCCAGCGGCAGCGCCACCGGCCTGTCACTCGTCAACTCAGGCACCGCTGCGCTGACCGCCAACAACGACGGCGTCATCAACGCCACGTTCAATGGGGCGGGCGGCAAGGCGTACGGCGCGATGATCACCTCCGCCGGCGACCTGGCTTTCACCAACACCGGTCACATCCTGGCGAGCAATGCCACGTCGGCGGTGGGCGTGGATCTCACGAGCCCGACCAACGTCACGCTGACCAACAGCGGCACAATTACCACCAACTCGGCGGCAGCGGGCAGTGTGGCCGTGCTGAGCACTGACGCATCGAACGCCACCCTCAACAACAGCGGCACGATCAACGGTGCGATCCAGACCGGTTCCGGCAACGACATCTTGACCAACGACGTCAGCGGCATCTGGAACGCGGTGGGTACATCGGACTTCGGCGCCGGTGACGACACCGTCAGCAACGCCGGCACGATCAACCTGAGCAACACGACGATCAGCCTGGGCAGCGACCCGGCGGGCAACCAGTTCGGCAATACCGGCCTGATCACGGTGGTGGGCAGCAACACGATAACGATGGACACCGGTACGCCAGTCAATCCCAACCCGTTCACCAACAACGGCACGATCAACTTCCGCAACGGCGCGGCGAATAACACGCTGACGATCGCCGGCAACTTTGCTGGTAACGGTCAGCTCGACATGGATGTGAACGGTGCGAACGGCACCGGCGATCAGCTGAAGATCACCGGCAACGTGGCGGCCGGCAGCGTGAGCACGGTCAACGTGAACCTGCTGACCGATCCGACGACCGCCTCCACTATGATTCCGCTGGTGCAGGTGGGCGGCACCGCTGCCGCCGGCGCGTTCGTGCTGGGCACCTTCACCCAGCCCAAGGGTTTCCTGGGCCTGAGCGAGGCGCTGGTGAGCACGCCGAACCTGACCTCGCTGGGCCTGACGGTCGCCGCGGCTGCACCGCCACCGCCTGTCACGCCACCACCACCGGGTACTCCGCCAACGACGACTCCGCCACCCGTCACGCCGCCGCCCTCCAGCATCGGTGTCGGCGTGACGGTAAGCGGCCTGAGTCAGTTGGGCACACTGGCAGCCTCTGCCGCTCCGGGTGTGCAGAGCCTGATGAACAGTCAGGTCGGTACGCTGGAAGATCGGATGGGCGCGGTCAGCCAAACGATCAAGGGCGGCTTGAGCTTGTGGACCCGCGCCTTCGCCGACAGCGGTACGGTGTCGCCGGATCACTCGGCCGGTAACTTCGGCCAGAACGGTAACTTCGGGTTTGAC
>NZ_JACHCN010000032.1 GCF_014205795.1 Rhodanobacter sp. MP7CTX1
TCAAGGTCATCAAACGGATGGCTTATGGCTACCGTGACAGCGAGTACTTCTTCAAGAAGATCAAAGCGGCCTTCCCCGGGAATCCGTGAAGAACCCAAAAAAAGCCCCACGAGAATCGCGGGGTCCAAAGGCGGATGACAGGGGGATGCAGCACATCCGCGGATGTAGTGTGGCCTCGTGCATGTCGATTGGGCGTGCAGGCGGAGTTAAGGAGGGTTAACGCAGCCATCGACCACGGTCGGTGCAAGCCTGCAACAATCAGCGACCGGCACTGGGTCGGTGGTAGCGAGAGGAACGGCAATGAGTTTGATCAAAGGGACGGTTGTGATGGTGTTGGCATGCGCCGCGCTGCTGGCTGGCAGTCCGGTGCAGGCTGGGGACATGTCCTGTCAGATGGGATTTCAGCTATCCGGCTGGTCGATCTTCTACAAGACCTATAGCGGCAGCGGCATGGTCCACTGCAGCAACGGTCAGAGCATGCACGTACAACTGCGCGCCAAGGGCGGTGGTTTGACGTTCGGCAAGAGCAGGATCGACGACGGCCATGGCCGCTTCAGCGGCATCCACGACATTCATGAAGTACTGGGTCACTACGCGACTGCCGAAGCCGAAGCGGGCACCGAGGATAGTGCGGCCAAGGCACAGGTGATGACCAAGGGCAATGTCTCGCTGGCACTCACTGGAAAGGGCAGTGGCTGGAATCTTGGCGTGGCATTTGGTGCGTTCATCATCGAACCCTAGTCCGCTGTCAGCGACCGGCAGTAGGCAAGCCGGAGCGGCCCCGCTAAGGTAACTGCAGGAGTGCTGCATCGCGCCTCCTTGCCTGTCAGGAGTGGTCATGTCCGCCTCACCCAACGTTGCCGTCGGCGCGCGCTACAGTTTTGGCGACGAACTTGCCAGCAGCGTCATCCACGGCATCGGCATCGTGCTCAGCATCATTGGTCTGACGACCCTGGTGGCGTTTGCCGCACAGCATGGCGACACGCGTGTGGTGATCGCCAGTGCGGTGTACGGAACCACGCTGGTACTACTCTACACGGCGTCCACGCTGTACCACTCGATTTCAGTCGTTGCCGCGAAACCGGCGCTGCGCACGCTCGACCATATCGCGATCTTCCTGCTGATTGCAGGGACCTATACGCCGTTCACGCTGATCGCGTTGCCCGGCACCTGGGGCTGGAGTTTGTTCTCGGCAGTGTGGGCGCTGGCGTTGATCGGCAGCGCGCTGGAACTGGGCGTACTCAAGCGCTATCGCAAGTTCGCCGTGTTGCTGTATGTGGGCATGGGCTGGATCGGCATGATCGCGTTCAAGCCGTTGAGCATGCATCTGCAGACGGGTGGCATGTTGCTGCTGATTGGCGGCGGCGTGGCCTACACGCTGGGCGTGCCGTTCTACCTGTGGCGCCGGCTGCCCTATCACCATGCGCTATGGCACGCGTTCGTGTTGACCGGTAGCGTGCTGCATTTCCTCGCCGTGCTGCTGTATGTGATTCCCGCCGCGGCAGCGTGATCATGCCCGCTTCACTCGACGTGATGCGCCGCGATCTCGAAGACGCCGCCGCGCATCTCGGCAAGCCGCACGATCTGCGCTTCAAGGCGATGTTCGGCGGTCTGATGGCCTATCTGGATGAAAAGCCCTGTGCGTGGCTCACGCCCGGCGGGCTGGCCCTGAAGTTGGCGGCGGTCGACCAGCGTGAACTGCTGCAGTTGGCAGGCGCAGAGCGGCTGATCGCAAAGCCAGGTGCGGCGCCGAGCCGGCATTACATCATCGTGCCGGCGTTGGTATGTCATGACACGAAGCAACTTGCTGGTTGGCTGGCTAGAAGCGCGCCGGCGTTCAGCAATGGATCCCGTTCGCGACATCCCGGTCGCTGATCTCGCGGCAGCGCGTCGGCGGCAGCTGGTGGGCTGCCGCCGGGCCCAGACTCAGCGCTTCTGCTGAGCCGGGATGAACTGCGTACGTACCGCCTCGGCAAGCTGCGCCGGTGGCAGCAGGCCCTGGCCGATCAGGAAGTCGTTGAACGCCATCCGATCGAACTTCGGACCCAGCGTCAGCTCCGTCTCGAGGCGCAACTGCTGGATGCGCATGTAGCCATAGAAATACGAGGCGGCCTGACCTGGGCTATTGAAGGTATAGCGATCGATTTCCTCGCGCGCCATCGGCTCGGACAGACCGACATCGCGGATCAGGACCTCCTTCGCGCGCTCCTTGCTGATCAGGCCGAGGTTGAGCATCGGATCCAGAAATGCGCGTGCGGCACGCATCAGGCGCGCCTGCAGTGCGGCGAACTGACCGGCTGGTGGCTCATACGGCAGCATCTCGGATTCCGAATACAGCGCCCAGCCTTCCACGTTGACGCTGTTGAACGCGAACAGGCTGCGTGCCAGCGACACGCCGTGTTCAATCATCGCGGAGAACTGCAGCTCGTGGCCGGGGCGACCTTCATGCGAGGTGAGCGTCCAGGCCGCTGCCTTGTACGTGAAGTCGTCGTAGCTCTGGCTGTTGTCGCCCTTGTTCGCCGGATGTCCGGTGCTCAGCACGAAGGTGCCTTGCTCACCGTGGTTGTTGATGAACGGCGGCGGATCCATGTGCGGCGCCGGGATCTGTGCGTTCTCGGCGTCCGAGGCCAGGCGTATCTGCATCGGGCGGTCAGGCAGGGTGACGATCCGCTCGCGACGAATGGTGGGCTCGATCTGGCCGAGTACTTCGTGATACCACGGCATAACCTGATCTTTCGGCAGCTGCTGTTTCTTCAGCGCCTGAAACACCGCCTGGTAACCGGTGGCGTTGATGCCTTCGGCCTTCGCTACCACCGGCGCCATCATCTGCATCGCGCCGCGCATCTCGACGAATTCCAGTTCCGCCTGCTTCAGCAATTCCTGCGGCGGAATGTCGATGCCGACCTGTTTGAGGGTATAGGCATACAGCGGCTCGGGCATGCGGAAGTCGGTGCGCTCATGCGGGACCACGGTGCTGCGTACCCAGCTGTCGTAGTCCTTCAATTGTTGCGCCAGCGTATCCAGCGCGGCCTTGCCTTCGGCAGTGTCCAGCTTGTTTTTCGCGAACAGCTGGCGAATCCCGTCGACGTAGTGCGAGGTGTTGTCCAGCTGTTGGTCGATCTGACCCTTGTACGGGCCGAGCAACGCCTTGTTGCCCAACCGCTCGGTGGTCTGCGCTTCGGCCAGCTGAGTGATCGGCGTGCAGCCGGGCGCTTTGCCGATGTAACACTGCAGACGGGCCAACGCGGCCGGGTGCCGCTTCGCATCGACACCGTCCTTCAGCAGGTTGAACTCGCCACCGAAGATCAGTTGGCCGATGTCCTGGACGGGCAACAGGTACTTCGCGTTGAGATCGATGCCCTCGACCTGCTGGTCGACCGCGTCGATCATGATGTGCAGGTCCTGTTGCACGTTGGCGTCGTGCTCGGTCGCCAGCATTTTCTCCAGTTGCCCCTTCGCTTTCAGAAATGCCGCACGTGAACGTGCGTCGAGGTCTGGCTTGAGGTCGGCGACTTTGTCGTCGTAGCCGGGAATGCCGATTTGCGATGCGAATTCCGGATTGAAGCGAGCCAGAGCGTCGAGTACGACCTGGGCGTCGGCATTGCTGCGTACGACCCAGGCGGGCGGCGCGGCGGCGGTCTGAGCTTGCGCCGAGCCAGCGGTGGCCAGCAGCGCAGTCGCCATGGCGATGACGAGACGGTTGGACATGGGTGAGGCTCCCTATGAGGTAGCCCAGCCTAGGCGACAGCGCGATGCAGAACCATGTGCCGAAGGTCGTGGCGCTGGATGGGCGCTCAACCGAACATCAGGGCCAGTCCGAACAGGCCGACCATCACGAACGAAATCACCAACTTGAGCAGCGTGCCGAACAGCAGGCCTAGCCAGGTGCCAACGCCGACATGCGCCGAGCGCAGTACGCTGTTGCCAGACGCCAGCTCGCCGAGCAGGGCGCCGACAAACGGCCCAAACAACAGCCCGGGCACCCCGAAAAACATCCCGATCAGCGTACCAAGGCTCGCACCCCACAAGGCCAGCCGGCTGGCGCCGACGCGTCGGGCGCCGAGCGCACTGGCGATGAAATCGACGATCACCCCGATACTGCCCAGCGCGCCGATGATCAGCAACCACCATAGGCCGAGATGCCGGTAATGATCCACCGCCGCCACCAGCCAGATGCCACCGAAGATCATCGGGATACCCGGCAACGTCGGCAATACGGCACCGGCCATACCGCCGACGATCAGCAGTGCGGCGAGTACGTACAGCGCGATATCCATCATTGATGTCCTGGTACGTCACCGTCGCCGAATGGTAGGAGCGTACCCCACGGATCGACTCCGGGAAGGCCTGAGCGCGACCGCCCTCTTTTTGTGGGAGATTCTATGTTTGCATGCAAGTGGTTTGGGGTAATTTGGGTTGATACTGCGAATCGGTCTTGAGCAGTGCGAAGGCGATACGG
>NZ_JACHCN010000033.1:0-1406 GCF_014205795.1 Rhodanobacter sp. MP7CTX1
TCACGTTGGATAAGGTTGTAAACGAGTGACAAGCGTCGAGGTGAATTCGAATCAGACGGTGCTAAGGAACATTAGCGAAGCGTCTTGGGGTTATATGGTCAAGCCTCACGGCTCATTAGTATCAGTTAGCTCCATGCATTGCTGCACTTCCACACCTGACCTATCAACCACGTAGTCTTCATGGTGCCTTAAGGAGAGTCTAGCTCTCGGGAGATCTCATCTTGGGGCGTGCTTCCCGCTTAGATGCTTTCAGCGGTTATCACTTCCGTTCATAGCTACCGGGCAATGCCATTGGCATGACAACCCGAACACCAGCGGAACGTCCACTCCGGTCCTCTCGTACTAGGAGCAGCCCCCCTCAAATCTCCAACGCCCACGACAGATAGGGACCGAACTGTCTCACGACGTTCTGAACCCAGCTCGCGTACCACTTTAAATGGCGAACAGCCATACCCTTGGGACCGGCTACAGCCCCAGGATGTGATGAGCCGACATCGAGGTGCCAAACACCGCCGTCGATATGAACTCTTGGGCGGTATCAGCCTGTTATCCCCGGAGTACCTTTTATCCGTTGAGCGATGGCCCTTCCATACAGAACCACCGGATCACTATGACCTACTTTCGTACCTGCTTGATCCGTCGATCTCGCAGTCAAGCACGCTTATGCCATTGCACACAGTGCGCGATGTCCGACCGCGCTGAGCGTACCTTCGTGCTCCTCCGTTACTCTTTGGGAGGAGACCGCCCCAGTCAAACTACCCACCATACACGGTCCCTGACCCGGATTACGGGCCTAGGTTAGAACGTCAAGCACTTCAGGGTGGTATTTCAAGGTTGGCTCCACGCAAACTGGCGTCTGCGCTTCAAAGCCTCCCACCTATCCTACACAGAAGAACTCAACGTTCAGTGTAAAGCTATAGTAAAGGTTCACGGGGTCTTTCCGTCTTGCCGCGGGAACGCTGCATCTTCACAGCGAATTCAATTTCACTGAGTCTCGGGTGGAGACAGCGCCGCTGTCGTTACGCCATTCGTGCAGGTCGGAACTTACCCGACAAGGAATTTCGCTACCTTAGGACCGTTATAGTTACGGCCGCCGTTTACTGGGGCTTCGATCAAGAGCTTCGCCTTGCGGCTGACCCCATCAATTAACCTTCCAGCACCGGGCAGGCGTCACACCCTATACGTCCACTTTCGTGTTTGCAGAGTGCTGTGTTTTTGATAAACAGTCGCAGCGGCCAGGTTACTGCGACCCATCGGTGCTCAGTCACGCACGTGACCACACCAATGGGCGCACCTTCTCCCGAAGTTACGGTGCCATTTTGCCTAGTTCCTTCACCCGAGTTCTCTCAAGCGCCTTGGGATTCTCACCCTGCCTACCAGTGTCGGTTTGCGGTACGGTTTTTCTT
>NZ_JACHCN010000033.1:1502-2732 GCF_014205795.1 Rhodanobacter sp. MP7CTX1
AAGAAAAGTGCAGGAATATTAACCTGCTTCCCATCGACTACGCATTTCTGCCTCGCCTTAGGGGCCGACTCACCCTGCGCCGATGAACGTTGCGCGAGGAAACCTTGGGCTTTCGGCGTGGGGGCTTTTCACCCCCATTATCGTTACTCATGTCAGCATTCGCACTTCCGATACCTCCAGCAGACTTTACAATCCACCTTCACAGGCTTACGGAACGCTCCTCTACCGCGTACACATAAATGTGCACACCCCGAGCTTCGGTGCATAGCTTAGCCCCGTTAAATCTTCCGCGCAGACCGACTCGACCAGTGAGCTATTACGCTTTCTTTAAAGGGTGGCTGCTTCTAAGCCAACCTCCTGGCTGTCTATGCCTTTCCACATCGTTTTCCACTTAGCTATGACTTTGGGACCTTAGCTGCGGGTCTGGGTTGTTTCCCTTTTCACGACGGACGTTAGCACCCGCCGTGTGTCTCCCGTGTAGTACGTGTTGGTATTCGGAGTTTGCCATGGTTTGGTAAGTCGCGATGACCCCCTAGCCATAACAGTGCTCTACCCCCAACAGTATTCGCACGAGGCGCTACCTAAATAGCTTTCGAGGAGAACCAGCTATCTCCGAGTTTGTTTAGCCTTTCACTCCTATCCTCAGCTCATCCCCATCTATTGCAACAGATGTGGGTTCGGTCCTCCAGTGCGTGTTACCGCACCTTCAACCTGGCCAAGGATAGATCACTCGGTTTCGGGTCTACTGCCTGAGACTATGCGCCCTATTCAGACTCGATTTCTCTTCGCCTCCCCTATACGGTTAAGCTTGCCACAGACAGTAAGTCGCTGACCCATTATACAAAAGGTACGCAGTCACCCTTACGGGCTTCCACTGCTTGTACGTATACGGTTTCAGGGTCTATTTCACTCCCCTCTCCGGGGTTCTTTTCGCCTTTCCCTCACGGTACTAGTTCGCTATCGGTCAGTCAGTAGTATTTAGCCTTGGAGGATGGTCCCCCCATGTTCAGACAAGGTTTCACGTGCCCCGCCTTACTCAATTTCACACAAAATGTCTTTTCGTCGACTGGGCTATCACCATCTATGGCCGGGCTTTCCATCCCGTTTGACTAAAACATAATGTGCTTTTGGGCTAGTCCCCGTTCGCTCGTCGCTACTCAGGGAATCTCGGTTGATTTCTTTTCCTCCGGGTACTTAGATATTTCAGTTCCCCGGGTTCGCCCTGCATGA
>NZ_JACHCN010000033.1:2828-4243 GCF_014205795.1 Rhodanobacter sp. MP7CTX1
AACCTCGCGTCAAACGATGTCGTGAAATATCAGGTGTCTTGTGTGGACGTCTTGCAACATCGAGTTGCGACTGTCGTTTCTTGAAAGGAGGTGATCCAGCCGCACCTTCCGATACGGCTACCTTGTTACGACTTCACCCCAGTCATGAACCACTCCGTGGTCGTCGTCCCCCTTGCGGTTAGACTAACGGCTTCTGGAGCAACTCACTCCCATGGTGTGACGGGCGGTGTGTACAAGGCCCGGGAACGTATTCACCGCGGCATAGCTGATCCGCGATTACTAGCGATTCCGACTTCACGGAGTCGAGTTGCAGACTCCGATCCGGACTGGGATCGGCTTTCTGGGATTGGCTCCACCTCGCGGTATTGCAACCCTCTGTACCGACCATTGTAGTACGTGTGTAGCCCTGGCCGTAAGGGCCATGAGGACTTGACGTCATCCCCACCTTCCTCCGGTTTGTCACCGGCAGTCTCCTTAGAGTTCCCACCATTACGTGCTGGCAACTAAGGACAAGGGTTGCGCTCGTTGCGGGACTTAACCCAACATCTCACGACACGAGCTGACGACAGCCATGCAGCACCTGTGTTCTGATTCCCGAAGGCACTCCCGCATCTCTGCAGGATTCCAGACATGTCAAGGCCAGGTAAGGTTCTTCGCGTTGCATCGAATTAAACCACATACTCCACCGCTTGTGCGGGCCCCCGTCAATTCCTTTGAGTTTCAGTCTTGCGACCGTACTCCCCAGGCGGCGAACTTAACGCGTTAGCTTCGACACTGATCTCCGAGTTGAGACCAACATCCAGTTCGCATCGTTTAGGGCGTGGACTACCAGGGTATCTAATCCTGTTTGCTCCCCACGCTTTCGTGCTTCAGCGTCAGTGTTGTCCCAGATGGCCGCCTTCGCCACTGATGTTCCTTCCGATCTCTACGCATTTCACCGCTACACCGGAAATTCCACCATCCTCTGACACACTCTAGCTTGCCAGTATCCATCGCCATTCCCAGGTTGAGCCCGGGGATTTCACGACAGACTTAACAAACCGCCTACGCACCCTTTACGCCCAGTAATTCCGATTAACGCTTGCACCCTTCGTATTACCGCGGCTGCTGGCACGAAGTTAGCCGGTGCTTATTCCTCGGGTACCGTCAGCCCCACCGGTTATTAACCGATAGTATTTCGCTCCCGATAAAAGTGCTTTACAACCCGAAGGCCTTCTTCACACACGCGGCATTGCTGGATCAGGCTTGCGCCCATTGTCCAATATTCCCCACTGCTGCCTCCCGTAGGAGTCTGGACCGTGTCTCAGTTCCAGTGTGGCTGATCATCCTCTCAGACCAGCTATCGATCGTCGCCTTGGTAGGCCATTACCCTACCAACTAGCTAATCGAACATCGGTCCGTCTGACCGCGCGAGG
>NZ_JACHCN010000034.1 GCF_014205795.1 Rhodanobacter sp. MP7CTX1
TCGGATAGCTGGGTTCGATCAACGCCAGCAGTGCTTCCCACGGCACCACCTTGTCCATATCGCCCAGGAACCGCTCGCGCCGCGTCGGCTTCTTCGACTAGAAACTCAACGACGCAAACGAACGCCATTTCATGGAGGGAGGCGTTTCCTGGAGACTGGTCGCAATGAAGCCTGAGGCGTGGAATAGATCAGAGCATCCTTAGGCGCCACTCCACATGAGTCACGTGAGAATCGACTTCAGCAGATGTCCGCAGACGATCCACACCGTGGCCAAGAACCTGGATCGCCAACGCAACCTGCCTCCGCCGCCGCTGGGCGCCGCGAAGGTGCCAGCCGATCAGCCGGACAGCGGAGGTAGTCGCAACTCGACCTCCAGGCCGCCGCCTTCGCGATTGCGTAGCGACAATTCGCCGCCGAGGACCATAGAGAGCTGGTGAACGATGGCCAGGCCAAGGCCGGTTCCCCCAGTTTCGCGGCTGCGCGATCCTTCTACGCGATAGAACGGCTGGAGCACCGCTTCCAATTCATGCGTCGGAATGCCCGGTCCGCGATCCAGTACCGATATCAGAAGGGGCTGCCTACCACCTCCCTGAACGGTGAGCTCGGCCGCGCCGGCGTAGGCGATAGCGTTATCCAGCAGGTTGCTGACCGTCCGCCGCAACGCATGCGGGCGCGTTACGACCTGTTTACCGACGTGGCCGGAGAGCGTCACGGTCTTGCCCGCGTCCTGGTAGTCACAGATCAGGCAGTCGAGGAACGCATCCGGATCGATCCGACACGGCGGTTCGGACGAACCATGCATGCTGCGCGCATACGCAACGCTTTCGCGAACCAGGTGTTGCATTACACCGAGGTCACCGTTGAGGCGGTCGCGTTCGGGCAAGTCGTCCATCGACTCGATTCGAAGCGCCATCCGGGTAATCGGGATCTGCAGATCGTGTGAGATGGCGGCCAGGATCTGCAAACGCTCACGCAAGTGTTCCGTAATGCGCTCCTGCATGGCATTGAAGGCGGCGATCGCAAAGGCGACTTCCGTGGGACCGCCTTCTTCGAGCCGCGTCGCACCACCGCTGAGGGTCAGCGTTTCGGCCGCTCGCGCCAGACGTGCGAGCGGGCGCGTCGCAAGCCTTACGGCGAGCAGAGCGCACAGCAAAAGAAGCGTCATCTGGACGGCGAAGACGAACGGAAGCCAACTCGCGATCGGCAGGATCGAAGGTGTGATATCGATCGTCAGTGGCGCGCCATCGTGCAACCTGACATGCAACTGGAAGCGTCCGGAACGCGTCGAGACCATGTTCGCGTGCCACGAAAAGCGGCCATCGAGCTTGGAGGCAATGAGACCAGTGATCTCGCGGGAAGTGCCCGTCGATAGCTCACCACCGCCGAGTCCCGGCCCGAGAATGTAGCGATAGGTCCTGCGTTCCAGCAGGGGAAGCCAGGATGCGCGTTCAGCCGCAGGGACCCGATCGAGCAACGCCACCGCCGTTGCAACGTCCAGCTCAATACTGCCCAGCAACATCGTCTTGGAGCTTTCGTAACGCTCAAAGAATAGCAACCCGAACGACAGGCCGTGCGCCACGAACACACCGGCGAACAGGATCAGGTAAAGCCGCGCCGCCATTGACCGTGGCCGCAGGCGCGAAGCGGCCGCGCGGAGCGCCTTCATGCCTCTCCACCGACGAGGGTGACCGGCTGGCAGAATACGTAGCCTTCACTCCTGACCGTCTTGATGTACGTCTGTTCCCGCGGGTCGTCAAGCAATCGCTGACGCAAGCGACACACCAGCAGGTCGATCGAGCGGTCGAACGGTTCAGCGTCTCGTCCCCGAGTCAGGTTGAGCAGCTGGTCACGCGTCAGCACACATTGCTTGTGGTCGATGAACGCACTGAGCAGCCGGAACTCGGCACCGCTCAGCGCAACGATGGTGCCGTCCCCATCGAGCAGGTGCCGCGCTATTGTATCGAGCCGCCACGCACCGAAGGCGATCAGCCGAGTGGCGTCTGTCACCCGCAAGTTGGGCGGCAGCAGCCTGGTGCGCCGCATCACTGCCTTGATCCGGGCAAGCAACTCACGCATGGAAAACGGCTTCACCACGTAATCGTCGGCACCCATTTCTAGGCCGACGATCCGGTCGGTTTCGTCGTCCCGGGAAGTCAACATAACGATGGGAACTGATCGATGCTTGCCGATACGGAGGTTCCGACACAGCAGCAATCCGTCATCGCCTGGCATTATCACGTCCAGAACGATCAGGTCGACAGGGCAGATGTCGAGCGTCGCCCACATCTCGCGCCCACTGGCAACCGTCGAAGCGCGAAGACCATTCTTGCGAAGGTAGGCGGCGACCAATTCGCGGATGTCTTGGTCGTCATCGACGACCAAGATGTGGTCGATCTGCTCCATGAATTTCCGATAACGAAAGGACGACGTCCGATGACTCTAGCTTAATCTCCTTAGCATGAACCTGCGAGAGATCAGAGTTTCGCGCCCGCCGCGTCCAAAATGACGTCGGCGACCGCCTCCGGCTTTCGGCAGCCGCACAACGCGAGACGAATGCCGGCATACCCGTCCACGCGACACCTACCTTCATCAGACTATGGCTCGAAGGTGGTGCACATCGTATAGCCTCGACCCGCGCCGTCATGGAGATGACGCGGGCCACCAGCGCTCAGGGTCAGTAAATACCGTAAGCAGTGCTGCCGAATGTTCGGGTCCATCAATCGCGCACCGGAGTCAGTCACCGAAAGGAACATAGGGGAGATGGCCGGCTCCCCTATCATGTACTGCGCCGGTGCAGCAAACCAATTCTTGGCCATCTGTTCATCGCCAAACAACGTGGCAGCTTCAGCGAACACTCGTGCAATACGCACCGTACGATCGGACTGTGACATCATCGAAACTGGCAATGATCCGTACCGATTCAAGCACCGAAACACCGATGCAAAATCCGGCCAATAACGGCTCTACGGGTGGGTCACTTTTCGATGCACATCCCGGGTCAGAATTCTCTGCACGTCAACACCATGGATTGAACGAGATGCATGACAGACTCCTTTTAAGTAGCACACACGCATAGAGTCCGGCATCCGCCGCGCTCTATGCGTGTGTGCTGAGTAGTGAAAGGGTTGGTAGAACGACTCATGCATCAATAAGCTCGCGAATTGCGGTCAATAAGGCATCAACGTCTTCTTAGGATGCTCTGATCTATTCCTCGCCTCAGGCATCATAGCGACCAGTCTCCAGGAAGCGCCCCCCCACGAAACAGCGTTCGTTTGCGTCGTTGAGTTTCGAGTCGAAGAAGAAGCCGACGCGGCGCGAGCGGTTCCTGGGCGATATGGACAAGG
>NZ_JACHCN010000035.1 GCF_014205795.1 Rhodanobacter sp. MP7CTX1
CGCCCGTATCGCCTTCGCACTGCTCAAGACCGATTCGCAGTATCAACCCAAATTACCCCAAACCACTTGCATGCAAACATAGAATCTCCCACAAGTCTCCTCGCAAGCCTTTCGCGCACAAGGTGCGCTCCTACAGCCTGAGGATTCTCAGGCAGATACCGGCGCGTCAGGCTGCGCTTCCGGCACGGCCAGCTGGAATGCCTCCAACTCGTTGCAGGCCTGCTCGATCCGCTGCAAGGTCGGGTACTCGCCCAGTGGCAACTTCCAGCGTCGTGCGTTGTAGAGCTGCGGTATCAGACAGGCGTCGGCGATGCTCGGCGTGTCGCCATGGCAGTACCGGCCGGTCGCCGCGTTGTCAGCCAGCATCGCTTCCAGCGCATTGAAGCCGGTGGCTATCCAGTGCCGCGACCACTCGCCTCTCTGCGCTTCGTCCGCGGAAAACTGCGATTCGAGCTGGTTAAGCACGCGCAGGTTGCCCAGTGGATGCATGTCGCAGGCCACGGTCATGGCCAGCGCGCGGACGCGCGCACGCCCCCGCGCATCGATCGGCAGGATCGGAGTCTCTGGGTGCGTCTCGTCAAGATATTCCATGATCGCCATGGACTGGGTGATCACCCTCTCGCCATCGAGCAGGCACGGGATCAGCTCCTGCGGATTGATCTCGCGATAATCAGGCGAATGTTGCTCGCCGCCATTGCGCAACAGGTGCACCGGTCGCGTCTCGTAACTCAATCCCTTCAGATTCAGCGCGATGCGCACGCGGTAGGCGGCGCTGGAGCGCCAGTAGCCATACAGCACTAACCCGGTTGTCATAAGCCGTCCCCAGCGCAAAGGTGGCAATTCAGTCAATGGCCCCGACACACTGCCGTGGAGCAAGGTTGTCGTCAACCACCGCGTTCGACCGGGCCGCGCTTTCCAGCGATCGTTTGCATCGGGGGCTGGGCCGCCGGACAATAGACGGTTGACGCCCGTCAGGGGCGATCTTCAACCTTCACCATTTCAACGGAGTTGCGCCGTGTCTGTCATCCGCATGAGTGATCTTGATTTGCGCGACCAGCGCGTGCTGATCCGCGAAGACCTGAATGTGCCGATCGACGACAACGGCCACATCACCTCCACCCAGCGCCTGGACGCCGCCCTGCCGACGATCAAGGCCGCCCGCGATGCCGGCGCGAAGGTGCTGGTGTTGTCGCACCTGGGTCGCCCGAAAGAGGGCCAGTTCGACGCCGGATCGTCGCTGGCGCCAGTGGCGAAGTGGCTCGGCGACAAGCTTGGCAAGCCGGTGCGCCTGGTCGCCGACTATCTCGACGGCGTCGAGGTGGCCGCTGGCGAAGTGGTGGTGCTGGAGAACTGCCGCATGAACGTCGGCGAAGGCAAGGACGACGAAGCCCTTGCCAGGAAGTATGCCGCCCTGTGCGACATCTTCGTGATGGACGCGTTCGGTACCGCCCACCGCGCCCAGGCCTCCACTCACGGCGTGATCAAGTTCGCGCCGATCGCTGCCGCCGGACCGCTGCTGTCGGCCGAACTCGATGCGCTGGGCAAGGCACTCGAGCATCCCGCACATCCGTTGCTGGCAATCGTCGCCGGCTCCAAGGTTTCCACCAAGCTGACCCTGCTGGACAACCTGATCGGCAAGGTCGACCAGCTGATCGTCGGCGGTGGCATTGCCAATACCTTCATCGCCGCGATGGGCCACTCGATCGGCAACTCGCTGTACGAGCCCGACCTTATCGACGCGGCGAAAAAGGTGCTGGCCGACGCCAAGCGCCGCGGCGCCCTGGTGCCGATGCCCGTCGACGTGGTGGTGGCGCCGGAATTTTCCGCGCATGCCTCGGCCACGGTGAAAGCAGTGGACCAGGTGCAGAACAACGAGATGATCCTCGACATCGGACCGGAGACCGCCCGGCGCTACGCCGAACTGATCGCCAAGGCCGGTACGGTGGTATGGAACGGCCCGGTCGGCGTGTTCGAGTTCGATGCGTTCGGCAACGGCACCGAGACGTTGGCACGCGCGATCGCCGCTTCCAACGCGTTCTCGATCGCCGGTGGCGGCGACACGCTGGCGGCCGTCGACAAGTACGGCATTGCCGATGACGTCTCCTACATCTCGACCGGTGGTGGCGCCTTCCTCGAATTCCTGGAAGGCAAGGAACTGCCGGCGGTCACCGCGTTGAAGGCGCGCGCTGCCCGCTGATGCTGTGCCTGTTCGACCTCGACGGCACCCTGATCGATTCCGAGCACGGCATCGTCGCCTGCGTGAAACACGCACTGGCGAAGCTGGACGTGCCCGCACCATCGCAGGAAGAACTGCGTGACTGGATCGGCCCACCGCTGCGGCACAGCTTTGCGCCACTGCTGGATCACGATCCGCTGCGCATCGACGCGGCGGTGGAGTATTACCACGAGCGCTTCCACACGGACGGCTGGCGTGAGCACGAGATCTACCCTGGCATCGAGACGCTGATCCAGCGCCTGCTCGACAGCGGCCACCAACTCGCCGTGGTCACCAGCAAGCCGCAGCGACATGCCGCGCCAATCATTGCGCACCTGCCATTCGGCGACGCATTTCTGCGCCTGTACGGGCCCAGCCCGAACAGCGCTCACAGCGAAAAAGCATCGATGATTGCGGCGGCGCTGGCCGACTTCGACGTCCGGCCGGAACAGACCGTGATGATCGGCGACCGCCGCTTCGACATCGAAGGCGCAGTCGCGAATGACGTGCGTGGCATCGGCGTGCTGTGGGGCTTCGGCAGCCGCACCGAGTTGGAGCAAGCTGGCGCCAGCGCGATCGCGGCTACGCCGGATGAGTTGGCGGCATTGCTGACGGCCTGAGTACTCCACTCTTGCTTGAAGTGATGCGCACCCCTTCTTGAGAAGATGTGCTCCCTCCCCTGCCTGCAGGGGAGAGAGCATCGCCGCACACGGAGTTCGCGCGGCTTTGGCTTTGGGCTTTGGGCTTTGGGCTTTGGGCTTTGGGCTTTGGGCTTTGGGCTTTGGGCTTTGGGCTTTGGGCTTTGGGCTTTGGGCTTTGGGCTTTGGGCTTTGGTTTTGGTTTTGGTTTTGGTTTTGGCTAGAGCTTCGCTTGGCCTCTGCTCTGCCCTTGACCCAGCTTCTACAAACAGTGCGCGCAGGACGCGCGCCGCTCTACCGGGGCCCCTGTGCGGCGGTGAGGTGGGGTCGATAGGCCCCGCAGGGGGAATCGACATGG
>NZ_JACHCN010000036.1 GCF_014205795.1 Rhodanobacter sp. MP7CTX1
TGCAACTGGCGGCCAGTGATGGCAACAGCGTCGTGGTCAGCAGCACCGGTCCGGCCGGCACGCCGATCAGCGGAAACATCGGCTATAGCGTGGCCAATGTCGCTGCCCATCACGTCATCATGGAGTTGGCACCGAACACCGGCTACACCATCACCGCGACCGTTAGCGGCAGCGTGCAGAACGTCAGCGTAAGCGTCGGTGGCGCCACGATGAGTAGCAGTGAAGGCGTGCTCGACTTTAATCTCAGTACGTCCGGAGTGGTATCGACACCGCCGGTCATTTCAACCCTGCCGATCAGCATTCTGCCGGTGCCGGGGTATCCGCAACCTTATACGGGATCATAGGCGGTCGTCGGTCAATAGATTGCACTGGCGCCGCGCATTTCACGGGTACAGTGGCGTGCGGCTGGCGTATCAGTTGTGAACCAACGTGGGCTGCGCGGTGGCCGTCTTCAGCGGACGCAGCGGCGAGCTGTATCAGTCAGTCACCGTGCCGTCCTCGAAGCGCATCCCGGATGGCCCGTATTCCCAGCGACCTTCGCCGATCAACATGGGTCGCCTTCGATGGCGCGCACGACGTCGGTATCCATGCGGTGCTCAAGGTTGGATGCCTGGGCCGTTGCGCGTTGGCCCGCAAGAGTGCTGTTCGCTGGGCAGATTGGGACGTGGACGTCGCCGTGTCGGAGTCGGTACTCCCCGGCAGCCAACCGAAGTCCCATAGCATCCACACGACGCAAGCGAGCGCTGCGGGCGCGACCAGCCACCATCGCACGCGCCGCCGCCGCGGTGGCGCGGCGATCGCAACATGAGCTCTCGGAGGTGGGCTGCTTTCGGGCGCAGCCTTGCGTACGGGAGGGGCGCCGGGAAGTCGGCCGTGACGGCGCTCGAATTCCATCGCCGCGCCATAGAGTGCGGTCAGTTGTTGCAGTCGCTCGGCGGCAATCACGCTCACCTGATCCGCGCTGCGGCGGTCCGGATGCAGCACGGCAACGCGACGACGATATGACTGCTTGAACGCTGCCAGTCCGCAGCCGGGATTCAATCCCAGGATCATGTACAGATCGAGAAAATCGGTCTCGCGCGCCAAATTTTTCCCCTCGAGAATGACGAGCTGCCATGCCGGTTTTATTGTCGGCGCGCGCATCCACCTGCTTCATCGTCAGGATACTTCAACGATACACGTCACGCGCATTTTGAGGTGCAGATGCGTGGATTTGGCACCGGCGAAAAGTAGGAGCAGAGACATCGAGCGTGATGCTGGCGGTGATGCCGTGCTCAAGGGCGAGATGAGCTTCATCGGACCCGGAGCGGCCACAGCCGATCTGGGAGAAAAGATTCGCGACTACAGTCTGCGCCACTGTCTGCGGCCGGGTTTCGCCGACTGGGCGCAGCTGCGCTATCCCTGTGGGACTTCGAAAGCGGACGTCACGGAGAAGCTGAAATACGATACGTCAAGAACCACAGTCTGCTGTTTGATCTGTTTGATCTGTTTGATCTGTTGATCCTGATTCAGACCGTGGAAGTCGTCTTGTTCGGGCGTGGCGCACGCAAGCAGCCTGCTGAAAATCGCTTCTGTGATGGCAATCCGCGGCGCGTGTAACGTCCGCAGCTGACGCGTGCGGACGCCTACCATATCCCGACGATTTCAACCACCACTGATGTTCATCGGGTGTTGCCTATACATGCGTCTTCCGCAGAAGTCACGGCATATTTACCGCAAAAACAAGTACGTGTAGTGCGAGTGAGCTGAAAATGTGACGTAGTCGAAAAACGCACCCGAAGTTTTGCCTTATCCTAATAAGAGTTTAGGAAAAACTGGTACTGGCAACTGTCCGAAGCATCCCTCGATTTCCAGCAATCGATCCGGCTCACGCGCCCCATCCCCCATCTGCGGAAATCCCATCATGCTTCGTTTGAACAAGATAGAACTGCGCGCGTTATCTTCTCCGTCGACACCCCTGACCACGGTCGATACGCGCTCCACCTCGCATCCACGCGAGGCCTCCGGTAGCGCAGGAGCGCTCCGTAAATGTCGTGTGCGCCTCCTCGCCAGCACCCTGGCGTTGATGCTGCCGCTTGCGGCGGGTGCGGTGACCATGGCGCCGCATCCGCGCCTGATCCTGGATACCAATACGCTGACAACATTGCGCCAGAGTGCGGCCAACAACAGCGCGCAATGGCAAACGCTGAAAGCCACC
>NZ_JACHCN010000037.1 GCF_014205795.1 Rhodanobacter sp. MP7CTX1
TTAGCCCCCTTGCGGGGATTACCGGTTCCCGTTATGGTTCGCCCATGGCTAAGGCACCCACCCCCCGTGATCGCGTTGGCGGTCGTGTGAATCTCACCCTCCCTCCGGAGGTCGATCTGGTGCTTGGTCGTCTCGCTGAGGCTGCTGGAACGGGCAAGGCGAGCTTTGTCCGGGAATGGCTGGTGAGCATGACCCCCCAGCTCGTACAGATGGCAGAGGCGCTGGAAGCCGCAAAGGCAGGCCAGATGGACAGCCTCTCGATGATGTCGAAAACACTTCGTGGTGCTGTGCAGGGTGGCCAGCAAGCCCAGCTCGAATTAACCAAGCTGCGCGCGGTTGTTCGTAAGCGGAAGTTGCTCAAGTGATCGACTGGCTGACGTTCCTCGCGCCCTGTGCCCATGCGCACGCGATCGACGGCGGCCAAGTTCTCTCCCTTGCTCCCGGTGGTGAGTTGCAGTGGATGAGTCGTAAGCGAGCGAGCGTTCGCGGTTCATTCGATACCTGCCTCACCATTCGGACAGCAACGCATACGCCGGAGCCTCTCACCCATGTGGAGATTTCCGGTAACCCGGTGAAGTTCTTTCAGGGTCACAACCTGTGGGGCTCCGATGACGTGCACGCGTTGGTGGTGCATACCCTCGACCATCTTTCGGGTCTTGGTGATCTGGGTCTACTTCCAACGGCTGAGGACAGGGCCGCATGGTTGTCCGGGGATGTTCGGCTGACCCGTGTCGATCAAACACAGTCGTACCATCTTGGCAATTTGTCCGACGTTCTCGCCTGGCTGAGGGCTGCCGAGCAAACCGCGCACCTGTCGCACCGTGGTCGCGGTCAGTTGGTCAAGGGCAGCACCTTGTACTTTGGCCAGCACTCCCGGCGTTGGTCGCTCAAGCTGTATGCGAAGGGTCAGGAGATCCGTGACAAGGGTCACCGGCAGGAAATGATCCTTGATTTGCCGCACGCGCTGGCTTGGGCTGACCGCACTCTACGTGCAGAATTGGTGCTTCGCTCGATGGAGCTGCGCCGCCTCGGACTGGACATGGTGACCGCTTGGTCACAGCTCGACGGTGTAGACTCAGCGGTAACCGCGCGGTTACTGCAGGACCGCCTCGGAGCCATGACCATGAACACCGTTGCTCACCTCTCCGCCTCCGTTCTCGACTCGCTGCGCCCCTCCCTGCGCATGGCCTACCAGTCGTGGGAAGCCGGGTGTGATCTTCGGGCCATCGTCAGTCGTCCAACGTTCTACCGCTACCGTGCTGACCTTCTTCCGCATGGCATCGATATTGCCGCGCTGAACCCGAAGGAAAGGAGCAACGTTGTGCCGCTCGTGCGTGTGCTGGAAGCCGTGCCAGCCCCTGTTCCTGACTGGGCACACGGGACGCATCTGTACTGGGAACCTCGCCGGATCGCCTGATCCGTTTGGCCGTCTAAACGCCGCTGCTGAGGTCGTCCCTATTTAACCGCCAGTGACAATGGCCGTTGTCGCAGCCTACCGAAGGTGGCCGATAGGCCGGACGCTCGTTCTTGATCTCGACGCCCATCGGAGCTGCGCCTCCCAGGTGTTTCGCCGTGTCTGGGATCGACGCGCACCACTCACGCCAAACCTGCTGTTCCTGCATTACCGCCGAACACGGAGAAAGCCACCCCTCCCCATGCCGCCGGGAAGCGGCTTTGCCGCCCGCCGGCATGGGGAGGGGTGGCGCTTCGTACCATCGCCGGGGGCAGGAGCTGGGGAGGTGTGCGGGTTCAGTGATACCGCACATTTGTCTCAACTTTTGACAGTACCCCCCCCTTTAGCCCCCTTGCGGGGATTACCGGTTCCCGTTATGGTTCGCCCATGGCTAAGGCACCCACCCCCCGTGATCGCGTTGGCGGTCGTGTGAATCTC
>NZ_JACHCN010000038.1 GCF_014205795.1 Rhodanobacter sp. MP7CTX1
TGAACTGCACCCCAGAAGTTGGACACCCGTCCAATCTCTGGGGTGTTTGTCATGGCGAAGTACGACGAGCGATTTAAGTTCAAGGTGGCCCGAGAAGGTGCGCAAGGCACCACCGGATTGAGGGAGATAGCCAGCCGGTATGGGCTGGACCATTCGATGGTGCGCCGCTGGGTCGACAGCTACCGGGAACACGGCCGGGCGGGCTTGGCGAAGAAGTACAGTCGCTATGACGCCCCCTTCAAACAGCGCGTGCTTCAGCAGATGCGTGACGAGGGATTGTCTCGCCGGCAAGCGGCGACGCTGTTTGGCATTCGCAGCCCTGGAATCATTGGCGTGTGGCAACGCCAGTATGATCAAGGCGATCTGGGCGCGCTGACGCCTGCCTGCGAACGAAAACCTCGGATGCCCCCGAAAAAATCCATGGACCCGGCTCTCAAGCCCGACGAGGAGCTCACCCGCGGGGAGTTGCTCAAGGAGCTGGCGTATCTGCGTGCGGAGACCGCCTACTTAAAAAAACTCGATGCCTTAATCCAGGAAGAGCAAACGGCAACACGCGCCAAAAAGCGCAAGCCGTCCAAGGATTAAGGCTATTGCATCCGCTGCCCCTGTTGCTCAGGGCAGCCGAGTTGTCACGCAGCACGTTTTACTACCAGGTCCAGGCCATGACGTCGGTCGGCGAGCAGGCGGACTTGGAATGCCGGATCCGGGCCGTCTACGAC
Organism: Rhodanobacter sp. MP7CTX1; assembly: GCF_014205795.1. GTDB lineage: Bacteria > Pseudomonadota > Gammaproteobacteria > Xanthomonadales > Rhodanobacteraceae > Rhodanobacter. The sequence goes on from NZ_JACHCN010000038.1 coordinate 720, forward strand.
CGACATAAAGGCCGCTACGGTTACCGACGGATCACGGCCACCCTGCGCCAGACGGGAGACATCATCAATCACAAGGTGGTGCAGCGCTTGATGACTGCGATGGGTCTGAAGTCGTTGGTGCGGATCAAGAAGTATCAGTCGTACCGTGGAACCGAGGGCGCTGTTGTGTCAAATGAGCTCAAGCGTCAATTCCAGGCCGAGCGACCCAACCAGAAATGGGTGACCGATGTGACTGAGTTCAAGGTCAACGGGCAGAAGTTGTACCTATCGCCGGTCATGGACCTCTACAACGGCGAGATCGTGGCCTATCAGACAAGCCCCCGCCCCGTGTTCAACATGGTGCGTTCCATGCTGAGCAAAGCCTTCGAATGCTTGGCTCCGTCGGAAGCGCCGCTGCTGCACTCGGATCAGGGATGGCAATACCAGCAGTTGGCCTACCGGAAAATGCTGGCGGATCGGTCGCTAACCCAAAGCATGTCCCGCAAGGGAAATTGCCTCGACAACGCGGCCATGGAGAGCTTCTTCGGCACGCTCAAAGCCGAGTTTTTCCATCTGAATCGGTTCGACGGCATCGAGCAACTGAAGCGGGGCATCGACCGCTACATCCGCTACTACAATCACGACCGCATCAAGCTCAAACTAAAAGGCCTGAGTCCGGTGGAATACCGGACTCAGGCCTTCGGTACCTAGCTTTCAACTGTCCAACTTTGTGGGGTCAGTTCA
>NZ_JACHCN010000039.1 GCF_014205795.1 Rhodanobacter sp. MP7CTX1
GGTTCTTCACGGATTCCCGGGGAAGGCCGCTTTGATCTTCTTGAAGAAGTACTCGCTGTCACGGTAGCCATAAGCCATCCGTTTGATGACCTTGATCTTGTTGTTGATGCCTTCGAGCTGGCCGGTATGCATCGGCCAGCGCACGCGGCTGAGGATGCCGCGCCAGTAGCCACGTAGACGTCGGGCAAACTGGATGAGTGCAGGGATCTGACTCTGTTCGGCATGACTCATCCACTGCTTCCAGGCCCGTCGCCATGCCCACGCAGTGGTGGCCGTCCACAACGCCTTGAGCTGGGCTTTCATCACGTACACCGTCATGAGTGACTGGTTGGCCGCCAGCACCTCATCGAGCCGCACCTGCTGGTGATCCTTGAGGTGATCGGGGTTGCGCAACAGCAACCAGTGCGCCTGCTTGACCACGCGTCGAGCGGGTTTGTCATGACTCAAGGCATTGGCGGCATCCACGCGCACGCGACCGATGACCTCGCGGCCGTATTTGGCAATGACATGGAACAGGTCGTAGACCACGCGGGCCTGCGGGCAGTGCTGGCGCACTTCCAGATCGAAGGCGGTGTTCATGTCCATCGCGACGGCCTGGATGCGCGCGCAACCGTCGGAGCCCAGCGCCTGGAAGAACGGACGGATCGCCGCGCGGCTACGCCCCTCGCCGATCCAGAGCACGCGTCGGGTGTCGGCATCCATCACCACCGTCGCGTAACGATGGCCCTTATAGAGCGCAAACTCATCCATCACCAGGCGGGTGGGCTGGGCGGGCGGTAGCGCAGCCAGCGTCGCGTCCAGTCGTCGCTCATCCAGCGTCCGCACCGTGCTCCAGTGCAGGCCAAACAACTCCGCCACATGGGCGATCGGTAAGCGCGTGCACCAATGCGCGACGGTCTGCGCCAGGCGCTGCGTGAAGCGGGCGTGGCGCTCCAACCACGACACCCACTCCCGTCGGTGACCGCAAGTCGGACAGGCGACCCGCCGCAAGGTCACCGATAAATGCACTGGCTGGCCCAGCATTGGCAGATCTCGGATCCGGCGCCGGCCATACTCGTGCACCTGCGCGCAGGGCTGTTCACAGCCACTGCAATAGGGCATGCGTCCGGGATCAACTTCCAGGCTGATCTGGATCCCTTCCGGAGACGTTTGAAGATCGCTGACACGGAAACCCTCCCAAAACGGGAGCAAGGCTTTACCATCTGACATCGGAACGGTGGCTCAGGTGAATGTTTGGTCGCACAAACATCTTTACCTGAAGTCACCGTTCTTTTTTATCCGGGCTCCCCGGACTTCCGCGAAGAACC
>NZ_JACHCN010000040.1 GCF_014205795.1 Rhodanobacter sp. MP7CTX1
TGGACTTACCCCGATCCCTAGACACATCGGACCCTCACAAGGAAGCCTGTTCAAAGGCTTCGGGGCTGACACCGCCGATGTGGCTGTGCCGACGGGTTCGATTGTAGAAGACCTCGATGTAGTCGAATATATCGGCCCGGGCGAGGTCACGGGTTTTATAGACGCGTTTGCGGATACGTTCCTTTTTCAAGCTGCTGAAAAAGGACTCCACCACGGCGTTGTCCCAGCAGTTTCCACGCCGACTCATGCTGGGCTCAAGATTGTGCTCGCGGCAGAAGCGTCGCCAGTCGTCGCTGCCAAATTGCGTGCCTTGATCGGAGTGAATGAGAACACGCTGCTGAGGGTTGCGGCGGAGCACTGCCATCAAGAGCGCATCGAGAACAATTTCACGCGCCAGCGTGGGCTTCATGGACCAGCCCACGACCTTGCGGGCGTAAAGGTCGACCACGACCGCCAAGTAGAGCCAGCCTTGCCACGTTCGGATATAGGTGATGTCTGTCACCCATGCCTGATCTGGTCGATCGACGGTAAAGGCCCGATTGAGATGATTGGGCGCGATGATCGAGGGTCGACCAGCAACGTGCCGCGGCGCCTTGTATCCGCGCAACGCCTTGATTTTATGCTGGCGCATGATCCGGGCGACACGATGCCTGCCGCAGGTTTCGCCGGCTTCACGCAAATCAGCAAAGACCCGCAGATAGCCGTAAACGCCGCTGCTCGCGGTGTAGGAATCACGAATCGACGCGAGCAGTCGCTCATCCTCGATCGCACGATCAGACAGTGGCTGATGCAACCACGCATAGAAGCCACTACGCGAGGCGCGAAGCACACGACACATCGTAGCCACGCGGTAGGTATCCAAGTGCTCGTTGATAAAGCGGTACTTCACTCGGGCTGCTGAGCAAAGTACCTGGCGGCCTTTTTTAGGATGTCGCGCTCCTCTTCCGTTCGGCGAAGCTGAGCGCGCAGTTTGAGCACTTCGCTTTTGGCTTGAAGCAGCTCCGAAGCACGCTGATCCGAATCGTCGGGCTTCGACGCTTTTACCCACTTGTACAAGCTGTGGGCTGACACACCGAGTCGTTCGGACACTTCGGCGACCGAGTAGCTGCGCTCGATCACCTGTCGAACCGCTTCGTCTTTAAATTCCGGAGTAAATCTCTGGTTGCTCATTGCACTTCCTCCTATGCTCAAATCATAGGGCCGAAGTGTCTGCCGGAGCCGGGCAAGTCCAA
>NZ_JACHCN010000041.1 GCF_014205795.1 Rhodanobacter sp. MP7CTX1
TGTGGGAGATTCTATGTTTGCATGCAAGTGGTTTGGGGTAATTTGGGTTGATACTGCGAATCGGTCTTGAGCAGTGCGAAGGCGATACGGGCGAGCTTGCGAGCTAGGGCCACGAGCGCCTGAGTCGGGGTTAAGCCGCGCGCGATGGCGCGCTCGTAGAAGCCTTGCCAGATGATGGACCGGCGAGCGCTCATGGCGGCCAGGTACAGGAGGCGGCGCAGCTCCGGATCGCCGCGCTTGGTGAGCTTGCGACGACCGCGAAAGGTGCCCGAGTCGCGCACTCTGACGTCCATCCCCATGAAGGCGATGAAGGCATCCGCGCCGACGAAGGCACCGCGGTGATAGATCATCGTCAAGGCCGCGCTGGTCACCGGACCAATGCCTTCGATGGCCTGACAGCGCTTGGCCTGTGCCTGCCATTGGAGGTCGATCAGGGCCTGCCCGATGCGTTTCTTGATCAACGCGTCCATCCGCGCCATGTGGCGCAGTAGAGCCCGCGTGGCGGTTTTGAGTTCCGGCAGGCAGGCCAGGCTCTGCCGCAGCGTCGTCTTGGCCTGGGTCAATACGGCTCGCCGCCGCAACAGGCGTTGAAGGAGGGCATAACCCTTGGGCGGCGGACTCCAGGGACGCAAGTCCTGACGCTCGTTTTTGAGGTAACGCCGCAACAAACGCGCGTCGGTGACATCGGTCTTAGCGCGCCCGCCGATGCTTTCGCGGTACTGCTTGAGACGGTAGCCATCGACGACGTAGACCGTATGGCCCAAGGCATGGGCCTGTTCGATCAACGAGAGATGAAACAGATTCGTGGCCTCGACCGCCAAGCACGCTGGGCTCGTCAGTGTTTTGAGCCACGCCCGGATCACCTTCGGTTCATTGGCCAGGGTCATGACGTCCTGCGCTTCGGACGTGGCGATGGCCAACGTGGCCTTAGCGACGTCGACACCGACCAACAGATGAATCACTTGCATTGCCATGGCACATCCTCCGGCCTATCGTGATGAGTGCTTGCCGGGAGCTCACCGGAATGCTGGCTTGCCTCAAATCGTCGGTCAGTGCCGATAGATTCCTTATAGGCATGTGCGGTGAGGGGCGGGACGATATCTCCCACGGTCTGTGCCTACGGCCAGATGCGGCTAAGGTCCCTCCACCCCGGCAAGCCCTTTCTGACTCGCCGCCGTCAAACATACAAGCGACTT
>NZ_JACHCN010000042.1 GCF_014205795.1 Rhodanobacter sp. MP7CTX1
CGCATCCGCGCCTGATCCTGGATACCAATACGCTGACAACATTGCGCCAGAGTGCGGCCAACAACAGCGCGCAATGGCAAACGCTGAAAGCCACCTGCGATTCGTTTATCGGTGGCACCGTGCAGTACCCCACCGGCACCGCCTATCCCAACCTGCCCAACGCGGGTCAGGGCTACGAGGGCGACGCCTATCTGCCGGCGCTGCTGGCCGAGGGCATGTGCTACCAGGTGCTGAAGGTAAGCAATCCGACAGCCGCAGCGCCGTATGGCGCCAAGGCCGTCGATCTTCTGATGAAGATGTCCACACCGGTCACCAGCAGCGGGAATCTGGGTGAGGCTCCGTGCACCGATGACGGCTACGTCATGCGCTTCTACGGCGTCGGTTTCGGTCTGGGCTATGACTGGGTCTACGAGCTGCTGACCCCGGCGCAGCGCACGCAGGTGTATACCACCGCCAACGCGTGGATCACGGCCTGGGAAGCGCCGAACGGTTGCGCGGACTTCGAATACGCCAATCCGCAGAGCAACTATTTTGCGGGTTACTTCCATGCCAAGGCCGCGATCGCACTGGCGACCTACGATGAAAACCCGAGCGCTCCGGCCGAATGGACCGACTGGCTCACCAACCAGTTCGCCAAACGCGTTCAGCCGTATTACGCGCAGCACCTGACGGGCGGTGGCTGGCCCGAGGGTTTTGCCAATTACGCGCCGCTAAGCATCGTCAACATGAGTCTGCCCGCACGCGAAGTGATGACGGCGACCGGACAGGATCTGGTGCATGCCACGGCGCCGTACAGCTACCCGCTGGACAGCGCCAACTATGCGATGCACTTCACCTGGCCGTCGTTGACCTACTTCGACGATCGCGACACCAATCATTCCAATTCCACGACGCAGCCTCCGGGCACGACGCAGGTGGGCATGTTCCAGCAGATCCTGGGCGAGCTGACCTATTGGAACTCTTCGCAGGTCGGCGTATTCAACCAGTATCTGACGTCGGTCAATGCGGCCACCTCGGGTTACGGGACCGCTGATCCGTGGCTTGCCTTCCTGGAAGTGAACCCGGCCGCCCCTGTCACACCGTTGAACACGTTGCCCCTGTCGTATTTTGCGACCGGCATGGGTGCGGTTGCCGCGCGTTCGGACTGGGGCACCAGCGCCAGCTGGATGTCGTTCCGTGCCGG
>NZ_JACHCN010000043.1 GCF_014205795.1 Rhodanobacter sp. MP7CTX1
GTCAACCGGCCGCCGTGCGTGATCGGCATGGAGGCGTGCGGTGGCGCGCATCACTGGGCGCGTGAACTGATCGCGCTGGGCCACACGGTGAAGCTGCTGCCCGCGCAGAAGGTGCGCCCGTTTGCGGTGGGCAACAAGAACGATATGGCCGATGCGCAGGCGATCTGGATGGCGATGCAGCAGCCGGGGGTCAAGACAGTCGCCGTGAAAACGCAAGCGCAGCAGGCAGTGCTGGCGATGCACCGGATGCGCACGCAGCTGGTGAAGTTCCGCACCGCGCAGAGCAACGCGCTGCGCGGCCTGTTGACCGAGTACGGCGAGGTGATGCCCAAAGGGCGTGGGGCTTTGAACCGGGCGATTCCCGAGGTGCTGGGGCGCTTGGCCGATCAGTTGCCGACGGTGCTAATCGAGACCTTGCGCGAACAGTTCGCGCGCCTCGGTGAGATTGACACGCACGTACTGGATATCGAGCGTCGGTTGCTGGCATGGCTGAAGGAAGAGCGGGCCTGCCAGACCTTGGCCGATATCCCCGGCGTGGGTCTGCTGACGGCCACGGCGGTCGTAGCCACGATGGGCGATCCGCGCGCATTCAAATCCGGCCGTGAATTTGCCGCATGGCTGGGGCTGGTGCCCCGTCAGGTGGGCACCGGCGGGCGCGTCAAACTGCTGGGCATCAGCAAGCGGGGCGATACCTATGTGCGCATGCTGCTGATCCACGGTGCGCGGTCGGTGCTCACCCACAGCAAGGCACCGCCCGCATGGGCCACTCCATTGCTCCAGCGTCGCCCGCTCAACGTGGTAGTGGTGGCGCTGGCCAACAAGATGGCGCGCACGATGTGGGCACTGCTGGCCCATCAGCGGACATATCAACCGGGGCACGTGAGTACGCCGGTCTGACGGCACACGAACGTGTTTCCACGAATACTTTTACTTCAAGGTTGCGCAAGGGTCGTCATGACGTGATGGCAAACCGGTCGGACCGTGATCCGCTAAACCTGATGGCCTTCCGGGACGCGAAGTCCTTCAAAGAGACAAGGCGCGGATCAGCACATTCCATCAGGGCCAGCAGGCACCA
>NZ_JACHCN010000044.1 GCF_014205795.1 Rhodanobacter sp. MP7CTX1
CGATGCTACCTGTGAGCATGGGAAGCTTCTCTTTCATCCGCTCGTGGCGATAGCTGATGAATTCGCTCAGCACTTGGCGTTGGTCGAGCGGGAAGGTTCGTAGCCATTCGACGAGCGCCAGATGGTGAGGCAAGTCGAAATCCAGCTGGTCAGCAAAATCGCGGCAGCCGTTGGCAAACGACGGCCACCGCTTCGGTATCTGAGAAATGGCAGCGATGAGGCCAGCTGCAACTGTATCGGCGATCCCGCCGCCCTTGGCTAGTCCTGCTCGCTGATCGTCTGGGCGTACGTCTTTCCGTACGGGTGGAAAAGTTCCTTCCGACCCTGCTGCCACGCCGCCTTGAGCTCGGGTGTCGTGATGTCCCAATCCGGCCGACATTTCTTTGACACGGCTCGCATGTCCTGGCGCAACTCTTCCATCGTGGGACGGCCGAAGAACCAGTAGCCGTTGTAGATCTTATAGATGACAAGACCTGGCTCGAGAACGATTGTGTGAGGGATCATCGGATTGTGGACAGGGTCGGTGTATTCGGCGATGTCCAAGTCTTTCTGTACGATACGCCGTGTATCCGACAAGAAGGGCCAGTGGGCGCCCACTCCGCTGCGATATTCATTGGTTTCGCTGATGTTGTCGGTGCTGATCGTGACCAGCCGGCAATAGCCGACCTCAAGCTCGCGATGCAATTGAACAAGCCCTTCGTGCTGCCGACGATCTTTGGGGCAGTAACCGCCGCGACTCAGAACCAGCACCAGCGGCTGCTCTGCCTGCAGGTCTGAGAGCTTGCGATGTGTGCCGGTGTTATCGGACAGCTCATAGTCGGGGAAGGTGGCCCCAGGAGTCATGTCGGGTCGCATAAGAAGGTTTCCTCCGCGATGGTTCTTGGATCGGCTACCCGTCAATCATAGCGCCGTACGGATCGTGCCATTCGAGCGATTTATCGCAACGTGTCACATCATCGATACCAACGTGCAATAAGCGACCCTGGCCCGACCTTTCGATGATCGGCATTGTCGGGAGCTGAAAAGATAAAGAGTGGCTGGCGGCGTAAAGTT